>CBDDSB010000042.1:0-73852 GCA_965233195.1 uncultured bacterium | reverse complement strand
GAGCGCCGCCTCCCACGAGTCGGTGTCCACGCCGACCTCGCGCTGGGTGATGAGGCAGTTCTTGTGGGGGTGCACGTACTCGACCGGGTCCTCGATGGTGATGATGTGGCCATGCGAGTTCTCGTTGCGGTAGCCGATCATCGCGGCGAGCGAGGTCGATTTGCCTGAGCCGGTGCCGCCGACGAAGATCACCAGGCCGCGCTTGGTCATCGCCACGTCCTTCAGCACCGGCGGCAGCTTCAGGTCGTCGAAGCCGGGGATGGTCGTGGTGATCACGCGCAGCACCATGCCGACGCAGCCCATCTGCACGAAGGTGTTGACGCGGAAGCGGCCGATGCCGGCCGGGTTGATGGCGAAGTTGCACTCCTTCTTCGCCTCGAACTCGGCGGCCTGCTTGTCGTTCATCACCGCGCGGCAGAGCATCGAGGTGTGCTGGGCGGTGAGCGCCTGCTGGGACACCGGGGTCATCTTGCCGTCGATCTTCATCGCCGGCGGGAAGCCGGCGGTGATGAACAGATCGGAGCCCTTCTTCGCGACCAGAGCGCGCAGCAGGTCGTAGATGAACTTTGTGGCTTGTTCTCTTTCCATGCTCAGGTTCCCCTCTATCCCGCGAAGTTGTCCTTGTTGGCGGCCTTGCTGCGTGCTTCAGCCGACGAAATGATGTTCCTCTGCACCAGCTCCTGCAGGTTCTGGTCGAGCGTCTGCATGCCGATCTGGCGCCCGGTCTGGATCGACGAGTACATCTGCGCGATCTTGTTCTCGCGGATCAGGTTGCGGATCGCGGGGGTGCCGATCATGATCTCGTGCGCCGCGCAGCGCCCCGAGCCGTCCTTGGTCTTGAGCAGGGTTTGCGAGATGACCGCGCGGATCGACTCCGACAGCATCGCGCGCACCATCTCTTTCTCCGCCGCCGGGAACACGTCGACGATCCGGTCGATGGTCTTGGCCGCGGACGAGGTGTGCAGCGTGCCGAACACCAGGTGGCCGGTCTCGGCGCCGGAGAGCGCGAGGCGGATGGTTTCCAGGTCGCGCATCTCGCCCACCAGGATCACGTCCGGGTCCTCGCGCAGCGCGCTGCGCAGCGCGTTCGAGAACGACAGCGTGTGCGGCCCGACCTCGCGCTGGTTGATCAGGCACTTTTTCGACTCATGCACGAACTCGATCGGGTCCTCGATGGTCAGGATGTGGCCCTGCTCGTTTTCGTTGATGTGATTGACCATGCCGGCCAGCGTGGTGGACTTTCCCGAGCCGGTGGGCCCGGTCACCAGCACGATGCCGCGCGGCTGGTCGGCGATCTCCTCGAAGATCTTCGGGCACTTGAGGTCGGCGAGCGACAGGATCTTCGACGGGATGGTCCGCATCACCGCCGCGGCGCCGCGCTGCTGGACGAAGGCATTCACGCGGAAGCGCGCCAGGTTGGGCACCGCGAACGAGAAGTCGCACTCGAGGTTCTCCTCGTAGAACTTGCGCTGCCCGTCGTTCATGATGTCGTAGATCATGCCGTGCACTTCCTTGTGCTCCATCGGCGGCACGTTGATGCGCCGCACGTCGCCGTGCACGCGGATCATCGGCGGCAGCCCGGACGACAGATGCAGGTCGGACGCCTTGTTCTTGACCACGAAGGCGAGCAGTTCAGTGAGATCCATTACAATCCTCCCGGTGGAGCGGCGAAGGGTTTTTCTTCGCTTCTTCAACGCATTATGGCAACAATCGCGGAAAACCTGCAAGTTGTGAAAGCACGCCTGGCGCGCGCTCAGGGAGTGACTTTGTTGGCAGTGTCGAAGGCGCAGCCGGTCGAGCGCATCAGGGAAGCGGTGGCGGCGGGTGAAAAACGCTTCGGCGAGAACTACGTGCAGGAGGCGGTGCAAAAAATGGACGTGTTGCCGCCGCTCGAGTGGCATCTTATCGGGCCGCTCCAAAGCAACAAGACGCGCCTCGCGGCGGAGCGCTTCGACTGGGTGCAAACTGTGGCCAGTGAAAAAATTGCACGCCGGCTCTCGGAGCAGCGTCCTGCGTCCCTCGCGCCGCTCAACGTGCTGATTCAGGTGAACGTTTCAGGCGAAGTGAGCAAGAGCGGCGTCGAGCCGGCCGATGCGCGGGCACTGGCTCAGGCCGTAACCAATCTGCCCCGGCTGCGGTTGCGAGGGTTGATGGCCATCCCCGAGCCGGGAGCCGATCGCTCACGCTATGCAGCGGTAAGGCATGTGTTTGACCAGTTGAAGGCCGAGTTCGGCATCGACACGCTGTCCATGGGCATGTCCGACGACCTGGATATGGCGCTGGCTGAGGGAGCGACAATGGTGCGCATTGGCACCGCGATCTTCGGGCCGCGCAATTCGCAGAAGAGCGCAACGTGAGGATCGCCTTCCTGGGCGGCGGCAACATGGCGGCCGCGCTGATCGGCGGCCTGATCGCCAAGGGGACAGACGCGCGTTCCATCTCGGTGGTCGAGGTGAGCCCGGTCGCGCGCGAGCGCCTCGCATCGCGCTATCCGGTGCATGTGGCCACCGCGCCAGACGCGGAGATGCAGCGCGCCGAAGTGGTGGTCCTCGCCGTCAAGCCGCAGGACGCAAAGAGCGCGGTGGCATCGATCAGCGTGCAGCAGCAGCTGCTGATCAGCATTGCCGCCGGCCTGACCTTGAAAACCCTGTCGCGCTGGCTCGGCGGACACCGCAGGCTGGTGCGCTGCATGCCCAACACGCCGGCGCTCATCGGCGCCGGCATCGCCGGACTGTATGCGTTGCCGGAAGTGAGCGCCGAAGAGAGAAAGAAAGCCGAAACGATCCTCACGGCCGTGGGCGAGGCAGTGTGGGTACCGGAGGAACGCCTGCTCGACCCGGTGACCGCCGTATCGGCGAGCGGTCCTGCCTATGTGTTCTGGATGCTGGAACAACTCGCGGCGTCGGCTGAAAAGCTGGGCATTGCACCTGACGTGGCCAAGAAGCTGGCTTTGCACACCATCCTTGGCGCAGCCAAGCTGGCTGCCTCGAGCAGCGAGCCGCCCGCGATCCTGCGCAAGAACGTGACCTCCAAGGGCGGGACCACCGAAGCGGCGCTGAACGTATTCGAGGAGGAAAAACTCGCCGAGCGCTTCCGGCGCGCGGTGGAGGCGGCGAGCCGCCGCGCGACCGAGCTCGGCGAGGAGCTCGGCAAAGAGGCAAACGATTAGATGTTCGCGCAGATCGGCGTGTTCCTGGTCGACGCGGTGGCGAGCTTCTTCGTGTTCGTGCTGCTCGCGCGCTTTCACTTCCAGTGGCTGCGCGTGCCCTTCCGCAATCCGGTCGGCGAGTTCGTGCTTGCGACGACGAGCTTCCTGGTGCTGCCGGTGCGGCGCGTGATCCCGGGTCTCGCCGGGCTCGATCTGGCGACGCTGCTTCTCGCCTGGCTGGTGCAGGGCGCCAGTCTCTGGATACAAACGGAGATTGTCGGGGCGGAGGTCAGCGCGATGGCATTGGCTGGCATTGCCGCGGTAGACCTGCTGCGCTACAGCCTCTACATCCTGATATTTGCGGTGATCGTCCAGGCGGTGTTGTCGTGGGTGAATCCGTACACCCCGGTGGGGCCGGCTTTCGACACCATCACCCGCCCGTTCCTGCGGCCGCTGCGCCGCTTCATCCCGCCGCTGGGCGGCGTGGACCTCACGCCCCTCATCCTGCTCGTCATCCTGCAAGTGCTGCTGTTCCCGGTCGGGGCGCTGCGCGTGGCCGCCGCTACCTTCTAGGAAACCGCATTTCCTCGGGGTAGGGGAAGACGTCCTCCTGCTCTCCGGCACGCACACGCTCCTGCTTCCCCGCCCAGAACGCGGGATCGAGCAGGTCGCGGTGGTATTCGTAAAAGATCTCCCGGGCGCGGGGGTCGCTCACCAGGAAGCGGTCGAACTGCTCCGGAAAGACATCGCCTTCGCCTACGCGCCAGTACGGCTCGGCGGCGAGCTCCTCCTCGTAGGTCCTTGCCGGCGGGATGCGGCGGAAGCTGACCTCGCCGATCGGCTGGATCTCGTCGTAGTCGTAGAACACCACGCGGTCGTGGCGCGTGATGCCGAAATTCTTCAGCAGCATGTCGCCGGGAAAGATGCCGGCGCCAGCGAGCTCCTTGATCGCATTTCCATACTCGCGAAGCGCGCTGCGCAGTCGGGGCTCGTCGCCATCGCGCCGGCATTCCTCGACGTGCAAATTGAGCGGCTGCATGCGCCGCTCGATGTACACATGGCCGAGCACCAGCTGGTCGCCGTCGACTTCGACCGTGGAAGCGCACTCGCGTCGCAGCTCCTGCAGTAGCGCGGTGTCAAAACGCTCCAGCGGCAGGGCGACCAGCGAATATTCCAGAGTGTCGGCCATGCGCCCGACGCGGTCGTGCAGCTTCACCATCAGGTAGCGGTCGAGCACCGTCTGGCGGTCGACCTCCTTCGGCGGCGCGAAGCGGTCGCGGATCAGCTTGAACACATACGGGAACGAGGGCAGCGTGAACACCAGCATCACCATGCCCTTGATGCCCGGAGCGAAGGTGAAGCGGTCGGTCGAATGCTTCAGGTGGTAGTGCAGGTCGCGGTAGAACAGCGTCTTGCCCTGCTTGGCCAGCCCGACCGACATGTACAGCTCGGTGCGCGGCTTGCGCGGCATCAGCCAGCGCAGGAAGGAGATGTAGGCCGCCGGCACCTCCATGTCGACGAAGAAATAGGCGCGCGCGAAGGAGAACAGCACCAGCAGCTGGTCCTCGCCCACCAGCAGGGTGTCGAGGTAGATCTCGCCGCGCTCGTTCTGCAGGATCGGCACCGCGAATGGGATCTCGCGGTGCGCGTTAATCATGCGGCCGATGACGTAGGCGGCCTTGTTGCGGAAAAACAGCGAGCACAGCACCTGGATCTGCACGTCGGGTTGGGCACGCGCGGGTTTTGGGAAATGCGGGCGCAGCGCGCGGATCACGTTGCGCAGGTCGCGCTGCGGGTCCTCCCAGCGATTTTGCAGATTGAAGCTGGCGCCGATCTCGCGCAGGCTGGCACGCAAGCCGCGCTGCAAGGGGTAGAAGCAGCGGTAGCTGGGCGCTTCGCCTTCGAGGTGCTCGGTGGCGACCGCCGGGCGCCAGAAGATGTAGTCGTTGTGGTAGTAGCGCCGGTGCAGCACCTGGCAGGCAACCGAATTGTAGAAAGTCTCGGCGCACTCCGGCTGCCGATGCTCGTGCAGCAGAGCGATGTAGGCGAGCTTGATGCCAGACCACAGCGTCTCGTCGCGCTCGGCCTCGGGGAAGCGGCTGCGCAGCTCGGCGACCGCCTCCTCGACGCGCTTGTCGTACATCTGAATGCGCTCGCGCGCGAGCGATCGCAGCTGCGGCCAGGCCGCGCGCTCGAACAAGCCGCCGGCCTCGACCGCCGCGTCGCGAAACAGGCGGTAGTGGCGGTCGAACCCCGCCAGGATCGCGCGCGCGACCTGGGCGGCGAAATCTACGCCGCGGCGAGCTTCGGCTTTTTCTGCGAGTCGAAGAATTGCTCGTCCTCGGTCGAGCCGTGCAGCGCGGTGGTCGACGCCTTGCCGCCGGTCACGACCTGGGTGATCTCGTCGAAGTAGCCGGTGCCGACTTCGCGCTGGTGCTTGACCGCGGTGAAGCCCTTCTCGGCAGCGGCGAACTCCTTCTGCTGCAGCTCGACGAAGGCGCTCATGTCATTGCGCGCGTAGCCGTGCGCGAGCTCGAACATCGAGTAGTTGAGCGAGTGGAAGCCGGCCAGAGTGATGAACTGGAACTTGTAGCCCATCGCACCGAGCTCGCGCTGGAACTTCGCGATGGTCGAATCGTCGAGGTTGCGTTTCCAGTTGAAGGACGGCGAGCAGTTATAAGCCAGCATCTTCTCCGGGTATTTGCGGCGGATACCTTCAGCGAATTTTTTCGCGAAGGCGAGATCGGGTGTTCCAGTCTCGCACCACACCATGTCCGCGTACTCGGCATACGCGAGTCCGCGGGAGAGCGCCTGGTCGAATCCCTTGCGGGTCTTGTAGAAGCCCTCGGAGGTACGCTCGCCGGTGAGGAAGGGCTTGTCGTTCTCGTCTACATCGGTGGTGACGATGTCGGCTGCTTCGGCGTCGGTACGCGCCAGAAGCACCGTAGGCACGCCCATCACGTCGGCCGCCAGGCGCGCGGCGATCAGCTTCTGCACCGCTTCCTGCGTCGGCACCAGCACCTTGCCGCCCATGTGGCCGCACTTCTTCACCGAGGCGAGCTGGTCCTCGAAATGCACGCCGGCGGCGCCGGCCTCGATCATCGACTTCATCAGCTCGAAGGCATTGAGCACGCCGCCGAAGCCGGACTCGGCGTCCGCGACGATCGGCGCGAGCCAGTCGATATCGCCCTTGCCTTCCATCGTTTGAATCTGATCGGCGCGCAGCAGCGCGTTATTGATGCGCTTGACGACGGTGGGCACCGAAGACACCGCATACAGCGACTGATCCGGATACATGTGCAGCGAATCGTTCGCGTCGGCCGCCACCTGCCAGCCCGAGAGATAGATCGCCGGCACGCCGGCGCGCACCTGTTGCATGGCCTGGTTGCCGGTGAGCGCGCCGAGCGTGTGCACATACGGAGTCTCGGTGCACAGCTTCCACAGCTTCTGCGCGCCGAGCGTGGCGAGTGTGTGCTCGACTTTCACGCTGCCGCGCAAGCGCACGACGTCTTCGGCGCTATAGCCGCGTTTGACGTCCGTCCAGCGGGGGTTTTGAACCCAGTCTTGCTTCAGCTCTTCTTTTAAATCCTGGCTCATCGGCGTGCAGTCCTCGGTAGTTGGCGACCTCGCCAAGCTACGCTCTGCACATGGCGCGCAGCAACACGCGCCATAGCCCATTTGTCTGGCACAAAAACAAGGCTTTACAGGAGCTTAGGGCACCCCCGTTTCACAATGCGGCCTGGACTTTTAAAAAATGCTGCTTTGCCGCAATCTCAGGTCTGCACCAGCTTCCGGTGCCGTTGCACGCTCATCAGGATGCCGGCGCCGATGAAGAGGGTTAGAAGCGCGGTGCCGCCGTAGGAAAGGAAGGGTAGTGGTACGCCGACCACCGGCAGGATGCCCGACACCATGCCCATATTGACGAACGCATAGGTGAAGAACATGAGCGTCATGGAGCCGGCAATCAGGCGGGCGAATACCGTGGCCGCGTTGGCGGCGATTACCAGGCCGCGGCCGATGAGCAGGATGTAGAGCAGCAGCAGGACGAGGTTGCCGATCAGACCGAATTCTTCTGAGTACACCGCGAAGATGAAGTCGGTGTGGCGTTCGGGGATGAACTCGAGATGCGCCTGCGTGCCGTTGAGCCAGCCCTTGCCCGAGATGCCGCCGGAGCCGACCGCGATGGTGGACTGGATGATGTGGTAACCGGCGCCGAGCGGATCCTGGGTCGGGTCGAGCAGCGTGAGCACGCGTCGGCGTTGATAGTCGTGCAGCAGGCCCCAGAGCGGAAACAGGGCGACGGTGAACAGCGCGGCCAGGCCGCCGAGCAGCCGCCAGCTGATGCCGGCGAAGAAGATGACGTAGAAGCCGGCCGCGCCGACCAGCGCCGCGGTACCGAGGTCGGGCTGGCGCACGATCAGGCCGAACGGCACCACGAGGAGGATCGCCGCCACGGCGAAGTCCCGCAGCCGCAAGGTGGCTTCGCGCCGATGGAAGTACCAGGCCAGCATCATCGGCAGCGCGAGCTTCATCATCTCCGAGGGCTGGAAGCGCGTCACCCCGACGTGCAGCCAGCGGCGTGCGCCGTTCACCACATCGCCGAACAGCGCCACGGCGATGAGAAAGGCGATGCCGATGACGTAGGCGGGGACTGCGAAGCGCATCAACGTCTGCGGCGCGATCTGCGCCGTCACCCACATGGCACACAGCGCCAACGAAATATGCATGATCTGGTTCACCACGCGCCCGGGACTTTCGTAGGTGGCCGAGAACAGCGCCGCGAAACCGAGCATCGAGAGTGACATGATGATCATTAGCAGCGGCGGATCGATACCCTCGACCACGCGGCCGGCGATGCGCTGCCAGGGATAGCGCGCGAGCTCCATCAGTCGCTCTCCCGGTCGTCGTCGACTTCCTGCTCCGCGGCCTGCAGCGCGGCCGGCAGCTTGCCGAGCAGGTAATAGTCGAGCACCGTGCGCGCGATCGGCGCCGCGGCGCGCGCGCCGAAGCCGCCGTTCTCCACGATCACCAGCATCGCGATGATCGGGTTCTCGAGCGGCGCGAAGGCGATGTACAGCGAGTGGTCGCGGTGGCGCTCGTCGATCTTTTTCTCGTCGTACTTCTCGTTCTGTTTCATCGCGATGACCTGCGCCGTGCCGGTCTTGCCGCCGCTCGTGTAACCGGCCTTGGCGAAGGCGCGCGCGCCGGTGCCTTCCAGGGTGACGCCGGCCATCGCGCGCTTCACGAACTCGACGTACTCCCTCTTCAGCGGCACCTGCTGCACGAGCTCGGGCTCGAAGTTCTGTCGATCGCGCGTGCGCGGGTTCTCAATGTGGCCGACGACCCGCGGCCGGTACATGGCGCCGTTCGCCACTACCGTCGCCATCGCCTGGGCGAGCTGGATCGGCGTATAGGCGTTGTAGCCCTGACCGATGCCTATTGAGATCGTCTCGCCCGGATACCAGCGCTGCTGCTCGGGACGGCGGAAACGCACCTGCTTCCACTCCGGCGACGGCAGCACGCCGGTAGCTTCGCCATTCAGGTCGACGCCGGTACGCCGACCAAGGCCGAGCTGTTTCATGAACGCCGCGATCGCGTCGATGCCCATGTCGTTCGCGAGCTGGTAGTAGTACGTGTCGGAGGACACCACGATCGACTTGTGCAGGTCGACGACGCCGTGGCCCCCGGGCTTGGAATCGCGGAAGCGGCGGTCGCCGAAGATGAAGTAGCCCGGGTCGTTGATCGTGCTCTTGTACGTACGCTTGCCCATTTCCAGCGCGGCGAGCGCCATGAACGGCTTGAAGGTCGACCCCGGCGGATAGACGCCGGCGATGGCACGGTTGTTGAGCGGCCGGTCGGGATTGGTGTTGAGCTCCGTCCAATACTGCGGGTCGATGCCGTCGACGAAGAGATTGAGGTCGAAGCCCGGCTTGGACACCAAGGCCAGCACCGCACCAGTGCCCGGCTCGATCGCCACCATCGCGCCGCGGCGCTCGCCGAACGCGTTCTCGGCCACGCGCTGCAGGTGCATGTCGAGCGTGAGCACGACGTTGTTGCCGGCCTGCGCCGCGGTGGTCTGCAACGTGCGGATGCCGCGGCCGGCGGCGTCGATCTCGACCTGCTCGAATCCGGTGGTGCCGTGCAGCTCGCGCTCGTAAGTGCCTTCCACGCCGCTCCTGCCGATATAGTCGGTGCCGCGGTAGTTGGCATCGACGCCCTCGGTCTCGAGGGCGGCCTGGTCGTCCTTGTTGATGCGCCCCATGTAGCCGATGACGTGCGCGCCGACGTCGCCGAACGGGTATTGGCGGAACAGGCGCGCCTTGATTTCCACGCCCTCATACCGGAAGCGGTTGGCGGCGAACTTGGCGACGTCTTCGTCGCTGAGGCGCGTGCGGATCGGCAGGCTCTCCGGGTTGCGCGTCTCGACCGTGAGCCGCTTGAAGCGCGCGCGGTCGCGCGGCGTGATTTCGATCAGCTCGGCGAGCTCGTCGATGGTCGCCTCCACGCTCTTCACCCGGCGCGGGAAGATCTCGAGCGTGTAGCCGGAATAGTTGCGCGCCACGACCACGCCGTTGCGGTCGGTGATCAGGCCGCGGTTGGGCGGGATCGGCACGATCGAGATGCGGTTGTCCTCGGCCTTGGAGCGGTAATGCTCGTGCTGCACCACCTGGAGGAAGAAGAAGCGCGCGACCAGGATGCCGAAGGCGATCAGCATCACGATGCCCGCCACGCCGATGCGCAGCTGGAACTGCTGCAGCTCGCGCTCGGAGTTGCGCATCTCCGCGGTACCCATCATATGGTTTGTTCCCGCTCGGCCCGGCGCTGCGGCATCAGCAGCAGCCAGCTGACGATCGGCCACAGCAGTGCGCCGAACAGCGGTCCGACGAACAGCGCCCATCCCGGGAAGCTGTCCCCCGCGACCACCCGCACCAGCAGCGCCACGGCCTGCGCCGCGAGCAGCATCGCGCCGACGTGCAGCGCCTGCAGCGCGAATCCGAACCACAGGATGCGCCGCGAAAGCCAGATGCCGAGGAACGCGAGGATGGAGTAGGCGAGGGCATGCTGCCCGAGCAACACGCCGTTGCCGGCGTCGGTGATCAGGCCGAGCGCCCAGGCCGCCCCCAGGCCGACCAGGCGCGGCTGGCGTATGCACCAGAACACCAGCACCAGCGCGACGAAATCCGGCATCACCCGCAGGTCGCGCCACGGCAGGAAGTTGAGGAACAGGGCGAGCGCGAACGACATGAGGATCGTGCTCACGCGCACCGGCTGCAGGATCTGCGAGCTACCGAGCATCAGGATCTTTCAATCGACCGCGGCGCTTCTCGCGCTTGTCCTTGGCGGCTTCTTCCGGGCGCGCCGGGCGCACGGCGTCGTCCGCCAGCACGAGGACGAAGCGGCCGCGGTCGACGCCCGCGGCCGGACGGCACACCACGCGCGCGAAGGCGTTCTCGGCGTCCTTCTCGATGCGCATCACCGTTGCCACCGGCAGGCCCGGGGGATAGGTGCCGTCCACCCCCGAAGTGACGAGGCGGTCATTGCCCTGGATGTCGGCGTTGGCGGCCATGAAGCGAAGCTCGAGCGTACCCGAGGCGCCGCCGCCGAATGCAATCGCGCGCAGACCATTGCGTACCACTTGTACTGGAATTGCCTGGTCGCGGTCGGTGACCAGTGTCACCTCCGAGAGCAGCGCGTGCACGCGCGTCACCTGGCCGACGACCCCGGACTCGTCGGTCACCGGGCTGCCGGGACGGATGCCGTGCGTCGCGCCGCGGTCGATGAACAGGCGGTGCGCATACGGATCGCGGCCGTGGTAGAGCACCTCGGCGGTCAGCGCGCGCACTTCCAGCCGCTCGGCGGCGCCGATCAGTCGGCGCAGGTGCGCGGCCTCGGCCTCGATCGCCTCGTAGCGCTGCGCGTCGTGCGAGTAGGCCATCGCCTTGGCGCGCAGGCGCGCGTTTTCCTCCACCAGCTGGGTCTGCGTGGAGAAGAAGCTGCCGACCGCGCCCAGCAGGTCGATCGGCGCGGTCGCCACGCGCTGGATCGGGTAGGCGGCAAGCGCGAGCCAGCTGCGCAGTCCTTCGGCGTAACGGAAGCGGGCGTCGATCACGAGCAGGGCGAGCGAAAGCGAAGCGAAGAAGAACAGCCGGACTAGCGGTGCTGGCCCACGCTTGAAGAACGGCGGGGGGGTGTGTTCCATCCCCCGCTATTCTCAGTCGTTGGTGAAGATCGGGCCGAAGTGCTCCATCTTCTCCAGCGCCTTGCCCGAGCCGCGGACCACGCAGGTCAGCGGGTCGTCGGCCACGATGACCGGCAGGCCGGTCTCTTCCATCAGGAGCCGGTCGAGATCGCGCAGAAGCGCGCCGCCGCCGGTAAGCACCATGCCTTTTTCCGCGATGTCCGCGCCGAGCTCGGGCGGCGTTTGCTCCAGCGCCGACTTCACCGCCGAGACGATCTGGTTGAGCGGCTCGGTGAGCGCTTCCAGGATTTCGTTCGAGCTGATGGTGAAGCTGCGCGGAATGCCTTCGGCGAGGTTGCGTCCTTTGACTTCCATCTCGCGCACTTCGGAGCCGGGAAACGCCGAGCCGATCTCCTTCTTGATCAGCTCCGCCGTGGTCTCGCCGATCAGCATGCCGTAGTTGCGGCGGATGTAGTTGATGATCGCCTCGTCGAACTTGTCACCGCCGACGCGCACCGAGCCGGAGTACACCATGCCGCCGAGCGAGATCACGCCCACCTCGGTGGTGCCGCCGCCGATGTCGACCACCATCGACCCGGTCGCGTCGGCGACTGGCAGATCCGCGCCGATCGCCGCGGCCATCGGCTCCTCGATGAGATACACCTGGCCCGCGCCTGCTCCGATCGCACTTTCCCGAATGGCGCGGCGCTCGACTTGGGTGGATCCGCACGGCACGCAAATGATGATGCGCGGCGAAGGCGAGAACAGTTTGTTGTCGTGCACCTTCTTGATGAACTGCTTGAGCATCTGCTCGGTGACGGTAAAGTCGGCGATCACGCCGTCCTTCATCGGGCGGATGGCGATGATGTTGCCCGGGGTCTTGCCGAGCATTTGCTTCGCTTCCTTGCCCACCGCCTGAATCGTTTTCTTGCCGTTCGGGCCAGCTTCTTGCCGAATGGCTACGACCGAAGGCTCGTCCAGCACGATGCCTTTGCCGCGGACGTA
Source organism: uncultured bacterium (assembly GCA_965233195.1). GTDB lineage: Bacteria > Pseudomonadota > Gammaproteobacteria > Burkholderiales > SG8-39 > SCGC-AG-212-J23. The sequence continues at coordinate 61,520 of CBDDSB010000042.1, read as the reverse complement.
AATGAGCGTGTTGGCGGTGCCAAGGTCGATCGCGAGATCGTTGGAGAAGTAGCTGCGCAGGAATCCGAACATGGGCAAGGTCGAGAGGCCTTTTTCCGTTCTGCCGTTTTATCGTTAGCTATCCGGGCCTTAGGTCCCTGCCAAGGCCCGTCCGAACTGGCCGCTATGATACGCTAAGGACCGCTTCGGGAGATAACGCAACGCTCCCACTTCTCCCAGTCCGAAAAGAATGTCGCTATCCGACGACCAGGTCCGGCGCCTTGCCCGCCTTGCCCGCATCGACCTGCAGGCCAGCGAAACCTCCGCGGCCGCCGAACGGCTGAACCGCGTCCTCGGCCTGATCGACGAGATGCGCCGCGTCGACACCGCCGGAGTCGAGCCGATGGCGCATGCCCAGGACCTGGTTCAGCCCCTGCGTGTGGATTCCGTCACGGAAACCGACCGGCGCGAGAGTTATCAAGTCGTCGCCCCCGCCGTCGAAGAGGGTTTGTACCTCGTCCCCAAGGTCCTAGAGTAGGAAAGGAAAGGGGGAGGATGAATCATCCCCCTTCAAATCCCCCCGTTGCTGAACCTTTCGGTTACCGAGCTTTCCGCAGCCCTCGCCGCGAAGCAAGTCTCTTCAGTGGAGCTGACGCGCGTGTTCCTCGCGCGCATCGGCAAGCTGAAGGACCTCAACGCCTTCATCACCGTGGACGAGGCCGGGGCGCTCAAGCGCGCCGCGCAAGCCGATGCCCGGCGCGCCGGCGGCGCGGCCGCACCGCTCACCGGCGTCCCCTTCGCCTACAAGGACATCTACTGCACCGAGGGCCTGCGCACCACCTGCGGCACGCGCATGCTGGAGAACTTCGTCAGCCCCTACGATGCGCACGTCGTCGAGCAGTTCACCGCGGCGGGGGCGGTGGCGCTCGGCAAGTGCAACATGGATGAGTTCGCGATGGGGTCGTCGAACGAGAATTCGTACTTCGGTCCGGTGCGCAACCCGTGGGACCGGCGGCGCGTGCCGGGTGGCTCCTCGGGCGGCTCGGCCGCCGCGGTGGCCGCTCGCCTGGTGCCGGCGGCGACCGGCACCGACACCGGCGGCTCGGTGCGCCAGCCGGCGGCCTTCAGCGGCGTGTCGGGCCTGCGCCCGACGTACGGGCTGGTTTCGCGCTATGGCCTGATCGCCTTCGCCTCCTCGCTCGACCAGGCGGGGCCAATCGCGCGCAGCGCGGCGGACCTGGCGCTGCTCATGAATGTGATGGTGGGACATGACGCACGGGACTCGACCAGCGTGCATCGGCCCAAGGAAGATTACTCGGCGCATCTTTCACCTTCGTTGGATGGACTGCGCGTTGGCCTGCCGAAGGAATATTTCGGCGAAGGCATCGAGCCCGGCGTGCGCAAGGCCGTCGAGCAAGCCGTCGACTGGTTCAAGTACCAAGGGGCGCGCGCGGTCGAAGTGGAGCTCCCGCACACCCGGGTCGCGATCGCGGCGTACTACGTGATCGCGCCGGCCGAAGCATCGTCGAACCTCTCGCGCTTCGACGGCGTGCGCTACGGACATCGCGCCAAGGAATACAGCGACCTTATCGATATGTATTGCCGCACGCGCGCGGAGGGCTTCGGCGCCGAGGTCAAGGGACGCATCCTGGTGGGCACTTACGTCCTCTCGCACGGCTACTACGACGCCTACTACCTGCAGGCGCAGAAGATCCGCCGCCTGGTGGCGCGCGACTTTTCTCGCGCCTTTGAAAAGTGCGATGTCGTCGTCGGCCCGACCGCGCCCACCACGGCCTTCGAGCTGGGTACCAAAACGCAAGACCCGGTGCAGATGTACCTGGGGGATGTATTCACCATCCCGGCGCCGCTTGCCGGCCTGCCGGCCCTTTCCATCCCGTGCGGGTTCGACAGCGCCGGCCTGCCGGTCGGGATCCAGCTCATGGGCAAGCATTTCTCAGAGGGCCTGCTCCTCGGCGTCGCGCACCAGTATCAGCAGGCGACCGATTGGCATCGGCGAGTGCCGACGGAGACGCCGCTGTGAAGTTGCTTACCGGAATAGCCTTTTTCATGCTGGCGGTTTGCGCCGTTGCTCAGGAGAAATCAGAACGGCGTGAACTCATCGGCAAGGTCGGGACGCGCAGCGCGCTCATCGTCCTGCACGCCACCGAGCGGCCCGACGGCGGCTGGCGCGTTGCCGGCGAATACGTGATCCTTGCCACCCTTGCGCGGCGCTTCCTCGAGGGCGAGCGCAGCCCGGAGCTCGGCGTCACCATTCTCAAGGAAGGCACCACGCCGATCCTCTTCGGCCGGCCCGGCACCGGCGAGCTGCGCGGTACCTGGCGCGACGGTGTATTCAAGGGTGCACGCCACGGCACCGGCGGACAGTTGCGCGAGGAGTTCGAGTTCAGCGAGGACTTCCCGGCGATGGAGAGCTACAACGCCGCCGTGCGCTGCGAGGCGAAAGAGGGTCGCTACCAGGCCCGGCTGAATTACAAGGTCGCCAAAGGCAAGCTGGACGCTTTCGAATGGCGCGCCCTCGAGCCAGGCGGGCAAGCGTGCACCGTGGCGGGCCTGACGCAGGACACGATGCGGGGCGGCTTGCGCTTCTCGGCGGGCGGGTGCCATGTCACGCTGCGCGACCTCGGCAATTTCGTCGTTCTCAGCGCCGAGGGCTGCATTGCGCAATGCGGCCCGGAGGCCTACCTCGAGCCGCTTCTCGTCGATCGGCGCGGCAACTGCGAGTTGCTCCGGCACGGTGCGAGATAGCCATGAGCTGGGAAATCGTCGTCGGCATCGAGACCCACACTCAATTGCTGACCCGGAGCAAGATTTTCTCCGGCGCGTCCACCGATTTCGGCGCGCCGCCGAACACGCAAGCCTCCGCGGTGGACCTTGCGCTGCCCGGCACGCTGCCGGTGCTCAACCGCGCCGCGCTCGAGCACGCCATCCGTTTTGGCCTGGCGGTGAACGGCACCATCAACCGGCGCTCGGTGTTCGCGCGCAAAAACTACTTCTATCCGGACCTGCCGAAGGGCTACCAGATCAGCCAGTACGAGAGCCCCATCGTGCAGGGCGGAGAACTGCGCATCGGCGAGAAGGTGGTGCGGCTGACCCGCGCCCACCTGGAAGAGGACGCCGGCAAATCATTGCACGAAGCGTTCCACGGCATGACCGGTATCGACCTCAACCGCGCGGGCACTCCCCTGCTCGAGATCGTGTCCGAGCCGGAGCTGCGCGGCGCCCAGGAGGCGGTGGCGTACGCGCGCACGCTCCATGCGCTCGTCATGTGGATCGGGATCTGCGACGGCAACATGCAGGAAGGATCGTTCCGGTGCGACGCAAACGTTTCTGTACGTCGTTTGAATGAAAAACTGGGTACCCGGTGCGAAATCAAAAACCTCAACTCGTTCCGCTTCATGGAGCAGGCGATCGAGTTCGAGGCCGCGCGCCAGATCGAGATCCTGGAGGACGGCGGCAGGATCGAGCAGGAGACGCGCCTCTACGACCCGGACCGCAACGAGACCCGATCCATGCGGTCCAAGGAAGACGCGCAGGATTACCGCTACTTCCCGGACCCGGATCTGCTGCCGGTGCTGGTCTCGGATGAAATGCTGAATCAGGTGCGCCGCAGCTTGCCCGAGCTGCCGGAGGCGAAGCGTCAGCGTTACGTCGAAAAGGGCGTCCCGGCGCACGCTGCCGTCCTGCTCGTCGGCAGCCGCGACCGCGCCGAGTTCTTCGAAAAGGCCGTCGCCGGCGGGGCGGCTTACGACGCGGTAGCGAATCTCGTGGTCGGTGAGCTCGCCGGACTGCTGAACGCCGTGGGCTCCACGTTCGAGCAGAGCCCGGTCTCGCCGCAGGAGGTGGCCGCGCTGCAGACGCGCGTGGCGGACGGAACCATCAGCGGCAAGATCGCCAAGGATCTGCTGAGGTCGATGTTCAACCAGGAAGGGTCGGTCGACCAACTGATCGAAACGCGCGGCCTGAAGCAGATCAATGATGCCGGCGCGATCGACAAGCTGGTGGACGAAGTGCTGGCGAAGAACGCGAAGCAGGTGGAGGACTACCGCGCCGGCAAGGACAAAGCGTTCAACTCGCTCGTCGGGCAGGTGATGAAGGCAACCCAGGGCAGGGCCAACCCGGCCCAGGTGAACGAAATCCTGCGGAAGAAGCTAAGCCGTTAGCGCGGCGTCTGACCCTATTTCCGGCCGATGGCTTCCTTGTAGCGCCGCTTGTCCTCGTCGTAGCGCGCGTTGATGCCAACGGCTTCCTTCTTCTTCGCGTCGAGCAGCGTCTCTTGCGCCTTGAGGTCGATCTCCGCGTTGGTGATTTCCTCTTTCAGGCGCGTGGGCGGCTCGCCCTTGCCGGCGGTCTTGAACAGCTCGAGCTCCTTCTGGAACCGCGCCTGGCGTTTCCTGATGTCTTCGACCCGCTTCTCGACTTCCTGCACGCCCCTGTCGTGGTTGCGCAGGTCGCGGGCGCGCGACTCCTCGATGTCCTTCTCGCTCGTGTAGGTGGCGAGCAGCGCGCGGCTGCGGCGCTGTGCTTCCTTGGTGGCGGCGTCGAGCTCGCGTTTCTTCTCCGCCGCGGCTTCCTTGGCGACTCTTGCCTTCTCGTCGCCCTCGGGGTCGATGCGCTTCACCAGCAGACCCTGCTGGTTGATGAGCTCGAGCGGCCGGCCGAGGCACGCGTTCGGAATCGTCGAGCCGTAGTATTTCTTGCCGTCGTTGCCGACGCAGCGATAGGTGTACTCGCCGGCCTTCGACTGCCCGAGGACCACCTGCGGCGCACCGATCAGCGCGGTCGCCGCCAAGACTGCCAGCTGAGCTCTCATCGCAACCCTCCCAAGCGCGAATTTGGACCATTTTAACCTGCTAAAATCCGCGCCGCACATGCACTTCGCCGACAAGGCGCTGGTGGCCGAGACCACCGCCAAGATGCTCCTCGAGGTGAAAGCTGTGCTGTTTTTCCAGGACAAGCCGTTCATTTTCACTTCCGGTTGGGCGAGCCCGGTCTACATCGACTGCCGCAAGCTCATCTTCTACCCGCGCATCCGTACCCAGCTGGTCGACTTCGCCGCCGGCATGCTGGCGCGCGACGTCGGCTTCGAGCAGTTTGACGTGGTCGCCGGCGGCGAGACCGCCGGAATTCCCTACGCGGCGTGGATCGCCGACCGCCTGAACCTGCCGATGCAGTACGTGCGCAAGAAGCCGAAAGGCTTCGGCCGCAACGCGCAGATCGAAGGCGACGTGCGCGAAGGCGCGCGCACGCTGCTGGTCGAGGATCTGACCACCGACGGGCGCTCGAAGATCAATTTCGTGCAGGCGTTGCGCACCGCCGGCGCGCTCGTCGACCACGTGTTCGTCAACTTCTACTACGACATCTTTCCCGAGTCGAAAAAGACTCTGTCCGATCTCAACGTGCGGCTGCACTACCTCGCGACCTGGTGGGACATCCTGTCGGTGGTCAAGAAGGGCGGCTACCTCGGCGGCGAGCAGATCGCCGAAGTGGAAGCCTTTCTCCACGCCCCGGCCAAATGGTCCGCGGCGCACGGCGGAGTCTCGTCCTTCCCCGCCGCGTCTTGAGGGTCATCACCCTTAACGTCAACGGCATTCGCTCGGCGGCAAGCAAAGGGCTGTTCCGCTGGCTCGCCGGCCAGCGAGCCGACGTGGTGTGCCTGCAGGAGATGAAGTGCCAGGAGATCGACCTGGATGCCAAGCTCCATGGCTTGAAGGTGTTCCAGACCTGCCACGCGTTCGCGGAAAAGAAAGGCTACAGCGGCGTTTCCCTGTACAGCCGCAAGACGCCCGACGAAGTGAGCCGCGGCTTCAAGAGCCGCGAATTCGATGCCGAGGGCCGCTATGTCGAGGCGCGCTTCGGCAAGCTATGGGTGATCTCGCTCTACATGCCTTCGGGCTCGGCCGGGCCGCATCGCCAGGCGTCCAAGTTCCGCTTCCTCAAGAGTTTTGTTTTGCATTTGGAAAAACTGAAAAAAAGAGGCCATGAGCTCATCCTCTGCGGCGACTGGAACATCGCGCACCGCGAGATCGACCTGAAGAACTGGCGCTCGAACCAGAAGAACTCCGGCTTCCTGCCCGAGGAGCGCGCCTGGCTCACGCGCGTGTTCGACGACCTCGGCTTCGTCGACGTGTTCCGCCGGCTGAACGACAAGCCCGACCAGTACACCTGGTGGTCCAACCGCGGCCAGGCGTGGAAGAAGAACGTCGGCTGGCGCATCGACTACCAGATCGCCACACCCGGCATCGCCGCCACCGCGCGGCGCGAGTCGATCTACAAGGCCAGGCGCTTCTCGGACCACGCGCCGCTCATCATCGACTACGAGCATGAGCTGTAGCGGTGGCTAGGCTCGCCGACGGCGTGCGTCCGTACCTGGAACCGGCGCCGTTGGCCGCGCTGTTCCTCGGCATCTCGTCGGGCTTCACCTTTGCGATGATCGGCGCGACGCTGACTACGCGCCTCGCGCAGCACGGTGTCACCAAAAGCGCGGTCACCGCCTTCGCGCTCACCTTTCTTGCCTACAACTTCAAGTTCCTGTGGGCGCCGATCGTCGACAACGTCCGGCTGCCGCTGATCGGGCGCTTCGGCCAGCGTCGCAGCTGGTTGTGGCTGGTCGGCGTGCTGGTGATCTTCGCGGTCGCGTTCCTGGGCGTGGCGAATCCCGAGGACTCGCTCTACCTAGTCGCGATCGCGGCCATCACCCTCGGCGTAGCGGGCGCCACCTTCGACATCATCATCGACGCCTATCGCATCGAGCTGCTCGAGCCGCGACAACTCGGCGCGGGCTCGGGCATGTCGCAGTACGGCTGGCGCCTCGGCTCCGCGGCCGCCGGGGCGCTGGCGCTGGTCCTCGCCGCGCGTATCGGCTGGACTGCGGCCTATATGGCTTGCGCCGCCTTCGCGCTGCCGGCGATGCTGGTCGGCGTGGTGATAGGCGAGCCGGCGCGGCACCGCGAGCCGGCAAGGCCGCACGGCATGGTCGAAGCCCTGGTCGCCTATTTCAGCCCGCTGGCGGAATTCCTGCGACGCCAGGGTGCCCTGGTCGTGCTGCTATTCGTGCTGATCCACAAGATCGGCGACACCCTCGCCAACCTGACGCTGCGGCTGCTGTTCAAGGACCTCGGCTTCACCAACGACGAGGTGGCGTTCTATGACATCGGCGTCGGCTTCGTCGCCCTGCTGATCGGCATCTTCGTCGGCGGAATCCTGTACGCGCGGCTGGGGATGAAGCGCTCGGTGCTCATCAGCCTGATCCTGATGGCGGTATCGAACCTCAGCTTTGCCGCGCTGGCGGCCGCGGGCCACACCAATTACGGCATGGCCGCGGCGATCGGCTTCGAGAACTTCGCGAGCGGCATCGGCGGCGTGACGGTGGTGGCCTACCTGTCAGCGCTGTGCAACCTGCGCTTCACCGCGACCCAGTACGCGCTGCTCTCCGCGCTCGCCAGCATCGCCGGGCGCTTCCTCACCGGCACCACCGCCGGCGGCCTTATAACCGCCATCGGCTACGTCAATTTCTACCTGCTCACCACGCTGATCGCTTTCCCCGGCGTGATCCTGTTCTGGTTCATGATGCGCTCGGGGCTCGCCGATATCTCCATTGGCTCGGCCGGCAAGGAAGGCGGCTAGCCGGCCGTGCAGCGATAGACCGCGAGGCTGCCGAGGAGGTTGGGCAGCAGGGTGACGGGATTGCCGTCGTGCAGCACCACACGCTCGCGGATGCGGATGCCGACGCGGCGGCAGAGGTCCTCGAAGTCGGTGATGGTGCAGTGGTGGACGTTCGGCGTCTCGTACCACTCGTAGGGGAGTGTCTCCGACACCGGCATGCGGCCGAGCGCGATCTGCAGGCGCGCGTTCCAGTGCCCGAAGTTGGGGAAGCTGACGATGCCCTCGCGCCCGACGCGCAGCATTTCGCGCAGCAGGAACTCGGTGCGGTGGATGGTCTGCAGGGTCTCGGAGAGGATGACGCAGTCGAACGAGCCGTCGGCAAAAAGCGAAAGGCCGCTTTCGAGGTCGACCTGCAGAACGTTGACGTCGTTCGCCACGCACTCGAGCACGCTTTCGTCGTCGATCTCCACGCCGTAGCCCGGCGCCTGGCGCTCCGTCCATAGCGAGCGCAGCAGCGCGCCGTCGCCGCAGCCCAGGTCGAGCACCCGCGCGCCTTGCGGCACCCACTGCACGATCGCCTGCTGATCGGGCCTCACAAGTCGGATCTCACAGCGCGATGTTCGCGAAGTAGGCGCGCAGCGCGCCGTGGTAGCGCGGGTCTTCCAGCAGGAAGGCGTCGTGTCCGCCCGGGGCGTCGAGCTCGAGGTACGAGACGATGCGCCGGTTGTCGAGCAGCGCGCGTACCATCTCGCGCGAGCGCGCCGGCGTGAAGCGCCAGTCGGACTTGAAGGAGACGACCAGGAACGCGGCCTTGGCGCGCGCCAAGGCCTTGGTCAGCTCGCCGCCGAAGTCGCTCGCGGGATCGTAGTAGTCGAGCGCCTTGGTGATGCGTAGATACGTGTTGGCGTCGAAATAGGTGGAGAACTTGTCGGCCTGGTAGCGCAGGTACGACTCGACCTCGAAGTCGGTGTCGAAGTCGAAGCCGAGCGCCCCGCGGCGCAGCAGGCGGCCGAATTTCTCGGCCATCGCCTCGCCCGAGAGGTAGGTGATGTGGCCGATCATGCGCGCGATGCGCAGGCCGCGCACCGGCACCACCCCCTTCTCGTAGTAGTGCCCGCCGTGGAAATCCGGGTCGGTCATGATCGCCTGGCGCGCCACCTCGTTGAAGGCGATGTTCTGCGGCGTGAGCTTGGCGGCGGCGGCGATGACGATGGAGTGGCGCACGCGCTCGGGATAGGACAGCGTCCACTGCAGCGCCTGCATCGCGCCGAGCGAGCCGCCGATCACCGCGGCGAAGCGCTCGATGCCGAGCTGGTCGGCGAGGCGCCGCTGCGCCTCGACCCAGTCCTCGACCGTGACCACCGGGAACTCCGCGCCCCACGGCTTGCCGGTGGCCGGGTTGGTCGAGGCCGGCCCGGTCGAGCCGAAGCAGCTGCCGAGGTAGTTCGAGCCGACGACGAAGAAGCGGTTGGTGTCGAGCGGCTTGCCGGGTCCGACCAGGTTGTCCCACCAGCCGACGTTGGCCTTGTCGTCCTCGTAGTAGCCGGCGACGTGGTGCGAGGCGTTCAGCGCGTGGCAGACCAGCACCGCGTTGGAGCGCGCGGCATTCAACGTGCCATAGGTTTCGTACGCAATGTCGAACGCCGGCAGCTCGGCGCCGCCGCGCAGGCGGATCGGCTGGTCGAAATGCGCCTTCTGCGCGGTGGCCGCGCCGACGGAAGAGGGAGCGTGAGGAGCGTTCATGTCTCTTTAGCGGTATTTATTAGGCGCCCGCAAGCTGACTTCAAATCGGCGCGTCGCGGATTATAGCGAAGTTATTTCGCCGCTCCGCTGGCGATCAACCCGTCGATCTCACCGTCGGCAATACCTGCTTCGCGCAGCACCTCGCGCGTGTGCTCGCCGAGGCGCGGCGCGTGCCGCCGGTACTCCGGCCTGGTGCCAGACCATTCCGAAGGCACCGCCAGCATGCGGATGCGACCCTCGCTCGGGTGGTCGACCACCTGCAGGTAGCCGATGGCGCTGAGGTGCGGGTCGGCGACGATGTCGTCGAGCGAGTTCATGCGTTGCACCGGGATGTCGGCCCGCTCCAGCGCCTCGATCCAGAAGGCGGTGGTGCGAGTCTTTATCTCCTCGGCCACCAAGGCGTAGGCGGTGCGGTAGTTCTGGCTGCGCGCCTCCTGCGTCGCAAACTCCGGCCGCGAGAGCAGCTCGGGCCTGCCAATCACGTCGAAGAACGCCTTCCACTGCTTGTCGTTGTAGATCAACGCGCAGACGTAGCCGTCCTCGGTCTGATAAGGCCGCCGATCCGGCGTAAGGATGCGCGCGTAGCCAGGCTCGCCTTTCTGCGGGTCGAAGGTATAGCCGCCGAGGTGGTCGGAAAGCACGATCTGCAGCAGGTGCTCCCACATGGGCACGTCGACGCGCTGCCCCTTGCCGGTCTTCTCGCGGCTGTAGAGCGCCGCGCTGACCGCGCTCGCCACCTGCTGGCCGACCGAGCGGTCGGCGACGATCATCGGCGCATAGCGCGGCTCCGGCGCTCCCTGTTTCTGCAGCAGCCAGGGCAGGCCCGAGGCGCCCTGGATCATGTCGTCGTACGCCGCCTTGGCGGCATAGGGGCCGCGCTGGCTGTAGCCGAAGCAGCCCACATAGATGATTCGCTCATTCATCGAACGAACCTTTTCGTAAGACAAACCGAGACGCGCCATGGCCTGCGGCCGGATGTTGTAGACCAGGACGTCCGCTGTCTTCGCAAGCGCCAGGCAGGCCTGCAGCGCCGCCGGCTTCTTCAGGTCGAGCGCCACCGAGCGCTTGTTGCGGTTGACGTTGAGAAAGATGGCCCCCATGCCGGGGTTGCGGAACGGCCACGCCTGGCGGATCACGTCGCCTTCGATCGGCTCGACCTTGATCACGTCGGCGCCGAAGTCGCCCAGGATCTGGGTCGCGTACGGGCCCATCACCACGGTCGTGAGGTCCAGGATGCGGACCCCGTGAAGCGGACCGCTCATTCCGGCTGTATTCCCGCCGCCTTGGCCATCTTCGCCCACTTGTCGATCTCCAAGCGAATGAAGGCGCCGAGCTCGCCGGGGTTCATCGGCGCGACGTCGGTGCCGAGGGCGTCGAAGCGCGCCTTCACCTCGGGCTTGGCGAGAGACTTGGCGGCGACCTCGTGCAGGCGGGCAATCGTCCCGTGCGGTACGTTGGCCGGCGCGACCAGCGCGAACCAGGCGATCAGCTCATAGCCCGGCAACTCTTCGGCGATCGCCGGCACGTCGGGTGCGAGCGCCGAGCGCCGCTGCGAGGTGACCGCGAGGCCGCGCAGCTTGCCGCCCTTGATCTGCGCGAGCGCGTTGGCCTGGTCGGCGAAGGTGAAGCTGAGCGAGCCGCCGAGGACGTCGGTGATGGCCTGCGGCAAGCCCTTGTACGGCACGTCGATGAAATCGATCCCGCCCATCGAGCGCAGCATGGCCTGCGAGACCTGCGACCCGGCCGAGCCGTAGCCCGCCGAGAGCTTGCCCGGATTCGCCTTGGCGTGGCTCAGGAACTCCTTGAAGCTTTTCGCCGGGAAGTCGGGCCGCACCATGATCATGAACGAGATCGTGCCGAGCCGCGCGACGGGCGCGAAGTCCTTCACCGGGTCGTAGTTGAGCTTCTTGAACAGGCTCGGGTTGGCCGCCAGCGGCGTGTTGGTGGCGACCATCAGCGTGTAGCCGTCGGGCGCGGCGCGCGCCACCTCGGTGGCGGCGATCGCCCCCTGCGCGCCGGGCTTGTTCTCGACCACGAACGGCTGGCCGAGCGACTCCTGCAGCTGCTGGCCGATGACGCGCGCGATCTGGTCGGTTGCGCTGCCGGCCGGGAACGGCACCACCAGCTTCACCGCGCGGGCGGGATAGGTCTGCGCATGGGCGAGTGGAACGGCCAATGCAGCGATGAGGGTGAGGATCCACTGCTTCATCGGGAGCTCCTACGCGTTCAGTTTCGAGAGCAAATCACGGGTCTTCGCCGGGTCGCTGGCGCGCAGCACGCGCTGCGCGAGCGCCTGCACTTCGGCAAGGTTGGTGTGCAGGATGCGTTCCTTGATCGGCAGCAGCTGCGACGGATGCATGGAGAAATTGCGCAGCCCGAGCCCGAGGAGCAGGCGGGTGAGCATCAGGTCGCCGGCCATTTCTCCACAAACCGCCACCGGCATGCCGCCCCGGGTCGCGGTCTGGATCGTGCCGGCCACCAGCGTCAGCACCGCCGGGTGCAGCGGATCATAAAGGTGCGCCACCGAATCGTCGGTGCGGTCGATGGCGAGCGTGTACTGGATGAGATCGTTGGTGCCGATCGACAGGAAGTTGAGGCGCCGCATGAAAATCGGCAGCGCGAGCGCCGCCGCCGGGATCTCGATCATGCCGCCGACCATGATTTCCTGGTCGTAGCGCTGGCCCCGCTCGTCGAGCTGCGCCTTCGCCTGGTTGATCAGCGTGAGGGTCTGGTCGATCTCGTGCGCGTGGGCGAGCATCGGCAGGAGGATCCTCACCTTGCCGTGCGTCGAGGCGCGCAGGATGGCGCGCAGCTGCGTGAGGAACATCTGCGGCTCGGAGAGGCAGAAGCGGATCGCGCGCAGCCCCATCGCCGGGTTGGGCTTGGACGCGCCGCTGTCGCCGTTGTTCAGCGCCTTGTCCGCGCCCAGGTCGAGGGTGCGCAGCACCACCGGCCGGCCCTTCATCGCCTTGGCCACCTCGCGGTAGGCCTCGAACTGCTCCTCCTCGCCCGGTAGCTCCTTGCGGTTGAGGAACATGAACTCGGTGCGGAACAGGCCCACGCCCTCGGCGCCGGCCTCCAGGACTTCGTGCATGTCCTGCGGCAACTCGATATTGGCGAACAGCTCGATCGGCGTACCGTCGACCGTGGTTGCGGGGGTGGACTTCAGGCGCCGCAGGCGCTTGCGTTCCGCCTTGAGCTCGGCCTGCAGCGCGCGGTACTCCGCGAGCACGATCGGATCGGGGTCGACGATCAGCAGGCCGCGCGTGCCGTCGACGATCAGCGTCTCGCCCTCGCTGATCATCTGCCGCGCATGGTGCAGGCCGACGATCGCCGGGATGCCGAGCGAGCGCGCGACGATCGCGGTGTGCGAGGTGACGCCGCCGACGTCGGTGACGAAGCCGCCGAAGTGGTGCTTCTTGAACAGGATCATGTCGGCGGGCGAAAGGTCGTGCGCCACCACGATCAGCTTTTCCTCCTCCGACAGCGCCGGCTCGACGAGCGTCTGGCCGCCCATCAGCGCCGCGAGCACGCGCTCCACCGCCTGCTGCACGTCGGCCTTGCGCTCGCGCAGGTAGGGATCGTCGATCTCCTCGAAGCGCTCGACCAGGCGCTCCATCTCCTGCACCAGCGCCCACTCGGCGTTCGCGCGCCGCTTGCGGATCAGCTCGCGCGGCGCCTGCGCCAGCGCCGAGTCGTTGAGGATCATGCGGTGCAGGTCGAGAAAGGCCTCGAACTCCGCCGGCGAGCCCGCCGGAATGTGGGCCTTGAGCGCGGCGAGTCCTTCCTGCGCGGTCTTCATCGCCCGGTCGAAGCGCGCGACCTCGGCCTCGACCGCGTCTGGCGCCACCTCGTAGTGCGCCACTTCCAGGCGCGCGGTGGAAACCAGATGGGCGTTGCCCACGGTAATCCCGCTCGACACGGGATAACCGTGGAGTACGAAGTTCATTCCCCTTCGCCGAACTTCTCGGCGATCAGCTTGGTGAGCGCCGCGACCGCCTGCTCGGCATCGGCGCCTTCGGCCTCGATCAGCACCGAGGTGCCCTGGCCGGCGGCGAGCATCATCACGCCCATGATGCTCTTCGCGTTGACGCGCCGGCCGCTGCGCGAAAGCCAGATCTCGCACTGGTAGTTGCCGGCGAGATGCGTGAGCTTGGCGGCGGCGCGCGCGTGCAGGCCGAGCTTGTTCAAAATAGTGGCGTCGACGCTAGGCATCGCAGCAACGGTCGCTGTTCATATGGACTACGCCCTCGGCGCCGCCCGACAGCGCTCTTTGCACCGCTCCCTTCAGCGAGCCATTCCTGCTGGTCAGCAGGCGCAGCAGCATGGGCAGCGACACGCCCGAAACGCCTTCGATCTTGCCGTCCTCGAGCAGCCGGGACACCACGTTGCCGGGGGTCGCGCCGAAGATGTCGGTGAGCACCAGCACGCCGTCGCCGGCGTCGAGGCCGTCGAGCAGCTCGCGCGCGCGCAGCACCAGGTCATCCGGGTCGTCCTGCCGCCACACGCTCAGGGTCGCCACCTGCTGCGGCGGAGCCCCGAGGATCTGCGAAGCGCTCGTCAACAGCGCCTCGCCGATGCTGCCGTGGGTGACGAGGAGGACGCCGATCATGTTTGCTGTTCTAGAGACTCCAGAAACATTCCCGAGACATCGAACCCGGTCTGGTCCTGGATCTCGCGGAAGCACGTCGGGCTGGTCACGTTGATTTCGGTGAGCCAGTCGCCGATCACGTCCAGCCCCACCAGGAGGAGTCCGCGCTTGGCAAGCACCGGGCCGAGTGCTTCGCCGATTTCCCGGTGGCGCTTGGTGATCGGCTGCGCCACGCCGCGCGCGCCCGCGGCGAGGTTGCCGCGCGACTCCCCGGCCTTGGGGATGCGCGCCAGGCAGTGGGGCACCAGCTTGCCGTCGATCAGCAGCACGCGCTTGTCGCCTTCCTTGATCTCCGGAATGTAGCGCTGCGCCATCACGCTGCGCGTACCCAGCGCCGAGATCGTCTCCACGATCGAGTTGCGATTCGGATCGTCATGCCGCACCACGAAGATGCCGGTTCCGCCCATGCCGTCCAGGCGCTTCAGCACCGTCATCTTGTGCTCTTCGATGAACGCCTGCAGATCCTCCATGCGGCGCGAAACAAGGGAGGGCACCGTGAACTTTGGAAACTCGGCGATGGCGAACTTCTCGTTGTGCTCGCGCAGCGCTTTCGGCGAGTTGAACACCTTCGCGCCTTCGCGCTCCGCGGCAGAAAGCAGCCAGGTGCTCGCGACGTATTCGAGGTCGAACGGCGGATCCTTGCGCATCAGCGTTGCGCGGAATTCGGTCAGCGGTCGCGTCGCGCCCTCGTGCGGCCGATACCAATCCTCGTCGTTGTCCGTGAGATGGATGTGATGGGCCGCTGCACTCACGCGCCCTTGCTTCCAATGGAGACTTTCCTGCTCGCATACCCACACCGCATGGCCGCGCTTTTGCGCGGCGCGCATCATCGCGACGCTGGTGTCCTTGTACGCCTTGAGGGACTCCGGCGCGTCGATGACGAATAGGAGATCCAACCCACCCTACTTGGATTGCGAAACCATGAAGTCCACGGCGGCGCGGATCTCGGCGTCGTTGAGCGCCGGATTGCCGGCCTTGGGCGGCATTGCACCCTTGCCCTTGATCACCGACTGCACCAGCGAATCCATGCCGGTCTTGATGCGCGGCGCCCAGGCGGCCTGGTCGCCCAGCTTCGGCGAGTTGGCGACGGACACCTGATGGCAGGCAATGCACACCTTGTCATACACGGCTTTGCCGTCCAGCTTCTGGCCGGTAGCGGCAGCCTGCTGCGCCGGTGCTGCGGCCTCCTGCTTGGCCGGCGCGGCTGCAGGCTTTTCCTTGAACTTCCCGCCCGCCTGATTGGCCATCAGGACGACGGCGTTATGGATCTCGTTGTCGGTGAGCGAGGGATCGCCTGCTTTAGGCGGCATCGCGCCCTTGCCCTTGATCACCGATTGCACCATCGCATTGACGCCGGTCTTGATGCGCGGCGCCCAGTCTCCCGCGTTGCCGAGCTTGGGCGCGTTCGCCGCGCCCGTCTGATGGCAGGCGGCGCAGGTGTTTTTCACGATATCGGCGGCGGCGCGCGCGCCGGGCGCGGCGCTCGGCGCGCCCAGTTCGATGCGCGCCACGGGCTGGATGCGCGCGCTCACTGCTTCGGGCGTGAGCGCGTTCGGGTCGGCGCCCGGACGGTTCAGCACGAGCTGCACCACCAGGAGAATGCCGATGATCGGCACCAGGAAGGCAAGCAGAATCACCACGACCAGCTGCTGCGGGGTCTTGATGAACGACTCGTGCTGATCGTGCGTGTTGTCCACTGGGAGAAGGGGCGCTACGTTATTGGTAACGGCATGATTTTAGCGTGAAAGTCTGCTATTCTGCGCTGCCCATTTCGAGGCGCCCGTAGCTCAGCGGATTAGAGTATTGGCCTCCGAAGCCAAGGGTCGTGGGTTCGAATCCCGCCGGGCGCGCCAACCCTCTGGAGCAAAATCGATGAAGCGAATTTCAATCCTTTCCTCGCTGGTTGCGCTTGCCGCGTTCGCCGCCGGCGCCGCCGCGCAGCAGTATCCGAATCGCAACATCTCGATGGTGGTGCCGTTCGCCGCCGGCGGGCCGACCGACACCGTCGCGCGCGTGCTCGGCCAGGCGATGGGCAAGCCGCTCGGCCAGACCGTGATCGTCGAGAACCGCCCAAGCGCCGGCGGCATCCTCGGGCCCGAGCAGGTAAAGAACGCCAAGCCTGACGGCTACACCATCCTCATCCATCACATCGGCATGGCCACCACGCCGACGCTGTACCGCAACCTGCGCTACAACCCGCTGGCGGATTTCGAATACATCGGCCTGGTCAACGAGGTGCCGATGACCATCATCGCCAAGCCGACCATGCAGGCCAAGGACTTCAAGGAGTTTCTCGACTACATCAAGAAGAACAAGGACAAGGTGTCTTACGCCAACGCCGGTATCGGCGCCGCGTCGCATCTGTGCGGCATGCTGTTCATGAGCGCCATCCAGACCGACTTTCTCACCGTGCCGTACAAGGGAACCGGCCCGGCGATGAACGATCTGCTAGGCGGCCAGGTGGACTTCATGTGCGACCAGACCACCAGCACCACGTCGCACATCAAGTCGGGCAAAGTGAAGGCTTACGCCATTACCTCGCCGAAGCGCGTCGCCTCGCTGCCGGATCTGCCGACGCTGCAGGAGCAGGGACTGAAAGACGCCGACGTCGCCATCTGGCACGGCCTGTACGCGCCCAAGGGCACGCCCAAGCCGGTGCTCGACAAGCTGGTGTCGTCGATGCAGGAAGCGCTGAAGGACCAGACGGTGAACCAGCGCTTCAACGATCTGGGCGCGGTGACCTTCCCGGCCGACAAGCAGACCCCCGCCGCGCTGCAGGCCCACCTGAAAGCGGAGATCGACAAGTGGGCGCCGCTTATCAAGAAGGCCGGCCAATACGCCGACTGAGCGGTTCTACCGCATCAGCGCGTAGTTCCCGCCGCGCTCGACCGCACGCAGGTACGCCGGCCGGGAATGGATTTTTTCCAGGAAACGCACCAGCCGCGGGCGTTTCTCGTCGAGCCCGCCGCGCGCGCGCGACGCCTCGAGGGGAAAGCTCATCTGGATGTCGGCAGCGCTGAACTGCGGGCCGGCGAACCACTCACTCTTCGCCAGCTCGCTTTCCATGAAATCCAGGTTGCGCGCGATGTTCGGCAGCACGAAGGTGCCGAGCGCCTTGTCGGCGATCGCGCGCGCCACCGGCCGGACGAAGAACGGCGCCTTGCTCTTGATCCGATCGAACAGCAGCTTGAGCAGGAGCGGCGGCTGCGCGGTGCCTTCGGCGAAATGCAGCCAATACAGATAGCGCACGCGCTCCGGTGAGCCAGGCGCCGGCGCGAGCTTGCCGGCGCCGTAACGGTCGGCGAGCGTTTCGATGATCGCGCCGGACTCGGCGAGCACCATGTCTCCCTCGACGATCACGGGCGACTTGCCCAACGGGTGCACCGCGCGCAGCTCCGGCGGCGCGAGCATGGTCTGTGGGTCGCGCTGGTAGCGCTTGACCTCATACTCGAGGCCAAGCTCCTCCAGCAGCCAGAGGATGCGCTGCGAGCGGGAGTTGTTGAGGTGATGAACGGTGATCATCGGCGCTGAAAAACGAGAAGGGCGCCAGAGGCGCCCTTATTTGGCTTAAGCCACTCCGTGCTTCTTGAACCACGCCAGCATGCGCTTCCATCCGTCGTCGGCCGCTTCCTTGCGGTAGCTCGGCCGGTAGTCGGCGTGAAACGCGTGCGGCATGCCTTCGTAAACGTGAATTTGCGACTTCTGGTCGTGGCCGAACGCTTGCAAGCCGGCTTTCAACCGGTTGACGTGATCCATCGGAATGCCCTGGTCGGCGCTGCCGTAAAGGCCGAGCACCGGCCGGTCGATCTTGTCAGTCACGTCAAGCGGGCCGCTCGGCATCGCGGGCGGGATCGGCATCAACGAGCCGTACCAGGCGACGCCGGCATCGACCTTCTTGTTGTGCGCGATATACATCCACACCATGCGACCGCCGCGACACATTCCAGTGAGGCCGAGCTTGCCGGCGTTCGCGCGTTTGTGCTTTTCCGTCCAGGCCACCAGCGCATCGAGGTCGGCGAACGCCTGCTGGTCGCTAAGACTGTTCGCCCCGGCGAGAACCTCCTTGATGTCCGCGACCTTTGACAGGTCACCGCTGCGGAAGAACGGATCGAGGGACACGCCGAAATAGCCCGCCTTGGCGAGGCGCCGGCAGATGTCTTTTTGGTACTCGTGCAAACCCCAGATCTCCGGAATCACGATCACCACCGGGCGCTTGCCGCCCTTTTGCGGCACCGCGTGGTAGATCGGGATATCGCCGACCTTTCCGTCGCCGCCTTCGAGGCCGTGCATCGGCGTCTTGATCGCTTGCGCCAGGACAGGATTGGCGCTGACTGCGAACCCGGCCGCGATGCAACCCGCGATGAAGCCGCGCCGGTCGACCTGTACGTCGGGCAGCAGGCTGTTGAGGTGGTCGTCCTTCAGGTCCCTGCGCGAATCTTCCATTCCCTTCTCCGTTTTGTAAGTGGGCAGTGCTGGATACGTTTGCCGGCGGCGGATTATTCCATCGCGACCTGGCGATAGCGGTAGCAGCCGACGAGGTGGTCGTTCACCATCCCGGTCGCCTGCATGAACGCATAGCAGATGGTGGAGCCGACGAAGCGGAAGCCGCGCTTCTGCAGGTCCTGGGACAGCGCATCGGATTGCGCCGTGCGCGCCGGGATGTCCTTGCCCTTGCGCCGGTTCTGCAGGGGCTTGCCGCCGACGAAGGTCCAGACATACCGGTCGAAGGAGCCGAATTCCTTCTGCAGCGCGAGGAACGCACGGGCGTTGGTGACGGTGCTATCGATCTTCAGCCGATTGCGCACAATCCCTTCGTCTTTCATCAACAGTTTTTTCCGAGCAGCAGTGAAGCGCGCGACCTTTTTCGGATCGAAGCCGGCGAACGCGCGCCGGTAGTTCTCGCGCTTCCTGAGGATCGTCGACCAGCTCAGCCCGGCCTGCGCGCCTTCGAGCGTGAGGAACTCGAACAGCACGCGATCGTCGTGCACCGGCACGCCCCACTCCTGGTCGTGGTAGGCAATGTCGAGCTCAGACGACGGCCAGCTGCAGCGGGTAGTCATAGCGGATGAAGTGGTTGTACTTCGCAACTTTGTCGTAGAGCGCGCGCGCCGCGGCGTTGTGCTCCTGGGTCAGCCAGTAGAGCCTTTCCGCGCCCCGGGCCAGCGCTGCTTTGGCCACGGCCTCGATCAGCGCCCGGGCGATGCCGCGTCCGCGAAGCGCCGGATCGACGAACAGGTCCTGCAGGTAGCAGACCTCCTCGTTCCAGGAGCTGCTGTGAAACAGGTAGTGCGTGATACCGACGAGGTGCCCGTCGTAGTGCGCACCGAGGCCCCAGACGCGGTCGTTGGCGAGCAGGCGCTTCCAGGCACGCTGGTACTCGGCGTCGGTGACCGGGGTGTTGTAGAACGCCTTGTAGCCGCGCGCGAGCTCGAGCCAGCGCGGATGGTCGGCGGCTGCGAGCGCGGCGACGCGAAGCGACATCCGGCTAGGCGGCGATCTGCGGCCTGCGCTTCCAGACTTCGGTCGCCTGCTCGAAAGCGTGCGCGAACTGCAGGAGGCCGAAGTCGTCGCGGTAGCGGCCGACGATCTGGATGCCCACCGGCAGGCCGTCGTCGGTGAATCCCGCGGGCACCGAGATCGCCGGGTGCGTGGTGAGGGTGATGTAGTAGCAGCTCTTCATCCAGTCGAGGTAGTTGGTCATCTTCACCCCGGCGATCTCCCTCGGGTAATCCTGGTCGACGGGGAAGGGCGGCAGCTGGTTCACCGGGCAGACGAAGAAGTCATACTTCTCGAGGAACAGCCGCATGCGGTGGTACATCGCGCTGCGCAGGTTCTCGGCACGCGCAATGTCCTGGGCGCTGCGCTTGAAGCCTTCCTCGGTGTTCCAGATCACCGTGTCCTTCAGCTTGTCGCGGTGCTCTTTCAGCAGCGCGCCGCCGCGGTGCAGCCAGGTGAGCGCGCGCAGCGACTCGAAGGCCTCCGTGGCGCCGGTGAAATCGGGCTCCGCGTCCTCGACGATGCAGCCCATATCCTTGAAGGTTTTTCTGTGTTGCTCCAATACGGCCGTAACGGATTTTTCGACAGGCAATCCCCCGAGATCGCGGCTCCAGGCAACGCGGGTTTTTTTGAAGCTGCGCTTTAGCGGCTTGAGGAAAATCGAGCCGGGCTCGCTGATCGAGGTGGGTGCCCGGCGGTCAGGGCCTGCCTGCACCGAAAGAAGAAAGGCTGCATCCGAGACGGTGCGCGCCATCGGGCCAAGCTCGCTCAGGTTGCTCCACGGATAAGGATGCGGATAGGCGGGCACGCGCCCGGTCGAAGGGCGGAAACCGATTACGTTGCAGTAGTTGCCCGGGTTGCGGAGCGAGGCGGCGAAGTCACCGCCATCCGCAAAGGGCAGCATGCCGGTGGCCACCGCCACGCCGGCGCCGCCCGAGGAGCCGCCGCAGGTCTTCGACAGGTCGTACGGATTGCGCGTCGCGCCGAATACCTTGTTGAAGGTCTGTGAGCCGGCGCCGAACTCCGGCGTGTTGGTTTTGCCGATCAGGATCGCGCCGGCGGCTTTCAGGCGCTCGGCCATGATGTGGTCCTCGGTCGGCACATGGTCCTTGTGCACGAGCGAGCCCCAGGTGGTGCGCACGCCCTTGGTGGCGATCACGTCCTTGATCGCGATCGGCAGGCCGGCGAACGGGCCGTCGAAGTTCTTCTTGCGATCGAGGGCCTTCGCCGCCTTCAGGCCTTCCTCGGGCAGGAAGGTGACGATGGCGTTGACCTTCGGGTTTACGCGCTCGATCTGGGCGATGAACGCCTTCATCACCTCCGTGGCGGAGAGCTTGCGCGCCTTGATGAGGCTCGCAAGCCTTCTCGCCGAGGCAAAGCAGATCTCCTGACTCACATTCCCCAGGTCAACAGCCCGCAGTGCAGCGGCCGCTGCCGTCGAACTCCATCGTCCTGCCGCTGAGCGGCACGTGCACCGGCATCTTCGCCGCCTTCTGGAATGCGGCCGTGCGGCTCGTGGGGGTGAGCTTGCCGCCCACGGTCGCGGGCTCGTTGGCGTGCGAGGCGATGACCGACGCCGGACGCACCAGGTCGTTCACCACATAGGCGGCCTCGGTCGGGCCGGTGGTGAACGGGAAGCCGCCGATATTCATCACCACCATATTGGCCTTGTAGTGGCCGCGTACCACGAGGTCTTGCTCGGCCGTAATTCCGGTATCGCCGGACAAGTACGCGGTGAGCCCGTTCGAGAAGCGCAGCACGAAGCCTCCCGGCGGGCCGACGTAGGCGGTGAGTCCGCCGGCGAACATCTTCGCCTGCTCGGCCGGCAGGAAGGCGGGCGGCAGGCCGTTCGAGTGCACCGCCGGCACGCTTGCCACCATCACCTTGCCGACCATGGTCTGCGCGCCGAAGCGCACCAGTCGCACCAGCTTGTTCGGATCGCCGCCGAGCGATTGCACCTTCGACTGGAAGAACGAATGCATCTCGCCGCCGACGATGAGCGGCGCCTGCTTGCCGAGCACGATGTTCACGCTGTTGGAGTTCGGCGTCACGTTGACCGAGAAGTCCGGCTTCGGGCAGGCACCGGCGTTGGCCGAGGGCTGGATCAGGTCGCCAAGGTGGTCGCCGTGCACATGGCTAACCAGCACCGCGTCGATCCTGCCCAAGCGCGGGTCGTTCGGCCCGCGCACCGTGCGGCCGGCGTCATAGAGGATGCGCGTGCCGTCCGGGTCCTCGAATACCAGCGCCCGGTCGAGCGGGCAGAACTCGCCGTCGTGGCTGCCGAGCGGCGTGACCTTGACTTTGGGGGCCTGCGGATCCGGCGCGGTGGCGCAGGCGGCGAGCGCCAGGCAGGCGATGGCGATAAGCGGGGCTTTCATGCGGGTCCTCCTCCTCATTTCCCCTTCGAGCCGGCGATGTTACATCAGCACGATGTCGAATTGCTCCTGGGAATAGCCGGTTTCCACCTGCAGCGAGATCGGCTTGCCGATGAAGTCCGACAGCATGGTGAGCGAGCTCGCTTCGTCCTCGAGGAACAGGTCGATCACCGGCTGCGCGGCGATGACTCGGTACTCGCGTGCGTTGTTGAAGGCGCGCGCCTCGCGCAGCACCTCGCGCAGGATGTCGTAGCAAACGGTGTGGGGGGTGCGCACTTCGCCGCGTCCGGCGCAGGTCGGGCATGGCTGGCATAGCACGTGCGCGAGCGACTCGCGCGTGCGCTTGCGCGTCATCTCGACCAGGCCCAGGGCGGTGAAGCCGTTGAGCGTGCTACGCGTGCGGTCGCGCGCCGTCGCGCGACGCAGCTCGTCGAGCACCGCGTTACGGTGCTCCACGCTCTCCATGTCGATGAAGTCGATGATGATGATGCCGCCGAGGTTGCGCAGCCGCAGCTGGCGCGCGATGGCCTGCGCGGCCTCGAGGTTGGTCTTGAACACCGTGTCGTCGAAGTTGCGGCTGCCGACGAAGCCGCCGGTGTTGACGTCGATGGTGGTCATCGCCTCGGTCTGGTCGATGACCAGGGTGCCGCCGGACTTGAGCTCGACCCGGCGCGACAGCGCCTTCTCGATCTCGGTCTCGACGCTGTACAGATCGAACAGCGGCCGCTCGCCGGTGTAGTGCTCGAGGCGGCCGCGTACCTGCGGCATGTACTTTTCGGCGAACGCCGCCAGCTTCTGGTGGTTCTCACGCGAATCGATTACCACGCGCGCGGTGTCGGTGATCACCATGTCGCGCAACACGCGCTGCGCGAGCGACAGGTCCTGATACAGAAGCAGCGGCGGCTTCGCGCCCAGCGAACGTTCGCGGACCGCGCCCCACAGTTGCCGCAGGTAGGCGAGGTCGGCGCGCAGCTCGTCTTCCGACGCGGTTTCGGCGAGCGTGCGCACAATGAAGCCGCCCTTCTCGTCGGCCGGCAGCAGCTCGCGCACGCGCTCGCGCAGCGCGGCGCGGCTGTTCTCATCGCCGATTTTTTGCGAGATGCCGATATGCGGGTCCGCATCGGGAAACGCGGCGGGCAGGTACACCAGCAGGCGCCCGGCGATCGACACCTGGGTCGAGAGCCGCGCGCCCTTGGAGCCGATCGGGTCCTTCAGCACCTGCACCAGGAGCGGCTGGCCCTCGGCGAGGATGTTCTCGATCGGCTGCTCGACGTTGGCGCGGATGTCGCCCACGTGCAGGAACGCGGCGCGCTCCAGGCCGATGTCGATGAACGCGGATTGCATGCCGGGCAGCACGCGCGCCACGCGCCCGACGTAGATGTTGCCGACCAGTCCCCGACTCGCCGCGCGCTCGATCAACAGCTCCTGCACCACGCCGGCGCCGGTGATGGCGACGCGCGTTTCCTGCGGCGTGACGTTAATAAGGATTTCTTCGCTCACGCAGCTTGTCGAGGAGCTGGCTGGTCTCGTAGAGCGGCAGGCCCATCACTCCGGAATAGCTGCCGCGAAGCTCGACCACGAAGCGCGCCGCGCGTCCCTGGATGCCGTACGCGCCGGCCTTGTCGTCGGCCTCGCCGGTCGCCACGTACTGGGCGATCTCGTCCTTGGAGAGGGCTTTGAGCTGCACCTCCGAAACCGAAAGCGCGACCTCGAGCAGCTCGTAGTTCTTGACCGCCACCGCGGTGAGCACCTCATGGCGCTTGCCGGCGAGCGCCATGAGGATCTCCTCGGCTTGCGCGCGGTTGTCGGGTTTGCCGAAAATCTGTCCCTCGACCGCCACCGTGGTGTCGGCGGCGAGCACCGGCGCCGGCGGCAGGTTCCGTTGCAGCATGCGCCGCCAGCCGGCTTCGGCCTTGGCCTTCGCCATGCGCTCGACATAAGCCGCGGGCGCTTCGCCGGCCAGCACGCTCTCATCGACGTCCGGGTTCTCGCCGACCCGCTCACGGAACAGCAGCAGGTGGTAGCGCACGCCGATCTGCGACAGCAGCTCGCGGCGCCGGGGGCTGCGGGAGGCCAGGTAAATGCCGCGCTCAGGGATCGGGATCATATTGCTCATGCGCGATGATAAGGATGCCCGGTCAGGAGCGTGGCGGCGCGGTAAATCTGCTCGAGCAGCACCACCTGGGCCAGGGCGTGCGGCAGCGTGAGCGCGGACAGGCGCAGGACCAGCGCCGCCTGTTTCTTGACCTTGTCGTCCAATCCGTCGGGACCGCCGATCACGAACGCGGTTTCCTGCCGCAGGAGCGTGGAGAATTGCTCGGTCGTCAGATCCTTGCCTTTCTCATCCAATGCCACCACCCGGAAATTCTTCGGCAGGCTGAACTTCGCGCTTTTGATGGAGAGCCGCTCCACTTCATAACCTTTTGGCATGCGCTTCGCATATTCGGCGCAAGCCGCTTCCGCCCAATCGGGCAGCCTACCGCTTAGCGCGACGACGCGGAGCCTTGGCACGTGCCTTGGCCTTTTTTTTGGGAATCTTAGCTTCGACCTTCATCCTCACCGTCTTGCCGCCCCAGATTTCCTCGAGGTTGTAGAACTCACGCACCGTCGGGTGCATGATGTGCACCACCACGTCGCCCAGGTCGACGAGCACCCACTCGCCGCTCGACTCGCCTTCCACGCCGACCACGCTCGCGCCTTGCTCGCGCACGCGCTCCTGCACCCGGTCGGCGAGCGCCTTCAGCTGGCGGTTCGAGTCGCCGGTGGCGATCACGACGCGCTCGAACATCGTGGGAAGGCGGGCGGTATTGAACACCAGGATGTCGTAGCCCTTCACATCCTCGAGGGCTTCGACCACCACCCGCTGCTTGGCGCGCAGGTCCATCACGCGTAGAGCCCTTGGCGGGTGACATAGTTCGCCACCGCGGGCGGCACCAGCGCCGAGATGTCCTCGCCGCGTGCCACGCGCGCGCGGACCTGGCTGGCGGAAATGTCCATGGGTTCGAAGGGAATGGTTTTCACCTTTGGATCAGTCAATCTGAAGCCCGGCCGGGCGAAGACCGCGATGCGGGCGAGCTTGCGCACGTCCTGCGGACGATGCCAGGAGTCGAGCTTGCCGTACTGGTCGGCGCCCATCAGCAGCCAGAGCGGCGTTTCGGCGCCAAGCTCGAGCCTGAGCTCGCGCAGGGTGTCGACGGTGTAGGCGGAGGCGCCCGGCGCCAACTCGCGCGCGTCGATCTCGAAGCGCGGCTCGTCGGCAACAGCAAGGCGCAGCATTTCGACGCGCTGCTCGCCGCTCGCCACGGCGGGCGTGCGGTAGCGCGGCAAGCCGGTTGGCATGAACAGAAGCCGCTCGAGGTCGAGCTCATCCAGCGCGGCGCGCGCCATCGCAAGATGCGCGTTGTGCACCGGGTCAAAGGTCCCGCCCAAAATACCGATGCTCAGGCGCGGATTTCTCCGTGGCCGACAACGACGTATTTTTGTGTCGTCAGGCCTTCGAGCCCTACCGGGCCGCGCGCGTGCAGCTTGTCGGTGGAGATGCCGATCTCCGCCCCCAGGCCGTACTCGTAGCCGTCGGCGAAGCGCGTCGAGGCGTTCCACATCACCGAGCTGGAATCCACCTCGCGCAGGAAGCGCTCGGCGCGCGCCTTGTCCTGCGCCACGATGGCGTCGGTGTGCTGCGAGCCGTACTTGGCGATGTGCTCGATCGCCTCGTCGAGGCCCTTCACCACGCGCACCGAGACCACCGGCGCGAGCCACTCGGTGTAGTAATCCTTGTCGGTGGCTTTCTTGCCTTTGATGAATTTCAGCGTGGCCGCGTCGGCGCGCACTTGCACACCCTTGGACTTGAAGATGTCGCCGATGCGCGGCAGCACCTTCGGCGCAATCGCCTGTGCGACCAACAGGGTTTCCATGGCGTTGCAGGTGCCGTAGCGCTGGGTCTTCGCGTTGTCGGCGATACGCACCGCCATTTCCGGGTCGGCGCTGTCGTCGATGTAGACATGGCACACGCCGTCGAGGTGCTTGATCATCGGGATGCGCGATTCGCGCGCCAGGCGCTCGATCAGCTCCTTGCCACCGCGCGGCACGATGATGTCGACGTACTCGCGCATCGTGATCAGCTCGCCGACCGCCGCGCGGTCGGCGGTCCCGACCAGCTGCACCGCCGTTTCGGGAAGCCCGGCGGCTTTCAGTCCCGCCTGCACGCAGGCGGCGATCACGCGGTTCGAGCCGAGGGCTTCCGAGCCGCCGCGCAGGATGCAGGCATTGCCGGACTTCAGGCACAGGGCTGCGGCGTCAGCCGTCACGTTGGGGCGCGATTCGTAGATGATGCCGATCACGCCGATCGGCACGCGCATGCGCGCGACCTCGATGCCGGTCGGCCGGCGCACGCGTTCCGAAAGCGAGCCCACCGGGTCGGCGAGCCCGGCCACCTGCTCGACGCCTTCGGCCATCTGCTCGACGCTCTTCGCGTTCATGGTCAGCCGGTCGACGAAGGCGGCGTCGCGGCCGGCCTTCTTCGCCTGCCTGGCATCGGCGGCGTTTGCCGACAGGATGTCCTGAGCGCGCGAGCGGATTTCCGCCGCCAGCGCGCCGAGCGCGCGGTCTTTCGCAGCGGTATCCGCGCGCGCGAGTTCGCGCGCGGCGGCGCGCGCCCCCCGACCTAGCTCTCGCATGTAGGTTTTCACCTGCATGGAGGGCATTCTAATGGGCTAGGCGGCGCGCGCCGAGGCATGCAGCTCGAGGCCGAGCTTGGCGAACTCTTCCCACGGCTCTTCGCCCTTGCCGACGCCCTTGACCGCGCGGTCGATGGTGGCGGCGTGCGAGATCGCGCGCGCAAGCGCCCTGGGGCTGTACGGGCGCGCCGAGGCGATCGAGCGTTGCAGCGCCTTGCTCACCCATCCGCCCGGTGCCGAGAGCGCGAACAGCGCACTCGAAATCGTGAACAGCAGATAGGGCGGCGCCTCGCCTTCGCCGCGCAGTCCGTCCAGCACGCGCAGGTAACGCTCGGTGTCGCCCTTGAGCAGCGCTTCCGCGGCGGCGTTGGTGTCGAAGCGCGCCACATCGGCGACCGCATTGCGCACCGTCTCGAAGGAAAGCTCGCCTTCAGGCGCGAGCAACGCAAGCTTCTGCACCTCCTGGTGCGCGGCGAGCAGGTTGCCTTCCACGCGGTCGGCGAGATACTCGAGCACTTCGGCCGGGGCGCTCTGCTTCTGCAGCGCCAGCCGTTTCTGCAGCCAACCGGGCAGGGCGCCGCGCGCGACCTGCAGGACCTCCACTACCGCGCCGGCCTTGTTGAGCGCCATGAACCAGGGCGCATCCCACCAGCCGCCGCCTTCAGGGCGCGGCATGGTGATGAGGAGCAGCGCCTCGGGACTCGGGCGCTCGCACCAGGCGACCATGGCCTCCGCCGCCTGCGCGCTCGGCTTGCCGCCGGTGAGCCGCAGCTCGACGATCTTCTTGCCGCCGAACAGCGAACGGCTCGCGCCGGCGTGCGCGAGCTCGCTCCAGTCGAACGAGCGTCCCGGCTCGTAGACCTCGCGCTCATCGAAGCCCTGCCGCCGGGCCGCGGTGCGCACTGCGTCGGCTGCTTCGAGGACGAGAAGCGGCTCGTCGCCGTGGATGGCATACACCGGCGCGAGTTTCTTCGCGAGCTGCGCCGCCAGCTGCTCCGAGGGAACTCGCACCGCTACTGGGCCGCGGGCTTCTGCCGCTTCGCCGCAGCGAGGCGGCGCAGGATCTGCTGCACCATGTCGGTCTGCATGTCGCGGAACAGGATCTGCTCCTCCTGCTCCTTGGCGAGGATCTCGGCGTCGTTGAACGTCACATCGCGCGTGAGCTGGATCACGCTTTGCGGCACGAAGTCCGTGCCCTTGCCGTCGTGCACGCGGAACCCGACGCGATAGCGCAGCTGGAACTCGCGCACCTTGCCGGTGCCGGTGAGCGACAGCACTTCCTTCAGCCGCCCCTCTTCGGTGAACTGCATGATCGCATCGGCCTTCGCCGCGTCATCGACCACGCGCGCGTTGGTGCCGGCCTGGATGTAGCGCTTCAGATCGAGCGCGATGCCGCTGGTCGCGCCCGGCAGGTAGAGCGTCTCGAACGGCACCTCCGCGGTGCCGCGCAGCCGGAAGCCGCAGCCCGCCAGCAGCACGAGAACCAGAACCAGGAGATTTCTAAACGACAAGGTTCACCAGGCGGCCGGGCACCACCACCACCTTCTTCACGTTCTGCCCCGCGACGAAGCGCTGCACGTTGGCGTTCGACAGCGCCAGGTTCTCGATCGTCGCCTTGTCGGCCTGCTTCGGCACCACGATCGAGCCGCGCAGCTTGCCGTTGACCTGCACCACCAGCTCGACCTCGTCCTGCTCGAGCGCGCCCGGATCGGGCTCCGGCCAGGACGCTTGCATGATGTCCTCGCCAAACTTCAGCTCGCGCCATAGATGGTGCGTGACGTGCGGCGCGAGCGGCGACAGCAGCCGCAGAAGGATCGACAGTCCCTCCTCGGTGGTGGCGTTCCATTCGGGAAGCTCCTCGAGCGCATTGAGAATCTTCATGCACGCCGAGGCGACGGTATTGAATTTCTGACGCTCGATGTCGTCGTTCGCCTTCTTCAGCTCCAGGTGAATCTGATAGCGAATCCGGCGGTCGACGTCTTTGCTTTTCGTGGCTTTTGAGAACCTGAAGGCCAACTGCCATACCGCCTTCAGGAACTTGGAGGAGCCGAGTACGTTCTTGTCGCTCCATTCCAGCGTGCTGGTGGGGGGCGAGGCGAACATAGTGTAGAAGCGCGCGGTGTCCGCGCCGTACTGCTCGATCAGTGCTTGGGGATCGACGCCGTTGTTCTTGGACTTCGACATCGTGCCGATGCCGTCGTAGACCACGGGCACCCCGTCGGAGGTCCGTTTTGCCGAGACGATGTTTCCCTTCGCGTCCTTCTCCACCGAAACGTCGGCCGGGTTGACCCACTCGCGCCGGCCGCTTGCGTCGGTGTAGTAGGACTCGGCGAGCACCATGCCCTGCGTGAGCAGATTGGTGAACGGCTCGGCGACGTTCGGCATCAGGCCGGTCTCGTCGCGCATCGCGCGCTGGAAGAAGCGCGAGTACAGCAGGTGCAGGATCGCGTGCTCGATGCCGCCGATGTACTGGTCGACCGGCATCCAGTAGTTGGCGCGCTCGTCGACCATCGCCTTGTCCTGGCCGGGGCAGCAGAAGCGCGCGAAATACCACGACGAGTCGACGAACGTGTCCATGGTGTCGGTTTCGCGCTTCGCCGGCTTGCCGCACGAAGGGCACTTCGTGTTGAGGAACGAGGGCAGCTTGTTGAGCGGGTTGCCGGTGCCGTCGGGCACCACGTCCTCGGGCAGCCGGACCGGCAGCTGCTCATCCGGCACCGGCACGTCGCCGCATGCCGTGCAATGCACGATGGGGATCGGCGTGCCCCAATAGCGCTGGCGTGAGATGCCCCAATCGCGCAGCCGCCACTGCACTTGCTTTTCTCCCAGCTTCTTCTTGGCCAGGTCGGCGGCGATTGCATCGACCGCCTCCTGATAGGCCTTGCCGTTGTACGGCCCTGAATTTATGCAAACCCCATATTCAGCGTACTGCGGCTGCCATGGCGGATCGGTGCGCTCGCCCAGCGGATGGCGGATCACCGGCTTGATCGGCAGCTTGTACTTGAGCGCGAACTCGAAGTCGCGTTCGTCGTGCGCCGGCACGCCCATCACGGCGCCTTCGCCGTAGCCCATCAGGACGTAATTCGCGACCCAGACCGGAATCTTTTCGCCCGACAGCGGATGCGTGACGAACATGCCGGTGGGCATGCCCTTCTTCTCGATCTGCGCGAGCTCGGCTTCCATCGCCGGGCCGCGTTTGCACTCCTCGACGAACGCCGCGATCTTCTGGTCGCTCTTCGCGGCAAACACGGCAATTGGATGCTCGGCGGCCACCGCGCAGAAGGTTGTCCCCATGAGCGTATCCGCGCGCGTCGTGAACACCCACAGCACGCGGTTCTCGCCGTTCAATTCATAAGGGAAACCCACTCGCACACCCTCGGAGCGCCCGATCCAGTTCTTCTGCATCAGCTTGACCTGCTCGGGCCAGCCGGGCAGGTCGTCGAGCGCGGCGAGGAGCTCGTCCGCGTACGCCGTGATGCGCAGGAAGTACATCGGGATCTCGCGCTTCTCCACCAGCGCGCCGGTGCGCCAGCCGCGGCCCTCGATTACCTGCTCATTGGCGAGCACCGTCTGGTCGACCGGGTCCCAGTTCACCACGCCGGTCTTCTTGTACGCGAGTCCCTTCTTGAACAGCCGGGTGAAGAGCCACTGGTTCCACCTGTAGTAGTCGGGCTTGCAGGTGGCAAGCTCGCGCGTCCAGTCGATGGCGAAGCCCAGGCTCTGCAGCTGGGACTTCATATAGGTAATGTTGTCGTAGGTCCACTTCGCCGGCGGCACGCGGTTCGCCATCGCCGCGTTCTCCGCGGGAAGGCCGAACGCGTCCCAACCCATGGGCTGCAGCACGTTGTGGCCGCGCATGCGGTGGTAGCGGGTGAGCACGTCGCCGATGGTGTAATTGCGCACGTGCCCCATGTGCAGCTTGCCCGAGGGATAGGGGAACATGGACAGGCAGTAGAACTTGGGCTTGCCCGGCGCTTCGATAGAGCGGAATGAGTTGTGGCTCGTCCAGAATGCCTGGGCGTCGCTTTCAACGGCCGCTGCGTCGTAAACTTCTTGCATTTGATGGTTTTGGCGGAGCGGCGGATTATCGCATCCAACCCGCTCGCCGATCCCGTATAAGAGGATGAAGGACGGAGGCCACGATGAAATCGCTGTTGCTTGCATTGCTCCTCGCGACTGCCGCGTTGCCGCTGCCGGCGCTGGCGCAATCCGCGGCCACGGTGGACGGCGTGCAGATGCCGGCGTGGCTCGAGCGCGACGGCAAGCGCGCGCCGCTGGCGCCGGGCATGGAGCTGCGTGCGGGTGACCGCATCGTTTCCGGCAGCGGCGCACGCGTCGCGGTGAAGCTCGCCGAGGGCAGCGTGGTCAAGCTCGGCGAGAACGGCAGGCTGGTGTTCAGCGAGATGCAGCCGGCGAAGGGCGTGTTCAAGGCCACGCTGCAAGTTCTGGAGGGCGCATTCCGCTTCACCACCGAGCTTGTCGGCAAGGGGAAAAAGCGCGAGGTCAACGTGCGTGCCTCGCAGGTCACCATCGGCATCCGCGGCACGGATTTCTGGGGCCGCGCGCGCGGCGACCGGCAGATCGTGTGCCTGTTCGAGGGCGCGATCGACGTCGCCGCCGACGGCGAGCCGCCGGTGCGGCTGGACAAGCCGCTGCAGTTTTATCAGCGTGACAAAGGCAAGACGCAGCCCGTGGGCATGGTCGAGCCGAAGCAACTCGCCCAGTGGAGTCGGGAAACCGACATCGAGGCCGGCAAGGGCGCGGCGCGCCGCGGCGGGCGCTTCGCCGTCGAGCTCGCCACGCTCGAGAGCCAGAGCGGCGCGGGGGCGATCAGCCGCCAGCTGCAGGAGGCGGGCTACCCGGCTCAGGTCGCGCAGCGCAAGGTCGGCGAGAAACTGACCTATACCGTGCGCATCCGCCAGCTGCCTTCGCGAGAGGAAGCCGAAGCGCTCGCTGGGCAGCTCAAAGGTAAATTCGGCGTCAAGGATCCCAAGGTGGTCGGTTGAGCAGAACCCTTCTGCTTGCACTGGCGTTCGCGATTGCGCCGGCCTGGGCGCAGACCTGGCCGGCGAAGCCGGTGCGCTTCATCGTGCCGTTCCCGCCGGGCGGCTCGACCGACGTCGCCGCGCGCACCGTGGCGGAAAAATTGTCGCGCGCCCTCGGCCAGCAGGTGGTGGTCGACAACCGCGGCGGCGGTGGCGGTGCAATCGGCACGGTGGAGGCGGCGCGCGCCGCGGCCGATGGTTACACCCTGCTTTTCGTCGCCGACCCGGTGATCACCTTGCACCTCGTGGTGAAGAACGTGCAATTCGACATGCAGCGCGATTTCGCCGCGATCACCCAGGTCACCACCCAGCCGATCGCGGTCGCGGTGCACTCCTCGCTGCCGGTGAAGTCGGTGCGCGAGTTGATCGCCTATGCCAAGGCGAATCCCGGCAAGCTGTCCTTCGCGCATTCCGGGACCGGCAGCGGGCAGCACATGTCGGGCGAGCTGTTCAAGAAGATGGCGGCCATCGACATCGTGCACATACCCTACAAGGGCGGCGGGCCTGCGGTGCAGGATCTGGTCGCAGGTCAGGTTCCGATGGGGGTGCTCGGCTCGACGCCGCTCATTCCGCACCACAAATCCGGCCGCATCCGCATCATCGCGTTCACCTCGAAAGAACGATTCCCCCCGATGCCGGAGATTCCGACCCTGCACGAGTCCGGCCTCGCCGGCTTCGACACCACGCAGTGGCTCGGCATCCTGGCGCCCAAGGGCACGCCCGCTGAAATTATTTCAAGGGTGCAGGTGGAAACCGCGAAGGTGCTCGCGCTGGCGGACGTGAACGAGCGCCTCGCGCAGGCGGCTCTGCAGGCGGTCGGCAGCACGCCGAAGGAATTCGAGGCGCTGATTCGCGCGGATCTCGAGCGCTGGACCGCAATTGCAAAGGAGCTCAAGCTCGAGCCGCAGTAAAATGCGGTGGCATTGTCGCTCCACCTCGAACACCTCAATCCGGAACAGCTAGCCGCAGTCACCCTGCCGGACGAGCACGCGCTGGTCCTCGCCGGCGCCGGCAGCGGCAAGACCCGCGTCCTGACCACGCGCATGGCGTGGCTGGTGAAGGGCGGGCGCGTCGCGCCCTCGGGCATCCTCGCGGTCACGTTCACCAACAAGGCGGCGCGCGAGATGCTGACGCGCGTCGGCGCGATGATGACGGTCAACCCGCGCGGCATGTGGATCGGCACTTTCCACGGCCTGTGCAACCGCATGCTGCGCGCGCATGCGCGCGAAGCCGGCCTGCCGGCGGCGTTCCAGATCCTCGACTCGCAGGACCAGCTCGCCGCGATCAAGCGCCTGCTGAAGGGAATGAACGTGGACGAGGAGCGCTTCCCGCCGCGCGAGGTGCAGTACTTCATCAACGGCAACAAGGAAGAAGGCGTGCGCGGGCGCGACGTCCCCCCGGCCGACGACAACACGCGCCGCTTCGCCGAGCTCTATACCGCCTACGACGAGCAATGCCAGCGTGAGGGCGTAGTCGATTTTTCAGAACTGCTGCTGCGCTCGTACGAGCTGCTGTCGAGGAATGAAATCCTGCGCGAGCACTATGGCCGGCGCTTCCGCCACATCCTGATCGACGAGTTCCAGGACACCAACCGGCTGCAGTACCGCTGGCTGAAGCTGATCGGCCGCAATTCCATCCTGTTCGCGGTCGGCGACGACGACCAGAGCATCTACACCTTCCGCGGCGCGAACGTCGGCAACATGGCCGACTTCGAGCGCGAGTTCAAGGTGAAGCACGTCGTGCGCCTGGAGCAGAACTACCGCTCGCACGGCAACATCCTCGACGCCGCCAACGCGCTCATTGCGAACAACCGGAACCGCCTGGGCAAGAACCTGTGGACCTCGGCCGGCAAGGGCGAGCCGGTGCGCGTGTTCGAAGGCGAATCCGACAACGACGAGGCGCGCTGGATCGTGAGCGAGGTGCAGGCGCTCGCGCGCGACGGCACGCGCCTGTCGCAGGTGGCGGTGCTCTACCGCTCGAACGCCCAGTCGCGCGTGGTCGAGCACGCGCTGTTCTCGCAGGGCATTCCCTACCGCGTCTACGGCGGCCTGCGCTTCTTCGAGCGCGCCGAGATCAAGCACGCGCTGGCCTATCTGCGGCTGCTCGCCACCCCCGATGACGACAGCTCGTTCCTGCGCGTTGCCAACTTCCCGCCGCGCGGCATCGGCGCGCGCACCATGGAGCAGCTCCAGGACACCGCGAAGCAAGCGGGCGCGTCCTTGATGAAGGTGGCAGACGGCTCCAAGGCCGCGGTGTTCAAGAAGCTGATCGACGACCTGAGAACCGAAACCCAGGGGTTGCCGCTCAGCGAGCTGGTCGAGGTCGCGATCGCGCGCAGCGGCCTGGTCGAGCACTACAAGACCGAGCGCGAAGGCGCCGACCGCATCGAGAACCTGGCCGAGCTGGTCACCGCCGCGACCACGTTCACCGAAGAGGAGCGGGTGAGCGAGTCGGGCGAAGCAGTGGATCCTCTCACCGCTTTCCTTACGCACGCCGCGCTCGAAGCTGGCGAGCACCAGGCCGGCGAGGGACAGGAAGCGCTGCAAATGATGACTGTGCACTCGGCCAAGGGCCTCGAGTTCGACGCGGTATTCATGACCGGCCTGGAAGAGGGCCTGTTCCCGCACGAGCAGAGCGCCATGGAGCGAGACGGCCTGGAGGAAGAGCGTCGCCTCGCCTACGTGGCGATCACGCGCGCGCGCCACCGCCTGTATCTGTCGCACGCGCAGACGCGGATGCTCCACGGCCAGACGCGCTACAACATCCCGTCGCGTTTCCTCGAGGAGATCCCGCAGCCGCTGTTGAAGTGGCTGACGCCGCGCTTCTCGAAGCAGAAGGCGTTCGCGCCCGACTTTTCACGTCAGACACGGACTACGCTTGCCAAGCCCGCGAGAGATGTCGGTGGATTCAGGATCGGCCAGAACGTCACGCATCCGAAGTTCGGCGCTGGCGTCATCGTCGATTTGGAAGGACAGGGAGAGGACGTGCGGGTGCAGGTCAACTTCCGCGACCACGGCCTCAAGCAGCTTGCGCTTGCCGTGGCCAAGCTGCAGGCCGCCTAGCCGACGTAGTTCTCGGCCAGGGTGACCGCCTTGGCTTTCGAAGTCACGATGTAGTCGAGCTCCGCGAGCTGGATGCGATGCTGGAACGGCGTGTCGTCGTGGAAGCGGTGGAGCATCGAGGTCATCCACCACGAGAAATGCTCGGCGCGCCAGACCCGCTTCAGCGCAGTGGCGGAGTAGGCATTCAAGTCTTTTTCATCCTTGGATTTGAAATAGCGGGAAAAGGCCGAGGCCAGCACACGCACGTCGTTCACCGCCAAATTCAGCCCCTTCGCTCCCGTCGGCGGCACGATGTGGGCGGCATCGCCGGCGAGGAAGAGGCGCCCGTAACGCATCGGCTCGACCACGAAGCTGCGCATCGCGATGATGCCTTTCTGGAAGATGCGGCCCTCCGCCAGGGTCCAGCCTTCGCCGGTCGCCAGGCGCGTATGCAGCTCTTCCCAGATGCGCGCATCCGGCCAGTTCTTCACCTCGTCCTGCGGGTCGCACTGGAAGTAAAGGCGCTGGATTTGCGGTGAGCGAGTGCTCACCAAGGCAAAGCCGCGCTCGTGGTGCGCATAGATCAACTCGTCGGTGGAGGGCGGCGCCTCCACCAGGATGCCGAACCAGCCGAACGGATAGCTGCGCGTGAACTCGTGGCGATGGCGCGAGGGGATGGAGGGGCGGGAAATGCCGTGGAAGCCGTCGCAGCCGGCCACGAAGTCGGAATGGATCTCTTCCACTTTTCCGTTGTGGTGGAAACGCGTCTTGGGCGAAGAAGAATCCAGGTCGTAAAGGGCCGCATCCTTCACGCCGAACAGGATCTGTCCACCGGCGGCGAGGCGCGCGGCGACCAGGTCCTTGATCACCTCGTGCTGCGCGTAAACGGTGATCGCGCGGCCGGTGAGCTCCTGGAGCGCGATGCGGTGGCTACCACCGCCAAAGCGCAGATAGATGCCTTCGTGCACGAACCCCTCGCGCTTCATGCGCTCGCCCACGCCGCTTTGCGCCAGCAGGTCGACCGTGCCCTGCTCGAGCACCCCGGCGCGGATCGTGGCCTCGATTTCCTCGCGGCTGCGCGACTCGATCACCACCGAGGCCACGCCCTCGAGGTGCAGGAGGTGCGAGAGGAGCAGGCCGGCAGGGCCCGCTCCCACGATGGCAACTTGAGTTTTCAAACCGTCAGATTCTTCGACGCGAGGCGCCGCGCCGGAAAGCGCGCACTGAAGCGGCTGCCCTTGCCGGGGTGGCTCTCGATCTCCAGCGTGGCTTCGTGGCGCGCAAGCGCGTGCTTGGCGATCGCCAGCCCAAGGCCGGTGCCGCCGGTCTCGCGCGAGCGGCTGCGGTCAACGCGGTAGAAGCGCTCCGTCAGCCGCGGGATGTGCTCGGCGTCGATGCCAATGCCGGTGTCCTCGACGCTGAAACGTCCGCCTTCCGGTCCTTCGCGCCATGCCAGCGTGATGGTGCCGCCCGCCGGCGTATAGCGGATGGCGTTGCTCACCAGGTTGCCGAACGCGCTGACCAGCTCCGATTCGATGCCGAGGAGGCCACCGCGGGTTTCCTCGAGCTGCATCCTTATCGTGTGGCGTCCGCCGGAAAGCGCCTCGGCGTCGGCCTTCAGTCGAAGGAGCAGCGGCCTCACGGCGATCTGCCGCTCGCCCGAAGCCGGCGGCGCGGAGTCGAGGGCCGACAGGGTAAGGAGGTCCTCGATGATGCGCTGCATGCGCGCGGCTTGCTCTTGCATCATTCCCAGGTAGTCGCGCATGCGCTGGGGGTCAAGCTTGAGCTCGCGTACGGTCTCGAGGAACCCCACCAGCACCGTGAGCGGGGTGCGCAGCTCATGGGAGACGTTGGCGACGAAATCGCGCCGCATGACGTCGACCCGCTCGGCTTGCGTGACGTCGCGCGACAGCAGCATCTTCTGCGACTGGCCGAATGGAATGAGCTGCAGTGAGAGCGCGAGGGCGGGACCCCGAGTAATGCGCACGGAGTCTTCGCTGCTATTGAGGTAGTCGATGAACTCGGGCTCGCGCACCAGGTTCGCGATGTTCTGCCCGAGGTCCGTGGCAGGGTCGAGCTGCAGCTGCGCTTCGGCGGTACGGTTGAACCACTCGATCCGGTTGGCGCTGTCGAGGATCACCACGCCGTCGGGCAGCGCCTGCACCGCGCGCCGCATGCGCGCCAGCGCGTCCGCCAGTCCTTCTTCCCGCCGCGCCGTCTCGCGCTCGAGACGATGCAACGCGGCGAGCACTTCATCCCAGATGCCCTGGCCCTCGGGCACGGCGCCGGGCAGCGGATGGCCGAGCCAGCGCTGCAGCCGCGCAAGATGGCGCACATGCCACGCGAGCATCGCCATGACGCCGGCGGCGAACAGCCCCCAGCCCCAGGCAGCGCCGAAGACGAGCGCGACGAGAGCCGCGGGTAAGGCGAAGCCCGCGAGCGTGAGCAGCGTTCTTCGATAGATCAATCGGTGCGCAAGCCGTACCCCGAGCCGCGCACCGTGTCGATCAGGCGGTCGTGGCCGGTCGGCTCCAGCGCCTTGCGCAGCCGCCGGATGTGCACGTCCACCGTGCGCTCCTCGATGAACACATGGTCGCCCCACACTTGGTCCAGCAGTTGCGTCCGGCTGTAGATGCGGCCCGGATGCGTCATGAGGAAATGCAGCAGGCGAAACTCGGACGGCGAAAGCTCGAGCTTGCCGTCCTTGGTCGTCACCCGGCGCGACGCCGGGTCGAGGCGCAGGCCTTCGAGCTCCACCGCGTCGCCCGAGAGCTGCGGCGCGCGGCGACGCAGCACCGCCTTGATGCGCGCGGCCAGCTCCTTGGGCGAGAACGGCTTGGTGAGGTAGTCGTCGGCGCCGGCTTCGAGGCCCGACAGCTTGTCCTGCTCCATCGCGCGCGCCGTGAGCATCAGGATCGGAAGATCTCTGGTGCGCTCATCAGCGCGCAAGCGTCGCGCGAAAGCCAGGCCGGATTCCCCCGGCAGCATCCAGTCGAGCACCAGCACGTCCGGCAGCGCGTTGCGGATCGAGGCCTCGGCCTCCTCGGCGCTCGCGGCCCGCAGCACCTTGTGGCCGCTGTGCTCGAGGTTGACCGCGACCAGCTCCTGGATCTGCGGCTCGTCCTCCACCACCAGGACGGTGGCCGTCATGCTTCCAGCTTCGAGCTACCGCTCATTTGTCCAGTGTGGCGCACGTCGGTGCCTTTCACGATGTAGATCACGTACTCCGCCATGTTCTTGGCATGGTCGCCGATGCGCTCGATCGCCTTGGCGATCCACACGATCTCGAGCGAGGTGGTGATGGTGCGCGGGTCCTCCATCATGTAGGTGATGAGCTGGCGCAGGATCGAGCGGAACTCGGTGTCGATGCCGGCGTCGTCGCGGATCACTTCGGCCGCGCCGTCGCAGTCGAGGCGCGCGAAGCAGTCGAGCGTGCGCCGCAGCATCGAGATCGCCGCCTCGGCCGCGTGCCTGACCTCGACCACGGGCGGCGCCTGCGTTCCGCCGCGCTCGTGGATGTTTTTCGCCATGCGCGCGATCTTCTGCGCCTCGTCGCCGATGCGCTCGAGATCGGTGACGGTCTTCATGATGGCGAAGATCATGCGCAGGTCGCCGGCCGCCGGCTGGCGGCGCACGATGAGCTGGCTGCAGTCCTCGTCGAGCGAAACCTCCATCGCGTTCACGCGGTGGTCGGCCTCGATCACCTCGTCGGAGAGCGCGATGCTGCCGGTGGTGAGCGCGTCGATCGCGCGCCGGATCTGCGATTCGACCAGCCCGCCCATCGCCAGCACGCGCGAGCGGATCGAGCCAAGGTCGAGGTCGTACTGCTTGGAAGCGTGGTCGGTCATCGGCGCATCTATCCGAACCTGCCGGTGATGTAATCCTCCGTTTGCTTCATCTTCGGCTTGATGAAGAGCTCGTCGGTGACGCCGAACTCGATCAGGTCGCCGAGATACATGTAAGCCGTGAAGTCCGAGACGCGCGCCGCCTGCTGCATGTTGTGCGTGACGATCAGGATCGTCACCCGTTCCTTGAGGTCATGCATCAGCTCCTCGATCGAGGCCGTGGCGATCGGGTCGAGCGCCGAGGTCGGCTCGTCGAACAGCAGCAGCTCCGGATCGGTGGCGAGGGCGCGGGCGATGCACAGGCGCTGCTGCTGCCCGCCGGAAAGATTGTACGCCGGCTGGTGCAGGCGGTCCTTCACCTCGTTCCACAGCGCGGCGTCCTGCAGCGCGGTCTCGACCTTCTCTTCGAGGCGACGGCGCGAGCCTTCGCCGCGCACGCGCAGCCCGTAGGCCACGTTCTCGAACACGGTCTTCGGGAAGGGATTGGGCTTCTGGAACACCATGCCGATGCGCATGCGCACCTCGATCGGGTCGACGCCGCTCGCCAGCAGGTTGGCGTTGTCCGGCTGCAGCAGGATCTCGCCTTGGTAGCGGTTGCCCGGATAGAGGTCGTGCATGCGGTTGAAGCAGCGCAGGAAGGTCGACTTGCCGCAGCCCGAGGGGCCGATCAGCGCGGTCACCTTGTGCTCGTGCACCGGCATGTTGATGCGCTTCAGGGCGCAGAAATCGCCGTAGAAGAACGAGAGATCCTTGGATTCGGCTTTTACCATTTGAGATTTCGCCGCAAGCGGTAGCGCAGCCAGATCGCCAGGCCGTTCATGGCGAGGGTCATCAGCACCAGCACGAAGCCCGCCGCCGCGGCATTGGCGTGGAACGCGGCCTCGGGGCGCGAGGTCCAGTTGAACATCTGGATCGGCATCACGGTGAAGGGCGACATCAGCCACTCGAAGGAGAGGAACGGCGGCTCGGCCTGCACCGGCGCCGGCGGCAGGAAGGCGATGAAGGTGAGCGCACCGATGGTAATGATCGGCGCGGTCTCGCCGATCGCGCGCGCCATGCCGATGATCACGCCGGTGAGGATGCCGGCCGAAGAATAGGGAAGGATGTGATAGCGCACCGTCTGCCACTGCGTGGCGCCGAGCGCGTAGGAGCCCTCGCGGATCACCTGCGGGATGGAGCGGATCGCCTCGCGCGTGGCGACGATCACCACCGGCAGGATGAGCAGGGCGAGCGTCAGGCCGGCGGTGAGGATGCTCTGGCCGAGGCCGAACTGGGTGACGAACAGGCCGAGCGCGAGCAGGCCGTAGACGATCGACGGCACGCCGGCGAGGTTGGTGATGTTGATCTCGATCAGATCGGTGATCCAGTTCTTCGCCGCGTACTCCTCGAGGTAGACGCCGGCCGCGACGCCGAGCGGCACGGCGAAGAACGCGGTGGTGAGCATCACCAGCGTGGAGCCGACCCACGCCGAAAGGATGCCGGCCTGGCCCGGCCGGCGCGACGGGTAGTTGGTAAAGAAGTCCCACGACAACCGCCCGACGCCGTCGAGCGCCATGTCGACGAATAGCGCGACGAAGGTGAGCACGCCGATCATCAGCGCCAGCATGCCGCACAGCGCGAAGATCGCATCCCAGCGCTTTCGCCTTTGGATCTCGGGCTTCAATAGGCCTCGCGGAACGTTTTCCGCAGGATGTGCCCCGCGATATTGCACAGCAGGGTGAACACCATTAGCGTGAGCCCGGCGGCGAAAATGGTCTGGTAGCCGATCGAGCCGTGCGGCAGGTCGCCGAGCGCCACCTGCACGATGAAGGCGGTGATGGTGGCCGCGGGCTCGAGCGGGTTGAAGGTCAGGTTGGGCTGCATGCCGGCGGCGACCGCGAGGATCATGGTTTCGCCCACCGCGCGCGAGATGCCGAGGATGTAAGCCGAGGCGATGCCCGAAAACGCCGCCGGCACCACCACCTTGACCGCGGTCTGGAAGCGCGTCGCGCCCATCGCGTACGAGCCCTCGCGCAGGCTCATCGGCACCGCGCGCATCGCGTCCTCCGAGATCGAGCTCACGTACGGGATGATCATGATGCCCATGACGATGCCGGCCGAGAGCAGATTGAACCCGGGCAGGCCGGGATAGATCTTCTGCAGCAGCGGCGTGACGAAGAGCAGCGCGAAGTAGCCGTAGACGATGGTCGGCACGCCGCCGAGCAGCTCGAGGAAGGGCTTCGCGATCTCGCGCAGCCGGAACGGCGCGAACTCGGACAGGTAAATGGCGATGATGGTGCCGAGCGGGATCGCGATCAGCAGCGCCACCGCCGAGCTGGTCAGCGTGCCCGAGAGCAACACGATGATGCCGAAATGCGCATCGTCGAACAGCGGCGTCCACTGCGTGTCGGTGAGGAAGTTGCCGATGGGCACCGCCTGGAAGAACACCACCGATTCCTTGACCAGGATGTAGACGATGCCGACGGTGGTGAACACCGACACCAGCGCGGCGAGGAACAGCACGAGCTCGATGAGCCGCTCGCGGATGACGCGCGCGCGCCGCCGCGCGAGGCGCTCGCCTCCCATTGCTGCGTGCATCAGTGTCGTCTGGCCGGGCACTGCGGACATGAAAAACGGCTCCGCGAATTCTATAGAAGCAAAAACCCGCTCGGGGAAAGTTCCGAGCGGGCGGTGTTGTTTCAGGAAGCTTCTTCTAGAGCTTGGCTTCGCGCTTGAGCAGCTCGTCGATCGTGACCCCGACCTCGGCGACACCACCGAACACCGTGCCCTTCTTGCCCTTCTGCACGTGCTGCAACGCGGTCTTGTAGGCGGACTCGGGCAGGGGGACGTACTTCACTTCCTTCGCCAGCGCGGCGCCGTTCGTCATGTAGTACTCGACGAACTCCTTCACTTCCGGCTTGGCGAGCGACTTGGCGTTGACGTAGATGAAGATCGGGCGCGCGAGCGGGGTGTAGGAGCCCTTGAGAACCGCCTCCATCGACGGCTCGACCGCCTGGCCTTTGTCGTTGACGATCGGCACCGCCTTCAGCTTGTCCTTGTTCTCGATGTAGTACGCGTAGCCGAAGTAGCCCAGGCCGTTGACGTCGCGCGAAACCCCGGTCACCAGCACGTTGTCGTCCTCCGAGGCAGTGAAGTCGCCGCGCGAGGACTTGGATTTACCGACCACCGCCTCGGTGAAGTAATCGAAGGTGCCCGAGTCCGCGCCCGGCCCGAACAGCTTCATCGGCTGGTCCGGCCACGCCGGGTTGACCTGGTTCCAGCGTGTCACCTTGCCTTGCGCGGCGGGCTCCCACATCTTCTTCATTTCGGCCACGGTGAGCTGTTTGATGAAGGTGTTCTTCGGGTTCACCACCACCGTGAGGGCGTCGAACGCTACCGGCAGCTCGAAGTATTCGATGCCGGCTTTCTGGCAGTCGGCCATCTCGGCTTTGAGGATCGGGCGCGAGGCGTTGGAGATGTCGGTCTCGCCGCGGCAGAACTTCTTGAAGCCGCCGCCGGTACCCGAGATGCCGACCGTTACTTTGACCTTCTGCTTCTTCGCCTTCTGGAAGTCTTCGGCGACCGCCTCGGTCACCGGGAATACGGTACTCGAACCGTCGATCTTGACGATCTGCTGCGCGTAACTGGGCGAAACGAGCGGCGCGGCCGCCAGGGCGGCGGCGGCAATGGGCCAGAACTTCATGGGATCTCCTGTCGAATGTGGGCTACAGGCCCGCAGCCTACGCAGCCGGTATTACCGCTTTGTGACCGTCACGCCCCGGCGAGGAGGGTTCTGTAATCTTCGGTAGCGGCCTGCACGACCCGTGCCGCGTGCTCCTGGCCATAGACGCGCTGCACCTCGATCTGCGGTTTTGCACCCGGCACCAGCTTGTAGGTAGTGAAGTAGTGCTGCAGCCGCTCGACCAGGATCGGTGGCAGCTCGCCGATCTCGGTGAGCTGGCCCCAGACGAAGTCGGCTTCGAGCACCGCGATCAGCTTGTCGTCGGCCTCGCCGCGGTCGAGGAGTTGAAGTCCGCCCACCACGCGCGCCGGCACGATGATCTCCGCGCGCTGGATCGGCCGTTCGGACAGCACGCAGATGTCGAGCGGGTCGCCGTCGCCGCGCGCGGCACCGGGGCACAGCGCCGCAACCTTCGCGCCGCAATAGGTCCGCGGCACGAACCCGTACAGCGAAGGCGGCTGCGACGAGGTGCGCTGCGGCCGGTCGACGCGCAGGTAGCCGCTCGCCTTGTCGACCTCGTACTTGATGAGGTCGAAAGGCGTGATCTCGATGTAGGCGTTGACCCAGAGCGGCAGCTCGCGCCCGGCTTCGAGGCCGTGCCACGGGTGCGGCCGCCATTCAGCGTGCTTCATGACGAGGAACGATAGCGGCGTTCCATCTCGCGCGCTACTACCGCCTCAGGCAGGTAACGCGTGCCGCCGAGCCATAGTTCTTTCTTGCCGAGCCGCGCGCGCTCGCCGTGGTTGGCATAGCCGCCGGCCAGCACGATGCGGCCGCCCCTGATCTCGCCAGCATCCATGAAGGGGTTGAAAAACGCCGGCGTCGCGACCAGCACCTTGCCGCGCACCGGCACGAGGTCGATAGCCCCCCACATCGTCCACCAGCGCCCGCGCCAGCGCCGGCCGCCGCGGCGCGCAAACGTACGCAGGATGTGCATGGCGCCGTCGATCCAGGGGTGGGCGAGGCCGTCGATGCTGTTGGTCAGCACCGAAATCGCCAGCTCCTGCTTCGGAACAATGACCGTGCGGGTGATGTAGCCTTGCAGCCCGCCGGAATGGCCATACCAGCGCCAGCCCGCCAGCGTGCCGCTGATGATACCCAGGCCGTAGTAGCGCTTGACGCTCGAATGCGGGTCGCGCCAGCGCGGCCGCAGCATTTCCCGCCGTGGCGCCAATTGCGCAAAGAAGCGCACGAGATCCGCGGCGGTGCTGACAAAGCCGCCCGCTGGACCGATCGCATTCGTATCGAAGTCGCCGGGAATGACGCGCCGCCTTCCCGCCGGGAGGCGGCCGGTATGGCCGCGCGCAAATGGCACCCCGCGCGGTAACGGCATATCCGGCGTGGTCTCTTTCAGCCCGCTAGCCGCGACGACTTCGCGCGCGATCCACGAGCGGTAAGACTCACCGGTGATCGCCTCGATCGCCATGCCGAGCAGCGCGTAGCCGTGGTTCGAATACTTGAAGCGGGTGCCGCGGCGCAAGATCGGCGCAGCTTTGAGGTCGGCCAGCACTTCGGTCCGGCTGAGGAACGGCCGCCGGTCCGAGAACTGGCCGGAGTCGCGACCGTCGCGCACGAGGCCGGCACTGTGCGATAGCAACTCCTCCAGCGTGACGCGCCCAGCGGCGGGATGCAGCCCGGCGACGTAGCGGCCGATTCGCTCATCGAGCTTCAACTTGTGCTGCTCGCGCAGCTTCATGATTGCCGCGGCAGTAAAGCTCTTCGAGTGGGAAGCGACGCGAAAGCGATGCCGCGGCGTGAGCGGCGTGCGCTTGCTCAGGTCCGCGTAGCCGAACGCTTGCTCGAGTACTACGCGTCCGCGATACGCGACAGCGACCACGCAGCCGGGCTGGTCGTAGAGCCGGCGCTGGAACTCGAGCCAGCTCGCCAGGTACTCGAGCGCCGGCGCGAGCGAGCTAGGCATCGA
The DNA here is from genome assembly GCA_965233195.1 of uncultured bacterium. Lineage (GTDB taxonomy): Bacteria > Pseudomonadota > Gammaproteobacteria > Burkholderiales > SG8-39 > SCGC-AG-212-J23. The sequence continues at coordinate 17,401 of CBDDSB010000042.1, read as the reverse complement.
CGATCAGGCGCTTGCCCAGGCTGATCGATTCGTCCTGCGCGTAGCCGAGCCGGCGGTAGAACGCGACCGCCTCCGGGTTCGACGCGCGCACCTGCAAGTTGATCTTCGGACAACCGCGCTCGAGGAGCAGCCGCTCGACGTGCTCCACCAGCGCGCGGCCATAGCCGCGCCCGCGGAGGCGCGGCGCCACCGCGAGATAGTTCATCCAGCCGCGGTGACCTTCATAGCCCGCCATCACCGACGCCTTCAGCTCGGCGTCGATCACGCCTACGAGGAGGAGTTCGGGCTGCACCGCCAGTTTGCGTGCGATGTCCTTGCGGGGATTGTTCCACGACCGCGTAAGCCCGCACTCGTCCCACAATGCGACTACGGCGGATTCATCGGCCGCCTGAAAGGTTCGAATCTGCATCATGGCAGCACGGAGAGGAGCTTGCCGTTCGGGAACAGGATGCAAGCGAGCGCATACGCCCAGACCGCGACCCCGGTTGCGTAGTAGGCCCGGTCGAGCGTGTCGACCATGTCGGAACCGATGTCGCTGAGCGCGATCGGCGTGGCGACATGGTCATAGATCAGCCAAAGGCTGGCGACCGCGAAGAACACTGCGGCCCAGACCGATCCGGCGTTCGCGAGGTAGAGCAACACACCGGCGATGCCGGTGGCGAACAACATATGTGCCCATCCGCGCGGCCCGAAGCGTTGCCGGGAGATCTCGCCGCGGCGCGCCTGCGCCGAGCGCTCGCTGATGAACGGCGAAACGCTCACCGGCTGCGCGCCGCGTCGCGTCGAGGCACCGTGCAAGAAGTAACCGATCGACAACGCGGCCCAGGCCCAGAACACCCACATCACCGGCACGATCTCGATGCTGAAGGGAAGGGTCATGCGAGCGCCGCTACCGCGATGTAGCGCAACAGCCGGCCCGCCGCCATGAAGCCCAGCGCCGCGGCCCAATGGATCCGCAGCCAGCCCGCGGCGACAGAAAGCGCGTCGCCGACGATCGGCAGCCATGCGAGCAGGGTGACCGGAGCGCCGTAGCGTCGGACATGCTGGATGGCCTTCGAATCGAGTTTGCGCGATGGAATGAAACGGCCGATCAGGTAGGACGTCATGCCGCCGGCGGTGTTGCCAAGCGTGGCCACCGAAACCGCGAGCACGGCGTGCTCGGGATAGCGTTGAAGGTAGGCGAACAGCGCCGCTTCCGATGGCAACGGAAACAGCGTCGCGGCCGCGAAGCTCGCGGCGAACAGGCCCAGCAGTGCCTCCATGCTAAATTCACCGGCCTTGAAAAGTGACTATCTCGAACGGATCCTGAAGTCGCGCGTCTACGATGTCGCGATCGAGTCGCCGCTCGATCCGGCGCCGGGACTTTCCAAGCGCCTCGGCAACCGCCTGCTCATCAAGCGCGAGGACCTGCAGGCGGTATTCTCGTTCAAGCTGCGCGGCGCCTACAACAAGATGGCCGGACTGCCGGCCGCGCGCCTGCGCCGCGGCGTGATTGCGGCGAGCGCGGGAAACCACGCGCAGGGCGTGGCGCTCGCCGCGCAGCGTCTGGGTTGCAAGGCGGTGATCGTGATGCCGATCACCACGCCGCGCATCAAGGTCAACGCGGTCGCGGCGCGTGGCGCCGAGGTGGTGCTGCACGGCGACTCGTACGCCGAGGCCTACCAGAAGGCGTTGAAGCTCAAGCGCACTCGCGGCCTCACGTACGTTCATCCTTTTGACGACCCCGAAGTGATCGCTGGCCAAGGCACCGTCGGCATGGAGATCCTGCGCCAGCATCCGGGAAAGATCGACGCGATCTTCGTCCCGGTCGGCGGCGGCGGCCTGATCTCCGGCATTGCGGCGTACGTGAAGCGCGTGCGTCCGTCGGTGCGCATCGTCGGCGTGGAGCCGGTGGATGCCGCGGCCATGACAAAGTCATTGAAAATGAAAAGGCGCGTGCGGCTCGATCACGTCGGCCTGTTCGCCGATGGCGTCGCGGTGAAGGAAGTCGGGCGCGAGACGTTCCGGCTATGCCGCAGCCTGGTGGACGAGATGGTGCTCGCCGATACCGACGAGATGTGCGCCGCGATCAAGGACGTGTTCGAGGACACGCGCGTGGTGCTGGAACCCGCCGGCGCCCTGGCCACCGCGGGCGCCAAGGCGTGGGTCGAGCGCCACGGGGTCAGAGGCAAGACGCTGGTGACCGTGGCCTCCGGTGCCAACACCAACTTCGACCGCCTGCGCTTCATCGCCGAGGAAGCCGAGCTCGGCGAGCACCGTGAAGCGCTGCTAGCGGTGACCATTCCCGAGCGCCCCGGCAGCTTCCGCAAGTTCTGCTCTTTGCTCGGCGCCCGCAATGTCACCGAGTTCAATTACCGCATCGCCGACTCGAACGAGGCGCACATCTTCGTCGGCGTCGAGGTGCAGGGGCGCGAGGAGACCGGACGCATCGTGCGCGGCCTTAGAAAGCACGGGCTCACTACGCTGGACCTCTCCGAGAACGAAATGGCGAAGCTGCACACCCGGCACATGGTGGGCGGCCGCGCCCCTTTCGCGCGCAATGAACTGCTCTACCGGTTCGAGTTCCCGGAGCGTCCCGGCGCGCTGATGCGCTTCCTCGACAGCATGCGCAGCGACTGGAACATCAGCCTGTTCCACTACCGCAACCAGGGCGCTGACTATGGCCGGGTGCTGGTCGGGATGCAGGTCCCGCGCGACGAATTCGGCCAGTTCGGGATGTTTCTGAAAAAGCTGGGCTACGCGTACGCGGACGAGACGCGCAACCCGGCCTACAAGCTTTTCCTCCTCTGATGGCCGGGCGCGCGCCTTTCCTGCCGGAGAAGGTCGCGCGCTACATCCGCGAGCATTCGGTGCGCGAGCCAGCCGTGCTGCGCGAGTTGCGGGAGGCGACGAAGACGGTTCCCATGTCTGGCATGCAGATCGGCGCCGACCAGGGCCAGTTCATGCAGCTCCTGGTGCAGGCCATCGGTGCGCGCAGATGCCTGGAGATCGGCACCTACACTGGCTACAGCGCGCTTGCCGTCGCGCTCGCGCTGCCGGAGGACGGCCGCCTCATTTGCTGCGACATCAGCGAGGAGTGGACGGCCGTCGGCAAGCCGTTCTGGAAGAAGGCCGGCGTCGAGAAAAAGATCGACCTGCGCATCGGCCCGGCGCTCCAGACCCTGAAGGGCCTCAAAGGCCCGTTCGACTTCGTCTTCATCGACGCCGACAAGCCCAACTACCTCCAGTATTACGAGGGCTGCCTGCCGCTCGTCAGGAAGAACGGCATCATCGCCATCGACAATACGCTCTGGTCCGGCGCGGTCGCAGACCCAAGCCAGAAGGATGCCGATACCGTCGCGCTGCGCCAATTCAACGACGCCCTGCATGGCGACCAGCGCGTCGCGCTTTCGATGCTGCCGCTCGGCGATGGCGTGACGCTGGCGCTCAAGGTTTGAAGTAGTTCTCGTCGGCGTAACAAACGGGTGAGGCGAGGCTGCTGTCGCCCGGCCCCGGCTCCCCCAGGAAAGCCAGCCCTTCGTCGCGCCCGCTTTCCCGCCTATAGACGCCGCGCTCGGTCACCACGTAATCCAGCGGGATGTCCCACGACTGCGGGTGAATAGTGTCCATTTTTGCCAATTCGTAGGTCACCCCGATGGTCAGCGGTCGCTTCGGCAGGCTAGCGAGGGTGCGGTCGAAGAATCCGGCGCCATAGCCCAGCCGGTAGCCCTGCGGGTCCCAGCCGTTCATCGGAAGTAACACGGCTTCGGGGATGATCTCGGCGGACCCAACGGGGTAAGGAATGTTCAGCGCGCCCATCGCCATGTGCACGCCGGGATGCCATTCGCGGAAGATGAGCGGAGTTTTCGGTGCCACGACCACCGGCAGGGCGGTCAACGCCCCCCGGGCGCGCAGCGTTCTGGCAAGATGGCGGGCGTCGTATTCGCCCTTGATCGGCCAGCAGAAGGCGAAGCGGCCGCGGGCCAGGCCGGGAAAAGAGCGCTCAAGAGTGATGTCCATCCGCCGGCGCCAGGAGTCGAGCACCGATGGTGCGAGTGCCGCCCGTGCCGCGATCAGTCGTTCGCGTTCGGCCTTGCGCCAGGCTTTTAGCGTTGTGGGATCCATGGGGGTTTGGTTAGTTTATGATTTTTAAGCTTTTCCGCAACCTTGCGGCCGTCTTGTGCTGCATCGCAGCCCAGGCTGCGGGGGCCAACTCGGGGACAAAAAGCCCGGCCGACGATTCGCTGCTGGGCGCCTACGACGCCTATCGCGCCGGCGACCCGGTCAAGTTCGCGAAGCACGCCGCCAGGCTCGACGGGCACCTGCTCGAGCCGTGGCTCGACTACTGGCGGCTGTCGATGCGCCTTGAAGACGCCTCCAACCGCGAAGCGCGCGAGTTCTTCGCCAAGTATCCGAACGACTACGTGGCCGAGCGCCTGCGCAGCGACTGGCTGCGCGTCCTCGGCAAGCGCGGCGACTGGACCGAGTTCGACCGCCAGTCCCCGCTCTATACGCGCGACGACCTGGAAGTTGCCTGCTATCGCTGGAGCTCGCGCATCGAGCGCGGCGACGAGCTCGCGCTCGCCGACGCGATGGCCATGTGGCTCGAGCCTGCGGAGTTGCCGGAGGGCTGCCAGCGGCTGAGCCTCACCCTTTCGGCGCGCGGCCGGCTTTCCATCACCGACATCTGGCGCCGGGTGCGCGTGCTGTTCGAGCACGGCCAGATCACCGCCTCGAAGACCACGCTCGCGCTGCTGCCGAAAAAAGAGGCGCCCGACGAGCGCATGCTCGCCGAGGCGGCGCGCCAGCCCAAGCGGCTGCTCGAGCGACTGCCGAAAGTGCTGGAAACGCGCGCGGCGCGCGAAGTCGCCGTCCTGGCCGCGGTGCGCGCGGCCCGCAGCGATGCCGCCGGCACCGCAGCCGGGCTCAACGGCGCGCTCGGCGAGCGCTTCTCGCAGTCGGAGCTGCGCTACCTCTGGGGCCTGGTTGGCTACGAAGCCGCGCGCGAGCACCACGAGCGCGCGCTCGAATGGTACGCACGCGCCGACACCGCGCAGCTCGAGGATCGCCACCTTGCCTGGAAGGTGCGCGCGGCACTGCGCGCCGGGCAGTGGAAGGTGGTGCGCGAGTCGATCGATCGCATGTCGCCTGCCTCGGCGAACCACCCGGCGTGGATCTATTGGTATGGCCGCGCGCTCGCGGCGCAGAAAGAGGACATGGCGAGCCGCGCGTTCTTCCTGCGCATTGCCGGCCAGAGCGACTTCTACGGCCTGCTGGCGAACGAGGAGCTGGGATACCTGGTCGCGCTGCCGCAGGAGACCTATACGCCGAGCGAGGCGGAAGTCGTTGCCGCCGGCGCTGAGCCCGGTTTGGCGCGCGCGCTGGAGCTCATCCGCCTCGGCATCCGCGTCGAGGGCGTGCGCGAATGGCTGTTCGCCATCCGCTCCTATGACGACCCGAAGCTGATCGCCGCGGCCGAGCTCGCGCGCCGCGCCGGCGCCTACGATCGGGCGATCCATACCGCCGATCGCACCTCCCGCATCCATAACTACGCGCTGCGCTATCCGGTGCCCTACCACGACGTGTTCCGGGAGTACGCCAAGTCGCACGGCGTCGACGAAGCCTGGGTGCTCGGCCTGGTGCGCCAGGAAAGCCGCTTCAACACCGACGCGCGCTCGAGCGCCGGCGCCGCCGGCCTGATGCAAGTGATGCCGGGGACCGCGCGCTATGTCGCCGGACGCCTCGGGCTGCGCAACTACCGTCCGAAAAACGTGGCCGAGATCGAAATCAACGTGACGCTCGGCACCGCGTACATGAGGCTCGTCATGGAGCAGCTCGGCCACCCGGTGCTCGCTTCGGCGGCGTACAACGCCGGCCCGTCGCGCGCACGGCGCTGGCGGGATACGCGCGCGCTGGAAGGCGCGGTGTACGTCGAATCGATTCCCTTCGCCGAGACGCGCGACTATGTGCGCAAGGTGATGGCCAACTCGGTGCTCTACAGTGCGGTGCTCAACCAGAAGCCGGTGCCGTTGAAAACTCGACTGGGCGCGATCCTGCCGCCCGGCGGCGTCGAGCCGCCCACCATCGAGGACGAACCGAAGTAAGTTCCGCATGAAGCACAGCAACGTGCTGGTGGTGGGCGGGACCGGATTCATCGGCCGCCACCTTGTCGCGTCGCTGGCCGCCGCGGGCCTGCGCGTCACCGTTCCCTCGCGCCGCCGCGAACGTGCCAAGCATCTCATCCTCCTGCCCACGGTAGACGTGGTCCAGACCGACATCATGGCGCCGGGCGCGCTGGAGCGCCTGTCCGCCGGCAAGGACGCGGTCTACAACCTGGTCGGCATCCTGCACGGGCGGCGCGGGCGCGGCGACGAGCGCGGACCCAACGACTACGGCCCGGATTTCGCGCGCATGCACGTCGAGCTGCCGCAGGCCATCGTCGCCGCCTGCCGCGCGAACGGCGTGCGCCGGCTGCTCCACATCAGCGCGCTCGGCGCTTCGCCCGACGCCCCTTCCGAATACCTGCGCTCCAAAAGCATCGGCGAGCGCGCACTGTTAGCCGCTGACGACCTGGAGGTCACCGTGTTTCGCCCCTCCGTGGTGTTCGGCCCGGAGGACCAGTTCCTCAATCGCTTTGCCGCGTTTACGCGCTGGCTGCCGATATTCGCCGTGCCATGCCCGCAGGCGATGTTCCAGCCGGTTTATGTCGGCGACGTGGCGCGCGCGCTGCATTTCGCGCTGGATGAGCCGGACGCCGCCGGCAAGGTTTACGAGCTGTGCGGGCCGCAGGCCTTCACGATGAAGGAGCTGGTCGAGTTCGTGTGCGCAGTCACCGGCCGGCGCCGCCTGATCTTAGGCCTGCCCGAGCGCCTCTCTTATATGCAGGCATGGATGCTCGAGCATCTCCCCGGCAAGCTCATGACGCGCGACAACCTGCGCTCGATGCAGGTGCCGAGCACGTGCAGCACGCCGTTTCCCTTCCACTTCGTGCCGCAGGCCCCCGAGGCCGTCGCGCCGGCCTATCTGGCGCCCTCCGGGCGGCGCGGAAGCTTCCCGCAGCTTCGCTGGCGCGCGCGCCGCTAGGCCCCTGATGGCGATCGACGCGCTGCTCGGCGGCCCGGTGCGCGTCGTCAACATCGGGCTGGAAAGCTTCGCGCGCGACCTGGCCGCCAACGGGGCGCCGGTGGCGCAGGTCGACTGGTCGCCGCCGAGGTTTCCTTTTGATGAAAAAGTCGAACAGGCCAACGGCGAGGCGCTGCGCCGCATCCTGGCTGCGGATCCGGTGCTCGCCGAGGTGCGGCGCGCCGGCGAGCTGATCCCGCAGCTCGACGCCGAGCGCCTGCTGCTGCACGCGGGGCCGCCGATCGACTGGGAACGCATGTGTGGCCCGATGCGCGGCGCGGTGTGCGGGGCGATCGTGTTCGAGGGTTGGGCCGGCGACCTGGCGGCGGCCGAGAAGCTCGCCGCGGCCGGCGCCGTCAAGTTCGCGCCCAATCATCATTTCAGCGCGGTCGGGCCGATGACGGGCATCACTACGCGGAGCATGCCGCTCCTCGTGGTGGAGAACCGCAAGTTCGGCAACTGGGCCGCCTGCACGATCAACGAAGGGCTCGGCAAGGTGATGCGCTTCGGCGGCAACGATGCCGAGGTGCTCGGCCGGCTGCGCTGGCTGCGGGATGAGCTCGGACCTCTTCTGGGCAAGGCGCTGCGCACGTCACCAATCCCACTGAACCCGTTAATTGCCCGCGGCCTGACGATGGGCGACGAGATGCATCAGCGCAATGTAGCCTGCACCTCCCTTTTGCTGAGAATGGTGGCGCCGAGGCTGGCGGAAAGCGTCAAGGCGCTTGAGTTCATTGCTGGCAACGACCAGTTCTTCCTCAACGTGGCGATGGCCATGGGCAAGAGCATCCTCGATCCGGCGCGCGGCATCGCCGGCTCGACCATCGTCACCGCGATGGCGCGCAACGGCACCGACTTCGGCATTCGCGTTGCCGGGCAGGGCGAGACCTGGTTCACCGCGCCGGTGGAGATGCCGCAGGGCCTGTACTTCCCCGGGTTCAGCGCCGCCGATGCCAATCCGGACATGGGGGACTCGGCGATTCTCGAGGCGATCGGCCTGGGCGCGTTCTCCATGGCCGCCGCGCCCGCGGTCGCCGGCTTCGTCGGCGCCGGGGGTTTTCGCGACGCGGTGGCGACCACTCGCGCCATGAGCGAGATCGCCGCCGCCCGTCACCCGCAATGGACCATCCCCGCGCTCGAGTTCGGCGGCGCGCCGGTCGGCATCGATGCGCGCCGCGTGGTCGAGACCGGCATCGCGCCCGCCATCAACACCGGCATCGCGCACCGTCGCGCCGGCGTCGGCCAGGTCGGCGCGGGCGTGGCGCGCGCGCCGCTCGCCTGCTTCGAGAAAGCGCTGCTTGCCTTTCGTCCTTAATCGCGTCGAGCGCGGGCGCTATCTCGATTCCGTCGCTCTGATGCGGCTGGCGCGCCGCCTGGCGGCGCTGCCGGGTATCGAGGAGGCATCGTTGATGATCGGCAGCCCGTCGAACAAGGCGCTGCTGCGCGAGGCCGGCCTGCTGGCAGCCGAGGGCGAGCAGGCGGACGCGAACGATCTGGTCATCGCGCTGCGCGCCGTCGACGAGCGACTCGGGCAGGAAGCCTTGGCCTCGGCATTGGCTGTTGAAAAGAGTACTTATGTAAGCGACGCGTTGCCGCGTGTTCGTAGCCTGGCCACCGCCCTGGATGCGCTGCCGGGCGCAAATCTCGCGCTCATTTCGGTGCCCGGCGAATTCGCGATGGCCGAGGCGCGCAAGGCGTTGAACGCCGGCCTGCATGCGCTCGTGTTCTCTTCCGGCGTCCCGCTGGAAGAGGAGCGCGCGCTCAAGCTCATGGCGCGGCAGAAAGGCCTGCTCCTGATGGGGCCCGACTGCGGTACGGCGCTCATCGGCGGTACGCCGCTCGCGTTCGCCAACGTCGTGCCGCGCGGCGACATCGGCATCGTCTCGGCCTCGGGCACCGGGCTGCAGGAAGTGTCGTGCCTGCTGGCGCGCATGGGACGTGGCGTATCGCACGGCATCGGCGTCGGCGGCCGCGACCTCGATGAGCGCGTCGGCGCGCTCGCCACCCTCTCGGCCATCGACGCGCTCGAGCAGGATGCCGCCACCGCCAGCATCGTGCTGATTTCCAAGCCGCCGGCGCCGAGCGTGGCCGCGCAGGTCCTCGAGCGCCTCGCGCGCTGCCGGAAGAAAAGCGTGGTGTGCTTTCTCGGGCTCGACAAGCCCGGATTGGCGCCCACCCTACGCGCCGCGGCAGAGATGGCGGCGAGCGCCACGATCGCCGATGAACCTGTTTCCAAAGAGAAGATAAAAGGCCGAGTTGAAGCGCTCTACTGCGGCGGCACGCTATGCACGGAAGCCGAGCTCATCTTCAAGCGCCGCGGACTGCAGGGCCATCGCTTCATCGACCTGGGCGACGAAAAGTACACGCGCGGCCGCCCGCACCCGATGATCGATCCGGAGATCCGTAACGCGCATGTCGCCGCCGCTGCCGCCGATCCGGCGGTTGGTGTGGTGCTGGTGGACGTGGTCCTGGGCTTTGGCGCGCATCCGGATCCGGCAGCGGTTTTACTCCAGGTGAAAAGCGGAAAGACCATGGTCGCCTCCGTCACCGGCACGGACGCCGACCCGCAGGTCCGGTCGCGGCAGGTCGCCAAGCTGCGCGACGCCGGTGTGCTGGTCGCGCCGTCGAATGCCCAGGCCGCGGAGTTAGCCGCCTCCCTGGTTTACTGAGAGGTCCGCGCCACCGCGACGATTCCGGCAAGGGCGTCCCAGCCGGAGGTGTGTCCCACGGCGTCGAGCCGCGAGAGATTGGGGTGAAGGTCGGGCGCCTCCCAGGCCGACAGATCGCGCAGGACGTCATGCAGCGCCTCGTGCATTTCGCCGCTCGCCGCGGCCGCGAGGTGGGCGGCGCTGATCGCGCTCGTGCCTTCCGCGGCGCGCGGCTCGAGCCAGCGCCAAAGTGAATCGGCCTGCGCGGCGCGACCGACCCAGCGCAGCGCGACCAGCACGCCGCCGAGGTAATCGTCCCCCGAAGGCGTCAGCCCCGGCCCCAAGCCGATGAGTTGCGCCGCCTCGGCGCCGAGCGTATTGCCGGCGAGCCAGCGGTCGATCGCCTCGAGCGCCGGTTGCGCATGCACGCTCAAGGCGTTGTGCATGCCCAGGATCACGCAGCCGAGGCCCTCGTCCGGCACGTGGCCGTCGAGGCACGCGCCCAGTGCCTCGAGGTTGGGCCGCGCCGCGCCGCGTGCCGGCGGTGGCGGCGGCGGCGCCCAGGATTGGGCGGTTTCCGTAGAAACCACCACCGCAGCTCCCAGGGACGGCGCTTCGAACGCGGCAACGAGTGCGTTCAGCGGGCCGCGGCCGAGCGAGGCGTCGCCGACGCACGCGTACTTGCCATTCGAGCGAACATAAAAACTGCGGCGGAACACCGCGCACACTTCCCCGGCGCCGCTCTCGAGCGCGAGGCGCGCGGCGCGCCCGACCACGTCAGCGGTAAATCGATAAGGCGGCATCGACCGCCGCGCCGTGCGGAACCTTGTGCTTTTGCTGCGAAAGAACGGTTTCCAGGCCGCGGAGCGTCTGCTCGACCGCATCGGCGCGCGCGTTATATCCCATGGTGCCGATGCGCCAGATGCGCCCGCGCAGCGGACCGAACGAGGTGCCGATCTCGATGTTGTGCTGCTCGAGCAGCGCGCGCCGCACCGCTTCGCCGTCGACGCCCTGCGGAATGTAGACGCCGGTGACGTTCGCCATCTTGTGCGCCTGATCACCATAAAGCTTGAGCCCCATTGCCGACAGTCCGGCCACCAAGGCCTTCGAGGCGCGCGCATGGCGTGCGAATGACTTTTGCAAGCCCTCCTCGAGCAGGATGCGCGCGCACTCGTGCGCGGCGTAAAGCATGGTGGTGGCCTCGGTGTGGTGGTTAAGCGCCTTCTCCGACCAGTAGTCCATGACCATGGCGAGGTCGAAGTAATTGGAGCGAATTACAGGTCCGTCGCCTTGCGCATCGTCGGCTTGCCGGAGGCCCAATTCCGTATGCCGGCGCCGCAGGATGCGTTTTTCCGCTCGCTCATTCAACGTCAACGGCGCGCTGCCCGGCGGTCCGCCCAGGCACTTCTGCAACCCAGCGCTCACCACGTCGAGCTGCCAGGTGTCGGCCGGCAGCTCCATGCCGCCGAGCGTGGCGGTGGCGTCGACGTAAAGAATCGCATCGCTCTCTCGACAGAAATTCCCAAGCCGGGAGAGTGGCTGGGCCATGGTGGTTGACGTATCTCCGTGCGACACGGCGACCAGCTTGGGCCGATACTGCTTGATCTCGCGTTCCAGCACTTCATCCGGAAAAACGGTTCCCCATTCCGTTTCCAGCGCGCGAACTTCGGCGCCGCAGCGCTTCGCGATTTCCACCTTGAGGTGACCGAAGCGGCCGAATACCGGCACCAGCACGCGATCACCGGGCTCGATGAGCGAGACCAGCGCAGCCTCGATCGCCGCGCGCGCGGTGCCGTCGACCAGCAGCGTCCAGCGGTTCCTGGTCTGGAACACGCCGCGGTAGAGCTCCGACGCCTGCTTCATGTACGCGCGGAATACCGGATCGAATTGCCCAAGAAGCGGCGCGCCCATCACGCGCAGCACACGCGGGTCGGCGTTGATCGGGCCGGGGCCCATCAGCAGCCGCTGCGGCGGATTGACGGGCTGAATCTTGCCGCTATCCATGAGGATGGTGCTTGAGCCAGTGGCGGGCGATGTCGATGCGCCGCACGATCCACACCTTCTTGTTCTTCACGTATTTGATGAAGCGCTCGAGCGACGCCAGGCGGCCCGGCCGGCCTGCCAGGCGGCAGTGCAGGCCGATCGACATCATGCAATGCTCCTCCGCGTACAGCACGTCGAAGCTGTCCTTCAGATAGTGGAAGAAATCGTCGCCCGAATTGAAGCCCTGCGGCGTGGCGAAGCGCATGTCATTCGCATCCAGCGTGTACGGCACCACCAGCTGCGCCTTGCCGTGCCGCGTGTCGTACCACGGGATGTCGTCGCTGTAGTCATCGGCGTCGTAGACGAAGTTGCCGTTCTCGACCACCAGGCGGCGCGTGTTCGGACTGGTGCGCCCGGTGTACCAGCCGAGCGGGCGCTCGCCGGTCAGCCGGTGATGGATCTCGATCGCGCGCTGCATATGCTCGCGCTCTACTTCCAGCGGCACATGCTGGTAGTTGATCCAGCGCCAGCCGTGGCTCGCCACCTCGTGCCCGGCCTTGAGGAACGCCTCGACCGCGGCCGGGTTGCGCTCCATCGCCATCGCCACGCCGAACACAGTAAGTGCCAGCTCGTGGCGCTCGAACAGTTCGAGCAGGCGCCACACCCCGACGCGCGAGCCGTACTCGTAGAGCGACTCCATCGACATATGGCGCGCGCCCTCGATCGGCTGCGCGCCGACGATCTCGGACAGGAACGCTTCCGACGCCTTGTCGCCGTGCAGGATGGAGTTCTCGCCGCCTTCCTCGTAGTTGAGGACGAACTGCAGCGCGATGCGCGCCTGGCCGGGCCACTTCGCCTTGGGCGGCTTGGGGCCGTAGCCGACGAGGTCGCGCGGATAGTCTTTCATGAAGGGGAACCTGCGTCGGCCAGCGCCTCCCCGTGGATCATGCGCGCAATGCGCGCTTCCCGCGCGGCGCTCTCGCACGCGGCGCAGGGACGCGACGTCGAGACGAGCACGCAGCCATCCAGCACCCGCGCCTCCAGCCGCCGCTGCGCATCGCGGATCGCCTCGCGTTCGGCGTGCGCCGTGCCATCGCGGCTGGTGATCACCCGGCTCGGCGCCTCGCCGGCGATGCGTCCCGCTCTGAGCACCACCGCGCCGTAGGCCTGGTCGCCGGCATCCACGGCGCGGCGCCGCATCTCCAGCGCCCGGGTCATCGCCGGCCGGTACGCGGCTTCCGCCAGCATGCGGGCCATGCCCCGGTAGCCGCTCTTCTGCGCGTGGGCGAGCGCCGTGACGCCATCGCGGTCGCCGATGTGCGGATCAGCTTTCGCCGCCAGCAGAAGGCGCACGATCTCGGTGTGCCGAGGTCCGCCGTCGCCGAGGATCACCGCTTCCAGCAGCGCGGTCCAGCCGAGCCGGTTGACGTGGTCGACGTCGATCGCGGTCGTCAGCAGCTCGCGCACGGCTTCGACATGGCCATAGTGGCAGGCCGGAATCAGCGCCGTGCCGCCGTAGCGATTCGTGCTTCTCAGGTCGGCGCCGGCGGCAAGGGTCAGGCGCAGGATGCCGAGGTAGCCGCGCGCACCCGCGAGGAGAAAGGCGCTGTCGAGCTGATTGTCCTGCGCGTTGACGTCCGCACCGGATTCGATCAGCAGCCGGGCAACGGCTTCATGGTTGCCCTGCGTCGCGGCGAGCAGGGCGGTGCGCCCGGAGGCATCGCGGGCCCGCAGGCTCGCGCCGGCTTCGGCGAGGCGCCGGGCATCGGACAGCCGGCCGCCGGCCGCGGCCTCGATCAGGCGAGCGTCCGCGCTGCTCGCGTCGGATTGGGCGAGGCCGCGCCCCGCGGCTGCGCCGGCGAGCGCTGCGATCAGGCGGCGACGCAGGCGCTTCATCTGAAATTCGCGATGAAGCGTGCGAGCACGCGCGCGCCCGCCGCGGCGTCCGCTTCGGTGATCGATTCGAGCGGGTTATGGCTGATGCCGCCCTTGCAGCGCACGAACAGCATGCAGATCTCGGTGATGGCGCCGAGCGCCATGCCGTCGTGGCCTGCGCCCGAGGGCAGCCGGCGCACGCGCATGCCCTCGCTCGCCACCGCGCGCTCCATCTGCGCGATCAGGCGCGGCGCGCAGGCCGTGACGCCGAAGTCCTGGAGCTTCTCGATCTCGTACTGCAGGCCGCGCGCCTTGCAGATGCTTGCGATCTCGCTCCGGATGGTGGCGACGGCCTGCTCGCGCAGCGGATCGTTCGGCGCGCGCACGTCCACCGTGAACATCACCTCGCCGGGAATCACGTTGATCGCACCGGGCTTGGCTTCGAAGCGCCCGACGGTGCCGACGAGCTCGGGATGGCCAAGGGCGACGCGCTCCACCGCCAGCGCGCACTCGGCGGCGCCGGCGAGGGCATCGCGCCGCAGGTTCATCGGCACCGTGCCCGCGTGCCCGGCCGCGCCGCGCAGCGTGACGCGCAGGCGCGAGAAGCCGTTGATCGCCGTGACCACGCCGACCGCAAGGCCTTCCGCCTCGAGCACCGGTCCCTGCTCGATGTGCAGCTCCGCGTAGGCGAGCACGTCGGCCTTGTTGCGCGCAATCTTGGGGATGCCTTTCGGGTCCAGGCCGAATTCGCGCAGTGCATCGGCCATGGCGATGCCGTTCGCGTCTTTCACCTCCAATACTTCTTCTTGAAGCGTGCCGGCAACGGCCCTGCTGCCCAGGAGCGTGGTGCCGAAGCGCACGCCTTCCTCGTCGCCGAAGCCGATGACCTCGATCGCGAACGGAAGCCTTTGGTTTTTAGAATTCAAAAGACTCACACATTCAATGGCGGCGATCACGCCCAGCATGCCGTCGAACTTGCCGGCGTCGCGCACCGTGTCGAGGTGCGAGCCGAGCATCAGGCACGGCAAGCCGGGGCGCTCGCCTTCGTAGCGTCCCGCGGCGTTGCCGATGGCGTCGAGCTTCGCCTGCATGCCGGCCTCGCGCATCCAGCCGAGCACCTTATCGCTCGCCGCGCGCGCCTGCGGCGAGAGGAACACGCGCGTCAGGCCGCCCGGGAGCTCGGAATGCTGCGCGAGCGACTCGCAGCGCTCTAGGATTCTCTCTGCCGACAACATGCGCCCGATAATATAGGCCATCGACTTGGAACAGCTTAACCGGCTCGATCTCCCAGCCTGGCTCGCGCGGTTGGGCGCGGTGTTCGAGCATTCCCCGTGGGTGGCCGAAGGCGCCTGGCGCAGGAAGGAGAGATTCGGGCCCTTCGCGAGCGCCGACGAGTTGCACCGGGCGATGATGCGTACCGTGCAGGAAGCTTCCCCCGAAAAGCAGCTGACGCTGGTGCGCGCGCACCCGGAGCTTGCCGGCGGCGAGGCGCTCACCGTGGATTCGACCAGCGAGCAGGGCCGGCTGGGGTTCAACCGGCTGTCCAAGGCCGAGCTCGAGCGGATGAACGGCCTCAACCGGCGCTATCAGGAGAAGTTCGGCTTCCCCTGCATCGTCGCGTTGCGTCTGCATGCGAACCGGGTGAGCGTGATGGACGAAATGGCGCGCCGCCTGGGGAATAATGCCGAGACCGAGCTCGCCGGTGCCTTGGAGCAGATCGGGCACATCACGAGGGGGCGGCTGGACAAGCTGCTTGGGGAAGGACCGCGGGAGGGATGATGGGCAAGGTCACTACGCACGTGCTGGATACGGCGAACGGACGTCCCGGGGCCGGCATGAAGGTCGAGTTTTCGGTCTACGAGGGCGCGGCGTGGAAGCGCCTGAAGAGCATCACGACCAACAAGGACGGGCGCACCGATGAGCCACTCGCCGACGGCCCTTTGCGGCCCGGCCAGTACCGGCTCAAGTTCCACGTTGGCGAGTACTTCAAGACCAAGGAGTTTCTCGACGTCGTGCCGGTGCGCTTCAACATCAGCGATGGCGGCGCCCATTACCACGTGCCGCTGCTGTGTTCGCCGTGGAGCTATACAACCTACCGAGGGAGCTGAGATGAGATTCATGTTGCTGGCCTGCGTGTTCGTCATCGGAAATGCCGCGGCCCAGACCTGGCCGACCAAACCGTTGCGCGTCATCGTCACCTTCTCGCCCGGCGGTTCCTCGGACATCGTCGCTCGCCTGATTGCCGCCCCGCTGCAGGCCGAGCTCGGCCAGTCGGTGATCGTGGACAACAAGCCCGGCGCCGGCGGCACCATCGGTGCGCTCGAGGCGGCGCGTGCCGCGCCCGACGGCTACACCCTCCTGCTGTCCAACAGCGCGCCGATCAGCATTTCGCCGGCGATGCAGGACCAGGCGCGCTACGACCCGGTGGCGAGCTTCACGCATGTGGCCTACATCGGCTCGGTGGCGAACGTCTTCGTCGTGCACCCGTCGGTCCCGGCCACCACGCTGCGCGAGCTCGTCGGCTGGATCAAGGCGGAGCCGAACCCGGTGAACTACGGCTCGGGCGGCATCGGCTCGATCGGCCACCTCGTCGGCGAGACGCTGAAGAAGGACCAGGGACTGCGCATGGAGCACGTCGGCTACAAGGGCTCGGCGCCCATGCACAACGATCTATTGAGCGGCACGATCAAGCTGGCGATCGACACGCTGCCCCAGAACGTGCCGTTCATGAAGGACCGCAAGCTGCGCGCCATCGCCGTCACCTCGCCGGCCCGCGCGCCCATGGCGCCCAGCGTGCCGAGCGTGCTGGAGCTCGGGCAAAAAAAGCTGGTGGCGGAGAATTTCCTCGGCGTCTCGGGCCCCGCGGGCTTGCCGCGCCCGGTGGTAGAGCGGTTGCACGCCGCGATGAAAACGTCGCTCGCCAATCCCACCGTGGCGCAACGCCTGGCGGATCTCGGTGTGCAGGGCAGCGACATGACGCCGGAGCAATTCACCGCCTTCGTCGCCAACCAGGTGAAGGAGTGGTATCAGCCGGTGAAGGATTCCGGCGCCAAGCTGAACTGATGCCGGGCATCTCGATTCACGTCGTCGACGTATCGCGTGGCCTCGTCGCCGCCGGGATGAAGGTCGAGCTCTATGGACCCGAAAGACGTCTGATCGTATCGGGCATCACCAATCCCAAGGGCTTGCTCGAAGTCGAATCGACGCTGCCGGAGGGCAGCTACGAAGCCGTGTTCCACGTCGCCGCCTGGTACCGCGAGCAGCGCGTGCCGCTCCCAAAGGTTCCGTTCCTCGATGCGGTGCACTTTCATTTCGGACTTTCGGATTCCGGCCAGCACTACCACTTGCCGTTCAAGTGCACGCCTTGGGGTTACTCGTGTTTTCGCGGCGGCGCTTGAGCGCGAAAAACGTGGTCTGTCCCTGTTTTTAGATGGAGGCCTACTTCCTCGACTGGCTGACGCTGATCGCGCGCTGGGCGCACATCGTGGTCGGCATCGCCTGGATCGGCGCCTCGTTTTACTTCATTTGGCTCGACAACCACCTGGAGGCGGCCAAGGACCCGGCATTCGCAGGTGAGCTTTACGCGATCCACGGCGGCGGGTTCTACCGCGCGCAAAAATATCGCCTCGCGCCCGACGCGCTGCCTTCCACCCTGCACTGGTTCAAGTGGGAGGCGTACTGGACCTGGCTTACCGGTTTCGTCCTGCTGGTGCTGGTGTACTACCTCAATGCCGACCTTTACCTGATCGATCCGCAGGTCATGAAGCTCTCGCCGGCGGCCGCCATCGGTGTCG
>CBDDSB010000041.1:0-4964 GCA_965233195.1 uncultured bacterium | reverse complement strand
ATAATTCAGGGTTATTCCTTCAGCATTTGAACAACTCGGTTTAATTCCGCCGCTAACTGCAGCGATCGCGGAACTCGGTTACACCGCGCCGACCCCCGTGCAGGAACAAGCGATCCCGCTCGTCCTGGCGGGACGCGACCTGATGGCGGGCGCGCAGACCGGCACCGGCAAGACCGCGGCGTTCGCGCTGCCGATCCTGCAGAAATTCGCGCCCCTCGCCAGCACCTCGACTTCGCCGGCGCGCCACCCGGTGCGCGCACTGGTGCTCACGCCGACGCGCGAGCTTGCCGTGCAGGTCGCCGAGAGCTTCCGCGATTACAGCAAGCACCTTCCGCTGCGCAGTACCGTGGTCTACGGCGGCGTGGATATGAACGCGCAGATCGAGCAGCTCAGAAAGGGCGTCGAGATCCTGGTGGCGACGCCCGGCCGTCTGCTCGACCACGTGCAGAACAAGACGGTGATGTTCAACCAGGTCTCGGTCCTGGTGCTGGACGAAGCGGACCGCATGCTCGACATGGGGTTCCTGCCCGACATCAAGCGCATCATCGCGTTGCTCCCCGCGCAGCGCCAGAACCTGCTGTTCTCCGCGACCTTCCCGGATGAGATCCGCGCGCTGGTGAAGACCATGCTGCGCAACCCGGCCGAGGTGCAGATCGCCGCGCGCAACGCCGTCGCCGACCTCGTCAGCCACGTCATGCATCCGGTGGCGCGCGAGAAGAAGCGCGAGCTGCTTTCGTACCTCATCCAGACCCGCGGACTGAAGCAGGTGCTGGTGTTTACCGGGACGCGCATCGGCGCCAACCGCCTCGCCCACCAGCTGCGGCGCGATCACATCCAGGCCGATGCGATCCACGGCGACAAGTCGCAGGCGGAACGCGAGGCCGCGCTCGCCGACTTCAAGGCCGGCAAGACCACCGTGCTGGTGGCGACCGACGTTGCCTCGCGCGGCCTCGACATCGAGGGGCTGCCGCAGGTGATCAACTTCGACGTGCCGCATTCCCCCGAGGATTACGTGCACCGCATCGGCCGCACCGGTCGCGCCGGCCTCACCGGCGAGGCGATCTCGCTGGTTTCGCCCCAGGATCACGACGCGATCGGCGCGATCGAGCGACTGATCAAGAAGCGCATCGATCGCGTGCTGGTTCCCACCTTCGAGGCAAGCGGGGCGAGCGTCGCCGCCTTGATGGGAGACGAACCGCGGCGCGATGCCGGGCGCGGACGCGAGCGCGGACGCGAGCGCGGCCGCGAGCGGGGGCGGGAACGCGGCAGCCGGCATCAGCCGGGCTCCTCCTCCACGGCAAGAAAGCCTTCGGATCCCATCTTCTCCGCGCCGTACGAGCCGGGCAACGCTCCGCAGCCGGAGTCAGCGAAGCCCGAAGCACAGCCGCAGCAGCAGTCCGGCAAGCGGCGCCAGCCCCAAGTTGCCGCCCTTCTGGGCGGGCTTAAACGCGCTTAGTAAAGAAGCCTAGAAGCCGGCTTGACGGCACTTAGACGCAGCGCGCTCCGTCGACTTCGATACAGACGCCGCTGATCAAGCTGGCTTCGTCGGACGCCAGGTAGAGGCACGCATTGGCGACGTCGAGCGGCGTCGAGAATCGCCCCAGAGGGATGGTGGCGAGAAAGCGGCTTTTTGCCTCCTCGCTGACCGTGCCGCCGGCGAAATCCGCGGATAGCGCGGTCTCCGGGCTGAACACCGGATTGACGCAATTGACGCGGATCCGGTCCTTGCCGAACTCGCCCGCCATCGATTTCGACATCGTGATCACCGCGCCCTTGGAGCTGTTGTAGACGGTCAGGCCGGGCCGCGGACGGATGCCCGCGGTGGAAGCGATGTTGACCAAGCAGCCACCGCCCCGCTTGCGGAACACCGGCACGGCATGAATCGCTGAGAGGTAGATGCTTTTCACGTTGACCGCGTAGACCCGGTCGAATTCAGCCTCCGTCACCTCGAGATACGGCTTGTTGCGATGGGTCCAGCCGGCGTTGTTGACGATGATGTCGAGCTTGTCGGCCGCCGCGCGCACCAGCTTCGCCCAGTCCTCTGCCTTGGTCACGTCGGCGTGGACGAATCTGCCGCCCACGTCCTTCGCGATGCGCTCGGCCGCCGCAGCGTTGATGTCGGCCGCGATCACGGCGGCGCCTTCCGCCGCGAAGCGCCGCGCGATGCCGGCGCCGAAGCCGGAGCCTGCACCGGTAACGATGGCCGTTTTGCCTTGCAGTCTCATTTTTCCTCCTTGAATGGACTATGTTCGCATAGCTCATCGACGTAACGCGTGATGCCCGCGCCTTCGCGCTGCAGGAAGTCTTCCACCGCGCGCGCGAACTTCGGATGCGCCAGCCAATGGGCGGAGGGCCCCTCGACCGGCAACAGGCCGCGGAAGATCTTGTGCTCGCCTTGCGCGCCGCCTTCGAACACCGCGAGGCGATGGCGGATGGCGTATTCGATAGCCTGGTAATAGCAGCACTCGAAATGCAGCAGCGGCACATGCTCGAGCGCGCCCCAGTAGCGCCCGTACAGCCGCTCCTGATCCTTGACGAACAACGCGCTGGCGATCGGCCGCTGATCGCGCTCGGCGATCACCAGGGCGAGGTTGTCGGGCAATGCGCTGCCGATGCGCAGGAAGAAATCCAGGCTGAGGTACGGGCTCGAGCGGTGCTCGGCATAAGTGCGGCGATAACAGCGGTTGAACAGCTCCCAGTGCTGGCGCTGGATCGCCGTTCCCTCCACCCACGAGAGCGAAATGCCGGCGTCGCGCACCTTGCGGCGTTCCTGCCGGATGTTCTTGCGCCGCGCGTGATTCATGCGCCGCAGGAAATCCTCGAAGTCGGTGTAGCCGGCATTGCGCCAATGGAATTGCACCGTGCGACGCAGCATCATGCCGTGTCCGAGCAACGCCGGAAGCTCGTCCTCGGCGGGAAAGAGAACATGCAGCGAGGAAGTATCGCGCGCGAGATCGAGCGCTGCCTCGACCAGCACCGCCTTGTTTTTCCCAAGAAGGCGCGGCCCGCGCACCGGGGTGAATGGGATCGCGCTGAGAAGCTTCGGGTAGTAATCGATCCCGTGGCGTTCGTGCGCTTCCGCCCAGGCCCAGTCGAACACGTATTCGCCGTAGGAGTGCGACTTGGCGAAGAGCGGCATCGCCGCCACCAGCGCGCCGGCGCGGCGCACGAGGAGAAACTGCGGCCGCCAGCCGCTGCGCGCGCTGGCGCACCCGGTTTCGATCAGGGCGGACAGGAACTCGTGGCGCACGAACGGCTGCGTGCCGGCGAGCGCGTTCCACTCCGCCGGCTCCACGCCGGCGAGCGACTCGACGACTTTGACGCTTTCCATGCTCAGGCTTCCAGCGCCGCCTTGATGCGCAGCGAGCGCTCGCGTCCTTGGCGGGCGCGCTCCAGCCGCGGATCGATCTCGAGCGCGCGTTCGAAGCGGGCGATCGCTTCACCATGGCGGCCGGCGCGCTGCAGGAGGAAGGCGAGGTTGAAGTGCGCGGCCGCCGCGGCCGGCGAAAGCGCCGCCGCATGCGCGAACGCGTCGATCGCGGGCTCGAACTCTTCGCGCGCGGCGAGCAGAATACCGATGCAGCTCCATGCGCGGCCGTGGCGCGGGTCCGCTCGCGTCACCGCCCGGAACGCCGCCAGCGCCGGCGCCGGGCGCTTCAGCAGCATCAGGAGCTGCCCGTACCGGAACAGGAGCGACGGGTGCAGCGCCATCCGGGCCGATTCTACGCAGCTTTGTACGCTGTACAATTCCGCATCGCGGGGTCAGGGGACGAGAGTCAGGGATGAGGAGCAGGCCATGAAGAAAATCGAAGCCATCGTGAAGCCGTTCAAGCTCGACGAAGTGCGCGAGGCGCTTTCCGAGGTCGGCGTCACCGGCCTCACCGTCACCGAGGTCAAGGGATTCGGGCGCCAGAAGGGCCATACCGAGCTCTACCGCGGCGCCGAGTACGTGGTCGACTTCCTGCCCAAGGTCAAGATCGAGGTGGTGGTCGCCAATAACCAGGTGGAGAGCGCGATCGACGCCATCGTGCGCTCGGCGCGCACCGGGAAGATCGGCGACGGCAAGATCTTCGTCACGTCGGTCGAGCACGTGGTGCGCATCCGCACCGGCGAGACCAATGAGGCGGCGGTTTAGGCCTTAAGAAGGACCAGTACCGCGCCTGACCCGCCTTGCGCGGCGGGCGCTTCGACAAACCCCAGCACTTCCGTGCGCTCCGGCAGCGCCAGGCGCAATGTCTCTCGCAGCACGCCGGCACCTTTGCCATGCACGATTCGCACGCACTGCAAACGGCGGGCTTTCGCGTCGTCCAGAAAATCGCGGATCACGGGCCCCGCCTGGAATCGATTCAGGCCGTGCAGGTCGAGCTCGTCTTCGACGCGCCAGTCGCCGCGGCGCAGCTGGCGCAGGATCTTCGGCGGGTAACCGTTCCGTAAGAAACCGCCCTCAGGCGGGGACGAGGCCATCGAGGTACTTCTCGGCGTCGAGCGCCGCCATGCAGCCGCTGCCGGCGCTGGTGACCGCCTGCCGGTAGACGTGGTCCTGGACGTCGCCGGCGGCGAATACGCCCGGTACGCTGGTGGCGGTGGCGAAACCCTCGTGGCCGCCGCGGGTGACGATGTAGCCGTCCTTCATTTCTACCTGGCCGGAGAAAATGCCGGTATTCGGCGTATGGCCGATCGCGACAAAGAAGCCTTTGACCGGGATGGTCTTCGAGCCGCCGCCCTTGACGCTCCTGGTGCGCACGCCCGCCACCCCCCCGGCGTCCCCCATCACCTCTTCCACCACCGCATTTAGCTCCAGGCGGATCTTGCCCTCGGCGACGCGCTTCATCAGCTTGTCGACCATGATTTTCTCGGCGCGGAACTTGTCGCGCCGGTGAACCAGGGTCACCTGCTTGCAGATGTTCGCCAGGTAGAGGGATTCCTCCACGGCGGTGTTGCCCCCGCCCACGACCAGCACGTCC
>CBDDSB010000040.1:0-7911 GCA_965233195.1 uncultured bacterium | reverse complement strand
GACCTACGCCACGTGGTGGATCCGCCAGGCCATCACGCGCTCGATCGCCGACCAGGCGCGCACCATCCGCATCCCGGTGCACATGATCGAGACCATCAACAAGATGAACCGCATCTCGCGCCAGATCCTGCAGGAGACCGGCCAGGAACCCGATCCCGCGACCCTCGCGCAGCGCATGGAGATGCCGGAGGAGAAGATCCGCAAGATCCTCAAGATCTCCAAGGAGCCGATCTCGATGGAGACGCCGATCGGCGACGACGACGACTCGCACCTCGGCGATTTCATCGAGGACCAGTCCACCATGGCGCCGTCCGACGCCGCGACCTATGCCAGCCTGCGCGACGTGACCAAGGAAGTGCTGGACACCCTCACGCCGCGCGAAGCCAAGGTGCTGCGCATGCGCTTCGGCATCGAGATGTCCACCGACCACACTCTGGAAGAAGTGGGCAAGCAGTTCGATGTCACGCGCGAGCGCATACGCCAGATCGAGGCTAAGGCGCTAAGGAAGCTGCGGCATCCCTCGCGCTCCGAGAGACTCAAGAGCTTCCTCGATCAAGAGGGATAAACAGGAAGGCAGTAAAGGAAAGGGCCGCGAAAGCGGCCCTTTTTGTTTGCAGTAAGCTCGCCCGGACGGGCCGGTAGCTCAGTTGGTCAGAGCAGGGGACTCATAATCCCTTGGTCGTTGGTTCGATTCCAACCCGGCCCACCAAGACCCGAGCATCCGGCATGCGCAGAAGACATCTCTACGTTTTCATGTTCAGCGTGCCCGGCTTGTTTGCTTCGCTGCTCGTATCGTTCGCGGTGTTCGGAGCCGCGGCGGGAGTGCTCTGGCTCTTCGTCGATGGCGACGAGCCGTGGCCGCCGGTGGCAGGCCACATTCTCATGGTGCTGTTCGCCTTGACCGCGGTTGGATCATGGTTCTTGCTCATGCGGCTTGCCTATGCCGCGGGCCGGCGAGCGGAGGCGAGCGAATCGCTGAACCGTGCGCACGTGCTGAGCGCCGTGCTGGCCACCGTGGCCCTGCCGCTGGTGGCGCTTTTTCACCAGTGGCGCGTGGGCAACATCGGCCCCCCGACCGAGGGACAGGCTTGCATGGATTTCTGCGTCAGCAGGGGTTTCAGCGCCAGCGCCATGCCGCCGAGGAACTCCGGCGAGAGGACTTGCATTTGCCTCGACGCGCAGGGGCGCGAGGCTGCCACGCTGCCGATCGACGAGGTGAGGAAGTTCTAGTCGCCTGACCCGGCGCGCTGCTGCACCTGCTGCATCGCGCCGTCGACCTTCTGCTGGGCGCGCTCCATGGTTTTTTTACCTTCCTCGAGCTCTTGCTTCTTGATCGAGGCGGCGGTGGCCGCGGTACTTGCGGTTTCGACGCCGCAACCCCCGACGGCGCAGCCAATGGCGATGGCGAAAAGTATCTTCATGCGTGCACTATAGGCGGAAGTCGGCGCCTCACTGCGCGAACAAATTCCTCCTCCAGCGCGCGCCAGCAAGAAAACGTCAGCGCGGGGCCCAAAAAAAGAACCCCAACGTCATGTGACGCTGGGGCTCCCGCTCTGAAGGAGGTAGAGCGGTCCAGGGCACTTTAGGCCCGCAGCGACGCGCTGGCGTATGCAGCTATGCACAGCCGGCGGATCAAAGTTTGTTAGCTCAGCCCGGACGCTTGTAGTCGGGGTTCGGTCCGAAGACGCGCGCCGGCGTGGGATCGGGATCGAGGCCGTTGCGGCGCGCGGCCTCGATCGCGAACAGGCGGCTGTGGAAGGCAACCAGCGCGCGCAGGATCTGCAGGCGCAGGAAGTCCGAGCCGGGTAGCGAGCTCATGCGCCACTTATGGTGTTCGGATTCCGAGTACAGCGAAGCGGCGTAGTGCTCGACGATGCCCATCTTTTCCTGGCACTCGGCATCCTTCACCAGGGTCATCGCCTGCCAGGCGAGTTTCTCGACCTTATGGAGCGCATCCTTGTCCGCCCAACCACCGGGGTGATGGATGAAGATCTCGCGCAACGCTGCGTGGTGCTCGCGCGCCTTTTCCAGGTCGGGGTAACCCATGCGCCCGATTCTCGGTGCGCGAATAAGACGCCGCAATCGCGCTTTTTAACCAGGGCGTAGCAGTCCCCGCGACACGTTGTCGCCGCTTTCCGACAAGGGTGGTTACTGCGCGGCGGGAAGGCGCTCGCCCTTGCGGTCGAGCAGCCGGGCGAAGTTTTCCAGCGAGATGAGATGCAGGTAGATGCGGCCGAGATAGCCTTTGCGCATCAGGTTTTTCAGCTGCGCGGTATTCAGGTTCTCGAGGTTCTTTTCAGCCACGCGATGCATGCCAGTGAGCTGCATCTTGGCGCCGCCTTTTTCCTTCTTCATCGTCGCCTGCATGGAGAACGGCTCGAGCAGTCCGTAGTCGGCGAGCAGCGCGCACATCTCGCGCATGCGCTCCAGATCCGCCTCGTATTCCGACAGCAGCCGCTCCACGCCCTTCCATTTCTCGCTCGGCTGTCCCGACGAATCGAACATTGCATCGCCGGCCTCATCGAGCGCGGACTTCTCGACGCAGATCAAGCGATCTTTCTGCTCGACCTTGTTGACGTTGACCCGCGCCATGCAGAACGGATAGCGTCGCGCGTAGGCGGGGATGTAGGCGCCGTTGGCCCACGCGCCGTCGGCGTAGAACAGGTTCTCGCCGGTGTTGAGCCCGAGCACCGCCACCGCGGCGAAGCTCTTACCCTCGTCGCCGCTGGTGAACACGATCGGATAATGCCGCGCGATGGGCTGAAATTCGGTGTGGCTGATCGGCACCGCGTTGCCCTGGCGCACGAACGGCGGCACCTCGCCGGGCGGCAGCAAGCGCACTTTTTGCGTCTTGAGGAACGGGACGACTTCGGTGTAGCCAAATGGGGGCGAGATCTGCATGGCGCTTTCATATTACGGTAAAATCCGCGCCCTGCAGTCGGCTCAAGTGCCGGGGTGGTAGCTCAGCTGGGAGAGCGTCGCGTTCGCAATGCGAAGGTCGAGGGTTCGATCCCCTTCCACTCCACCAGATTCACAACCGTAGCGGATTGCCCGACGCGGCGACCACTACCCTTTCTGGAGGGCGGGCGACGCCGGCTTTCGCGCGCGCCCTGCACTAGCCGAGAGGTCTATAGTCGGGGAATGCTGGTCCGCATCCGCTACACCGCCGCCACCGGCGAAAAGCTCGTCAACGTGACCTTCGGGCCGAACGACATCCGGCGCCGCACGGCGGGCACCGAAGAAGTCCATGAGGTGGAAATACGCAATGGCCGCGGCTCCTCCACCCCGTTTTCCCTCGACGAGAACGGCTTCGTGTTGGTCGAACACAGGACCGCGGTGCGGGATTTCTTCGACAAGGCCGAGCTCGAGCGCGTCTACTACCCGGAAGTGTCGGAACTCGTTCGCAGCGTCTCGGGTGCCGCGCGGGCCATCGTATTCGATCACACCCTGCGCTCGGGCGACCAGGCCGAGCGCGAGGCCCGCTCCGTCCGCGAGCCGCTGCACTCGGCGCACAACGACTACACCGAGTGGTCAGGGCCGAACCGCGTGCAGGAGCTGATGGGCGACGAGGCCGAGACGCTGCTGAAGCGCCGCTTCGCCGTCATCCAGGTCTGGCGCGCGATCAATCAGCCCATCCAGTGCAATCCGCTCGCGATCGTGGACTCGAAGAGCGTGGCGCCGGAAGACCTGCTGATCGCCGAGCGGCGCTATCCGCACCGCATCGGCCAGACCTATCGCCTGAAGTACAGCCCGAACCACCGCTGGTTCTATTTCCCGCAGATGCGGCGCGACGAGGCGCTGGTTTTCAAGGTGTTCGACAGCGAGACGGACGGCCGCGCGCGCTTTACTCCGCACACTGCCTTCGACGATCCGTCGACGCCATTGGGCGCACCGCCGCGCCAGAGCATCGAGGCGCGGGCGCTAGCCTTCTTTTAGCGGGACCATCAGCGCGGCGGCCGACGCGATCAGTACGCCGAACGCGAGCAGCAGCGCGCCGCCGAATCCGCCCGAGCGCTCCACGACCCAGCTGACCACGAGGGGGCCGGCAACCTGGCTCGCCGCGAACGCCGCCGTCATGGCCGCGACCAGGACGTGCGCCGCGCCACCAGCCACCTCGCGTGCGACCTGAACCCCGGCGAGTGTTGCGACCACGAACGTGCTGCCGACCAGCAGCGCGCAGGTGAGAACGCCGGCGATGCCGTCGATGACAAGAGGGGCCGCTACGCCGAGCGCCATCACGCACGCGCTTGCCAACCAGAGGCGCCGGCCGTTGAGGACGCGGTCGAGCGCGCCGGCAAGCAGGGTCGATACCATCGCGGCGGCCCCGAACAGCGGCCATGCCCAGCCGAACACCGCCGGGTCCTCGATCACCTGCTTCGCCATCACCGGAACGAAGGTGGCGGGAATGATGTAGCCGATGCCGAAAGCGCTGTAGCACGCGACCAGGCGCACGGTGTCGGGCGTCCAGCGGTAGCCGGCGAATGCCGCGCTCGTTGCCGTGCTTTCGCTGTCCTTTACCACCGGCCAGACGATTGCCGTCATGCCGAGGCCGACGGCGCCGAGCCAAAGCCATGCCGTGCGCGAGCCGGCGCCCGCGGTCATCAGCGCGAGGCAAAACGCGCCGGCGAGGACCACGCCCGCGCCTACGCCGGCGAACACGACGCCGTTCAGGGCGGGCCGGCCAAGGCGCGCCAGGCGCTGTGCGCACCAGGAGCTCATGTGGATCAGCGCCCACGCGGTCGAGACGCCGGCGAGCGCGCGCAGTGTGAGCCAGGCGGCGAGCCCTTCCGCGAAGCCCATCGCCAGCGTGGCCGCCGAAGTGACGGCCAGCGAAGCGCGGATTGCGCGGTCGGAGCGCGCGCGCTGCACCATCGCCCAAAGGGCGCCGACCAGGTAGCCGAGATAATTAGCCGCGGCGAGCCAGCCGCCTTCGGCGATGGAGAGGCCCGCGTCCTCCTGCATCATCGGCAGGATCGGGGTGAACGCGAAGCGGCCGATGCCCTGGGCCAGCGCGAGCGCGACTAGCCCCGCGACCGCAATGATCCATCCTGAGCTAATGGTCAGCGAGGCTCGAGTTCTGGAGATCGGTGACCAGCATGTGGCCCGGCGCGTGGGTGATGCAAAGCGACGGCTTCGCATCGAGCACCACCGACTGCGGCGTGACGCCGCATGCCCAGAAAAGCGGGAGTTCGTCGTCGTGGACCTCGGTCGCATCTCCAACCCACGGGCGCGACAGGTCGTGGATGCCGATGAGCTCGGGGCGTCCGAGGTGCACCGGCGAGCCGTGCACCCGCGGGTAGCGCGACGTGATTTCGATCGCGCGGATCGCATCGGCGGGCTTGAACGGGCGCATCGAGACCACCAGCTTGCCGTGGAACCGGCCGGCCGGCACGGTATCCACGCTGGTGCGGAACATGGGGACGTTGCGGCCCTGCTCGACGTAGCGCAGGGGCAGCCCGGCGCTCATCAGCGCTTCCTCGAAGGAAAACGAGCAGCCGAGGACGAACGTCACCAGGTCGTCGCGCCAGTAACGCTCGAGGCTATCCACCTCCTCGATCAGCGAACCGTCGACGAAAATCCGGTAGCGCGGCACATCGGTGCGGATGTCCAGGTCCTCGCCCAGCCCGGGCAGGCGCGGGTCGCCGGGGCGCGACATGGCGAGCAGCGGGCACGGCTTGGGGTTGCGGTCGCAGAACGCGCGGAACTCGTCGGCGTATTCGCGCGGCAGGATGCAGACGTTGCCCTGCACGTGCCCCGGCGCGAGCCCGGCGGTATGCCCGGTATGCCGCCGCGCCCGGATCGCCTGGCGCACCTCCCGCGGATGGTTCATCACCGTTAAGATACCTCGATGTACGACCCCGCTGGCGTCATCCCGGCAGTCCTGCTGCCGTTCCACGACGACCTGTCGATCGACGAGGCTTCGTATCGCGCGCACCTGCGCGACGTCGCGGCGGTAGAAGGCCTGTCCGCGATCACGGTGAACGCGCATGCCTCCGAAGTCGCCTCGTGCAGCTTCGACGAGCAACGCCGCGTGCTGGAAATCTCGAAGGACGGCCTGGGAGCGCTGCCGATCGTCAACGGCGTCTACGCCGACGGCAGCCTCGAAGCGGCGCGCATCGCGAAAATGGCGGAGGAAGGTGGCGCCGCGGCGCTATTGGTGTTTCCACCGGCGATCTACGCCTTCGGCCAGCGCCCGGAAATGGCGCTCGAGCACTTCCGCCGCATCGCGGATGCGACCAGCCTGCCGCTGATTGTTTTCCAGTATCCCCTGGCCGGCGGGCAGGGCTACCCGATCGCGACGCTGACGAGGATTCTGGATGAAGTGCCGACGGTGCGCGCGATCAAAGACTGGTGCGCGAACCCGCAGGCCCACGAGCGTCAGGTGCGCCTGCTGCAAGCGCGCGCGCGGCCGGTGAACGTACTCACCACGCACAGCTCATGGCTCCTTTCCTCGCTCGTGCTCGGCTGCAACGGCCTGCTTTCCGGCAGCGGGTCGGTGATCGCGGATCTGCAAGCCCAGCTTTTCCGCGCCGTGAGAGCCGGGAAGATGGATGAGGCAAAAAAGCTGCACGATCGCATCACGCCCACGGTCGAAGTGTTCTATGCCGAGCCGTGGGTCGACATGCACAACCGCATGAAGGAGGCGCTGGTGCTCCTCGGCCGCCTGCCGCGCGCCGTGGTACGCCCGCCGCTCATGAAGCTTTCATCGCAGGAAATCGAGCGCATCCGCGCCGCGCTGATTGCGGCCGGATTGCTGGGACAAAAAACATCACAGAGGAGGGTTGCATGAGGAGGAAGCTGCTGGTTGCCGCCGCCATCGCCGCGATGTCGGCGGGCGCGTCGGCGCAGAACGTGAAGATCGGCGTCGTGACGTTCCTGTCGGGCCCGGCGGCGTCGCCGTTCGGCGTGCCGGCAAAGAACGCCGCGGAGTTCGTCGCCGAATCCCTCAACAAGGGAACCGCGCCCAAGCCGTACGAGAAGCGCGGCTTCGGCGGCGCGAACCTCGAGCTGGTGTTCGTGGACGAGGCGGGCAGTACCACCACGCAGGTGACGGAATTCCGCAACCTGGTGCAGCGAGCGAACGTCGACCTCGTCATCGGCTACGTGTCGAGCGGCAACTGCCTTGCCATCGCGCCGGTGGCGGAGGAGCTGAAGAAGCTGGTCAACTTCTTCGACTGCGGCACGCCGCGCATCTTCGAGGACGGGAAGTACAACTACGTGTTCCGCACCTCGCCGACTGCCACCATGGACTCGGTGGGCGCGGCGCTGTACGTGCGCGACGCCAAGCCGGGGGTCAAGTCGATCGCCGGCATCAACCAGAACTACGCCTGGGGCCAGGATTCCTGGGGCGACTTCGAGGCGGCGATGAAGGTGCTGGTGCCGAACGTCGAGGTCAAGACCTCGCAAATGCCGAAGCTCTTCGCCGGCCAGTACAACGCCGAGATCTCGGCGCTGCTCTCGGCCAAGCCCGACGTCATCCATTCCAGCTTCTGGAACGGCGACCTCGAGGCGCTCATCTTGCAGGCCGGCCCGCGCGGGCTGATGAAGCAGAGCCTGACGATCCTCACCACCGGCGAGACGGCGATGCACAAGCTCGGCAACCAGATTCCGGACGGCACGGTGCTCGGCGCGCGCGGACCCTTCGGGCCCTATGCGCCAAACAACCAGTACAACAAGTGGTTTCATGGCGGCTTCGTCGCCCAGTACAAGGAGCAGCCGAACTACGCCTCCTACCAGATGGCGCAGGCGTTCCTCGGCGTGAAGGCCGCCTGGGAGAAAGCGCAAGACGCCAACGGCGGCAAGCGCCCGAGCGCGGAGCAGGTCGCCGCGGCGCTGAAGGGCTCGACGTTCGAGGGCCCCGGCGGCACCGTGCGCATGGCCATCGGCGGCGGGCACCAGGCGATCATGGAG
>CBDDSB010000039.1:0-5652 GCA_965233195.1 uncultured bacterium | reverse complement strand
ACCTCCACGGCGTTGCTTTCGATTTCGTCGCCCCAGCCGTAGACCTTCTCCTCGAGCTGCGGGCGCGAGAGCACTGCCCCGGGGCGCGAGAGCAGCGCCTCAAGGATGGCGAACTCCTTCGGCCCAAGCACCACCGGTGTGCCTTCGCGCGTCACTTCGCGCGTCACCGGATTGAGCGTGACCCCGAGGTGCGTGATGAGCGGCTCGGCGCGCCCGGCGGTGCGGCGGGCGAGCGCGCGTACGCGCGCGAGCAGCACGTCGAGATCGAAGGGCTTCACCAGATAGTCGTCCGCGCCGGAATCCAGGCCGCGCACCACGTCGGCCGGCGTATCGCGCGCCGTGAGGACAAGAACCGGCACGCGGTTGCGCCGCGCTCGCACCGCCTTGAGCACCTCGATGCCGTCCTTCTGCGGCAACCCGAGATCGAGCAGGGCGAGATCGTATTCGCCCTGCTGCAGCGCGCTTTCGGCCGAGCGCCCGTCGAGCACCCAGTCGACGGCGTGCTGATCGGCGCGCAGCGCGCGCTGCAGCGCGGAGCCGATGTGGCGATCGTCCTCGACGACGAGTATGCGCATCGGGCTATTCTCGCCGCGAACCGCTGGCGCGCAAAGCGAAGCGAACGCGCGACGCGCCGCGGTTTAAGCCTCGTTTAAGACAGCCGCCGCATGCTTTGCGCCGTTGCGGATTTAGATCCGCGCATGGCACAAGGACTCGCGATGAAAACCTCGAAACTGGCTCTGGCGCTCGCCGTGGCGGGCGCGTTCTCCGCCGGCGGGGTCGCCGGCTATCAATGGACTCGTCCTGCTCCGGCCGCCACGCCGGTTGAGACGGCGGCAGCGCCGGAGCGTGCGCTGCGCGCGCTTCCGGACTTCAGCGCCTTGGTGGAGCGAAACGGCGCCGCAGTCGTGAACGTCCGGACCATTCAACTCCAGGCCGGGTTGCCGCAGGGCGCCATGGCGCTGCGCGGCCAGGGCTCCGGTTTCATCGTGAGCCCCGACGGCGTCATTCTCACGAACGCGCATGTGATCGACGGCGCGAACGCAGTGAACGTGCAGCTTGCGGATCGGCGCGAGCTCCGCGCGAAAGTCATCGGCGCCGACGCGCGGAGCGACGTGGCGGTGCTGAAAATCGACGCGAAGGACCTGCCGGTCGTGAAGCTCGGCGACCCCCGCGGTCTGCGCCCGGGAGAGTGGGTGGTGGCGATCGGCGCGCCGTTCGGGTTCGAGAACACGGTGACCGCCGGCATCGTAAGCGCCAAGGGCAGATCGCTTCCCGACGAATCGTACGTTCCGTTCATCCAGACCGACGTGGCGGTGAATCCCGGCAATTCGGGTGGGCCACTCTTCAACCTCGCGGGCGAGGTCGTCGGCATCAATTCGCAGATCCTCTCCCAGACGGGCGGCTACCAGGGGCTTTCGTTCGCGATCCCGATCGACATCGCCGTCAATGTCAAAGACCAGCTCATCGACCAGGGGCATGTCACGCGCGGCTTCCTTGGCGTGACGGCGCAGGCGCTGAACGCGCAGCTTGCCGATTCTTTCGGCCGCGAGAAACCCGCAGGCGTCCTGGTGCGCTCGGTGTTGCCCGGCAGCCCGGCGGCAAAGGCAGGCCTCCGGCCCGGGGACGTGATCCTCGGCTTGAACGGCAGCGCCATTGACGATCCTTCCGCGCTGCCGCCGCGCGTCGCCGGGCTAAAGCCCGGAACCCGCGCACAGCTCGAAGTGTGGCGCGGTGGTCGTGCCGAGCGCGTCACGGTTCCGGTCGGCGAGCTGAACGATAGGGACGAGCTCGCGGCCGGCGTCGCCGAGCGCCTCGGCCTGGCGCTGCGGCCTCTCACGCCCGAGGAGCGAAGGGCCGCGGGCGCGAGGAATGGCCTTGTCGTCGAGCGCGCAAGCGGCGCTGCCGCGCAGGCCGGCGTGCAGCCGGGCGACGTCGTCCTTGCCTTGAACGGAAAGCGCGTCAGCAACGTAAGCGAGCTTCGCAGCCTGCTCGCCAATTCCGGCCGGCGCGCCGCGCTGCTCCTGCAGCGCGGAAGTACCCAGCTCTTCATTCCTGTGACGCTTGGATAACTCCCTCCCCCTACCCCGGGCGTCAGAGGAACGCGCGGCGCATGCCTCCAAACCATGCGCCGCGCATCTTTTTCCGCAACCTGGCAAAGGCGAACGCATGAAGCATTCTTCAAGACGCAAGGAAGCAGTCGCGCCATCAATCCTAGGGGCAGCCGCCATGGTGATCGCAGTCCCTCTCGCGCTGATCATGCTCGGCCTGCTCTTCGCCTTGGGGCTCGCGCTGGCATGCGCCGTCCTGGTGTACGCGAATGCTCGAAGATACTTCGGTGGCCGGCGTGACGGCAGGCGCGGCCGAGCGGTGATCGAGGGCGAGTTTCGCGTCGTGGAGAGCAAGGCGGAATAGCCATCTGCCGCCGAACCGTCGTTCAGCCCTGAGGCGACTTGCCTCCGACGCCACGCAGCTCCTCGATAGCGGCCTCGCTGCAGTCGCCGCACAGCCGGTTCGCCGGGACTGCCGCATCGATTTTCTTCGGGTAAGGCAGGTTCAGGTTCGCCATGATGCGCACGAATTCTTCCAGCGTCTTCTCGCCGCCGAGGCGCGGATTGCGCTCGCGCTCCTGTGCGACCGTCGAGACGCGGCGGTGCTGGTAGTCGTGCGCCGGGTAGACGAGCGTGTCGTCGGGGAGCGTGAAGATCTTTTCCCGAACCGACCGGTAGAGTGCTTCTGCATTGCCGTTCTGGAAGTCGGTGCGCCCGCAGCCGTCGATGAGAAGCGCATCGCCGGAGAAGAGCCGCTCGATACCGCCGTGGTGCAGGAGGTAGCAGTGGTGCGTATCAGTATGCCCTGGTGTGAAGATGGGGCGCAGGGTCAGGCCGCCCACCTCCAGCGGCCGGTCCTCGCCCACGCCGATGTCCGCGCAGGGAAGGCGCTCCATCGCGGGGAGGGCAATCTTGCAGCCGGTGTGCTGGCGCAGCCGGCACGACGAGCTGATGTGATCGGCGTGGATGTGCGTGTCGAGGGTGCAGGCGAGACGCAAGCCAAGCTGTTTAAGCATGCCGAGGTCGCGCTCCACCGTTTCGACTACCGGGTCGATCAGAACCGCCTGGCCGGTGTCCGGGCAGGCGAGAAGGTAGGTGTACGTGGACGACTCGGGCTCGAAAAGCTGACGAAAAAGCATCTGAATCTCCCTATAGCGCCGCGCACACGCGCTGCAGCCGCTCCCTCGCCTGTGCCGCGACGTTGCGCACCACTGGATCGTCCGTCAACTCGAGGACCGCGGCCGGATCCATGAACTCCACACGCACCGCACCCTTGTCTTCCCGCACCACGACGTTGCAGGGCAGCAGAAGGCCGACCTGCGGCTCGATCTGCAGCGCGCGGTGGGCGAGCTGCGGATTGCAGGCGCCCAGGATGCGGTAAGCGGGAAACTCGACGCCGAGCTTGCTCTTGAGCGTGGCCGCGATGTCGATCTGCGTCAGCACGCCGAAGCCTTCTTTTTTCAGTTCCCCGGTAACGCGCTCGATCGCCTGATCGAACGCTAAGCGAACGGTGCGGCCGAAGCCGATTCTGTCGGTCATGGTTGTCTCCAGTGGATGTCCTCGATGCTATTGCTATTCATTTACGGAGTCAATATAATGTACTAGTGTATTATCTGGGAAGGGTCATATGACGACGAACGCGCCGGAGCTCGAAGTGGGCAAGATGCGTGCCGCGGCCGAGGAAGCGACTGCGCTGCTGCGGGCGCTTGCCAATTCCGACCGGCTGCTTCTGCTGTGCCACCTTTCGCAGGGCGAGCGCTGCGTGAGCGATCTCGAAGAGGACCTCGGCATCGAGCAGCCGACGCTCTCGCAGCAGCTCAGCGTCCTGCGCACACAGGAGCTTGTGAGCACGCGGCGCGACGGCAAGCGCATTTACTACTCGGTGAGCGAGCCGAAGGCGCTCGCAGTGCTGGAGACGCTCTATCGCCTGTTCTGCGCGCCACGAGGAAAGCGCCGTGCAAGTTGACTGGGCGCAGTTCACGCCTTGGGCCGCGCTTGCAGGCGGGATCCTGATCGGTCTCGCTTCCATCGCCTTTGCGCTGCTCCTCGGCCGCATCGCCGGCATCAGCGGGATCATCGGCGGGCTGTTGCGCGCCGAGAAAGGCGACTTCGGCTGGCGGATCGCTTTCGTCGGCGGCTTACTCGCCGCACCCGTGATTTATTCGCTGGCGACTGCGCTTCCCATGCTGCAGATCGAGGCAGGCGTGCCGGTGCTTGTCGCGGCAGGCCTCCTCGTCGGCATCGGCACGCGTTACGGCTCCGGATGCACCAGCGGTCACGGCGTGTGCGGCCTGTCTCGCTTCTCGCCGCGCTCTATGGTGGCGACCGTGGCGTTCATGGGGGCGGGCTTCATTACCGTTTTCCTGGTTCGCCACGTCATTTCCTGAGAGTTCGGCATGTACCTCTTACTGTCCTTTGCGGTCGGGCTCCTTTTCGGTCTGGGCCTCATCGTGTCCGGTATGGCGAACCCGGCGAAGGTGCTCGGATTCCTTGACCCCGCGGGCTCCTGGGATCCTTCGCTTGCCCTAGTCATGGCCGGCGCAATCGCCGTGGGCGTCGTCGGTTTTGCGATTGCCGGCCGCCGCGCGCGCTCTTGGCTCGGCCTGCCCATGCGCCTGCCCGCAAATCGCGTTGTCGATCGCCGGCTCATCGTCGGCGGGTCGCTGTTCGGCGCAGGCTGGGGATTGGCTGGATTCTGTCCGGGCCCAGCCGTAGTGGCGCTCGGCGCGGGCTATTGGCAGGCAGGCGTTTTCGTCTTCGCGATGCTCGTAGGCATGGCAGTCTATGAAGTGGCCGAGCGGCTCGGGGCGCGGCACTCGCTTAAGCCTTCCTAGTAGGCCGGGAGCGGACCTTTGCCGCTTGCCAGGTACGTGCCTTCAGTGCAGTGGCTCGGCAGCTATCGGCGCAGCGACCTGCCCGGCGACCTTCTCGCCGCGGGCATTGTGACCATCATGCTGATCCCGCAGAGCCTGGCCTACGCCATGCTCGCGGGTGTTCCGCCGCAAGTGGGTCTGTACGCGAGCGTCTTTCCCCTCGTCGCCTACGCGGCATTCGGCAGCAGCCGC
The DNA here is from genome assembly GCA_965233195.1 of uncultured bacterium. Taxonomy (GTDB): domain Bacteria; phylum Pseudomonadota; class Gammaproteobacteria; order Burkholderiales; family SG8-39; genus SCGC-AG-212-J23. Next base: position 539 of record CBDDSB010000039.1, on the reverse strand, counting down.
ACGCTCGCCGTCGGCCCGGTGGCGGTTGTTTCGCTGATGACGGCCAGCGCGGTCGGCGAATTCGCAGGGTCCGGCACGGCCCAATATGCGGCGGCGGCCTTGCTGCTCGCGTTCCTGTCCGGGCTCTTTCTCCTGGGCTTGGGATTGATGCGCTTGGGCTTTCTCGCCAATCTGCTGAGCCATCCCGTGATCTCCGGGTTCATCAGCGCTTCGGCCATCGTCATTGCGGTGAGCCAGCTCAAGCACGTGCTGGGGATCGAGGCTGCCGGCGATAACCTGGTTTCGCTGCTTGGCGGCATCGCGAGTCATGGGCGAGACGCGAACTGGACGACGATCGCCATCGGTGTGGCGAGCCTGCTTTTCCTTCTCTGGACCAGCACATCCCTTTCTCGGGTACTGCGCCGCTGGGGACTGCCTGCGAGCGCCGCCGACCTCGCAAGCAAGGCGGCGCCCGTAGCCGCTGTTGCCATTGCCACAGGGGCGGTGGCCGCGTTGGCGCTGCACGAGGTACAAGGCGTGAAGATCGTCGGCGCGATCCC
>CBDDSB010000038.1:0-18962 GCA_965233195.1 uncultured bacterium | reverse complement strand
CCGGCCTAGCCCATCAGCAAGCTAGTGCAGCGTCCAGCCGGTGTTAGGCGGCTAGAGCGAAACGCTCGTCGTTGGCGTTTGTAGTGTTTCCAGAATGGATTTACGAGGTGATCTGGTCCTCGGCATGCCCTGCGCTGCTTCAATGCCTACGTCGAAACCAGGTCGCCCCCGGAATCGTCGAGTACGTCATTGTCCCACATGGGGGCGGGGCGCTGGAAGTCAAGATCCAGTGCCGAGCGGCTCCATGCCGCCGCGACGGATGGTCTGGGCTGCTGACTCTGAGGTGAGGAACGCGATCAGTCGTTGCCCGGCTTCAATTTCCTTCGACCCGGCGACGATCGCGGCCGAGAAGACCTGATGGAGCTGGATCTCCTCGGCAATTACACCCGCGAGCTCGACGCCTTTCGCGTGGACGATTTCGCTGACCGGTAAGAGCCCAATGTCGGCTTCTCCCGTGGCGACCATCGCGGCTGCGCCGCTGCCCCGCGGCGTGGCCTTGACGTTCACTCTGCCGGCAATGCCGAGGCGCGGAAAGATTTCCTCGATGAGGAAAATGCCGCTCGTGCTGCTCGGTACGGCGACTGTTCTCGCCTTCAATACGACTCGCTTGAAGTCCTCGACGCTGCGTACGTCGGGCTTGGGCGCTCCCGCACGCACCGCCACGCCGATCGGTGTTCGCGCGAGATCCACGTCCGTTCCGGCCGCAATCCATCGCGCGGCAATCAGCTCGGTGAGACCTTCTCTGGAGAGAATGACCACGTCCGCGGGTACGCCTCTGGCGAGCTGCGCGGCGATGGTCTGCGGCCCCTTGCCCTGCGACGAGCCGGAGCCGGTTGCGACATTTATGCCCGTGTTGCGCTCGAACTGCGGCACCAGCTGCTCGTATGGCCCGGAGAATCCGCCCGAGATGATTACCTTCAACGCGCGGCGTCAGCCCGGGGTGCGTTCGGCGCGCGACGCGGTAGAACCAGCCGGAATGTGGTGGCGTCGTCCGCGGAGTCAAACTCGAGGCCGCCGCCATGGGCGCGCGCGATCGCCTTGGCGATGAACAGGCCGAGGCCAAGCCCGTCGCCGCGTTTCGTGTGCTCGCGGCCGGATTGGAAAGGCTCGAACAGGCGCGGCACGATTTCGTCGGGAATGGTGCCCTGGTTCTGCACTTCGACGGTGACGTGCTGCTCGTCGCCGGTGAGGCGCATGCGCACCGGGGACCCCGGCGTGCCATGTTGCACGGCGTTGGAGGCCAGGTTCGAGATCGCCTGATGGACACGATGCTCGTCCCACGCGCCAGCGCCGTCGATGTTGCAATCGAACGTAATCTCACGATCCCGCGCAATGGCGCCGAGATCGTCGACGACCTGCCGGCACATCGTCTGCAGATCGGTGGGTTTCGGCACGATCGGAATACCTGCGCCCTCACGCTCCTGCGCGAGGTAGAGGAGGTCGCCGACGATGTGCTCGATGCGACCAACCGCACGCAAGATGGTCTCAGCCTGCGGGTCGACGACGCCGGCAGACTCGGCGACGTACTGAAGGTGAGCCGCCGTGAGCTGAATCGTCGCGAGCGGATTGCGGATGTCGTGGCTGACGATGGCGAGGATCCGCTTCTCGAAGTCGCGCGAAAGCTCAAGCCGCTCGCGGTCGCGCTGCTCCCGCGCTTCCTGGGCCTTGCGCCGCTCGTCGACGTCCACGCAGCTGCCGATGAAGCCGGCGAATGCCCCGCGATCGTCCATGAAGGGCACGCCGCGATCGAAGATCCATCGATATTCGCCGTCGTGGCGGCGCAGGCGGTACTCCATTTCGAACGCTTCGCGCCGGCCGAAGTAGTGAAGATAGTGCTTCACGCAACGATCGAGATCGTCGGGGTGGACGCCTTCCGCCCAGCCGTTGCCCATCTCCTGCTCGACCGTGCGCCCGGTGAACGCAAGCCAGGTTTCGTTGAAGTAGTCGCAGCTCGCGTCGAGACCCGAGCGCCAGACCAGCACCGGCGAGTTCTCGACCAACAGGGCATATTCGTTCGACGTCAGTGCGCGAGCCATGTAAACCGACTATGCCACAGCAGATGCCTTAAAAACGCCGTGCAATCAGTCTTTCGCGGTCTCCAGCGCCTTGACCAGTGCGAGCAGCACCCGGTTCACCGGCGTGCGCACGCCGAGCGCCTCGCCTTTGCGCACGACAAAGCCGTTGAGATGCTCGATCTCGGTTTTCTTCTGCCGTGCCAGGTCCTGCGCGGTGGAGGAATATTGTCCCGGCATGGTCTGGGCGATGCGGCGCACGGTCTCGTGCAGGTCGCCGGGAATCTTTACGCCACAGGCTTTCGCGACGGCGAGGCATTCGTCCACCACGTCTCTCATGACCTCGGGGACGCCGTCATTCGCGACCAGGCGTCCATAAGGAAGCTGCGTGATCGCGGAGAGTGCGTTGTAGGCGCAATTGACGATCAGCTTGGCCCAGAGCGTGCCGGCGACGTTGCCCGAGATTTCCACCGGCACGCCCGCGGCGGCAAAGGCGGCGACGATCGCTTTGCTCGACTCGCTCGGCCCGATCACCAGCTCGCCGCGGCCGTGGTGGCGCACATGGCCGGGGCCCGCCATCTCGACCGCCACGTACACCACGGCCGGAATCACCTCGCGTCCGAGCGTCGTCGCCAGGCGCTCGGCGTTGTCGACGCCGTTCTGCAGCGTCAGGATGGCGGTATTGCGCTCGACATGGGGCGCGAGCGCGGTGCCGGCGGCTTCGGTGTCCGTCGATTTCACCGAGAACAGCACGACTTGCGCGCCGCGCACCGCATCGGGTTGCGTGCTCGCCTGCACCGCCACCTGCTCGTCGAAGGCTTCGCTTTGCAGGCGCAGTCCCGAGCGCTGCACCGCTTGCACGTGCTGCGGCCTGCCGATGAGCGTGACCTTGTGCCCGGCGCGGCCGAGCATGGCGCCGTAATAGCAGCCGACGGCGCCGGCGCCCATTACGGCTACGTTCGTCAGGACCAGCCTTTCAGCACCAGCTTGCCGATCGTGGTCCCCGATTCCACACGCTCGTGAGCCTTCCTGAGATTCGCGCCATTGATGGGCGAGAGCGTTTCCTTGAGCGTGCATTTCAGCTTGCCGGCATCGAGGCGCCCGGCAACCTCGTTCAGCAGGCGATGCTGCTCGATCATGTCGGGGGTCTGGAAGCGCGGGCGCGTGAACATCAGCTCCCAGCAAAGGGTGGCGCTCTTCGAGCGCACCACGTCCATCGCCATCGGTTTGAGGTTGCCGACGATTGCCACCATCGCGCCCTGCGGCGCGATGAGATCGGCCATGGCGCTCCAGTAGGCGTCGAGCTCGCCGCTGAAGTTGGCGATGTAGTCCACCTGCTTCATGTCGAGGGCCTCGAGCTGCGGGCGCAGCTCCTTGCGGTGGTCGATGACATGGTCGGCGCCCAGGCTCTTGACCCACTCGCTGGTCTGCGAGCGTGACGCGGTCGCGATCACCGTCAAGCCGGAATTTCTCGCCAGCTGGATGCCGATGGAGCCGACGCCGCCGGCGCCGCCGATGACGAGCATCGATCGGCCCGGCTGCACCTTCATCCGGTCGTAGAAGGCTTCCCAGGCGGTGATCGAGGTCAGCGGCATCGCCGCTGCCTGCGCGAAGTCGAGCTTCTTCGGCTTGTGCCCGACGATGAGCTCGTCGACCAGGTGGAACTCGCTGTTGCAGCCCGGCCGGGTAACGTCGCCGGCGTAGTAGACCTCGTCACCGGGCTTGAACAAGTTGGTTTCGGGACCAACGGCGGCAACGGTGCCGGCGGCGTCCCACCCGAGAACCCGGCGGGAAGAAGCCTGCTTGCGCTGCTTGTAATCCACCGGATTGACCGAGACCGCTTCCACCTTCACCAGCAGGTCGCGTCCCGCGGGCGAAGGCTTCGGCAGCTCGATCTCGGCGAAGGTGTGGTCGATGGCTTTCATAGGCGCCTCAGCAGGTCGAGGGGATGCGCGATCACGGCCTCGGCTTCCCAGGTTCCGGGGCCGCCGCTTTCGGGATGGTGGTAGCCCCAGTCCACCGCGATCGCACGCATGCCCGCCGCGTGCGCGGCTTTCATGTCGCGCAGGTCGTCGCCGAGGTAGCAGCACGCCGACGGCGGCAGGTTGAGCTGCGTCGCGGCATGGAGCAGGGAGCCGGGATGCGGCTTGAGGTGCGGCGTGGTATCGCCGCACGCCACGCAGTCGGGCTTAAGCTTAAGCGCGCTGACGATCGCCTCGGTGAAGCGCGTCGCCTTGTTGGTGACGATGCCCCAGCGGACCTCGCGCTTGGCCAGCTCGGCGAGCAGCTCGGCGATTCCGGGGAATAGCGTCGTCTCCTGACAGATGCGCTCGGCGTAGAAGCCGAGGAACGACTCGCGCATCGCTTCGTATTCCGCGTCGCCGGGCTTCACGCCGAACGCGGCGTGCACCAGGCCGCGCGCGCCGGCGGAGGCGAACGGGCGCAGGCGCTCGAGCGGCAACGGCTCGTGGCCCTCTTCGGTGCGCATGCGATTCACCGCGGCGGCCAGATCCGGCGCGGTATCGGCGAGCGTGCCGTCGAAATCGAAGAGCACCGCCCGGCTACGCGTCACGCATCGCCTGCATCAGGTAGTTGACGTCGCAGTCGGTGCCGAGTCGATAACGGCGCGTGATCGGGTTGTACGTCATGCCGATGAGCTCGCCCGGGCGCAGCCCGGCGCCGCGGCTCCAGCGCGAGAGCTCGGAGGGCTTGATGAAGCGCTGGTAGTCGTGCGTTCCTTTCGGCAGCAGACCAAGCACATATTCCGCACCGACGACTGCGAACAAGTACGCCTTGGGATTGCGGTTGATCGTCGAGAAGAAAACCTGTCCGCCCAGGCGCACCAGGCGTGCGCACGCCGCCACCATGCCGGCCGGGTCCGGCACGTGCTCGAGTAGCTCCATGCAGGTCACGAGGTCGAATTTGCCGGGGTGGGCCGCAGCCAGGTCTTCAGCACTGGTACTTAGATATTGGATGGATAGTCGGCTTTCCAGCAGGTGCAACTGCGCAACCCGCAGGGCTTTATCGGATAAGTCGATGCCGGTCACCCGGGCGCCGCGGCGCGCCATCGCCTCGGCGAGGATGCCGCCGCCGCAGCCGACATCCAGGACGCTGCTGCCTTCAAGCTGCGCGTGCTGCGCGATCCAGTCCAGGCGCAGCGGGTTGATCTCATGCAGCGGGCGGAACTCGCCTTCGGGATCCCACCAGCGATGCGCCAGTTTCCCGAATTTCTCCAGCTCCGCCGGGTCCGCGTTGACCATGCCCGATTCTAGAAACAAAAAACCCCGCCGGAGCGGGGTTTCTCGTGGCGATAAAAAAACTTACTGCTTGCGGGTGCCGATGACCTCGATCTCCACGCGGCGGTTCTTGGCGCGGCCGTTGGCGGTCTTGTTTTCGGCGACGGGCTGCTTTTCGCCCTTGCCCTCGGTGTACACGCGGTTCGCCTCGAGGCCCTTCGACACGAGGTAGGCCTTGACCGATTCGGCGCGGCGGATCGACAGCCTCTGGTTGTAGGCGTCGGAGCCGACGGAGTCGGCGTGGCCGATGGCGATCACCACTTCGAGGTTGACGCCTTTCGCCTTGTTCGAGATGTCGTCGAGCTTCGACTTGCCCTCGGGCTTGATCACTGCCTTGTCGAAGTCGAACAGCACGTCGGCGGCGAACGTCACCTTCTCGGCTACCGGCTTCGGCTTCTCGGGCGCGGGCTTGGGCTTCTCCGGCTCCGGCGCGCGCGGCTTGGGCTCCGGCGGCGGCGGGGGCTTCGGCGCGGGAACGGGCGCGGGCGGCGGGGCGGGCTTCGCTTCGGGCTTCGGCGGCTCGGTTGCACAGCCGGCGGCGATCGCCAGCGCAACGAGGAGCATCCACACTTTATTCGTCATCGGTCCCCCGCTTTTTTCTCGTTAGAAAAAACGTTTATCGATCAAGGGCAGTCTGCCATAACTGCCAACGAGTGTCCAAGCCGGAGGGGTCGGTTTCGAGCCTGCCGTCGCTCACGCGTGGCGCCCCGTCCACCCAGACATGCGTGACGTGCTCGCGGCCTGCCGCGTAGACGAGGTGGGACACCGGGTCGTAGCAGGGCGTGAGCTCCGGGCCGCGCAGCGCGATGGCGACGAGGTCGGCGCGCTTGCCCCGCTCGATCGAGCCGATGCGCGCGTCGAGGCCGAGCGCATGGGCGCCGCCGAGGGTGGCTGCGCGCAGGACCGCATGCGCCGGCATTGCCTCCGCGCTGCGCGCCACTGCCTTGGCGAGAAGCGCCGCGGTGCGCATCTCGGTGAACACGTCGAGGCGGTTGTTGCTGGCGGCGCCGTCGGTTCCGAGGCAGAGGTTCACGCCTGCGGCGCGCAGTGCTTCGATCGGCGCGAAGCCGCTGGCCAGCTTCAGATTGGAGGAAGGGCAATGCGCGACCGAACAGCCGTGGATTGCCAGGAGTTGTATCTCATCGTCCTGCAGATGAACCGAGTGCACCGCGATCAGGTTCGGCCCGAGCAGCCCGAGCCGCCGCAGGCGCTCGAGCGGCCGTACGCCGTGCTCGGCCAGCGAGCGCTCGATTTCATTTTCCGTCTCGTGCACATGCAGATGCACCGGCAGGTCGAGCTCGGCGGCGAGGGTCGCGATCTGCCGGAACGCGGGGTCGGACACCGTATAAGGCGCATGCGGGGCGATGCAGAACGAAACCAGCGGATCCTCGCCCTGGCGGTCGCGCAGCTCCAATCCCTTGCGCAGATAGTCGGCGGGGTCGGACGCGTAAGCCGTGGGGAAGTCGATCACGATCAGCCCGAGCGACACGCGCATGCCGGCCGCGCGCGCCGCTTCCAGCGCCGCTTCCGGGAAGAAATACATGTCGTTGAAGCAGGTAATGCCGCCGCGGAGCATCTCTGCGCAGGCGAGGGCGGTGCCGTCCCGCACGAAATCAGGGGACACATGCCGGGTCTCGGCCGGCCAGATGTGCTCCTGCAGCCAGCGCATGAGCGGCAGGTCGTCGGCCAGGCCGCGCATCAGCGACATGGCGGCATGGGTATGCGCATTGACCAGCCCCGGGATCAGGACGTGGTCAGGGAGGTCTAGCCGTTCGTAGTCCCCGAACGCAGTCGAAATCTCACTGGAAGGAAAAACCTTCTCGATGGCACCGTCGCGGACCGCGACGGCGTGATGCTCGAGGACCGCGCCCGCCGGCTCGACTGGGACGACCCAGCGGGCGCTGAGAAGGAGATTGCCGCCTATCGTGGTGTGCCTTGGACCTCGACTACGACGCGGCGGTTCGGCGTCAGGCACTCGATCAGCCCCTTGCGCTCTTTCTGGTCGGGGCAGGCCTTGACCGGCAGGGTCTTGCCGAAGCCGAGGGTTTCGACCTTGGCCGCATCGACGCCCTTCGAGACGAGGTAGGCGCGCACCGCGTCGGCGCGCTTCTCCGACAGTTTCTGGTTGTATTGCGTCGAGCCCAGGCGGTCGGCGTGGCCGTTGACGATGATGTAGCGCACCTCGCGCAGGTCGCCGAGCTTCGCGATCACCTCGCTGTCAAGCTGTTTGCGCGCTTCCTGCGTGAGCACCGCTTTGTTGAACTCGAACAACTCGGTCGAGGCGAGGTTCACCACCGCGGGCTTCTTCGGCGGCTCGGGCTTGGGTTCCGGCTTGGCCACGGGCTCGGGTTTGGGCGGTGGCGGCGGCGCCGGCACCACTTGCGGCGGAGGCGGCGGCGCGGGCTTCACCACCGGCGCCGGCTGCGGCGCGGGTTTCTCGGGTTCGGTGGCGCACGCGCCGATGAATGCCAGCGCCGCGACGATGGAAGCGAGCTTGTGGGCTTTCATTTTCGTCCCCGTTTTTGTGTTTTGAAACGAGGCCGATTTAAGCACAGGCGGAGAGCCGCAGACAAGCGTTTTTTAGAGGGAAAACCGATGCTTGCATGATAAAATCCGGGCCTCTCCTGATGGAACAATTCGCCAAAGAAACGCTGCCCATTTCCCTCGAAGAGGAGATGCGGCGCTCGTACCTCGATTACGCCATGAGCGTGATCGTCGGACGGGCCCTTCCGGACGTCCGCGACGGCCTGAAACCGGTGCATCGGCGCGTGCTTTTCGCCATGCACGAAGCCAACAACGTCTGGAACCGTCCTTATGTGAAGTGCGCGCGCATCGTCGGCGACGTGCTCGGCAAATACCATCCGCACGGCGACACCGCGACCTACGAGGCGCTGGTGCGCATGGCGCAGGATTTTTCCATGCGCTACATGCTGATCGACGGCCAGGGCAACTTCGGCTCGGTCGACGGCGATTCAGCCGCGGCCTACCGCTACACCGAGTGCCGGCTGGAAAAGATTTCCTCCGAGATCCTCGCCGACATCGAGAAGGAGACGGTCGACTTCGGGCCGAACTACGACGGCAAGGAGCTCGAGCCCGCGGTGCTGCCGACGCGCGTGCCGAATTTGCTGGTGAACGGCTCCTCCGGCATCGCGGTCGGCATGGCGACCAACATTCCGACGCACAACCTGGGCGAAGTGGTCCACGCCTGCCTGCACGTGCTCGCCCAGCCGGCGTGCGCGGTCGAGGAATTGATCAAGCTCATGCCGGCGCCGGATTTCCCGACCTCCGGCATCATTTACGGCCTGTCCGGTGTGCACGAGGGCTACCGCACGGGACGCGGCCGCGTGGTGATGCGCGCGCGCACCCACTTCGAGGACATCGGCAAGGGCGATCGCCAGGCGATCATCGTCGACGAGCTGCCCTACCAGGTGAACAAGAAGGTGCTGCTCGAGAAGATCGCCGAGCTGGTGACGGATAAGCGACTCGAGGGAATCTCCGACTTGCGCGACGAGTCCGACAAGTCCGGGATGCGCATGGTGATCGAGCTCAAGCGCGGCGAGATCCCGGACGTGGTGCTGAACAACCTGTACAAGATCACGCAGCTGCAGGACGCCTTCCATATGAATATGGTGGCGCTGGTCGAGGGCCAGCCGCGCCTGCTCTCGCTCAAGGAGCTGCTCGAGAGCTTCATCTCGCACCGCCGCGAGGTGGTGACGCGCCGCACGGTGTTCGAGCTGCGCCAGGCGCGCAGCCGCGGACATGTGCTCGAAGGCCTGGCGGTGGCGCTGTCGAACGTCGACGTGGTGATCGACCTGATCAAGAAGGCGCCGAGCCCGGCCGATGCCAAGCGCGAGCTGATGGCGCGCGCCTGGGCCTCGGAGTTCGTCAGCAGCCTGATCGGCGCCGGCGACGTGGCGCAGTATCGCCCCGAGGGGTTGAACGAGATCTTTGGACTGAAGCCGGACGGCTATCACCTTTCCGACGCGCAGGCGCAGGCCATCCTCGAGCTGCGGCTGCAGCGCCTAACGGGCCTGGAGCAGGACAAGATCCGGGACGAGTACAAGGAGGTGATCGCGACCATCGCCGACCTGCTCGACATCCTCGCCAAGCCGGCGCGCATCGTGCAGATCATCCAGACCGAGCTCACCAAGCTGAAGGAGGAGTTCGCCGACAAGCGCCGCAGCGAGATCGTCACCGTCGCCGAGGACATCTCGATCGAGGACCTGATCGCGCCGCAGGACATGGTGGTCACGTTCTCCCACGGCGGCTACGTGAAGGCGCAGCCGCTCACCGAATACCGCGCGCAGCGGCGCGGCGGCCGCGGCAAGACCGCGACCACGATGAAGGAAGACGATTTCATCGAGCGTCTGTTCGTTGCGCATTCGCACGACTACCTGCTGTGCTTCTCCAGCCGCGGCCAGCTCTACTGGCTGAAGGTGTACGAGGTGCCGGCCGGCAGCCGCTCGGCGCGCGGCAAGCCGATCGTCAACATGTTCCCGCTCACCGAGGGCGAGAAGATCACCGCGGTGGTTCCGGTGAAGGAATTCGACCCGAATCACTATGTATTCATGGCCACAGCGAGCGGCACGGTGAAGAAGACCTCGCTCGCCGAATTCTCGCGCCCGCGCCCGAGCGGCATCATCGCCGTGGGCCTCGACGACGGCGACTATCTCGTCGGCGCCGCGCTCACCGATGGCAAGTACGACATCATGCTGCTTTCCTCCGAGGGCAAGGCGGTGCGCTTCGAGGAGTCCGACGTGCGTCCGATGGGACGCCAGGCCACCGGCGTACGCGGGATGAAGCTGGGTGAGGGCCAGCGCGTGGTGTGCATGCTCGCCGCGAACGATGAATCCAAATCGGTGCTCACCGCCACCGAGCACGGCTTCGGCAAGCGCACGCCAATCGCCGATTATCCGCGCCACGGCCGCGGCGGCCAGGGCGTGATCGCGATCCAGATCTCGGAGCGCAACGGCAAGGTGATCGGCGCGGTCCTGGTCGATGACAACGACGAGGTAATGCTGATCTCGACCGGCGGGGTCCTGATCCGCACCAGCGTGGCGCAGATCCGCGAGATGGGCCGCTCCACCCAGGGCGTGACGCTGATCTCGCTCGACCAGGGCGAGAAGCTCGCCGGCCTCGAGCGCATCGAGGAGCGCGACCTCGGTAACGGCAACGGCGGCAACGGTAACGGAAACGGCGGCAATGGAGATTCCCACGAGGAGCTTCCTCCTCCGGAAGTGCCTCCTCCCACCGTCCACTGATGTCCCGCATTTTTAACTTCAGCGCGGGGCCCGCGATGCTGCCCGCGGAGGTCCTCGCGCGCGCCGGCGACGAGATGCTCGACTGGCGCGGCACCGGCATGTCGGTGATGGAGATGAGCCACCGCGGCAAGGAGTTCATGGGCATCGCCGCGGAAGCCGAGAAGGACCTGCGCGAGCTGTTGATGATCCCGGCGGGCTACAAGGTGCTGTTCCTGCAGGGCGGCGCCACGCTGCAGTTCGCCCAGATCCCGATGAACCTGTTGCGCGGCAAGGGCAAGGCGGACTACGTGGTCACCGGCGAATGGTCCAAGAAGGCGGTGAAGGAGGCGAAGCAGTATTGCGACGTCGCCATTGCCGCCTCTTCCGAGGACCGCAATTTCACCTATGCGCCGAAGAACTTTTCAGTTCGGAAAGACACGGCCTACGTCCACTACTGCTCCAACGAAACCATCGGCGGAGTGGAATACCACTCCATACCCCGGGTGGAGAAAGACATTCCGCTGGTGGCCGACGCGTCGTCGCACTTCCTCTCGCGCCCGGTCGACGTTTCCAAGTTCGGCCTGATCTACGCCGGCGCGCAGAAGAATGCCGGCCCCGCCGGCCTCACCTTCGTCATCGTGCGCGAGGACCTCACCGGCCAGGTCGCGAAGGGCACACCGAGCGTGATGGACTACAAGCTGCAGGCGGACGCCGACTCGATGCTCAACACGCCCGCGAGCTACTCCATGTACGTCGGCGGCCTGGTGTTCAAGTGGCTGAAGCAGCTCGGCGGTCTCGCCGCCGTGGAGAAGCTCAACATCGAGAAAGCCAGGCTGCTGTACGACTTCCTCGATGCCAGCGAGTTCTTCCACAACCCGGTGGCCAGGGAAGACCGCTCGCGCATGAACATCCCGTTCACGCTGAAGGACGCCAAGCTGGACGAAGCGTTCCTGAAAGGCGCCGTGGAGCGCGGCATGGTGCAGCTGAAGGGGCATCGCTCGGTGGGCGGCATGCGCGCCTCGATCTATAACGCGATGCCGATCGAAGGCGTTCGCGCGCTGGTCGACTACATGCGCGAATTCGAAAAGAAACATGGCTAAGGGCCGTTCGCGCCAGTGCGAGGTCCTGGTCATCAACAACATCGCGCAAGTCGGGTTGAAGCGCTTTCCGACGGAGCGCTACGCCGTGGTCAAGGAATCGAAGGATCCCTGGGCCATCCTGGTGCGCTCGCAGGACCTGCACAAGTTCGACTTCGGCCCGTCGCTGCGCGCGGTGGGGCGCGCCGGCGCCGGCGTCAATAACATCCCGGTCGCCACGCTGTCGAAGCGCGGCATCCCGGTGTTCAACGCGCCGGGCGCCAATGCCAACGCGGTGAAGGAGCTGGTGCTCGCCGGCATGCTGATCGCGGCTCGCAATCTCGCTCCCGCGCTCGAGTTTGTCGGCAAGCAGAAGAATTCTTCCGATCTGGACAAGAAAATCGAGGACGGCAAGAAGCAATTCGCCGGCTTCGAGCTGCCGGGCCACACGCTCGGCGTCATCGGCCTGGGCAAGATCGGCAGCCTGGTCGCCGACGCGGCGATCCGCCTCGGCATGAACGTGCTCGGCTACGACCCGCACATCACGGTCGAGTCCGCGTGGAGCCTGCCATCGCAGGTGAAGCGCGCGGCGTCGGTGGACGAGGTGCTGAAGTCGAGCGATTTCGTCAGCCTGCATGTGCCGCTGGTGGAGAAGACGCGCCATCTCGTCAACACGAAGAACGTCGATCACCTGCGCAACGGGGCGGTGCTGCTCAATTTTTCGCGCGACGGCGTGGTCGCGGACGAGGCGGTGCGCAAGGGCATCGCCGGCGGCCGGCTCAAGTGGTACGTCACCGACTTTCCGAGCGGCGAGCTGCTCGGCGCGCCGGGCGTGATCGCGCTGCCGCACCTTGGCGCCTCCACCGGGGAGGCCGAGGACAATTCCGCCGTCATGGTGGTCGACCAGCTGCGCGACTACCTCGAGCACGGCAACCTGCAGAACGCGGTCAACTTCCCCGATGCCCAGATGGCGCGCGAGGCGCCCTATCGGCTGGCCATCGCCAATGCCAACGTGCCCGATATGCTCGGCCGCATCTCGCACGCGCTCGGCCGGCGCAAGATCAACATCCACAACATGTTGAACAAGTCCAAGGGCGACATGGCGTACACCCTGGTGGACACCGACACGCCGGTGCCGGGCGAAGCGCTCCAGGAGCTCTCGGATCTGAGCGGGGTGCTGGCAGTGCGCTATCTTCCGGCCCATGAGTGACATCCAGAGCCTGCGAACGCAGATCGACCAGCTGGACGACGAGCTGGCGGCGCTGATCCATCGCCGGGCGGGCCTGGCGCAGAAGATCGGCGAGCTCAAGGGCGGCGCGCCCGCGTACCGGCCGGAGCGCGAGGCGGAGATCCTGAACCGGATCTCCGGAAGGAAAGGGGTCCTGCCCGCGGAGCGTCTGCTCACGGTGTTTCGCGAAATCATCTCCGCGTGCCGCGCACTCGAGCAGGCGATCCGCGTCTCCTACCTCGGTCCCGAGGGCACCTTCAGCGAGCAGGCGGTGCGCAAGCATTTCGGCCGCGCGGTCGAGGGGCTGGCGACCGCGTCCGTCGATGAAGCGTTCCGCCGCTGCGAGTCCGGCACCGCGCAGTTCACCGTGGTACCGGCGGAGAACTCGACCGAGGGCGTGGTCGGCCGCACGCTGGATCTCCTGCTCACCACGCCGCTTCGCATCTGCGGCGAGGTCGAGCTGCGCGTGCAGCAAAACCTGCTCTGCAAGTCCGACGACATCGCGTCGATCAAGAAGATCTACTCGCACGCGCAGTCACTCGCGCAGTGCAACGGCTGGCTGTCGCAGAACCTGCCGCGCGCCGAGCGGGTGCCGGTGACCTCGAACGCCGATGCGGCGCGCCGCGCCGCCGAGGAGGCCGGGTCGGCCGCGGTCGCCGGCGAGGCCGCCGCCGAGCGCTACGGCCTCAACATGCTGGCGAAAGGCATCGAAGACGATCCAAACAACACCACGCGCTTCCTGGTGCTCGGCAACCTGGACCCGGCGCCGACCGGCAAGGACCGCACCTCGCTCGTGGTCTCCGCGGAGAACAAGCCCGGCGCGGTACATGCGCTGCTCACGCCGCTCGCGCAGCACCGCGTCAGCATGACGCGCATCGAGTCGCGGCCGGCGCGCCGAAGTGGCCAAGGCGGTTCCGTGCTGTGGGAATACAATTTTTTCATCGACGTCGAGGGCCATCAGAAGGACCCAGCGGTGGCCAAGGCGCTCGCCGAGCTCAAACGCAATGCTCCTTATCTAAAGGTGCTGGGTTCCTACCCGGCGGCAAACTGAAAAAAATGCTGATGGATCCCTGCGAGCTGTCCCCGTCCTACGTGCGCTCGATCGCGCCGTATCAGCCCGGCAAGCCGATCTCCGAGCTCGCGCGCGAGATGGGCCTGCAGGAGCGCAGCATCGTCAAGCTTGCCTCCAATGAGAACCCGCGCGGCATCGGCCCGCGTACGCGCGCCGCGATCGAGGCGGCAATCGGCGACATCGCGCGCTACCCGGACGGCAACGGCTTCGAGCTGAAGCAGGCGCTCGCCAAGCGCTATCACGTCGATATGGGCGCGATCGTGCTCGGCAACGGCTCGAACGACGTGCTCGAGCTGATGGCGCTCGCCTTTCTCGGGCCGGGGCGCGCGGCGGTGCTCTCGCAGCACTGCTTCGCCGTCTATCCGCTCGCCACGCAGGCGCGCGGCGCGCGCTCGATCGTGGTGCCGGCGAAAAAGTTCGGCCACGACCTCGAGGCGATGGCGAAGGCGATCGACGACGAAACCTATGTGGTCTGGATCGCGAACCCCAACAATCCGACCGGCACCTTCGCCCGCCACGAGGAAATCGAAGCCTTCCTCAAGCGTGTGCCCGAGCGTGTGCTCGTCGTGCTGGACGAGGCCTACAACGAATACCTTCCGGCCGAGCTGCGCGGCGACAGCGTCAAGCTGGTGAAGCGGCATCCGAACCTGGTGATCACCCGCACCTTCTCCAAGGCCTACGGCCTCGCCGGGCTGCGCGTGGGCTACGCGCTCGCCCATCCGTCGGTCGCCGATGTGATGAACCGCGTGCGCCAGCCATTCAACGTCAACAGCATGGCGCTCACCGCGGCGCGCGCTGCGCTCGACGACATGGAGTTCGTCGCGCGCAGCTACGCCGAGAACCTGCAGGGCCTGAAGCACATCGAAGAGGGCTCGCGCGCCCTCGGCCTGGATTACATCCCCTCGCACGGCAACTTCATCACCGTGCGGGTAGGCAAGGCGCCGGAGATCTACAAGCGCCTGCTGCGCCGCGGGGTGATCGTGCGCCCGGTGGGCGGCGGCTACGGCCTGCCGGAGCACCTGCGCGTCACCATCGGCACTGCCGAAGAGAATGAACGGTTCCTGAGCGCCCTCTCCGCCAGCTTGAAGGAGTAGCTGAGGCAATGAAGCGCCTCGCGGTCATCGGCGTCGGACTGATCGGCGGCTCTTTTGCGCTGGGCCTGAAGAAGGCGAAAGCGGTCTCGCACGTGGTCGGCGTTGGGCGCAACGCCGCCAACCTCAAGCTCGCGCTCGAGCGCGGCATCATCGACGCCATCGCGCCGGATCCTGCCACCGCGGCGCGCGACGCCGATCTGGTGCTGGTCGCGACGCCGGTCGCTCAGTTTCCGGCGGTATTCGCTTCGCTCGCAGAATCGAAGGCGCTGATCACCGATGGCGGCAGCACCAAGCGCGACGTCATCGCCGCGGCGCGCAAGGCGCTGGGCAAGAGGATTGCGCGCTTCGTGCCCGCGCACCCGATCGCCGGCGCCGAGAAAAGCGGCGCCGCCGCTGCCAAGGCCGAGCTCTTCCAGGGCCGCCGCGTGGTGCTGACTCCGATGAAGGAGAACGCCAGGGCTTCCGTGGAGGCGGTAGAAGCCGCCTGGTCCGCCTGCGGCGCAAAGGTGAGCCGCATGGACGCCGAGGAGCACGACGCGGTGCTCGCTGCCGTGAGCCACCTTCCGCACATCCTCGCGTACGCGCTGGTGCACGATGTCGCGAAGCGCAACAATTCGGAGCAGCTTTTTTCCTTCGCCGCCGGCGGCTTCCGCGACTTCACCCGCATCGCCTCCAGCCACCCCGAAATGTGGCGCGACATCTGTCTGGCGAACCGCGATCGCCTGCTGCAGGAGTTGAAGCTCTATGCCAACGAGCTCGGCTCGATCCGCAAGCTGCTCGACAACGGCGACGGCGCAGGGCTGGAAAAGCTTTTTGCCGCGGCGCGGGAAGCGCGCGACAAGTGGATTCACTCGAGCTGAAGCCGGCGCGCCGTGCCGCCGGCACGGTACGGCTTCCCGGATCGAAGAGCATCTCGAATCGCGTCCTGCTGCTCGCCGCGCTGGCCAGGGGCGAGACCGAGGTGCTGGGGCTGCTCGACGCCGACGACACGCGCGTCATGCGCGACGCGTTATCGGTTTTGGGAGTGAAGTTTTCAGGCCAGACGGTGGCTGGAGTCGCGGGCGCTTTCCCCATCAAGAAAGCAGATCTGTTCCTGGGGAACGCAGGCACGGCGTTCCGTCCGCTCACCGCGGCGCTCGCCTTCTCCGGCGGCGAATATCGCCTCTCCGGCGTGCCGCGCATGCACGAGCGGCCGATCGGCGACCTGGTCGACGCGCTGCGCGGCATCGGCGCTCGCGTCGATTACAGCGGGACGGACGGATTTCCGCCCCTCGTCATCCGCCCCGGAAAATTGTCGTTGGAAAAAATCCGCGTGCGCGGCGACGTTTCGTCGCAATTCCTGACCGCCCTGCTGATGGCCTTGCCGCTTTCCGGCAAGCCCGCGCGCATCGAGGTGCAGGGCGAGCTCATCTCCAAGCCCTACGTCGAAATCACGCTCAACGTGATGAAGCGCTTTGGTATCGAGGTGCGGCGCACAGGCTGGCGCTACTTCGACGTTCCCGCCGGCACCTATGTTTCTCCCGGGAAAATCTTCGTGGAAGGCGATGCTTCCTCCGCATCCTACTTTCTCGCTGCGGGCGCGATCGGCGGTGGGCCGGTGCGCGTGGAAGGGGTCGGGCGTGGCTCCATCCAGGGTGATGTGCGATTTACCGAGGTTCTGGAGCGCATGGGTGCAACCGTTGTCCTCGGACAGGACTTCATCGAGGTCAAAGGCGGCGGGAAGCTGAAGCCGATCGACGCCGACATGAACCACATTCCCGACGCCGCGATGACCGCCGCGGTGCTCGCGCTCTTCGCCGAAGGACCAAGCGTGATTCGCAATGTCGCCAGCTGGCGCGTGAAAGAAACCGATCGCCTCGCGGCGATGGCCACCGAGCTGCGCAAGTTCGGCGCGCAGGTGGAAGAGGGCACCGATTTCCTGAAGATCGCGCCGCCGTCATCTCCGCGCGCGGACGTGGCGGTGGATACCTATGACGACCACCGCATGGCGATGAGCTTCTCGCTCGCCGCGCTCGGCGGGGTGCCGGTGCGCATCAATGACCCGACGTGTGTCGCCAAGACTTTCCCAGAGTACTTCGAGGTGTTCTCTGCCATCGTCACCTGAGGCGCGGGGATATAATGCTCCCGATGAAGAAGGTCGTTACCCGCACCTCGCTGAAGGATCCGCCGCGCGACCGCGAATACTGGCTTTCGCGCCCCCCCGAGGAGCGCCTTGCCGCCGTCGAGCAGTTGCGCCAGCAAGCCGCCGCGCGGCGCCCGGATGCTAAACAAGGACTTCAGAGAGTTTGTCGAGTTACTCGGCTCCGCCGGGGTTGAGTACCTTGTCGTAGGCGGCTACGCGCTCGCCGCGCATGGACATCCGCGCTACACCGGTGACCTGGACATCTGGATCAGGTCAACCCCCGCAAACGTCGACCGATTGCTTCAGGCGCTTTCGCGTTTCGGTTTCGGCAGCCTCGGCTTGAAGCGCGACGACTTCCTCCAGCCCGATGCTGTCGTGCAACTCGGCTACCCGCCTTCGCGGATCGATCTGCTCACGGTCTTGAGTGGCGTGGACTTCGATGCTTGCTACCCGAACCGCGTCGAAATGACGATCGCCGGCGTGCTTCTCCCATTCATTGGTCTCGAGGAGTTCCGGGCCAACAAGCGGGCCTCGGGTCGAGCCAAGGACATCGCGGATCTCGAGAGTCTCGACGGCAAGGACGGTTAGACCTCGGATGTCCAGCCGGGTACCGGTGATCGCCATCGACGGCCCGTCGGCCTCGGGCAAAGGCACGATCGCGAAGAAAGTGGCCGGGGAACTGGGGTTCCATTACCTCGAGAGCGGGGCGCTGTACCGGCTGATCGCGCTGATTGCCTTGCGGGAGGGCCTCGCGGACGAGGCGGCGATCGCGCACGCTGCCGAGCACATGGACGTGGTCTTCCAGGAGGATGAAATTCTCATTGAAGACCAAGACGTTAGCTCTCAGATCCGCCATGAGACGGTGGGTAACCGGGCGTCCGAGATCGCTCCTATGCCGGCGGTGCGGCAGGCGCTGCTGAAGCGGCAGCGGGGGTTTCGGCAACCCCCGGGGCTGGTCGCCGATGGGCGGGACATGGGGACCGTGGTATTTCCGGACGCGGCGCTCAAGATTTTCTTGACAGCGAGCCCGCAGGTGAGGGCTCAACGAAGATATAAGCAGTTGATAGAAAAAGGAATCGCTGCTAATCTGGGCGCCCTTTCGCGGGACCTGGCCGAGCGTGATGCACGCGACGCCAACCGCGCGGTGGCGCCCCTGGTCCCGGCGCCCGATTCGCAAGTGCTCGATTCTTCGGCACTTTCGATTGAGGCGGTGGTGGACCGGATTCTGGAGTCTTGGCAGCAAATGGGTGGGCGCCGCTAGCACCGACGCCTGAGTGTTCAACGAACCCCGTGAGCGCAAGCTTGCGGTTTGAAAAGGTTTTTCCCTTACATGGCCAGTGTTTCCCCCGCGGCGTCCAAGCCGCAGCCGTCCCAAGGTGCCGCCGGCGAGTCCTTCGCGGCCCTGTTCGAAGAGAGCCTCACCCGCAAAGAGATGCGCATCGGCGAGGTGATCACCGCCGAGGTGCTGAGCATCGACGACAACTTCGTCATGGTGAACGCGGGGCTGAAGTCCGAAAGCATCATCGCGATCGAAGAGTTCCGCAACGACGCCGGCCAGGTCGACGTCAAGGCGGGCGATTTCGTCAGCGTCTCGATCGAGGCCCTGGAAGACGGCTACGGCTCGACGCGCCTGTCGCGCGACAAGGCCAAGCGCATGGCGGCCTGGCTCGAGCTCGAGAAGGCGCTCGAGACCGGCGAGAAGATCAAGGGCGTCATCACCGGCAAGGTGAAGGGCGGCCTGACGGTGATGGCCAAGGGCATTCGCGCCTTCCTCCCCGGCTCGCTGGTGGACCTTCGCCCGGTGAAGGACACCACGCCGTAC
>CBDDSB010000037.1:0-112929 GCA_965233195.1 uncultured bacterium | reverse complement strand
AAATGCGCGGCGTAGGAGAACAGCTTCTTCGGGATGCAGCCGACGTTGACGCAGGTGCCGCCGAAGCGGCCGTCCTCGGCGATTGCTACGCTGGCGCCGTAGCCCGCGGACACGCGGCTGGCACGCACGCCGCCCGAGCCGCCGCCGATGGTGAAAAGGTCGTAATCGAAGCCCAGCTTACGGACTGAGGGTTACTTGAGGTTCTGAAGATTCAGGCCGACGAGCTCGAGCTGGGAAGCAATGCGATTGTGCTGCGGCTTGTCGCCGAGCCACGTGAGCGCGTTTTTCACTTTCTGCTCGATCTGGGCGCGCGGCATGCCTTCGACGCCGTTGAACATGTCGGCGAGCTCTTTCAGGTTGGCGGTTTGCGCGATCGAGCGCACTTCGGCGAGCTTGCCTTCGATCGCCTTGCGGTCGAGGTTGGTCACCAGCTTCATGGTTTTTTCCGATTCACTGGTCATCGCGCGCCTCCAATGAGCGTGATCTTACCAGCGTATAGCGGCTTTCCTCGAGGCGCACCGCGCCTTCGGCAACCAGCTTGTCGAGGTGCGCGGTGAGCGAGCGCGCCGCGACGCGATGGATGCGCTCGGGCACGTCGTCATAGACCAGCGGCAGCATCTCGTCGAGCGACGGATGCTCGAGGCGAACCAGCGCCGCCACCACCTTGCGCTCGCGGTTCAGGCGATGCGCGATCAGGCGGCGCAGCTCCTTGTGCGGCGCGCCGATCAGATAGCCGTGTCCCGGCGCGATGATGGCGATGTCCTCGCCGAGCAGGCGCTCGAGCGACTGCAGGTATGCGCGCATGTCGCCGTCCGGCGGATTGATCACCACCGTCGAGCCCTGCATCACGTGGTCGCCGGTGAACAGCATCTTCGTCTGTTCGAGCAGGTAGCACACATGGTTCGACGCGTGGCCCGGCGTGTGGATCGCGCGCAGCGTGACGCCGCCGTCCAGCTCGATGCGCTGGCCGTTCTCGACCACGAAGTCGGGCTTGAAGGTCGCGTCCTGGCCCGCGGGCGCCGGGCGGCCGAGCACCTGCGCGCCGGTCGCCGCCTTGATCGCTGCCGCCGCGGGTGAGTGATCGAGATGTGTGTGGGTGCACACGATCCACTTGATGGGTCCGAGCTGCAGGATTTTTTCCACGTGCGAATCGAGCGCCGGCCCCGGGTCGATCACGGCGCCATTCAGGTAATAGGTATTCGTTCCGGGCCCGGTCATCACGCCGGGATTGGGCGCGGTAAGGCGTGTCACCCGCGCGTCCAGGCGCTTGGGCTCGCCGGCGATGATGTCGTAGCTCGTCTGCCCGGTTTCTTCCGGATCGCTCCAGTGGATCTCGCAGTACTGCGGATCGCGGCGGCGGAAGATCTTCGGGCCCTCCTTGCCTTGCGCCCAGCAGGCGCGGTTCTCTTCCACCTCGGGAAGGTTGCGCGCGTATTCGTACGCGGCGCGCGGATCGCTGAAGCGCGACAGGTCCTTGAGCGCGGTCTGCGTTGCATCCACCAGCTGGATTTCGCCGCGCGCACCGCGCTCGAGCGCCTCGCGCGGCGTGATCCACACGTCGTGCACGGTCTCATTGGCGTCGTTCGAGCCGCGCTGGCCCTGCGGCGCGAGCGCGACGAAGAAGCGCGTGGTGAAACGCCGCGAGCGTCCGGGCGCCGTCACCCAGTGGCCGAAGTAGGCGAGGTCACCGGCCGGAATGGTCAGATCCTCGGCTTCGAGCAGCTCGCTGAAGGGCCGCTTGCGCCAGTGCATCAGGTTTTCCGCGCGCGCGGCGGAGACGCCGGCACAAAGCAGGATGCCGGCCTCCTCGAAACATTCGCGAATCGCGGCCACGTAGTAGGCGAGGCCGCCGGAGGCGACCCGCAGACGCGCGTTGGCTTCGGCCTCGGTCAGCCCGACCACGCGCCGCAGGATGCGGGGATCGTTATCCAGTGGATCCAGCGAGCCGCCGGGGAACACGTAGGCGCCGCCAAGGAAAGCGGCGTTCTGCGTCCGCTGCAGCATCAGCACCTCCATCCCTTCGCGCAGGAGGATCAGCGTTGCCGCTGGACGCGGGGTCATTACCATCAGGTGGTACGCGCGGCGCGGTCCTTGTCGTTGGTCGCCTTGATCATCGCGCGCATGCGCTCCCAATCCGCATCGGTGAGCTTGTCCAGTTCCACGTAGTAGCCGGCGGCGCCGGTCGCGAGATAGCCCGCGCCGTCGATCGCGATGGTTTCGCCGGTGAGCCATTCGCAGCCGTCGGCCATCAGGAAGGCGGCGAGGTTCTGCAGCTCCTGCATTTCACCGACGCGCCGCATGGGGTTGAGCGCGGTCGCGTCGCCGAAGTCGCCCTTGCTGCCCGGGCGCAGGCGCTTGGTGGCGCCTTCGGTGGGGAACGGTCCCGGTGCGATGCCGTTCAGGCGGATGCCGTACTTGCCCCACTCGACGGCGAGCGATTTCGTCATCACGTGCAGGCCGGCTTTGGACATGGCCGAGGGCACGACGTAAGGCGAACCGGTGTGCACCCAGGTGACGAGGATCGAGATCACCGAGCCCTTGTGCCCGCCGGCGATCCAGCGCTTGCCCACCGCCTGCGTCACATAGAACGTGCCGTGGAAAACGATGTTGGCGATGGCGTTGAAGCCGTTCGGCGTGAGGTCCTTGGTCGGGCTGATGAAATTGCCGGCCGCGTTGTTCACCAGGCCGGTGAGCGGCCCGCTCTCGTCCCAGATGTGCTGCACCATCGCGTCGACCGCGGCGGCGTCGCGGATATCGACGGGATGCGTTCTGACTTTTCCGCCAAGAGACTTCGCCGTCTCCTGCAGCACGCCGCCCCGGCGGCCGCAAATCCACAGCTCGGCCCCCAGCTCGACATACTTGGCGGCGATCTCCCTGCCGAGGCCGGTGCCGCCGCCGGTGATGAGGATGCGCTTACCTTTAAGCAGCCCTTCCTTGAACATGCGCGCTCCGTGGGGGGGAAGCGGGCATTCTAAGACCTTCCGCCGCGTACGAAGCCACGCCGTTGCCGAAAGACCAGTTCTCCTTCGCCACCTCGACCAGGTTGATCCAGACGTCCTCCGGACGCAGGCCCACCGCGCTGCCGAGGTTGTCGGCGATGCGCCGGTAAAGCGCGCGCTTTTGCTCGAGCGTGCGGCCGTTGCTCAGCGTGATCTGGATGATCACCAGGTCGCTCGAGCGTGCAATGCCGAGATACATCGAGTCGTAGACCAGGTCGCCCGGCTCATGCTCCGTGATGAGCTGGAAGCGATCGAGCCGGGGCACCGCAACGGTGTCGACCAGCGCGAGGTGGACCGCATCGCCCACCTTGCGCCGGTAGGCCTCGGGCTTACCCTTGACGAGCGAGATGCGGACGAGCGGCATGGGCAATTGGCTTTCGAGTTTTGGCACGAATGAACAAGCCGACCAGCGGCGCAATCAGCATCTCGTACATCGCCTCGGAGCGCTCGCGGCGCGCCTTGGATTGCAGGGCCTGCATGTAGCTGAAGTCGTATCTCATGATGTTTCCTTTCAGGCGAATGAAACCGAGGCCGCGCCGAGCGCCTCGATGACCGCCACGCCCCGGTTCGAGAGACGGTAGCAGCTGCCCGGCTCGAGCACGATGTCGCGCGGGCGATTTTCTTCGGTGATCCACACGGCGGCCTGGCTCGCGCACACGGTGCTGCCCGCGCCATCCACCACCTTCAGCGTCTGGCCCCGCTGCAGCTGCAGGGCGCCGGTCTTGAGCTCGATTCGCATGGGGCTGTCTCCTTGCATTACGTATGCGCAGGATGCATGCTTACGGGCAAGGCCTCAAACGGTAAATCCTCAGCTCACGCATGCAATATAGGAATGTGAAATGCGGCGGAATGTGTTGCCACCCCTGGACCTGCTGGTGGGCTTCGAATCGGCGGCGCGCCACCTGTCGTTCACCAAGGCCGGCGAAGAGCTCTACCTCACGCAATCGGCGGTGAGCCGCCAGATCAAGGAGCTCGAGGACCAGCTCGGGGTGCCGCTGTTCCAGCGGCGCCACCGCGCGCTCGCGCTGACTGAAGCCGGACACCAGTTCTATGCCGCGGCGGCACAGGCGATCTCCACGATGCGCAACGCAACCGAGCGGCTGCGCTCGCAGAGCGGCAGGAAAGCGCTGTCGGTGACCACCACGCACTCCTTCGCTTCGCTCTGGCTGATCCCGCGCCTCGCGGGCTTTACGCGCGACCATCCCGGCGTCGACGTGCGGATTACCGCCGACACCAAGGTGCAAGACCTCGAGCGCGACGGCCTGGATATCGCGCTGCGCCACGGGCCGGCGTCGCTCGCCGGGCCGAATGCGGTGCGCCTGTTCGGTGAAAAGGTGTTCCCGGTCTGCAGTCCGAAGCTGCTGCGCAAGAAGCCGCTGGAGAAACCGGCCGACCTGCGCAACCACGTCCTGCTGCAGTACGACGACCCCGACGTGCGCCATCCGTGGCTGCACTGGAAGACGTGGCTCGAAGTCGAGCGCATCGCGGACCTCAAGCCCGCGGGCACGCTCTCGTTCTCGGGGTACGAGCAGATCATCCCGGCCGCCGCCGCCGGCCACGGCGTCGCCCTCGGACGCACCCCCTTGGTAAAGGACCTGATCGCCGCCGGCGAGCTGGTCGCACCCTTCAAGAGCCAGGCCGACCCGGCGCGCGCCTATTTCGCCATCATCTCGAAAACGGCCAGCGCACGGCCGGAAGTGGCCGCGTTCGTCGAGTGGCTGAAGAGCGAAGCGGCTAAACGGTGAGGACGATCTTGCCGATGTGCTGCGAGCTTTCCATCAGGCGATGGGCCTCGGCCGCCTGCTCGAGCGGAAAGGTCTTGTAGATCTCCGGCTTGATCTTGCCTGCGTCGATCAGCGGCCAGATCTTCTCGCGCAGGCTGCGCGCGATGGCGCCCTTGAATTCGACCGGCCGCGGGCGCAGCGTGGAGCCGGTGATGGTCAGGCGCCGGCGCATCACGGCGTCGATGTTGAGCTCGGCCTTCGGGCCGCGCAGGTAGGCGATGAACACGAGACGGCCGTCCTCGGCGAGGCACTTGAGCTCGCGCGGCACGTAGTCGCCGCCGACCATGTCGAGGATGACATTCACACCCTTGCCGCCGGTCACCCTGAGAATTTCTTTTTCAAAATCCTGGGTCTTGTAGTTGAACGCTTCGGCCGCGCCGAGGCGCACGCAGGCCGCGCACTTGTCGTCGGATCCCGCGGTGGCGAATACGCGGTTGCCGGTCGCCGCGGCCATCTGGATCGCGGTCACGCCGATGCCGGAACTACCGCCCTGCACCAGCAGCGTCTCGCCCGGCGAAAGCTTCGCGCGGTCGTAAACATTCGACCAGACGGTGAAGAAGGTTTCGGGCAGCGATGCGGCCTGCACCAGGGTCAGGCCCTTCGGCACCGGCAGCGCCTGCACTCGCGGCACGACGCAGTACTCGGCGTAACCCCCGCCGGCGACCAGCGCGCAGACTTTTTCCCCGGTATCGACGACTTCGCCAGCGATTTCCAATCCGGGAAGATCGGAAGCCCCGGGGGGCACCGGATACATGCCCATGCGCTGCAGCACGTCGGGGCGATTCACGCCCGCGGCCGCGACCTTCACCAGAATTTCATTTTCCCGGGGAACCGGCATCGGGCGCTGGGCGGGTTTCAGAACCTCCGGGCCGCCCGGCTGGGCAATCTCGACCGCGCGCATCACCATGCGATACTAATAAACCGGAGGAGGTTTGCGTGGCTCAATTTCGCGTCGAGTTCGTGGTGGACCAGGCCACTGGAAAATACCTGGCCGAGCTTTACAACCCCGATAACCAGCAAGAGCTGATGGTCCGCACCGAGGCGATCTATCCGTCGCAGGCGGCCGCGGTGCTCGGGCTGGTGCAGCTGTTCAAGGACGCCATCCTGAAATTCCCCGCGCCGGATGCCAAGCCGCGCGTGCAGGCGAAACAGAAGCGACGCCGCACTGATCGCAGTACCGCCGCGAAGAAGCGTCCGGCGAAGAAAGCGAAGAAGGCGAAGGCGAAGAAGGCGGCCAAGAGGAGGAAACACGCATGAGAGCAGTAGTGCTCGTCTTGGCCGCGGCGCTGGCGGCGCCGGCCTTTGCCGATTTCAACGACAAGAAACCGATTACCGCCACCGTGACCGGCGCGACGCCGAGCGGCTATCCGCGCACCATGGTCGAGGGGCTGAACGCGGTAGTTCGCGATGTTTACCCGGGCTCG
Organism: uncultured bacterium; assembly: GCA_965233195.1. Classification (GTDB taxonomy): domain Bacteria; phylum Pseudomonadota; class Gammaproteobacteria; order Burkholderiales; family SG8-39; genus SCGC-AG-212-J23. Next base: position 106,722 of record CBDDSB010000037.1, on the reverse strand, counting down.
GCCGTCTCCTTTAAGCCGAACTCGCCCGGCGGCGGCGTCCTCGCCATCGCCGAGGGGCAGGCGGACTTTACCGCCACGGCAACCGGCACCGAGGTGCGCCTCGCCAACGAGGGCGGCGCGCCGTTCAGCAAGCCGCTCAAAGGCAAATTCAGCTACGTGATGCAGCTGTACGACAACCAGTACATCCACTTCCTGATGACCAAGGAATGGGCCGAAGCCAACGGCATTAAATCCTGGGCGGACATCGCGGCGAAAAAGCCGAAGATGCGCCTCGCCATCAATCGCCCGGACAATCCGCAGACCACCATCGGCGGGCCCTACGAGGTAATGAAGGCCCACGGCTTCAGCATTACCGACATCGAGAAGTGGGGCGGCAGCTACGTCCTGGGCAACAGCCAGATCGGCCTCGACGCGATCACCGACGGCAAGGCCGACGTGTTCATGAATGCGCGCAACCTCAACGATTCCCTGGTGAAGGACATTGCCGGCAAGCGCGCACTGCTGTGGATCGACGGCGACCGCGCGACGATCCAGAAGGCGGCCGATACCTTCAACAACAAAGCCGACATGGTCGAGAAGGGCACCTATCCCTTCATGGAGAAGGATTACCCGACGGTGCGCATGTGGGTCGCGCTGCTCGCCGGCAGCCATGTGCCGGACGAAGTGGTCTACAAGTACGTGAAAGCGGTTGCCGAGAGCGAGAAGCGCGTGCAGGACATCGGCGGCTCGCTCAAGAGCTCGTTCACCGTGCAGAAGATGGCTGTGAACCCCGCCAACCTGCCCCTCCATCCCGGCGCGCTGCGCTACTACAAGGAAAAGGGTTTGGTGAGGTAGCTTGCTGCGTTTCCTCCGCGAGGGGAGCCGGCACCGCCCGGGCGGGGGGTGGGCAGTTCTGATCAAGGTCGGCTCCGTCGCCGCCGCGCTCTACGTGCTGTGGATCGGCGCGCTGGCGCAGATGTTCGGGAACGCTGCGCTGTTACTTTCGCGCGAGCTTCCATTTCTGCAGGGTCCGCTTGCCGCCTTCGCCGGCTGGGCACGGGCATTCACCTCGTATTTCCACCTCGACATCTCCATCTTCATCGCGATCACCTTCCCGATCGCGTTCCTCACCACCACCGCCAGCCCCTGGCGCAAGCGCCTGAACTGGCTGGACGTGGCGCTCGCCGCTGCCTCGCTCGCCGTCGCGCTCTATTACATCGTCTACAACGATCGATTCTTGAACTGGAGCCGCGGCTTCTCGCAGCCCAATGGCGCCGACCTGGTCGCCGGTTTCGCGCTTATCGCGCTGGTGCTCGAGCTGTGTCGCCGCTCGGTCGGCTGGGGACTCACCACGCTCGTGGTGCTGCTCCTCGGCCTCACCGTATTCGGCGCTTGGCTGCCGGGCGCGCTGCACCACGACAATTTCGGCGTCCCGTATTTCATCGAAATGATGACGGTGATGGAAAACGGCGTGTTCGGCGCGCCGCTCGAGGTGGCCGCGACCTACGCATTCCTCTTCGTGCTGTTCGGCAGCTTCTACGAGAAGGCCGGCGGCGGCCAGCTGTTCTTCGACCTGGCGAGCGCCGTCACCGGGCGCATGCGCGGGGGCGCGGCGAAGGCCTGCGTCACCGCAAGCGGGCTCTACGGCTCCATTTCGGGCAGCCCGACGGCGGATGTCGCCACTACGGGCCCGCTCACCATCCCCATCATGAAGAAGATGGGCGTGCCGGCGGCGCGCGCCGGCGCGATCGAGGCCACCGCGTCGGCCGGCGGCGCGATGCTGCCGCCGGTGATGGGCGCGGTGGCGTTCATCATGTCGGACATCACCGGCATCTCGTACGCGAGCATCTGCTGGGCGTCGATCCTGCCCGCGCTCATCTATTACTACTCGATCTACCTGCTGGTGCATAACGAGGCGGTGCGCCACGCCGAGCCGCGCCTGCCGGAGGACCAGATCGTGCCGCTCGGACGCGCACTCGCCAGTGGCTGGCGCCACCTCCTGCCGCTCGGCGCGCTCATCGGCTTGCTGGTTGCCGGCTACACGCCGGTGTACGTGGCCGCCGGCGCGACCGCCGCCGTCATCGTGCTGTCGTGGTTTCATCCGCCGACTGCGATCGGACCGCGGCGCTTCGTCGAGTGCTGCACCGACACGATTACGCAGCTCGTGCCGCTGGTGGGGGCGGTCGCCGCCGCCGGCGTGGTAATCGGCGCCATCGAGATCGCCGCGCTCGCCGGCAAATTCACGCTGCTCATCAACCTGGTGGCGGGTGACCTGCTGGTGCCGACGCTGCTTTTGTCGGCGGTGTTCCTCGTGCTGCTCGGCATGGGCATGCCGACGCCGGCGGTGTACATCATGGGGGCGGCGCTGCTCGCGCCGGTGCTGCGCGGGGCTTTTGGCCTGCCCGAAATGCAGGTGCACCTCTTCATGCTGTACTTCGCCTGCCTGTCGGCGATCACGCCACCGGTCGCCGTCGCCAACTTCGCCGCCGGCGCGATCGCCGGCGTGAACCCGATGGCGCTCGGGCCCTACGCGGTGAAGCTCGCCATCGGCGGCTTCATCCTGCCGTTCTACTTCCTCTTCAACCCGGGACTGAACATGCAGGGGAGCGCGTTCTACATCCTCGAATGCCTGGCGTTTGCGGTTGCGATGTGCACCTTCGCCTCGTTTGCGATGCAGGGTTACCTGGGATTGCGCGGCATTGCCTGGCCGCTGCGCTGCCTGCTGTTCGGCTGCGCCATTGCCACGGTCTCGCCGCGCTTCGACATCACGCTCGCCGCGACGCTGCTCGGGACAGCGATCCTAGGCTTTGTTCATCTGCGCGGCCGCCCAGCGCAGGTCGACGTTTCCGCCTGAGAGGATCACACCGACACGCAGGTTTTTCACAGAAACCTTGCCTGTGAAAAGTGCCGTGAATGCCAACGTCCCGGTCGGCTCCACCAGGATCTTCATCCGCTCCCACAAGAAGAACATGGCGCGCGTGAGCTCCGCGTCGCTGACGGTCAGCATGTCGTCGACGTAGCGCAGCACGATCGGAAAAGTGAGCTTGCCCAGCGAAGGCGTGCGCGCGCCGTCGGCGATGGTGTCGGGCACGGCGATGGTGACCAGGCGCTTCTTCACGAACGACTGGGTGGCGTCGTCTCCCGCCGCCGGCTCGACGCCGATCACGCGGCATTCCGGCGCCAGGTGCTTGGCGGCAATGGAAGAGCCGGATAGCAGGCCGCCGCCGCCACAAGGCACGAGCAGGAGATCAAGCGGGCCGGCATCTTCCAGCAGCTCCTTGGCCGCCGTGCCCTGGCCGGCAATGATGTGCGGGTGGTCGAACGGCGGGATCAGCGTCAGGCCGCGCTCGGCGGCGAGCTTCGCGGCGAGTGTCTCGCGGTCTTCGTGCTTGATGTATTGCACCACCTCGGCACCGTAGCCGCGCGTCGCTTCCAGCTTCACCTTCGGTGCGTCGTGCGGCATGACGATCACCGTTTTGATGCCGAGCAGCTTGCCGGAGAGCGCGATGGCCTGCGCGTGGTTTCCGGACGAAAAGGCCACCACCCCCTTGTGACGCTGCTCGGGCGGCAACTGCGACAGAGCATTAAAGGCCCCGCGGAACTTGAACGCGCCCATGCGCTGGAAGTTCTCGCACTTGAAGAACACGCGCGCGCCGGTGAGCGCGTCCACGGTGGCGGAAGTCATCACCGGTGTGCGCTTCGCCTGCGGCTTGATGCGCTCGTGGGCGCGGGCGATGTCGTCGAAGGAAACCATGGGAAGGCCGATTGTAGAATGAGTCATGGACTATTCCTCGTACCAGGACCTGAAGATTCGCAGCCTCGAGCCCGGCATCCTCGAGATCGTGATGGGCGAGGAGGGCAAGCTCGCGGTCGCCACCGCACGCGCCCATGGCGAGATGGCGCGTGTCTGGCTCGACGTCGATCGCGATGCCGAAACCCGCGTCGCCATCCTGCGCGGCGCCGGAAAGGGCTTCTCCGCCGGCGGCGACATGGCGATGGTGGATGAGATGACGCGCGATTTTTCAGCGCGCGCCCGGGTATGGCGCGAAGCGCGCGATCTGGTCTACAACATGCTCAACTGCTCGAAGATCATCATTTCGGCGATCCACGGCCCCGCGGTGGGTGCCGGCCTCGCCGCTGCGCTGATGGCCGATATCTCGATCGCGACGAAGGGCGCCCGGCTGATCGACGGACACACGCGCCTCGGCGTCGCCGCCGGCGACCACGCGGCGATCATCTGGCCGCTGCTGTGCGGCATGGCGAAGGCCAAGTACTACCTGCTGACGTGCGACACGGTAACTGGCGAGGAGGCCGAACGCATCGGTCTGGTCTCACTGACGTGTGAGGAGGGAGAACTGCAAGCGAAGGCGCTGGAGGTTGCGCGCAAGCTCGCCGCAGGCCCCCAGACGGCCCTGCGCTGGACCAAGTACTCGCTCAACAACTGGCTGCGCATGGCAGGCCCGGCGTTCGATGCCTCGCTTGCCTTGGAGATGATGGGCTTTACCGGTCCCGAGGTGAAAGAAGGGCTCGCCTCGCTGCGCGAAAAGCGGCAGCCGAACTTTCCGCGCGAGCCTAAGGATTTCTAGGCAGGCTTGCTGGCGCCGAGGAGGCGCTCCAGGTCACGCACCACGCCGGCGGCATCAGGCACCTGACGCCCCAGCGTTCCCAGGAGAACGCGCACCGGCAGATCGGTCAGCGTGGGGTTGGGATGATCGCGCAGGTGCGCCACGTTCTGCAGCGCCGGGATGATGCGGCCGCTGCGCACGCCGGCCATTTCGTTTTCGAGACCCTGGATCATCGCGGCCTGCGCGCGGGCGATGCCGAGCAGCAGTTCAGCGAGCTGTTGTGCGGAGATTTCCATCGCATCCTCCCGTGAAGGATTTGCGGCGATGTTAGCATCCTCCGCATGTTCAACTGGCGGCGGCCGCAGAACCTGGGCGTCACCAGCGGGCGCTTCGCGCCCTGCCGGCGCACGCCGAATTGCGTGTCATCGCAGGCCGATCCCGCCGATACCGAGCACTACATCGCGCCGATTCCTTTCCGAGGGGACGCGATCGCGGCGGTGCGCAAAGCCGTCGAATCGCTTCCTCGCACGACGATCATTTCCGCCACTTCCAATTACCTGTATGCGGAGTTCCGCAGCAAGCTGCTTGGCTTCGTCGACGACGTCGAGTTCTTCTTCGACGGCAGCGCGATCCAGGTGCGCTCGGCGGCGCGGCTCGGACGCAGGGACTTCGGCGTCAATCGCAACCGCGTCGAGCGGCTGCGCGCGCTGCTAGGCCGACAGGCGACTCCCGCTACGCAGCGGCCCTGATCTGCGTGCGATGCAGCAGCCGGCGCGCGCGCGGGTCGAAGGCGTCGCGGCGGTGGAGGGTGCAGCGGTTGTCCCACACCAGCACGTCGCCGACGCGCCATTCCTGGCGAAAGGTGAATTGCGGTTGCGTGGCATGTCGCCACAGCTCGTCGAGCAGCGCTTCGCTTTCGTCGAGCTCCAGGCCGGCCACGTAGCTGTTGCGCCGCCGGCCGAGGAACAAGCTGCGGCGGCCGGTTTCCGGATGCGTGCGCACCAGCGGATGGCGCGCGCCCGGCGCGGTGCGCGGATCGGTCACGTGCTTGTAGCCTTTGCGCATCACGCCGGCGCTGTTGTAAGTCGCGTCGTGCACCGCTTCCCGACCCTCGATGCGCGTCTTCAGCGCGGCGGGCAGGCTTTCGTACGCGGCATACATGTTCGCCCAATAGGTGTCACCGCCGGCCGGCGGAAGCTCGATCGCGTAGAGGATCGCCGCCATCGGCGGACGCTCGACGTAGGTCATGTCGGCGTGCCAGATCGCTTCGCCGTCGCCCAGGCCGCCGATCGGCACGCCGCCCTCCTTGATGTTGGAGATCACGTTCATTTCCGGATGGTCGGCGAGGAACGGCCGGCCGAGCGGATTGGGGCCCGGCGGGTCGAGCTCGCCGAAATTGCGGCTGAACGCCAGCACCTGCGGGTCGGTGAGCTTCTGATGCCGCCAGCGCAGCACCAGGTGCTCGAGCCACGCCGCGTGGATCTGCGCGAATACCTCCGGTGCGATCGGCTGCGAGAGATCCAGACCGCTGATCTCGGCACCCAGCGCTTCGCCGATTTTCCGGAGGTCAAGCAAGTTCGAGCAGCACGGGCTGGTGATCGGAAGCCTGGGTCGCGGTGTCGATGCGGATCGACTTGAGCCGCGGCACGAGGTTCGGCGTCACGAAAATGAAGTCGCAGCAATACGGCGTCTCGCCGTCATGCAGATGGAACGTGTCCTGGCGCGGCCTGCCGGGATTGAGTTGCGCCCATGCGTCGACGAAGCCGCCGTCGAGCATCTTTTTGTGGTGTGGGTCGCTCGGCGGCAGGTTGAAGTCGCCGCAGATCAGCGCGCTCGTGGCTCGCGGATACGACTCGTAGCTGCCCGGCTCGTCCACAGGCTTCTTCGGGCTGCAGGCCTCGGCGTGCAGCGCGAGCAGGCGATCGATCTGCGCCCCGCGATGCTCTTTCGAGTAGTACTCGAGGTGCGTGGTCATCACGCGTAGTGGGCCGAAGGGCGCGTCAACCACGACTTCCACGGCCGCGCGCTGCATGCTCATGACATCGCTCGCCGAGGGCCACGGCAACAGGTGGCGCAGCACGCGTCCGACCGGAAGACGCGACATCACCAGGTTGCCGAAGCGGCGCCGCCCCTTCTTTCCCGGGAGGTCGATCGCGGAAACGAAGAACGCTTCATAGCCGGGCATTTCGCGCTGAAGCACTTCGACCTGGTCTTCGCCCGCGCTGCCCGCCATCTCGGGAAAGTTGCGCGCGATTTCCTGCAGGCAGCACACGTCCGGCTCGGCGCGCCTGGCTTCGGCCGCGATGCGCTTCGGATCGACGCGGCCGTCCATGCCGCGACACCATTGCACGTTCCAGCTCAGCAGGCGCATATCCTAGGTCGACTAGGAGCGCGAAGTCGCTTCAATACGGATGCCGACAGGGCTCGCCAGGCGATCCGCAAGTCCTGTGGGGTGAGTCTCGGGTCACGATCCCGCATCGACGATCATCGTAACTCCATCGCACGTCGAGGAGCCGCTACTTCATGCCGCGATGACGGGCGAGACCGTATTACAGCCTTAGCGAAGCCCGAAAAATGATAAGGCAGCGAGAACGATAACGACCAAGCCGACGATGTAGATGATGCTGTTCATAGATGACCCTCGCAAAAAGTTAACGAACGGTTAGCTACAACAGCAAGTGCTGGGCCCACAGGATATGGTCCTAACGGTCTAGGTCGGATACTGGGTGGCGCTAGGTAACGCCCCCGGCGTAAAACTCTGTCATTCCTGGCGCTCGTCGTATCAACGGCGCCGATAATGAGCGTCCCAGGGGGGAACGTTGCAGCAGGACTATTTCGGCGTTGGCGTGGTGTCCCGGGCATTGGACATTGTTGGTGGCGCGTTTGCGCTAGCCGAGCATCTAGGTGTTCATGAGCGTGAAATCAGCGAATGGCTGGCCTTTAGGAAGCCGATTCCTTGGCAAGCCGCGATCACGGTTGCCGAGATTGTTGTTCCTTCGCTTCTAGAACGAATCTTCCGGCACCGCGTCTTGCCGTATTAGTGCGTGTGCCGAACGATGGTCATCCGGGATGCGACGCGGGGATCGGCGACGGGCAGGTGCGCTCGTCGCCGAGTTCGGTCTCGCAATACTGCAGGCGCACGCTCTCCTGGCAGGTGACCCAGGCAAAGCCGAGCTTGTCCGAGCAGCGGTCGCACTGCAGCGATTCCACGCCGGTGACCGTCGAGCAGGCATTCGCCGCCAGCGTTACCGGCCGTACCGCCGCTGCAGGCTTGCGGCGCGGCTGAGGGACTTTCACCACCTCTGGAACCTCGGCCGGGCGCATCACCGGTTCGATCACCTTGTACGCGACCGGCACCGTACGGACGTAGAAGGTTTCCGCCGCGGCATGCCGGATGGCGGCGCGCGGCAGCTCATTCCACTCGAAGAAGTACGACATGTAGAGCACGGCCACGCCCGAGCAAAGGGTGACGGTCGCCGCACTGAGGCGTCCGAAGCTCGCGCGCCGCAACCCGACGAAGCCGGCGAACGTGGCGAAGACGAACAGCCAGCCGATGACTTGCGCGGCCGTCCTCAGCGCGAGCAGGGCGCCCTCGGTGTAGATCACCGCGGCAAGCAGCGCCGCGCCGAAAGTCAACGAACCGCCTAGGAGAAACAGGAACATGGGATAAACGAAGTGTAGCCTTGGCCGGCGCCGTTTTGGCAACGCATTCCGGCTCAGGATGTTAGTGCACGCATTGCGCGTTGTCCTTTAGCAAGCGCATGATTGCGCAATGATCCGTGCCCCCACATTGCTGTTGTTTTGGGCGCTGGCCTTCGCCGTCAACGCCCAGGACAAGCCCGAAGAAACCCTCAGCGCCGTGGTCGGGGTGAGCGCGAAAATCCAGGCCAACGCGCGCAGCGCCGAAAGCCTGGGCACCCAGCGGAGAGGCACCGGCGTGCTGGTTCGCGAAGGTTACGTGCTGACGATCGGCTACCTGGTGATCGAGGCCGAGACGATCCAGGTCACCGGCGCCGATGGGCGCACGGTGCCGGCCACGCTCGCGGGCTATGACCATGCCTCGGGCTTCGGCCTGTTGCGCGTGGTCGGCCCATTTTCCGGCCGGCCGCTCAAGCTGGGAGATTCCGGCGGGCTCGCCGAGCGCGAGCCGGCGATGGTGGTGACCGCGGCGGCGCGGGACAGTCCGAGCCTGGTGTACGTGGTGTCGCGCCGGCCGTTCTCGGGCAACTGGGAATACCTGCTCGACTCGGCGATCTTCACCTACCCGCCGGTCATGGATTGGTCGGGCGCGCCGCTGATCGGCGCCGGCGGCGATCTGCTGGGCATCGGCTCGCTGATCGTCCCGGACGCGGGCGGGCCGGGAACCCAATCGCCCGGCAATATGTTCGTGCCGGTCGATCTGCTCAAGCCGATCCTGGAGGACCTCATCGCCACGGGTCGGCGCAACGGCGCCGCGCGGCCGTGGCTCGGCGTGAGCACCGAGGAGGTCAGGGGCCGGCTTTTCGTCGGGCGCGTTTCGCCCGACGGCCCGGCCGAGCGCGCCGGACTGAAGAGCGGCGACATCGTGCTCGCCGTCGGCAACGAGGAGGTGACCACGCTCGCCGACTTCTATCGGCACATCTGGGGCCGGGGACCGGCCGGCGCGGAGGTGCCGCTCAAGGTGCTACAGGGGTCGCGCGTGCGCGACGTGACCGTGCGCTCGATCGACCGTATCGAATACTTCAGACCTTCGAAGACCGACTAGCGCCGCGTGGAAGGTTTTCACGGCAGGGTTTTCGCGGCGGGGCTTTCGCGGCCATAGCTATAGGGATAGGATATTTGGCCCGGCATGACGTCCTTTGTCTCGTGACCGACGCGCCACCCACGGAAGAGGAAAAAGCCCAGATTCGCCAGCGCCTGCAGGCGCTGGAGGTCGAGCACCATGACCTCGACGATGTGATCTGCCGCCTGGTGATCGAGCCGGGGCAGGATCGGCTGCAGCTGCAGCGGCTGAAGAAGCGCAAGCTGCTTCTCAAGGACCAGATCCAGCGCCTGCGCACCCGGCTGATTCCCGACATCATCGCCTGATCGCGCCGCTTTGATTGCCCTGGTTCAGCGCGTGACGGGCGCCAACGTGAAGGTTGCCGGCGATCCCGTGGGCGTGATCGGCGCCGGCATCCTGGCGCTGATTGGCGTCGAGCGCGGCGACACCGAAGTCGAGGCGCTGCTGCTCGCCGAGCGCGTGGTGGGGTATCGCATCTTTCCCGACGCCGAGGGCAAGATGAACCTGTCGCTGAAGGACGTGCGCGGACAGCTGCTCGCGGTGCCGCAGTTCACGCTCGCCGCGGACACCAACAGCGGCACGCGGCCGAGCTTTTCAAGCGCCGCGGGCCCGGAGTCGGCCGAGCGCCTGTTCCAGCGCTTCGTCGAGAAAGCGGAGCAATGGCTGCCGCGCGTCGCCACCGGGCGCTTCGGCGCCCACATGCAGGTCAGCCTGGTGAACGACGGGCCGGTGACTTTCTGGCTGCAGGTTTCTCCGAAGCAAAAGTCTTGAATTTTGCCGGCGCGACGACCTCGATCATCTCGAGGTCGCGCGAGTGGCCAAGCTCGCGATGAAGAATTTTCGGCGGCTGGTAGAAGCAGCTGCCGGCTTTCATCCTCACCTTGCCAATGCCCTGATACTCGAATAGCACCCAGCCTTTGAGCACGTAGACGAACTGCACCTTGCAATCATGCGCGTGCCATTCGCCGTGGGGCGCCTTGCCCGGTCGGGCGCGGATCACGTGCGCGACGACCTCGCCGCGCGTCGCGCGCTCGATGCCGAGGTCGCGATACTCGAAGTAGCTGCGCAGGCCGCGGCGCGCGAACTTCGCCTGCTTGCGATGGGAGACGTTGAAGCGCATCGTGCCGGAATTCTAAGGTAAGCTGCCGCCGAGCACGTGAGAGCCTGATGTTCGACCAATTTATTGGCACCAAGCCCGTCGAAGAGCGCCACCGGATCGACGTTGCGGCCCTCGAGCGATTCCTCGGTTTCAAGATTGCCCAGGTCGAGCAATTCAAGGGCGGGCAGTCGAATCCGACCTACCGCCTGAGCGCCGCTGATGGCGGGAAGTACGTTCTCAGACGCAAACCGCCCGGCAAGCTCCTGCCCTCCGCTCACGCGGTTGATCGCGAGTACCGGGTGATCAAAGCTCTGCACCCCGCCGGCTTTCCGGTGGCGAAGCCGCACGCGCTGTGCGAGGACGAATCGGTGATCGGCACCGCGTTCTACGTCATGGACTATGTCGAGGGCCGCGTGCTGTGGGATCCGTCGCTGCCCGGAATGACGAAAGCCGAACGCGGCGCGATCTGGGACGAGCAGAACAGGGTTATCTCGAAGCTTCATTCCATCGACTATCGCGCGATCGGCCTGGAAGCCTTCGGCAAGCCGGGAAACTACATCGGCCGCCAGGTCGAGCGCTGGAGCAAGCAATATCGCGCTTCCGAGACGCAGCGCATCGAGGCGATGGACAAGCTGATCGACTGGCTGCCGAAGAACATTCCGCCCGAGGCCGGGACTTCGGTGGTGCACGGCGACTTTCGCCTCGACAACACCATCTTCCATCCGAGCGAGGCGCGCATCCTCGCCGTCCTCGACTGGGAGCTTTCCACGCTCGGCGATCCGCTCGCCGATTTCGCCTACCACTGCATGAGCTGGCACATCCCGCCGGACAAGTTTCGCGGCATTGCCGGCTTCGATCTGAAGGAGCTCGGCATCCCGAGCGAAGCGGAATACGTGGCGCGGTACTGCAAAAGGACGCAGCGCAAGTCCATCGACCCTTCACACTGGGATTTTTACCTGGCGTATAACCTGTTCCGCATCGCCGCGATCTGCCAGGGCATCGCCAAGCGCGTGCTCGAAGGCACCGCGGCGAGCTCGTTCGCGGCGGAAGCCGCCACCAAGACCGTGCCGCTCGCGCAGCTGGGCTGGAACGTGGTGGAGAAAATCCTCGGCCGAGAATCCAAAGGGAGAGCCGCTTGAATTTCGACTACACGCCGAAGGTGCAGGAGCTGCGCAAGAAGCTCAGCGCCTTCATGGAAGAGCACGTCTACCCGAACGAGCACAAGTGGCACGAGCACGTCACCAGCGACCAGCGCTGGCAGCCGGCTCCGGTGATCGAAGAATTGAAGCAGAAGGCGAGAGCGGCGGGACTCTGGAACCTGTGGCGGCCGAAGTCGCACGGCGGCACGCTCACCAACCTCGAGTACGCGCCGCTGTGCGAGATCATGGGCCGCGTCACCTGGGCGCCGGAAGTGTTCAATTGCTCGGCGCCCGACACCGGCAACATGGAGACGCTGCTCAAGTACGGCACGCCCGAGCACGTGAAGCAATGGTGCGAGCCCTTGCTCGAGGGAAAAATCCGCTCGGCGTTCCTCATGACCGAGCCGAACGTGGCGTCCTCGGACGCCACGAACATCCAGACTCGCATCAAGCGGGATGGAAATGACTACGTCATCAACGGCACCAAGTGGTGGTCGAGCGGCGCCGGCGACCCGCGCTGCAAGATCTACATCGTGATGGGCAAGACCGATCCGGACAATGCCTCGCGCCACAGCCAGCAATCCATGGTCCTTGTACCTTCAAGTACACAAGGAATCAAAGTGCTGCGCCACTTGCCGGTGTTCGGCTACGACGACGCGCCGCACGGCCACATGGAGATCGAGCTGAAGGACGTGCGCGTGCCGACCGCCAACGTGCTGCTCGGCGAAGGGCGCGGCTTCGAGATCGCGCAGGGCCGCCTCGGACCGGGCCGCATCCACCACTGCATGCGCCTCATCGGCCAGGCCGAGCGCGCGCTGGAGAAAATGTGCAAACGCGCCACGGAAAGAATTGCATTTGGAAGAAGCGTAGCTGACCAGGGCGTGACTCGTGAACGCATCGCGGAGGCGCGCATCATGATCGACGGCGCGCGCTTCCTGGTGCTGAACGCGGCCTGGAAGATGGACACCGTGGGCAACAAAATCGCCAAGAAAGAAATCGCGATGATCAAGGTGCTGGCGCCGAACGTCGCCTGCCAGGTGATCGACTGGGCGATGCAGGTGCACGGCGCCGGCGGCGTCTCCGAGGACTTCGGCCTCGCCCATGCCTACGCGCATGCGCGCACGCTGCGCTTCGCCGACGGCCCGGACGAGGTGCACCGCAACCAGATCGCCAAGCTGGAGATCGGCGAACAAACGACCGTCACGGAGGCGCTTGCCAAGCGCACCCATCGCTGACGCGCTGGTCCTTGGCGCCGGAATCGTCGGTGTAAGCGTCGCTCTTCACCTGCAGAAGCGAGGGCGCGCCACGGTCCTGGTGGACCGCCGCGGCGCGGCGGAAGAGACTTCGTTCGGCAACGCCGGCCTGGTGCAGCGCGAAGGCGTCTACCCGTACGGCTTTCCTCACGACTTCGGCGCGCTGCTGCGCTACAGCTTCAACCGCACCATCGATGCGCACTATCACCCCTCCGCGATTCCGCGGCTGGCGCCGTTTCTCTGGAAGTACTGGCACCATTCGCGCCCGGCGCGCCACCGGGCGATCGCGCGCCTCTATTCGAAGCTGATCGAGCATTGCATCACCGAGCACCAGGCGCTCGCCGCCGAGGCCGGCGCCATGGATCTTTTCCGCCGCAGCGGATGGATGAAGGTGTTCCGCACCGAGCGCGAGCGCGACCTGCGCTTTGCCGAGGCGGAGCGCTGGCGAAGCGAGTTCGGCATCAACTTCGCCGCCCTGGATCGAAAGCAGGTTCAGGAGAAGGAACCTCATGTCGCGCCGGTGCTGGAGGGCGCGCTGCACTGGACCGATCCATTGGCGGCGGTGGATCCGCAGGGCGTGGCGCTCGCTTACCTTCGACTGTTCGAGAAAATGGGCGGGCGCCTGGTGCAGGGCAATGCCGCCACGCTGGAAGCCGACGGCGGCGGATGGCGGGTACGCACCGACGACGGGCCGCTCGCCGCGCGCGACGCCGTCGTGGCGCTGGGACCGTGGGCCGACGTCGTTATCCGGCACCTGGGCTACGACCTGCCGCTCGCGGTGAAGCGCGGCTATCACATGCACTACCGTGCCGCGGGCCGGGCGGTCCTCAACCACCCGATGCTGGACACCGAGCGCGGTTACTTCCTCGCGCCGATGCGCCGCGGTATCCGGCTGACCACCGGGGCGGAGTTCGCCTTGCGCGACGGAATGAAGACGCCGGTGCAGCTGAACCGCGCCGAGCCGATCGCGCGCGAGCTGTTTCCACTCGGTGATCGGCTCGACGCCGATCCGTGGATGGGCTCGCGCCCTTGCACGCCGGACATGATGCCGGTCATCGGCCCGGCGCCGCGCCACCGCGGGTTGTGGTTCGCCTTCGGCCATGCGCACCATGGCTTTACGCTCGGTCCGGTGACCGGCCGGCTGATCGCGGAAATGATTACCGGCGCCGCGCCGTATATCGATCCGTCACCCTATCGTGCTGATCGTTTTTAGGGCGGCGGCTTCGAGCTCGGCGCGGGTATTGAGGATGTCCGGGCATAGGCGGAGGTAGTCGCCGCGCGCGTCGGCTTTGACCTTGCGCTCGCGCAGGTTGCTGACGATGACCTGCGCGCCCGGATGCTTCAACGTCACGAATGCGCCGTGATCGGTGCCGGCGCCTTGTACGCTGGGGATGAGCGAGGCCAGCAGCTGCTTCTGCTCCAGGTTGTGCTCGCGGATGCGCTCGACGCCGAGCTCGAGCGTGAGCTCCAGGCCGGCGATGGCCTGGATCGGCGCCAGCACCGGCGGCGTGGACTCGAGCCAGGCGTCGCCGCCCGGGCCGAACTCGGGCGGCTCGGGGCGCGCGTAGGTGAACATGTCCTTCTTCGCGAACCAGCCGGTGTCGGGCGTGCGCAGCGTCTCCACCAGACCCGGGCGCACGTAGAGCCAGCACGCGCCCGGGCCGCCGCGCGTGTACTTGTACGAGCCGCCGACCGCGAAGTCCGCCTTCAGCGCCGCGAGGTCGAGCGGCATGATGCCGGCGTGGTGGTAGACGTCGAGCAGCACCAGCGCGCCGGCGGTGTGCGCGTCGTCGATCCGCTGCGCCAGGTCGGCGACCACCTCGCCCGTGCGGAACATGACGCTGGAGAGCACGACCAGGTCTGCGCCGCGCGGATCGAGCTCGCGCCACGGCACGATCTTGAGCTCGATGCGCCCCTGCTCGCGGTACACGCGCAAAATGAAATCGAGCGAGTCGAACTCGCCGTCGCTGGTGACCACGCGCGGTTTCAGGGTGAACGAGTTCAGCACCGCGCGCAGTCCCTGGCCCGCGCTGGTCTTCGGGATCACCAGGTTCTTGGCGACGCCGACCAGCCTGCCGGTCAGGGCGCGGAAACGCTCGCGGCCCTCGATCCAGGTGGCCCAGGCGCCGTCCATGTCGCGGTACCAGGTGTCGAGCGCCGCGCGCACGTCCTCGGCCATGCGGTCGGGCGGACGGCCGAGAGAATGGTTGGCGAGATAGATCTCGTCCCGCGCGAGCACCCGCGAGAAGCGCGGGAAGATTTCCTGCCTTAGCCAGGACTCATCCAAGCTCGGTCCTGACGTCGATCAGCTCGGGAAACAGGCTGGTCTCCAGGGTCTTGCGCAGGAAGGAGACCCCGGCGGTGCCGCCGGTGCCGCGCTTGAAGCCGATGATGCGCTCGACCGTCTTCACGTGCCGGAAGCGCCAGAGCAGGAAATTCTCCTCCACGTCGACCAGCTTCTCGCACATGTCGTATTCCGCCCAGTACTGCTGCGTGTTCTCGTAGACGGTCTTGAACACCGCGGTGACGCCCGGGTGGCGCTCGTAGGGCTGCGACCAGTCGCGCTCGACCCGCTCCGCCGGCACCGGCATGCCTTTGCGCGCCAGGTAGCGCAGGAATTCGTCGTAAATACTGGGTGAATTGAGCAGGGTTTCCAGCACCGCGGTCGTTTCCGCGCTATGCCGGTGAACATCGATCCGGTTGGCGATCTTGTTGCCGAGCAGGAATTCGATGGCGCGGAACTGATGCGACTGCAGCCCCGATGCCGGCCCGAGCACGTTGCGGAACATGGCGTACTCCGACGGCGTCAGCGTCTCCAGCACCCCCCACTGCTCGAATAGCTGGCGCTGGATCAGCTTCACGCGCGCGAGGATCTTGAAGCAGGGCGCCAGATCGTCGCTTTTCACGTGCGCGATTGCCGCGGCGAGCTCGTGGATCATCAGCTTCATCCACAGCTCGGACGTCTGGTGCTGGATGATGAACAGCATCTCGTCGTGGTGCGACGAGCGCGGCTGCTGCGCGGCGAGCAGGCGGTCCAGGCCAAGGTAGCCGCCGTAGGAGGTATCGGCGGCCAGATCGGTAATAAATTCGTCGGTTCTGAACTCGTCCTTCGCCATGGCCCCGACTATAGCGCCAGCGGATTGCGCGGCGCGCGCCCGTTCAGGATGTCCTCCATCCGGGCCTGGATCGCGCCCTTGATCTTCGGATGCGTGAGGATGTAGAAGCGCTCCTGCTTGATGGCGGCCAACACCGCCTGCGCCACCTGGTCGGCGGACACTTTCCCGGATTTCACCGCTTTTCGCAGCATGGCCTCGCGCGCGAGGGTTTGTTCTGACTTTGTGGAAGCCTGCAATTCCTTGGGCCGGCTGCGCTCCGAGTCCACGATGCCGGTGGGAACATAGGCGGGGCACAGCACCGAGACGCGGACGCGCGAATTGCGCTCGCGCAGGTCGTGGTGCAGGGATTCCGACAGCGCCACTACTGCATGCTTGGTGACGTTGTACGCCCCCGAGCCGGGAGGCGAGATCAGTCCGGACACCGACGCGGTGTTGATGATATGGCCCTCGTCCTGCGCGATCAGGTGCGGCGCGAACGCGCGCACGCCGTGCACCACGCCCCACAGGTTGACGCCGAGGATCCACTGCCAGTCGGCGGCGCTGTTTTCCCACACCGCGCCGAGCGGCGATACGCCGGCGTTGTTGCATACGACGTGCACGCCGCCGAGGCGCGTCAGCGTCTGGTCGCGGAAAATCTCGATCTGCTGCGCGTTGGAGACGTCGACTTTGAGGGTGATGGCGCGCACGCCTTTCGCCAGGACCTCCTCCTGTACCGAGGAGAGGTTGATCTCATCGACGTCGGCGAGCGCGAGGTCCATGCCTTCGGCGGCGAACGCGAGCGCCATCGAGCGGCCGAGGCCGCTCGCGGCACCGGTGACGGCGGCGATCTTCCCTTTGAGCTCTTTCATGGCGTTAACGCAGAGCGTGCCACAACATGGAGGCGCCGCCGAACAGAATCAGGATCTCCATGAAGAGGACGTGCAGCTTAGCGCCCATGCGCGAGACCAGCCATGCCGCGATCGCACTGCCCGGGATGCTGGCGAGGCCGATCACCGCCCCGGTGAAGAAGGCGTCGGCGTTCAGCAGGTCGAAGCGATTGAAGAGCGCCGCCTTGCACACGTCGAGGATGATCGAGACCATCGCGTCGGTGGCGAGCACCGCGGGCGTGGCGAGCCCCGCGCCGAGCAGCAGCGAGACCAGGATCACGCCCGCGCCGCTGGCGACACCGGCGGCGAAGCCGAACATGCCCGAGCCGGTCGCCACGCCCACCGGGCCGAGCGACATTTTCTTGGCGTGGAACACCCTGCGCACCGGCACCGAGGCGATCACCGCCACGCCGAGGACCAGGGTCAGCGAGCGCGCATCGAGGATGCTGTAGATCCAGGTGCCCAGAACGAGGAACGGCAGCGAGGCGGCGAGCACCAGGGCGAGCATGCGGCGATCGAGGTGCTGCCGGTAGAACCAGAAGCGGCCGGCGTTGATGACGATGCCCGCGACCGAGAGCACGGGTAGCACCGCCTTCGGGCCGATCAGCGGCACCAGCGCCGCGGTGAGGATCACGCCGGCGCCGAAGCCGCTCATGCCGCTGACGACGGCGGCGCCGACCGCCAGCAGGGCGATCGCGGCCAGCGTAGGCGCGTCGAGCAGCAACCTTAGGAGGCCGGCACCGGGCGCGGACGCCCGTCGCGGTCGATCGCCACGTACGTGACGGTGGCCTCGGTGACCTTCACCACTTCCGGGTCGGACGGCCGGCGCTCGGCGTAGACCTCGACCTTGACCGTGATCGAGGTGCGGCCGACGCGCACCAGGTCGACGTAGAACGAAAGCAGGTCGCCGATCTGCACCGGCTGCTTGAAGACGAACTCCTTCACCGCCACCGTGGCGACGCGGCCGCGCGCGGTGCGCCCGGCCATCGTGCCGCCGGCGATGTCGACCTGCGCCATGATCCAGCCGCCGAAGATGTCGCCATTCTGGTTGGCGTCCGCCGGCATCGGCATGACGCGCAGCGCGGGGATTTTTCCCTCAGGAAGCTTTTCCACGACTTCTCAGGAAATGCAGCGGCCCGCCGCGGAATGGCGCGAAGCCGGTGCCGAAGATCAGCCCGGCGTCGACCAGGTCTGCGTCGGCGACGATGCCCTCCGCCAGCACCGCTTCGGCTTCAAGCAGGTACGGCTCGATCAGCGCGTCGACCAGTTGCTGGTCAAAGGCATCCGGCTGCCCCTTCACCGCTTTGCCGTCGACCCATCGGTAGATGCCCTGGCCGGTTTTCTTGCCGAGCTGGCCGAGCTGCACCTTGTTGGCGAGAACTTCGGGCACCGAGGTCGCCCCCTTGGCGAGCGCTTTCCCCGCGGCGAGGCAGATATCGAGGCCCACGGTGTCGGCCAGCTCGGCCGGCCCCATCGGCATGCCGAAGTCCTCCATCGCACGGTCGAGCGTCTCGGGCTTCTGCCCCTGGTCGAGCAGGCGGAACGCGTTCAGCATGTACGGGCCGAGCACGCGGTTCACCAGGAAGCCGGGTGAATCCTTCGCCGGCAACGGCAGCTTGTCGATGTGGCGCACGAACGCGGCCGCTTTTTTTGCAAATTCCGCATTCGTCCGCTCACTGCTCACTATTTCAACCAATTGCAATAACGGCACCGGGTTGAAGAAGTGGATGCCGACCAGGCGCGAGGGATCCTTCAGCGCCGTGGAAATATCTGCAAGCTTGAGGCTCGACGTGTTGGTGGCGAGGATCGCGTCAGGCTTGGCCATCGATTCGAGCTTGGCGAATAGCGAGCGTTTCGCTTCCAGGTTCTCGAAGATGGCTTCGATCAGCACGTCGGCATGACGCGCGCCGCTGCCGCTCACGTCGGGAATCAGCCGGTCGAGCGCGTCGCGCTCGCGGCGCGGGTCGCGCAACCGGCGCTTGAAGAGCTCGGCGGCGCGCTTCACGGCCGGGGCAAGGCGCTCGGGCGCCGTGTCCTGCAAAGTCACGCGCAAGCCGCGCATCGCGCAGATCGCGGCGATGTCCCCGCCCATCACGCCGGCGCCGACCACGTGCACATGGCGGGGGGCGAATTGCACGCCCTTGGCCACCGACTTCAGGCGCTCCTGCAGGAAGAAGATGCGGATCAGGTTCGCCGTGGTCGGATGGGCGAACAGCGATTCGATCGAGCACGAGGGGTCGTTGGCCGCGGCGAACGGGTCGCCGTCGTACTTCTTCCACAGCTCGAGGATCGCGTAGGGCGCCGGGTAGTGCTCGCGCCTGGCTTTTTTCGCTACCTGTTTCCGGGCTTGTGACACCACCACGCCACGTAATGGACCCAGCAGGAGCTTTTGCATTAACGAAAGGGATTTGCGCGGCTTGCCTTCCAGCGTCACGATGCGCGCGGTATTTTCGAAGATGCGCAAAGGCACCGCCTGGTCGACGAGCCCGATGCGCTTGGCGCGCTTTGCATCGACCGACTTGCCGGTGAGCAGCATGTCCATCGCCGCCGTTGGCCCGACCAGCTTCGGCAGCCACTGCACGCCGTGCCACGCGGGCATGATGCCGAGCATCACTTCCGGCAGGGCGAAGCGCACCTTCGGGTCGTCGAGCGCCACGCGGTAGCGGCAGGCGAGCGCGAGCTCGGTGCCGCCGCCCATGCAGAACCCGTTCACCATCGCGGTGGTGGGGAAGGGCAGGTCGCGCAGTTGCTGCAACACATCCCAGCCGAGCTTGACGAAGGCGAGCGCCTCGGCGCCCGACTTGAAGCGCGTGAACGCCTCGACATCGGCGCCGGCGATGAAGCCGTCCTTGGCCGAGCGGATCACCAGCCCCTTCGGGTTCTCGGTGCGGATGGCGTCGAGTGCGCGGCTCAGCTCCTCGAGCGCCTCGCGCGAGAAGGTATTCGCCGACTCGCCTTGTTTGTCGAAGGTGAGCCACACCAGGCCATCGCGCTCGTGCTCCCAGTGCCAGTGCTTGGCCAGTAGTTTGGCCTCTGCCCTCTCCATTGCTCCCCCTTACAGCGCTTCGACCAGCATCGCGCCGCCCAGGCCGCCGCCGATGCAGATCGAGGCCATGCCGCGCTTCGCCTTGTTGCGTTTCAGTGTTTTCAGCAGATGCAGGACGATCCGGGCGCCCGATGCGCCCACCGGGTGACCCAGGGCAATGGCGCCGCCGTCGACATTGAGCCGGTCTTCATCGATCGAGCCCAGCGGGCCGTCGAGCCCCAGCTCTTCACGGCAATACTTCTCGTCTTCCCATGCCGCCAGGCAGCCGAGCACTTGCGCGGCGAACGCCTCGTTGATCTCCCAGTAGTCGATGTCCTTCAGCGCGAGCTTGTTGCGCTGGAGGATCGGCGTGGCCGCGTGCACCGGCCCGAGGCCCATGGTGGCGGGATCGAGGCCCGCCCAATGGGAGTCGAGGATGCGGCCGATGGGTTTCAAGTCGTTCCGGGTGACCAGGTCCTCGGAAGCCAGGATCAGCCAGGCCGCGCCGTCGGTGATCTGCGAGCTGTTGCCCGGCGTGACGTTGCCGTACTTGCGGTCGAAGAAGGGCTTGAGCTTGGCGAGGTTCTGCGGCGAGGCGTCGCGCCGCACGCCGTCGTCGAGGATGTAGGTGTTGCCCTTCGCGTCGTACAGCGCCTCGACCTCGCCGCCGCCCGCGGCCAGGACGCCGGCGTCCTGCGCCTTGATGACGCGTTCGTGGGAACGCACCGCGAACGCATCCATCTCTTCCCGCGTGATGCCGAAGCGATGCGCGACGTTCTCCGCGGTCTGGCCCATCAGCAGGCCGACCATCGGGTCGGTCAGGCCTTTCATGATGCCGATGACCGGGGCGAGCAGCGAAGCGACGGGAAGCCTTCCAAAAAGAGAAATTCTCTGCATGGGGCTGCGAGCCGCCGCCATGTTCGAAAACCACAGCACCATCTTGTCGCCATAGAGCAGCGGCGCCCGCGACAGCGCATCGACGCCGCCGGCGAGCACCACACTCGAGCGCCCGGCGATGATGTTGTTGATGCCCGAATCGATCGCCTGCATTCCGGAGGCGCAATTTCGCATCACGGTCCACGCCGGCACCTTCTGCCCGCAGCCCATGCGCAGCGCGGCGACGCGGCCGATGTTCACCTCGTCGACCGACGGCGCGGCGCAGCCGAGGATCACCTCGTCGAGCTCGTCGGGCGCGAAGCCCTGGCGCGCGAGCAGCGAGCGGCCGGCCTGCGTCGCGAGATCGGCCGCGCTGAACGGCCCGGGGCGGTTCTTGGACTTGAGGAACGGCGAGCGCGCGCCGTCAACCACGTAGATCGGCCTGGCCAGCATCTCAGGCCGCTTTCATCTTGACGGTCTTGTTTTCGAGCTCGGCCGCGATTTCCGCGCGTCCGAAGTCGGCCGGGAAGTCGTCGACCTTGATCACGCCCTTGCGCAGGATTTCCTTGCGGTTCCACAGGGCTTGCTCGTCAGCGGTGATCAAATCCTTTTCCCTTGCGAGAGTTCCCAAATCAACCCCCGGCCGCGCGACGATCTTTCCCTTCTTCACGGCCTTGCGCAGCTTCTCGTCGACCGGCTCGCAGGCAATGGTGGCGAGGAACGCCGCCTCGAGCTGGCCGGTGGCGTCGGCTTCGTTCTTCGGCACGAACATCCCCGCGGTCAAGCGCTCGCGCGCGGCGCCGGGGGCGAGCGCGATGTTCGCGCACTCATGGTTGCGCGAGTCGAGCGGCGGGCGGAAGGACATGCCCATCGGAAAAATCGCCCAGCGCAGGAAGCGCGCCAGCGGCTTCACCGGGAAGTTGGAGAGGATGCCGTCGATCGCCTGCTGCGCGTTGTACAGCGCGTCGCGCACCGCCCAGCGCACGAGCGGCAGGTCCTCGCGGATGCGGCCCTGGTCCTCGTAGCGCTTGAGCGTGGCGGAGACGAGGTAAAGCATGGAGAGCACGTCGCCCAGGCGCCCGGAGATTTTCTCCTTGCGTTTGAGCGCGCCGCCCATCGCGAGCATCGACAGGTCGGCGAGGAAAGCGAACGCTGCCGACAGCCGGGAAGCGTTCCGGTAGTAGTGCCGCGTTTCACGAGCGCAGTCCCGTGGAACGGGAGCAAACACCGCGCGTGTCAGGCCGTATACCAGCGTTCGCACGCCGTTACGCAGCACATGGCCGATGTGGGAGGTAAAGGCGTCGTCGAACTCGCGCGATGCCTCGGCTCCGGCCATCTCTTTCGCCGCGCGCATTTCGCGCAGCACGTACGGATGGCAGCGGATTGCGCCCTGGCCGAAGATGATCAGCGTGCGCGTGAGGATGTTGGCGCCCTCGACCGTGATCGCCACCGGGGCGATCTGGTAGCCGCGCCCGAGCCAGTTGTTCGGCCCGAGGCAGATGCCCTTGCCGCCGTGGATGT
This sequence comes from uncultured bacterium, assembly GCA_965233195.1. Taxonomy (GTDB): domain Bacteria; phylum Pseudomonadota; class Gammaproteobacteria; order Burkholderiales; family SG8-39; genus SCGC-AG-212-J23. Next base: position 84,521 of record CBDDSB010000037.1, on the reverse strand, counting down.
CCATCGCGTCGTTCACGCATTCGCGTGCGCGCTCGGTCATGTGGTACTTGGCGATCGCCGACAGCACCGCCGGCTTCTCGCCGAGGTCGACCGCGCCTGCGGTCATGACGCGCGTCGCGTCCATCATGTAGCAGTGCGCCGCGATGCGGCCGAGCGCTTCTTCCACGCCCTCGAGCTTGCCGATCGGCGTTTTGAACTGGCTGCGTACGCGCGCATACGCACCGGTGAAGCGCGTCAGCGCCTTGACGCCGCCGACCGAGGAGGTGGGGAGCGAGATGGCGCGTCCGGCGGCCAGGCAGCCCATCAGCATCATCCAGCCTTTGCCGGCGTATTCGGGGCCGCCGATGATCCAGTCGAGCGGCATGAAGACTTCCTTGCCCGAGTTCGGCCCGTTCTGGAACGCGGCGTTGAGCGGCAGGTGGCGCCGGCCGATATTGACGCCTGGCGTGTTGGTCGGGACGAGGGCGCAAGTAATTCCCAAATCAGATTTCGCGCCCAGCAGGCCTTCGGGATCGTAGAGCCTGAAGGCGAGGCCAAGCAGGGTCGCCACCGGCCCCAGCGTGATGTAGCGCTTGTCCCAGGTGACGCGCATGCCGAGCACTTCGCGCCCCTGCCACGTGCCCTTGCACACCACGCCGAAGTCCGGGATCGCGGCGGCGTCGGAGCCGGCTTCGGGGCTGGTGAGCGCGAAGCACGGCACTTCCTGGCCCTTGGCAAGGCGCGGCAAATAATGGTTCTTCTGCTGCTCGGTGCCGTAGTGCAGGAGGAGCTCGCCCGGCCCGAGCGAATTCGGCACCATCACCGAGATCGCCGCGGTGCTCGAGCGCGTGGAGAGCTTCATCACCACCGCCGAGTGCGCCAGCGCGCTGAAGCCGAGGCCGCCGTACTGCTTGGGAATGATCATCCCGAGGAAGCCGTTGTCCTTGATGAATTGCCACACGTGCGCTGGCAGGTCCTGGCGCTCGTGCGTGATCTCCCAGTCATTGCACATCTCGCACAGCTCCTCGACCGGGCCGTCGAGGAACGCCTGCTCTTCGGCGCTCAGGCGCGGCGCGGGCGTGGCGAGCAGCTTGTCCCAGTCGGGCTTGCCGGAAAAGAGGTCCGCGTCCCACCACACGGTGCCCGCGTCGATCGCCTCTTTCTCGGTCTGCGACATGTCGGGCAGGATGCGGCGGTAGATCGCAAGGATCCGATCCGAAATGATTTTTCTTCGAAGCACGGAAATGTTGAGAACCAAAGCGATGATGATGAACGCCGTCGCGAGGACGACGTTGGTGACCGGCCCGAAGTCGGCGATGACGCTCAGGTACCAGCCGAAGAGCGCCGCGGCGATCGTCCACCACACGATCGGCAGGCCGAAGTAGCCGAAGATGAAAAAGACGGCGATGACGCCAAGCGCGAGTCCGACCATAGCGATCCCCTAGGCTGCCTTCTTGATGGATGTCTTCAGCGGGGCGTGCAGCCCCGCGGTGAGGAACGCAGTCAGGCGCTCCTCGAGCAGGCGCGCGTCGTGACGGTCTTCGGGCTTGCAGCCGGCGATGAGCTGCACCGTATCGGTGGCGGCAAGCGTGTAGGCGAGGGTGCCGAACATGAAGTGCATGCGCCACACCAGCTCATCGGCCGGCATCTGCGGCAGCGCGCGCTCGAGCGCGGCCTTGAAGCGCTGCATGGTGGGCGCATACATCTGGCCGATCAGCGCTCGCACCGTCTTCGCCGGCTCGGTGTAGGTGCGGCCGAGCAGGCGGCTGAAGTTGCGCCCGCCGCCCTTCGCGTCCTCGATCAGGCGCAGGCTGGGCCCGACGAAGGCACGAATGATGTTTTCTGCTGAAAAATCTTCGAGTCCGTCGAGCGCCGCCATGCGCTCTGCATTCATCAGATCGAGCCGGCGGCGGAACAGCGCCTCGATCAGCGCGTCCTTGGAGCCGAAGTGGTAATTGACTGCCGCGAGATTGACGCCCGCCTTGGCGGTGAGCAGCCGCATCGAGGTGCCCTCGAAGCCGTGCTGCATGAACAGCTCCTCGGCGGCGTCGAGAATTCGGGTGCGGGTTTCATGCTGGGGTTTGACAGCGCGCAGGGACATGGCCGGATCCACATTCAAACGAACGTTTGAACTCTATCACGGCTTATGTGACATGGAAACGGCCGTCCGTATGAAGGCTTTCCTGTCGTCCTTGTCCTCGATCTCATCGGCGAGCAAGAGGTAAAGCTCGCGCTCGTCGCGCGCCTTGACGGCGGCGCGCTTGACCACCACCCGGGCAACCGCGCCGATGTGCTCGGCCAGGCGCCGCTCGGCCCGCTCCAGCACGTCGAGCGAAAAGCGGCTGGCGGCGCGGGACGTCGGCGGATCCGTGCGAGGGCCGCTCGCCGGTTGCGTCGTGGGACGCGAGCCGTCGGAAAACTTGCGCTCGAACGCCCGCTTGACGCCCACATCGGTGATATCCAGGGCGATGAGCTGGACGAGGTCTGCCTGGGTCGGCGCTGTCTTCGCAGCGTTTCTCACCACGACGTTGGCGATCGGGCCGAGGTGCTGGGCAAGCTCCGTCTCGATGTTTTTCAGCAACGCTGGATCGAAGGCCGGTCGGGTCGTGGGGGTCTTCGGAAGCACCTGGGTCTTGTCCAATGGCGCGGACGTTGCGGCTGAACCGCCTAACAGTGCCTCGCGCCATTCGGCGACCGATTGCGGGCGCTGCTCCTCGGCGGGCGCGAGCGCCCAGTCGATGGCGGCGAGGAACGCGGGACGGTAGCGGTTGCGGTCGCCGGTTTGCAGGGCGCTCGGCATCGTGTCGGCGCGGATGCGCGCCACCGCTTCGTGCGGCCGCTCGCCGGTCACCAGCCAGTAGAGGACGCCGCCGAGCGCGTAGAGGTCGCTCCACGGGCCCTGGTTGCCTTGGGTATGGTACTGCTCGAATGGCGCGTAGCCGGGCGACACGATCGCGGTGAGCTCGGTGGCGCGCTGGCGCGCCGAGCCGAAGTCGATCAGCACCGGCGTGCCGTCCTCGCGCACGTAGATGTTGCCGGGCTTGATATCGCGGTGCAGGACACCCGACTTGTGCACCACCTGCAGGCCGTCGAGCAGCGGTGCGATGAGCGAGGTGGCCAGCGCTTCGCTCAGTGGCCGGCGGGTCTTGATCCAGTCGGGCAAGGCGGCGCCCTCGACGAACTCCATCACCATGTAGGCGGTGCCGTTGGCTTCGAAAAAGCGCATCACGCGCACGATGTGCGGGTGGCGGAAAGACGCCACGGTGCGCGATTCGTCCAGGAAGCGTTGCTTGCCCCAGCCGAAGCTCTCGGCGCTGTCCGGCGAGCGCGGCCGGATCGAATGGTCGGCGCCGCGCGTGGCGACGTCGTCGGGCAGGAACTCCTTCAGCGCAACCTTGAGGTTGAGGTTGCCGTCGAGCGCGAGGTACGTGAGGCCGAAGCCGCCGACACCGAGCACCTTCTCGATGCGATATTCCTGCAGGGCAAAGCCTGCCGGCAGGGGATTGGTGGCCATCTACCCTTTGTCGATGAGGCTGATGGCCTTTTGCAGGCTGCGCCGCATGCGGTTGAAAGCCTGTCCGAGGTGCGCGACCTCGTCGCGGCCGGTGGTCACCAGCTCCGGCACGTCGATCTTGCCCTTCGAGATGTGCTCGGCGGCATCGGAAAGCTGCGTGATCGGCTCGATGATGAGCTGCGTCAGCATCATGTTCAGGATCACGAACAGCAAGGCAAACACCACCGCCAGCGAGCTCATGAAGGTGACGAACGCGCGGTTGGCGTTGCGGATCGGCAGTCCCATCGGCACCGAGACGATCTGCGCGCCGATGATCTCGTTCAGCTTCCAGCCGAAGCCGTTGCTCGGCCCGTAGATCTTGACCATCGACGCCGGCGCCACTTCGGCCGAGGTGTGGCAGGAGAGGCAGGCGCCATCCTTGATCTGCAACGGCCGCGCGAGGTAGAGCGAGCGCCCGGTGGGCGTCTCGCGCATGCCCGAGATCTCGCTCTGCGAGGCGTCGTGGCGGAAGGTGTTGACGATATCGGTCTCCCACTCCACCGCGCGGTTGCGCGGGTTGGTGGGGTTGAGGGTCGCTTCCTTGTACGCGTAGTCCGGATACTTCTTGCGCAGCAGCGTCATGATTTCGGTGGCGCCGAAGGCCGGCACGCTTTGCGGCAGGAACTTGTCCGGATCCGCCACCAGGTTCGGCCGCACGTGACCGACGGTGTAGCTGCGCATCGAGAGCGCCGCCTCCATCATCACGCCGGCGTTGCGCAGCACTTCCTCGCGCGCGTTACGGTGCAGCAGCTCGTACGAGACATAGCCGGTGGCACCGAGCCCCAGCATGAACACCACCAGCAGCACCAGGTTGAATTTGAGTCGCAGGCCCATGTTGTTCTCCCTTGGACGGGAATATACGTGAGTCGCGGTCTCAAGCACGGGCCGGGGCGTGACGGATTCCTCGATAATCCAATTCATGACGCTTCGCGGCAACGAATGGAAGGCGCTGGGCACGCTCGTGCCCTACCTGTGGGAATTCAAAGGGCGGGTGGTGATCGCGCTCGCCTTCCTGGTCACGGCAAAGCTCGCCAACGTCGGCGTGCCGCTGGTGATGAAGGAGGTCGTGGACGGCCTTGATACCCGGCTGCAGCTGGTCGCGGTGCCGGTGGCGCTGCTTGCCGTCTACGGCATCCTGCGCTTCTCCACCACGCTGTTCCAGGAACTGCGCGACGTAGTCTTCGTCCGCGTGGCGCAGCGCGCGATGCGGCGAGTGGCGCTCGGCGTGTTCCGCCACCTGCATAGCCTCAGCCTGCGCTTCCACCTCGACCGCCAGACCGGCGGCATGACGCGCGACATCGAGCGCGGCACGAACGGCATCTCGACGCTGCTCTCCTACCTGCTGTTCTCGATCCTGCCGGTGATGCTGGAGTTCGCCCTGGTCGCGGCGGTGCTCCTGCGGCGCTTCGACTGGCGCTTCGCCGCCACCACCTTCGCCGCCGTGGCCCTCTACATTGCGTTCACGGTGCTGATCACCGAGTGGCGCATGGAGATCCGCCGCCGGGCGAACGAGCTCGACTCGCGCGCGAGCACCCGGGCGATCGATAGCCTGCTCAACTACGAGACGGTGAAGTACTTCGGCAACGAGGAGTTCGAGGCGCGTCGCTACGACGAGAACCTGCGCAAATACGAGGATGCGGCAACGCGCAGCGAGTCCTCGCTGGGCCTGCTCAACATCGGCCAGAGCCTCATCATCGCCGCGGCGGTCACTGCGCTCATGCTGCTTGCTGCCGAGGGCGTGGTTTCTGGCGCGTTTACGCTCGGCGACCTCGTGCTGGTGAACGGCCTTCTCATCCAGCTCTACATCCCGCTGAACGTGCTCGGCATGGTGTACCGGAACATCAAGCAGTCGCTCCTCGACATGGATCGCATGTTCCGGCTGCTGACGGAGAACCGCGAGATCGAGGACCGGCCGGGTGCGCTAGAGCTCCCCGCCGGCCCGGCCACCGTCGCCTTCCGCGACGTGGATTTCTTCTACGTGAAGGAGCGCCAGATCCTTTCGGGGGTCTCCTTCTCGATCGAGGCGGGGCAGCGCGTGGCGGTGGTCGGGCACTCGGGATCGGGCAAGTCCACGCTAGCCCGCCTGCTTTACCGCTTCTACGATGTTTCGCGCGGCGCGGTTCTCATCAACGGAAAAGACATCAGGGAAGCAAGGCAGGCGAGCCTGCGCGCGGCCATCGGCATCGTGCCCCAGGACACCGTGCTCTTCAACGACACCATCCTCTACAACATCCGCTACGGGCGCACCGACGCGACCGAGGAAGAGGTCATCGAAGCAGCGCGTGCCGCGCACATTCATGACTTCATCCAGTCGCTGCCGCAGAAGTACGAAACTCCGGTGGGCGAACGCGGCCTCAAGCTCTCCGGCGGCGAGAAGCAGCGCGTGGCGATCGCGCGCGCGCTGCTGAAGAATCCGCGCGTCCTGATCTTCGACGAGGCCACCTCCGCGCTCGACTCGCGCGCGGAGAAGGCGATCCAAGCGGAGCTCGAGCGCATCGCCGTAGGGCGGACCACGCTAGTGATTGCTCACCGCCTCTCTACGGTCATGGACGCCGACCAAATCCTGGTGCTGAGCCATGGCCGCATCGTGGAGCGCGGAACCCATAGCCAATTGCTTGAGGCCAAAGGCGAATATGCCCGCATGTGGGCCCTGCAGCAGGAGCAAGCGCAGGCCAAGGAAGCCTTGGAAAAAGTCAGTCCTCTGTAGGCCATCTGTAGCCCAAAAGGCGAGGGCGCGACGCCCCAGCCCGACAGTGATGTAATTCACGTGGATTCGTGAAATCTCGTCCTACTCACTGTTTTGCTTGCGTATTTTTTTCTCCGTAGGCTAGACTGCGACAACTCCATGTGCCATTCAGGGCATGGACAAAAACAACGGTTCGTAGTGGTCAAGGGAGAAGATTCACCGTATGCAACGCCGACTTCATTCGCTCGAGGGCATCGTCGCCATGTGCGCCCTGTTCTTCGTGCTGGTTCTCAGTGTCGGGTTCGCGCAGGCAGCGGACCGCGACTCCATCCGCAAGATCGCCCTGCGTTCGTCTACGGCGCTGGTGCAGGACGCCGAAACCGGCGAGACCGTCTACGGCAAGAACGCCGACGCGGTGGTGCCGATCGCCTCGATCACCAAGCTGATGACCGCGATGGTGATCCTCGATCGCGGGCTCGACCTCGACGAGAAGATCACCCTCAGCCGCGACGACGCGGTGCAGATGAAGGGCTCGCGCTCGCGCCTGCGCACCGGCCTGTCGCTCACGCGCGGCGAACTGCTGCTGCTCGCGCTGATGTCCTCCGAGAACCGCGCGGCCGCGGCTCTGGGCCAGAGCTATCCCGGCGGGCTGGAAGCGTTCGTCGACGCGATGAATGAGAAGGCCGCGGTGCTAGACATGAACGAGAGCCGCTTCGTCGAGCCCACCGGTCTTTCTCCGGCCAACGTCTCCACCGCGAGCGACCTGGCGAAAATGGTGCGCGCGGCGCACGACTATCCGCTGATCCGCGAGTACTCCACCAAGAGCCGGGCTACCGTGCGCGCATCCGGAAGGCCGCTGCAGTACGGCAACACCAACGGCCTGGTGCGCTCGAGCTACTGGGAGATCGGCCTTTCCAAGACTGGTTATATCAGCGAGGCGGGCCGCTGCCTCGTGATGCAGGTGCGTCTGGCGGACAAGGACCTGATCGTGGTACTGCTCGATTCATGGGGCAAGCAATCCAGGATCGGGGACGCCAACCGCCTGCGCAAGTGGCTGGAGAACGGCGCGGCGCCCGGCCGCTCGAGCTAGCGGTTTTTCGCCAGGACGTCGTTGCCGGGCTTTCGCGCCCGCAGAAGTCGCTTCCTCCCAAGTATTTCTACGATGCCGCGGGCAGCCGCCTGTTCGCGCGCATCTGCCGACTCCCCGAGTACTACGTAACGCGCGCCGAGCTGGCGCTCACGCGCCGCCATCTCGCGGCCATCGCGCGCTTCGCCGGCCGGGGTTGCCAGCTGATCGAGTACGGCAGCGGCGAAGGCGTCAAGAGCCGGCTGCTGATCCGCGCGCTGCGCCCGGCGGTGTACGTGCCGATCGATATCTCCGACGACGCCTTGCGCGCCGCGGCGCAAGGATTGGCGCGCGAATTCCCCTGGCTGCGCGTTGCGCCGCTGGCGGGCGATTTCTCCCGCCCGCTCGACATCCCGGTGCGGCGCGGCACGCCGAGCGTGGTGTATTTCCCGGGCTCGACCATCGGCAACCTCACCACCGACGAGGCGCACGCCTTCCTCTCCATGTCGCGCGGCGTGGCGCCGAAGATGCTGGTCGGCGTCGACCTGAAGAAGGATCCCGGAGTGCTGCACGCGGCCTACAACGACAAGGCGGGCGTCACCGCCGCTTTCAACCTCAACCTGCTGGCGCGCATCAACCGCGAGCTCGGCGCCGACTTCGACCTGCGCCGCTTCCGCCATTACGCGTTCTACAACCCCGCCGCCGGCCGCATCGAGATGCACCTGGTCGCGCTGGAGAAGCACACCGTCGAACTCGGGCGGCACCGCTTTCGCTTCGCCGCGGGCGAGACCATCCACACCGAGAATTCCTACAAGTACTCGCCGGAGGAGTTTGGCGCGCTGAGCGCGAGGGCCGGCTTCCGCGGCATGAAGACCTGGACCGACCGCCGCGGCCTTTTCGCGCTCTTCGGGCTCAGCGCCTAGAGGTCAATGCAGGTCAATGCGCGCCGATGCGCGCGACCGGCGGGCGATGGCCGATGATGCGAGAAATGCGTTCGGCGGTTTCCTTCACCAGCGGACCCCACTGCACCTTCATGCGGTCGGCTGGCGTCGAGAGCGAGAGGGCGGCGACCAGGTTGCCGGCGTCGTCCCGGATGCCGGCGGCGACGCAGCGCACGCCAACCTCGGCCTCCTCGTTGTCGCTTGCCCATCCCTGCCGCTGTACTCGTTCCAGGTCGCGCTCGAGCAGCGTGATGCTGGAAAGCGTGTTCTTGGTGTGCTCGGCGAGGCCGGTGCGCTTGGCGTAGTCGCGCAGGCGGGCGAAGCCTTCCTCCAGGAGAAAAAGCTTGCCCGCCGCCGTGACGTGGAGCGGGGCGCGTGTGCCGATGACGTGCACCACGCGCATCGCCGAGCGGCCCGAGGAGGTGCGCTCGACGTAGACGATCTCGTCGCCGTGGCGCACGGAAAGGTTGGCGGTTTCGCCGGTCTGCGCGTGCAGCTCGCGCATCATCGGCAGCGCGAGCTCGCGTACGCTGATGCGCGACTTCACCAGGTTGCCGAGCTCGAGCAGGCGCATGCCGAGCCGATAGCTGCCGGGCTCGACGCGATCGACCATGCGGTCGGCGGACATCGACGACAGGATGCGGTGCGCCGTGGACGGATGCAGCCCGGTGTACTGCGCGATCTGCTTCAGCCCGAGCGGCTCGGGGTGCTGCGCGAGCACTTCCAGCAACCGCATCATGCGGTCGATGACCTGGATCGGGCTCTTGTGCTCGTCGTTGGCCGGCATCGGGAGCCATTTTACAGCGTGTAGAATCGCCCGCCATGCCTGCGGTTGAGGGTCCATGCGAGTGGTGACGTGCATCGAGGACCTGCGCGAGCTGTCGAAGAAGCGGGTGGCGCGGGCGATTTTCGATTACGTCGATCGCGGCTCCTACAGCGAAGCGACGCTGCGCGCGAACCGCGCCGACCTGGAGTCGCTCGCACTGCGCCAGCGCGTCGGCATCGACGTCGACCGGCGCTCACTGCGCACCACCATGCTCGGGCGCGAGGTGCGCATGCCCGTGGCCCTCGCGCCCGTCGGCCTCACGGGCCTCAACTGGGCCGACGGTGAAATCCTCGCCGCGCGCGCGGCCGAGCGCTACGGCGTGCCCTACACGCTCTCCACCATGTCGATCTGCTCGATCGAGGATGTGGCCGCCGGCGTGACGCAGCCGTTCTGGTTCCAGCTCTACGTGATGCGCGACCGCGGCTTCGCCGCGTCGCTCATCGAGCGCGCAAAGGCGGCGAAGTGCTCGGCGCTGGTGCTCACGCTCGACCTGCAGATCCAGGGCCAGCGGCACCAGGACCTGAAGAACGGGCTGGCAGTGCCACCGAAACTCACCTTCGCGACCGCCATGGATATCTTGTCGAAACCGGGCTGGTCGCTGAACGTGCTCCGGGGCAAGCGCAAGTCCTTCGGCAACCTCGAAGGCCGCATCCCGGATGCGAAGAGCCTCAGCACCCTGTCGCAATGGATCGCCGGGCAGTTCGATCCGACGCTGTCGTGGAAAGACGTGGAGTGGGTGAAGAAGCTCTGGGACGGCAAGCTGGTCATCAAGGGCATCCTCGACCCCGAGGACGCGAAGCTCGCGGCGCAGGCGGGGGCCGACGCCATCGTGGTGTCGAACCACGGCGGGCGCCAGCTCGACGGCGCGATCTCGTCGATCCGGGCGCTGCCGGAAATTGTGGAGGCGGTGAACGGCAAGATCGAAGTGTGGCTCGACGGCGGCATCCGCAGCGGGCAGGACGTGCTCAGGGCGCTCGCGCTCGGCGCGCGCGCCGTGATGATCGGCCGTGCCTATGCCTATGGACTCGGCGCGCTCGGCGAGCGTGGAGTCGCGCTCGCGCTCGAGCTGATCGAGAGGGAGCTCGACGTCACGCTGGCGCTGTGCGGCCTGCGCGACGTGAAGGACGCGAGCCCGGCGATCCTCAGGAGCGCCTAGCCGCGCGCCGCGCGAAGCGCGCCGGGTGCAGGGCATCGACGAGCTTGCCTTCCACCGGCAGCGGCTCGCCTTCCACTTCCGCGGCGATCAGTTCCGCGGCAAGCGCCGCCCAGATGAGGCCGCGCGAGCCGTAAGCAAAAGCGCCGTACACGCCGTCGGCGACCTTTCCCACGATCGGCAAGCGGTCGGGCGCCACCGAGCGAAAGGCGACACGGTTATCGAATTTGTCGGGCAGATTTTGTTTTACACCCAGGATGCGCTCGAGTCGCTCCACATTCCCGGCATCGCTTTCGGCGCGCGGCAGCGGATCGTCATCCTCGAGGTCAAAACTCGCGCCGACGACGCAAACGCCTTCGACCGGCGGCAGCACCATGCCGCCGCGCAGCACCACGACGCGCGGCGCCGCCATCGCGTCCGCCGGCACGTGAGTGAGCTGGCCGCGCACTTTGCGCAGGCGCAGGTGCGGCACCGGCTGCAGCTTCGGCACCTCGGCGGAATTGGCGAGGATGACGAGGGGCGCGTCCGGCAATGCGGAAAGGCTTTTGCCAAAGAACGTTCTCAAGCGCGAGCCGCACGCGTCGAGCTGCGCCCGCACCAGGCTCTGCGGGCGGATCCAGCCAGCCTGCGGGAACCACAGGCCCGCCGCAGAGACGGGGACACCGGCGTGCGCGGAGGCCTCCTCGCGCGTCACGTATTGCGCGTAGTCGGGAACGGCGCCAAGTGTGGTGATGGCCGCGCGCTGTGAGGCCTCCTCTCTAGCGTCCCGCGCGAGCTGCAGAACGCCGCACGGATCCCATCGCACGTCCGAGTATTCCTTGAATCGCGCAAGGCTGGCGAGGAAGCCTGCCCGCGTCAGGCGAGCGAACAGACTGTCATCCGGAGTCACGATGGGATGGAAGGTGCCGGCGTGATTGCCTGAGGCTTCCTGCGCCGGCTCATCGTGGCGATCGTAGAGGTCGACTTCCCAGCCGCGCGCGCAAAGGCGCTCGCATACCGCTGCGCCGGCCACGCCGGCACCGACGACAGCGGCCTTGCGCTCCTTCGGGGATTGGGAAACCGGTCCATTCCTGGTGTTCCGGGCGACGAGCATGGCGCGCTTCGTGCTGAATCCCGCGCGTTGCTCGACGGCGAAGCCGGTCTCCTGCAGCGCATGCCGCACCGGCTCGGCGACGCTCCACGTGGCGGCGGTGGCGCCGGGCGCGGCAAGTCGCGAGATGGCGCGGAGCGTCGCCGGCGCCCACATGTCGGCATTTTTCGCCGGCGTGAAGCCGTCGAGATAGATCGCATCGGCGGCGAGGCGCAGGTCGCGCAGCGCCTTGACGTCGGCGAAGAACAGCGTCAGCACCGCGTTGCCGAATTCCAGCCGGTGCGCGCCGGGCACGAGCTGCGGCCAGCGCGCGTGCAACTCGGCCGCTTCCTGTTGCACTTCCGGGTAGCCCGCGTGCAGCGTGCGCAGGTCCTGCAATGAAAACGGGTGCTTTTCGATCGAGACGAAATGCAGCCGCTCGCAACGCGCCGGGTCGCGCCGCCAGGCCTGCAGCGTCACCAGGAAGTTGAGGCCGAGTCCGAACCCGGTTTCCAGGATGACGAAGCGGCGGCGCCCGGCCCAACGCGCGGGCAGGTCGTTGCCGGCGAGGAACACGTGCCGCTTTTTCTCGATGCCGCCGTTGGCGTTGTGGTAGAGGTCGCCGAACGCCTCGGAATACGGGGTGCCTTCGTGGAAACGCAGGGTCGCGGGGACGAGGGATTCCGACACTGCGCGAGTATAGAATCAGGCGCCATGAAGCTCGGCATATTCATGATGCCGGTGCATCCGCTGCACCGGGACCCGACCGTCACGCTGCGGGAAGACCGCGAGACCGTGATCCTCGCCGACCGGCTCGGCTTCCACGACGTGTTCATCGGCGAGCACCTGACCGACCGGGCCGAGAACATCACCAACTCGCTCCTGTTCCTCGCCACGCTGATCCATTCCACCAAGCAGATCAGGCTCGGCACCGGCACCTGCAACCTGTCGCAGCAGCATCCGGTGCTGGTGGCGGCGCAGGCGGCGATGTTCGATCACCTCGCGCAGGGCCGCTTCATCCTCGGCGTGAGCCCGGGCGCGCTGCCGTCGGACGCCGAGGCGATCGGCATCCTCAACGAGGACCGCAACAAGATGTTCGCCGAGGCGATCGACGTCATCCTGAAGATCTGGGAAGGCGAGGCGCCCTACGACATCGACCTGCCGGGCAATCGCTTCAAGGTCACCACGCGCACGTACATGGATCTCGCGCTCGGCACCGGCGTCATGCCCAAGCCGTTCCAGAAGCCGCGGCCCGAGATCGTGGGCACGGTGGTCGCGCCGTTCTCGAAGGGCGTGATCGCGATGGGCGAGCGCGATTTCCACCCGCTGTCGGCGAACTTCCTGCTGCCGCAATGGCTGCCCTCGCACTGGACCAACTACGCCGAAGGCAAGGTCAAGGCCGGCGTGAAGCCGGATCCGGCGGAATGGCGCATCGCGCGCACCGTGTTCGTCGCCGACGACGACAAGGTCGCCGCCGCCTACGGCAGGACCGACCCGAAAAGCCCGTACCGTTTCTACTACCACCAGCTCAAGACCAAGCTCACCAAAATGAACCGGCACGTGGTGTTCAAGGAGCACAAGGACCAGTCCGACGCCGAAGTGACGCTCGACTTCGTCCTCGACCGCCTGGTGATCTCCGGCACGGTGAACAAGGTGGTCGACGAGATCCTCGCCTTCCGCGAGCGCGTCGGCGACTTCGGCGAGCTGGTCTACGCCGGCATGGACTGGGTCGACGCCAGGCTCGAGAAGCGCTCGATGCAGCTGATGGCCGAGGAAGTGATGCCGCGCGTCAACGCCGCGATCGCCAAGCAGCACGGCGGAAAGAGAGCTACCGCATGAACAAGCCAGCCGAACTGAAACTCGAAACCGTCCCCGCCTGGATCGGCGGCAAGCCCGTCGCTTCCGCCGCGCGCTATGGCGAGGTGTTCAACCCGGCGAGCGGCCAGGTCACCAAGCGCGTGGTGTTTGCCGACAAGGGCATGATTGACTCGGCGGTCGCGGCGGCCAGTGCGGCATTTCCGGAGTGGCGCGACACCCCGCCTTTGCGGCGCGCTCGCGTCATGCAGGAATTTCTGTCGCTTCTGAAGAAAAACCAGAAAGCCCTGGCCGAGATCGTCACCGACGAGCACGGCAAGGTGCTCGCCGACGCCATGGGCTCGGTGCAGCGCGGCATCGAGGTGGTCGAGTTCGCCTGCGGCATTCCCCATCTGTTGAAGGGCGAGTATTCCGAGAACGTCGGCACGCAGGTCGACACTCATACGCTGCGCCAGCCGGTCGGCGTCTGTGCGGGTATCACCCCATTCAATTTTCCCGTGATGGTGCCGCTGTGGATGTTCCCGATGGCCATCGCCTGTGGCAACACCTTCATCCTCAAGCCCTCGGAGAAGGTGCCGTCGGCGTCGATCCTCATGGCGAAGCTGTTCAAGGAAGCCGGGCTACCCGACGGGGTGTTCAACGTCGTGCACGGCGACAAGGGGGCAGTCGATGCGATCCTGAATCATCCCGGGATCCATGCCGTTTCCTTCGTTGGCTCGACCCCGATTGCCAAGTACATCTACGAAACCGCCGCGCGCAACGGCAAGCGCGTGCAGGCGCTGGGCGGGGCGAAGAACCACGCCGTGGTGCTGCCCGACGCCGACCTGGAGTTCACCGCGGATGCGCTCATCGGCGCCGCGTACGGCTCGGCGGGGGAGCGCTGCATGGCGATCAGCGCCGTCGTGGCGGTAGGCGCCGCGGGCGACCCTTTAGTTCGTTTACTGGAACAAAAGGCAAAAGCGATCAAGCTGGGCGTCGACATGGGCCCCCTCGTCACCTGCCAGCACCGCGACAAGGTGGCGAGCTACATCGAGCAGGGAGTGAAGGAGGGCGCGAAGCTGGTGGTCGATGCGCGCAAGCAAACGATGCCGAAGGAGGGGTTCTACCTCGGCACCTCGCTCTTCGACCAGGTGACGCCGCAGATGGAGGTCTACAAGAACGAGATCTTCGGGCCGATCCTCGTGGTTCTAAGGACCGATACGCTCGAGGAAGCAATCGACCTCGTCAACAAGAACCCCTACGCCAACGGAACCGCGATCTTCACCGAGTCCGGCGGCGCGGCGCGGCGCTTCGCCGCCGAGATCCAGGTCGGCATGGTCGGCATCAACGTGCCGATCCCCGTGCCGGTGGCGTTCTACTCGTTCGGCGGCTGGAAGAGCTCGCTCTTCGGCGACCTGCATGTGCACGGCACCGAGGCGATCAAGTTCTATACGCGCACCAAGGCCATCACCACGCGCTGGCCGCACCAGGACACGCCCGCGCCCGGATTCAACATGCCCACGCTCGGATGAGAATGCGAGCGGTATTGGTCGCGGTCGCCGTTGCGATGGGCGCAGCGGGTGCTCACGCGCAGGAATACCCGACCAAAACCATCCGCCTGATCGTTCCGCTGAGCGCCGGAGCCGGAGCCGACATCGCCGGGCGCATCATCGCGCAGCGCATGAGCGAGCACTGGAAGCAGCCGGTGATCGTCGAGAACCGCCCCGGCGCCGGCGGCCAGATCGGCACCTCCGCGGTGGTAAAGGCCGAAGCCGACGGCCATACGCTCCTCGTCCAGTCCTCATCGCACGCGGCGAATCCGGCGATCTACCGCAACCTGCCCTACGATCCGCAGCAGGACCTGATCGACGTCGCGATCCTGGGCAAGACGCCCTACGTAATGGTCAGCGCCGGGAACGGTCCATACCGCTCGCTCAAGGCGCTGATCGACGCCGCCAGGGCCAAGCCGGGCGAGCTTGCCTATTCTTCCGCGGGCGTGGGCACGTCGACGCACCTTGCCGCCGAGTACCTCCTCGGGCTCGCCGGCGTGCGCATGATCCATGTGCCGTTCAAGGGCTCGCCCGACGCGCTGCAGGACGTGCTCGGCGGCCGCTCCGCCTTCTACATGGCGCCGGTCAATGTCGGCCTGGGTCTGGTGAAGGAAGGAAAGCTCAATCCGCTCGGTGTTTCCACCAGGACGCGCGCCGAGGTATTGCCGCAGGTGCCGACACTGGCCGAACAGGGCATGCGGGATTACGAAGTGACGCTGTGGTTCGGCATGTGGGCGCAGGCCGGTACCCCGGCCGCGGTGGTGCAGAAGCTAAACGCCACGGTGAACGCCATCGTGGGCGAGCCGCAGATGCGCGAGCAGTTCACCAAGCTCGGTCTGCAGCCCTCGCCGATGAAGCCGGAAGAGTTCGCCACGTTCGTGCGTACCGAGATCGGCGTCTACAAGCGCATCGTCGAGCAGGCCGGGATCGAGCGGCAATAGAAAAGAGGAGGAATAATGAAGAAAACGTGGTCTGTCCCGGTTCTGCTGCTGCTCGCCGCCTGCGCCACGCCGACGGACAAGACGGCAGGCGTCGAGCGCATGTACGTCATCAACTGCGGTGAGAACCACACCAACGACGTGTCGCGCTGGACCCCGGGGGTCAACGTCGGCAAGCCCAGTGTGTTCAGCAACCATTGCTACCTGATCAAGCACGCCCAGGGCTGGATGCTCTGGGACACCGGCAATCCCGACCGCCTCGCCGCGATGCCGAAGGGGCTCACCAACCCCGCCGGCACGATCACCGCGTTCATGAAGAAGCCGCTGGTCGAGTCGCTGAAGGAAGTCGGCGTCACGCCGGCGGACATCAAGCACTTCGCCATGTCGCACGGTCACGGCGACCATTCGGGCAACGCCAATCTCTTTACCGGCTCCACGCTTTATATCCAGCGCACGGAGTACGCGGCGATCTTCGGGCCTGAGCCGCAGAAGTTCGGCTTCATCCCGGCCAACTTCGAGAAGATCCGCTCCAACCCGGCGATGATCATCAACGGCGACTACGACGTATTCGGCGATGGCGCGGTGGTGATCAAGTCCGCGCCCGGCCATACGCCGGGGCACCAGGTGCTGTTCGTGCGTTTGCCGAAGACCGGCCCGGTGCTGCTCTCGGGCGACATGGTGCACCTGCAATACAGCTGGACCTACCGCGTGGTGCCGTCGTTCAACTTCGACGTGCAGCAGAGCATGCGCACCATCGACGAGATGAAGGCGTTCGCCGCCAAGAGTGGCGCGCAGCTCTGGGTCAACCACGACATGGAGCAGCACGCCAAAATCCCGAAGGCGCCGCAGTCGGTGCAATGAGGATCCAATGAACGAAGCCATCGTTGCCCTGATCCTCGGCACCGCCACGCCGGGCGGCGGCTTTCCGTTGTACGGCGCCGCGTTCGCCGAGATGGTGAACGCGCAGGAGCCGCGGGTGCGCATCGAGGCTCGCAACACCAAGGGCTCGACCGAGAACGTGCCGCTGCTGGAAGAGGGCAAGCTCGACCTCGCGCTGGTCGCCGGCGAGATCGCCAGCGCCGCGCTCGCCAAGCCGGGCACCAAGCTGCGCATCGTCGCCGCCATGTATTCCTCGCCCGGCATGCTCATCGTGCGCGGCGACAGTCCGTATCGCGGCATCTCCGATCTGCGCGGCAAGACGGTGGTGATGGGCACGCAGGCTTCGGGCGTGACGGCGCTGGGGCGGACGGTTTTGGAAAGCCTTTCGATTCCTGTTACTCCAATATTTCTTGAAAAGGCAGCGGATGGGCCGCCCATGCTGATGGACGGCCGCGCGGATGCGCTCTGGGGCGCAGGCGTCGGCTGGCCGGCGTTCGCAACGCTGGCGAAGCAGGGCGGGCGCTTCATCGGACCGACGCCCGACGAGATCAAGACCATCCTCGCCAGGAACCCCGCGCTGCAGGCCGTGACGCTGCCGGCGAAGAGCTACCCCGGCCAGGACGCGCCGCTTCCGTCCGTCGGCTCGTGGAGCTACGTGCTGGCGACCGACAAGCTCAAGGAAGACACCGGCTTTCTTCTGGCCAGAGCGATCCATCGGGCTGAAGGAGCGCTCGCGGCCCGGCTGGAGCAGGCGCGCGAGACCACGATGGTCAACACCATCGCGGCAGCGCCACGGCCGGATCTGCTGCATCCTGGCGTGCGCCGCTACCTGCGCGAGGCGAAGCTCGATCGCTAGCGTGTACGAGCTTCCCGGCAGGGGCATTCGCTACGAGGACAGCGGCGCCGAACTGAGCGGCCAGGGCTTGCCGGTGGTGTTCCTGCACGCCGGCTCGGGCACGAGCCAGATGTGGGAGCACCAGGTGCCGGCGTTCACCTCGGTCGGCTACCGCTTCATCGCCTACGACCGCAGCACCGACGGCGTCGCCGTCGAAGACCTGGAGGCGCTGGCGGAGTACCTGCTGCTCGACCGCTTCCACCTCGTCGGCACCGCGGCCGGCGGCATCGTCGCCGTCGACTACGCGCTCACGCATCCGCAGCGCCTGCGCAGCCTGGTGGTGGCCAACAGCATCGTCGGCGTGCAGGACGAGGACTACGTCGCCATGTCGCGCCGCCTGCGCCCGTCGCCGGAATTCAACGCCCTGCCCACCGAGGTGAAGGAGCTCGGGCCCTCGTACCGCGCCGCCAATCCCGAAGGCACCAGGCGCTGGACCGAGCTCGCGCAGCACGTCGCCTCCCAGCCCACGCGCAACAAGATCACCTTCGCCTCGCTCGAGACCATCCAGACCCCGACGCTCCTCCTCACCGGCGACGCCGACCTCTACACCCCGCCGTCAGTCCTGCGCCTGTTCGCCGCGCGCTTCCCGAATTGCGAATCGGTGGTGGTGCCCGAGTGCGGCCACTCCGCGTTCTGGGAGCAGCCCGAGATTTTCAATCGCGCGGTGCTCGACTTCATCAGCAAGCACTAATTCGGGGTCAGGGTCGAGACTTGGCGCGGACCCGGCTTCTGGCGGGCCGTCCGCCAGCCCAGCGATGCGATCGCCGAGCTTTTGAACGTGTCGCTGACGAGCGGGTAACCGCCATTGGTTGCTTCCCTTATTGCCTCCACCGCATCGTGGTCCTGTTCTTCGGCAAACAACCCCCGATAGGCGGCATATCTGCCGTCCGCATGCGCGCTCAAAGCCTCGAACTCCGCATGCGGTGCGAGCGAAGGGTCATGCCGCACTCCGCTGTTGGACGCGTGGCTGGACCATAAGTACGCCGCTGGATGTCCCACCAGGCCGGCGCGCACGGGGTTGAGCTCGATATACCGATAGCAAGCGAGCACATACCGGGCCGATTCGACAATGCACGAGCGAAACCGGCCTTCCCAGAGCGTGCCGGTGCGTTCATGTCGTCGATTGAAGTACGGCACATACCGTCGCCCGATGTCGCGCATCAACGCGGTGCACGAATCCTGCGTGCCCGGCGACAGTAATAGATGAACATGATTGGTCATCAGGCAGTAGGCGTGGACCGCACAGTCGTATTTGGCCGACAGCTGCCGCACATGGGACAGGTAAACCAGGTAATCCGCGTCGGAACGGAAGCACGCAACACGATTGATCGCGCGCTGGATGACATGCACAGCTACGCCTGGAAGGATGTAACGAGGACGCCGAGCCATGAGGCTTCAACGGCGCGCCCACGACCGGCGTTGACCTGATTCGCGACCGGATGCGACCCTGACCCCGAATTAGTGCAGGTGGGGTTTTTTCAGGAAGTCGGCGCGGTCGGCGGAGGTGAGGCGCGCTTCGATGACCTTGCCGCTGCGCCCGAGCTTGAGGGGAACGATGGCGCCGGGGGCGCCGTGCGCCCAGACTCTGCGCCAGAGGTCGGCGAGGCTGGAGGGCTTGGCGCCGCCGACTTCGATCACCGCGTCGCCGACGCGGATGCCGGCGCGCTCGGCGGGAGCGCCGGGGGCGAGCCCGGCCACCACCAGGCGCTCGCCGGCCTCGGTGGCGTACATGCCCAGCCACGGACGCGGCGCGCGGCTGGCGCGGCCGGTCTTCGTCATGTCGTCGAGGATCGGCGCGAGCAGGTCGATCGGCACGATCATGTTGCCCTGCAGGGTGCTGGCGTCGATTTTCTCCTGCACCAGGAGCGAGCCGATGCCCGCGAGCTTGCCGTCGGCGCCGATCAGCGCCGAGCCGCCCCACTGCGGATGCGCGGGCGCGGTGAACAGCGCCTCATCCAGCACGTACTCCCAGTAGCCGGCGAATTCGCGCTTCGCGAACACCGTGGCCTTGAGCGCGTGCGCGCGCCCGCCGTGGCCCGCGACCACCACGTTCTCGCCCACGCGCAGCGACGATGCGCTGCCGCGCTCGATCGGCTTCACGCCGAGCTTGCCGAGCGGCTGCACCAGGCCGAAGCCGGTGTTCTGGTCGTAGCCCAGCGGATAGCCGCCGACCACCGTGCCCTTGTTGGTGGCGAGCCAGATCACCGTCGCCTCGGTGATCAGGTAGCCGATGGTGAGGACCAGGCCGCTCTCGTTGATCACCACGCCGTTGCCGGCGCGCTCGGTGCCGAGAATCGGCGCGGTGAACGCGTCCTCGGGGATCTCGGAGCGCACCAGCACCACGGCGTCCAGCGCGTGGTCGAGGTCGAAGCGCCAGTCCTCGGGCTTCGGCCGCATCTCGGCCGGGAAAGCCCAGTCTTTCTGAGCAGCCATGGTTACTGAATTCTACGACCGCTCGCGGCATCAAAAAGATGCGCATGCGCCGCCTGCGGCGCGAGCGATACGCGTTCCCCCGGCCCGACACTGGCGCGGCCGTGGGTCATCAGGTTGAGGATCTGTCCGCCGACCTTGACCAGGATCTCGGTCTCGGCGCCCATCGGCTCCACCACCTCGATCTGCCCGGTGATGCCGCCTTCCTTCAGCGCGAGGTGCTCGGGGCGAATCCCATAGACAACGCGCTGCCCTTCCTGCGCCTGGACCGCACACGGCCAGTAGGCACCGAGCGCCTGCACCATCCCGTTGGCGTAAGTCCCCTCGAACACATTCATCGCGGGCGAACCGATGAATTGCGCGACGAACAGGTTCACCGGCCGGTCGTAGAGCTCGAGCGGCTCGCCGAGCTGCTCGATGCGGCCCTCGTTCATCACCGCGATGCGATCGGCCATGGTCATGGCCTCGACCTGGTCGTGCGTCACGTACACGGTGGTGGTCTTCAGGCGCTGGTGCAGCGCCTTGATCTCGGAGCGCATCTGCACGCGCAGCTTGGCGTCCAGATTACTCAATGGTTCATCGAATAGAAAAACCTTCGGGTCTCGGACGATCGCTCTTCCCATCGCCACGCGCTGACGCTGGCCGCCCGAGAGCTCGCGCGGGTAGCGGTCCAGGTAGGGCTCGAGGTTGAGGATCTTCGCTGCGCGGGTTACGCCTTCGGCGATCCTCCGGGCGCTTTCTTTGCGGAGGCGGAGAGAGAACCCCATGTTCTCGCGCACCGTCATGTGCGGATAGAGCGCGTAGCTCTGGAACACCATGGCGATGTCGCGGTCCTTGGAATCGAGGTCATTCACCACGCGGCCGTCGATGGCGATACTCCCTCCGGTGATGTCCTCCAGGCCGGCGAGCATGCGCAGCAGTGTCGACTTGCCGCAGCCGGAAGGGCCGACCAGCACCATGAACTCGCCGTCGGTGATGTTGAGCGAAATCCCGTGCAGGACCTTGGTGGATCCAAAAGATTTGAAAATAGAATCAAAACCAACAGAAGCCATCAGGCTTTCACCGCTCCACTCGTCAGCCCCGCCACCATGTAGCGCCGGAAGGCGTAATAGATCGCCGCCGGCGGCAGCGCGTAGACCAGGCCGGTCGCCATCAGCAATTCCCACGGCGAATCGTCGGCGGCGATGAAGTGGCCGAGGGCGACCGCGAGCGGAATGGTGCGCTCGTGCGAAAGCAGGAGGTAGGCGTACAGATATTCGTTCCATGCCAGCAGCAGGGCATACGTGCCGATCGCGATGAGCGAAGGCACCATCAGCGGCAGGTAGACCAGGCGGAAAAGCTGCAGCGGCGTGGCGCCGTCGATCCTCGCCGCTTCGTCGAGCTCGTAGGGCAGCTTGTCGGACGCCTGCTTGAGCACCCAGATCGCGTACGGCGCGGCGAGCGTGACCATCGCCAGCACCAGCGACCAGCGGTTGTTGAGCAGGCCGTACATGCCCATCGCCTTGTACATCGGGATGGCAAGGAACGCCGCCGGGATGAAGTAGGTGAAGAGCGCCAGGTTCATCACCAGGCGGCCGCCGCGCACCCTCAGCCGGCTGATGGCGAACGCGGCGCAGGTGGCCACCGCGAGCGTGATCACGCCTACCGCCACCGCGATCCACAGCGAATTCCAGATCTGGATCCAGAAGTGATGCAGGTAGAAGTGGTGCTGCTGCGCGATGGTTTCGAAGTTGCGGAAGGTGGGCTTGTCAGGCCACAGCGCGCCGGAGAATGCCGAGTCCTTCGACGAGATCGAGAACAGGAAGATGTGATAGATCGGGATCAGCGTCCACAGCAGGATCGGGATCGCCATCAGGATCAGCAGTGCATCCTTTGAATACTTTTTCACTGTGAAGGCCTGGAGAGGTTCTTCATCATGAAATACACCAGCGGCAAGACCAGCGGCATGGCGCACACGATGGTCGCCATCGCGAGATCCACCTGGTCCAGGCGGATGTAGCGGATGCCCAGCGTCGCCAGCACATGCGTGAGGTCGGCGGGCCCGCCGCCGGTGAGCAGGTAGACGCTGTTGAAGTCGCCCAGCGACCAGATCATCGACAGGATGGTCGAAGACAGGTACAGCGTGCGCAGCGACGGCCAGGTGACGTACTTGAACTTCTGCCAGGTCGAGGCGCCATCCACCGCGGCGGCCTCGTACTGCTCGCGCGGAATCGCCAGACGTCCCGCGATCAGGATCAGGGTCCAGAACGGCAGCGACTTCCAGATGTGCGTGAGCATCGCGAGGCCGAGGCCGATCTGCGGGTCGTTCAGCCAGTTCGGCCCGTCCATCAACGTGAGCTTGAAGATGGTCGAGTTGACCCCCCCCCACTCGGGGTTGAACATGAAGCGGATCGAGAAGATGGTCGGGATCGACGGCACCGCCCAGGGCAGGAGGAACAGCACCGACATCCAGCGGATCCAGGTGCGCTCATGCACGAAGAACCCCGACATCCACAGCGCCAGCAGGAACTTGAGATTGACCGCGATTCCCAGGAACAGGATCGTGTTGATGACAGTGCGGATGAAGATCGGATCGGCGAACAGGCGCGTGTAGCTGTCCGGATGCCGCGCGAGCCACAGCCCGTAGCTCACCGGGTAGACCACGAAGGCGAGGAACACGATCGCGTAGGGCGCGAGCATGATCAGGCCCCAGGTCTGCCAGGTGCTCATGCCCCGGCGCGGCGGCGCGGCGGGGACGTGGGGGAGAGCGATCGAGGACATAAAAAAAGGGGCTCAGGTCGCTAAACCCGGCCCCCCTTTTTAGCTTTTCTTCTTACCCCGCAACCTCTTTGATGCGGGCGATCATCTCGTCGACCGCCTTCTCCACCGGCCACTTGTCGGTGACCACGCGGTTCATCGCCTTCGCCCACACGTTCTCGTTGTTGAGGATGGTGAATTTCCAGTTCTTGGTGAACTCGAAGGTCACCGTCCCGGCCGAGAACTGGTCGTGGACGATCTTGCGGTGCGGGTCTTCGGTCCAGAACTTGCTCGACGCCCCGGACTTGGTCACCGGGTACCAGCGGCCGAGCGCGCCCTCGACGTAGGGGTTCAGGTTCTCTTCCTGCATCAGGAAGGCCGCGAACTCCTTGCCGCGCTTCTTGTTCTTCGCGGCGGTGAACACGACCCCGACCTTGACCGCGGCGCGGTACTGCATCGGCTTGCCGTCGGGCTTGCTCGGGAAGCCGGCGGTGGCGATCAGCTTGTCGTAGTTGGTCTTCGCCGTCGCGCGCTCCTCGGGCTTGAGCTTGTCGTTGTTCATGTCATCGAGCCACTTGGCGGCGATCGAGATCGTCGCGTTGTGCGTCATGATGATGGTCTTGTTGTGGAAGGCGACGTTGTTGTCCGGGTCCTTCCAGTTGATGGCGGAGGGCGGCGTGCAGCCCTTGCCGATGGTCTCGGTGTAGTCGCGCAGCGCGTTGATCAGGCCGGCGCGCGTGTCCTTGCCGAGGTTCAGCTTGCCGTCGTCGTTCACCAGCTTGACGTTGTAGGCGTCCATGTAGGTGAGGAACGAGTAGAACGAGTCCGACGAGTCGACGCCCATCGGGCTGCCCACCGAGTAGACGCGCTTGCCGGTCTTCTTGCGGTAGCCCTCCTGCACCTTGGTGCACCAGAAGTCGAAGTAGCCTTTCCAGGTCTTCGGGATGTCGGAGTCCTTGAAGCCCGCGTCGGCCAGCATGTCCTTCCAGTACTGGATATGCATGGTCTGGCGCTTCACCGGGAACGCGTAATAGGCGCGCTTCTTCTCCTTGTCGTTCCACATGAAGGTGGTTTCGATGGTGTTGGGCAGGAACTTGCCCTTCATCGGGTTGATGATGTCCGACACGTCCTCGAGGCGGCCTTCGAACGCCCACTTGCCGGCCACCTGGAAGTCGAACACGTCGCCGTACACCATGTCGGGCGGGCTGCCGGAGTCGAGCGCGGCCACCGTCTTCGGGATCATTTCCTGCGGCGCGTAGCGCGAGATCTCGACTTTGACGCCGGTCTTCTTCTGGAATTTCTCCACCAGCTCGTCGACCGCCTTGTCTTCCGCGGGGTAGAACCCCTTCTGGAAGTAGACGACGATTGTTTCCTGCGCATGCGCGGGGAGCGCGAGCGCCAGGGAAAGTAATACCCCTGTCAGCCATTTCATTTCGGGAACCCTCCTCTAAGGGACTTGCATGATAACTGACAAAAGGAATTCGGGGACGGAGCACTAACTCCGAAAAGCTGCGCAGCCGTGGAGTTAGTGCTCCGTCCCCGAATTCCTTTTGTTCTTCTTCCAGGCCTCGAACTCGCCCTTGGTCTCGGCGTCGGGCGGGTAGAGCCCGAAAATGGAGCGCCCTTCCTTCACCTTCGCTTCCACCCAGTCCTCGAACACCGTCTGGGCTTCCGCCTCCTTCGCCACTTCCTCGGCCATCTTCGCCGGAATCACCACCACCCCTTCCTGGTCGCCGACCATCACGTCGCCCGGGTAGACCGGCACGCCGCCGCAGCCGATCGGCACCTGGCTGTCGATCGCGTGGTGCCGCACCAGATTCAGCGGCGCCGAGCGCGCGCCGCAATACGCCGGCCAGGGCAGCTTCTCGATGGTCTGCGAGTCGCGCAGGCCGCCGTCGGTGACGATGCCGGCGCAGCCGCGCACCATCAAGCGCGTCATCAGGATGTCGCCGCCGGTCGCGGCCGTGGCGTGGCGCCGCGCATCCATCACCAATACCTGCCCGGGCGGACAGGCCTCGATCGCCTCGCGCTGCGGATGGCCGCGGCCCTCGAACGCGCCGAGCTGGTCGATGTCCTCGCGCGCCGGGATGTAGCGCAAGGTATAAGCCTCGCCGACCATGCGCGGCGCGTCGCGGTTCAGCAGGAAGATTCCCTGGATGAACACGTTGCGCAGGCCGCGCTTGAACAGCACGGTGGTGAGCGTCGCGCTGGAAGCTTTTTTCAGCGCTTCCCGGCTATAAGATGAAAGCATGGTGGATGTGGAACTCGAAGGTTCGGTGGCACGAATCTTCCTCAACCGGCCCGAAAAAGCAAACGCTCTGAATTCCGCCATGTTGTCGGCGCTGGCGGGCGCGGTGCAATCGCTCGACCTGGCAACGCTGCGTGTGGTGGTGCTCGCCGGTCGCGGCCGCAACTTCTGCGGCGGTGCAGACGCAGCCGAGTTGAAGGGCTTGGATCCCCAGACAGCGCCGATGTTTGTCACTCGCATTCATGAAGTGTGCAAAGCTATCCGCGCCCTTCCTGTTCCGGTGGTTGCCCGCCTTCACGGCGCGGTGATCGGCGCCGGCCTGGAGATTGCGGCGGCCTGCGACTTGCGCGTGGCGTCTGAAGCCACGAAGTTCTCCATGCCGGAAGTGCGGCTCGGCATTCCGTCGGTGGTCGAGGCCGCGCTGCTGCCGCGCCTCATGGGCTCGGGCCGCGCGGCGTGGTTGGTCCTCACCGGCGAGGCGATTGACGCGCGGCGCGCGCTCGAGTGGGGACTGATCGAGGAAATCGGCCCGGGCGACGATTTGCTCGGGAGGTTGGTGTCCAACGATCAGCAGGCGCTTCGAGTGCAAAAGCAGTTGTTGCAGCTTTGGGAGGAGGCGCCGCTCGCCACGTCCATCGCCGCCAGCATCGAGCGCTTTGCGCACAGTTACCGCGGTAAACGCCCCTAGCATCGCGGCTGGTTGCGCTATGACGGAATCCGTTATATAACGGATCCCGTTATATGGCGCGACTGCGAGGAGTACACCCGGGAAAGGTCCTGCTCAGGGACTTTCTCGAAGCCAAGGGCATCAGTCAGAATGCGCTCGCGCGCGACATGGGCGTGCCGCCGCGGCGCATCAACGAGATCGTTCTCGGCAAACGCGGCATCAGCGCCGACACGGCGATCCGGCTGGCGAAGCACTTCGGCAATTCCGAGAAGTTCTGGATGCAACTCCAAGTCGATTTCGACCTCGAAGAAGCAAGAAAGGCGCTTATTTCATGAAAATCAGAACCCTAACCGAGCGGGAAGCGCGGCGCTGCTGGACGCGTCTGCTCGGCCTGCAGGCACGCGGTTACGTGTTCCGGATCAAGCGGCGTGGCAAAGTCGTTGCGCTTCTACAGCGCCCCCGCCCTACAATATTTAGTAGGGCACAGACCAGGAACCACTAGATCCATGGCAACGAAGCAAGCGGTCTACGACGCCTCGGCGATCACGGCCCTCAAGGGCCTGGAGCCGGTGCGGCGCATGCCGGGGATGTACACCCACACCGTGCATCCCCTGCACATCGTGCAGGAAGCGATCGACAACGCGGTCGACGAGGCGCTCGCCGGCTACGGCAAGAAGATCACCGTCGCGCTGCGCAAGGACGGCTCGGTGGAAGTGACCGACGAAGGCCGCGGCGTGCCGGTCGATATGCACCCGGT
Source organism: uncultured bacterium (assembly GCA_965233195.1). Lineage (GTDB taxonomy): Bacteria > Pseudomonadota > Gammaproteobacteria > Burkholderiales > SG8-39 > SCGC-AG-212-J23. The sequence continues at coordinate 58,354 of CBDDSB010000037.1, read as the reverse complement.
GGAGAAGAAGCCGGCGGTCGAGGTGGCGTTCACCATGCTGCACGCCGGCGGCAAGTTCTCGCGCTCGGGCGACGGCGTGTACCACATCTCCGGCGGCCTGCATGGCGTCGGCGTGGCGGTGTCGAACGCGCTTTCGAAGCGATGCGAAGTGGTGGTTTTCCGGAACAACGAAAAGCACACCATCGCGTTCGAAGGCGGCGAGCTCAAGACCAAGCTGAAGAGCGAAAAAATCAAGGAGAAGAAAACCGGCACCGTCGTGCGCCTCTGGCCGGATCCGAAGTACTTCGACTCGCCCAACATCCCGGTGGCGGAGCTAGAGCACCTGGTGCGCTCGAAGGCCTACCTCCTCCCGGGGCTCACCACGGTTCTCGAGGTGGAGGGAAAAGAAACCAAGACCTGGAAGTACGAGCGCGGCATGGCGCAGTACTTCGAGTTCCGCCTCGACGGACGCGAGCTGGTGGCGCCGCTTTTCACTGGAGAGAGATTTTTTGATGAGAAATCCGTTACAGGGATTTCTGAAGTAGAACCTAATGAAGGCGCCGCGTGGGCGATCGGCTGGGTCGCCGACGGCGACGTGTTCGCCGACAGCCACGTCAACCTGATCCCGACGCGCTCGGGCGGCACGCACGAGGCCGGTTTCCGCTCCGGCATCTTCGAGGCACTCGCCGCGTTCATGGACCGGCGCGCGCTCGCGCCCAAGGGCGTGAAGGTAATCGCCGACGACCTGTGGCAGCGCGCCTGCTTCACGCTCTCGGCGCGCATCGTGCGCACGCAGTTCCACGGCCAGACCAAGGAAAAGCTCACCACGCGCCACGCGGCCCGGTTGCTCGAGCTGTGCGTGCGCGACGCCTTCGACCTGTGGCTGAACGAGCATCCGGAGGAAGGGACCAAGATCGTCGCCCTCGCCATCGAGCAGGCGATGGCGCGGCTCTCGAAGGGCAAGAAGATCGAGCGCAAGAAGTCGAGCGGCATCGCCACGCTTCCCGGAAAGCTGGTGGACTGCGCATCCGGGGACATCGCGCGGAACGAGTTGTTCCTCGTCGAGGGCGACTCCGCCGGCGGCTCGGCAAAGGAGGCGCGCGACAAGGAGACGCAGGCGCTGCTCCCGTTGCGCGGCAAGGTGCTGAACACCATGTCGAAGGACAGCCGCACCGTGCTCTCCAACAAGGAGCTGCAGGCGATCGCGACGGCAATCGGCGTCGATCCGCACTCGTCCGAAGAGCAGGTGGACATGAGCGGCCTGCGTTACGGCAAAGTGGTGGTCATGACCGACGCCGACGTCGACGGCGGCCACATCCAGGCGCTGCTCCTCACGTTCTTCTTCATGCACGCGCCGAAGCTGGTGGAGACCGGCCATCTTTACGTGGCGATGCCGCCGCTCTACAAGATCGAAGTGCCCGCGCAGGGCAAGGGCAAGCCGCAGCGCCGCCTCTACTGCCTGGATGACGACGAGCTGGCCGAAGTCCTCGCGCAGCTGAAGAAAGAAAAAGTGAAAGAGGGGTCATGGGAGATCTCGCGCTTCAAGGGCCTGGGCGAGATGAGCCCGGAGCAGCTGTGGGAAACGACGATGAACCCGGACACGCGCCGCCTGGTGCGCATGGAGCTCGACCCCAAGGAAATCAAGAAGATCACCGAGAAGTTCGAATTGCTGATGGACGCGGGAGAGGCCGAAGGCCGGCGCAACTGGATGCGGGAGCACTGGAAGACCGTTGAAGCGGATATCTAAAAAGAACAAGCCCTTCTGGGAAAGGGCCTACCAGGGCCACGCTTACTGGCTCGGCAAGAAGAAGCTCGGAAAAGTCACGCTGCGCATCGCGCGCAACGTCGACCCGCGCGGCAAATACCAATGGGAGGCGGCCGGCAAGGCCGGCTTCACCGAAGACCTCGACAAGGCGAAGGCTGCCGTCGAGTTCGCCGTTCTCAGCGCTGAAAAGCAATTGGATCTATTCAAATGACCGAAGACACCCGCACCCCCGACCTTTTCACGCCCGACAACGGCGACGACGCGGCGCCGATCGAGCAGCACGCCTCGCAGGCCTACCTCGGCTACGCGGTCTCCACCGTCAAGGCGCGCGCGCTGCCGGAAGTCGCCGACGGCCTGAAGCCGGTGCAGCGGCGGATCCTGTACGCGATGGGGGACACCCCGGGCGGCGGGCAAGGGTTCTCGAAATGCGCGCGCTACGTCGGCGAGGTGCTGGGTAAATACCACCCGCACGGCGACTCCTCGACCTACGAAGCGCTGGTGCACCTCGCGCAGCCGTTCTCGATGCGCTATCCGCTGATCGACGGCCAGGGGAACTTCGGCTCGCGCGATGGCGATTCCGCCGCCGCCTACCGGTATACGGAAGCCAAGCTTTCCAGGTACGCGGAACTCCTGTTGAGCGAAATCGGGGAGGGCACCGTCGATTTCGCGAAGAACTACGACGGCAAGTTCCAGGAGCCGGTGCTGCTGCCCGCGCGGCTTCCATTTGGATTGCTCAACGGCAGCTTCGGCATTCCCGTCGGCTTCTCGACGCGCATTCCCTCGCACAACCTGAAGGAAGTCGCCGCCGCGGCGGCGTATGTCATCAAGCATCCGCGCGCGAAGATCGAGGACGTGCTCGAGCGCCTGCCGGGTCCGGATTTTCCCGGCGGCGGCCGGCTGATCTCGCCGCCGGAGGAGATCCGCCTCGCGTACGAGACCGGGCGCGGCTCGCTGCTCATGCGCTGCAAGTGGGAGCGCGAGCAACTGGCGCGCGGCCAGTGGCGCGTCGTCATCACCGAGCTGCCGCACGGCGTGTCGGCCAAGCTGATCCAGCAGGAGCTCGACGCGCTCGCCGATCCGAAGCCGAGCTTCGGCAAGAAGGAGGTCACGCAGGAGCAGAAGCGCCTCAAGCAGTTCATCCTCGACCAGGTCGAGACCGTGCGCGACGAGTCCGACCGCAAGTCGAAGCTGCGCCTGGTGATCGAGCCGCGCACTTCGAAGATCAATCCCGAAGAAATGATGACCGCGCTCATGGTGCATACGTCCCTCGAGACGCGCTATGCGATCAACCTGACCTGGCTCGGGCTCGACGGCCTGCCCGAGACCAAGGGCATCGTCGAGGTGCTGCGCGAATGGGGCGAGTGGCGTGTCAACACGGTGCGCCGGCGCACGCAGTTCCGCCTCGACCGCGTGCAGGAGCGGCTGGAGGTGGTGCTCGGCCGCCTGCTCGCCTTCGCCAAGATCGACGACATCATCAAGCTCATCCGCGCGAGCGAGGATCAGGGCGAAGCGAAACAGAAGCTGAGGGACAAGTTCAAGTTCACGGAGCGGCAGGCGGAGGACATCGTCAACCTGCGCCTCGGCCAGCTCACCAAGCTCGACGGCATCAAGCTGAACGACGAGCGCAAGGCGCTGGAGGCCGACCGCAAGGCGCTCAAGGAAATCCTGGGGGACGAGAAAGAGCTGAAGAAGCTGGTGATCAAGGAGCTCGACGACGACGCGAAGAAATACGGCGACGAGCGCCGCACGCTGATCAAGCCGGCGGAGCGCTCGCAGGTCGAGCGCACCGTGGTCGACGAGCCGATCACGGTGATCCTGTCGCAGAAGGGCTGGATCCGTGCAAGGGGCGGGCATGCCCTGGATCCGGCTTCATTCACCTTCAAGGATGGCGACGCCTTGCTGCAGACGCTGGAATGCCGCACCACCACCGACGTAAGCGTGCTCGCCGCGTCCGGCAAGACCTTCACGCTGGAAGCGGCCAACCTGCCTTCCGGCCGGGGCGACGGCGCGCCGGTGAACACGCTGGTCAACGCCGGTTCCGACGACATCGTATGGATGGGCACCGGCGATCCGCAGCGCCGCCTGCTGATGAACAGCTCCGCCGGCCTGGGCTTCCTCTGCAAGCTCGGCGACCTCGCCAGCAAGACGCGGCAGGGCAAGGACTTCATGAGGGTGGAGGAAGGGGCCTCGGCGCAGCCGCCGGTTTTCGTTCCTGAAAAAGTCTCTCTCGTCGCAGCGTTGTCCTCCGACTCGAGGCTGCTGCTGTTTCCGATCGACGAAATTCCGGAGCGGCCGAACGGCGGCGTGGGGGTGCAGCTCATCGCCCTTCCCGAAGGCGGCAAGCTCGCGGCGGTGGCGCCCACCGACGGCAAGTCGCTCGCCGTGTCGGGCGTCAAGCGAAAGAACCGCGCCACCGAGACCCTGGATGCGAAGCAGCTCGCCGAGCACGTCGGCAAGCGCGCCCAGCGCGGCAGGCTGTGCGATGTCGGCTTCCGTCCTGACCGTATCGAGCCCGCGCCCTGATGCCTAAATCAGGGACAGCGAAGACGTGGTCTGTTCCTGTTTTGGGTCTGGTCGATTTATTGAAGCTGGTGCGCCCGGCATGGGCGCCGGCCGGCATCCTTGCCGCGACCGCACTGCTCGCCTGGTGGGTCTCGCTGCCGGAAGAGCTCGCCGGGCTGCGCAAGTGGGGGCCGTACGCGCTGCTTGCCACCGGGCTGCTGCTCGCGTGGTGGTTCAACCGCGGCCGTGCCTTCGTACTCCTCGCTGCGCTCCTCGGCGCGGTCGCGGCCTACGACCTCTATCCGACCAGGGCGGTGTACGCCGCGCTCACGGTGCTGGTGCCGCTCAACCTGCTGTTCGCCATGGTGCGCCCCGAGCGCGGCGCGCGTTACCGGGCGGCTTACGTGTGGCTCGCGCTCTTAGCCGTGGAGGCGTTTTTCCTCGTCTGGTTCGCGAATAAGGGCTGGGTGACGGATAACTTCCTACTACGCTCGCCGCCAACTCCGCTGGTCGGCCGCCTGATGTTCGCCGCCGCCTTCGCCGCCGCGGTCTGGCGCGCCTGGCCGGAGCTCACTTCGCTGCAGACCGGCGTCGCCGGCGCGCTCGTCGCTTTCTTCGTCGCGGCCGAGTGGGTCACCTCGCCGGGCGTGTACGCCGCCTTCATGTCCGCCGCCGGCGTGATCATGGTGGTCGCGCTACTCGCGGAATCGCACCGCCTCGCGTTCCGCGACACGCTCACCGGACTGCCGGGACGGCGCGCGCTCGAGGAGCGGCTGCGCAGCCTCGGCGGGCGCTTCGCCATCGCCATGGTCGACGTCGACCACTTCAAGCAATTCAACGACACCCACGGCCACGACATCGGCGACCAGGTGCTGAAGCTGGTCGCGGCGCGCCTGGCCGAGGTCGGCGGCGGCGGCATCGCGTTCCGCTACGGCGGCGAGGAGTTCAGCGTGCTGTTCCCCGGCTCGAGCCTGGACGAAGCGCTGCCGCACCTCGAGGCGATCCGCGCCTCGATCGAGGGCTACCGCATGGCGGTGCGCGCCCCGCACCGGCCGAAATCCGGCGAGCAGGGCGCCAAGCTGCGCGGCGACGGGAGCCCTGAAAAGCATCTTTCGGTAACGGTCTCCATCGGCGCCTGCGGGCCGAAGAAGAAAGCGCGCGCGCCGGCGCAGGTGATCAAGGCCGCGGACGAGGCGCTGTATCGTGCGAAGCAGGGTGGGCGGAACCGGGTGAGCACTTGAACATCATCATCCCAGAGCACGAAATTGAGCTTACCGCGGTGCGCGCGCAAGGCGCCGGCGGGCAGAACGTCAACAAGGTGTCCAACGCGGTGCACCTGCGCTTCGACGTGCGCGCCTCGTCGCTGCCGGAGCACGTGAAGGACCGGCTGCTGCGCATGGGCGACCAGCGCGTGACGCGCACCGGGGTGGTGGTGATCAAGTCGCAGAACCACCGCAGCCTGGAACGCAACCGCGCCGAGGCGATCGCGCGGCTGCAGTCGCTGGTCGCGGCCGCGGCGCATCTGCCGAAGCCGCGCCGGCCAACCAGGCCCACGCGCGGTTCCAAGCTGAAGCGGCTGGAAACCAAGAAGCGCAATTCCCGCATCAAGGCCCTGCGCTCCAGGATTTTCGATTGAAGGATCTCCTCACCGCCGTGATCGCCGCGGTCGAGGCGGAGGGCGAGCTCCTCGCCGCCGAGTTCCTGCGCCCCGATGGCCCGCGCGGCCGGCGCGGCTCGGCGCCGATCGACCACGAAATGGAGGAGCGCCTGAGGGACAAGCTGCAGGCGCTGGTGCCGTGCCCGTTTGTGGGCGAGGAAACCGGCCTCACGCCCGGACCCGACCAGACCTCGGTGTGGATTGTCGACCCCCACGACGGCACGTTCGAGTTCACCAGCGGCAAGCGCGGCTCGGCCGTTTCAGTCGCTTTACTCACAAACTCCATCCCCGTGCTCGGCGTGGTTTGCAGCCCGCTCTCGCCCGACCGCGGGCGGGACACCATTGCCTGGGCCGAAGACGCCGGCCCGCTGCTGAGGAACGGCAAGCCGGTCAGCGTGGATCTTTCCCAGCGGCTGCTGGGCGCGGGCGAGTTCGTGTTTGCCACCGCCTCCTCCGCGCTGCGTCCCGGTGCGTGGTCGCGCGCGGTGGCGCCGGCGCGCTATATCGCGATGCCGAGCATCGCCTACCGCCTGGCGCGCATCGCCGCGGGCGACGGCGTGGCCACCGTGTCGACGCACGGCGTGAACGAGTACGACATCGCCGCCGGCATGGCGCTGCTGCGCGGCTCCGGCGGCGTGGCGCTCGACGCCGAAGGCAAGGAGATCACGCTCACCGGCGAGCTCGAGCGCCGCGTCTCCGGCTGCTTCGCCGGCGCGCCCGCCGCCGCGGCGCAGCTCGCGCTGCACGACTGGAAGTCGCTGGAGAACGAGCCGGCGTTGAAGGCGCGCGTGATGCTCGGCTTTCCGCGCAAGGCGTCCGAGCCGGTGCTCGCGCACGCGCAAGGCTGCCTGCTGGGGCAGGTGATCGGCGACAGCCTCGGCTCGCTGGTCGAGTTCAAGGCCGCTTCCGAGATCGCGCGTCTCTTCCCGCAGGGCGTGCGCGCGCTCGCCGACGGCGGCGTGTTCCACACCATCGCCGGCCAGCCAACCGACGACAGCGAGATGGCGCTGGCGCTGGCGCGCTGCCTGGTTACCAACAAGGAGTTCGTGCCGGAGAAAGTGCTGGACGCGTACCGCGAGTGGCTCACGTCGCGGCCGCCGGATATCGGCGCCACCACCGAGCGCGGGCTGCTCGGCATGCACACCACCGAGAGCGAATCGAACGGCTCGCTGATGCGAGTCTCGCCCATCGGCGTCTGGGCGGCCGGGGACCCGGAGCGCGCGGCGCGCATCGCGCGCGAAGACTCGGCGCTCACGCATAAGAACCCGCTGTGCGTCGAGGCGTGCGCTGCCTACGCCGCCGCCATCGCCGTTGGCGTCGTCGGGCAGGGGCGCTCCGCGATGCGTGAAGCCGCGCTGGCGAATTGCAGCGGACGCGTGCGCGAGGCCATCGCCAGCGGCAAGCCCCCGGCCGACTACTTCACGCACATGGGGTGGGTCCTGGTCTCGCTGCAGAATGCGTTTTTCCACCTGGAATCCTCCAGCTTCGAAGAGGCGCTGATTTCAACGGTCTCGGCCGGAGGCGACACCGACACCAACGCCGCGATCTGCGGCGCGCTGCTGGGCGCGGCGCTCGGCCGTTCGGCGATCCCGCCGCGCTGGATCCTGCCGCTGCTCGCGTGCCGTTCCACCATCGACGCCGGCGCGCCGCGCCCGCGGCCCGCCACCTACTGGCCCGACGATATCCTTGAGCTCGCGGAAGCATTGATCCAGTGAGGAACTTGGTGATGATGCTGCTCGCCTTGCTCCCCGCCCAAGCCATCGCCCGCGTCGTGGATTTCCACAGCGACATCCGCATCGCGCGGAACGGCGAGCTCACCGTCACCGAGCGCATCACGCTCGAGGTCGACGACCGCCAGCCGCACTCCGTCCTGCGGCGCGAGATGCGCGCGCCGATCGTGGTTGCCGACGTGATCCGCAACGGTCATCCCGAGCCCTGGCTGCTCGAGCCCGACGGCGACGGCGCGCGCCTGCGCATCGGCAAGCCGGGCGCGGCGCTGCCGCATGGCCGCCACACCTACCAGATCGCCTACCGCAGCCAGAACGGGGTGCGCTTCCTCGACGCGCACGACGAGCTGCATTGGCGCCTCGGTCCCGCAGAGCGCATCACGGTCGAGATCGTGCTGCCCTCCAGCGTTTCCCGCCGCGAGATCCGGGCCGACGCGGGCAAGGACGCGCAGAGCTTCGTGCGCGACGGCCGCGCCGCCTTCCGCGCCATGCGCGCGATCGCGCCGCACGAGGAAGTGATGGTGGTGGTGCGCTTCCCGAAGAACGTCGTCAGCCAGCCGAAGAGCGAATACCGCGGGCTGCTGGCCGTGCTCTTGCTGCTGGTGGCCAGCGCGGCGGTCCTGCTGCGGCTCCAGCGCTTGGCTAGAAACGCATGCTCTTAAGGGCCGCGTGCTGCGTGCTCGCGCTGCTGACGGCGGGTTTCGCCTGGGCTGGAGATATCGGCATCAACCTGTACGGTGCCTCCTACCACTTCGAGCGCGACCGCGCGCGCGAGCTCGGCCTCGACAACCAGTTCAATCCGGGCGTTGGCGTGCGTTACCGCCGGTCGTCGGAGCGCATGGAATGGCTTGCCGACGCGGGCATCTATCACGACTCGGCTGAGCGCACCGCCATGGTGGTGGGAGCCGGCGCCTGGTGGAAGGCTGGCGAGAGCCTGCGCCTGGGCGCTGCGCTCGCGCTGTTCAAGAGCGAGACCTACAACGGCGGTGACCCGGCTTTGGCGCCGCTGCCGCTCGTCGGTTGGGAATTCCGCTCGGTTACTGTAAACGCGGCGTTCGCCCCGCGGATTGCGGGGCTCAACGAGGTATCGACGCTACTGTTCTGGCTTACCTACTGGCCGTAGCTGCACTCTGCGCGCGATGCTCCTCCGCGCTGTGCTCCCCGGCGGCATAGCCCGCGGACAGCAGAACAATGAGCACCACGGCAATGAGGGCGGTCGCGCGGTAGAGCTGCATATGGAGCCATTGTGGGCATCCGATTCTTACGCAACTAGCGCGCGCAAAACTATTTCGAAAAACGTGTCGCGGTTCGTCGACAATTCCCCCAGCTAGAATTCGACATGCCTTCCTCCATCGCGCAATTCTGGGACGACGCGATCGTCCCGACGCTCGTCGACTACATCAGGATCCCCGCCAAGTCGCCACACTTCGACAAGGAGTGGGCCGAGCACGGCCATATCGACGCCGCGGTCGAGCTCGCCGCCGCCTGGTGCCGCAAGCACGCGGTGGCGGGAATGAAGCTCGATGTGATGCGGCTGCCCGGACGTACGCCAGTGCTCTTTCTGGACATCCCTTCAAATTCCGCTTCCCGGAAGAATGTCCTGATGTACGGCCACCTCGACAAGCAGCCCGAGATGGTCGGCTGGCGCGAGGGCTACGGGCCGTGGAACCCGGTGATCGCCGACGGCAAGCTTTATGGACGTGGCGGAGCGGACGATGGTTATGCCGTGTTCGCCTCCATCGCGGCCATCCGTGATCTCCAGCAGCAAAAGAAACCCCACGGGCGCATCGCGATCCTCATCGAGTGCTGCGAGGAGAGCGGCAGCGGGGATCTCCCGGCGTATTTGGAAGCCCTTTCAACGAGGATTCCTCCTCCAGACCTGGTGATTGGCCTCGACTCCGGGTGCGGCAATTACGAGCAGCTCTGGAGCACGACCTCGCTGCGCGGCCTGGTGAACGGCGTGCTCACGGTCGAAGTCCTGAGCGAGGGCGTGCACTCCGGCGACGCGAGCGGCGTGGTGCCGTCGAGCTTCCGCATCGCGCGCATGCTGCTGGAGCGCATCGACGCAGCAGACACCGGCATCGTCAAGCACGCCGCCTTCCACGCGCAGATCCCGGCGGAGCGCGCCACGCAGGCGCGCCGCGCCGCCGAAGTGCTTGGCGAGGAAATCTGGCGCAAGTTTCCCTTCATGCCCGGCATGGAGCCGATGCAGGCGGACCTCTCCGACCTGGTGCTGAACCGCACCTGGCGGCCATTCCTCGCGGTCACCGGCGCCGACGGCCTGCCGCCGCCGGCGAGCGCCGGCAATGTGCTGCGGCCGCAGACCCGGCTGGTGCTCTCGCTGCGCCTGCCGCCGACGGTGAAGGCCGATAGCGCCGCCCGGCAGCTCAAGGCAATCCTGGAAGCCGATCCGCCGTACGGCGCGCGGGTGCGATTCGAATCCGGCCATGCCGGCACCGGCTGGCACGCGCCGCAGACCGCTCCCTGGCTGGAGAAAGTGCTGAACGAGTCCTCGAAGACCCATTTCGGCAAACCCGCGATGTGGATGGGCGAGGGCGGCACCATCCCGTTCATGGGCATGCTCGGCGCCCAGTACCCGCAGGCGCAATTCCTGATCACCGGGGTGCTCGGCCCGCACTCCAACGCGCACGGGCCGAACGAGTTCCTGCACATCGACTACGCCAAGCGCCTCACGGCGTGCGTTGCGGATGTCTTAGCCGCTCACGCGGCGCAATGAATTCACTCCACGTCGAATTCGACGCCTTCGGCGGCCTTGACCAGCGGGGTGCCGAGGGTGATGGAGCCGCGCTTGCGCAGCACGAACTCCTCGTGCTGCAGCAGCACTTCTTTCTCGCCCTCGACGGTGACGTAGGTGCCGTTGGTGCTGACGTCGATCAGCACGAACTTGTCCTTGCGCCGCTCGATGGTGCAGTGCTGGCGCGAAGCGTTCTGGTCGGCGACGACGATGCCGCATTCCTCGCCGCGCCCGATGCTGACCGCGTCCTTCTCGCGCCGGCGCTCGATAGTGCGGCCGCGATGACTGAGCCGTAGCGTGACGTGCGCCGGCCGCTCGTCCTCCACGCGGTGGCGCACTAGCGCCGTGGCGTTGTCGTCGGCGCGCCAGACCAGCTCGCACAGCGCGGTCTCCTCGGAGCGGCCGCGGATCTGGGTGCTCTCCAGCTTGCGCAGCCAGGCGCGGTAGAGCGGCGAGAGCAGCTTCGCGGTCCGCTCGGTGGTGATGATCTGCGCGCTGCCGGCGTGCTCGCACAGCCGCGAGGCCAGGTTCACGGTATCGCCGAACACCTCGTCGCCCTTCTGCACTACCGGGCCGAAGTGGAAGCCGATGCCGACCGAGAGCTTGACCTCCGCGGTCTTCGGCAGCTTTTCCATCGCGAGGTGCATCGCCGAGGCGGCGTCCGCCGCGGCGTCGGGCGACGCGGCGAGCACCATTACCTTGTTCGCGGTGCTCTGCATCAGGCGCGCGCCGCACGACGCAGCCGCCTGGCCGAGGCGGAACTGGCAGCGCTCGAGCGCCTCGTGCGCGACCTTGTCGCCCGCCTTCTCGCGCAGGTCGCCGGCGCCGACGATGACGGCGAACAGGACGGTGGTTTCGCGGCCCGGTTCCATGTGTCTTGCGAAACGCTAGCGGAAGGGGCGCGCCCCGGCAATCGGGGTTTTCAGGATTAGGTGACAATTGCCGCAGTGACTCCCCGCGACTGGCTGCAAAAGTTTGGCGCCGCGCTCGAGCGCGGCGACATCAACGCGGCCGCCGGCCTGTTCGAGCCCGACGGTTTCTGGCGCGACCTGGTCTCGTTCACCTGGAACCTCAAGACCTGCGAGGGCCGTGCGGCGATCAAGGCCATGCTGGCCGCGACCCTGGCCGGGGTGAAGCCGCGCAACTTCGTCGCTCAATCGAACGAGTGGTTCAGCTTCGAAACCGCCGTCGGCCGCGGCCTCGGCCACCTGAGGTTGCGCGGCAAGCACGCCTGGACACTACTCACCACCCTGCAGGAATTGAAAGGCTTCGAAGAGAAGCGTGATTCCAGCGAGCCGCCGACGGCCCAGGCGCCCTACGTCCTGATCGTCGGCGGCGGGCAGGGCGGCATTGCGCTCGCCGCGCGCTTGAAGCGCCTCGGCGTGCCGGCGGTGGTGGTGGAGAAGAACCAGCGCGCGGGCGATTCCTGGCGCAAGCGCTACGCCTCGCTCTGCCTGCACGACCCGGTGTGGTACGACCACATGCCGTACCTGCCGTTTCCCGACCACTGGCCGGTGTTCACGCCCAAGGACCGGATGGGCGACTGGCTGGAGATGTACGTGAAGGTGATGGAGCTGGACTATCGCACTTCGACGGTTTGCACCAAGGCCACGTTCAGTGATGGTGAGTGGACGGTAAACCTGCTGAGAAACGGCGAGCCGCTGACGTTGCGCCCGAAGCATTTGGTGCTTGCCACCGGCATGTCCGGTTTTCCCAGTATCCCAACCACTCCCGGAATTGAGAAATTCGCCGGTACCGCCGTGCATTCCAGCAAGTTCGAAGGTGGCGCGGCATGGAAGGACAAGCACGCGGTGGTCGTGGGCTCGGGCACCTCGGCGCACGACATCTGCCAGGACCTGCACGCGCACGGCGCGGCGCAGGTCACCATGATCCAGCGCGCGCCGAGCATCGTGGTGCGCACCGAGAGCCTGATGGAGCTCGCGTGGGGCCCGCTTTATTCGGAGCAGGCGGTGGCGCGCGGGGTGAGCACCGCGATCGCCGACCTGACGGTCGCCTCGGTGCCGTTCAAAGTCCTGCCTGAATTGCAAAGGCCGATCTACAAAGCCATTCGAGAGCGCGACGCGGATCTCTACGCAGGCCTCGACAAGGCGGGCTTCCAGTACACCTTCGGCGAAGACGGCTCGGGCATCCACTCGCTGTATCTGCGGCGCGGCGCCGGCTACTACATCGAGGTCGGCGCCTCGCAGATGATCATCGACGGCAAGATCAAGCTCAAGGCCGGCGTGAGTGTCGAGCAAGCGAGCGACAAGTCGGTGCAGCTCTCCGACGGCAGCGAGCTGCCCGCCGACCTGCTGGTGTTCGCCACCGGCTACGGCTCGATGACCCAGTGGGCGCGCGAGCTGATCAGCCCGGAAGTCGCCGACAAGGTGGGCAAGGTGTGGGGCCTGGGCTCGGACACCAAGGCCGATCCGGGACCGTGGGTCGGCGAGCTGCGCAACATGTGGAAGCCCACCGCGCAGGAGAACCTCTGGTTCCACGGCGGCAACCTCATGCAGTCGCGCCACTATTCGCTTTACCTCGCGTTGCAGCTGAAGGCGCGCTTCGAAGGACTCGCCACTCCCGTGTACTACGTCGAACCGGTGCACCACCTCTCATGACCTCGAAAAAACTGATCGAGGCTTACGAGAACGCCGACTACTTCATCTTCGCCGACCCCGAGTTCGTGCTGAAGATCGGCGAGCCGAGCGCGCGGCTCGACGCCTTGCTCGAGCAGGAAGGCGCCACCACCGCGGCGTTCGTCACCGCGGCCAACCCGCGCAGCAAGAAGAAATCCGCGGCGCAGAACGCTGCGGCGCTGAGCGCGCTCGACCAGCTGATCGCCGCGGCCGGCTATCCGTGGCGCGCGGGCGAGGGCCGCGAGCCCGACGGATCGTGGGCCGAACCCAGCCGCCTGGTCATCGGCATCTATCGCGACAACGCCGAAGCGCTCGGGCGCCTGTTCGGCCAGAACGCGATCGTGTTCGTGGAGAAGGGCGCCGCGCCGGAGCTCGTGGTCCTGGCGTGAGGCTGGTGCTGGATACCAACATCTGGCTCGATTGGCTGCTGTTCAATGATCCGTCGGTGGCGCCGCTCAAGGCCGCGGTGGCCGAAGGCCGCGCCGAGATCTTCATCGACGCCGCCGGCGAAGCGGAGCTCGCGCGCGTGCTGGCCTACGACCTGGGTAAGCACAGCATCGGTGCTGAAAAGCAGGCCGCCTGCCTTGCCGAATGCCGTCGCGTTGCAACACCCCTTAAAGACATCCTTATTGATGGGACTGGGCTACCGTTGTGCGCCGACCCCGCCGACCAGGTGTTCCTCGAAGCCGCGGCTGCCGCGCGCGCGGACTACCTGGTGACCAAGGACCGCGAGCTGCTGGACCTTGCTCGCCGCAAGCTTCCATTTCAGATCGTAAGGCCGAGCTCCCTGAACTTCAGGTAGAGCTCCCGGCAAGCCCACGCATCGGTCGCGGCATAGACGATCTGCTGCTCGGAGAGCTTTTGCCGCGACCAGTTGGAAGTCTTCGTGCCCTTCGGGATGCGGAAGCCGAGGAACAGGCCCGCGAGGTTGCGCACGCCGCTCTGCTTGAGGCCGTGGCGCTGCGCCAGCGCGCCGACGTCGGCGATCGATTTCTCGTGGAAGGCGACGATTTTCTTCAGGCTCTTGAGGTCATCGGCCAGGCCGACGCCGGCCTTGACGATGTGCTCTTCGCCCAGCATGCGCGCCACCGCGGCGGCGATTTCCGGGCGCTGTACCTGGAAGAGATAGACCGCGCGCGCGGTGGCGACCTGCGCCAGGCTCGGCGGGTAGCTCTCGCCCGGCCGGAAGGCGGGCCGGGTCTCGGTATCGAAGCCGACCAGCGTCTCCTGCAGGATGTCGTCCATCGCCGGGGCGAGCTCGCTCGGCGCGGCGATGACGTGGACCGCGCCTTCGTAGCGGCGGATCGGCAGCGCGTTGACCTCTTCGCGCGAGACGTGGCGCAGCAGCTCGGGCGGCAGGGACATGGGCCCGCATCTTAGACGCGTAGTACGAATGGTGATTGACGGCAACGGCGAACGGCGTAAATTTGGAGTTGAGCGTGCACGGGCCGCCGCAGCAATTGCGGTAGTAGGCGTGGGATTCCCGGCTACCTGTCGGGGTACCTGGCACCGGCAGCTCAGCGCGGCGGTAGCCGCGATTGGAACAGGCGCCCAGCTAGGCGCCGCCCGAGTGTTCGGGCACCCGGCCCCGCCTTCATGGCGGGGCCTTCATTTTTGGGGTTTTGCTTCTGCCCGGTTTCCTGGGCTACTTCTAGTACTTGGTCGGATCGAGCCGCTTGTAGGCTACGCGGCAAAGATCCCGGTCGGTGTCCGACTTCATCGGCTTGTTGCAGGCGCGCTCGAACGCCTCTTTGCGCTTCTGCTGCTCTTCCAGCGCCGCGCGGCGCTGCGCTTCGCGCTCCTCGACCTTCATCTGTATCGTCTGCTTGGATGCCCCGACCGCTCCGTCTTCCCCGACGGCGAATCCCGCGGTCAGCACCACTCCCAGGACGATGGCCAGCGCTCCGACGGTCTTCGACAGTTCCATTGCAGGCCTTTCTTGATCGTCCCCTACGCAACGAGTCTTTCAATGTTTGACGCGCGCGTCGAGGCACTCCGGCGCATTTCCGGGGGCGTTAACATCGCGGCGTGAAGAAAGCCTCAAAGAAGAAGCGCAAGGGGAAAAGAAGCAGGCATCGCCACTCGGTCTACGTCATCGAGCTCGACCCGGCGATCTACAACAGCGCGCGCTTCCGCAAGGCCAATCCCGACCACGACATCACCAAGCCTTGCGTCTACGTCGGCTGCACCGGCCTCACGCCCGAGCAGCGCTTCGAGAAGCACAAGGCCGGCATCCGCGCCAACAAGTTCGTGCAGCGCTTCGGCATGCGCCTGCTGCCGAAGCTCTACGCCTACGCCAACCCGATGCCCTACGACGCCGCGCGCGACATGGAGGTCGAGCTCGCGATCGCGTTAAGGGAGCAGGGCTACGCCGTCTGGCAAGCCTGATTCGGGGTCAGGGTCCGAATTCTTCAGTCACAGATGAATTCGAGGGCCTCGCCCCCGGCGCTGCGCGGCTGGCCGAACGAGATCCAGCCGCTCTTGCGCAGCGTGAACTCCTCGCGGTGCAGGATGACCTCCTCTTCGCCTTCCACCGTGACGAAGGTGCCGTTGGTGCTCTTGTCGGCGAGCAGGAAGTTGGCGTGGCGCCGCTGGATGGTGCAGTGGTGGCGCGAGGCGTGCTCGTTGTCGATCACCAGGGCGCAGCCCGGGTCGCGCCCGATGGTGAACGCCTCGAGGATGCGGCGCAGCACCATCTTGTCGCCGCGGTACTTGAGCTTGAGCTTGGCGCGCGCCGGCTCGGACGCGGCGTCGAACGGGTAGAAGGTGGCGGGCTCGTCCGCGCGCCACACGATTTCGCACAGCGACAGCTCCTCCTCGATGCCCTTGAGCTGCACCGCGTACAGGCGGCGGATGGAGCGCCGGTAGAGCGAGCCGACCTGCTCCGCGGTGTCGGCGGCGAGCAGGATCTGGCCGCGCGCCGCCTGCTCGACCAGCCGGGCGGCGATATTGACCGTGTCGCCGAACACGTCGGCGTTGTTCTGGATCACCGGGCCGTAGTGGAAACCGACGCCCAGGCCGAGCCGGGTGTCGCCGGCCGCCGGAAAATCGCCGGCCGCGACCTGCATGGCGACCGCGGTGCGGGCGGCGGCGTCGGCGCTCCCGGAGAGCAGCATCAGCCGTCCGCCGATGCGCTTCACGAAGCGCGCCTGGGTCGACTCCGCCGTCTGCTGCAGCTTCTCGACGCACGGTGCGATGGCGTCGTGCCCGGCGGCGTCGCCGAGGCGGGCATAAAGCTCGGTGGCGCCGACCAGCTCCGCGAATATCACTGCCGCCTCGCGACTGGCGGGCGGGGGGGTTGAATCGATATCCTGGCTTGGCACCATGTGGCCGCGACAATACGATAATCGGGCCAGTCTTGCTCATTTCCCCGGGGAGTGCATCCAAATGATCCACGTCATCGCCGTCATCACCGCCAAGCCTGGAAAGCGTGAAGAAGTGCTCAAGCACTTTCGCGCCAACGTCCCGGCCGTGCGCGCCGAGAAGGGCTGCATCGAGTACGGCGCGGCCGTCGACGCCGACCCGGCGCTGCCGGTCCAGACCAAGTACGGACCCGATACCTTCCTGGTGGTGGAGAAATGGGAAAGCATGGACGCCCTCAAGGCGCACGCCGCCGCGCCGCACATGGCCGCGTACGGCGCCAGGACCAAAGAGCTTCTTGCGAGCCGGGTTATCCACATCCTGTCTCCGGCCTAGCAATTCTTGTTGCTGCGCGGCATGACCCTTGCTCCAGGAGACTTGTTTTCCCAAGGAGCATTTCATGACCCAAAAGTCGAGGCAGAGCCGCGAGATCGTCAAGGCCATCGTCAATCCGATGTTCGCGTGGAGCAACGCTGTCCTGAAGGGAGGCGAGATGGTGCTCAATTCGATGGAAGCGCTGGCGAAGAACGCGCGCACCGTGCGCGTCGCCGTGCTTCCCGAGGCGGATGCGCCGCAGCGCAAGCGCTCCGCGCGCAAGAACGCCGCCAAGTCTGGTGGCGGTAAGCGCGCCAAGCGCCGCCGCTAAACCCGCAGTTTGGAAGGTGGGGGCCTAGAATTCGGGGTCAGAGCCCGAATTCGGAGACTTGCATGGCCACCCACCTCAAGCGGCGACTCGCCCGTGACGTCACGGACGAGATCGACGCGAAAGTCCGCCACACGGTCGAAGGCATCCTCGCCGGCGTAAAGACGCGCGGCGATGCTGCCGTACGCGAGTACTCACAGCAGTTCGACAAGTGGGTGCCGAAGAAGCTTTCGCAGTCTGACATCGAAAAAGTTCTTGGGAAGGTGAACCCCAGCACCCTCTCCGACATCAAGTTCGCCCAGGCGCAGATCCGCAACTTCGCCGAGCACCAGCGCGCCGCGATACGCGACATCGAGGTCGAGACCCTTCCGGGCGTGAAGCTCGGCCACAAGAACATCCCGGTGGAGAGCGTCGGCTGCTACGTGCCCGGCGGCCGCTACCCGATGGTGGCCTCCGCGCACATGAGCATCGTCACCGCGCGCACCGCCGGCGTGAAGCGCATCATCGCGTGCACGCCGCCGAATCAAGGCGAGCCGCACGCCGAGACCATCGCCGCGATGGTGCTCGGCGGCGCCGACGAGATCCATGTCGTCGGCGGGGTGCAGGCGATCGCCGCGATGGCGCTCGGCACCGAGAGCATCCAGCCGGTCGACATGCTGTGCGGCCCGGGCAATGCCTACGTCGCCGAGGCCAAGCGCCAGCTCTTCGGCAAGGTCGGCATCGACCTCTTCGCCGGCCCGACCGAGATCCTGGTGGTCGCCGACGAGAGCGCGGACGTGGAGATGATCGCCACCGACCTCCTTGGTCAAGCCGAGCACGGCCCGACGAGTCCGGCGACTTTGATCAGTACCTCAAGAGCGCTTTGTGAAGCATTGCCTGGCGAGATCGAACGGCAACTCAAGGTCCTTCCCACGGCCGACGTCGCCGGCGTGGCGTGGCGCGACTACGGCGAGATCATCCTGGTCGGCTCGCGTGAGGAAGCGGTGAAGGAAGCCGATCGCGTGGCCGCCGAGCATGTGGAAATTCTTTGCAAGAACCCACGGTACTTTCTGGAGCACATGCGCAACTACGGCGCCTTGTTCCTCGGCCCCGAGACCAACGTCTCCTATGGCGACAAGGTGATCGGCACCAACCACACCCTGCCGACGCTCGGCGCCGCGCGCTACACCGGCGGCCTGTGGGTCGGAAAATTCCTCAAGACCTGCACCTACCAGGAGATCACGCGCGAGGCGAGCGTCGCGGTCGGCGAGTACTGCTCGCGCCTGTGCGCGATCGAGCGCTTCTGGGGCCACAAGGAGCAGGCCGACCTGCGCCTGCGCCGCTACGGCGGCCAGAAAATCGGAATAGGTACGGGTTCGACCCCCTGACAAGGGGGTCGTGAGCTTCTGGGCGAACGGGGGGTTGGTTTTCTTGTGCTACGACTTTACCTGCACCGCACTCACCACCGGCTCCGAAGCCTCCTGCTCGAACGCATGTCCGGTGGCCAGCAACCCTGCCAGCACCAGCGCTATCGCTCCGACGATGACTGACGTATTCACTGCTTCTCCCTTGCAGCCATTGGAGCAGGATTCGCTTCATATGGATGCTGCACTTTTCACGAATGCGATGTTTTCTTTGGCTTAGCCCGTGACCGTCCATGACAGATTCCGCCTCGACGGCCGCACCGCCCTGGTCACCGGCGCCGGCCGCGGCATCGGCCGCGCCTGCGCCGTCGCCCTCGCGCAAGCCGGCGCCGAAGTCTGGCTGATCGCGCGCACCAAGGACGAAATCGAGCAAGCCGCCGCCGAGATCCGCGCCGCCGGCGGCAAGGCCCACGCGGTGGTCTGCGACGTTATGAGCTCCGCGGAATTCAAAAGGGTCGTAACGGCGATGCCCGCGCTCGACGTGCTGGTCAACAACGCCGGCACCAACATCCCCGAGCCGTTCGTCGAAGTGAGCGAGGAGCACCTCGATCGCCTCCTCGACCTCAACGTGCGCGCCGCCTTCCTCGTCGCCCAGGCCGCGGCGAAGAAGATGCTCGAAGCGCCGGACCGCAAGCAGCGCGGCGGCGCCATCCTCCACATGTCGAGCCAGATGGGCCACGTCGGCGCGGTAAACCGCACCGTCTACTGCATGAGCAAGCACGCCCTCGAAGGCTTGACCAAAGCGATGGCGCTCGAGCTCGCGCCGCACGGCATCCGCGTGGTTTCCATCGCGCCGACGTTCGTCGAGACGCCGCTGTACAACCAGCTGGCGGCGGCGAAGCCAGGGTTCGCGCAATGGGTCAAGGAGCGCATTCCAGCCGGCGGGGTGGGGCGGCCCGAAGATGTGGCTTCCGCGGTAGTGTTCGCCGCCTCGCCGGCTGCTGCTTTAGTCACTGGAACCAGCCTGTTAGTCGATGGCGGCTGGACCGCGCAGTAAATAAAAAATATACGCCTTGACCCCCGCCGTGCCGGCCCCGTATCGTGGACCGTGTTCCGGAAGTAACCCGTTCCCACCGCCGCTCAATGGCGACCCTTCACCACCTCTCCCGCTACGCAGATCAAAGTAGTGCCCGCCTTTCGGCGCGGGCCGGACGTAAACGCAATGCGAAGGAGCACCATGAACTGGACCAACATCGAAAACGGCTGGAACGAGTACAAAGCCAGCGCCAAGCAGCGATGGAGCAAGCTGTCCGACCCGCAGCTCACGGACACGCTGGGCCGGCGCGAATTCCTGGT
Source organism: uncultured bacterium (assembly GCA_965233195.1). GTDB lineage: Bacteria > Pseudomonadota > Gammaproteobacteria > Burkholderiales > SG8-39 > SCGC-AG-212-J23. The sequence continues at coordinate 38,631 of CBDDSB010000037.1, read as the reverse complement.
GAACAAGGTGCAGGAAGTCTATGCACTGAGCGAGGAAGAGACGGAGCGGCAGGTCGCCGCCTGGCAAGCGAAGCAGATCAACAAGCAAGCCCGGGCCCAGAGCTAGGGGGGAAGTACGCGGGAGCGCGTGCGTAAGTCCGCGCTCCCGTCAATCCGGGAATCGACAAGAAAGACAAAGCAATGAGCCGAGAACAATGGATGTGGATGCGAGCCAGCGTCGCCCTGATGGCGGCAGCCGCGGCAGCCCTGCGCTTGAACACCGCCGCCGCTAACCTCCCGCCCGTGCCGCAACCGATCGCAGGCCGGTGATGGAAAAGCCGACCGACCTTTACACCATCCAGGAGCCCGAAGCGCCGGCGGACGACAGCAATGTCTTCCAGCTCAGCACCAACGTGTTTCAGCTCAATGCCATTCGCTCGTACGGGCACGGGCTCACCACCCCGCGCCCCCTCGCCGCGCCCTGGCCGCGGCAGGTCGTCTGGCACGACCTCCCGCCTAAAAACCAGCCCGACTAAAGTCGCCCGCGCGGGCGATCAGTCGTCGCGCTGCCGTCCGCCGACGATGGCGGAATAGCTGGCGACGAACGCGCCGATCAGCAGCGTGATGAAGAGGAACAGGGCCGCGGCCGCGGACGCCTTGCGCGCCGCATCGGCTGCCTCTCGCGCCTTGGTCTCCGCTTCCTGCTTCTTCTGCTGCACTTGGTTGAAGGTCTCGTTCACCTTCTTCTCGGCTTCGGCCTGGGACACGCCGGTGCGCTGCGCCACCAGCTGGCCGGCGTAGCGCGCGTCCTCTTCCGGCAGCTTCCCGGAGATGGCGGCGTTGGTGAAGATGCGCCCGACTTCCGCCGTGGCCTGCTCCGGTGAGGACTGGCTCTTGCCGCCCTTGGGAGCGCGGAACAGCGAATCGACCGCGTAACCCATCGGGCCGCCGTCGCCGGACTTGGACGCGTCGGCGCCCGCGGCTGCGGCACCGCTCGCCGCCGCGGTAGTCGCCGCGCTCGCAGCGCCGCCAGCGACCTGCGCTCCGGCCCGCACGCCGCCGCTGACGATGGTCGTCACGGCGGAGGTAAGCATTGCCGCGGTGAGTAAAGTCGCGACCGCCCATGTAAGGAAGCCATGCGCGGTGTCGCGAAAGGCGACCTCGTCGGTATGGAGAGAGACCCACTTGGTCCGCAGCCGGCCGCCGATGTAGCCGCCCAGCCCGGAAGCCAGGATGTGGATCAGGACGAGCCAGACGCCAGTGCCGACGCCCAGGGTCTTGCCGCTCACCCCCTCATTTGCCCAGGGCGACATCGCCGACAGCCCCAGGCCCGTGCCGAGGAGCGTAAGGATGAGCGACAGCGCGGCCGCCGCGGCTGCGCCGGCGAAGATGGCAGCCCACGAAACCGCGCTGGGCCCGGAGAGCGCGCCGCCTCCACGGGGGGTGTCATAGATAACGCCGTCGCGGCGGGGATCCGGGGACATCGTAGAGGTGGCCATAGCGGGCTCCTGAAATAGGCCCGGAAGCAGCAATGCATGTGCCCGCTTACGCTAAACCCCGCTCCGTCGGGATTGCCCTGACGCCTCGCGGACTCCACCTGGGGTCAGGGCTCGAATCTGGTCCAGCTACGCGTCAGCAGGTTTACGGCCCTGACCCCGAATTTGTCAGCCCACCTCGAACCGCTTCCTCCTCACGTGCGCCCCAAAATCCGCCCGCCACACAGTGCTGTACTGCTTCACCTTGTCCCCGCTCCAGTCCCGCCCGCGACGCGCGTCGTACGCGTCGAGCTCCCGTTCCACCGCGGCGCGGTCGTAGCGGTCGGTATGCGCGGTGGCGGAGAGCGATAGCCGCGCGCTGAGCGGCTCCTTCTGCTCCGGGTAGCCGAGCGCGAGCCCGGCTACCGGCACCGCCCAGTCGGGCAGCTCGAGCAGCTGGTCGATCTTCGCGACGTGGTCGCGGATCTGGCTGATCGGGCACGTCCCGAGGCCGGCGAGCTCCGCCGCGGCGACGAACGCGCCGAGCACGATCGCGGCATCCACGCTCGCATTGAAGAACGCGTCCAGGTGCTCGTTCGGAAACACCTTGTCCCTCTTCGCGAAGATGCGCCGCAGCCGCCAGCCGTCGGCGCAGAAGATGAACAGCTCCGGCGCTTGCATGAGCCAGGGCGATCCAGGCAGCAGCGCGCACACCGCGGCGCGCTTCGCCGGATCGGCGAGGCGCACCAGCGTCGCCTGCTGCAAGTCACTCTTGGTAGGAGCCGCGAGCGCCGTGGCGCACAGGAGCCGCACAATCTCTTCCGGTACGGGGTCAGGGCGGTAGCGCCGGCACACCGAGCGCTCGTTCAGTGCGGCGAGAGCTTCGAGGCTTGGCACTGCGCGCGGGATTTCGAGCGCCGTGCCGTAGCGGCGCTTGGTCGCGGCCGCGATGCGTTCAGGATTGGTGGGCATGCCGGATTATCCTGCACGTCCCGAGTAACATTTCGCTTGGGGAGCACTATGGCCATCAAAGGCAGCAGCGACATCACGTTGTTGGATCTCAGGGACCGCCTGCGCAGCTTCGCGGCGGAGCGCGACTGGGACCAATTCCACTCGCCTAAGAATCTCGCGGCTGCCCTGATTGTCGAAGCCGGAGAGTTGCTTGAACATTTTCAGTGGTTGACGGAGGACGCTTCCAAGGCGTTGACGGAGCAACAGCGTTCTCAAGTCGGTGACGAAATGGCCGACGTGTTGATTTATCTGATACGGCTGGCCGACAAGCTCAATATCGATTTGCTGGAAGCGGCGCAAGACAAGATCAGGAAAAACGCGCTGAAGTATCCGGCGGACAAGGCTCGCGGAAGCATTCGCAAGTACACGGATATCGGCTAGCGCCGCGCGCACGCCGCTTGCTTCAGGCGAGCCATGGAACAGAACCAAGCGCAGTACGAGGGCCCGGAGCGCCGCAAGTCCCAGGCGCAGTACGACGGAAAGGAACGGCGGCGCCTCGACTGGCCGTTCAAGCCGCCCAGTCCTGCCGAGCGCAAAGACGGCATTGCCCCCGCGACCACGCCGGGACGGGCGGACGTGGAGCCTTCATCGCCCCGCCGGGAAAAGAAGACATAACTAGCCGAGCTGGCGGGTCCACTCCTGCCCGCCCGAGCGGTAGAAGCCAACGGTACTGGCGTAGGCCCTCTTCGGTTCGAAACCACGGGCCATGCGGCGAAACGCCGCTGCCACGCGCCTGCGCTCCTGATTCGTAGTGCTCCGTGCCATTGCTGCCTCCATTCGTTGAGGCCGCAATGCTAGGGAACGCGCGCATCAGTCTGATTTCCGCTTGCGCTCGCTTTGTTGCCGGTTTGTTTCTAACTCCGTCCGCGAGCTAGCTGTAAAGCGCGCCAGACCCGCGGCGGACTCGCCGGCATATCGAAGTGGTTGATGCCCACGTCCCTCAGCGCATCCACCACTGCGTTCATCACCGAGGTCATCGCCCCCGCGCAGCCCGCCTCGCCGCAGCCCTTCGCACCGAGCGGATTGGTGGTCGCCGGCACCGGATGGCTCTGCCATTCGAAGTCGGCCGGGAAGTCGGTGAAGTGCGGCAGCGCGTAGTCCATGAACGAGCCGGTGAGGAGCTGGCCGGTCTCGTCGTAGCGCACGTCCTCCATGAAGCACTGGCCCAGGCCCTGGAGCACGCCGCCGTGGATCTGGCCCTCCACCATGAGCGGGTTGATTACGGTGCCGAAGTCGTTCACCGAGCTGTAGCGCACCACATCCGTGACGCCGGTCTCCGGGTCGATCTCCACTTCGCACACATGGCAGCCGTTGGGAAAGGCGGACGGGATGACCTCGGTGACGTGCGTGACGTCGAGCTTTCCCGGGTGCTTCGACGCCAGGTCCATGAGCGAGATCCTGCGGTCCGTTCCCGCTACAACAAAATTTCCTTCTGAGAATTCAATATCGGCTTCTGCTGCCTCGAGCACCTCGCCGGCGAGTGCCTTGCCTTTCTTGATCACCAGGTCCGCGGCCTGTACCGCCGCGCCGCCGCTCATCATCGCGGTGCGTGAGCCGCCGGTGCCGGCGCCGAACACGAGCTTGTCCGAATCGTTCTGGAACAGGCGGATCTTCTCGAACGGCACGCCGAGCTTCGATGAGAGCACCTGCGCCATCGGCGACGCGTGGCCCTGGCCGTAGTCGAGCGAGCCGGTGATGAAGGTGATGTGCGGGTCACCTGTCCCCCCTCCGCCAAACTCGATCCCGCCCATCTCCTTGTTCGGCGGCGCCGTCACTTCCATGTAGCTTCCCACGCCCAGCCCGCGCAGCTTGCCGCGCTTTTTCGATTCTTCTTTTCTTTTCGAGAATCCCTTTACATCCCCAGCTTCGAGCGCCTTCTCGAAAACGGTGCCGAAGTCGCCGCTGTCCACCGTCATCTGCGCCTGGTTCTTGTACGGGATCTCCGAAGGCTTCACATGATTGCGGCGCCTCAGCTCGAAGCGGTCGATCTTCATCTGGCGCGCCGCTTCGTCGATCAGGCGCTCGATGTACATGTTCGCCTCCGGGCGGCCGGCGCCGCGGTAGGCGGAAACCGGCGAGGTGTTGGTGAAGCACACCTTGGTCGAGACCTCGAACGCCGGGAAGCGGTAGACGCCGCAAGCGTTCCTGACCAGGTTCATCGACGGCGGCTGCGGCGCCACCGTGCTCAAGTACGCGCCGACGTTGCCGTAACCAGACATTCTTAAAGCCAAAAAATGGCCTTCGGCGCTGAGCGCCAGCTCGCCCGTGATCTCGTGGTCGCGGCCGTGGTGGTCGGACATGAACGAGCCCGAGCGCTCGTCGGTCCATTTCACCGGCCGCCCAAGCGCGCGCGCCGCGTGCGCCAGGCAGACGTACTCCGGGTAGATCGGCGCCTTCATGCCGAACGACCCGCCGACGTTGTAGGTCCGGATGCGCACCTTGTCGGGCGTGACACCCAGGATGTCGACCAGCTGGCCCTTCTGGCCCCACACCCCCTGGCTCGGCGCCGTGAGGGTGAACTTTCCGCTCGCCTTGTCGTAGGCGCAGATCCCCGCCCGCGGCTCCATCGCCGCGACGACGACGCGCGTGTTCCTCACGGATAGCCTGGTCTTGTGGAAGGCAGATTGAAATGCCTGCGCTACCTTGTCCGGCTCCCCCCAGACGAAGTCCAGGCACACATTGTTCGGCACGTCGTCGTAGAGCTGCGGCGCGCCCGGCTTGACCGCCTCGCTCGGCACCGTCACCGCCGGCAGCGGCTCGATGTCCAGCTCCACCGCTTCCGCCGCGTCCTTCGCCTGCATGTAGGTCTCGGCCACCACGCAGGCAATCGGATCGCCCCCGAAGCGCACCTTGTCCGCGGCAAGCGCCTTGCGGATGGGCTTGTGCATCGGTGTGCCGTTGCGCTGCTTGAAGTCGAGGGCGCACTTGAGCGGCCCGTACGCCGTCAGGTCGGCGGCGGTGTAGACCGCGAGCACGCCGGGCATCGACTTTGCGGTTTCAACAGAAATACTTTTTATGATCCCGTGGGCGTAAGGGCTTCTCACGATGTAGGCGTACGCCTGCCCGGGCTCGTTCAGGTCGTCGGTGTAGCGGCCTTCGCCGCGGAGGAGGGCGGGGTCTTCGGTGCGGCGGACGGGTTGGCCAATCATTCCCCGATACTAAATGGGGACAGACCCCATTTTTCTCATTGGTTTGCTCGCACGTACACTCCGGCCCATGAAGAAAGCCTGCATTGCGCTCCTCGCCCTGCTGCCGGCGACGCCCTGCCATTCCGCGGAGACGAAGGCATGGACGACCTTGGACGCGTGCCGGTATGTCGCCGACAAGTCGAACGACGGCGACAGCTTCCTCGTGCAGTGCGGCCGGGAACGCTTCTTCGTCAGGCTGTACTTCGTCGATGCGCCGGAGTCCGACGTGAGCTTCCCGGACCGCGTGCGGCAGCAATACGAATACTTCGGCGTCACTGCGGAGGAGCTGGCGCGAGCCGGTGCGAGAGCGCGCGATTACGTGCAGGCCGTTCTGCAGAGGCCTTTCGTCATCCACACGAAGAAGACGTTCGCGCAGGGCCGCAGCAAGCATGCCCGGTATTACGGCCTGGTGCAGGTCGACGGCCGCTATCTGCACCAGGTGCTTGTCAGCGAAGGGCTGGCGCGCAACAAGGGCAGCCGCTTGGGCCTGCCGTCCGGCGAGACGGCGCGCGCTCATGCGCAGCGGCTCCAGGCAATCGAGGACCACGCCAAGCTGCAGCGAAGAGGTATTTGGTCCAACCACCTCCGGCGTCCCCGATGAGTCCGCTCGAACGCTATTACAAGATCGACCAGCTCCTGAAGGACCGCAAGGTCGTTTCGTTTGCGCTCTTCAAGGAGAAGCTCGGCATGTCGCGCGCGAGCGTGAAGCGCGACCTCGAGTACATGCGCAGCCGCTTCAACGCCCCGATCGAGTACGACCGGACGTCGAACGGCTACCGTTTCGGCAAGCCGCGCAGCGGCCCGCGCTACGAGCTGCCGGGACTGTGGTTCAACGCCGCCGAAGTGCAGGCGCTCCTCTCTACGCTGCAGCTTCTCTCCAACCTGCAGCCCGGCCTGCTCGACGGCCAGGTGAAGCCGGTGCTCGAGCGCCTGCGCTCGATCCTCGGCACCGGCGACCACTCCTGGGAAGAGGTGGTGAAGCGCATGCGCATCTTCCTGCCCGAGCGACGCGCCGGGCAAGCCGCCCATTTCAGCGTGGTCGCGGCCGCGCTCCTCAAGCGCTCGCGCGTGTGGATCCGGCACTACAGCCGCAAAGACGACCGCGAAACGGAGCGCGAGATCTCGCCGCAGCGCCTGGTGCACTACCGCGACAACTGGTACCTCGACGCCTACTGCCACCTTCGCCAGGACCTGCGCAGCTTCGCCGTCGACGCGGTCCGTGAAGCGCGCCTGCTGGACACGCGCGCGAAGGAAATCCCGGCAAGCGAGCTCGACGAATACCTCGGCAGCGGCTACGGCATCTTCGCCGGCCGCAAGGTGGAGTGGGCGACCCTCAAGTTCACGCCCGAAGCCGCGCGCTGGGTATCCGCGCAGAACTGGCACCCGAAGCAGCGCGCACGCGTGGAGAAGGACGGCAGCTACATCCTCGAAGTGCCTTATGCCGAGGACCGCGAGCTCGTGATGGAGATCCTCAAGTTCGGCGCGGATGTCGAGGTGCTCCAGCCTCCCGGTCTGCGGAGGCGCGTTGCCGAAGCGCTGAAAGCAGCGGCGAGGTGCTACGACAAATCGGGGACGGAGCCCTAATTCCGGTGAACGATGGCGTTAGGTTGCTTGCGTGCTGCGCGCGGCATGGTCCAGGACCGCGTCGACCTGGGCCCGGGTCACGCCGGGGAACCACGCCAGGAACTGCTGCACCGTAGCGCCGCCCTCGAGATTCTCGAAGAGCGCACCCACAGGCACGCGCGAGCCGCGAAAAACCCAGGCGCCGCTCAGCTTCCCGGGATCCCGCTCAACCGCCGGACAGGTCGTCCAATCGAGCATCAGTCGATTGTGCTTTCGTTTCTCAGTGACCTGGCCATGGTTCGCTCGAGCTGCGTAAGCGCCTACGCCGACCAGAGTCCGAGCGCAAGGGTCTGCACCCTGGCGCCCGGATCCAACCCGCGCTTACGCCGCAGGCGGCCGATACGCCGAGCGCACCTTCTTCGACACGGCGGCGGCCTTCGCCAGCTCGGCCGACGTGTACAGCGGGATGGTCTTGTAGCTGACAAACGTCCCCGCCATCATCGCCGTCGCCAGCGTGGCGATGTACTCGGCATTTCCGGGCATATCCGTAATGAGCGCCACGTGGTAGTCCTGGCCGAACATGCCGTAGAAGCCGAGCAGCTTGCCGCCCGCCGCCGTCACCGCTTCCCTCGCCGCCGACTCGCGATCGGCACCCGAATCCATCATCGCCTTGACCGCTTCCGGTGAATACCGGCCCATCAGCATGAACATTGGCATGTGATTCCCTCTCGAGCTTGGTAGCGTTCATGAATGCCGGGCGCGCGAGCTGCGACCCGGCTCCTCGCAGAGCGGCACAGCTGTGCCGGTAAACACGGCCCCCGCGGGCCCGAAGGCGAGACTCGAGGCGCTCTTGGACGACGCCTGCCTGCATCCTATACCCGCAAACTCGCGGGCTCACGCCCTGAGCCTCTTCGGGCGCTAACGTGCGCGGCATGATTCCCCTCGACCTCGTATGCGCCCTCTCGCCCCTCATTCTGTGGGCGTGCCTGGAACTGGCGGAGCGCCTGCGCCGATGATCCTCGCCTCCGCCTTGCGCTCCCTCGCAACCAGGCTCCGCCGCCGTGCCAAGCCGCTGACCCGGCAGGAACTGCTCCTCCTCATCGCCCAGGCCGACCGCCGGCGCCGAAGATCGTCGAGGCGGGTCCGGCTACCCGGGTAGGCAGGCGCGCACTGGATCAGGGCTGCCGCCGCCTATACTGGCCGCATGACTAGGCTCCTCGAGAAGGCCATCGAGCAGATCGCCAAGCTGCCGGAATCCGAGCAGGACGCCGTTGCGGCCGTCCTGCTGGAAGAGCTCGCCTCGGAGCGCCGCTGGGCGGACGCCTTCGCGGGGTCGCAGGAAAAGCTGGCGCGTCTCGCGCAGGAAGCGCTCGCCGAGTACGAAGCAGGGCGCACGAAGCCTCTCTAGAGGTAGTGCAGTCACACACCACTGAGGCTTTCCGCCGCCTCCTCGCTGCGGCACCCGCGGCGATCCGCGCCAAGGCAGAGAGCGCCTATCGCCTCTGCGCGAATAATGCCCGCCCGTTCATTTCCGGTCCCGGCGCGGCCGGGGCCATAACCTCGGATCGCGGGCCGTGTGCAGTATCGCCAGGACGACCACGCGCCGCGGTTCGATCCGGTAAAACACAGCGTAGGGGAAGCCAGACAGGATCGCCCTGCGCACCTCGCCATGCACCGCGGAGAACATTTGCGGATAGCGGCCGATGGCTTCAACCACGCTTGTAACCGCACGCAGGAACTTCTCGCCGAGCTCAGGCCCTTGCGTCGCGTAGTAGTCGAAACCGGCGGCGAGATCCTGGCCGACCCGGCGGCGGTGTACGACCGCCAGCGCCATCTCAGCGCCGCCGTGCTTCCTTGAGTACCTCGTCGAGCGAGACTACGTCGGCGGAATTGCGCTCATGCTCTGCGAGCCGCTCGTCAATGACCGCACGGTGCGCGTCGCCGAGCGGGACGCCAGACGGCTCCGATGCGAGGCTTGCCCAGATGATTTCAGCGAGCCGCATGCGCTCTTCAGCGGGGAGCTTCAGGATCTCGGCGATATCGGCTTCGCTCATGCTTCTAGCGTACCACCGTCCACGCTCACCGCCTGAGCCACCATGGCCGGCACGCTGGGGCCATGATTCCTCCCGACCTGCTCGTCGTGCTCGCGCCGTTCTTGCTCTGGCTCGCACTCCACGTCCTCGACGACGAGCCTCCTGCTAGTTGAGGTAGTCGACGATCTCGCGCTGCATGCGCTCGATTTCCAGCCGGTAGCCGGAACTGAGCTGCTGCCACTCCTCCGGCCGCGTCGTCTTACCCAGCTCATCGAGCACGCGCTCGAACGCTGCTACGCGCTCCCGCGTAACCGCCAGCTCATCGTCATTGCGGATCATGCCAACTCCAATATGCCACGAAGCATAGGGAACGCTGGCATGGGGGTTTAGCCTCACCGACTACCCGAGCAGTCCCCCACAGGCTCACGCCCTGAGCCACTACCCGCCGCACACTGGGGTCAGGGCTCGAATCTGGTCCAGCTCCGCGTCAGCAGGTTTAGGGCCCTGACCCCGAATTGCTTTTGGGAGGTTTTGTGCCCCGCACGATCATCGTCGAAGCCGAGGAAAAGGTCGCCTGCCCCAAGTGCAGCCACCGCTTCCCGCTGTCCGAAGGAATTTCCCGCCAGGCCATCGAACGCCACGCCGCCGATCTGGAGCGCGCGCTTGCCGAGACCAGGAAGAAGCTCGAGGCCCAGCTCGCCGCCGAAGCCAGGGCGCGGTTCGACGTCCAGCTCAAGGCGGCCAACGAGGCGTTGAGCGCAAAGGAAGGCGCGCTCGCCAGGTTCCGCGCCGAAGAGCTCGCCCTGCGCAAGCAGCTCGGCGACTTCCAGGAAAGCATGCGCAACCAGGAGGTCGAGTACGCCCGCAAGCTCGACGCCGAGCGCAAGAAGATCGAGGACCAGGCGCGCTCGGCGGTGGGCGAAGAACTCGGCCGGCGCGAAGCGCAATGGAAGGCGCAGCTCGAGTCCGCGCAGCGCGAGGCGGCCGACCTCAAGCGCAAGCTCGAGCAGGGCTCGCAGCAGCTCCAGGGCGAAGCGCTCGAGCTCTCGCTCGAAGCCTTGCTCAAGGCCGCGTTCCCGCTCGACGAGATCCTGCCGGTGCCGAAGGGCGTGAACGGCGCCGACCTCATCCAGCGCGTGCGCTCGCCCTCGGGCCTCGTGTGCGGGACGATCCTCTGGGAAGCGAAGCAGACCAAGGCCTGGCAGCCGGCGTGGTTGCGCAAGCTCAAGGACCAGCAGCACGAGCTCGGCGCGGAGTTCAGCGTCATCGTCACCGCCGCGATGCCGAAGGACCGAGCGGGCAACTGCGGCGAGCCCTTCCTGCGCGAGTCCGATGTCTGGGTCGCGCGCTTCGATGCCGCGCGGCCGCTGGCGGAAGCGCTGCGCGCTTCGCTCGTCGAGCTGCACAAGCAGCGCCAGGCAAACCTCGGCCGCAACGAGAAGGCCGAGCTCGTCTACAACTACATCTGCAGCCCGCAGTTCGCCCAGCGCGTGAAGAGCATCTACGACGGCTTCGCCGCCATGCGCCAGGAGCTCGAAGCCGAGAAAGCCGCCTACGCGCGCATCTGGAAAAAGCGCGAGGCGCAGCTCACGCGCATGCAGGACGGCCTGCTCGGTGTCGTCGGCGACCTGCAGGGCATCGGCGAGAACGCGCTACCCGAGCTCGAGATCGTCGCCGCGTTGCCAGCCGCCGAAGCCGACGTCACCCCCGACTCCACCGTCGTCCGCGCTGGTTCGACCGTGGTCCTTGCTGGCTCCACCGTCGTCCCCGCGTAGGCGGGGACCCATGTACAGGGCCATGGACTTCCTCACTCCCCACGCCCGCACGCGCATGCAGCAGCGCGGCATCCGTGCCGACGCGCTAAGGGCGCTGCTCGACTTCGGCAACGTGCGCTATCTCCACAACAGCGGCCGGGAGATCGTCTATTTCGACAAGAAGGCCAAGGCCCGCCTTGCGCGTGCCAATCCCGACGTCGCGCGCGAGGTAAAGCGGCTCACGCGCACCTACGCAGTTGTGGGGTCGAACGGTGTGGTCATAACCGTCGGGCACCGCTATCGGCGCGTGGCTAGCGACTGATGTCTGGCAGCGGCTCCATCTCCAGCTTGATGGCTTCGCCCGCGTCCTAAACCTGCACGGCAGTGTCGGCCACCACGCAGACGATCGGGTCACCACGAAGCGCACCTTGTCCGAGGCGAGGGACTTGCGGATCGGCTTATGCATCGACGAGGTCGCGCTGCTTGAAGTGCAAGGCGCAATGCGGGGCCGTACGACGCGAGGTCCGCAGCGGTGTAGATCGCCAATACCCCCGGCATCCTCATCGCCGCTGTGGAGTTGACGCCCCGCAGCAGCCCGTGGGCGTATGGGCTTCGCATGATGTACGCGTACGCCTCTCGAGGCTCATTTACGTCATCCGTAAAGCTGCCTTCCCCGCGGAGCAATGTAGGGTGTTCTTGACGACGGAGTGGTTCTCCGATTCTGGAATTCATAGGCCCATTGTAGAAACGGACTATCCGATAAGGGGCGGCGGCGCGAGAAATCGCTGGAAAGGTGCAGAATGCGATCGGGGAGGGTTACAAAATGGGAAGCAGGGGAACCGGGAGACTTACTGACTATCCTGGCAGTCGTGGTTCGGGCAGTGGTGGCGGCCGGCAAGGCGGAAGCAGCGGCGAGGATCGCTGCAAGAAACCGGTCTCAGAGCAACTGGAGGATGTAGGTCGATGCGACTACTTTCTTAAGCATGGCCAAGTGCCCAAGGTGGGCACGCATGTAGTGTTGGTCCACAAGAAGAGGATCGCCGTCACATCTAAAGCCGGCGAAGTAATCGGTTATCTCCCTACGAAGTACAACTACTTGGTTGCCTGTATTGCAGCGGGGCACAAATACGGCGGCACCGTAGTTACATCAAAAGACAAACCAATCCCAGCGGTGCTTGTCGACCTGATCGCCGCGTAACGGCGCGATGTCTAGCGATTCGCGACTCTGTCTCGTAGGTCAAGTCTTCGTTGACGTTACGCTTTCATCACGACGCGACGAAAGCAAATTGAGGTTGGGGGGCGTGATGCATGCGGCACGCGCAATGTGGGCGCTCGACCTCAAATACTCCTTGGCGTATGCGGCACCCGCGTATCTGGTTCCCTTGGTAGAGGATTTCGCCGGAAGGCATGGCGCTGACCATTGTGTGCAGATAGCAGAGATCTCTGGAAGTCCTAACGTCGCCCTCATTCCTGAGCCAACAGAGGCGGGTTCCCAAGGTTATGAGGTCCTACTACGTGATAGCCAGCGGACCCGAGCGGTTAACGACACGTTTCCCACTCTAGGGAAAACCGATTTTTCGGACGTAATCATATTTCCAGGTGGATTCGATCTCCCAGCGGTTCTAACAGCGTTTTCGACCTCGCGGGCAAGGTGCCATATCGACGTCGCATATGACATAGAGAATCTCGACGTTTGTGGAGACCTGGGCAGAACGTTCGACGTAGTGATGCTTTCGACGTCGTCAAAGCTATTTTTAGACACCTATAGCGCGGACCCGGCACGTGCTAAGGACGCGGTCGTTGGTCGTTTTGCGAAGCGTCTACTGTTCAAGGAGAACCGTGGTGGGGTGCGCCTCTACACCGATGGAGGTCCAACCCTGGAGGTCGGCGCGCAGGTCCGACCAATTGAACACTCTGTGGGAGTAGGGGATTGCTTTAACGTTGCGTTCACCGTCCTACGCAACCGCCATCCCGAGCGTGTCGCCTTAGCTTTTGCATCCTTCATCGCGGCTGAATACGCTGCGACAACTTTTCCAGAAGACTTTAAAGACGCGGTCTCGCGAACGTTAAAGATAGCACCAGAGGACATCACGGAAATCGAAGGTGTGCGGCTGCCTTGGGAATCCCGCCAGGCAATTAATGTATACATCGCGGCGCCCGATTTCGACTACGTGGACCGTTCGCCCATTGTGGCTATGGAAGAGGCGTTGCGCTATCACAACTTTTCTCCGAGGAGACCGATCCTCGAACATGGTCAAGCAAAGAAGGACGATACACCGGCGCGAAAGCGTCAACTCTTCGATCAGGACATGGAGCTAATCGACCAATGCCAAATCATGGTGGCTGTGTTACTGGACAACGACCCCGGGACTCTTATCGAGATGGGTCTAGCAAAGCAGCAAGGAAAGCCTGTTATTACCTATGATCCGTTCGGAATAGCCCAAAATCTTGTACTGCAGCAAATTCCGAACGTGTTAGCCGCATCGCTTGACGAAGCTATCGCCGGCGTATTTGAGTACGCCGCCCGGATTCATAAGGACCGCCCGTGACCGCATCCGCTGTATTGCTTGCCTCGGGCGGACTTGACTCTACAACGCTGGCGTATTGGCTCGTGGAGAAGTCTGTATCTTTTGTCCCACTATTCTTGGACTACGGTCAGCATTGCTCGGACACGGAGTTTCAGACTGCCGTTGAAGTACTGCCGCCAAACATTGGTACTGCTATCGAGCGGATAAACATAAGTGGTGTGTATCGGAATAGTTCGTCCCGCCTTATTCGTGAAGCAGACCTTTGGCGTGAAGATGTTGCATACACCGATCTTTATCTTCCATACCGCAACTTATTGATGCTCACGGTCGGCGCTGCCTATGCGCAGTCTCGAGGGTGTGGTTCACTGTACGCCGCGTTCATTAACAGCAACCACGCGATAGAAATCGATTGTTCGGCAGAGTTCTTTGACAATCTCTCAGTCCTGCTTAGCGCCTACGGATCCGTCGAGGTCAGAATGCCCTTCCGCTCTATGTCGAAGTATGAGGTGGCGCTCGAGGGCGTAAGACTCCGGGCGCCGATTGCGCAGACTTTTTCTTGTCAAGTCTCTTCAGTGATTCCCTGCGGCGCGTGTCCGAACTGCGTAGATCGTCTTGACGCCTTGCAAGCCCTTAGCGAAGACGTGCGCAGTGGAAGATAAGGATCTCGTAGCGCATGCGCGCGCGGTCGCTGCTCTAGCGGCTAAATTGCCCGGCCCTTGGACGGTCGAACCAGAAGAGCGCTACTGCCACATGGGCGCCTTGCTGTCTGATGCAATACTGCAGGCCGGAATGAACTATCGGACTGTAGTCCTGCCACGCGTCAATAGTGTGCTTGAGCGGTTTCCGTCCGCTGCTACTACTCCTGCATTCAAAGATGTTTTGACGGATAGGGGTCCTGCGGCTGTCCTCCAATGGTCGCACCCGGAAAAGCCTCGGCGGTTGTTAGAACTGACGGTGTTCTTAGTCGAAAACTGCATATTCACCACAACAGCATTTCGGGCTTGGCTGCTAATGGATTCGAATTCTGCACAACTAGCATCGCTTCGCGGTATCGGGCCGAAAACCATCGACTACCTGAAGTGCTTGTGCGGCATTGATGCCGTAGCCGTTGATCGTCACATTCAAAACTTCGTTGCAAAGGCCGGTGTTCCTCGTGGCGATTACGCGGGAGTGCAGAAGATAGTGGAGCGCGCGGCTGACTTGCTGAACGTGTCGCGGTCTCAGCTCGATAGGATCATCTGGGCGAATGAGTCCGAGCACTAAGGCAGTTCTAGCCCGTTCTAGGACGACTTTTGCGATAGATTGCTGACGGGCGCGTTCGGCGTACGCGGGACGGGGGAACATTGAGGCGGGAGGATTTGAAGCCGGATGTCACGGTCCATGGGCCCATTTTCCCGGAGCCGGTGCAGGTAATTGTGGCTGTGCCAATGGGCTCGTCGGTCAAGCTCATAGGCAAAGGCCTGGCTTCGAATCGTGTCTATGAGCCCATCCTCACCGAGGAGCAGCTTGCGACGTTGACGGCGTCGCCGGAGAAAGAACCGTTTGACGGCGATCCTGGCCGATTCAAGCTCGGCGTCGAAGCGCTTCGGCTCTCACTCGCCTACGAATACGACCCTTATTTCTCGCTTTCCATAGCGCGGGTCGATCCTCTGCCACATCAGCTCGAGGCCGTTTACGACTACTTCATAAAGCTCCCGCGGATCCGATTCCTGCTTGCTGATGATCCGGGCGCGGGCAAGACGATCATGGCAGGTTTGCTCATCAAGGAACTGAAGATCCGCGGCCTGGTGAAGCGAACACTCATTGTGACGCCGGCGAACCTGTCTTTCCAGTGGCAGCGCGAGCTCAAAGACAAGTTTCGCGAGTCGTTCGAGGTCATCAGGAGCGACGTGCTGCGGGCCAACTACGGAACGAACCCGTGGCAGGACAAGAACCAGGTCATCACCTCCGTCTCATGGGTTTCGCGCGTTGAGGACGCGAAGGAGTCGCTGCTGCGAAGCCATTGGGATCTCATCATCGTGGATGAGGCCCACAAGATGAGCGCCTATAGCGCCGACAAGAAGACTTTGGCCTATCAGCTCGGCGAATCGCTTTCGCAGATGACCGATCACTACTTGCTGATGACGGCAACGCCGCACAAAGGCGATCCCGAGAATTTCTGCCTGTTCCTTTCGCTATTGGACAAGGATGTTTACGGCGACGTAAAAAGCCTCGAGGAGGCGATGGCGCGGCAGGAGGCGCCGTTCTATCTGCGCCGCGTGAAAGAGGCGCTGGTGAGCTTTCCGGACCCCGAGACCGGGAAGGTCAAGCAGCTCTTCACCCGACGCATGGTCCAGACAGTCCCCTTCCACATTAGCGATGAGGAGTTGGATCTCTACGATCGCCTTACGCGATACGTGGAAGACCAATCCATCCGGGCCGCAGGTGACGATTCCGCCCGCGGGCGCGCGGTCGGCTTCACGATGGCGATGCTGCAGAGGCGGTTCGCCTCGAGCATCTACGCCGTCCGCCGCACGCTCGAGCGCATGAAGGACAAGCGGGAGAAGATTCTCGCCGACCCCGAAAAGTACCGCCGCGAGCAGATCGCCAAGCGCTTGCCGGAGGAGTTTGAGGATCTTCCCGAGGAAGAGCAGCAAGAGATCATCGCAGAGCTGGAGGAGGCCGTTGCTTCTTTCGACCCCAATGATCTAAGAACGGAGATCATCGAGCTGACCGCGCTGATCTCGCAAGCGAAACGGCTGGAAGCAGCTGAGGCAGAGGTCAAGGTGCGGAGCCTTCGGGACCTTCTTAACAAGGAAAGAATATTCCGCGACCCGACTGTGAAGCTACTGCTCTTCACCGAGCACAAGGACACGCTGGACTTTCTTGTAGGCGACGGCAAGGAAGGCCGGCCTCTCGGAAAGCTCCGCGAATGGGGTCTATCCGTTGCGCAGATTCACGGCGGGATGAAAATTGGTGATCGCGACACGCCGGGATCGCGAATCTACGCGGAACGAGAGTTCCGCGAATCCGCGCAAGTGTTGGTGGCGACCGAGGCCGCAGGCGAAGGCATCAACCTTCAGTTCTGCTGGTTGATGATCAACTACGACATTCCCTGGAACCCAGTGCGGCTTGAGCAGCGTATGGGCCGTATCCACCGCTATGGCCAGGAAAAAGACTGCCTGATCTTTAACTTCGTGACGACCAACACGCGCGAGGGGCGGGTCCTTCACAAGCTATTCGAGCGCATATCGCAGATCGAGGATGACCTGGACCCGCTGCGCACGGGCAAAGTCTTCAACGTCCTCGGAGAGGTATTTCCCGCGAATCAGCTCGAAAAGATGCTGCGGGACATGTACGCCCGCAACAACATGACGGAGGAGCTGATCAAGCAGCGGATCATCGATGAAGTAGACACGGAGCGCTTCCGCAGTATTACGAGCTCGACGCTGGAGGGCCTGGCCAAGCGGGAATTGAATCTCTCGGCCATCATCGGCAAGTCGGCAGAAGCCAAGGAGCGGCGCCTCGTCCCGGAAGTCATCGAGGACTTCTTCCTCCAGGCGGCGCCGATTGCAGGGGTCAACCTCGCGGAGGCATCGAAGGCATCGCATTTCTACCGGGTCGGACGGGTTCCTAGGAACCTGTGGCCAATCGGGGAGCGGCTTGAACCGCGATTCGGAAAGCTCGGACGTGAGTACCGGCAAATCGTATTCGATAAACGGCTGTTGCCGGTCGACCCAACGTCGGAGTGGGTAACGCCTGGGCATCCGCTATTCGAGGCCGTGCGCGAGGACGTTCAAGAGAACGTCCGCTCCGATCTTCAGCGCGGAACCGTCTTCCTGGACGTGCATCGTAAGGAGCCGGCCCGAATCCACGTGTTTTCGGCTGCCATACGTGATGGACGCGGAAACATCCTCCATCGCCGACTTTTCATTGTGCAGGAGGAAATAGATCGCACCATGTCGATCAAGCAGCCGACGCTGCTTTTCGACGTGCTGGCGGCGCCAGCTGGTAATGCGGCGCCGGCCGCAGCGCTCAACGACGCGCGCACGGTAGAGCAGTTCCTAGTGACTGGAGCCCTTGAACCGTTTCTTGGGGAGATCGCGGCCGAGCGCAATAGGGAAACGCAGGTGATCTCTCGCCACATGGAGATCAGTCTGAACGAGCTGATCCATCGGCAGAACCTCAAGCTAGCAGAGCTTCTCGATCCCGCGCAGCAGCATGACGGGTCGGCATTGTTGGCGGCGAATACTAAGCAGGCCGAGGATCGCCTGTACGAGCTTAATGCCCGTCTCGAGCGACGCCGTCTCGAAATGCAGCAGGAGCGGCACTGCACCATCAGCGACATCCAGCGTCACGGCAGCGCTTGGATTCTCCCGCACCCAGAGAGGGCAAGGCCTGATGTTGCACCGCTAGTACGGGACGATGCAATCGAGCACTTGGCGGTTCAGGCGGTCATCGAGTATGAGCGAGCAAGAGGTTGGGAGGTGGTTAGCGTTGAGGAAGAAAACCGAGGCTTCGACCTTATCTCCCGTAAGTCGCATCCGGAAGATCCCAAGACCGCCATTGAAGTCCGCTTCATCGAGGTCAAGGGTCGCTCCGTCGTCGGAGAAGTGCTTCTCTCAACGAACGAATACAAGACGGCCCAGCGGCTACGCAAGGACTACTGGCTGTACGTCGTTTTCAACTGCGGCACCAAGCCGGACATAAAGATTGTTCAGGACCCGGCGCAACTGGATTGGAAGCCAATAGTGAAGATTGAGCACTACCACGTTCGTCCCCAAGCGATTCTGGACTCTGCACGTTAGATGACACGTCGCTATGTTAGACGGCTGATAGAAGCAGACCTGCCGATTGGTCGGATATCGGTACATGCACGGCGCGAAAAGGATATGCGTCGCGGCCATATCCCCTTGGTTCATATTTATCCTGCGGCACGCCCGCCGGCAGCATGCCGGGCGGTTATATGTGCGGCTTTGTGGCCGGATCCGGCTGATTCAACTTGTCCTCCCAAGTTCAAGGAAATAGCAGAGCGCGAGCTGCGCCAATTCGCAATACGGGTAATTCAGGATAAACGCCTGAGTGATATTGGTGCCCAGGAATCTTGGAAGCGTTATCGCGACCTATTGAAGAGCAATGACGTCCTAGACGGCCGCACGTTGCAGCAGCTGTTGCTTGGTTTTATCGGTGACTACGCGTCATGGGATGCCGCGACCGAGGGGACCTATATAGAGGCAGCGCGGCGAATTACAACGGCCGCCCACATGGCGACTGCCTCGGACGGAAGCGAAAGGCCCTTCGTAGTGGATTCGTTTGCGGGAGGCGGTGCCATCCCGCTCGAAGCAGCACGGTTGGATGCAGACGTGTTGGCATCCGACACCAGTCCGGTCGCAGTGCTATTGAACAAGCTAATCCTGGAGTTCATACCCGCACACGGGGAGGCACTAATAGCAGAAGTGAAGTTGGAAATAGACCGAATACGCGTCCAAGCTGAGAAGACACTGAAGCGCTTTTATCCGATCGACGACGGCGGCGCGATTCCCACAACTTACCTGTGGGCGCGAACTATCGTTTGTGAGGGCCCCGGCTGCGGCGCTACGGTGCCTTTGATTCGATCGCTAAAGCTAGTAAAGAAAAAGAATCGCGCGCTGTACTTGAAGATGGTGCCGAAGAAGAAAGAAAAAGTTGTTGCCTTTGAAATTACCAAAGAAGGCGGGCGGGAAGCTCAAGACGGCACGGTTCGCAGAGGCGCTGCTACATGTCCGATCTGCGGATATACGACGCCAGTGGAGGGCGTGCGAAGGCAGCTTGTGGAGCGTCGCGGCGGAGGTGACGACGCACAATTGCTTGCGGTAGTTACGACGAGCAGCAGTGATCAAGGACGCAGCTATCGATTGCCGACAAATCGGGATATGAAAGCGACCCGAGCGGCAAGAGAAGAGCTGCAGCGAGTGAAGGGTTATCACGACGGGACGCCCAACGAGCGGATTTCGCTGAACGAAATACGACGCATAAGCGTTCCGCTTTACGGGATAACGCATTGGGGAGATCTTTTTACCTCACGTCAGGCATTAGCACTATCTACGTATTGCAACCTTGTCGTAGAAGCGGGGAACAGGATTCGCGAAAAACGAAGTGACGAGTTCGCGAAGGCGGTGCAGGTATGCCTTGCGCTCTTGATTGACAAACTTGCGGACATGAACACGTCGCTTTGTGTGTGGCAAAACCACGCCGAGATTCCAGCGCATCTTTTCGGTAGGTGGGCGATCGGGATGGTTTTTGATTTCGCGGAAACCAATCCGCTCGCAGGTTCGAGCGGATCACCCGAAGCTTCGGGCCGGCGATTCTCAGATGGGCTTGAAGTCATACTGGCAGCGAGGCCACGACGTGGCAACGCTCAGGTGGCTGACGCAACGAGTCACCCACTTCCGAATGATTCTGCGCATGCCTTCGTAGTCGACCCTCCCTACTATGACGCTATTCCATACGCGCACCTGATGGACTTCTTTTATGTATGGCTGAAGAGGAGCCTGGGGAGTCAGCTTCCCGACCTTTTTGGGTCTGAGCTAATACCTAAGGGGCCAGAAATCGTGGTGGACCGGCCACATCAGTTAAGCACGTCAGAAAAGGACGTTGCTTTCTATGAGCGGCAACTTACAAAAGCGTTCGCAGATGGGCGGAGGATCTTGCACCCCGACGGGATCGGTATTGTGGTGTTTGCAAGCAAGACGACCGCGAGCTGGGAAGCGATTCTGAAAGCCATCGTGGACGCGGGCTGGGTGATCACCGGGTCGTGGCCAATTGACACCGAAATGGAGTCTAGGGTGGCTGCGCAGGGGCAAGCACGACTCGCCTCATCGGTTCATCTGGTCTGCCGCCCAAGGGAGTCCCTCGACACAGGACGGCCTGAAGTTAAAGTTGGCGATTGGCGAGACGTATTGCAGGAGTTACCCGGACGTATACACGAATGGATGCCGCGACTCGCCGCTGAAGGTATTGTCGGCGCGGACGCGATTTTTGCGTGTTTGGGTCCCGCACTGGAAGTCTTCTCGAGATACTCAAAGGTGGAAAAAGCGACCGGAGAGGAGGTAACGCTTAAAGAATACTTGGAACATGTTTGGGCAGCGGTCGAGAAGGAAGCCCTCGATATGATCTTTGAGGGAGCGGACGCTACTGGATTCGAAGAGGACGCTCGGCTTACCGCTATGTGGCTATGGACGTTGAACGCAGGGAAAGAAGAGCAAGCTGCCGAAAGCAATGACGCCGAGGCGGAAGAGGACGAAACATCAACACCCGGAAAAGGAAGCGGATTCGTATTGGAATTTGATGCGGCTCGAAAAATGGCCCAGGGCCTGGGTGTACATCTAGACAACCTAGATACACTCGTAGAGGTCAAGGCAGACAAGGCAAGGCTCTTGCCGATCACAGAACGATCGAAGTACCTTTTTGGTAGGGACAATACCGAAGAACCGAAGAAGGTCGGCAAGAAACAAGATCAGCCAGACTTGTTTGACCTGATTGGCGGAGACGAGGGCGCCTCGACAGGCAGGAGCATCAAGCTTATTTACTCGGTTGGGAAAACCGCGCTAGATCGAGTCCACCAAAGCATGCTGCTTTTCGGCGCCAATCGTTCGGAGGCGCTAAAGAGGCTTCTCGTGGAGGAGGGCGTGGGACGAGACGCAAAATTCTGGCGGTTGTCTCAGGCGCTTGCCGCCCTGTATCCGAGTAACTCCGAAGAGAAGCGATGGGTTGAAGGGGTTCTAGGACGTAAACGTGGTCTCGGATTTTAGGTTCGCGCGTGCGGGTTAGGAAACCAAGAATCAACGGGGTGCACTGATGTCGCTGAAGCCTTGGTACAAAGTGGTGACGCCGCGCGAGGATCTCCGGGAAGGGAAGCCGCTTGATGCTTCGGAGTTCGCCGTGCACCTGGATCAGGTACGGGATGGGCGTGCGCCGAGCGTGTATCAGGACCCTGAGCGATTTTTCGAGAGGACGTTTTTAACGCAAGGGCTGACAGGCCTCGCCGGCGAGGTACTGCGGCGGCTCTCCGGACACAAGACGGAAACTTCGCCGGTGTTCAACATGACGACGCAGTTCGGTGGCGGGAAGACGCACTCTCTGACGTTGCTCTACCACTTGGCGAATAGCGGACCCAAGGCGAAGTCCTGGCAGGGTGTCGGCCGGCTGCTCGAGGTGGCCAAGGTCAATGCAGTCCCTCAAGCGAAGGTCGCTGCATTTGTCGGGACGGAGTTCGACCCGATCGCCGGGCGCGGTGGCTCGGACGGCACACCTGTCCGTATGACCCCTTGGGGTGAGATTGCGTATCAGGTCGGGGGCGAAAAGGCGCTGCAAGTTTTGGCGCAGCACGAGAAGCTCGCTACGGCGCCCGGCGGGGACGTAATCCGGCGCTTTCTGCCAAAGGACCAGCCCGTGCTGATCCTCATGGACGAGCTTATGAACTTCGTCAGCCGCAGCCGCAAAAGCGGCATGGCGGCGCAGCTCTACACCTTCGTGCACAACCTGTCTGAGGAGGCGCGCGGGCGGGACAACATGGTGCTCGCGGTGTCCATACCCGCTTCCGAGCTCGAGATGACGGCGGAAGATCAGTCCGACTACGAGCGCTTCAAGAAGCTTCTTGACCGGATCGGCAAGGCTGTCATGATGTCGGCCGACTTTGAGACCTCGGAAATCGTCAGGCGGCGGCTGTTTGAGTGGGACGACAACGCATTCACCCCCGACGGCCGGGTGCTCCTGAACCGGGACGCAATCGCCACGTGTAACGAGTTTGGCGATTGGGTGGGCGAGCACAAGAGACAGCTTCCGGAGCAGTTTCCGTTCGACGCGGCGCGGGAAACCTTCTCGGCGACCTTCCCTTTTCATCCGTCCGTCCTGTCTGTGTTCGAGCGAAAGTGGCAGGGTTTGCCGCGGTTCCAGCAGACGCGTGGCGTTCTTCGCCTGTTGGCCTTGTGGGTGGCGCGTGCGTACCAGGACGGTTTTAAGGGTGGACACAAGGATCCCCTTATCGGTCTTGGCACCGCACCGCTCGATGATCCTCAGTTCCGCGCTGCGATGTTCGAGCAGCTCGGGGAGCATAGGCTGGAGGCAGCGGTCACGACGGACATCTGCGGCAAGAAGGACTCTCACGCCGTGCGCCTCGACAACGAGGCCGTCGATGCGATCAAGAGGAGCCGCCTGCATCGGAAGGTGGCAACCGCCATCTTCTTTGAATCCAACGGTGGAATGTCGAGGGCCGAGGCGACGATCTCGGAGATCCGGCTCGGCGTTTCCGAGCCCGAGATGGACATCGGTAACGTGGACACGGTTCTGGATGCACTCACCGACGCCTGCTACTACCTGACCGTCGAACGGAACCGCTATCACTTCACTTTCAAGGAGAATCTTAACAAGCGGTACGCGGACCGGCGCGCGAGCATTAAGCAGGATGCAATCGACCAGAAGGTGCGAGCAGAAGTCCAGAAGGTATTTGGCGCGGGGACAGTGATCGAGCGGTACTTCTATCCCGAGCGGACGAACCAGGTACCAGACCGGCCGGTGTTGACGTTCGTGGTTCTGTCTCCCGAGCAGACCATGGAAGAGGAAAAACGCACGAGGGGGTTCATCGAATCGATGACGCGGGAATGCGGCTCGTCGTCCAGAACATTCAAAAGCGCATTAGTGTTCTGCGTCGCGCAGGCCCCCGGCCCATTGCAGGAAGAAGCACGGAGGGTGCTCGCCTGGGAGGAGATCGAGGACGAGCTGCCAAGCATGAGCATCGACGATGCACAAAGACGGCAGCTAACGGAGAACATAAAAAGGGCGCAGCGCGACCTGAAGGAGAGCGTCTGGCGCACCTATAAAAACGTGCTCCTCCTCGCCAAGGACAACCAGTTACGGGCGATGGACCTCGGGCTGATCAATTCCAGTGCGGCAGAAACCCTGGTTCAGTTCGTCGTCAATCAGCTCAAGCAGGCGGACGAGGTGCAGCTCGGCATCAGTCCGAACTTCCTGGTCCGTAACTGGCCGCCGGCGTTCAAGGAATGGAGCACGAAGGCCGTGCGGGACGCCTTCTTCGCATCGCCGGTTTTTCCGCGATTGCTGAATCCCGACGCCGTGAAGGAGACGATTGCACGAGGGGTCGAGAATGGCCAGCTTGCTTACGTCTCGAAAGCGCCTACGGGCAGGTACCAGGTCTTCAGCTTCGAGAAAACCATGAGTCCGACGGATATAGAGATCTCGGAGGACATGTACGTCATCAGCCGGGAGACCGCGGAGGCGTATCGAAGCGGGCAGTCGAGCGCGCCGGCTCCGGCCCCGCAGCCGACTGGCCCGGCGGCTGGCGACTCTGCCGGAGGCAAGCCGCCGGGGGCAGGCCCGGATCTCTTTCCACAGCCAACACCAATTGGAGGCGGGACGGGCACCCGCGGCGCCGTGCTACGCCTTTCCTGGTCGGGTGAGGTGCCGCCGCAGAAATGGATGAATTTCTACACGCGCGTTCTATCGAAGTTCGCGACCGGAACTGGTCTCCGGCTTACCGTGAAGGTGGACATAGCTCCCGAAGGAGGAATGTCGCAGCAGAAGGTCGAGGAAACGCGAAGCGCGCTTCGCGAGTTGGGCCTGAACGACAATCTCGACAAGCCGAACTAGGCGGCAAGCACCTTCGGCGGCACGAAATGAGCGTATAGGACAGGACCCTGCCGTCGGTGAGACCCACGCAAAAACAATGAAAAAGATCTATACGAAGGCGTGGTCGTTAAGGAAGTTGCGCAGCCGCATAGAGCGCGGCATCTTTGCCGTCCCAGAACTGCAACGCGAGTTCGTTTGGAACGCGCGCAAGGCGTGCGATCTGCTCGACAGCATCTACTCCAATTATCCAATCGGAACAATCCTTGTCTGGAAAACAGGCCGGCGGAACGAGGGTCAGCTACGAAAGCAGCTCCACATCCTTCCGCACTTTAATCCGCAGAACCAGGAGATTTTCTTTCTCATCGACGGTCAACAACGGCTTTCTGTGCTATGGCACTTCCTGCGAGGCGAGCCGTCTTCAGTCGCCAATGCGGACGGCAAGGAAGTCGATTTCGGAAGCGTGCACTTCAACCCCTACGCACCAGATGAAGGACCACGATTCCTGTATCGCAAACGACTTGTCGGTGATTTGGCAGAAGAGGTGGTGCCCGTAGTCGACATGCTTTCGAGCAGATGGAGTCAGAGGATCCATGGCCATGGCATTCGCGCAATGGCACGCATAGAAGAGTGCCGAAATAGAATCCTTGCGTACCGTGCTCTGTTCGTGTTTTGCGAGACGAACAACCTTACGGAGGTGCGCGAGACCTTCATAAGAATAAACGCGCTCGGCATGAGGATTGGTACAGCCGATCGTGCGTTCGCGCGAGCGTCGAAATTCAAGATGCGCGGTTTGGTACAAGAGGCGCAGGCTCAACTCATGCACGGCTTCTCGAGAGTCAGGCGTACTACCATCCTGCAGACTGTCGCATTGGCGCTTGGTGGCCGCGACCTCGGTGAACGGGCGATCGATGCCATGATCTCGAGGTTAGAGAAGAAGAAGATGGAACGAGATAAGTTCAATCGGACCTGGCCAAAGCTGCGCGAAGCGTTGGCCAGAGCAGCTGACTTCGCTGTTTACAGACTCGGAGTTCCGAACTACGGATTTCTTCCGTCCGAGCCCATGTTGACTATCCTGACCCTATTCTTCTATTTCAACGGTAACAGCCAGCCCTCGCGTGCGGCGAAGCGCCAGCTGCTTCGATGGTTCTGGGCAACGGCGGTTGGGGCGAGATATACAGGTCGTGGATATCGACCAAACCTGATCGCCGACGCCGAATTTGTCAAACGACTAGCGTCAAATCCCCAAGCGCATGCGGCGATGAAGGTCCGCGTTTCAATGCATGCGTTCCGCAGCATCGAGTATGGCCGGCCGGGCCCCGTAAGCAATGGGTTCTTCTGCCTATTGAGAGCAAATCGCCCGCGCTACTTGGAGGATGGATCGGAAATCCCACTCGGTGAGATCTCGAGCCGAAGCAATCGTAGCGACAAGCATCATATTTTCCCGAAAGGGCTGCTAACCCGCCATGGAATAGGCTCCGACAGATTCAATTCGATTCTGAACATCTGCTATCTCGTCGCGAGAGAGAATCAAAGCATTGGTCAGCGTGCTCCGCGACATTACTTCGACGACGTGCCCCGCAACCGCAGGGCCCGAAATCTTTGCCTGCGTAGCCAACTGATTCCGTCGAAACCGGACCGGGGAATATGGGACTCCAGCGTGAAACGCGGCTTCAAAGCTCTCCTTCAGGATCGGTCCCTGTTGTTGGTGCGAGCATTCGAACGCCAGGCTGGGGTTCGGCTCTTTGAGCGCTAGCTTGTCCAGGCCCACATCTCGTTCTCCGAGAGGCGTAGCTTGCCGTCCTTCTCCATTTGCACCGGATCGATAAGAAGATCGGCGAGACGCGGGGTTGAATCTACGTCCCCAATACGAAGGATGATGTAGAGGTCTTGTCCGCGACTCTGGTGGCAACGCTGCGCCTCGTTCCACTGGTTGATCGAGAGATGAAACGGCCCGTCGGTTTCATTGGCGCAGGACTTCACCTCGATGAAGCAATGCGGTGCGTCGGAACGGCCGGTCAATTTTCCTTCGCGGTCGACCCACTCGAAGTCAGCGCCTGACCGATCGCTGCCTTGGGCGCTGAAGCCATAGGCGTTGCGATTCTCCGAACACCAGTTAGCCTGGTCGAAATTCGGCAAGGACTTGCTGAGCAATTCAAACGCGAAGATCTCGCCGACTAGCCCGAGGCGCTCCTGCAAACCGCGGGTTTCACTGTGGGGTGCGCCCCGTCCGCGTTTACTGCGTTCAGAGCGCTTGACGCTTCCCCCCTTGTCTGGAGCCGCGTCCCGAAACTTACTCACGAGGGCAGCGAAGTCCACCTCGGGCGCGGCGGCGCCAGCCAACGTGCTCAATCGGCTCCCTATGGTTCCTAAGCTACCTTGACGAAGGTCCGCTTCGAGGTTAGCTGCGGGCACCTCGATTCCGACAACCTTTACTGGAGGGGCAGGATTAGAAGCAGGCTGCGCACTAGCGGACCCCAATTCCTTTTCGAGTCTTTTCCAGAGATCGGAACGCTGAAGCGGTGTGTGGAAAGCCTTGACGTCGCGCAAGGTCACCGCAATGGCTGCGTAATCGCGGTCAAGTAGATCGGCTAGTGATGCCAAAAGGCTGAAGCGGTTAGCAAAGAAGCCCGTGCTTGCGAGATCAATCCGCGCGTCAGCACGGATTGCTTGGGAGTCAAATGGTATGCCGCGCTTCTTTGCAAGTTGCTCGGTTACGTGGAGGATGTCGTTTAGAACCTCAAGCGCATCCGCAGCGCGCGTCTCTTGGTCATGATCCAAATATTCTTCGACCTCCCGCGTCGGAATGTCCTGCGGTACGGCAAAGTCATTGCCCTCGATGGAAGCCTCGCCCAGCAGCGTGCCAAGCGCGTCGGCAGGCTCATCCTCCGATATGTCCGTCCAGCGGCCGTTGGCGGCTTCCAGCACTGCAAACCGAATCTGCCTTTCATCGACTGGCCTTCGCGCGATGCTCTTCGGTACAACTTCCCGGGAAAGGGCTTCAACAAAGTGCTGTACTGCGGCGGCGTCTACCTTCACTCGTCGAGCAGTGATCGCCATGGCCATAGCGATGAGATGGGCGCGCTCTCTTTCCCAGCGGCGGCATGAGCTATCGAAAACAAGATCGGAAGCGAGTTCCTCGATTGCTTTCGCAACTTCGTCGGCAGTAATTCCGAAATGAGATAAACCTTCAAGAATAGTTCGCTCGATATCCGATCCTCGCTGTGCCTGCAGCCATGTAGCCAGGTTCGTGGCTCCGGCAAACGCTTCCAGAGCAACACCGGAAGCAGTGCCGGGCGGCCATCCAGAGATAAAGGCATCAATGGCCGCGCCCGGATGTCCACGCCGCCAAATGGCAAACAGCAAAGGACGCAGCGGCTGCAACCAGACACTAAAGCCGGAGCCAATGACGGCTTCGACTTCCGCTCGCTCAGCAGGCCCAATCCCACGCTCTGTGAAAAAGCGCTCTACTGCAGCCGGGCCACCAGTGATTGCGCGCGCATAGGTGGCGAATACATCGCGATGCAAGATTCCGACCGCTGTCCAGGCCACCTCGACAATCCGCTCCCTGTCCAGATGTGCGCTTATGAGGAGGCGTGGAGGGCCGTTTGCCGTCTCCTCCAGCAGACTGTCCTGGGGGAAGTCCGTCCGGAAAGTGCCGCGGACCAACTGCATGGCCCTCAAGCGACCCCAACTCTGCTGAAACGCTCTGCCGCTCGGATGCTGTTGTCTCCCGAAATACGCAACCAGACACGCCACGTCTGACTCCACGCTTATGTCTGGGAAGAGCGAACAAAGTGCCTCAAGGTAAGGGCCTGCGTGAGTGCTCTCATCGGTACGGAAACCGGTGTCTATTGCCGCTTCACTAGCAAAAACGACGCGCGTTGGCGAGCCCAGGGCGGAGCGAAGCCTCTCGACCAAGGATGCTGCGGCACTCCCCGCCGGCAGTGGCAGAGTCGCGATTCGCTGCGCGCCCAGGAGGCGAATACGGACGGGGTCGTCGGCCACGTAGATGCAGCTCAGGGTATTCAGGTCTGTCGGTTCAAGGCGGTTTCCAAACTCCATGGGCACCTTCCTTCGAAGGAGTCCCCGGAGATCGACGTCTGATTCGTCATGGCACGCCGTCTGAAGGCGCTGGAACAGATCAGCCGTCAGCGCGTGCGCAAAACGCTCGCGCTCCTTAGCGACGGGCAAAGCGGCTGCCACCT
Source organism: uncultured bacterium (assembly GCA_965233195.1). Classification (GTDB taxonomy): domain Bacteria; phylum Pseudomonadota; class Gammaproteobacteria; order Burkholderiales; family SG8-39; genus SCGC-AG-212-J23. Next base: position 10,293 of record CBDDSB010000037.1, on the reverse strand, counting down.
CCTGGAGACCGCTAATCAGCCGCGCAGGACTAGCGTCAGCGAGCTTGGGGACGCCCATCAGTTCGAGTAGTTCTCCAGCAGATTCCCACTTGGTGGGAACATGGGGAAGGAATTCATGGCGATCGGCGAACTGCACCGCTTGATCGCGTTCGAGTCGGAAAGCTCGCGATGGCGATATTAGGCCGTGATTAACCGTTGGAATGACGGGCCAGTCGTAGTTCTGGATCGCGAAAAGCCAGAGGGCTTGCACGCGATGCGGATCGCTGCCATGGTCGGCGCGTCGCAGGAGCGCTCGGCTGCATTCGATGTATTTTGCCGGCGCATCCATCATCCCCTGGACGACCATGCTGTGCTTTGCCGAGTCCTCGAGGAACTCGATCCAGTGAACGGTTTCGAAGTTGTACTTTTGCCAGCTTCGAGTTGATGCGTGGCGCTTGCGAATTGCTTCCAGCCACTTGGTCCAGATTTCCTGAATACCGGAGATAGGGGAGCGTCCATCAACAACCGTCAGTTCATAGTTTGAGGATGCTGCGAGCGGAGCCGCAGATGGGCGGCTGGCGAGGATGCGCGGCGACGACCAGACGCCGAGTCGCTCCAGCTGATTGCGCCAGAAAACCTTGTCGGGAAGCTCCGTCTCGGCGGGTTCTCTTAACTGGGTCGCCAGTTCGGTCCACGGAATGAGTAGTCGGGACGGGGAGTCCCTGTAAATCGCGCATAGGAGGTCCTCTTGCTGGCCTCCCAACCATCCGCGGCCGAACACGGCGTCGCCAGGCGCAACCCATGCCCATGCGTGCCCGTTAAGCGTCGGAACGCGCAACTGATCGTCCTGAACTTCCTCGCGGCTCTTGACAGGCAGCGTGGCCAGCCACCGCAGCACCAGTCGAAGTAGCTGAAGAGCCAGAACGTCGTCACCGCTGGAGGCCGCCTTCGCAAGACGTGGTGCCACAACCTGATTTATCACTTGCGAAATGCGCGGCAGCCTAACTAGCCCGCCCTCGGCCGATAGTTGACCCGCCAGAGGCGTGAAGTCACGCGTTCCTTCAATGCGAACCGACACGACTCTCTCGTCGACGAACCGCAGGACGCTACGTACTGCATCCGGCAGCTCACCCGGTTCCGGATCCTCTGAATCGGTAAGTGTTAACTGGTCATCCTGCGTGCTGGGCTGTTGAGGTGGGCGGGCAACTGGAAGAAAGAAGACGCGTTCTTTTCGTGCTGCGAGCTCTGAGTCACCAACCGGCAGCACGACCTGATCGTCGAGCAACGCCGTCGAGAAACGGCGACAAAGCCACGCGAGGAAGTCATCGAACCGATTGTCGACGGTCGTCGCACGCAAGCCTGCTGCAGCTGCTTCAATAAAGGAAGTCCCGTCCGAAGCACGCCTGACATACGTTTCCGGCTCCGTCCCTCCTTTGGTAGTGCTGCCAGGCAAGGCATCGAGCACGAACCGCGCCTCTAATAGGAGAGCAGGGTCCGGCAGCTTGAAACCGAAGCGCTCTGCGCCTCCAGCCAACGCGGCCAGGTGCATGAACTGCGGCAAGTCGTCCGCGCAAGGAACCACCACCTCGTTTGGTCGCAGGAAATGTCCATCCTCGGAAGCAAGGATGATTGCACTGCGACTCAGCCCGTCCGGATCGGCTTCTAGCCTCTCCGCAAATGGTGAAGGTCCAAGTTTGTGAAGCGCGAGGGCGCAGAGCCGCTGCCGGTCACGCTGCGAGTCTTCGCGCAGATCAGCGAGAAAATCCGACGTGAGAGCGATTGCCTCATTGAAGAGCAAGCTGTTGTATGGCTCTTTGAAGTCAATGCCTTTGCGAGAGATTGTCCCGTGGCATGGTGCGTCTACCCAAATCGGCATTCCAGTACCATCGAGTGTTGGTAAGCCAATGCAAAACCGTCCCTCTTGCGTATAGGGACGGCCCTGCGGCTCTTGATCTGCGGGAAGCGGTAGCGCTACTGAGATTCTCGCGTGGTCTACTTTCTTCCAGTTCTCGTGCTCAAGTTGGGCGGCAGCCGACTGAACCTTCATGCGCTCGGCCGTTGCCTGCTCCATGGACGTCGAGCACGCCGCGTCGCCGAGCGTACGCTCGGCAACCAGCCAGTTCGTACTCGATTTATTAGAAGTGGGCCCCGCAACGTGCAATCTGCGCTCGAATATCTGGTGTATCCGCTCACCTCGCGCAATGTGGCGACGGGCCGTTTCCTCACGCGAAAAGATCGTTTCTCTGCCATTCACCCGATCCATAAGCACAACGCGCGTAACCGCAGGCAGGAACAAGAGCATGGCGCCACTGTTCTCGTGCAGATCCTTGAATGCTTTTTCGACTACTGCGCGTGCGCGATCTTCGCTGCGGATGGGAAGCACGACCAAGGTCTGGGCCTCCAGCGCCGGTGCCGGGGGCACCAGCTCGGCGAGCCTGCTATCGATCGATGCTGAGGTAAGCGCAAGGGGAAACCGAAAGGGCGCCGTCTGGCGCGCGCTAGCGAGGAGCTCTTGAACCGGATCACGGCCATCGAATCTCTGCCGAATCCGAGCCGCCAAGTCCCCAGGTTTCGCAAATAGCTCCCGCGCCAGCGCAATAACCCGTTCCTGTTCTTGCGCCTCCCGGAACGGGTTCTCATCGAAGCGAAATCGAAAAGCGCTGTCTAGAAAAGGGCGATCAGCGGCCTTGCTGCTGATCAGTTCCGGGGCACTGCTGACCTGGAAAACTGATTTAAAACCAACCCCCTTGTTACCGATTGCGAATCCCGGATCCTTTGGGCTGAGACCGAGCTCTGTGATGGTCTGAAACCCACTGGGCGTGAACGGTGTACCTTCGTTCGTAACCCCTATTAGATTTGGCGTGCGGATGATGTGTACGGCTGAAGTAGTCAACCCTGCAGCACGCGCCTGATCGTTTGCGTTTTGCAGCAGCTCGACGAGGAACCGTCCGCCGTAGTCCGCTTCAATGTGCCGCGCGAGGCTTGCTATCTCAAGGTGCTCACGCCCGCCGGTTGCGAGGTTGGCCGCCAAGACTTCTAGGCGTCCGGACCAAAGGTCTTTGAGTAGTTGCTCGCCTGGGCCGTTCACGTGCAGGAAGCTACCATTGGCGAAGAGCAATTCTCAAGGCCTGCTCAGAATGTTTAAGCAGCAAAGCACCGTGCTGGTCTCAGCGTCCGACATCGTCAACTACCTCGGCTGCGCACACCGTACGGCGCTTGACCTGATCGATCTCGAAACGCCGCTCGAGAAGGCGCCGGTCGACGAGCAGATGGCGCTCGTGCAAGAGAAGGGCCGGGAGCACGAGGCGGGGTTCCTGGATGGGCTGCGAGAGGCCGGCGGTTTGGTGGAGATCGACGGGGCGTCGCTGGAGGAGAAGCTTCAGCGCACGCGCGAGGCGATGCGCGCGGGCGCGGGGGTGATCTACCAGGCGGCGCTGCGCGAGGGGCAGTTCATCGGGCATGCGGATTTTCTAAGGCGGGTGGAGGGGGCGTCGGCGCTCGGCGTCTGGCGCTACGAGGTGCTGGACACAAAGCTCGCGCTCAAGACGAAAGCGAAGTTCTTGATCCAGCTCGCGTGCTATTCGGATCTGGTGGCGGCGGCGCAGGGGGTGTTGCCGGAGCGGGCGCATCTCGCGCTCGGGGATGGGACGGAGGTGCACTTCCGCGTGCAGGACTACACGCACTACTACCGAAATGTGCGCGATCGGTTCCTGCGGCATATCGGGGAGCGGCCGCAAACGTATCCGGAGCCGGTCGAGGCGTGTGGGTTGTGCCACTGGCGCGATCGCTGCGCGGCACAGTGGGAGGCGGACGATCATCTGTCGCGCGTCGCGGGAATCCGCAGGCAGCAGGTGCGGCGGCTGGAGGCCGCGGGGATCCGGACGATGGAGGCGCTCGCGGGGGTGCGGGAGGGGGCGCGCGTGGCGCGCATGGCGCCGGAGACCTTGGGGAAGCTGCGTGCGCAGGCGCATTTGCAGGCCGAGGCGCGGCGCTCGGGCGAGCGGCGCCACGAATTGATCGAGGCAGCGCCGTACCGGGGCTTCGCGCGCCTGCCGGAGGCGAACGAAGGGGATCTCTACTTCGACATGGAGGGCGACCCGTTCGAGCAGGACGGGCTGGAGTACCTGTTCGGCGTGGTGTACCGCGAAGACGGGACGTGGACATTCCGGCGCTGGTGGGCGCACGGCCGCGCGGAGGAGCGCGAGGCGTTCGAGGGGTTCATGAACTTCGTGGCAGAGCGCCTCGCGCGGTTCCCGGGACTGCACATCTACCACTACCATCACTACGAGCCCAACGCGCTGAAGGCGCTGATGTCGAAGCACGGCGTGCGCGAGCTCGAGCTGGACGACCTGCTGCGCGCGGAGCGCTTCGTCGATCTGTACCGCGTGGTGCGCGAGGCGCTGCGGGTCTCGGAGCCGGGGTATTCGCTTAAGGACGTGGAGAAGTTCTACGCGCCGCCGCGGCAGGGCGAGGTAGCGAACGCCGGCGCGAGCATCGTGTACTACGAGAAATGGCGCGAGACGCGCGAACAACGGCTCCTCGACAGCATCGAGGCCTACAACCGCTTCGACTGCGACTCGACGCACGGTCTGCACGAGTGGCTGCTGCGGCTGCGTCCGCCGGACTTGGACTGGTTCTCGGGGCGGGGAGAGGAACAGCAGGAAGAGAGGCGCGAGCGCAGCGCCAAGACACTAGAGCACGAGGCGGCTCTGGATCGCTACCGCGAGCGGCTAACCGGCGCGGCGGCGGCGGACTTGCCGGAGGACGAGCGGGCGCTGCGCGAGCTGGTGTTCTACCTGCTCGACTTCCACCGCCGCGCCGACAAGCCCGGCTGGTGGGCGGTCTTCGCGCGGCGCGATCTCGACGAGGAGGAGCTTGCCGAAGACGCGGAATGCATCGGCGGGATGACGCTCGATCTGCAGGCGCCGCCGCAGCGGGTGAAGAACTCGACCGTGTATACCTACAAGTATCCCGAGCAGGAGTTCAAGCTGAAGGAAGGCGACGCGGTGCTGCGCACGGACACCGCCGAGCCGACGGGCAGCATCGAGTCGATCGGCGAGGCGAATCGGGTGCTGCGGCTGAAAGTCGGACCCACCCGGCCGAAACCGCCGGAGCGGTTTTCCATCGGCCGCCAGGGCCCGCTCGGCGGCGAGAAGATCCGCCCGGCGCTTTTCCGCTTCGCCGACGAGCTGCTCGCCGGCGGCTCGCGCTACCGCGCGCTGCGCGACCTGCTGCTAAGGCAGGTGCCGCGAAGGCGCGGTAGTAGCGGCGCTATGACCCTCAACGATGTCTCCAAGCTGGACGAAAGCTATCTGTACATCCAAGGTCCTCCGGGCGCGGGCAAGACTTGGACTGGGGCGCGCCTGATCGTCGAGCTGCTCAAGAGCAAGAAGCTGCGCGTTGGCATCTCCTCCAACAGCCACAAGGCGATCCACAAGCTGCTGGACGAGGTTGAGCGGGTCGCGGCGGAGCAGAAGGTTCATTTCAACGGAGTGAAGAAGGCGGGCCATCAGGATCCCGAGACAGAATACAAAGGGCGGCTCGTCGAGAACGTGTTCACCAACCAGGACGTAATAACGTCTGGTGCACAGCTATTTGCCGGCACGGTATGGCTTTTTTCCGACCCGGGGCTGGATCAGTCGGTCGACTATCTCTTCGTCGACGAGGCGGGGCAGGTGGCGCTCGCCAATCTCGTCGCGATGGGCGTCGCGGCGAAGAACGTCGTGCTGCTCGGTGACCAGATGCAGCTCGGCCAGCCAATACAGGGCGTACATCCCGGGCGCTCAGGCGAATCTGCGCTCGAATACCTACTCGACGGCCTCGCCACCATTCCGGCCGATCGTGGCGTTTTCTTAAGCGACTCCTGGCGCATGCATCCCGACGTCTGCGGCTTCATCTCGGACGCGGTCTACGACTCGCGCCTGCAGGCCCAGGCGGACAACGCCAAGCAGCGAATCGTGCTCGGCGCGGGCTCGGACGCGCGTCTCAAGCCCACCGGCCTCGCGTACGTACCAGTGGTCCACGACGCAAACGCGCAGAGAAGCGAGGAAGAGGCCGCGGTGGTGAGGGAGCTGTACGCGAGCCTGCTCGCGCAGCGCTATGTAGATCGGAGGGGCAACGAGAAAGCCATGGCGGCGGACAACATCCTCGTCGTCGCGCCCTACAACATGCAGGTAAATCTCTTGAAGAGTGCCTTACCGGCCGGCGCGCGGGTCGGCACGGTCGACAAGTTCCAGGGCCAGGAAGCCGAGGCGGTGATCATTTCCATGGCGACCTCGAGCGGCGAGTATTTACCGCGGAATATCGAGTTTCTCTACAGCAAGAACCGCTTCAACGTGGCAGTGTCGCGGGCGCGGTCGCTCGCAATACTGGTAGCGAGCCCAAAGCTCCTGGAGATCAATTGTGCGACGCCGGAGCAAATGGCGCTGGTGAATACCATGTGCTGGTTCGTGGCGGCAGCGAGAGGTGCGACGTAGGGGATTTGCCGTATTCAGGACCGGAGCTGCGTGGTATATGGGAGCGACACTAACTAGAGCCTGTAATGGCCACGCTGATCCCAACTTTGTCCAGCATAGCCTCGAAGATGACTGCCGGAGAGCGGCGGTTCGCGCAGCGCTTGGAATCAAACCTCGAGGATGACTATCTTTGCTGGTATGGAGTGCCGGTGGGGAGCCGCCGCAACCTGCACCCGGACTTCCTAATACTGAACCCCCGTCGCGGTCTGCTGGTTCTCGAGGTAAAGGACTGGAAAGCCGACACGATTCGATCAATGGACAGGTTCAGCGTCACGCTGATGGTCGACGGGCGGCAAAAACAGACGGCCAACCCGCTGGAACAGGCAAAACAGTATGCCTACAGCCTGATAAATGTGCTCGAACGCGACCCTGCGCTGGTATCGGAGCCGGGCACTGCGCATCAAGGGCGATTGGCGTTCCCATGGGGTTACGGCGTCGTCCTGACCAATATTTCGCGAAAGACTTTCGACGAAGCGAAGCTGGACAACGTCATCCCGCCTGATCGCGTGATCTGCCAGGACGAGATGGTCGAAACGGTAGAAGCGGAAGCGTTCCAGTCGCGTTTGTGGGGCATGTTTGGCGTGACTTTCCGCTGCCTGCTGACCCTTCCGCAAATCGATCGCGTGCGCTGGCATCTTTTCCCCGAAGTTCGCATAAGTCAGGGCACGTTCGATCTTCGGCTTCAGGACGATGTGTCCAGCATTCCGGACATCGTGCGCGTCATGGATCTTCAGCAGGAGCAGCTCGCACGAAGTCTGGGCGAAGGGCACAGGGTGATCCACGGTGTCGCGGGCTCCGGGAAGACGATGATCCTTGGATATCGCGCACAGCATTTGGCCAAGATCATGACGAAGCCTGTACTCGTGCTCTGCTTTAACGTGGCGCTCGCCGGTCGACTTGAGCACATGATGGCGGAGCAGGGCCTTCGAGAGAAGGTGAGCGCGAAGAACTTTCACGCCTGGTGCCGGCAGCAGCTCGTAACGTATCAAGTGCCGCTGCCGAAAGACGGTGATGCATTTTTTGCAGGCCTTGTTGAGGCTGTAATACGAGGCGTCGATCGGGGCCAAATCCCGCGCGCGCAATACGGCGCGGTACTGATCGACGAAGCGCACGACTTTGATCCCGAGTGGCTGAAGCTGATTGTGCAGATGGTGGATCCGGATACGAATTCAGTCCTTGTGCTTTACGACGACGCTCAGAGCATTAACCAATCAAGGTCCCGACTAGGGTTCAGCTTTGCTGAGGTCGGTATCCATGCCCGGGGCCGCACTACCATCCTTAAGCTCAACTACCGCAATACGGCAGAAGTAATGACCGTGGCCTGCCGGTTTGCGCGCGAGGTTCTGTCTGCAAAGGAAGCCGACGAAGATGGCATACCTCTCCTATCGCCGGAAACCGCAGGCCGCAGGGGCGAGATGCCCAAGATTAGGCGGTTCGCGGACGCTGGACGCGAGCTAGCGCACATCGCGGCCGAGTTACATGCTTTTCAACGCGGGGGAACGGCGTGGAAGCACATGGCGGTGCTATTTCGCACCAATCCCCAAGGTGAGCGCATAGCGCAGCACCTTGCGCGCGCCGGGGTCCCAGTCAGCCTTCAGCGCAGGATCAACCCCGCGGAGGACACGGTAAAGCTTCTTACGCTCCATAGCAGCAAGGGGCTGGAGTTCCCGGTGGTTTTCCTTCCCTTCCTGGAGTCCATGCCTTACATGCCGGAAGACGTCTCTGGCGAAGCAAAGCTGCTTTATGTGGGTATGACTAGGGCGATGGACCACCTCGTCCTCACGCACCACGGCGACTCGCGCTTTGTTGCCGAGGTTGCCGAAGCACTGGTCGTCTGAACCCACTGTGGCCGATGACCAGGCACTGAGGAATGCCGCATTTCGAGAAGTGAAGCGACTTGCGGACGTGAACGGCGATCTGACCGGCCGGGACCTTCGAGCTGGCTTCACGTGGGACGGACAGCGTATTCCGCTCATCAACCCGCAGCGCGGCATCTTCAAGCCGACGCAGATGCGATTCCTCCTATCTATCCGGACGGTGTTTCCGCGCCCGGGGGCGCGCGTCTGGTACGACGACCAGCGGCAGGTCCATCGGCAGATCTACGAGGGCGATGAAGCGGTGGACTATGCCTTCATGGGACAGAACGCTGAAGCGGCCGAGAACCGCTGGCTGCGCGACGCAATGCGGAACGGGGTTCCGATCATCTACTTCTTGGGCACCTCTCCGGGTGTCTACAAGGCCCTTATTCCCAGCTTTGTCATTGGTTGGGATTCTGTCGGGTTAAAGGCGCGAATCGCGTTCAGCGAAGAGGAGGCATCGACAGCTCCAGAAACATCGGCTGAGCGGCGCTACGCGCTTCGCCAGGTCAAGCAGCGCCTGCACCAGGCGACGTTCCGCGAGGCCGTGATTACCGCATATGGGGGACGCTGCGCTTTATCAGGTCTACGAGAGCCGGTGCTGCTTGATGCAGCACACATAATGGGTGATACGCACGAGCAGCTCGGCCAGCCGGTGGTACAGAACGGTATCCCTCTAGCCAAGACGCATCACGCGGCGTTCGATGCCCACCTGATCGGCATCGATCCTGACTTCAAGATTCACATCTCGAGGCGCATCCTCCAACAAAAGGACGGGCCGACCCTCGAGGCACTGCAGCGTCTCCACGCGAATCGAATCTATTTGCCTTCGCGGACCAAGGACCTTCCGGACCGTGATCGGCTCGCGACGCGCTTTGAGCAGTTCAAGGCGCGGGCTTAGAGAAATGCAAAGTCACAGCACCGACAAATTCGGGGTCAGGGCCGAAACCTGCTGACGCGTAGCTGGACCAGATTCCAGCCCTGACCCCAGCCGTGCGACCACCGAGCGAAACGGGGCGCGCTGGTTCTTGGCCGCCGAGTAGGATGGCTGAGGTAAGGGAGGGTCCATGAACGTCAAGACATTTCTCTTTGCAGGAATAGCAGCGCTGGCCCTGGTGGAGGCCGTTGCCAGACCGGCGGAATCGAAACCGCACCAACCACCGAAGGCGACGACATAGTCGGCGTCGTTGCCGGTCCGCGCGGCCCAGAGGCGGGGGTGTGGGTCATAGCGGAAACGCGAGACCTGCCGACGCCGTACACCAAGATCGTCGTCACCGACGACCAAGGCCGCTACGCGATTCCCGATTTGCCGAAGGCTAACTACAGCGTCTGGGTGCGAGGCTACGGCCTAGTCGATGGACAAAAAAACCGCGCGACGCCGGGGAGCACGCTCAACCTGCTCACGGGGCGCGAGGCGTCGCCGAAGGAGGCGGCGGAGATCTATCCGGGGATGTACTGGTTCTCGCTCCTCAAGGTGCCGGCGGCGAATGAGTTTCCGCTCGGGCCGGTGCAGAGCCAGCAGCAGTGGCTGAACACGATCAAGCAGGGCGCCTGCCAGTCGTGCCACGGCCTCGGCACGCCGGGGATGCGCAAGGTGCCGGAGCTGTTCATGAAGATGGGCGGCGGCAAGTCGCACGAGGCGTGGCGCCACCGGCTGCGCTCGGGGAGCGCGCAGGCGCTGATGGCGCGCGACATCAGCCGGCTCGACGGCGAGCGCGCGATCGCGCATTTCGCCGACTGGACCGACCGCATCGCGAAGGGCGGGCTGCCGTACGACAAGCCGGCGCGGCCGCAGGGCCTCGTGCGCAACCTGGTGATCACGATGTGGGACTACCTGCGCCCGGAGCTCTACCTGCACGACGTGGTGTCGACCGACCGGCGCAATCCGCGCGTCAATGCCAACGGCCCGGTGTACGGCTCGCCGGAGGACTCGACCGACATCG
>CBDDSB010000036.1:0-6625 GCA_965233195.1 uncultured bacterium | reverse complement strand
GCGCCGCTGGGGACTGCCTGCGAGCGCCGCCGACCTCGCAAGCAAGGCGGCGCCCGTAGCCGCTGTTGCCATTGCCACAGGGGCGGTGGCCGCGTTGGCGCTGCACGAGGTACAAGGCGTGAAGATCGTCGGCGCGATCCCTGCCGGGTTGCCGCCGTTCACGCTTCCCGGCACGGAATGGCGGTTTTGGCTCGATCTTGCCCCGGCCGCCGCGCTCATCGGTCTGGTGGGCTTCGTGGAAAGCGTGTCGGTCGCGCACGCCTTGGCGGCGAAGCGGCGCCAGAAGATCGACCCCGACCAGGAGCTCGTCGGCCTTGGTGCGGCCAACATGGCTGCGGCTTTCTCGGGCGGGTTTCCGGTGACCGGCGGTTTCGCCCGCTCGGTCGTCAATGTTGCCGCCGGAGCAAACACCCAGCTCGCCGCGGTTTTCACGGCGTTGCTCATCGCCGTCGCCACGGCATGGCTGACGCCAGCTTTTTACTTCATGCCGCACGCGGTGCTGGCGGCAACGATAATCGTCGCCGTCCTGCGGTTGGTCGACCTGCGCACGCTGGCGGATACGTGGAAGTACGATCGGGCCGATGCGCTGGCGCTGCTGGCGACGGCGATCACGGTGTTAGCCGTCGGCGTTGAAGCCGGGATCTTGGCCGGGATCGCCGTTTCCCTCACTGCATATCTCTGGCGCACGAGCCGCCCGCATCTCGCCATCGTGGGACAGGTGCCCCGGACGGAGCACTACCGAAACGTGCTGCGCCATCGCGTCCTTACCCGGCCGGAGATACTGGCCGTACGCGTGGACGAAAGCCTTTACTTCGTCAACGCCCGGTTCCTCGAAAACCGGGTTGCCACGCTCGTCGCCGAGCATCCTGATGCGCGCCATGTCGTGCTGATCTGCTCGGCGGTGAACCTTATCGATGCAAGCGCTATCGAGACCTTGGCCGTCATCAACGAGAACTTGAGGGCGTCGGGCGTGCAGCTTCATCTCGCCGAAGTCAAAGGGCCGGTGATGGATCGTCTGGCCAAAGTCGGCTTTCTCGCCCGCCTCTCCGGAAAGGTATTCCTGTCGACGCATGCGGCGATGCAGGCGCTCTCCACCAAGGAGGATCATCGATGAACAGGACTCGGCGCAATTTGCTCCTGGGCACGGCTGGCGTTGCTGCGCTCGGCTCTGGCGCTTACGCGACCCGCTCGCTCTTGATGGCAGCAACCGCAGAGCCGCGGGCTCTGCACATTCCGCCCTTGCTTGATGCGCGCAGAGAGCGTCAGTCGATCTCGCTGAAAGTGCAGGCCGGACGAACCGAATTTTTTCCCGGCCGCGAAAGCGCGACCCTGGGATACAACGGAAGCTACCTCGGCCCTACGATCCGATTGCATCGCGGGGATGACGTGCAGGTCGCCGTCGCCAACGCCCTTGACGAGGGCACGACCGTGCACTGGCACGGTCTCATCGTCCCTGGAGAGCTCGACGGCGGGCCGCATCAGCTTGTCCGCCCCGGCGAAACGTGGCGTCCCGTGCTCCCGGTGCGCCAGCCGGCGGCGACGCTTTTTTATCACTCCCATGTCCATGACCGCACCGCCGAGCAGGTCTACCTCGGGCTCGCCGGCGTCCTGCTCGTCGCGGATGAAAAGGAGCGCTCGCTCGGGCTTCCTTCAGAGTACGGCGTTGACGACCTGCCGCTCGTGATTCAGGACCGGCAATTCGAGGATGGCCGCCTGCTCCTCCCGACCGGAATGATGACCACGATGCAGGGGCGGCGCGGCAACACGATCCTCGTGAACGGAACGCCGAACGCGCTCGCGCGTGTGCCGGCGCGACGGGTGCGGCTGCGCCTGGTGAACGGCTCGAACGCCCGCATCTACCGCCTGTCCTTCGAGGATGAGCGGGTGTTCCATTGGATTGCTTCCGAAGGCGGGCTGCTCGAAGCGCCGGTCGAGTTGCGCTCGCTCTCGCTCGCTCCCGGCGAGCGAGCCGAGCTGCTGGTGGATTTCTCCAACGGCCGGCCTGCAACGCTGGTGACCGGCCCGGATGCGAACGCCTCGATGATGATGGGCGGCATGGGCCGGCTGCGCGAAGGTCTTGCCGGCGCCTTTACGAGCGGCCGGCAAGTGCTGCTCGCCTTCGAACCGACCGGCGGTGCCGGATCCGCCGCTCCTGCTCCGTCCCGCCTCGCGGAGCGCCCGCCCGCCGATGCATCGCGGGCCACTAAGCGCCGGCGCTTCGTCCTGAACATGAGCATGGGAGGCATGATGGGTGGAGGCATGGGCGGCATGAAGGGCGGCGGGATGGGCAGCGGCATGGGGATCGGCGCGATCAACGGGCGCGCCTTCGACATGGAACGGATCGACGAGCGCGTGCGGCTCGGCGACACGGAGATCTGGGAGGTCTCCGGAGAGATGATGGCCCATCCGCTTCATGTGCATGGCGTGCACTTCCAGGTGATCAGCCGCGCCGGCCGCGCACCTGACGTACGTGACCAGGGCCTGAGGGACACCGTGCTGGTGAAGGAGCCGGTCGAGCTTCTGGTGCATTTCACTCAGCCCGCGGTCAAGTCCCCCTTCATGTACCACTGCCATATCCTCGAGCACGAGGACAACGGCATGATGGGCCAGTACGTCACGACCTGACCCAATGCCGGGGCAATCGAGGCGCCTGGGCATCGCTTTCGTGCGCTGGGCACGACGCTTGCACGGTGGCGTTGTAACGAGACTCCGAAGATGTAAGGCCATTCGCTGTGCCTGAACCAAAACGCGTAACTGACGCCTTCTTCGTAACCCCGCAGCCCGGCAAGCCGGATATCCGGCGATTCGCCGGGCAGGGCTTTCGCACCATCATCAACAACCGACCCGACGGCGAGGAGCCGGGACAACTCTCCGCCGCCGAGGCGAAGGCCGAGGCGGAGCAGGCAAACATGGCGTACGTTCATATCCCGGTGAAAACAGGCGCCATCACGGCGAGCGACGTAGAAGCCTTCCAGCGAGCGTTGCGCGAGAGTCCGCAGCCGGTCGTGGCGCATTGCAAGACCGGAACGCGGTCGTACCTTCTTTGGGGCGCCGGAGAGGTGATGAACGGAAAGCGCGATGCCGCCGACATCGTGACGCAGGCTGCTGCTTCGGGCTATGACCTCAACTCATTGCCGGCTCTGGTCGCCCGGCTGAAGGAATCGGCATGATGGACGGAATGATGGGCGGCGGCGCCATGATGTGGGGAATGGGCCTCATATGGCTTCTCGTCATCGTCGTGCTCGTGCTTGGCTTGGCCGCGCTCGTCAAATACTTGTTCTTTGATCGCAAGCCTTGATTGGCACCGCGAGGCGCTGATGCGCATCGCTGGTAGAATTCGCCGCGTCACTGGGGAGTAACCGCCGCCGGCTTCGCCGGCGGGCCTGCGTCAACATACTTGATCGCTTCGATCATGGCGCGGGCGGCTCTTGGGCTTGGCCAGACCTTTGACCGATCTGCCTCCGGTGGCCGGGGAGGCGGGCCGGTCATCGGTTCAACGCCGGCCTGGAGAGCCTTCTGGAACCGCTTCTCGCTTCGATTGTGCTCGTCACGCTGGCCGAGATCGGCGACAAGACGCAGTTGCTGTCGCTTACGCTCGCGGGCCGCTATGGCCGCCCCTTGCCGATCATCGCGGGAATTCTCGCCGCGACCCTCGTCAACCATGCGCTGGCGGCTTTCGCCGGGGCCTGGGTCAGCACGCTGCTCGGACCGGTGCTTCTTCGCTGGGTGCTGGCGCTTTCGTTCATCGCCATGGCGGCCTGGATACTCGTTCCGGACAAGCTTGGCGGCACACGCGACGCCGCCGGCCGAATGGGCATCTTTGCGGCGACGACCATTGCGTTCTTCCTTGCGGAGATGGGCGACAAGACGCAGCTTGCAACGGTCGCCCTCGCCGCCAAGTATCCGCTCTCGCTCTGGCCGGTGGTTGCCGGCACGACCCTTGGCATGCTGCTCGCCAACGTTCCTGTAGTGCTGCTTGGCGAGCGGATCATGCGCCGTCTGCCCGCGCATGCGGTGCGCCGATCGGCCGCGGCGCTGTTCGCCGTGCTGGGTGTGCTGGCGTTTTTTGCCTAGGTCGGGCCGCCTAGGAGGCGCTTCTCGAAGTTTTTTCACCTCCAGCAGGGGATGCTGGGAGAGATACCGGGACAGCCACGACTCTGCGAGGCGCGCCGGCGATTACCCGAAGGGCGAGGGCGCAAATCGAAATAACGACACGCGTGATCCGCGACCTGAAGGTGGCTAGAGGGTCAAGCGGCCGCGTTACGCGCTGCGGAGCGAGGGTTGCGCTTGTGTATACTGCGCGCCAGACCTACGTGAAGACACCACGCGCAATTCGGCCGCTCCATCGGCTTCTTGCCCTATTGCTAGCCGCCGCCATACTGGCGACGGGCGGTACCTGGGCCGCAGCCGACGTGGCCCATCATGTGCAGCATGGGCTCGAGCAGGGCGCGCTGCCCGACACGCCGTCCGGTGGCCACAAGACGGCTTGTCAGCATGGCTGCATCGCTCACCTCGTCAGTCATCTGTCGGCGGCGGTAAGCGATCACGGCTCTTGGGACAGCATCCTCGTCGCTCGCCAGGTAAGCTCCAAGCCGCCGCTGCCCCTCATCCTGGCGCTTCCAAGCTCTTTTTTCCGTCCTCCGCGCATCTCCCTGGGCTCGCCTGTTTGAGCTGAGGTCGCCCGGGCCCACGCCGGGCGCTTGTCCAGGAGATGATTCATGCAGTTTGCTATGCGCGTCGCTGCCGTACTGGGCGCGGCGTTTGGAGTTGCCGCCGCCGCTGCTGCCGAGACGCCGCTGACGCTCGAGGAGGCGTGGCGCATCGCAGAGGAGCGCAGTCCCGCCTTGCGTGCCGCGCAGGCTGCGCGCGACGCCGCGCAGGGCCAGCTTGCCGAGGCGCGCGCGCCGCTTTGGAATAATCCCGGCGTTTCGCTGGAGGGCACGCGCACGCGCATCCGGCAGGCGCCCGCGGATAACAACACCGGCTGGCGCGCCGGGCTTTCGCAGACCTTCGAGCTCGCCGGGCAGCAGGGATACCGGCGCGAGGCCGCGGAAGCGGAGCTTGGCGCGATCGAGGCGAACATCGCCGACACGCGCATCCAATTGCGCGCCGAAATCGAGCAGCGTTTCGTGCAGGTGCTCGCGCTGCAGCTGAGGGCGCAGGTGGAGCGCGAGACGGTGTCGATCATTGAGCAGGCGGCCGCGGCAATGAGAAAGCGCCTGGACGCGGGCGAGGTGAGCCGTCTGGACTCGAATGTTGCGCGGGTGGAAGCCGAGCGCGCGCGCAACTCGCTTACGCAGCTCGACGAGCAGCTCACCCAGGCGCGCGCCGAGCTCGCCTCGGCGCTGCAGTTGCCGCCCGCGGAGCTGCCCGAAGTGGTGGGCGGGCTCGAGCGCCGGCCGGCATACGGGCTGGAGGATCTTCTCGATGCGGCGTCGAAGCGCCAGCAGCTCGTGTCGCTCGCGCGGCGCGAGGAGGCGGCGCGCAGCCGCCTGGAGCTCGAGCGCGCGATGCGCTATCCGGACGTCACTCTTGGCCTCTTCAGCGGGCGCGATGGGCCCCCGGATCTGCGCGAAAATATCGTCGGCCTGGGCGTTTCGCTGCCGCTGCCGCTCTTTCGCCGCAACCAGGCGGGCATCGGCCGCGCACAGACCGAGCTGACCCAGGTCCAGGTCGAGCGCCGCTTCGCCGAGCGCGAAGCCCCTGCCGCCGTGCGCGCACAGTGGCAGCGGCTGGGCCAGCTCGAGGCGCGCGCGGCACGGCTGCGCGAGTCGGTCCTGCCGACGCTCGAGGAGAACCGGCGTCTCTCGCAGATCGCGTTGAAGGAGGGCGAGCTCGGGATCGCGGACCTGATTCTGGTGAACCGGCAAGTCGCCGAGGTGAGGCGCGAGCTGCTGGAAGCCGAGGCCGAGCTGCGCCGCGCGCGCATTGCCGTGGAACGGGCCGCCGGCTGGTTGCCCGACATGAGAGGAAGCAAATGAGGATCGACGTGGGTCTGGCCGCGGCGTTCGCTGCCGCCGTATTGCTTGCCGCGGGCTGCGGCGAGAAGGAATCCGGCGAGGCAAAAGCCCAGAGCAAGGCCGCAGCAAAGAAGGACGACAAGGGCAAAGGCCAGGAGGGCGCCGAGCATAAGGACGAAGGGCTGATCAAGCTCTCTCCCGAGGAGATCGCGCGGGCCGGCGTCAAGGTTGAGCCGCTGCAGCCGCAGCGCGTGGCCGATACGCTGGAGGTCACCGCCACGATCGGGCCGAACCGCGAGCGGGTCGCGAACGTGCTGCCGCGCGTGGGCGGGCGCATCGTGCAGATCAGCGCGAAGCTCGGCGACCGCGTGAAGCGGGGCCAGGTGCTCGCTGTGCTCGACAGCATCGAGGTCGGCGAGGCCTACTCCGCGTACGCGCAGGCGCTCGCCGAGTCCGGGGTCGCCAAAGCCGCGTTCGAGCGCGCCGAGCGGCTGAAGGCGGACCAGATCGTGCCCGAGAAGGAATACCAGCGCGCGCGCGGCGAGTACGAGAGAAGCCGTGCCCAGCTCCGGGCGGCGGGCGACAAGCTCAAGCAGTTCGGCGTCTCGCCGGTGCCCGGCGACAAGCCCGCATCGGTGTCCACTTTCCCGCTGCTTGCGCCGCTT
>CBDDSB010000035.1:0-101254 GCA_965233195.1 uncultured bacterium | reverse complement strand
GCCGCCGCGGCCGGTGTGCGGCGCGGCGGCGTAGACGTCCGCCGCCACCACGTAGGGCTCGGCCTTGTAGGTGGCGATCGCCGGCGCGGAGCTGCCATGGTTGACCGGGTTGATCATGGAGAAGAGCTCCCACGCGCGGCTGTCGCCCAGCTCGGCGAACGCCATCGCCGCCCAGATCGCCGCGTGGGTGTACTGCCCGCCGTTCTCCCTGACCCCGGGGACGTAGCCCTTGATGTAGCCCGGATTGGACGCCGACTTGTCGAACGGCGGATCAAGCAGCTGCACCAGGCCGTGCTCGCGGCGCACCAGGTGGCGATCGAGCGCCTCCATCGCGGCGCGCGAGCGCTCGGCGCCGCCGGCGCCGGAGAGCACCGACCAGCTCTGCGCGATCGAGTCGATGCGGCATTCCTCGTTGGCGGCCGAGCCGAGCGGCGAGCCGTCGTCGAAGTACGCACGCCGGTACCACTCGCCGTCCCAGCCGTGCTGCTCGATGCTGCCGCGCAACGCGCCGGCCTCGCCCAGGCAGCGCTCGGCAAAGGCCGCATCGCCGCGGCTGCGCGCGATCGCGGCGAAGCGCTCCAGCACGTGGTGGCGGAAGAAAGCGAGCCAGACGCTTTCGCCCCTGCCTTTCGCGCCCACCTGGTCCATGCCGTCGTTCCAGTCGCCCGAGCCGATCAGCGGCAGCCCATGCTCGCCGACGCCTGCGCCGCGCTCGATGGCGCGCACGCAGTGCTGGTACAGGCTCGCGCTTTCGCTGGAGCGCGCCGGCAGGTCGTAATAGGAATCGTCCTCGGCGTTGACCGGGCGGCCGTCGAGGAAATGAACCGTTTCGTCCAGCACCGCCGCATCCCCGGTGCTCACCACATAGCGTGACGCGGCCCACGGCAGCCAGAGGTAGTCGTCCGAGCAGTGCGTTCGCACACCGCGGCCCGACGGCGGATGCCACCAATGCTGCACATCGCCTTCGCGGAACTGATGCGCTGCGCAGCGCAGCAGCTGCTCGCGGGCGAGGCCCGGCTCGGCGTGAAGCAGCGCCATGACATCCTGCAGCTGATCGCGGAAGCCGAACGCGCCGCCCGACTGGTAATGGCCGCTGCGCGCCCAGAGGCGGCACGCCAGCGTCTGGTAGAGGAGCCAGCCGTTTGCCAACAGGTCGAAGGAGCGATCCGGCGTTTCCACCTGCACCGCCCCCAGGGTGCGCTCCCAGTATTGCTCGACCGTGCGCAGCGCCTCGCTGGCCTTCGCCGGCGGGCTTGCGCCGACGCCCAGCGTAAAGACGAGCTCGCGCTCCTGGCCGTCGGCAAGATCGAAGGCCACCTGTAGCGCGCCGCAGGGATCGAGCCCCGCGCCCACCTTGTTCGAGAGCTGCGCGCGCCGCATCGCCGCCGGGCTGCCGGGGTTGCCATTGCGGCCAAGGAACTCGGTGCGATTGCCGCTCACCCGGCGGCTTGTATCGTCCACATGGAAGAACGCGCTGCGGCCTGCGAACTCGGCGCTGTAGGCGTTACTCGCCAGCAGAGCGCCGCTCGCCGGGTCGATGGCCGTGACCACGTGCATCGCCGTCTTCGGGCGCAGGTCGCCCATCACCCACTCGACATAGCCGGTGGCCGAGAGCCGGCGCGGCCGGCCCGAGCGGTTGGCGACTTTCAGGACCGCATACTTGACCGGCGCTTCGCGATCGACGAACACGCGAAACTCGGAGCGAATGCCCTCCTCGGTGTGCTCGAAGACGCTGTAGCCGAAGCCGTGCCGCGTGACGTAGGGCGCGGCGCCGCCGCACGGCAACGGCGTCGGCGACCAGAAATGCGCGCTGTCTTCGTCGCGCAGGTAGAACGCCTCCCCGCCCGCTTCGCACACCGCGTCGTTGCTCCAGGGAGTCAGCCGGAACTCGTGAGCGTTCTCGCTCCAGGTGTAGCCAAGGCCGCTCTCCGAGACCACGGTGCCGAACTGCGGGTTGGCCAGCACATTGACCCACGGCGCCGGGGTGCGTTGGCTGGACGAAGTGGTGATTACGTACTCTCGGCCATCGGCGCTGAATCCACCGAGGCTGTTGAAAAACCCGAGGTCGCTGCGACCTCCTTTGACCGCCATCGACGGGTTGGGAGGAACCAGCCGCAGGCGCGGGCTGTGCCAGCGCGCGGCGCGGCCCTCGAGGCGCCGCTCCGTAACCTTTTTGCGGCTGATCTGCTCGGCGAGGGTTCCCCCCTTGTCGCTGATCACCGCGCGCGCGACCGATTCGAACAGGACGCGGTCCTCGTCCGAGATTTGCTCCGCGCGGCGCACGAAAATGCCGCCCGGTCGCTCCATCACCTGCGCCTCGATGCCCGAGGCGATCAATCCCATGATCTGGTCCTGCAGCAATTGCCGGTAGCCGGCGTGGTCCTCGTTCCAGATCACCAGGTCGACCGCCAGTCCCTTCAGGCGCCAGTAGGCGTGCGCCTGCACCAGCTGGCGCACCAGATCGATGCTCGCCGCGTCGCCGATCTTCAACAGCACGATCGGCAGGTCGCCGGAGATGGCGTAGCCCCAGAGCCCCGATTGCCCGCGCCGGTTCTTCACCAGCGTCCCGGCGTCGGCGCGCAGCGCGGCATTCGCGTAGAGCACCGAGCTCGCCAGGCGGCCGTAGAGCTGCGCGTCGGATTCGGTGGCGTTGATCTGGCGCAGCGTGACCCAGCTGTGCGTCGACGCGAGGTCGAACACGCGGTCCGCCAGATGCCGGTCCTGGTACTTGCCAGCGAGCGCGAGGCACGCTTCGCGCGTCTCGCCGATGCCGAACACCATGTCGATGGTCGCCGATTTGCGCGGCTCCAGCGTGATGCTACGGCGGATGGCCACGATCGGATCCAGGACCGAGCCCTCGCTGCCCGAGAGGGGGCCGTTCATCGCCTGTGGCGCCGCCACGCTGTTGCCACGCCCAATGAAGCGCGCGCGATCGGTTTCATAGGAAGCCTCCGCGGAAGCTTCACCGGCTTCTGCGCCGTGCACCGCCATCAGATGGACCATCCACGGAGCGCGCTCGGCCGCCGAGCGCGGCCGCCGCGTGCAGAGGATCGCCTGGCGCTCGCGGGCGATCTCGGTTTGCACGAACAGGTTGCTGAATGCCGGGTGCAGCGCGTCCGCCGCCGGGGGCGCGAGCACCACCTCGGCATAGCTCGTGACCTCGATCGTGCGGCGCGTGGCGGCGCGATTGGTGATCCGCACGCGCCGCAGCTCGATATCGTCTTCCGACGACACCACGATCTCCGAGTGCATTTCGTAGTCGTGGTCGCGCCGGCGGAACTCGGCGCGCGCTTCCGAGAAGATCGCCTCGTAGCTTTGCGCCGGCTTGAGCGAGGGCTGGTGCGCGCTCGACCAGTACTCGCCGCTCTGCACATCGCGCAAGTAGCAGAAGCTTCCCCACTGGTCGCAGGTGGGGTCTTCGCGCCAGCGCGTGACGGCGAGATCCTTCCAGCGGCTGTACCCGCCGCCCGCATTCGTCACCATGACGTGGTAGCGGCCGTTGGACAGCAGCTGCACCTCGGGAATCGGCGTATCCGGCGTGGTGAGCACGCGCATCGGCAATTGCGGGCCAGTCGAGGCCGCGCGCGCGTCGAAGCGCCCGGCGCTTTCCAGATAGAACGCGCTCGGCCGCGGCACGCGCTCCTGCAGGAGCAGCATCGCGGCCTGGAAGCGCACGTCGGCCTGGAAGCGCTTCTGCATCGGGCGCTCGAGCAGCAGGTGGGCGAGCGACAGCAGCACCATGCCCTGGTGGTGCGCCATGAACGAGCGCACCACCGCGCCGTGCCGTCGCGTGTCGCCCGGCCCGCGCGGCACGCGCGAGGCGGTGTAGTCGATCGCCTCGTAGAAGCCGAACCTGCCTTCGAGCCCGGCAACGGCGAGCCGCTGCAGGTTGCTGCACGCCGCCTCGGGCGCGACCATCAGCGCGAGCGCCGAGGCGTAGGGCGCCACCACCACGTCCTGCGTCAGCCCGCGTTTGAGGCCGAGGCCCGGCACGCCGAAGGCGCGGTACTGGTAATTGAGAGCCGCATCCACGGTGTTGTAGCCGGATTCGGACATCCCCCAGGGCACGCCGCATTCCCGGCCGTACGCGATCTGCCGATTCACGGCGGCGTGGCAAGTGCGCTCGAGGAGCGTGTTCTCGTAGGCGGGCATCACGAGGTGCGGCATCAGGTATTCGAACATCGAGCCGCTCCACGACAGCAGCGCCGGCTCGCCGCCCGCGGTGGTGAGCAACCGGCCCAGCGCAAACCAGCTCTCCTGCGGCAGCTGTCCCTGCGCGATCGCGACGAAGGTGCTGGCGCGCGCCTCGGAAGCGAGCAGGTCGTAGCAGCTCGCATCGCGCCGCAGCTCGGCAACGTTGTAGCCGATGGCAAGAAGCTGGCGCGACTTGTCGACCAGGAATCCGTACTCCATGCGCGCGAGCTGGCCGGCATCGCGCGCCAGGCGTTCGAGCGTGGCGATGCGTTCGCGCGCGCGCCGGCCCGATTCGTTGTTCAGAGCGGCAAGCTCGCGCGCCGTCGGGATGCCGTCGTCGTCGGGAAAGCGGAAATGCAGCAGATCGGCGAGGGCGCCCTCAATCTGCCGACCCAGCGGCTCTGCCTTGGCTTGCACCGCCCATCGCTCGAGAAGGGAGCGCGCCGCGCTCACCGTCGCCGGCGGCGAGAGGCAGACCGACTCGAGCTCCGCCCGCAGGCTGGCGTCGCCGGCGAGCGCCGCGGTATCGAGCAAGCCCTCGAAGCAGCGCGGCGCGAGGATGCTTGCGTCGGCAAGCGCGAGCAGCCCCTGGCGCAAGGTCAGCAGATGGCAGGCGAGGTTGCCGCTGTCCACCGACGAGACGTACAGCGGCGGCAGCGGCTTGAGCGAGCGCGTGTCGTACCAGTTGTAGAAGTGGCCGCGGTGGCGCTCCAGGGTCTGCATCGTGCCGAGCGCGTTCGAGGTGCGCTCGATGAGCTCGCCGGCGCTGAGATAGCCGAAGTCGTACGCCGACAGATTCGCCAGCAGCGCGAGTCCCATGTTGGTCGGCGAGGTGCGGTGCGCGACCACCTCCACCGGGTGCTCCTGGTAGTTGTCCGGCGGCAGCCAGTGATCTTCCGGGCCAACGAAAGTCTCGAAGAACGCCCAGGTCTTGCGCGCGGTCGTGCGCAGGAAAGTGATTTGCTCCCCCGTCAGCCGCGCTTCGCGGCGCGCGAGCGGACGGCTGATCCACCAGGCGATGGCGGGCGAGGCGAGCCAGAGGAGGAGTACCGGTGCCGCGAGCGCGAGCGCGGCTGGACTCGAAGCGCTCAGCCACAGCACGGCGGCGATAGCGACCACCGGCCCGATCCACATCGATCGAAAGGAGGAGACGCCATCGTTCGGCTCGCCCTCGCCGGACGGGGTCCATTCCAGCAGCCTCGTCCGGGTGATCAGCATCCGGCTCGCCGTGCGCAGGATCGCGTCCAAACTGAAGAACGCCTCGTATGGGAGGCACGCGAGCGTGAATCCCGCCTGCGCCAGATGGCGCGCGGACGAACGCATCGCCGAGGTGAAGTGCCGACGCAGCGGCACGTCGGCGGGCTTGCGCAGCACTTCCAGAAGGGACGCCAGCAAGGCGGGTACCAGGACAATCGCGAGCAGCGCGGCCGCCCAGCCCGCGAACAGCAGCGCCACCAGTGCGACGGGCGCGACGCTGCGGCGCAGGTTGTCGAGAATCTTCCACTGCGACAGCCACGAGAGCGGATTCTTGAGCCGACCTCCGCCTTCCCCCGGCACGCGCGGCAGCAACCAGCGCGCGATCTGCCAGTCGCCGCGGATCCAGCGGTGGCGGCGGCTCACGTCCGCGCTGTAGCGCGACGGATATTCCTCGTACAGCTCCACGTCGCTCAGCAGGCCTGCGCGCGCATAGCAGCCTTCGAGCAGATCGTGGCTGAGGATGCGGTTCTCGGGGAAGCGCCCCGCGAGCGCGCGCTCGAACGCGTCGACATCGTAGATGCCCTTGCCGATGAACGAGCCTTCGCCGAACAGGTCCTGGTACACGTCGGACACCGCTCGCGTGTACGGGTCGATGCCGGGTTCCGCGCCGAACAGCTGCGCATAGCGCGACTGGCTGGTGGAGGGCAGGCTTACCGCCATGCGCGGCTGCAGAATCCCGTACTGCCGGTTGAGCGGGTGCGCCATGGCGCCGGCCAGCCGGCGCGCCGCGTCGCGCGGCAGCTGCGTGTCGGTGTCGAGCGTGATCACGTACTTCACCGTTTGCAGCACCGCCGTCTCCCCGACCACCAGCGAGAAGCGATCCATCGGGCCGCCGCGCAGGCAGGCATTGAGCTGCGAGAGCTTGCCGCGCTTGCGCTCGTAGCCCATCCAGCGGCGCTCGCCGGGATTCCAGCGCCGCGGGCGATGGAAAAGGAAGAAGCGCTCGGCGCTGCGGTACTTGCGGTTGAGCGCGTCGATGGCGTCGCGCGCGGCGTGCGCCAGCGCCTCGTCTGCCGGCAGCGTTTCCTGGTCCGCGTCCTGGAAGTCGGTGAGCAGCGCGTAATGCAGGTTGTCGTCGCGGTTGGCGAGGAAGCGCACCTCCAGCCCCTCGACCAGCCGATCGATCTGCGCCGCGCCCGCCAGCATCGCCGGCACCACGACCAGGGTGCGCGACGGCGGCGGGATGCCGCGCGAGAAGTCCATCTGCGGCAACGCTTCGGGCGCCGCCAGCGCGGTGGCCAGGCGGTTCACGAGCGCCACCGCGAGCTGGCTGGTGGCCAGCGCCGCCAGCAGTCCGGCGAGCAGGAGCATCCAGTCCCTCGCGCCGCCGGCGTACGCGTCCATCAAAAGGCAGGCGGTGAGGATGCCCGTGCCCAGCGCAATCGCGCCCAGATAGAGGGTGACGCCGCGGCGGCGGCCGCTCCGGCGCAGCGTGTCGAGCAAGGTGAGCCGCACGCGCGCCACGCGCTCCAGCGCCGGCCGGCCCTCGCCGATCAGGTAGGCGCCGACGTGCGCGTCGGCCGCCGTTGCCATGCGAATCGCCTCACGCGCCACCTCGCCTTCCGAGCGCGAGCTTGCCTTGGCCATCCTTTCCACCGCGTGGCGATACCGGTCGCGGGTGGCGAAATCCATCGCGCCGTAGGCCGGATCCGCGCGCAGCGCCTGCTCGACCTCGCTCAGCGCCTCGACGAACTCGCGCCAGTCGATTGCGCTGAGCAGGCGCAGGCTGCCGATGCTGTTGGCCATCGACACCTGGTCGGCGGCCTGCTCCTGCGTCTGCGCGCGTACCAGCTGCTCGATGGTCAGGTCGAGCTCCGCAAGGCGCTGCTCGATCCAGGTGAGCGGTAGCGCAAGCGCGGCGCCCTGACCCTGCAGGCGGCGCGCGATCTCGGCGACGAAAGAGCTGGTCATCGGCGGGTTGGAGCGCGCCATGTCCGCGGTGGCGAGGATCAGGCTTTTGGCATCGCGCCCGGCGATCTCGATCATGCGCTCGGCCCAGGTGTCGGCGAGGTTGCGCTCGGCGGTGCTGGCGGCGATGCGCGCGGCCACCCTTCGCAGGTTCTCGATCAGCGCCAGGCGCAGCATGATGGGGACGGCCCACAGCTCGCCCAGGCCGAGCGGCGCGACGCTCTGATAGGCGGCGACGAAGCGCCGCAGGCTTTCCGCGTCGAGCCGGCCATCGCCGTGCGCGATCGCTTCGAGAGCAATGTCGTAGGCGCGCGGCAGCCCGGCCGACGGTCCCGTTAATAGGCGCGGCAGCTCGCGGCTGTAAGCCTTGGGCAGGTGCCGCTTGCCGGTGCGCACCTGCTCTTCGATCAGGTGGAAATTGTCGAGCAGCCATTCCCCAGCCGGCGCGATCGGCTGGCCCGCCGTGACCGCCGCCTTCAGCAGCTCGCCGGTCGCGACCAGGACGCCTTCATTACCGGTCAGGCGCTCGAGCAGCCGGTCGCCGCGCGGACCCAGGCGGCGCCCCGGCCGCAGCGTGTGCACGCGTGCCAGCGCCTCGCCATGACGCTCCATCTGCTCCGCGCTGTAGAGCGCCGAGCGCAGCGGGGCCTCTTCGATCAAGATTTCGCGAAGAGCTCGCGCGATTTCGTCAGACCCCCGTAGGAGGCGACCGCGTCGGCGATCGCGCCGTCGAGGAAGCGGTTGAGCATGTGCAACTCATTGACACTGACCGGGGCGTGATGTTCCGCCGCCAGCTCGGCGATCGCCTGGCCGATATCGGCGTAGTCCTGCACCACCTGCCCGGCGGTGTAGCCTCCCACCAGCAGCTCCTTGCCATGCAAGGCCGCGGTGCGGCTGACCTCCACCGCCGCCGGCGTGTTGCTCAAAGGCCGGCGGTTTCGATCGCTGGGCGGCGCAGGCCTCTCCTCCTCTCCACGCAATGCCCAGACGAGCTGCTCGAGAACCAACGGCACGCCATGGTCCAGGACGGCCGTGGGCAGAGGCGGCGAGTTGCGCGCGCTCACCTTCGAGCGGCAGCGCTTGACCAGCTCGTCGCGGTTCGAAGTAACGAATTCGTGCAGCATCAGCGCTGCTTGGCTTTCGACGGCGTAGTCATGCCCGTGGCCAGGCGCATTTCCGGAAGCGACTTATCGACCAGGTCGCGCAATTTGATCAGGCTCGCTTCCAGGACGGTCCCGGTGGCGCCCATCAAGCCGATGTTGCCGACCTTGAGAGCCTCGAGCGCCTTGAGCGCCGTGTCCACCAGCTTGCGCTGCTCGTCCGCCAGAGACCCCATCCGCTCGTGCAGATGCGGATCCCCTGGTGCGGCGGCCAAAGGGACCTGATGACGCCCATACGAGGACACGGCATCGGCGATCGCGTTGTCGAGCAGGCGGTTGAACGTGTGGAACTCGTCGACGGTGATCGGCGCACGCTTCTCCTTTGCCAGCTCGGTAATGGCCTGGCAGATATCGCCATAACCGTGGACCACCTGATCCACGGTGTATCCTTTCGCGAGCAGCTCTTCGCCGTGCAGGGCGGCGGTACGGCTGCTCTCCACCGCGCCAGGCGTCCTGTTCCAGGGGCCGGAGATCAAGGCGCGTCCCGGCGCAGAGCCTGCCTGGTCGCAATGAAGCGCCTCGACCAGCTGCTCGAGGAATAGCGGTACCCCGTATTCCAGCTCCGAGGCGGTCACCGGCGGGGAGTTCCTCTTGCTTACCTTCGAGCGGCAGCGCCGGATGAGCTCATCCCGGTTCGCGGTCAGAAATTCGTGCAGCATGATCGTCTCTCCTATGCGGGTGACTGCGCCAAGGTTAGAGGGAATGCGCTGCGCGGTATGTGCGCTGCCGCCCTTAGAGGCGTTCCCGATTGGGGCGGGCGCGCCATCGCACCGCTCTAAGCATCCCAGCGAACAGACGCAACCGCACCCCGCCGCGTAGTGTGGCCTGCCATCCCAACAGGAGATCATTCATGACCATGCTCAAACGCCTTTCCGCAGTGTTCATCGTCGCCTCGGTGGTTTCGGTGCTCGGTTGCGCGACGCAATCGGAGCCGCAAGGCGCCGGCGCCTACATGGGCGACACCTGGGTCACCACGCAGGTGAAGGCGGGGATTCTGAACGAGCCCTCGCTCAAGGTGGCGCAGATCAACGTCGAGACCTACAAGAGCGTGGTGCAGCTGAGCGGTTTCGTGGATAACGCCGCCAGCCAGGCCAAGGCCGTCGAGATCGCGAAGGCGGTGAAGGGTGTGACTTCCGTGAAGAACGACATGCGGCTCAGGTAGCCGCGGAAAGAGCGCAAATGAACCCGCTTTCGCTTTGGTCTAAACACCGGTGGTGGGCCGATGGCCTGCGCGCGCCGCCGCCCCCGCCA
Organism: uncultured bacterium; assembly: GCA_965233195.1. Taxonomy (GTDB): domain Bacteria; phylum Pseudomonadota; class Gammaproteobacteria; order Burkholderiales; family SG8-39; genus SCGC-AG-212-J23. Next base: position 91,484 of record CBDDSB010000035.1, on the reverse strand, counting down.
CCGCGGCCGATCAATCCGCAACAAGGCGCCGAGCAGCGATGGGAGAACGAGGGTGGAAATTCACCGATGGGCGATCCGCCAGATGAAAATCCCCCCAAGCATCTTTAGCGTCGGCCTGGCCGTCGTCGTCCTCTACGCCGTGAACCTGTGGCTGCGCCTCGGCGATCCCCAGGTGATGGCCATCGCGCTCTCGGTGTCCGCCGTCGGCATGCTCGCGGCGTCAAACTGGCTCGACGGCGCACGCGTCCCCATCCACAGAACAAAATGAGCAGAAGATCTTTCGCCCTGGGTATCGGCATCGCTCTCGCGGGATGCAGCGGCGCGGTCCACGCAGGGCCTTTGTCGTCCACCGCCCCGGTGATCGCGATTCTGGGCGGCGAGCTGCTGGTGGGCGAAGCCACTGCCCACCTTGCGGGATGGGGCACGATTACCCTTCACTCGCGCTCGGACCCCGCGCTCACCTGCGTCGGAGAATTCAGCGCGACCGACGCGCTCGGCGATGCGGGACAGTTGAGATGCAGCGACGGCGCGAGCGCCACGTTCGAGTTCCAGCGTCTGAGCCTCCGGCGCGGCTATGGCGCCGGCAAATCGAGCCGCGGCGCCCTCAGCTTCACGTACGGGCTCAACGCGGAGCAGTCCGCTCCTTACCTGAAGCTGCCGCCGGGCCAGGCACTCAGCGAGGACGGTACCAACCTGCAGCTCGTCGCGGCAGCCCCCTACCCGCTGCGCTGAGCTAGACGCTTTCCAGCACGCCTTGCGGAAGCAGGCGGTCGTACTCCTTCTTGACCACCGCGTAGCACTCGCACACGCGCGCTTCCAGCCTCGCCCGGTCGAGAACGGTGATGCGCCCACGGCTGTATTCGATCAGGCCGTCGGCCTGCAGCTTGCCGGCAGCCTCGGTGACGCCCTCGCGGCGCACGCCCAGCATGTTGGCGATCAGCTCCTGCGTCATCACCAGATCGTTCGCCGGCAGCCGGTCCAGGCTCAAGAGAAGCCAGCGGCAAAGCTGCTGGTCGACCGCGTGGTGGCGGTTGCACACCGCGGTCTGGGTCATCTGCGTGATCAGCGCCTGGGTAAAGCGCAGCAGCAAAAGTTGCAGCGCGCCCCCCGCCTCGAACTTCGTTTTCAGCGCGGCGGCCCGGACCCGGTAGCCCTGGCCGGCGCTCTGCACCACGGCGCGGCTCGGCGTGGTTTCGCCTCCCATGAAGAGCGCGATGCCGACCAGCCCCTCGCAGCCCGTGACCGCGATTTCCGCGGACGAGCCGTCCTCCAGCACGTACAGCAGCGACACGATGCTGCTCGTCGGGAAGTACACGTAGCCTTGCAGCCCGCCCGATTCGTACAGGGCCATGCCGAGCGGCAAAGACACCGGCTCCAGAAGGGGCAGCAGCCCGTCATAGTCCTTTGGTGGCAAGGCCGCCAGAAGCCGGTTGCTCCTGGGAGTAGAGACGAAAGCGGATTCGGTCCGCATGCTGACTCCTATCAGCAAGCGCCATGCCTTAAGTACGAGAGCGCACAGACGCGCGACGCGCCGAAGTCTAGCGTGGGAGCAAGAACGGGACCGCCCTTGAATCATCTAGCAACCACCACACGGCACGCGCCGAACCAGAATGCCCTGCTGGCGGCCTTGCCGAAGGCCGACTACGAGCGGCTGTCGGGCAGCCTGGAGCTGGTGCCGCTGCCGTTGGGGCGCGCAGTCTACGAATCCGGCGGGCAGCTCGACTACGTCTACTTCCCGACCGACTGCATCGTCTCTCTGCTCTCAGTGACCAAGGAAGGAGCCTCGGCCGAGATCGCGATTGCCGGCAACGAAGGCCTGGTCGGCATCGCGCTCTTCATGGGCGGGGAAACCACCTCGAGCCGCGCGGTGGTGCAGAACGCGGGCTATGCGTACCGGGCGCCCGCAGCGCTGATCAAGCGGGAGTTCAACCGCGGCGGCGCGCTCCAGCTATTGCTGCTGCGCTACACCCAGGCGCTCATCACGCAGATGTCGCAAACCGCGGTCTGCAACCGCCATCATTCGCTGGAGCAGCAGCTTTGCCGCTGGCTGCTGCTGAGCGTGGACCGGCTGCCGTCGAACCGGCTGGAGATGACCGAGGCGCTGATCGCCGACATGCTCGGCGTGCCGGGCGCGGGCGTGTCCGCCGCAGCCGGCATGCTGCAGGCCGACGGCCTGATCGAATATGACCGCGGCGCGATCACGGTGCTCGACCGTCCGAAGCTCGAGCAGCGCGCGTGCGAATGCTACGCAGTGGTCAAGCGCGAGTTCGAGCGCCTGCTGCACCTGCCCGGGCGCGCCGAGGCGCTGCCGCTTTCCGCGTTCATCCACCAGCACATGGACGAAATCGTCGCCGAATGGGACGCGTTCGCGCGCACGCTGCTGCCGGCCGCGGCGACGATGAGCTCGTTCGCGCTGCGCGACCACGCGAAGCCGATCCTGGAGGCGATTGCGCTGGAAATCCAGCGCGATCCCGCCGTCGCGCAGGCGCCTGCCGCTTTGTTGGAGATGACGGCCGCCACGGCGCACGGCGCGCTGCGGCATCTGAGCGGCTTCAATCTGCTGCAGCTCGGTGCCGAATTCCGGGCCTTGAGGGCAAGCGTGGTCAAGCTGTGGCGCTCGCACCTGTCAAAGGAGCATCACGGCGCGCTGGACGACCTCGCACGTTTCAACCAGTCGGTCGACCAGGCGCTGGCGGAGTCCATCGCGAGCTACGCCGACGAGCTTGGGCGTTCGCGCGATACGTTCCTGGCGATCCTGGGGCACGACCTGCGCAGCCCGCTAACCGCGGTGTCGATGTCAGGACACTACCTTTCGAGGGCGGGGATGCTTGCCGGCAAGCAGGAGGTGCTGGCCGTAGCGCGGATCCAGCGCGCCGCGGAGAAGATGGACGCCATGGTCAAGGACCTCCTGGAATACACCAGAACGCGGCTCGGGCGCGGGATTCCGATCTCGCGCAGAGCTTGCGACATCGGGCGTCTCTGCGAGGCCGCGATCGAAGAGATGAGGTCGGGTCATCCGGGGCGTACGTTCCGTTTCGGCTTGTCCGGCGAGCTTCGCGGCTCGTTCGACGGCGCCCGGCTGGAGCAGGTCTTTGCCAACCTCCTCAACAACGCGGTGCAGCACGGCGCCGGGGATACGCCGGTGATTCTGGAGGCCGAGGGCGGGCGCGAAGCGATCAGCGTGCGCGTGAAGAACTACGGTCCGGCGGTTCCGGCCGACACGCTGCAGGTGATGTTCAATCCCCTGGTCCAGGTCCCCGCGCACGCCCCGGGACCGGAGGAGCCGCCCTCCACCAGCCTCGGCCTCGGCCTTTTCATCGCCCGCCACATCGTCCTGGGGCATGGCGGCACGTTGGAGGTCGAGTCTTCGGAAGCAGACGGCACCATCTTCACCGCGCGTCTTCCCAGAACTGAAGCGGCTCAAGGACTGGCCCAGTGATGCGCCTGCTCCGCGACCTGATCTTGGTTCCTAGCGCCAGTCCAGGCAAAACCTGCAGGGCATCGGAGCTGATGATGGCGCGCGCGCGACCGAGCGGAATATTCGAGCTGTTGAGCGCGGCGGCATGGGCTCGCGCTCTGGGCTACGCGCTGGAGGAATTGAGCGGAAAGTCCCTCTGCGACCTGATGCCCCTCGACAAGCTCGCCGCGGGCGAGGTCGTCGCCGCCCTTCTCGACAGGAAGGACGTTCAGTCGCTGGACGTCACCCTGCGCTGCAAGGACCAGCGGCGGAAACTCTTCAGATTTCACCGGCGATACGACCCCTATGGGGACACGATCTACGTCGTCGTCGTCGAAGTCTCCGAGGACGTGGCCGCTCCCGCTCAGAGCGTACGGCTAGTGCACGCGTAGCAACGTTCGCCGCCGAACAGACCGGCTGCATGCTGCGTACTAGGGTTGGCGATGCGTGCCCTGTCACCCCGCCCGACCGACTTCAGCCTTGTCTTCCACGACAACCTGTCGGACAGCTATGAAATGTCGAAGGTGCTGCTGGCGACCGCGGACTTCGACGGCAAACTGCAGTTGCTGACCTCGGGCTGGGAACGGCTGCTGGGCTACCAGCGCCAGGAGCTCGAGGGAAAAACGCTGGTCGACCTCCTGTGGTCCGACCGGCGCCACGCCGCTACGACGGTCACGGCAATCCTCGACCAGCTGGATATGAGTCCCCTCGACCTCAGGGTGCGCTGCAGGAACGGCATGGGTAAATGCCTCAGGCTGCACCGCCGTTACGACAGGCTTGAGCACATGATGTACATCGTCGCCGAGGAAACCGCGAATGCGCCGATGGCTGCCGTGCGCGAGCGAATCGAGCGCCGCGCTGCGGTGCGTTCTTGATACCCTCCTAGCCGCGGCCATCAGGCGGCGAGCGCGACGTGCGGTGCGAGCAGGCGGTCCGACTCGCGCCTGACGACGGCGTAGCACTCGCAGGCGCGCTCCTCGAGCTTCGCGCGGTCGAGCACGTTGATGCGGCCGCGGCGGTAGCTGATCAGGCCGTCGGCCTGCAGCCTTCCTGCAGCCTCGGTGACCCCTTCGCGTCGCACGCCGAGCATGTTGGCGATGAGCTGCTGCGTCATGACCAGCTCGCTCGACGCCAGCCGGTCCAGGCTGAGGAGCAGCCAGCGGCAAAGCTGCTGCTCGAGCTGGTGGTGGCGGTTGCATACCGCGGTCTGCGTCATCTGCGTGATCAGCGCCTGGGTGTAACGCAGGAGCAGCCGCTGCAGCGCGCCGCCACGTGCGAACTCGACCTTGAGCCGCGCCGCATCCAGGCGGTAGGCCCGGCCGGCGCTTTGCACCACCGCTCGGCTCGGCGTGGTCTCGCCGCCCATGAAGAGCGCAATCCCCACCATGCCTTCGTTGCCGACCACCGCGATCTCCGCCGCGGCGCCGTCGTTCATCACCTTGAGCATCGACACGATGCCGCTCGTCGGGAAATACACGTGGCCCTGCTTGCCGTCGGATTCGTAGATCACCGCGCCCAGCGCCAGCGGCACCAGCTCGAGCTGCGGGGCGAGGCGGATGAGGTCCGCCGCCGGCAGCGTGGCGAGAAGGTGATTTTGCTTCGGGGTGCTACGGGCTCGCATCGTGCTTCATTGTCCGCGCTCGAGCGCGCACGGTATGTGCGCTCGCCCACGTACTGCCGATGCAGCTATTGCGGGCGGATTTCCGGCAGCAACCGGTCGTACTCTTTCTTGACCACCCCGTAGCACTCGCACACGCGGGCTTCGAGCTGCTTGCGGTCCAGAACCTTGATGCGGCCGCGGCTATAGCGAATCAGTCCCTCGGCCTGGAGCTTGCCCGCGGCTTCGGTGACACCTTCGCGGCGCACGCCGAGCATGTTGGCGATCAGCTCCTGGGTCATCACCAGCTCGTCGCCGAAAAGGCGGTCGAGGCTGAGCAGCAGCCAGCGGCAAAGCTGCTGGTCGACTGCGTGGTGGCGGTTGCACACCGCGGTCTGCGTCATCTGCGTGATCAGCGCCTGCGTGTAGCGCAGCAGCAGGTGCTGCAGCGCGCCGCCGGACTCGAACTCCTTCCTCAGCACCTCGCCCCTGAGCCGGTAGCCGTGCCCCGCGCTTTGCACCACCGCGCGGCTCGGCGTGGTCTCGCCCCCCATGAAGAGCGAGATGCCGACCAGGCCTTCATTGCCGGTGACCGCGATCTCCGCCGAGGAGCCATTTGCGAGCACATACAGCAGCGACACGATGCTGCTCGTCGGAAAGTAGACGTAGCGTTGCGCGCCGCCGGACTCGTAGACCACCATGCCGAGGGGCAGCGGCACCCGTTCCAAGTGTGGCAGCAGCGCAGCGAGACTGGTCTCGGATAGCGCAGCGAGAAGGTGATTGTCCTTTGGGTTACTGGCTGCGGGCGAAGGCGTTGCTTTCACAACCCTCTATGATACGCCCCTCTGTGCGCTATCGGACATAGTTGGTCACGCGGGAGCGGCTGAAAGTGAACCCATGAGAGCCGCACGGGAATGCTCCGCTATGTGGCGCAGCAGGCAGATACGCCCCCCAATAGCGCGCACACTGGCAATCGGTCACTGTATTGAAACGTTTTTCTGAGCCACCCGACGGAAGTCATCGAAAGCACATCATGAACGCCATTTTCACCAGGAAAGAATTCGCGCTCGCCCTGGCCTGCGCCCTGGCGTTTGGCCTGCTGTCCGAAATGGCAAGCGCAGGATCACGCAGTAATCCAACAAATTCCGCAACGGTTGAACGGCTCCTGGACGCCGCGCCCTGAGGCTACGACTTTGAGTTTTGGGCGGCGTATCGCTGTTCAAGCAATGCGCCCACGTCAACGCCGTCATGGCGCGTCCCAGCGATAACCCGCGCACCGGACGGGCGGCCCTGCCGCAGCCCGTCAAGCTGACGCGCGAGAGCCTCCACCATCGAGTAAGCCTCTAGATATTTCTCCTGCATCCCGGACGCCCGCCAGGTGTCGCGTTCCAGCGCTGCCCGGGCGATGCGCTCCTGCAAGGCGGCGATGTCTTTCTGCTGGGGAGGCTGCAACTCGGCTTCATTATCAAGCTTCACCGATCCCCGCCGGCCGGTCTATGCGCTGGCCCACAAACGCCATCCTCGAGAAACGCCACTTGCAGGCGCGCCTGCTCGATCTGGGCAACGATTCAGCGTCAGGCTAGCCCAGACGCGGTTCCGCCGGTGAAGCAGGAAAGCGCAGGCGCTGGGTCTGCAAGTAGGCCTGCCGCGAGATGTCGAGGTGGGCGGCGCAAAGCTCGATCAGGCGCGGCGGTTCTCGACAGCGTCCGCAAAATTGTCAACAATCCGATCGACAATGATCCTGGGCATCAAGGCGGACTGACCATGCCGCGCTTCGCCGCCAACCTCAGCATGATGTTCCAGGAGGTCCCTTTCCTGGAGCGCTTCGCCGCCGCCGCGGCCGCCGGGTTCCGCGGCGTGGAGTTCCTGTTCCCCTACGCACACCCGGCGCAAGAGGTGGCCGCCGCGCTGCGCAGCGCAAAGCTGGAATGCGTGCTGTTCAACCTGCCGCCGGGCAACTGGGACGCAGGCGAGCGCGGGCTCGCGTCGCTCGCTGGTCGTGAAGCGGAGTTTCGCGCGGGTATCGCCACTGCGCTCGACTACGCACGCGCGCTCGGCACTCCGCGGCTGCACGTCATGGCCGGTCTGCTGCCGCCGGGCGCCGACCGCGAAGCCCGCCGGCGCACGTACCTGGAGAACCTGCGTCATGCCTCGGCCGAGCTGGCGCGCGCCGGCATCGTCGCGCTGATCGAGCCGATCAACACGCGCGACATTCCAGGGTACTTCCTCAATACGCAGGCCGAAGCGCACGCGATCCGCGAGGAAGTAGGCGCAGCCAACCTGCGCGTGCAGATGGACCTGTACCACGCGCAGATCGTCGAGGGCGACCTGGCCATGAAGATGCGACGCTGGCTGCCGCACGTCGGCCACGTGCAGATCGCCGGTGTTCCGGATCGCCACGAGCCCGACCGCGGCGAGGTGAACTACGAGTATGTTTTGCGACTGCTCGACGAGCTCGGCTATGACGGCTGGGTCGGGTGCGAATACCGGCCTGCGGCGAGAACCGAGGACGGGCTCGGATGGCTCAAGCGCTGGACGCAAAACAAGGAGAAAGCATGACGAAATCGATCTTGCTCGCAGCCGCGCTGTGCCTCGCCGGATTCTCGGCAGCCGCGCAGCAATATCCTTCGCGACCCATCAAGTTCGTCGCCGGGTATCCGCCAGGCGGCGGCATGGACAACGTGTCGCGCGCACTGGGCGAGAAGCTCTCGCCGCGCCTCGGACAGCAGGTCGTGGTCGAGAACCGGCCGGGCGCCGGCGGCGCCATCGCCAACGATGCCGTGGCGAAGAGCGCCGCCGACGGCTACACGCTGCTCGTCGGACCGATTGGCGGCCAGGCGATCCTGCAGTACACGATGCCCAAACGCACCTACGACTTCGGGCGCGACTTCGCCGCCGTTTCGCGCATCGGCTACGGCACCATCATCTTCGTCGTGCCGGCGGGGTCGAAGGCGCAGTCGGTGTTGGACTTCGTCGCCATGGCCAAAGCGACGCCCGGCAAGCTCAACTTCGCTTCATCGGGCTACGGTGCGCTGATCCACCTTACCGGCGAGATGTTCAAGCAGGCGGCCGGGGTCGATCTCACGCACGTCCCGTACAAGGGCACCACGCAGATCCTCCCCGACCTCCTCGACGGCCGCATCGACGTGGCGCTCGACAGCGCGCCGGCGTACCTGCCGCACCTGAAAGCCGGGCGCGTGCGCGCGCTCGCGGTGGCTGCGCCGAAGCGCTCCGCGCTCATGCCCGAGCTGCCGACGATGGCCGAGGCCGGCGTCGCCGGCGTGGTTTCGCAGACTGATTACGCGGTGTACGCGCCCGTGGGCACGCCGAGAGAATTGATCGCGCTGCTCAACCGCGAGGTCAACGCGGTGCTGCAGATGGAAGACTTCCGCGCGCGCATGGCGTCGCAGGGAATCGAAGTCGTCGGCGGCACGGCGGAATCGCTGCAGGCTGAATACGCGGACGAGCTCGCCAAGTGGGCGCGGGTGATCCGCGACGCGCGACTGAAGTTCGATTGAGCCTGCTCACGGCGCGATGCTCCTAGGCTGCATCGCCGACGACCTCACGGGCGCCACCGACCTCGGCGTCACGCTCGCGCGCGAGGGGCTGTCGGTGATCCAGGTCAACGGTGTTCCGCAATCGTCGCTCGAGATCCCGGCAGCAGACGCGATCGTCGTGGCGCTGAAGTCGCGCACCAACCCGCCGGCTGAAGCGGTGGCCTGGTCGCTCACCAGCCTCGCCTGGCTGCGCGCGCGTGGCGCCGAGCGCATCTACTTCAAGTACTGCTCGACCTTCGATTCGACCGCGCGCGGGAACATCGGCCCGGTGGCCGATGCGCTGCTCGATGCACTTGGCGAACGCTTCACCGTCGCCACCCCCGCCTATCCGAGGAACGGCCGCACCGTCTACAAAGGCAACCTGTTCGTCGGCGACGTGCCGCTGGCCGAATCCGGCATGCGTGACCATCCGCTCACACCGATGCGTGACTCGAACCTGGTGCGTGTGCTGGGCGCGCAGACGCGCCGCAAGGTTTCGCTCGTGCCCTGCGAGGTGATGGACCGCGGTCCTGGCGCGATTCAAGAATGCTTTAACCAGATGGAAGGCTATGCCATCCTGGATGCGATCCGAGACGAACACCTCATCGCCGCCGGCCAAGCCTGCCGCGAGCTGAAACTGACGACTGGCGGTGCCGGGCTGGCGATGGGACTCGCGCGCGCCCTCGGCGCGAAGCGCTCCGCTTTGCCAGCGCTGCCGCGCCTCTCCGGGCCGGCCGTGATCCTGGCCGGCAGCTGCTCGGAAGCGACACTTGCCCAGGTCGCGGGGTACGGCGGCCCGAGCTATAAGCTCTCCGCAGAAAAGCTCGACCCAAAGGCGGCGCTCGAGTGGGCCCTCGCCCATCTGGAATCGAATCCGCTCCTCTATGCATCGGCGCCGCCTGCCGGAATCGTGGCCGGCCGCGGCGCGGCGATCGAGCACGCGTTCCGCGAGATTGCCCGCGGCCTGGGGGCGAAGGGCGTGCGCAAGTTCGTGGTCGCGGGCGGTGAGACCTCGGGCGCGGTGGTGGAGGCGCTGGGCGTACGCGCGCTCGCCATCGGCCCGGAAATCGATCCGGGTGTGCCGTGGACCGCCGCGGTGGGCGGCGAACCCTACCTGCTCGCGCTCAAGTCGGGTAACTTCGGCAGCCGCGATTTCTTCGCCAAGGCCCTGGGGATGCTGCCGTGACCGAAACGCAGTTGCGCGAAGCGCTGGTGATGCACGGGCAATCGCTGTACCAGCGCGGCTACGCGCATGGCAGCTCGGGCAATCTCAGCGTGCGCCTGCCCGACGGCCTGCTGATCACGCCGACCAATTCGTGCCTCGGGCGGCTCGATCCCGCGCGCATCTCGAAAGTGGATCTCCAGGGGAAACCGGTGGCGGGCGACGCGCCTTCGAAGGAGGCGTTCCTGCACCTCGCCATGTACCAGGAGCGCCCGTCGGCGCAGGGCATCGTGCACCTGCACTGCACGCACTGCGTCGCGGTGTCGTGCCTGGATGGCTTTTCCGGCCTGCCGCCGATTACCGCGTACTACGCCATGCGCATTCGCGAGCTCGCGCTGGTGCCCTATTTCCGTCCGGGCGACCGCGCGCTTGCCGAGGCGGTGCGCGAGAAGGCACGCGAGCACCACGCGGTGCTCCTGGCGAACCACGGGCCGGTGGTCGCCGGCAAATCCCTCGAAGACGCGGTGTACAACGCCGAGGAGCTGGAAGAGACCGCGAAGCTCTTTCTACTGCTCGAAGGCCGGCGCACGCGCTGGCTGGACGCGTCCCAGATCGCCGACCTGGACAAGCATTTCCCGAGCTAGAGGAGCGCCATGTACGTCGTCATCGTCGACTTCAAGATCAGGCCCGAGCGCCTGGCCGAGTTCATGCCGCTGATGCTCGAAAACGCGCGCGCCTCGCGCGAGACCGAGCCCGGCTGCCGCCAGTTCGATGTCTGCGTCGATCCCAAGGAGAAGACCAGCGTCTTCCTCTACGAGCTCTACGACGATCGCGCCGCGTTCGACGCGCATCTCGCCACCGCGCATTTCAAGCGCTTCGACGCCGCGGTCGCGCCGATGCTCGCCAGCAAGGCGGTGCGCTTGCTGAGCGTAGTCAGCTGAGCGTACACGGTGTCGGGCGCGAAATTGCACGTCGCTAAAGGACTACCCGCGCTTTACAGCCCATCTTCCCAGACGTTGCGCCTACGCGAAGGCGTCGGATTGTAAATCGTGCCCTAGCCCGCTCTTTGCACTAGCGGGTGATGAACGAGAACATCGCCACCAGGGTTCCCCCCAGGCCGCCGTCGCGGATCCTGATCGTGGAAGAGAATCGCGACGCCGCGCTCACCGTCGGCATGTTGTGCGAAAAGATGGGCCATCAGTGCTCGTTCGCGTATGACGGGGTTGCCGCAGTCGAAATGGCACGCCGGCTCCACCCGCATGTTGTGCTTCTCGACATCGGTCTGCCGCGCCTGGATGGCTTCGAGGTTGCGCGACAGCTGCGCGCGGATCCCAGTCTGCGTGGCGTGCTCATCATTGCCGTGACCGGATCCGGACGCGAAGAGGATCGGACGCGCGCACTGGAGATCGGCATCGACCACTACCTCGTCAAGCCCGCGGATCCGCGGTTCCTGGAAAGTCTGCTGCGCCAGCGTCTGCGCTGACACTAACGGGTGATCTTCTCCAGCTTCTGCAGCGAGCGCATGCGCCAGCCGATCTTCTGCTCCGGGAAGAGGCGCGGGTACTCGGTGTAGCTGACCTCGCCGACGTAGATGTCGCCGCGCGAGTCGAGCGCGAGACCGTGCGGCGCGATGAATTTGCCCGGCTCCAGGCCCGGGCCGCTCTCGCCGCCGAGGCGCGCCAGCAGCTTGCCTTTCTCGTCGACGAACGAAAGTCGCGGCCCGAGGTTGGGATGCTGCCGGTTGATGTTCATTGCCGGGCCGAGCTCGCCGACGACGAACTGCGGGCGCGCACCGGGGCAGCAGAAGAGCGCGCACGGCCGGTGCAGGTTCATCCATTGCGTCTCATAGCGCCCGTTACCGTCGAATACCTGCACACGATGGTTTTCGCGGTCGGCGACGTACACCCAGCCTTCCGCATCGGTCACGACGTTGTGCACGATGTTGAACTGCCCGGCATCGGTGCCCGGCTCGCCCCAGGACAGCAGCAGCTTGCCGTCCGGCGAGTACTTGTGGACGCGCGCGTTGCCGTAGCCGTCGCTCACGTAGATGTCGCCGCGCGGCGAAAGCGCGGTGTGCGTGCAGCGGTGGAACGGCGTGCCGCTCATGTACGGCGCGGCCTGCCCGGGGACACCGAGCTCGAGCAGCACCTTGCCCTCGGTGGTGCACTTGCGCACCACGTGCCCGCCGTCGTCCGTGCAGTAGAGGATGTCGTTGGCGTCGATGTGCAGCCCGTGCGCGCGCGGGAAGGTGCCCTCGCCCCATGAGCGCAGGAAGGTGCCCTCGCGCTCGAACACGATCATCGGGTGCTCGCCGCGGTTGAACACGTAGACGCGGTCCTTGCTGTCGACCGCGACCGCGGCCACGTCCTTGAACTCCCAGCCCTCGGGCAGCTTCCCCCAGCCCTCGAGTACCCGATACCGATAGTTGCCGCTACCGAGGATCATGACAACTTTGTATCACGGCCAGGGGTCGAGGCGCGCGGCGTGGCGCTCGAGGCAGGCGAGGCCGAAGGCACTCGGCGCCAGCGCGGGCTGCCGGTCATGCACTTCACCAAGGCCAAGGCGCCGGGCGATCAGGCGTTTGCCGTAGCACAGGAACTGGTCCATCGACTGCATGACGAAAGTGAGCAGCGGCAGCACCTCGCGGTAGAGCGCTTCCGCTTCGTACTTCGCCGCCGCATCGCCGCCGAGGCCGTTCCAAACGCGCACCAGCACGTCGCAGGCTTCCGCACCGGGGATCATGCCGCTGCAGCCGGCGCGCAGGTTGTCGGGCAATTCCAGGCCCGCGCGGCCGTTCAGCACGGCGAGGGCGCCGCCGGTCTCGTCGATCGTGCGGCGCACGAGCATCGCCGAGCCCTCCATCTTGAGGACGCGGAAATTCGCATGATTGCGCGCGAGCGCCACGATTGCATCGACGCCAAGGCCGATACCGATGTATTCCGGCGCGTTCTGGATACCGGCCGCGATGCCCGCGGCATCAATCACGCGGCCGAAAAAGCGCTGGAGCTCCCCTTCGCCGATGCCCGCGATGCGCGGCGGCTGCAGCACCACGCTCGCCGCGCCGGCGCGCTCGGCTTCGCGCACGAACGCGATCTGCTCTTCCGGCGTCTGACCGAATACGGTGACCGACAAAGGCACGCGGCCCGCCGTGATCGCGGCGGCAGCCTCGAGGATCGCCGAGCGCTCCTCGCGCGCGAGCTTTCCGACCTCGGTGGCAAGGCCGAGGATCGCTATTCCCGGCGCACCCGCGCGCAGGCAGGCCTCGACCTGCACACGGAACGCTGCGAGATCCAGGCGCCCGTCGGCGCCGAAGAACGCATACTGCATCGGCACGATGCCCTTCATGTGCTTGTCTCTAGTGTCCGATGCTGAAGTCGTTGCCTCCGCTGCGGTCGACGCCCTTCACCAGCCATAGCGGCCGGCGCGCGAAATTCACCGGCACGCCGCTTTGCCCATCCACCGGCCGAAGCGCGCGGTCGAACACGGAGGTCGCAGGCATATAGCGCAGCGCGGCGCCGGTGCGGCGCCGCGCCGACGTGTTGGGCCTCGCGCCGTGAATCATGTAAACGTCGTGCAGCGACATCTCGCCCGGCTGCAGCTCGATGTCCACGGCGGCCGCCTCGTCTACGTGGGCCAGGCGCTGGTTTAGCGTGAGGTCGGTGCGGTCTTCGTGCAGATGCTCATGCAGGCGCCGCTCCGCGTGCGAGCGCGGGATGACGCGCAGGCAGCCATTCTCGATGGTCGAAGGCTCGAGGGCGACCCACACGGTGCAGTTCGCGAGCGGCCGGATCGGCCAGTAGTGCCCATCCTGGTGCCACGGCGTCTCATAGCCCTCGACCGCCGGCTTGCAGAACACGTGGCAGCCCCAGAGGATCACGTCGTCGCCGAGCACGCCGGACACCAGCTCGACGATCTCCGGGTCGCGCGCGAGGTCGAGGAACGCGCGGCTGCCGCGCACGCCTTCGCCGTTGTCGCCCGTGGCATCTCCCTCTATGTGCGCTGACACCAGCTTCTCCGGCCGCACTCCCGGGTTCTGCCGAAGCAGCGTCTCCAGCGCTTCCACCATCGTGGCGACGCGCGCCGGCGGCAGGCGGAAACGCGGAACCACCCAGCCTTCCCGGCGGTAACGCGCGATTTCGTCGTCGTGCAAGCGGGCCATGCTATGCGAGAGCATGCTCGACCCAGCGCGCCACAGCCAGGGTGCGCGCATCGCTGCCCGGGATCCCGACCAGCTGCACGCCGAGCGGCAACCCGCCGGGGCCGTCGCCGGCGGGCACGGTGACGCAGGGGCCGTGCAGCAGCGTCCAAAGGCGGTTCATCGCGGTGTTACCGGTGCTGCCAAGGCCGAGCGGCGCCTCGCCGGTAGCGCTGGGCGTGAGGATCGCGTCGACGTCGCCGACGCGGTCCACGAGCTTTCGCCTGCAATCGCTCGCGTATTGCAATGCCTGCAGGTACTTTTTGAAGGGCATCGTAGCGCCCGCGTCGATGCGCTCGAGCAGCATGGGGCTGATACGCGCGCGATGATGCGCTACTTCATGCGCCAGGCCACGCGCCATTTCATAGACGAGGATGGTGGAGGCCGCCGCATCGAGCTCGTCGAAGGCAAGCTCGACATCCACAAGACTGGCGCCCTTGCCCACGAGGCGCCTCGCCGCGCTGTCGAACCCCGCGGCGCCTTCGGACGACATGTGATGCCAGTTCGGCGAGCGGCACACGCCCAGCCGCGGATTTTCCAGCGGATGTCTTTCCAGCAGGTCGCTTCGCATGGCGCTCGCGCCCGCCAGCAGCGTCGCGTCCTCGACCGTGCGCGCGATGACCCCGGCCGTGTCGAGCGTCTCCGCGCCCATCTTCATGCCCGAGCGGCTGAGCATGCCGTAGCTCGGCTTGTAGCCGACCACGCCGCAATAGGCGGCAGGCCGGATGATGGAGCCGACGGTCTGCGTGCCGTAGGCGAAACGCACCATGCCGGCGGCCACCGCTGCCGCGCTGCCGCTCGAGGAGCCGCCCGGCGTGTGCTTTGGATTGCGCGGATGCACGGTGGGCGCCGGCACCATGGTCGCGAACTCCGTGGTCACGGTCTTGCCCAGGATCACCGCACCGGCAGCGCGCGCGGCCGCAACGCAGGCCGCGTCGGCGGCGGGACGATGTCCGCGGTAGATCGGGCTGCCATACTCGGTCGGCAGGTCCGCGGTATCGAAGATGTCCTTTACGCCGACCGGAATGCCGTGGAGGGGACCACGATGAGGACCGCGCTTCGCCTCGGCGTCGAGCGCACGCGCCTGCCGGCGCGCGAACTCGGGGTCGACCGCTTTCCACGCGTGGAGCTCACCGTCGCGCGCTTCGATCGCAGCGAGGGCGGCTTCGACGGTTTCGATGGCGCTCGATTTCATTAGAATCAATGATAGCCATGGCGCCTCACGGTCCGGAACGACTTTCGATGCTGGTTCAACCGGATCGCGTGCACCGCGCGGTGTACGCCGATCCGGCGATCTTCGAACTCGAGATGGAGCGCATTTTCGGCCGCGCCTGGCTGGTTCTCGGCCACGAAAGCCAGGTGAAGAACGACGGCGACTACTTCACGACCCGCATGGGGCGCGAGCCGGTAATCGTTACCAGAAAGTCCAGAGAAGAAGTGGTCGTGCTGATCAACCGCTGCGCCCACCGCGGGTCCATGGTGTGCGCCGAAGGCCGCGGGAATACCGAGCGCTTCGTCTGCCCCTATCACGGCTGGAGCTACGACCGCGCCGGCACGCTACAGGCGGTGCCTTTCTCGACGGGGTATCAAAAAGACCAGCTCCCCAAGGGACTGAAGGCCGTGCCGCGTGTTTCCCTCTACCGCGGCTTCATCTTCGCCTCGCTGGCTGCCGAGGGAGATGATCTGCAAACCTTTCTCGGCCCCGCACGAGCGTCATTCGATGATTTCGTCGACCGCGCGCCCGGCGGCGAGCTCGAAGTGGCGGGCGGCGTGTTCAAGCACGCCTACAACGGCAACTGGAAGCTGATGGTTGAGAACCACCTCGACGGCGCGCATCCCGCCTGGGTGCACGCCTCATCGGTCGCAGTGGCGCGCAACGCGCCCGATCCGGGCAAGCCCGGGGAAGAGCACTACTCCGACATCGCGGTGCGCCAGATGCGGCAGAACGGCGCGCCTGACGCAGTCTGGGAAGCGATCGGCATGTGGACCACGCCGCGCGGCCACGGCTACATGGGGGACTACCACGACGACAGTCGCCTGGTGACCGGGCTGGGCCATCCGGTGTTCGATCTTTATAGAAAAAAACTCATTCAAGAAAAAGGCGAAGCCGAAGCCGATCGCATTCTGCGCGTGACGCTGTGGAACACCATCGTTTATCCGAACTGCTCGTTCATGAGCCAGTTCCGGCAGCTGCGGATCATCCATCCGATTGCGGTCGACCGCTCGGTGGTCTATACCTACTCTTTCCGCATGAAAGGCGCGCCGGCGCCGATGTTCCGCGACACCGTCGCGTTCGCCAATGTTGTGAACGGCACCGGCTCTTGGGTGCTGACCGACGACCTCGAGGTCTACGAGCGCATCCAGCACGGGTTGTCCTCGGGCGCGGTCGATTGGGTCTACATCGGCCGCGGGCACGGCCGCGACGTCGACGAGGCGAACGGCACGCGCCGCGGCGCCACCGGCACCAGCGAGGTGTTCATCCGCGCGCAGATGCGCGCCTGGCTGAACTACATGTCGGCATGAACGCGGAGCAGTTCCTCTATCACGAGGCGCGCCTTCTCGACACCCAGCAGCTCGAGGCCTGGCTCGAGCTATTTACCGAGGACGCCACCTACTGGGTGCCGCTCGAGCGCGACCAGAAGGACCCGCTGGAAACCAGCTCGATCATCCACGACGACCGCACCCTGCTCGAGCTGCGCGTGAAGCAGGCGCGGCATCCACGGGCACACGCAAGGCTCCCATTGGCGCGTACGGTTCACCAAGTGGGCAACGTGATGGTGGACGAGGACAAGGATGAAGTTCGTGTGCGCTCCACCCTGCAGGTGGTCGAGTTCCGCAACGAAAAGCAGCGCTTGCACGGCGCCCTGGTCGAGCACCGCCTGCGCCGCGCGGGCGACAGCTTCCGCATCGCGCATAAGCGCGTGGACCTGGTGAACTCGGAGGGCGAGCTGGACGGCATCGCCATCCTGTTCTAGGCGATAGGCGATGCCGAAGGCCGGTATTGCAACATCCAATTGGAGATCCCGGCTGCCCGCCCCTACCATCTCGCCATGGTCACTGCGGCAAAAGGCTTTAGTCAGGTCCTCCTCCACATGGCGGTGGCATTCGGCGTCATGTACGCGGTCACCGGTTCGCTCGCCTTTGGCGGGCTCGCGGCCGTCATCGAGCCGCTGTGCAACGTCGTGCTGCTGCCGTTACACGACTGGGTGTGGCGGCATGCGCGCCGCCGGTTGGCGTCGCGCCGTGGGCGCCAGCTGACGCCGGCTTGACCAAGGTCTTCCTCGACTACGACCAGAAGGCGCTCGACGACCAGTACGAGCAGCGCGTCTGGGTCCCGCACGCCGACGAGATCATCCGGCGGTACAGTGAAAAGAGTAATGAAGTCAGAAAAACAATCGGGGAACCGCGGGTCGAGCGCTATGGGCCGACCCAGCCCGAGACCCTCGACATCTACGGTAGCGGCAGGAAGGCCTTCGTGTTCGTCCACGGCGGGGCCTGGCGGCGCCAGTCAAGTCGCGAGCAGGCGTTTCCCGCGGAGCCGATCATCGCCGCCGGGGCCGCCTACGTGGCGCTCAACTTCGCCAACTTGCCCTCCGTCACGCTGCCGGAAATGGCGGCGCAGGTGTGCCGCGGCATCCAGTGGGTGCACGACAATCTCTCGAAGGAGCTGGTGCTCTTTGGCCACTCTTCCGGCGGCCATCTCGGCGGGGTTGCTGTTACGAGAATCCCGTACATAAAGGCTGCAATGCTGGTCTCGGGAATCTACGATCTCCTGCCGGTGCGCCTGAGCGCGCGCAATGAATATGTGCGCATCGATGAACGCCTGGAGCACGAGTATTCGCCGATCCGGCACATCGAGAAGATCCGCTGCCCTGTCACCGTCGGATGGGCCGAGAACGAAGCGGCCGAGTTCTACCGCCAGTCCGAGGCGTTCGCGAAGAAGCTTGGCGCGCCGGCGATCATCGGCTACGGCTTGAACCATTTCGAAATCGTCGAAACGCTCGCCGATCCGCGCTCACCGCTCGGCCGCGCTGCGCTTAACATGCTGCAATGAAAGTGAGAAATGAAAAGCCGGTGATCATCGCCGGCGGCGGCATCGGCGGCCTCGCCGCGGCGCTGGCGCTGGCGCGCAAGGGCTTCCGCTCGGTGGTATTGGAGCAGGCGCCGCAATTCGGTGAGATCGGCGCCGGCATCCAGATCGCGCCCAACGCCTGGCACGCGCTCGACGCGCTCGGCGTCGGCGCCCTGGTGAAGAAGGAAGCCGTGTTCGTCGAGCACCTGTTCATGTTCGACGGGGTCAGCGGCGAGAAGATCATCGACGTTCCGCTCGACAAGCGCTTCGCCAGGCGCTTCGGCAATCCTTACGCCGTCACGCACCGCGCCGACATCCACGGCTCCCTGCTCGACGGCTGCAAGGCGCTGCCCGAGCTGATCGAGCTGCGCAACAGCACACGGGTGACCGGATTCGAGCAGGACGGCTCTTCGGTTCGGGTGACAACCGAGAACGGCGACCTCGACGGCGCGGCCCTGATCGCCGCCGACGGCGGCCGCTCGGTGATCCGCGAGAAGATCGTCGGCGACGCGCTGCCGCCCGCCACCGGGCACATGTGCTATCGCGCGGTGCTGAAGATCGAGCAAGTGCCGAAGGAGCTGCGCCTGCCGGCGGCGACGCTCTGGGCCGGACACAACACGCACATCGTGCATTACCCGCTGCGCGGCTGGAAGCTCTTCAACCTGGTCGCGACCGTGATCGGCAAGCACACCAGCGGCGGGCACAACGAGCTCGCGATGCCCGACGAGGTGCTGCCGCTTTTCTCGCACTATTGCGAAAAGCCGACCAAGCTGATGCGCACGCCCAAGGAATATCGGCGCTGGATGCTGCTTTACCGCCAGCCGGTGGACAACTGGGTGCAGGGACGCGTCGCGCTGTTGGGGGACGCGGCGCATTTCATGCTGCAGTACATGGCGCAGGGCGCGGCGATGGCGATGGAGGACGCGGTGTGTCTCGGTGCTTCGGCCGATGCCAGCAACGGAAATTTCGAGAACGCGTTCCAGGAATATCAGAAGACTCGCATCGTGCGCGCGACACGCGTGCAGATCTCGGCCAACGACCTGGTCGGCATGATTTTCCACGTGCCCGATGGCCTCGAGCGCGAGGTGCGCAACGACATGTACCGGGGGCGCAGTGCCGAGCGCTACTACGACGCGCTCGAATGGATCTTCAGCGCGCCGGACTACGTGCGCGACTTCAATAAGACAGCAGGTGCGGGCCGATCTCGGCGGCCGAGCGAACCCCGCAAAGCTGCATCGCGCGCACCAGCTCGGTCGACAGGATCTCGAGCGCGCGCCGCGCGCCGGGCTCTCCGCCCGCCATCGCGCCGAAGAGCGTCGCCCGGCCGGTAAGCACGCTCTGCGCGCCGAGCGCGCGCGCCTTGAGGATGTCGACGCCGCGGCGCACGCCGCCGTCCAGCAATACCGTCAGCTTGCTGCCCACCGCCCTGCTGACTTCGGGCAATGATTCCAGCGTGGACGCGGCCCCATCCAGTTGTCGGCCGCCATGGTTGGAGACCACGACGCCATCGCAGCCTATCGCCGCCGCGCGCTCCGCGTCGTCGGCGCGTTGCACACCTTTCAGGAGCAGCTTTCCCGGCCACTGATCGCGCAGCTGCTTGATGTATTCCCAGTCGAGGCTGGCGTCCATTTCGCGTCCAACCGCGGTGACGATGTCGGTGCCCGCGGGAGTAGTGAACGGATAGCCCACGAGGTTGGCCATCCCGGGAAGGCCGTTGCGCAGCATGTCGAGCGCCCAGGCTGGCTTGAAGACCACGTCGCGCGAATTGCGCCAGTTCGGGCTGTAGGGCGTGTGGAAGCCGTTGCGCGGATCGCGCTCGCGCTTGCCCGAGACCGCGAGGTCGACCGTGACGAGGATCGCCTCGTAGCCTGAACTCTTGGCCCTGGTGACTAATTGATTTCGAAACTCCAGGTTTCTGACCGCGTAGAGCTGGAACCACAGGCGTCCGCCGACTTCCTCCGCCACGCGCTCGATGGCGAACGCCGAGGGCGTCGCCATCGTGAAGGGCACGCCATAGGCCTTGGCGGCGCGCGCCAGCATGAGCTCCGCGCCGTAGCGGCCGGCGCTGATTCCGCCGGTGGGGGCAATGGCGAGCGGCAGGTTCATCGGTTTTCCGAAGATCTCGACCTTGGTATCCACTTGCGCCACATTTACCAGCACCCGCGGCAACAAGCGCACCCGCTCGAAGGCGGCGCGGTTCTCGCGCAGCGTCACCTCGTCCTCTGCGCCGCCGTCGAAAAAGTCGAAGATCGCGCGCGGCAGCCGGCGTTTCGCCGACCAGCGCAGGTCCTCGATATTCACCGCCTTCTCCAAGGGCATAATTGCGGGTCACTCTACCTTCGAAAGCCAAATCCGTGTCACGCCTGTTCGCTCTTGTCGCTGCCGTGGTATTCGCTCTGCCTGCGGCAGCGCAAAACTTTCCGTCCAAGCCGCTGCGCCTGATCTGCCCGTTCCCGCCCGCGGGCGCGGTCGACATCGCGTCGCGCGCCACCGCGGCCGAGCTCACCAAAATCCTCGGCCAGCCGGTGGCGGTCGACAACAAGCCCGGCGCCGGCGGCAACCTCGGCGGCGCGGAAGCCGCGCGCTCCGCGCCAGACGGCTACACGCTCTTCATGAGCACCAGCGGCATCCAGGCGATCAACCCGGTGCTCTACGCCAAGATGCCGTTCGACCCGAACAAGGACCTGATCTCGGTCGCGCCGCTCGTCTCGCTCAACAACGTGCTGGTTCTGCATCCTTCGGTGCCGGCGAAGAGCGTCAAGGAAGTGATCGACCTGGTGAAAAAAGAGCCGGGCAAGTGGACCTACGCCTCGAGCGGCAACGGCACCAGCATCCACATGTCGGGCGCGATGTTCACGCAGATGACCAAGACCGACATCCTGCACATCCCGTACAAGGGCAGCGGCCCGGCGGTCACCGACCTGCTCGGCGGCCAGGTGCACATGATGTTCGACAACATTCCGTCTTCGCTGCCGCATATCAAGGCAGGCAAGCTGCGCGCGCTGGCCACGACCGGCGGGAAGCGCGATCCGGCGCTGCCCGACCTGCCGACGCTCGCCGAGTCGGGCATCGCCGGCTACGAGTCCGGCGTGTGGTTCGGCATCATGGTGCCAGCCGGCACCCCGCGCGACGTCGTCATGCGCCTCAACGCCGCCACCGTGCAGGCGACCAAGTCGCCGGAGTTCATCAAGCGCATGACCGACCTCGGATACAACATCATTCCCGGCAGCCCGGAAGACATGAGCAACGCCATCCAGGCGGAGCTCAAGCGCTGGGCACCCATCGTCAAAGCATCTGGAGCAAAGGTGGATTGAATGAAAGTAGGAAATAAGGTCAAACGCATTGAAGGCGTGCTCTCCCCGGTCATCACGCCGTTCAAGAAGGACTATGCGCCCGATGCCGAGCGCTTCGTGCGGCACTGCAAATGGCTGCTGAAGTCGGGCTGCGCCGGCCTCGCGGTGTTCGGCACCAACAGCGAAGCGAACTCGATGTCGGTGGCGGAGAAGCGCGAGCTGCTCGAAGCGCTGGTGGCGGGCGGCGTACCGGCCTCGACACTGATGCCGGGCACCGGCCACTGCGCGCTGAGCGACTCGATCGAGATGACCCGCGCTGCGGTGGAGCTTGGCTGCGCCGGCGTGCTGATGCTGCCGCCCTTTTATTACAAGGGCGTGCCTGACGAGGGCCTTTACCGCCACTTCGCCGAGGTCATCGAGCGCGTCGGCGATGAGCGCCTCGCGCTCTACCTGTATCACATCCCGCCGGTGGCCCAGGTTGCGATCAGTCTTCCCCTTATTGAGCGTTTGTTGAGCAAATACCCTGGCATCGTCGCGGGCGTGAAGGATTCCTCCGGCGACTGGTCGAATACCAAGGCGATGCTCGACAACTTCGCCAAGGGCGGCTTCGATGTGTTCGCGGGCAGCGAGGTGTTCCTGCTCGACAACATGCGCAACGGCGGCAAGGGTTGCATCACCGCGACCGGCAACATCAACCCCGGGCCGATCGCCAACGTCTACAAGAACTGGCGCTCGGCGGACGCGGACAAGCTCCAAGGCGGCATCACCGCGACACGCAAGATCGTGCAGAAGCAGCCGATGATCCCGGCGCTGAAGAGCGCGGTGGCGCACTTCGGCGACGATGCGCAGTGGAAGACCTGCAGGCCACCGTTGATCGAGCTGACTTCGACCCAGGAAAAGGAATTGATCAGCGAGCTCAAAGCCGCCGGCTTCACCATGCCCGGGCTGGCGTGAACACCGCGCTGGTCACCGGCGCCGCGCGCGGCATCGGCCGCGCCGCCGCCGACGCCCTGGCGAAAGCGGGATTCCGCGTCCTGCGCCTGGACGTAGAGGGGAAAGGCGCGGGCGAGATCGCGTACGACCTCACCGACCTCGCCGGCATTCCGAAGCTGGTCAATTCGCTCGGCGATATCCACGTCCTGGTCAACAACGCCGGCGTGCAGAACGCGGTCTCCATCGATGACTACACCGAGGAACAGCGTAAGCGCATCCTGCGCATCAACCTGGAAGCGCCGGTTGAGTTGATCCGCGCGGTGTCCAAGCAGATGATCGCGCGCGGCGCCGGGCGCATCGTCAACCTCGCCTCGGTCGCCGCGTACACCGCCCACACCGACCTCTGGTACGGCGTCACCAAGGCCGGCGTGGTGAGCTTCACGCGCAGCTTCGCCGCGCGCCTCGGGCCGAAAGGCATCCAGGTGAACGCGGTCGCGCCGGGCCCGATCGACACCCCGCTCCTCGACCGCGCGCAGCCCGAGCGCGTCGAGCAGCTGATGAAAGTCGTCTACACGCGGCGCAAGGGCAAGCCCGAGGAAGTCGCCGAAGCAATCCGCTGGCTCGCGGTCGATGCGCCGGTGATCATCAACGGCGCCGTCATCGACGTTACCGACGGTTCAGTGCTTCGTTAAAAGGGGGTCAGGACCCTTTTTCTGAAAAAGGGTCCTGACCCCTTTTTGATCGGGCAAGCAGGCGTTCGTCACCCAGCTGTGCGACCGTTTCCTTGAATGCTTCGGTCGGGCCACGCCAGCGGAGCTCCTCCACATCGCTGAAAAGCGGCGCGTCCGATCTTAGGGTAGCCAGCTTCTTGAAGAGCAGCGCCTGCTCGCGCCGCTGGCCGAGGACCTCGGGCGGGAAATCTTCGATTGGGCCGTGGCGATTGACCAGGCGCGCGGCGCCGGTCTTGCCGATGCCGTCGATGCCGGGATAACCGTCCGCGACATCGCCGACCAGCGCGAGGAAGTCCGGGATGCGCAATGGCTCGACGCCGTATTTCTGGCGCACCGCGCCTGCGTCGAGAATCTGCTTTGATTTCCGATGCACCTGGACCACGCGATCCTCCTGCACGCACTGCGCGAGGTCCTTGTCCGGCGTCCAGATGCAAACCCGCTGCACTCGCGCATCCGCCGCGGCAATGCGCGCCGCCGACGCCAGCGCGTCGTCGGCCTCAAGCTCGATCATCGGCCACACCGCCACGCCCATCGCGGTCAGCGCTTGCTCGAGCGGATGGAACTGCGCGAACAGCGCCGGCTCGATGCCTTCACTCGTCTTGTACCCCGGCCACAGGGCGTTGCGGAACGATTCGATCACATGGTCGGTGGCCACGCCGATGTGGGTGGCGTCCTTCTCGATCATCTGCAGCACGGTGTGCAGCACGCCGACGACGGCGCCGAACGGCGAATCCTTTCCCGCTTCGCTTTCCTTTTGAAAACGACGCCTGCCGTAAAAATGGCGAAACAGCTCGTACGTGCCGTCGATCAGGTGAACCACCACCTCAGGAAAAGGCGCGGAAGCGGATCGTCGGGTCGCGCTTGATCTGATCGACGAGCGCGACCTCCCAGTCCAGGTAGTCGCGCGCGTGCTTCTTGTAGTCCGAGGCGTGGTCGTACGGCTTGTACCAGACGTCGTCGCGCGTGGTGGTGGCGCGCTCGACGCCGGATTCGGTCGCACCTTTCCACGCCGCATTGCCGCCTTCGAGCACGCGGATTTCGGCTTGCGGCCAAAGCGCTGCGGCTTCGGGTGCTGCGAGATGGGCGAGGATGCTGTCCTCGGAGGTCAGAACCAGCGACTTGACGTCGCCGATGGCGGCACGAGCCTCCGCTAATCGGGAGCGCACTCCCCACCAAGCCCCGGGAATATGCGCGTGATGGAAGCGCAGGCTGGTGGACAGGTCGAGCACCGTTGCGCCGTCAGGGATCGCGGATACGCTCGCCCAAGCCGGAGATCCCGGGATCTTCGGCCGGCGCGGACCGCTCTCGGTGAGCTCGGCGTCCTCGAGCACGTAGACCTCGGGCCAGTTCATCTGCGTCAGCCAGGATGCGGTCATCACCGCGCGCACCTGCTCGGGATCCGCCAGCACCACACGCGCATTGCGCACGCCGACATACTCGTCGCTTGCCTGCACCAGCTGGCCGCCCGGCGCGTGGCGCGAGCCGGCGACATGTCCCTGCTCGAATTCCTCGCGCGTGCGCACGTCGAGGATGTACAGGGTGCGGTTGGGATCGTTTTTCCATGCCCGCTTTTGGTCGGTGGTGCAGAAGCGCACCCCGAAGCGCTTGGCCACGCGCGCAGCGGCGGCGAGGGCCTTGGCGCGCCCTTCCTTCGAGGGGGGCGGCGCCGTGCGCTCGGCGCCCTTCTCGCATTCCAGGCCCGCGAGGTCCCAGCCCATGGTGCCGTCCTTGAGCGCCACCACGGGATTGGGGATGCCGGCGTTGAGCAGCGACTGGCAGCCGATGATGCTGCGCGTGCGGCCGGCGCAGTTCACCACCACTACGGTGTCGGGCTTGGGCGCGAGGTCGTGGATGCGCCAGGCGAGCTCGGCGCCGGGGACGTCGATGCCGCCCGGGATGCTCATGCGGCGATACTCCTCGAACGGGCGCGAGTCGACGATCACCACCTGCTTCATCGACTGCAGCCGCTTCAGCTCGGCGGGCGGGATGCGCGGCGTGCCGTAGTGGTGCTCGACGAACTCGCCGAAGGCCTTGGACGGCACGTTGACGCCGCTGAAAAGCTCGAAGCCCGCCGCGCGCCAGCCGTCGCAACCGCCTTCCAGGATGGATAAGGCGGAATAGCCAAGCTGGGTGAGGCGGGAAAATGCTTTCTCCGCCAAGCCCTCACCGCCGCCGTCGAGGAGGACGACCGGCGCGCTCTTGCGCGGGACCAGGTCGCCGATGACGAGCTCCAGCCGCGAGAGCGGCGCGGCGCAGGCAAAAAACGGGTGGCCGCGGTAATGCACGCCCTGCTCGCGGACGTCGAGCAGCGCGAGCTCCCCGCTGCCGGCGAGCAGCTCGCTAACGCGCGTCGCGGATATCCGCATGCGGCGATTTGCGTTCCATGGGAGTAAATTATGGCGCAGTCATCACGGAGGAGAACACCATGGCATTGAAAGTCACGAAGGCCGAGGTATGGGCGGTCACCCTCGACGATCGCGCCGGCGGCGCCGCCGACAAGCTCGAGGGCCTGGCGAAGGGCGGCGCGAACCTGGAGATGGTCCTTGCGCGCCGCACCTCGGAGCAGCCCGGCAAGGGCGTCATGTTCGTCACGCCGTTGAAGGGCGCCAAGGCGATGAAGGCCGCAGAGGCGGCCGGCATGGGCAAGCCCGAGCACATCTACTCGGTGCGCATCGAGGGCGGCGACAAGCCCGGCCTCGGCTCGAAGATCGCGCGCGTGCTTGGCGACGCCGGCATCAGCTTCCGCGGCATGAACGCGGCGGCGATGGGCCGGAAGTTCGTCAGCTACATCGCCTGCGACAGCGCCGAGGATCAGGCGCGGGCGATCGCGGCCCTGAAGAAGGCCAAGCTTTAAAAATCACTGCACGCGGTAGATTTCTTCGTCGAATTTGCCGCGCGACACCAGCATCGAACCGCTGCGCTTTTCGAGCTGGGCGGTGAGGACGGCGCTTTCGCCGCCCTTTTCCCAGCGCGCCTTGTACACCTGGCGCGCGGTCTTGCCTTTGCTCTGGTGGGTATCGCGGTTCTCGGAGGCCGGGGCGCCGTAGCGCGTCTTCAGGAAGCCGACGAATCGGTCGAGCTCCTTGGTGTCGAAGCGCACGTCGAAGGCCTCGACCGCGTCCTTGCGCAGGTACAGGGTAACGCGCACCTCAACGCCGCCGAACAACACGCGCGAGTCGTCGCAGCGCCGGTCGGCCGCCTTGCTCTTCCATTCGAGCGCCTTGCAATGCGCGCTCGGCAGCATGCGCTTGACGTCGCTCTCGGTGGCGCCGAGCTGTACGCCGTTCATGTCATACGCGGCGATGGCGGGCAGCGGGAGCAGCAGGCACAGGATCAGGATGGCTTTTTTCATGAGCTCACGCGATGGGTACGTTTCGTGCGAAGCCGTCGTGGAGGTCGAGCATGCGCTCGCGCCACTGGCACAGGGGGTCCTCCGGCGCCAGGACCTCCTGCGGGCTCATCACCCGCGCCCACTGGAAAACCGAGAGCAGGATGTAATCGGCATACGCCGGCGCCGCGCCGGCCATGAAAGCCTGGCGCTTGAAAGTGGCCTGCAGCGGCTCGAGCGCCCGACCGAGCTGCAGCAGCGCCGCGTCGCGCTTCGCGCGCGATTCTTCCAGCGTCATGCGCAACGCCTTCTCCATGGTCTCGCGGAAATAGCTCTCGTCGAGCGCATCGACGCGCTCGTGGATATCAGCGGCGATCACCTGCAGCATGGCCGGCACCAGCACGCGGTCGGCCCAGGTGTTGAATGCCTGGGTCACGCCGCGGCCGATCTCGCAGCCGAAGAGCGGCGGCGAGTCCTTGTAGCGGTTCTCGAGATACTCGGCGATCTTCCAGGAGTCGCGCACCACCGTGTCCTTGTCCTTGATCACCGGCACCGTCTTGCCGCCCGAGAAGTCGATCACCGCCTTGTCGGAGAGGCGCACCGGCAGCGTTTCGAAGTCCAGCCCCTTGTGGCGCAGCGCCATGCGCGCGCGCCAGGAGAACAGGCTGTAGCGCCGGTCGTTCTTCCCCTTCAGCTCGTACAAGGCGATCATGGGTTCAGGCGTTCGCGCAATCGGCCACGCATCACTTTCTGGGTCGGCGTCAGGGGCATCGCATCGATCATTTCCAGGCGCTCCGGCCACTTGAATTTCGCCACGCCGGCGCGATCGAGCTCCCGCATTATCGCCTCCAGCGTGGGGCGCGGCGCGTCCGGCGCCGCCTGGACGAACACGCAGGCGCGCTCGCCCAGCACCGCGTCCGGGTAAGGCACGATCGCCGAGCGCGCCACGCCCGGCATGCGGTCGATAAGCGCCTCGACGTCGAGCGGCGAATACTTCACCCCGCCGCGGTTGATGATCTCCTTAACGCGCCCGGTGAAGCGCAGATGACCGGCGGCGGAAATTTCCGCGGTGTCGCCGGTCTCGAACCAGCCATCGGCGGTGAAGGCTTCCCGGGTCGCCGCGGGGTTTTTCAGGTATTCCTTGAACAACGACAAACCCCGCACCTGCAGCCGCTCTTCCACCACGCGCAGCTCGGTGCCCGGCGTCGCTGCACCGGCGGTGCCATGGCGCACGTCGGCGGGGTCGCTTGGCCGGGAGAACGACCCGGCCTGCAGCTCGGTCATTCCCCACAGCTGGATCGTCCTGCCCTTGCCTCCTAGCTTGGCCTCGACCGCCGCCGCGAGCTCCGGCGGCACCGGGCTGCCGGAGAGACAGGCGAAACGCATCGAGGAAAAGTCATGCTTCTCGAGCAGGCCGGCATCGAGCAACGGCTTGAAATGCGCCGGGCCGGCGAATACGCAATTCACGCGACGTTTCTCGATGATGGCCGCCAGCCCGGGGGGCGTAAAGGCGGGCAGCAGCGACATGGCCGCTCCGGAGCACAAGCTCAAGTGATAGGCGAACAAGCCGTAAAGATGCGTAAGGGGCGCCGCCGAAAGGATGATCTCGTCCGACCTGATCTCCAGTTCCGGAACCGAAACCTGCGCGTTGCCGAGAAAGCCGCGCTGCGCATGCGGCACGCCCTTGGGATTGTCGGTCGTGCCCGAGGTATAGAGCAGCAGGAACCGGTCGTCGGGCGAACCCTCGGCCACGCGCTCAAACTTCCCGGATTCCTCCAACGCTGAGAAAGCAGCGCCCAAGGGGATGACATGCTTTATGCCTTGGACGCCTTCCGGCGGCGCCGCGCAAATGAACACCTGCGCACCCGAATGCGCGAGCAGGTGGCCCAGCTCGGCACGCCGGTACGGCATGTGCACCGGCTGCAGCGTCGCGCCGAGCGCGCAGATCGCGGCGTAGCTCAGCAGGTACTCGGGGATATTGGGCAACTGCACCGCGACGATATGGCCGCGCTCTACGCCGAGCTTGTTCAGACCTTTGGCAAGGCGCAGCGCGCGGTCGCGGAATTCTAAATTTGAAGTTCTTGAATCGCCATGGAGGAGCGCCGGGGCTTCCGGTGCATCATTGGCCCGCCGCTCCACTAGCTGCCAAAGCGTGCTGCTCACGCCGCTTTCTTGACGCCGCTGTCCTTCACCTCGTGGCTCGCCGGCCGCGCCTTGACGCGCAGGTCCTGCTGCTCGGCACGCTCGCGCGGCGCGTTGCGGAATGCCTGGTCGCGGCCGGAGAGGTACTGCGGCGGCCAGAACTGGCCCATGTGCTGGTACCAGGCCGAGGCCTGCAGCGTGAAGTACGGATTGGCGAGGTGCGGCCGCGCGAGGGCGACGAGGTCGGCCTTGCCCGAGGCGAGCAGGGTGTTGACCTGGTCGGGCGTGGTGACCGCACCGACCGTCATGGTGGCGATGCCGACCTCGTTGCGCACCCAGTCCGAATACGGCGCCTGGTACATGCGGCCGTAAACCGGCTTCTGGTGCGGCACCGTCTGGCCGGTCGAGCAATCGATCATGTCGCAGCCCGCTTCCTTCAGCATGCGCGTCGCCGCCATCAGGTCCTCGCCCGACAGCCCGCCCGGCGCCCAGTCGGTAGCCGAGATGCGCACCGACATCGGCTTGCGCTCCGGCCAGATTTTTCTACAGGCAGCGAAAACCTGAAGCGGGAAGCGCATGCGGTTCTCGATGCTGCCGCCGTACTCGTCCTTGCGCTGATTGGTGAGCGGTGAGATGAAGCTCGCGAGCAAATAGCCGTGCGCCATGTGCAGCTCGAGCATGTCGAAGCCAGCCTGGTCGGCGTACCGGGTGGATTTTTCGAAATCCCGGACGATCTTCTCCATCCCGGCCCGGTCGAGCTCGATCGGAACCTGCGAAACCCCGGCGTAGTAAGGGATCGGCGAAGCGGACACCACCGGCCAGTTGCCGCTCTCCAGCGGATAGTCCATGCGCTCCCAGCCGAGCTGGGTGGAGCCCTTGCGCCCCGAATGGCCGAGCTGCATGCACATCTTCGCCTTCGAGTTCGCGTGGCAGAAGTCGACGATGCGCTTGAAGGCGTCGCGCTGCGCCTCGTTCCACAGGCCCGTGTCTCCGGGCGAGATGCGCGCTTCCGGCGACGGGCAGGTCATCTCGACATAGACCAAGCCTGCGCCGCCGACCGCGCGGCTGCCGAGGTGCACGAAATGCCATTCGCCGGGCACGCCGTCGACCGCCGAGTACTGGTCCATCGGCGATACCACGACGCGGTTCTCGACCACCATGTCGCGCAGCCGGAACGGCGTGAACATCGGCACCGGCGGGTTCTGCAGGTCGATGTCGAAGCCCTGCTCCTTCACCTTGCGCGCGAACCACTGATGGATTTCCTTGATGAACGCCGGATCGCGCAGCTCCAGGTTCTCCCAGGTGATCTGCTTGGAGCGCGACATCACGCCGAAGGCGAACTGCACCGGCTCCATGTCCCAGTAGCGCTTCATGTGCTCGAACCAGGCGAGCGAGACGTTGGCCGCGTGCTGGGTTTTCTCGACCTCTTCGCGACGCGCAGTGTCGTACACGGTAAGCGCTTTTTTCACCTCGGGATGCTTCTTGAAGGCTTCAAAAAGGGCGATCGCATCTTCCATCGCCAGCTTGGTGCCCGAGCCGATGGAGAAATGCGCCGTGGCCTTTGCATCGCCAACCAGCACCGCGTTGCCTTTGACCCAGGTCTTGTTGGTGATGGTCGGAAAGTTGCGCCACAGCGAACGGTTGGCGATCAGCGCATGGCCCTCGAGCTCCTCGGCGAACACGCGCTCGATCACCGGCAGCATCTCGCTCTCGCCTAACTTATCGAAACCGAAGTTGCGCCACGTTTTCTCGTCGGTCTCGATCACCCAGGTCGAGCGGTCGGGCTCGTACTGATAGCAGTGCGCGACGATCGTTCCCTCGGGCGTCTCGCGGAAGAAGTATTTGAAGGCGTCGAGCGGCTTGGTCGAGCCGAGCCAGGTGAACTTGTTGGGTCTCAGATCGACGGTGGGTTGGAAGTGGTCTTCGTATCGGGAACGAATCTTCGAGTTCAGGCCATCCGCAATCACCACCAGGTCGGAATCGGCGAATTCCTCCAGCCCCTCGACCTCGCGCTGGAAGCGCATCTGCACACCAAGCTCGCGCCCGCGGTCCTGCAGGATGTTGAGCAGCGCGACGCGCGAGCAGCCGCAGAATCCGTTGCCGCCGGAGCGCATGACCTTGCCCTTGTAGACCACGTCGACGTCGCCCCAATAGGCGAAGCGGCGGCGGATGCGCTCATAGGTGGCGAGGTCGTAGGCCTTGAAGGCATCCAGCGTCTGGTCGGAGAACACCACGCCGAAGCCGAAGGTGTCGTCCGGGCGGTTCCTCTCGTAAACCGTGATGTCCCAGCGCGGCCAGGCCTTCTTCGCGAGCAGCGCGAAGTACAGGCCGCCGGGACCTCCGCCGATGATGCTGACTTTCATGCTCATTTCTCCGGTACTACCGCCGTGGCTTCGATCTCAAGACGCGCGTTGCGCTCCACCAAGCCGCTCACCTGGACGACCGCCATGGTCGGGTAATGCTTGCCCATGAGGTCGCGGTAGGCGGCACCGACTTCCTTCAGCGAGGCGAGGTACTCGTCGCGGTCGAGCACGTACCACGTGAGGCGCACGATGTGCTCCGGCTTCCCCCGCGCCTCGGCGAGGACGTCCAGGATGTTCTGGATCGTCTGGCGGAACTGCCCGGCGAAGGATTTCTCTTTCCATTCGCCCTGGCCGGTCCAGCCGACCTGCCCGGCGATGAACACCAGCCTGCCGCTCGTGGCGATGCCGTTGGAGAAGCCTTTGGCGCGCGCCCAGTCGGGCGGCTGAAGGATTTGCGGTGTCTGTCTCATTTCACCTGTCCTCTCAGCTTGAAGCGCTGCAGCTTTCCGGTCTCGGTGCGGGGGAGCGTGTCGACGAATTCGACCGCGCGGGGATATTTGTAGGGAGCGATGGCCTGCTTCACATGCTCTTGCAACGTGCGAGCAGTATCGGGCCCAGGCTGATTCCCTGGTTTCAAAACCACATAGGCCTTCACAACGGTCCCGCGCTCTTCATCCGGCCAGCCGACTACGCCGCACTCGCCCACCGCGGGATGCGCGAGCAATGCGCCCTCGACCTCCGGGCCGGCGATGTTGTAGCCGGCCGAGATGATCATGTCGTCGGTGCGCGCCTGGTAGAAGAAGTAGCCGTCGCCGTCCATCAGGTACGCGTCGCCGGTGACATTCCAGCCGTTCTGCACGTAGTCGGCCTGCCGATCGTCGGCGAGGTATTTGCAGCCGGTCGGGCCTTTCACCGCGAGACGCCCAACCTTGCCCGGGGCGCACGGCCTGCCCTCCTCGTCCAGCACGGTGGCCTGGTAGCCCGGAATGGCGTAGCCGGTGGCGCCGCGGCGCACCTGTTCCGCGGTGTGAGAGATGAAGATGTGGATCATCTCGGTCGAGCCGATGCCGTCGATGATCTCGATCCCGGTTGCCTCCTTGAACATCTGGCGCGTGGCGTCGGGCAGCGCCTCCCCGGCCGAGACGCATTTCTTGAGCGAAGAAAGATCGAAGCGCGATGCCGAATCGGACAATAAGGCCGCCATGCCGCGATACATCACCGGCGCGGCGAAACACACCGTCGCCTTGAAGCGCTCGATCGTCTCCAGCAGGCTCTCCGGGGTGTGCTTCTCGACCAGCACGCTGGAGGCGCCGACGCGCATCGGGAAGCACAGCATGCCGCCAAGGCCGAAGGTGAAGGCGAGCGGCGGCGTGCCGACGAACACGTCGTCCTTGTGCGCCTTGAGGATCGAGCGCGGGAAGCAGTCGCACATCGCCACCACGTCGCGGTGAAAGTGCATCGTGCCCTTCGGCTTTCCGGTAGTGCCGGAGGTGAACGCGATCAGCGCGACGTCATCCGCGGCGGTGGGCACGTTGGTGAACCACAGCGGCTGCTTCAGCACCAGCGAATCGATCGAGTCCGGGCTTTCGTCGTACCAATACTTGATGGCTTTCAGGGAAGGACAGGCCTCCTGGGCTGCCTGCAGCTCCTTCTCCAGGCGCTTGTCGCACAGCGCGTGCGTGACTTCCGCCTTGCTGATGATGTCGGTGAGCTCCTTCGCGCGCAGCAGCGGCATGGTGGCGACGCACACGCCGCCCGCCTTCATCACCGCGAACCAGCAGGCCGCCATCATCGGGTTGTTCGGTCCGCGCAGCAGGACGCGGTTGCCCGGCTTGAGGCCCATCTCGCGCACCAGCACGTTGGCCATGCGGTTGGCCTGGGTGAAGAGCTGCGTGTAGGTGCACTCGCCGTCGGGCGTGCGTAACGCGATGCGATGGCCGTAGCCGCGCGTCACCGGCTTGTCGAGAAGCTCGGTGGCGCAGTTGATGCGCCCGGGATACTTGAGCTCGGGCAGGTCGAAGCGGAACTCGGGCCACGCGCTTTGCGGCGGCAGGTTGTCGCGCGCGAAGGTATCGGTATGCGCGGTGTAGCTCATGATTTCAACAGGTCACGGGAAATGATCAGCTTTTGCACTTCGGTGGCGCCCTCGTAGATGCGCAGCGCGCGCACCTCGCGGTACAGGCGCTCCACTGGATGGCCGCGCATTACGCCCAGCCCGCCGCAGATCTGCACTGCGTCGTCGATGATGGTCTGCGCCGCTTCGGTGGCGAACATCTTCGCCATCGCCGCTTCGCGGGTGACTCGCTGGCTCTTCAGGTCTTTTGTCCACGCGCTGCGATAGGTGAGCAGCGCCCCGGCGTCGATCTGCGTCGCCATGTCGGCGAGCTTGGCCTGCGTCATCTGGAAATCGGCCAGCGCCTGGCCGAACATCTTGCGCTCGCGCGCCCGCGCCAGCGACTCGTCGAGCGCGCGCCGCGAAAAGCCCAGGGCCGCGGCGGCGACCGTGGTGCGAAAGATGTCCAGGTTCCGCATCGCCAGCTTGAAACCTTGACCAGGCTCTCCAAGAATAATTCCTTTGGAACCCTTCAATCGCACCGTTGCCATTGGGTGCGGGGCGACGATCTCGATCCGCTCGGATGCGTCCACTTCCTTTGCGTCGACGACGAACGCGCTGATGCCCTCGTCCGCCTTTGCGAACACCACGTAAAAGTCGGCAATGCCGCCGTTGGAGATCCAGGTCTTGGTACCGTCCAGTGCCCAGGCATCGCCCTTCTTTTTCGCGGTGGTGCTCATGGCCTGAACATCCGAGCCCGCCTCGGGTTCGGACAGCGCGAAGGCGGCGATGGTGTCACCGGCGGCGGCTTTCGGCAGGTACTGCTTCTTAAGCGCGTCGCTGCCCGCCAGCGCAATCGGGCCGCTGCCCAGCCCCTGCATCACGAAGGCGAAATCGGCGAGTCCCGCGTGGTAGGCGAATACCTCGCGCAGGACCGCGATCGAGCGCACGTCGGGCTTCTCGGACACGCAGTGGCGCAGATAGCCGGCGCACCCGAGGTCCTGTACCAGGCGCCTGCAAATAGCATCCGCGTTGTCCCCATGAGCGTGCGCAAGGTTCTCTTTCGCCCAGCCTTCTGCGCCACGCGCGAGATCCGCGTGTTCAGTCCCGAAGAAGGGCCACTGATAATGCGCGAACCGGTCCATCAGTCGCCTTGAAATACCGGCTTGCGCTTCGCTGCGAAGGCTTCGTAGGCGCGATGAAAGTCCCTGGTCTGCATAAGCTCGGCCTGCGCCACCGCTTCCATGTCGATCGCCTGGTCGACGGTGACGTTCCATTCCTGGTGCAGCATTTTCTTCGTCACCGCATGCGCAAGCGTCGGGCCGGCGGCAAGCTCTTTCGCCGTAACCATCGATGGATCCAGGACGGGATCGGCCACCCTGTTGAAGAAACCCCAGGCGAGCCCTTCTTCCGCGCTCATCGAGCGCCCCGTATACAGCAGCTCCGCCGCGCGTCCCTGGCCGATGATGCGCGGCAGGATGGCACAGGCACCCATGTCGCAGCCGGCCAGGCCGACGCGCACGAAGAGGAACGCGACCTTCGCCGAAGGCGCGGCGTAACGCAGGTCGGAAGCCATCGCGAGGATGGCGCCCGCGCCGGCACACACGCCTTCCACCGCGGCGATGATCGGCTGGGGGCAATGGCGCATCGCCTTCACCAGATTGCCGGTCATCGTCGTGAACTCGAGCAGCTGCGGCAGCTTCATCTTGGTCAGCGGGCCGATGATCTCGTGCACGTCGCCGCCCGAGCAGAAGTTGCCCCCCGCACCGGTGATCACGACCGCCTTGACCTTCTTCTCGTTCTTCAGGCTGCCGAAAAAATCCCGCAGCTCGGCGTAGGAGTCGAAGGTCAGCGGGTTCTTGCGCTCCGGACGATTCAGCGTCACCACGCCGACGTCGCCTTCCATGCGCCACCGAAAATGCTTGGGAGTCATGAGACCACCTCCATCGCGTGCTGTTTCAGCTTGGCGAGCAGCTTGAGCAGCTCGTCGTGCTCCTTGCGCGTCAGGCCGGCGAGCAGCTCGACCACCCATTGCTCGTGTGCGCGCGCCATCTCGGTGAAGCTCTTCTCGCCCGCCCGGGTGAGGCGAATGCGGAACGCGCGCCGGTCAGCGGAATCGTCGAGACGTTCCACTTGCCCTTCCTTCTCCAGCTGGTCGACGATCGCGGTGATGTTGCCGCCGGTGACCATCAGCAGGCGCGAAAGCTCGTTCATCTTGAGGCCCTCGCGATGGCGCTCGAGCTGCGCCATCAGGTCGAAACGCGGCAGGGTGGTGGCGAACTCCTCGCGCAGCCCCGAGCGCACGCGGCGCGCGATCAGCTGGGTGCAGGTCAGCAGCCGCAGCCAGATGCGCAGCGCGCTGTGGTCTCCCCGGCGGGCGATGAATTCGCGGTCCACGGCGGTACTGTAAGCCTGAATAGATGAAGCTTCAAGTACCTCGGGCGGGGTCCGAGGCCGGCAGCGCGGAGTTGAACTCGGGCCGCTTCTTCCACGCCGGCACGGGCGGCGCGCAGCCCTCGGCCGGGACGTCCGGCGATGCCTCGAGCAGCTGCATGCGCGGGATGTAGCGCGGGCAGTTGGGAAAGGTCTGCTCGGCGCGCACCCGCACGATGGCGTGCGCCCCGGGATACGCGGCCAGCAGCGGGTCGTCGAGATGCAGCGCGGCGACGCCGTTCACGCGCAGGCGTTTCGGCTGCTCGAAATCGATGAACAGCAGCCCCACGCCGGGGTTGGCGGCCAGGTTGCCCAGGCTCTTGAACATGCCGTTTCCGTCGTAGCTTGGAAACGCCAGCGTGTCGTCCTCCACCACGCGCACGAAGCCAGGCGCGCCGCCTTTGTGCGAGCAGTCGGGCCGGCCCTGCGCGTCGGCGGTGGCAAGGAAGAACAGCCGCTGTCGCCCGATAAAAGCGCGATCCTCGTCGGTGAAGCGCGCGCGCAGGATCTTCTGCGCCAGGACGTCGGCGATGCGCCGGCTGTCGAAGCGGTCCTGCAGGGCGCGGCTTTGCTCGTGGTACATGGGCCTGTCCATGTCAGCCTCCGGTGATGAGGGTGTGTCCCAGTCTGCCTGCCAAAGGATAGTCCCGGTGCACCGAGTTGAAAATGCGTCGCAAGTTCTTCCACGGCGACGGGTCCGCGTAGAAGCGGTGCAAAAAGAGCATGTCGCAGACCAGGCTCGCCATCCAGTCCACGGTAGTGGTGTAGCCGATCACGGCCTTCACGCCCGAGGCCTTCAAGAACCGGCGCGCGAACTTGCGCCCTTTCTCGCCGCGCAGGACGTTGCAGCAGGCGAAGTACACGACATTCCTGTAGCTGCCATAGCCGGCGAACGCCTCGCACAGCTTGTCCTGCTCGATGCGCTCGAGCAGCGAGCGCACCGCGCCCGGCCGCCCGTGGAACGCCAGGTAATAGATCGGGGTGTCGAAGAACTCCTCGCTGCGCCACATCAGCCCGTCCGGCCGCTTCGCGTAGTAGGCGAGCCCCGCTTCCGACTCGACGAAGCGGTGCGCCACCGTGAGCGGCGGGTCCGCGAGCGGGGCCATCGCCTCGAAAAATCCCTTTACCGAGAACGTCTGGGACAGTTTCTCGTTCCAGTACGCCTCGAAGCACACGAGCTTGGCGGGTGCTTTCATCCGCTGAGCCAGGACTATTCGATCACGCGCTCGGCCTGCTGCAGGAGAGCCTGGGGCAACGTCATGCCGAGCGCGCTCGCGGTGCGCTTGTTCACCACCAGCGCGATGCGGGTCGGCTGTTCGACGGGCAACTCGGCAGGCTTGGCGCCCCTGAGGATCCTGTCGATCAGCGCCGCAGCGCGCACGATCGCATCGTCCTGGATCGGGCCGTAGGAGAGCAGGCCGCCCGCATTCGCGAAGATGTCGTAGGCCGAGATGGCCGGTATGCGGTGCTGGATCGACAGCTCGGCGAGGCGCGCGGCGTAGAACAGCGTAAATCGGCTCGGTACTACGAACATCGCCTGCGCACGCTCGAGCGCCGCCGCTGCAAACGCACTCGGCAGATCCGGGATCCCGGCGAACTCGATCGGCAGCAATGCCACGCCCAACTTCTCGGCGGGGGAGCGCATCTGCGTGAGATAGAGCTCGTGCCCCTTGTCGTAGAGCACCGCGACGCGGTGCAGCGCGGGCAGCGCAAGCTTGAGATATTCGAGCCGCTTTCCCCCGAGCTCGGGCGACATCAGCGAGATGCCCGTGAAAAGGCCGCCGGGCCGGGCGAGACTCTGGACAAGCCCGGTCGCGACCGGATCGTCGCTCACCACGAACACGACCGGCACGGTCGGAACGGCGTCGCGAAATGCGCGAGCCACATCCGAACCCTGCGCAAACATGACCTCCACCTTGCTGCGCAGGAGCTCGGCGGCGAATTCCGGGTAGCGCTCCCGCACGCCGTCCGCATAGCGGCGCTCGAAGACGACGTTGCTTCCTTCGCGATAGCCGAGCGCGCGCAAGTGACGGGCGATCGGCTCTTCAGGCGCGCCCGGGGCGGGCGGAGCGCCGAAGCTTAGTACGCCGATGCGCATCACACGCCCTGGTGCCTGGGCGCGCACGCCCGGAGCCGTCAGAGCGATTGCCAATCCCGCCACAAACGCACGCCGCCTCATCGGGCTCAAGTCTTCCGTAGGAAATCGAAATCGCAGCCGTGCTCGGCTTGGAGCACGTGGTCCATGTATAGCTTCGCGTAACCGCGGGTCGGCGCCGTGACCGGGGCCTTCCAGACGCTTTTGCGCTTCTGGATCTCCTTCTCGTCGACCAGAAGGTCGATGCGCCGCTCCTTAACCGACAGGCGAATCCGATCCCCGTTCTTCACCAGCGCCAGCGCGCCGCCGACCGCCGCCTCCGGCGAAACGTGCAGCACGATGGTGCCGTACGCGGTGCCGCTCATCCGCGCATCCGAGATGCGCACCATGTCCTTCACGCCGGCGCGCGCGAGCTT
Source organism: uncultured bacterium (assembly GCA_965233195.1). GTDB lineage: Bacteria > Pseudomonadota > Gammaproteobacteria > Burkholderiales > SG8-39 > SCGC-AG-212-J23. The sequence continues at coordinate 53,738 of CBDDSB010000035.1, read as the reverse complement.
GGAGGGGATCGGCAGGTAACCCGCTTCGGGCATGGCGTAACCGGACTTCGGGCCGGCGTTCTGCAGCACCATGAAATCGTCGGCCTTGATGTCCAGGTCCGGAGTGTCGACGCGCGCCGACAGGTCATCGAGCGAGCTGAATACCACCGCGCGGCCCTCTTTCTCGAACAGCGTTGGGTCCGCCGCGGAGCGCTTGAGGATCGCGCCGTTCGGAGCGAGCGAGCCGAACAGTCCGACCAGCCCGCCGACGGGAGAAATCGGGTTCTTGAATTCGCGCACCACGGCGCGATCGACCCACGGCGGCAGCTGGTCGAGGATCTCTTTCAGCGTGACGCCGGCGACGGTCATGCAGTCGAGATGCAGCAGCGGCCGCAGCTCGCGCAGCACCACGCCGACGCCGCCGGCGGCGTAGAGGTCCGACATGTAATGCTGGCCGGTCGGCTTGAGGTCCACTAGCACCGGAGTGGAGTCGGACAACTCGTTCAGCTTCTTCAGTGAAATGTGGATGCCTGCTCGTCCGGCAATCGCGGTCAGGTGGACGATTGCATTCGTCGAGCCGCCGATGGCGAGCAGCACGCGCAAGGCGTTCTCGACCGACTTCTCGGTGATGATCTCGCTCGGCCGCACCGGGGACGCGGCCATCTGCACGGCGCGGCGCCCGCTTTCCTCGGCGGCGCGCAGGCGGTCGGCATGCACGGCCGGAATCGCCGCGGTGCCGGGAAGCGCCATGCCGAGCGCTTCGGCGATCGACGCCATGGTGGATGCCGTGCCCATGACTGCGCAAGTGCCCGCCGTGGTGGCGAGGTTGCCTTCCACTTCGTCTATGCCTTTCTCGTCCACCTTCCCAGCGCGGTGCATCGCCCAAAACCGCCGGCAGTCGGTGCAGGCGCCGAGGCGCTCGCCGCGGTACGACGTGGGCATCATCGGCCCGGCGATAAGCTGCACCGCCGGGATGTCCGCCGATGTCGCGCCCATGAGCTGGGCGGGAACGGTCTTGTCGCAGCCGCCGACCAGGACCACGGCGTCCATCGGCTGCGCGCGGATCATTTCCTCGACGTCGATCGACATCAGGTTCCTGAACATCATCGACGTGGGATGCAGGAACACTTCGCCCAGCGATACGGTGGGGAATTCGACCGGCAGGCCGCCCGCGGCCAGCACGCCGCGCTTCACCGCTTCGATTAGCTCGGGAAAGTGGCGGTGGCAGTTGTTGAAGCCGCTGCGCGAATCGGCGATGCCGACGACCGGGCGGGTGAGCATCTCGCTCGAGTAGCCCATGCTCTTGGCGAAGGATCGCCGCAGGTACAGCGAGAACGCCGGGTCGCCGTAGTTCGTCAAGCCCCGAGCGAGGCCTGAGCCTTTTCCCTTCCCCTTTTTATCCCCAGACGTCATCCGCCACCTCCATCACCAGCTCGAGCTTGCGCCGGGTATCGTCCTGCGTCACCGCCTGGCCGCTGCCGCCGCCGCTCGAGAAGCCGCACTGCGGGCCGATGCCAAGCTGTTCGAGCGGAACATGTTTTGCAGCCTGGTCGATCTTGCGCTTGAGCTCGTCTTTCGACTCCAGCTGTGGTGTCTTGGTGCTCACCAGGCCAAGAATGACGCGCTTGCCCTTCGGCACGAAGCGCAGCGGCGCGAAGTCGCCGGCGCGCTCGGTGTCGTATTCGAGGCAATAGACACCGACGTCGAGCTTGTTGAACAGGGCCTCCGCAATCGGCTCGTAGCCGCCCTCGGCCATCCAGGCGCCTTTGAGGTTGCCGCGGCACAGGTGGATCGCCACCGCCATGCCCTTCGGCCGCGTCGCAATGCACTCATTGAGGAGATGCGCATAGCGCGTGGTCAGCTCGTCCGGGTCCTCGCCGCGCGCCTTCACGTCCTCGCGGGCGTGCACGTCGCAGTTGCACGGCAGCGCGGTATCGTCGAGCTGCAGGTAAGTACAGCCCTCCTTTGCCAGCTCTTCGATCTCGTCGCGGTAGATCCGCGTCAGGGCGCTGAAGTAGGCCTCGCGGTCACGATAGACGGCGGTATCGAACGCCTTCGGCCCGAGGAAGTAGTGCATGACGTCGGGCGCAGCCATGGTGACCTTGGGCACGCCCTTGCGCACCACGGACTTGAGAAAGCAGTAGTCGTCGGCCACGATGCGCTGGCGCCGCTTGAGCGGCGCTTTCGCGTAGGGAGAAGACGCGACGCCAATCACGGAGCTTTCGTTTCTGAAGCTCAAGGTGCCATCGCGCAGGCCGAAGCCCTCGACCGCGTCGATGAATCCCGCCGACCAGCTGCGGCGGCGGAATTCCCCGTCGGTGATCGAAGGCAGGCCGATGGCGTCCTGGAAGGTCACGATCTCACGCACGCATTCGTCCTGCAGGCGCTTCACTTCGTCGTCGCTGATCTTTCCGGCCTTGCGGTCGCGCGCGGCCTGGATCAGCCGTTCCGGCCGCAAGAAGCTGCCGACGTGCTCGACGCGAAACGGCGGCCTCACTGGAATTCCTTGCGCAGCAGCCGGGCGCCCTCGACCATCGCCTTCAGCTTGCCGAACGCCACCTCGGCCGGCAGGTATTTCATGCCGCAATCGGGCGCGACGATCACGTTCTCGGGCTTCACGTGCTTGAGCGCCTTCTTCAGCCGCTCGACCACTTTCTGCGGCGTCTCGATCGCCATGTCGGAGAGATCGATGCAGCCGACCATGATCTTCTTGTCGGGCAGCTTGGCGAGCACCGCGGTGTCGAGGTTCGACTGCGCCGTCTCGATCGATACCTGCTGGCAGGAGCAACCGGCGAACTCGGGCAGGAAGGAGTAGCCCTCCGGGCGCGCGTGGATGATTGCGGCGTAGCCGAAGCAGATATGCACCGCCGTAGTTCCGGACACCCCCTCCAGCGCCCGGTTCAACGCCTTCAGGCCGTACTGCCGTGCCCGGTCGGGCCGCGCCTGCATATACGGCTCGTCGACCTGCACGATGTCCGCGCCATTGGCGAACAGGTCCTTGATCTCCTCGTTCACGGCCGCCGCGTAGTCCATTGCCGCTTCTTCCTCCGACTTGTAGAAGTCGTTCTGCGCCTGCTGCGACATGGTGAACGGGCCGGGAACGGTCATCTTCACCTGCTTCTTCGTATGCTTTTTCAGGAACAGCAGGTCCTGGACTTCGACCGGGTGCTTGCGGCGGATCTTGCCGACCACGCGCGGCACCGGGTTCGGATGGCCGGAGCGATCTAGGGCGCTGCCCGGATTGTCGATATCCACGCCTTCGAGCGCGGTGGCGAAGCGGTTGGAGTAGCTCTCGCGCCGGATCTCGCCGTCGGTGATGATGTCCAGCCCCGCCTGCTCCTGCGCGCGGATGGCGAGCACCGTCGCATCATCCTGCGCTTCCTGCAGAAAAGATGGCTCAACGCGCCAGAGCTCTCGGGCCCGCACGCGCGGCGGAAAGCGTCCCGCGAGCTTCTTGCGATCGATCAGCCACTCCGGTTGCGGATAGCTGCCGACCAGGGTCGTAGGGAAAAGCATTGCGTTAGTTTCCATCGACGAATTTGGGGGAAATTTTCCTCAGCCGCGCCGGATCGATGCGGCCGCTGCGCTGAATATAGCTCCACGCGAAGTCGCGCGGGGCGAGTTTCATGTGCTGGGGGAAGCGCTCGTACCAGGCCCCGCTTGCGTCCGCCGCGGCCAGCAGCTTGTCGACGATCGGCCGGCGCGCCGCCTCGAACGCCGCCAGTGCCTTTTCAATGGAAGATTCTTCTGCGAGAGCCTTGTTAAGCGCAATCGCGTCCTCCATGGCGAGCCGCGTGCCCGAGCCGATGGAGAAATGCGCCGTGCGCAGGGCATCGCCGATCAGTACCGTGTTTCCTACGGACCAGCGTTGGTTGCGCAGGTTGGGGAAGTTCCTCCAAACCGATCGATTCGATACGAGACGGTGCCCTCCCAAGGTGGCGGCAAACGCGCCTTCGCAGTATTTCAAAGTCCCAACTTCACCCATGGAAGCAAAGCCCGCGCGCTCCCAGGTTCGCGGGTCGCACTCGACGACGAAGGTGCTCATCTCGGCCGAGTGCCGATAGTGGTGCACGTTGAACGTGCCGTGCTCGTTCTCGATGAAGGTTTGCGTCAGCGTGTCGAAAACCTTGGTCGTGCCGTACCAGGCGAATTTGTTCTCCAGGCGCGAAGTCGTCGTCCCAAAGTCGCGCCATCCCCGGACGGTCGAATTGATCCCGTCGGCCGCGACCACGAGGTCATAACCCTTCTCTTCGGCGGCAACAGCTTTCTCATACTCCGGAGCGATGCCAACGCTTGCCAGCTGCTTCTGCAGAAGCTGCAGCAGCTTCAGCCTGCCAATCGCCGCAAAGCCGATGCCGTCGATAACCACCGGTGTCGCGCGATGCACCACGGTGATGTCGGACCAGACTTGCATCTGCGGCGTGATCAGGTCGTAGGTCGCGGCGTCGTCGCCGCGCAGGAACTCGAGCGCGCGGTCGGAGAACACCACACCGAAGCCGAAGGTCGAGTCGGCGCGGTTCTGCTCGACCACGCGGATCTGCCAGTCCGGGTGCCGGCGCTTGGCAAGGTAGGAGAAGTACAGGCCCGCGGGCCCGGCGCCGACGACGAGGATGCGCATCTACTTGAGCAGCGGGCGCAGGTCGTCCAGGCGGTCGAACAGGTGCCAGATGTAGTCCGCGCTTCCGTTCACCCGGTGCGGATGGAGGTCCGCGATCTTCGGGTCATTGCAGTAGCTGTCGAAGGCTTCCTTCGAATCCCACTCGACCAGGATCAGCACCTGACGCGGCTTGATCTCACCCGCGGCCGCCTCGCGAAACTTGCCGAGCGCTACCACCCGGCCGCCGTGCGCCTGCACCTCGCGTGCCGAGCGCTTGGAGTAAGCGAGGTACTCCTCGCGGTTCGCGATGTTGAACAGGTTGAGCGCGTAGACCGTCATTGCCAAATGGCGCGTGCCGCGTCGACGCACAGCTTGAGCTTCGCGCGCTCGTCCGTCTCGGTGACCGGATTGCCGCCCATCGTGCTGGCGAAGCCGCATTGCGGGCTGATCGCGAGTCTCTCCGCGCTCACGTAACGTGAAGCCTCTTCGGTTCTGTGTTTAAGCACGTCCAGGCTTTCCAGTTGCGGTGTCTTGGAGCTCACCAGTCCGAGCACCACGCCCTTGTTCTTCGGCACGAAGCGCAGCGGCGCGAAGCCGCCGGCGCGCGGGGTGTCGAACTCGAGCAGGAAATGGTCTACGTTGGTGCGGCTGAAAAATTTCTCCGCCACCGAGTCGTAGCCGCCCTCGGAAAGGTACATCCCCTTGTAGTTGCCGCGGCATACGTGCACGCCGACGGTCATTCCCGCCGGGCGGTTCTTCACCGCGTGGTTGATGGCATCGATGTAGAGATCGACCAGGCGATCCGGATCCTCGCCGCCCGCCTTCACCTTCTCGCGCGCCGCCGGGTCGCACAGGATCGCCACCGCCACCTCGTCGAGCTGCACGTAGCGGCAGCCCTTCTTCGCCAGGTCGGCCATTTCCTGCTGGTAGACCTTGCCCAGCTCGGCGAAGAATTCGTTCGCGTCGCGGTAGGCGTTGCCCCAATCCGTGAAGCGGTAGAAGTGCATGGTCGACGGCGCCGGCATGGTCATCTTCTGATTCTGAAATTGAAATTCGTCGAGAGTGATCGGCTCGCGCCGCTCGACCTTGCCGCTCACGTACGGCGCGGTGAACTTCGATTCGTGGCCCTCGGCATCGTGGAAGGTAAACACCGCGTCGCGCACTTCGAGACCCTTGGTGAGGCGCACGAACTTCTCCCAATAGGAGATGCGGCGGAACTCGCCATCCGTCACCACCTGCAAGCCGCACTCCTTCTGCAGCTCGACCACCTCGCGGATGCATTGGTCCTGAACGGCGCGCAGCTCTTTTCCGGAAAGCGTGCGAAAGGCGTCGCGCAGCTTCTTCGGGCGCAGCAGGCTGCCGATATGATCGGCGCGGTACGGCGGGATCACGTTACTTGCCCTGGAATTTCGGCTTGCGCTTCTCGTTGAAGGCGCGCACGCCTTCCTTGCGGTCGTCGGTGCCCACCAGCTGGTTGTAAGCCTCGATCTCGAAGCGGTAGCCGGTGGCGAGATCCATCTGCAGGCCGTAGTGCACCGACTTCTTGGCCTGGCGAACCGCGAGCGGTGCATTCGCGGCAATTTTTTCGGCGACAAGCAGGGCTTCCTGCAGCGCGTTGTCGCAGACCCGGTTGACGATGCCCCATTCGTGGCCCTGCTGGGCGTCGAACGGCTCCGCAGAGAGGATGAGCTCTTTCGCGCGGCGCTCGCCGGCCGCACGCGGCAGGTTCTGGGTGCCGGCGCCGCCCGGCATCAGGCCGAGCCGCACTTCCGGCAGCGCCATGCGCGCGGTGCGTGCGGCGTAGATAAAGTCGCAGCACAGCGCCATCTCCAGCCCGCCGCCGAACGCGTGCCCGTTCACCGCGGCGATGACCGGCAGCGGCAGCTCCATCAGCGCCATGAACGCGCGCTCGAAGATTTCGTGCTGCGCGCGCCACACCGTCTCGGTCATGCCGTCGCGCTCCTTCAGGTCGGCGCCGGCGCAAAAAGCGCGATCGCCGGCGCCGGTGAGCACGACACAACGCGTCGTGCCGGGCTCGGCGGTGAGCCGCGTCCACAGGTCGTGCTGGTCCTTGCCCATCTGCGTATTGAGCGCGTTCAGTACCTGCGGGCGATTGAGCCTGACCAGGAGGGTGTGCTCGCCCTGCGGCTCGACTGCGAGAGTTTGATAGTTCATCGCCAGAATCTAGCGCGGCGGCGGCAGCAGGTCGAGGTGGCGGAAGAGCGTGACGAAGCGCCCGAGCAGATCTTTCTGATAGGCCTGCAGGTCGCGCCCGCGCCAATCGAACAGCCCCTCGCCCTCGCGCGCGCCGCGCTTGCCCTGCTCCATCAGCTTCTGCACCAGCGCCGGCGGCTCGTAGCGCGGAGCGTCGAGCGCCTTGGCCATCGACTTCGACGCGTAGTAAAGGATGTCGAGGCCACCGTAATCGATGAACTCGCACAGCCCCATCGCGGTGTATCGGGGCCCGAAGCCGGCGCGCACCGCGCGGTCGATGTCTTCCGGCGTCGCCACACCTTCCTCGACCAGCCGCGCCGCCTCGTTCATCGCCGCGGCCTGCAGGCGCGGAACGATGAAACCCGGCGAAGGCGCGCAGCGCACCACCACCTTACCAGCCGACTCGAGCAACGCCTTGATCTTCCCGAATGTGGCTTCGTCGGTGGTTTTCGCCGGACTGACCTCCACCAGCGGTATCAGGTACGCGGGATTGAGAAAATGCGCGTTAACGAAGCGGCCGGGGTGGGTCACCATCGCCGCGAGCGTGTCCGCCAGCATGGAAGAGGTGGTCGAGGCGATGATCGCGTCCGGCCGCAGGTGCCGGCAGGCGCGCGCGAAAGCGTCGCGCTTGGCGTCCAGCGTTTCGGTCACGCCCTCGAACAGCACGTCGGCGCGCGCCAGCGCCTCGGGCGCGTCTGCGTGGCTGACGACGTGAATGCGTTTGAGGATCACCCCCTGCTGCGCGTCGTTCACCACGCCAAGGCCGGCGAGCAGCTTGAGGTTGGCCGCGATCTCCGAGCGCACGGCTTCGCCCAGGTCCCTGGCGACCGGCTTGAAGTCGATGATGTCGACCTCGTAGCCGGTCCAGGCGAACACGTGGCCGATGCCGCGGCCCATCCTGCCCGCACCCAGCGCCGCGATTCTCAAAGCACGGCTTTCAGATCGGCGCCGACGAGACCGAGGTTCTCGAGCGTCCTGCCGGTCTTGCGCAGGTCGCGCCCGAGCACCGCGGAGCCCAGCGCGAGCAGCCCGCGCGCCACCGGGCACGGCACGCCGGCCCGCTCGCACACCGAGACCAGGAACGCGAGCCCATACTCCACGTCCTCGCGCATGTAGCGGTGCTCAGTGAGCACGATGCGCTCGCGCCAGTCGTTCGAGTCCGTGAGCTTCTTGTGCACCTTGCGGCCGTACATCCACTCGTCGCCGTCGGGCTTGTAGTGATCGGCGAGCGGAAAGTGCGGCGCCTTGTAGCCGAGAGCCTCGCGCACCGCGATGCGCTCCGCGTCGAGCGCGTCCGTCACGCGCCGGATCGAAGGCTGCGTGCCCTCCTTGTGGATATCCCACTTCTCGAAATGCTCGAGCGGTCCCGCGTTCATCAGGATGAGCGGCGGATGGATGATCGGGCCGGCGTTCATCAGCGCGCCGGAAAGTGCGTCTTCGACCGGCTCGATGCTCTTGAACGCCTTTCTGATCGCCGTGAAGGCGTGCGCGCTGTTCTTTTTCGGATATACCCCGGTCGGCAACCGCGTCGCCCGCGCGGTGATCGCAGCGGTCGTCGGCCCGTGCTTGCGCGTAAGCCACGGTAGCGTGCCGGTCTCGGCGAAGGCGAAGTCGGCGCGATTGCCGGCCTCGCGGATGAGCTTCGGCATGACGAAGGAGCCGAAGGTCCCCGGCGCGAGGAACACCACCTGACCTTCGGCGAGGTGCGGCGCTATGCGCTTCGCATTGTCGGCCTGGGTGAACGCCGGGTCTGGCATGAACACCAGCTCGGCACCCTTCAGGGCCTCTTCCATTTCTTCACATGCCCGTACCGAGACGCTGCGCTCCCCATCGGCGTCCTTGAGCGTGAGGGAATTCGTGAGCGCGCCAGTATTCCGGCGCCAATGGCGCACCTCGTGGCCTTGCGCCGCGAGGTCGACCGCGGCTGCCAGAGCGCCGTTGCCGCCGCCGATGACGGCGATCTTCATTCCTCGATCCCGACCCAGCCCTGGTGCGAGATGTCGAACACTACCCCGTTCGGGTCGCGGAACTTGCGCTCGAAGTCGACGCCGCCACCGCCCTTCAGCTCGCGGTGGAAGCGCCCGCCGTTCTGCTTTACCCGCTCGGTGTAGCTCTCCAGGTCGTCGACGATGAAACCCATGTGGTGGATGCCGTGGAAATCCTTGCCGCGCTCGTCGCCAGCGGCATCGTCGCTATGGAACTTGAGCAGCGTCAGGTTGATGACGCCGTCGGTGAGCGAGAGCCCGTCGCCGTAGGGGGTCTCGACGTAGTTCACTTCCTCGAGACCGAAGGTCTTCTTGTAGAACTCGGCCGCCGGCTTGAGCTCGGGAACCGAGATGGCGATGTGGCGAAGCTTCGCGGTCATGAAAACTCCAGTAGAGCGTAGAGATTGGACTTGCGTTCGTAGCCGACGCCGGGCGCATCGGGGATTGTGACGCGGCCGCCGGCGACTTGCACCGCGTCCCAGTAGCCGCCGTACGGGAGCGAAACGTCGGGCGCCGCCTCCGCCATGCCCAGGCCGAGGCCGGCCACGCAGTGCGCGGCGAAAAGGTGCCCGGCGTGCGGCAGGAATTGCGTGCGCTTCCACCCGGCGGCTTCGTAGGCGGCGATGATCTTCGCGTATTCGCCCACCCCGTAGGCGAGCAGCGGATCGACCTGCACGAAGTCGCGCGCCGGCCGCAGGCCGCCGTAACGCAGCAGGTTGCGCGCATCGTCGAACGAGAACAGGTTTTCGCCGGTGGCGAGCGGCGCGGCACTAGTGCGCGCGCACTGCTTGAGGAACTCGTAATCGAGCGGCGGCGCCGGCTCCTCGATCCACGCCAGCTTGAACGGCGCCAGCGCGTCCAGCCATGGCCGCATCTTTTTTTCGTCCAGGGCCCCGTTGACGTCCACGGCCCAGGTCGCGTGCCGCGGCAGCGCGGCCGCGGCGCGCTCGAGGCGTTTCTGGTCGCTGTCGAGATCGCCGGCGACCTTGATCTTGACGCACGTATAGCCGGCGTCGATGGCGCGCTTCACCTCATCGGTGAGGATGTCGTCGGTGCGGAAATGGCCGCAGGAAGCGTAGACCGCGATCATTGGTTCTGAAGAAGCAATACCGAAATAGTGCGAAATCGATTTCCACAGCGGCACGCCCTGCATCTTCGCCCTCAGGTCCCAGGCGGCGGCCTCGATCAGGCCGACCGCCCCTGGGCGTTCGCCATGGCCGCCCGCCTTTTCGTCCGTCATCACGGCGCGCACGAAGGCAGCGGGGTCCGGCAACCCTTCGGCATCGAGGAGGCTTGCGGGCTGCGCGCGCAGCAGGCGCGGAATGAAACGCTCGCGCAGCAGCGCGCCTTTGCCGTAGCGGCCGATGGAATCGAACGCATAGCCCGTGACGTCGCGGTCGGAAACCAAAGCGAGGGCCGAGGCCGTCATCGCGCCAAAGTTGATCGAGGCGTTGCGCATTGCGGCGCCGATGCCGACCGTGCGCTCGCGGCAATCAACGATGCGCATGGCGCAGCGCCTCCAGGATCCGTTGCGGCGTGTAAGGCTGGCGCAGCACCTCGGCGCCCAAAGGCGCCAGCGCGTCGTTGATCGCATTGCCGACCGCGGCCGCGGCGCCGATGGTCCCGGCCTCGCCGATGCCCTTGGCGCCGAGCAGCGTCCCCGGCACCGGCGTCTCGACGTGATCGATGACGATGTCCGGCATCTCGCCGGCCATCGGCACCAGGTAGTCGGCCATCGAGCCGTTCTGGAGCTGCGCGCCCTCGTCGTACATGATCTCCTCATAGAGCGCCGCGCCGAGGCCCTGCACCACGCCGCCGCGAAGCTGCTCGTCGGCGAGCAGCGGATTGATGACGCGGCCGCAGTCTTCCACCACCCAGTGCTTGAGCAGCTTGACGAACCCGGTCTGGGGATCGAGCTCGACCAGGCTCGCGTGAATGCCGTTCGCCAGAAGATACGGCTGCGGCATCACGGCATGCGCGGTGACCGCAGGACCCGCCTCGAGGCCCGGCGGCAGCAGGTGCTGCCGATAGTTCATCACGGCGGCGATCTCTGAGATCGGCGCGTCGGCGAGCTGCATCGCCTCGCGCACCGCGGCGATGCGCTGCGCGAGCGCGCGCGCGGCGGTGAGCGCGGCCTCGCCCGCGATGGTGAGCCCGCGCGAAGCGAAAGTGCCGCCGCCCACCGCGGTCATCAGCGTATCGCCGCCGGCGACGCGCACCGCGTCGAGCGGCACGTCGAGCTCCCCGGCGACCAGCTGCGCGAGCGCCGTCTCGACGCCCTGCCCCTGGTCCTGGTTGGAGGTGATGCACGTGATGCTGCCGGAGGGCTCGAGGCGCAGCGTGCAGCCTTCCTGCGGCGAGATCTTCACGCCGGCCGCGCCGTAGAAACCGGCGCCGGGCGCGTTCTGCTCGACGAACGCGGCGAGTCCGATGCCCAGGTGGCGGCCGCGCTCGCGTTCTTGCTTTTGCAGTTTGCGTAATCCTTCGTAGTCCATGAGCTTGAGGAGACGATCGAGGCACGCCTCGTGCGACAGCCCGCCCGCCTGCACCCCGCTCGGCGTCGCGCCCTGGCAGCGGAAGTTGCGGCGGCGGAACTCGGCCGGATCCATCTTCGCCTCGCGCGCGCAAACATCGATCAGCGCCTCGACCGCCCCACAGGCGATGGGCTGGCCGACGCCGCGGTAGGAGCCGGTGGCGGGCTTGTTCTGCCACGCCACGCGGAGGCGGCCGCGATACGCGCCGATGTCGTACGGCGTTCCCGCGAAGACCAGCACCTGCAGCCCTTCGAGGATGCTCGAGCGCGGATAGGCCGAGTACGCGCCGGCCTCGGCGAGATCGTCGAGCGTCAGCGCGGTAATGCGCGCCTGCGGATCCACGGTCATCGATACCGAGACGCGGTGCGCGCGCGCGTGGATGTCCGACACGAAGGCTTCCAGCCGGTCGCCGACGTACTTCACCGCGCGCGCGGTCAGGATCGAGGCGGCGCAGACCGCCACCTCGTCGTCATACACGTGCAGCTTCACGCCGAAGCCACCGCCGACGTCCGGGGTGAGCACACGGACGTCCTGCTCGGCGAAGCCGAAGCAATCGGCGTAGACGGCGCGCATCTGGTGCGGCACCTGCGTGGACTGATGGACGGTGAGCTGACGCACGCTCGGATCGAACTCGGCGACGATGGTGCGCGGCTCGAGCGGCACGCCGGTGTGGCGGGCGAAGCGCAGCGTGCGCTGCAACGTGCGCCCACCGGCCGGCGCCGCGCCGCCTTCGATGGTGTGCTCGAAGGCAAGGTTGCTGCCGAGCTCGGGATGCAAAAGCGGCGCCGAGGGCTCGAGCGCCGCTTCCGGGTCGGCGAGCGCGTCGAGCGGCTCCCATTCCACTTCGATGCGCTCGACCGCATCCTCAGCGATGGCGCGGCTTTCCGCGAGCACGATCGCCACCGGCTGCCCCTGCCAGAGCGCCCGCCCAATGGCGAGCGGGTGCTGTGGCGGCGAGCGATGCGCCGGCCAGGTGGCGAGCCGCGTCTCCCATGGCTTGCAGACGGCGCTCAGGGCAGCACCGTCGTAGGCCGCGATGACGCCTACTATCGGCTGGAATTTCAGGCTGACGATGCGTGCATGCGGATACGGACTGCGCAGGAATCCGGCGTGCAGCAGCCGCGGAAAGCGCAGGTCGTCCGCGTAGCGCCCGCGGCCGGCGGCGAGCCGGCGCGCGTGCGCGCGCGGCACGCCGGTGCCGGTGGTTTTCCTAGAGCGGAACGGCGATAGCACGCTGCGGCGCCTCGCTGTCGATGAGATCCACGCGCTTGAGGACGATGCGCAAGCCTTCGGCGGTACGGCGCAGGCGATGCAGCACGCGGCCGGCGAACCAGCGTGCCTCGCCCGCGCGCCATTCGGCGACGACCAGCGCCGAGCGCACTTCGAGATCGTCGGAAACCTCCAGCGCGCTGACGTGGTGCACGGTGCGCGAAGGCGGCGCCTGTATGTGCGCGTCCGTGCCCTCCAGGCGCGCCACGCGCATCGCGAGCAGCGGCTTCGGTTCGTGGAAAAGCGACAGCGCTTCCTGTGGCGAAGCCTGGCCGGGCAGCGTCGGCACCCAGTACACGCCGTCCTCGGCGAACAGCGCGAGCCACTCGGCGAAGCGCCGCTCGTCGAGCAGCCGTGCCTCCTGCAGCACGAAGGCCTCGAGCTCCGCCCTCATCGCATGTGCCTGAGCCAGGCCTCGAACTGGTTGCGGATGGCGAGCTCGCTGGTGCCGCCGCCGAGCGTCGAGCCGTCGGCCTGACGGCGGTCGCTCAGCACGCCGCGGCGCAGGTCGATCCAGTCCGAAGCCGCGTCGCTCAGGCCGCGCTGGCAGCGCTCGAAGAGCTCGAGGTCGTCGGACGCCACGAGCGATGCCGGCGAGGCGGCGAGGTTGATGAACTGCAGCGTGAGGTCGTGCATCTGCGCCGCGGCGCCGTCGAGGCGGAAGCACAGCACTTCGACCTGCGTGCGGTCGACGGCGAGCGCATGGACCACGCGCATCGCCGCGAACCGCGAATTGACCGAGACGTTCGGCCATACCAGGTTGTTGAAACGGTCCACCGCAAGCACGGCAGCGGTCTTCTCTTCGCCGTGGCGCTCGACCAGCTGCTTGCGGTATTGCGCGAACACCGGGTCTTCGCGCTGCGTTCCGATCACCCCGCCCTTGTAGAACCCGCCCATGTAGACGTGGCCCCCGGGGAACGCGTGCAGCGGCACGTCGTCCCACAAGGGACCGCGCATGCCGTTGGCGAGGAACATCTGCGAAGCCTGCTCGGTTAGCGAGTCCGCAGGCTGCGCGCGAGCCGCCCCGCGCGCTTTGCGCGCGCCCTCTATCGAGCTGCGGTGCACATAGTTCGGGTGCACGAGATCCACCGCGTTCTCCATGAACATCTTCCAGTTGCCGCGGTACTCCAGGCGCAGCGCGCCGCCGAAGCGCGTCACCGTGCCCGCCGGCGCGCGGTCGAGCATGTTGTCGAATGCGCTCGCCAGCCCGCCGAGAAACTCGACCAGATCCGCGCCCTGCGCCGCGTGCGAGCCGAACACGAAGCCGCGGTAGCTCTCGACGCGCGCCACCTTCGCCAAACCGACCTCGGGCTTAGCCGCATAGCCGTCGGCGAGCGGCACGCCGATCAGGCGGCCGTCGAGGGCATAGGTCCACGCGTGGTACGGGCAGCGCAGCTGCCGAGCGTTCCCGGCGGGCTCCGCGACAATGCGCGCGCCGCGGTGCGCGCAGCGGTTGTGCAGCAGCGAAAGACCGCCGTCCTCGCGCCGCACCAGCAGCACTTCGTCGGGCCCGAGGCGGCGCAGCACGTAATCGCCCGCGCGCGGCACTTCGCTCTCATGGCCGACGTAGAGCCACGCGCGCCGGAAGATGCGCTCCTGCTCGAGCGCGAACACCGCGGGATCGACGTACGCAGCGCGGTGCACGCTGTTCTCGCGCCAGAGGGAATCGATGTTCATTTGCGGCCGCGCGCGTACAGCTTACATGACATGCGGTCATGGATTCATCCCGGCGCCTCTGGCCTAACGCATGACCGGCCTACTACAATCGAAGCGGCATGCACAAGGTTTCGATCCGCCCGCACATCGTCGAGCGCGTGATGAAGCGCCGCGGCGACCTGCACTGGTTCCAGTCCCTGGATGCACGCAAGAGCGCGCTCCTCGTGATCGACATGCAGAACACCTTCTGCATGCCGGGCGCGCCGGGCGAGGTCGCGATGGCGCGCGAGATCGTGCCCAACATCAACCGCCTTGCCGCCGCGCTGCGGACCAGAGGCGTGCCGGTGATCTGGATCATCCACGCCAACACCGTGCAGAACGGGCGCAGCGACTGGGAAGTGTTCTTCGGTCACGTGGTGCGCAACGCCGAGGTGAGAAAGCGCATGGCCGAGAGCCTGGCGCCGGCCAAGCAGGCGGTCTGGAAGGACCTCGAAGTGCTGCCCGGCGACGTCACGCTGGTGAAGAACCGCTACAGTGCCCTCGCGCACGGGGCCTCGACCCTGGAGCGCGTGCTGCGCAACCTCGGCGTCGACACCGTGCTGGTCTGCGGAACCAAGACCGATGTGTGCTGCGACAGCACCGCGCGCGACGCCATGATGCTCGACTTCAAGAGCGTGCTGATCTCCGATTGCTGCGCCGCGTTGTCGGATGAGGAGCACCGCGCGGCGCTCGAGCTTTTCATCCAGCAGTTCGGCGACGTGATGAGCGCCGACGAAGTGCTGGCACGCCTTTCTACCTAAGGGATCGATATGAAGACACTGAAAGCAGCACTGGTGGCCCTGCTGGCCGTAAGCGGGACCGCCCTCGCCCAGGAAACGACGCTCAGCGCGGTAGTGTTCGTGCCGCGCAACACGACCTTCGGCGAGATCTTCGTGCGCTTCGTCGAGCAGACCAACAAGGATGGCAAGGGCCTGGTGCAGATCAATCTCCGCGGCGGCCCGGACGCGATCCCGACCTTCGAGCAGGGCAACGCGCTGCGCAGCGGCGTGGTCGACATGGTGTCGCTGCCGCCGACCTTCTACACCAACGTCTGCCCGGAATGCGACGCGCAAATCCTGGTGCCGCAGATGACGCCGCAGTTGCGCAAGACGCCGTTCTGGGGCGCGCTGCAGAAGTATCACGGGCAGAAGCTCAACGCCCACGTGCTCTCCGCGTACGGCGACGGCATCGGCTTTCACATCTGGACCTCCAAGCCGCCGACCGACGGCCTGAAGGGCATGCGCCTGCGCACCACGCCAAACTACACCCCACTCTTCACCGCGCTCGGCGTGTCGCTCGTTACCACCGCACCCGGCGAGGTCCTCACGGCGCTCGAGCGCGGCGTGGTCGACGGCTACGGCTGGCCGGCGATCGGCATGTTCGACCTCGGCTGGGGGGCGCATACCAAGTACCGCGTCGATCCGGGCTTCTACAACGTGATCGTCAACGTGCTGGTCAACCAGGCGAAGTGGAACTCGCTGCGCGAGGACCAGCGCGCCTTCCTGAACAAGATGGCGGGCTGGCTCGAGACGGAGAATGTGCGCTGGGTGGCCGAGCGCAAGGCCGCCGACGAGAAGAAGATCAAGGAAGCCGGCATCCAGATCGTCGACCTCGGGGCCGCGCACCGCAAGCTTGCCTACGACGCGTACTGGGATCACCTGCTGAAGCGCGCGCCGGAGCCCACCAAGGAGCTGAAGGCGATCTCCGACAGCCTGAAGTAGCTAGCCGGCGAACAGCTCCGTAATAAGGCCGCGCAGCCAGCGGTTGCCGGCGTCGGCTTCAAAGCGCTCGTGCCAGTGGACGGCGACTTCGGCCTGCGGCATCGGGATCGGTAGCGGCCGCGACACCAGGTTGCCGCGCTTCTCATAAACGCGCGCCACGCGCGCGGGCAGGGTCAGCAGCAGATCGCTGCGCTCGAGCACCATCGGCACCACGGTGAAATGGGGCACCCGCAGCGCGATGCGCCGGGCGGCGCCGACGCGCTCCAGGGCTTCCTCGATCACGCGATGGCCGCCGCGGTAGGACACGAGCACGTGCGAAGCCTCGAGAAACTTCTTGCGCGTGAGCGTGCCGCCCGCGGCCGGATGGTCGGCGCGCATGAGGCAGGCATACGGGTCGCGGAACAGGGGCTGGCGCATCACCGGCGGCCCGAGCCCGGGCAGGAAGCCGACCGCGAGGTCGAGCGCGCCGGCGGCCAGCGCGCCGGCGATGTCCTCGACGTCCATGCCCACCGCCTCCAGCCGCACCCCCGCCGCGTCGCGCTGCGCGCGCTCGACCAGCGGCGGCAGGAACTCCACCTGGCCGACGTCCGACATGTAGAAGCGAAACGCGCGCGTCGAGCCCGCGGGGTCGAAGCCGGGCCCGTGCGCCAGCGCCGATTCGAGCAGCGCCAGCGCCTGGCGCACTGGCGCGGCGAGCTCGCGGGCGAACGGGGTGGCATCCATGCCGCCGGCCGTGCGCACGAACAGCGGGTCGCCGAACGCGCCGCGCAGGCGCGCAAGGGCGTTGGACACCGCGGGCTGGGTGAGACCGAGGCGCCCCGCCGCCGCCGTCACCCCCTTTTCATGCAGCACCGCATCGAACACCCGCAGCAGGTTCAGGTCGAGCTCTTGTACATTCATATTCGTGATACATAACATGAGTGACATTGATTTGACAAATGGGTGAGCGGACGCCTACGCTCGGCGGTTCACCTCTAGGAGGAGCGATGAGAAAAACTGTCCTGATCGCCGCGCTGGCTTTGATGCCCGCCTTGCTACCGACGGGCGCCTCGGCCCAGCAGGGCGTCACGCTGCGGCTCGTCAGTGCGTTTCCGGAGAATCAGTTCTACGTCAAGCGCACCGTCGAGTGGATCGAGAAGGTCAACAACGAAGGCAAGGGCGTGCTGCAGATCAACTTCATCGGCGGGCCGAAGGCGATCCCGACGTTCGAGGTCGGCAAGGCGGTGCAGACCGGCGTGGTCGACATCGGCTTCAGCACCGGCGCCTTCTACACCAACATCATGCCCGAAGCCGACATCCTCAAGCTGTCGGAGACCAGCGCGGCCGAGCAGCGCCAGAACGGCGGCTACGACCTCATCAACAAGATCTGGGCCGAGAAGGCGAACATGCGTTACCTCGCCAAGGCGGTCGAGTTCACCCCGTTCCATCTCTACCTCAACAAGAAGATCGACAAGCCCGACCTCACCGGCCTGAAGATCCGCATCACGCCGGTGTACCGCGAGTTCTTCCAGACGATGAACGCCGCGGTGATGACCACCGCTCCCGGCGAGGTGTACACGGCGCTCGAACGCGGCGTGATCGACGGCTACGGCTGGCCGATCCATGCCCTGTTCGACCTCAACTGGCACGAGAAGACCAAGTTCCGCGTCGACCCGGGCTTCTACAACGCCGAGGTCGGGCTGATCATGAACCTCGACCGCTACAAGGGCCTGCCGGCGAAGGCGCGCGAGTACCTCGACCGCCAGGCGCTCGCCTACGAGGCGCAGAACGACTTCTGGAAGACGTACAACCAGAACGAGGCCAAGCGCCAGGCGCAGGCCGGCATCGAGGTGATCACCTTCGACGCGGCGACCAGCAAGGCCTACGTCGACAAGGCGAAGGAGGTCGGCTGGGCGAATGCGATCAAGGCGAGCCCCCAGTACGGTGAGCAGCTGAAGAAGGTGCTCGCAAAGTAGGTCACGGCCACGATGCAAAAGGCTGAACACGCGTACGGCCGGCTGCTGGAAGCCCTGGCGCTGGCCGGCTGCGCGCTGGTGCTCGGCATGATGCTGATCATCTGCGCCGACGTATTCCTGCGCAATGTGCGCATCCTGCCGGGGACGGTGGGCCTCGCCTGGGCGAACGACCTGACCGAGGCGGGGCTCTACCTCACCACCATGCTGGCGGCGCCCTGGCTGCTGCGCCGCGGGCAGCACATCCGCGTGGACATCGTGCTGCGCGCCATCCCGAAGCGCGCGGCGTGGGTCTGCGAGTGGCTGGCCGACATCCTGGCGTTGCTCTGCTGCCTGGTGATGGTCGCCTACGGCGCGCGCATGGCGTGGGCGAGCTACAAGTCGGGCGCAATGACCATCAAGACGCTGATCACGCCCGAGTGGTGGCTGCTCGCGCCGCTGCCCGCGGCCTTCACGCTGCTCGCCGTCGAGATGCTGTTCCGCATGCGCCGCCTGCTGCATGCCGAGCACGGTCCGCGCGACGACGCGGTGACCGCCGCCTGATGTCCTGGGAATTTGCCGCGTGGCTGATGCTCGGAGGGTCGACCGTCCTGCTGTTCCTCGGCCTGCCGGTCGCCTTCACCTTCATCGCGGTCAACATCCTCGGCGCGATCATCTGGCTCGGCGGCCAGCCCGGCCTGGAGCAGCTGGCGCGCAACAGCGTGGTTTCCATTACCAGCTTCTCGCTCACGCCGATCCCGCTGTTCGTGCTCATGGGCGAAGTGCTGTTCCATACCGGGATCGCGGTCAAAGTGATCGATGGGGTTGAACGTCTCATTTCGCAGGTGCCCGGCCGTCTCGCGGTCGTCGCGGTGGTGGCCGGCACCATCTTCTCGGCGATCTCCGGCTCCACCATCGCCACCACCGCCATGCTGGGCAGCCTGATGGTGCCGGTAATGCTGGCGCGCGGCTATCACCCCACCATGGCGACCGGTCCGGTGATGGCGATCGGCGCGGTGGACATGCTGATCCCGCCGTCGGCGCTGACCGTGCTGCTCGGGAGCTTTTCCGGCATTTCGATCTCCAAGCTTCTGATCGGCGGCGTGATGCCCGGCCTGATCCTGTCGATCGCCTTCGTCGCCTACATCGTGATCCGAGTAAAGCTCAAGCCCGAACTCGCTCCGCCCACGCCGCTCGAGCGCTACCACGGGTTAAGCCGCTTCCTGCCGTTCGTGCTGTACGTGGTGCCGCTGGTGTCGATCTTCATCATCGTGGTCGCGTCGATGTCGGCTGGCTGGGCGACGCCCACGGAGTCGGCCGCGATCGGCGCCTTCGCCACCCTCGCGATGGCGCTGATCTACGGCGCGCTCACCGTGCGCAACCTGCTGGCGGCGCTGCGCGGCACGCTCGCGATCTCGAGCATCATCCTGTTCATCATCGTCGGCGCCACGACCTTCGCGCAGATCCTGTCGTTCTCCGGCGCGAGCAGCGGCCTGGTCGGCGGGCTGCTGGGCATGGGTCTGACCACCATGATGATCGTCGCCGGCATGATGGCGATCCTCATCTTTCTGGGCATTTTCGTCGACCAGGTGAGCATGATGCTCATCACGCTGCCGATCTTCATGCCCATCGTGCAGAAGCTCGCCATCGACCCGGTCTGGTTCGGCGTCATGTTCCTCATCTGCATGCAGCTCGGCCTGCTGCTGCCGCCGCACGGCCTGCTGCTGATGACCATGCGCGGCGTGACGCCGCCGCAGGTGACGATGCTGCATATCTTCGTCGCCGTGATCCCCTACGTGGCGATGAGCATCCTGGTGCTCACGCTGGTGTTCTTCGTTCCCGCGGTGGCGCTGTGGCTGCCGAAAGTGCTGAGCTGAGGTTTTCATGGAACGGTCATTCAAGGAAGAAGTCGAGAAACTGCGCTTAGGCGACGGCGAAACCTTCCACGGCGAGGGCATCCTCGCGGTGACCAAGGCGCTGCTGCAGTCGGGCGTGTCCTACGTCGGCGGCTACCAGGGCGCGCCGGTGTCGCACGTGATGGACGTGCTGAACGATGCGCGCGACATCCTCGACGGGCTCGGCGTGCACGTCGAGGCAAATGCGAGCGAAGCCGGCGCCGCCGCGATGCTTGGGGCCTCGATCAATTACCCGATGCGCGGCGCGGTGGCCTTCAAGTCCACCGTCGGCACCAACGTCGCCTCCGACGCGCTTTCCAACCTCGCCTCCGCCGGCGTCAAGGGGGGCGCGCTCATCGTCCTGGGCGAGGACTATGGCGAAGGCTCCTCGATCATCCAGGAACGCAGCCACGCGTTCGCCATGAAGTCGCAGCTCTGGCTGCTCGACCCGCGGCCCAACCTGCCGAAGATCGTCGAGATGGTCGAGCAGGGCTTCGAGCTATCGGAAGCCTCCAGCACCCCGGTGATGCTCGAGCTGCGCATTCGCGCCTGCCACGTGCAGGGCAGCTTCAAGACGAAGAAGAACCAGGCGCCGCAATTCTCCAAGCGGGCATTCCTGGAGAACCCGGACTTCGACTACAGCCGCATTTGCCTGCCGCCGGCCACGTATGCGCAGGAAAAGCAGAAGATCGACGTGCGCTGGCCCGCCGCCGTGAGTTTCATCCGGGAGCGGAAACTGAATGAGCTGTTTGACGCAGAACAAAAAGACATTGGCATCCTCTGCCAGGGCGGCCTCTACAACGCGGTGATCCGCGCGCTGCAGACCTTGGGGCTGGCGGACGCGTTCGGCGCCTCGAAAGTGCCGATCTACTGCATGAACGTGACCTACCCGCTGATCCCGGAAGAAATCACCGGATTCTGCCAGGACAAGAAATCGGTCCTCATCGTCGAAGAGGGTCAGCCCGCCTACATCGAGGACGCAGTGCTCGCGGCCCTGCGCCGCGCCGGGGCGAACAGCGTGAAGGTCAGCGGCAAGGATGTGCTGCCGCTCGCCGGCGAGTACACCGGCGAAGTGGTGCTGACCGGGGTTTCGAGATTCCTCGGCCGCGCCGAGCGCATTCAGCCGATCGTGTCGCTCAAGAAGAAAGCCGCCGAGCTGCTCGCCGGCCTGCCCGCGCGGCCGCCCGGGTTCTGCGTCGGCTGCCCTGAGCGGCCGGTGTTCTCGGCGATGAAGGTGCTGGAGAAGGAGAGCGGCAAGTTCCACCTCTCGGCCGACATCGGCTGCCACCTCTTCTCCACGCTGCCGCCATTCAACATCGGCAACACCGTGCTCGGCTACGGCCTGGGCCTCGCCTCGAATTCGGCGGTGCAGCCGATGTTCGCCAAGCGCACGGTGACGATGATGGGCGACGGCGGTTTCTGGCACAACGGCCTGACTTCCGGCATCGCCAACACCGTGTTCAACAAGAACGACGGCATCCTGGTGATCATGAAGAACGGCTACAGCTCCGCCACCGGCACGCAGGAGCTGCCTTCCTCGCCGCAGCACAGCGAGCACAAGGCGCCCGACATGAGCATGGAGCGCGCGCTGGAAGGAATCGGCGTCGGCTGGATCCGCACCGTCGACAACTATCGCGTCGGCGAGGTGGCGAAGACTCTCAAGGAAGCGATGAACACCGATTACCCGGGCCTCAAGGTGATCGTCGCCGAAGGCGAGTGCCAGCTCGAGCGGCAGCGCAAGCTGCGTCCCCAGGTTGCACAAAAGCTGAAGAACAAACAACGCCATGTACGCGTCAAGTACGGCGTGGATGAAGACACCTGCACCGGCGACCACTCCTGCATCCGGCTCTCCGGCTGCCCGACGCTCACCATCAAGGACAACCCGGACCCGCTGCGCAAGGACCCGGTGGCGACGGTGATCGACGGCTGCGTCGGCTGCGGCCTGTGCGGCGAGAACGCGCACGCGGCCGTGCTGTGCCCGTCCTTCTATAGAGCGGAAGTTATTCAAAACCCGAACTGGTGGGATCGCCTGTGGAACGGCAGTTCACTAAGGAAATAGAGTCCTTGCGGTTGGGGGACGGCGAGACCTTCCACGGCGAAGGCATCCTCGCCGTGACCAAGGCCCTGCTGCAGTCCGGCG
Source organism: uncultured bacterium (assembly GCA_965233195.1). Classification (GTDB taxonomy): domain Bacteria; phylum Pseudomonadota; class Gammaproteobacteria; order Burkholderiales; family SG8-39; genus SCGC-AG-212-J23. The sequence continues at coordinate 31,778 of CBDDSB010000035.1, read as the reverse complement.
TGTCCTACGTCGGCGGCTACCAGGGCGCGCCGGTCTCGCACCTGCTCGACGTGATGGTGCAGGCCAAGGACTACCTCGACGAGCTTGGCGTGCACGTCGAGGCCTGCACCAGCGAGGCCTCGGCCGCGGCGATGCTCGGCGCCTCCATCAACTATCCGGCGCGCGGCGCGGTGACGTGGAAGTCGATCGTCGGCACCAACGTCGCCGCCGACGCGCTTTCCTACCTGGCGAGCGCCGGCGTGATGGGCGGCACGCTGATCGTGCTCGGCGAGGACTACGGCGAAGGCGGCGTGGTGGCGCAGGAACGCAGCCATGCTTTCGCCCTCAAGTCGCTGATGTGGCTGCTCGATCCGCGGCCGAACCTCGCCACCATCACCACGATGGTGGAGCGCGGCTTCGAACTTTCGGAGATTTCGAATACCCCGGTGATGATGGAGCTGCGAATTCGCGCTTGCCACGTCCGGGGGTCCTTCAAAAGTAAAGCCAATCTCGCGCCAGCGGTCTCGACCCGGCACAAGCTCGACGGCCCGCCGAAGGAGTTCATCTACGACCGCCTGGCCCATCCGCCGGCCACCTTCCGCCAGGAGAAGCTGAAGTCGGACGTGCGGCTCCCCGCCGCGCGGCGCTTCATCGCCGAAAACAAACTCAATGAGATATTCCCCGGGCCGGAGAATGTCGGCATCGTCGTGCAGGGCGGCCTCTACAACGGGCTGATGCACGCGTTGCGCACCCTCGGCCTCGCCGACGCGTTCGGCGCCAGCCGCCTGCCGATCCTCGCGCTGAATGTGGTTTACCCCTTGGTCCCAGAGGAGATCGTCGGCTTCTCCCGGGATAAGAAAGCCATTCTGGTCCTGGAGGAGGGCCAGCCGGAATTCATCGAGCAGGAGATCGCCACCTTCCTGCGGCGCGCGGACGAGCCGGCGAAGCTGCACGGCAAAGACTTCATGCACATGGCGGGCGAGTACAACCTCGAGGCGATGGTGCGCGGGCTTTCGAAGTTCGTCGGCCTGCACGCGCCTCACCTGGACACCACTCCCGGTGCCGCGTGGTTGAAATCCGTGCAGACGATGAAGGAGAAGGCCACCGCATCGCTCGGCGCGCTGCCGGTGCGGCCGCCGACATTCTGCGTCGGCTGCCCGGAGCGCCCGGTGTTCTCGGCGATGAAGCTGGTGGCGCAGGACATCGGCCGGCCGCACGTCTCGATGGACGTCGGCTGTCATGCGTTCGCGAGCTTCGAGCCGTTCTCGCAGGGAAATACCCTGCTCGGCTACGGCATGAGCCTCGCTGCCGCGGCGGGCGTCGGGCCGATGTCGGCGCGACGAGCGGTATCAGTGATGGGCGACGGCGGCTTCTGGCATAACGGCCTGCTTTCCGGCGTGGCGTCGAACCTGCTCAACAAGGGAGACGGGGTGCTGGTGATCATGAAGAACGGCTACGCCTCCGCCACCGGCACTCAGGAGCTGCTTTCCTCGCCGCCCGAGGACGCGCGCATGGTTGCCGTTGGGCAAAGCGTAGCCGGCGCCGACCGCACGATCGAGAACACGCTGAGCGGCCTGGGCGTGAAGTGGCTGCGCACGGTGAACAATTACGACCTCGCCGAGATGACGAAGACTTACCGCGAGGCGATGACGACGAAGGAAAAGGGGCTGAAAGTCATCGTCGCCGAAGGCGAGTGCCAGCTCGAGCGGCAACGCAGGCTCAAACCCCAGGTCGCCAAGAGTCTGGCTGAGGGAAAACGAACCGTAAGGGTGAAGTACGGCGTCGACGAAGACACCTGCACCGGCGACCACTCCTGCATCCGGCTCTCGGGCTGCCCAACGCTTACGGTGAAGGACAATCCCGATCCGCTGCGCCGTGATCCGGTGGCCACGGTGATCGACGGCTGCGTCGGCTGCGGGCTGTGCGGCGAGAACGCGCACGCGGCGGTGCTGTGCCCGTCCTTCTATCGAGCCGAAGTCATTCAGAACCCGAGCCTCCTGGACAAGTTGCTGCACAAAATCCTATGAACCTTCCCGAGCGTCCGATCACCATCCTGATTGCCGCCCTGGGCGGGGAAGGCGGCGGCGTGATGGCCGACTGGCTGATGGAGGCCGCCACCGCCAGGGGCTATCCGGCGCAGGCCACGTCGATCCCGGGCGTGGCGCAGCGCACCGGGGCCACGACGTACTACCTGGAGATTTTTCCGGCTGAAAGGAAGCAGCTGAACGGCAAAGAACCCGTCCTCTCGCTCACTCCCAGCCCGGGCAACGTCGACGTGATGGTCGCCTCCGAGCTGATCGAGGCCGGCCGCGCCATGCTGAACGGCTTCGTCAGCCCCGAGCGCACCACGCTCATCGCTTCCACGCACCGCATCTATGCCACGGTCGAGAAGATGCAAATGGCCGACGGCCGCTTCGACTCCGACCGCGTGCGCGACGCCGCGGCGCAGCTCGCGAAGAGCGCCGTGCTGTTCGACATGCGCAAGCTCGCGCAGGAGAGCGGTACGGTGATCAACGCGGTGCTGTTCGGCGCCATGGCGGGCAGCGGCGTGCTGCCGCTCTCGCGCGAAGCGTGCGAGCAGGCGATCCGGCACGGCGGGCGCGGCGCGGAGGCCAGCCTGCGCGGCTTCGCCGCCGGCTTCGACATCGCCGCGCGCCAGCGCCCGGCGCCGGCCGAGCCGCCGAAGACAAAGCGGGCCACGGAATTCGATGAGGTGTTCCGGCTGGGGAAAGAGCGGCTTCAGGACTACCAGGGCGCGCGGTACGCCGCACTCTATGAGGCGCGTCTCAAGCCGTTTCGCGGCGGCGATGACAAGCTGGCGGCTGAAGTGGCCCGCCATCTTGCGCTGTGGATGGCCTACGAGGACATCATCCGCGTGGCCGATCTCAAGACACGGGCATCGCGCTTTGAGCGCGTGCGCAAGGAAGTCGGGGCCAAGGACGGCGAACCGGTCGTGGTGATCGACTTTCTGAAGCCCGGGGTCGAGGAGTTTTCTTCGGTTCTTCCGCATTGGTTGGGAAAAAAAGTCATCGCGTGGGCCGAGCGCCGCGGCAAGCTCGACGCCTACAACGTCGGCATGCACATCAAGACTTCGAGCCTGTTCGGCTACCTGCTGGTGCGCAGCCTGGCCTGGCTGCGCCCATGGCGGCCGATGAGCTACCGCTACCGCGAGGAGCAGGCGTTGATCGAGCGCTGGCTCGGGCTGGTTGCGGACGCGGCTAGACGCGACCCGGGGCTGGCGCGCGAGATCGCCGAATGTGCGCGCCTCATCAAGGGCTACGGCGAGACGCACCGGCGCGGCAAGGGCAACTTCCTCGCCATCGTCGACGCGCTGGTGGACAACCCGCCCACCGCGGATGCGCGCGAGCAGGCGGCGGCGATCCGCAAGGCGCGCGAGGCCGCGCTCGCCGACCCGGAAGGCCAGGCGCTCGGCAAGACCCTCGGCAAGCCCGTCGTCTGGCTGAAGCCGGTCACGTAAAATCGCTTCTTTAAGGAAAATCGTCATGGCCAGCGTCCCCCAACCCAGCGTCAGCAGCGTGCGGCAGGAGCTCTACCGCCGCATGGACAAGCACAACCTCGCGCCGCTCTGGGAGGTGCTGCACAGCCTGATCCCGGACGAGCCGATGACACCGTGCAAGCCGGCGCTGTGGAAGTACCGCGATGCGCGGCCCTACCTGATGGAGGCCGGCAAGCTGATCACCGCCAAAGAAGCGATTCGCCGCGTGCTGGTGCTCGAGAACCCCGGCATGCGCGGCGAGTCCTGCATCACGCAAAGCCTGTACGCCGGCCTGCAGCTCATCCTGCCGGGCGAGATCGCGCCCAGCCACCGCCATTCGCAGTCGGCGCTGCGCTTTATCGTCGAAGGCGCCGGCGCGTACACCGCGGTCGACGGCGAGCGCACCACCATGCGGCCGGGGGACTTCATCATCACCCCGTCGTGGACCTGGCACGACCACGGCAATCCCGGCAACGACCCGGTGGTGTGGATGGACGGGCTCGACATTCGCATCGTGCAAACCTTCGGCGCGCAGTTCCACCAGGTGTTCCCCGAGGAAGTGCAGCCGGTGTCGCGCAGCGAAGGCGCCTCGGTGGCGCGCTTCGGCCAGGGCCTGGCGCCGGTCGGCGCGGCGGCACCCTTCGGCAAGACCTCGCCGATCTTCAACTACCCCTACGAGCGCAGCCGGGAGTCATTGGCCAAGATGGCGCAGGACGAGGATCCCGACGCCTGCCATGGCTGGAAGATGGAATTCATCAATCCGCTCTCGGGCGGCCACGCCATGCCCACGATTGCGGCATTCATCCAGCTGCTGCCCAAAGGTTTCAACACCCAGACCTATCGCTGCACCGACGGCACCATTTTCTCGGTGGTCGAGGGGACGGGCTGCGCGATCATCGGCGGCCAGAAATTCGATTTCGAGCCGCGCGACACTTTCGTGGTCCCGTCCTGGGTGCCATTGCAACTGCAGGCAGCGGGCGAGACGGTGCTGTTTTCCTTCTCCGACCGCCCCGGCCAGGACGCGATGGGCCTGTGGAGGGAAAAACGCGGATGAACGCACCGGACAAAGGGTTCCTCAGCCGGGAATACAACAACCGGGACCTGGTCCCCGATCACCCGCAGTACTTCGCGCGCTGGGGCGAGGCCTCGGTGCGGGCGCGCAGCACCATGACCTGCTATCTCGACCGCGCGTACGGCGAGCAGCGGGGCGAGACCGTCGACATCTTCCCCGCGCGCAAGGGCGACGGCAGCTGCATGATGTTCATCCACGGCGGCTACTGGCGCGCGCTCGACAAGAAGGACTTTTCGTTCCTCGCGCCGGCGTGGGTCGACGCCGGGGTATCGCTGGCGATCGTCAACTATGACCTCTGCCCGCGCGTCAGCATGGAGGAGATCGTGCAGCAGATGCTGCGCGCGAGCCGCTGGCTGTGGCACCACGCCGAGGAATACGGCATGGACCAGGACCGGCTGTACGTGTCGGGGCACTCGGCGGGCGGCCACCTCACCGCGATGCTGATGTGCGCGCTGTGGCCGGTGTTCGACCCCTCATTGCCGAAGGACCTGTGGAAAGGCGGCCTCACCATCAGCGGCGTCTACGATTTGCGCCCGTTGATCGAAGTCGACTGGCTGAACGGCGACCTGAAGCTCGATCCGGCAAGCGCGCGCAAGCTTTCGCCGGCCTTCATGACGCCGGCGACGCGCGCGCCGGTCATGAGCTGCGTCGGCGGCGCCGAGTCGAGCGAGTTTCAGCGCCAGAACGCCCTGCTCGGTGAGCGCTGGCGCGCCGCCTTCGCCGGCGACATCGCCATGCCCGGCAAGAACCATTTCTCGGTGATCGACGGCCTCGCCGACCAGAAGAGCGCGTTGTTTGCGGGCGCGCGCCGCCTGATGAAACTCGACAAATGACGCCTTATCTCTCGGCCGGGCGGTACGTCGATAGCGCGCATCCGGCGGTCCTGGCTTTTTCGAAGAAGTATTGTTCTGGAACGTCAGAAAGAGAACGCGCAATCTCCCTTTACTACGCGGTGCGCGACGAGATCCGCTACAACCCGTTTCTCGATTTCTCCGATCCCGAGGTCTTCCGCGCCTCCGCGGTGCTCGAGGCGGGCGAGGGCTTCTGCGTGGGCAAGGCATCGCTGCTCGCCGCCTGTGCGCGCGCCGCGGGTATCGAGGCGCGGCTCGGTTTCGCCGATGTGAAGAATCACCTCACCACGCCGCGGCTTGCCGAGACCATGGGCAGCGACCTTTTCATCTACCACGGCTATACCGACCTGCGCATCGACGGCCGCTGGGTCAAGGCCACGCCGGCGTTCAATCTCGCGCTGTGCACGCGCTTTAGGGTCAAGCCGCTCGAGTTCGACGGCCGCGCCGACTCGATTTTCCATCCGTTCGACCAAGACGACCGGCGCCACATGGAGTATCTGCGCGATCGCGGGGTCCACGCCGACGTGCCGGTGGACGAGATCCAGCGCGAATTCCGCGCCGCTTACCCGAAGTTCTACAGCCTGGGCGCGGACGCCGCGAAGGAAAGCTTCGGCTGAGAGCGCTGCTCGAGGAAAGCTTCCGGGCCGCGGTCGCCGCGGCCGATCCGTTGAAAATCCTTGGGGCTCACCTGCCCCGCCCGCCGAAAGGTCGCACCTTCGTCGCCGCCGCGGGCAAAGCCGCGGCTTCGATGGCGCTCGCCGTTGAACAGCATTTCAAGGGCGCCCTCTCCGGCATCGCCATCACGCGCTACGGACACGGCATGCCGACGAAGAGGATCCGCGTGGTCGAGGCCGGGCATCCGGTGCCGGACTCGGCCGGCGAAGCCGCGGCGCGGGAAATCTTCGCCAGCACCCAGGAATTGAAGGAAGACGATCTGCTGCTCGCGCTGCTCTCGGGCGGCGGCTCCAGCTTGCTCGCATTCCCGATCGAAGGCCTGAGCATGGCCGAGCTGAAATCGCTCACCGGTCAACTGCTGCGCAGCGGGGCGAGCATCCAGGAGATCAACACCGTGCGCAAGCACCTGTCGGCGATCCAGGGCGGGCGGCTGGCTGCCGCTTGCCGTGCGCCGGTACTTGCACTCGTGATCTCCGACGTCACCGGCGATGATCCGACGCACATCGCCTCCGGCCCGTGCGCGCCCGACCCGACCACCGTAGCCGACGCGAAAGCAGTGCTCGCCAAGTACGCAATCGACTTTCGCGGCCCTTTTTCCGAGAGTCCCAAGTCGGTCCAGGCAACGAACAAGGTCATCGCCACCGCCTATCGATCGCTTGAGGCGGCGGCCGAGGTTTTCCGCCGGCGCGGCTTCAAACCGCTAATCCTGGGCGATACCATCACCGGGGAAGCGCGCGAAGTGGGTATTGAAATGGCGCACTTGGCTCGTCGCACGCCGGGACCCGCCGTACTGATCTCCGGCGGTGAATGCACCGTCACGGTGCAGGGTGAAGGCGGGCGCGGCGGGCGCTGCTGCGAGTTCCTGCTTTCGCTCGGAATCGAAAGCGGCGGGCTTTGGGCCATCGCCGCCGATACCGACGGCATCGACGGCACCGAGGACAATGCCGGCGCGGTACTAACTCCAGACTTCCTGCAACGAGCCACCAGGGTGAGCGTCTCTCCACAGGAAATGCTGGCCCGGCACGACAGCTACGGCTTCTTCAGTGCGTTGGGCGACCTCGTAGTCACCGGCCCGACGCGCACCAACGTCAACGACTATCGCGCGATCCTCGTTCCGTAGAGGTTCCGATGAGGGTCAAATTGCGTAATTTTGTGACGAACGTCCGGTACATGGCGCATGGGCGGCTCCATCATCTGCCCATGGAAGCCGTGCTCGACGTCACTGATTTCAAGCCAGCCGAAGGGCTGATGGACAACACCCAGGTGAAGGTCGGCTACATCGCGCACGTGGCGGTGCCGTGCCGTGACCTCGAGGAGACGGCGCGCTGGTACGCCGAGGTCCTTGGCGCGCAGCCAGTACGCATCCTGAAGGACCGGGTGACCTTCAGCTTCGGCGGCGTATTGCAGTTGGTGTGCCACTTGGAGCGTCGTGCGGGGGTCGAGAATGCCCGCGCCTATCCGCGCCACCACGGCCTCACCTTCCTGCGCATGGCGGACTTCGACCGTCTGAAGAATCATCTGGTGAAGCTGGGGCTGAAATTCGTGCAGCGCCCGGCGCTGCGCTTTGCGAAGACCGCGCACGAGCACCAGACGATGATGGTGGCGGACCCTTCCGGCAACGTAGTGGAGTTCAAATGCTACGTACGCCCGGAGTGCAGCTACTAGCAGCCGCCCGCTACTTTCCCTTCAGTCCACCCTGATGTTGGCGGCCTTGACCACCTCGGGCCACTTGCGCAGCTCGGCTTTCACCACGCGTTCAAGGTACTCGGGCGTGGAGCCCACGGTGTCGCCACCCTGCTCGAGCAGCTTCTGCTTCACGTCCGGCAGCTGAATCGTCTGCGCGATGGCCTTCTGCATCTTGGCCACGATCGCTGACGGCGTCTTCGCCGGCGCGAACAGCGCGTACCAGGAATCCACCTCGTAGTCGGGAAGCTTGAGCGCCTCCGCAACGGTTGGGATGTCCGGTGCGCCCGGGTTGCGCTTGAGGGTGGTCACCGCCAGGGCGCGCAGCTTGCCGGCGCGCACATGCGAGATGGCCGCCGGCATGGTGACGATGGCAAAGGACACCTGCCCGCCCAGCGTGTCGGCGACCGCCGGCCCGCCTCCCTTGTAGGGGATATGCACCATGTCGATGCCGGTCTTCAGCTTGATCAGCTCGCCGGCGATGTGCGACGGCGTGCCGTTACCGACCGAGGCGAAATTCAGTGCGCCCGGCTTTTCCTTCGCCAGCTTCACCATGTCCTGCATGCTCTGGATGGGCGAGCCGGGCTGGGTCGCGATCAGCTGCGGCACGCTCACGATCAGGGTCACGCCGGCGAAATCGCGCTCAGTGTCGTAGTTGAGCTTGTAGAGCACCGGGTTGATGGTGTGCGAGGAAAGCGTGAAGAGGAACGTGTAGCCGTCGGGCGTGGCGTGCGCCGCCTGCTCGGTACCGAGCGCGCCGCCCGCGCCGCCGCGGTTCTCGATGATGACCTGCTGGCCCAGGGTATCGCCCAGGCGGCTTTGCACGATGCGGGCGATCACGTCGGTGCCGCCGCCCGGCGGGTACGGCACGATGAAGCGCACCGGCTTGGTGGGCCACTCCTGCGCCCCCGCCCCCATCGCGGCGCACAACCCGAGTACCAGAAGAATCGCCTTCGCCATGCCAGCCTCCTTCGAAATGCCTACCCCGTTGTACTACACCTTGCTCGCGGCCAGCAGTTCAAATTCCTCGTTCAGCGCCTTCTGCACCGAGCGATGCTCGGCCTCCACTTTGGCGAAGATCTTGCGCGCTTCCTCGGTGTCGGCGCGGCGCGCCGAAGCTTCGAGATCCTCGCAATAGCGGCTCAATGCCTTGGCGCCGACGTTGGCGCTGCTCGACTTCAGCGAATGCGCGGAATTGGCGATCTCCGGCGCATTGCTGGCGCCCGCCGCGTGCTTGAGCTTCTGCAGCAACTTTGGCGACTCGACCAAATAGAGATTGATCACGCGCGTCAGCAACTCGGGCTTGCCATTGGTCAGCACTTTGCCGAGTTGCTCGAGCACCTGCCGGTCCAGCACGCCTCCGCCCTTCCCGGACGTCCGTGCAGCGGCATCCGCGGCCTGCGCCGGTGCGGAGACGGACTGCGGCATCCATTTGTCGAGCATGTTCTGCAGCGTGAGCATGCTGAAAGGCTTGCTCAGGTGATCGTCCATGCCGGCCTTCAGGCAGGCTTCGCGATCCTGCGCCATCGCGTTGGCAGTCAAGGCGACGATCGGCACCCGCTTGCCCAGCGCCCGCTCCCGCACGCGGATTTCGCGCGTGGCCTCGAATCCGTCCATCTCCGGCATATGGCAATCCATCAGCACGAGGTCGAAGGCGCCCTGCGCGTGCGCGTCGAGCGCTTCCTTGCCGTTGTTGACGACGGTGACCGTGTAGCCCTGGATCTGCAGGATGCCGAGCGCCACCTGCTGATTGATGAGGTTGTCTTCCACCAGCAGGATGTTGCCGCGCCCGCCAGCCGCGACCGCGTGTGCGGGCGCCGAAACCGGCGGCGCGGCGGCGGCTTCCTGTGGCTGGCCGGCCATCACATTGACCAGGCATTCATAGAGCATGGTCTGGCGCACCGGCTTGGCGAGGCAAGCGTCAATCCCCGCGTCGCGAGCGCTCTTGATGTCGGCCTGGCGCCGCGTGAGCACGACCAGGCGGACCTTGGCAATCTCGGCGCGGGCGCGAATCGCGCGCGCGAGCTCGAGCGCATCCATGCCTGGCAGGCCGAGGTCGATGATCGCCAGGTCGTAGGAGGCCCCGCGCGCCGCCGCCTGCGCCAGCAGATCGATCGCCTGCTCCGGCGTGGCCGCCACGCGGTTGCTCATGCCCCAGTTGCTCATCTGTGCCTGGAGAATGCCGCGATTGATCGAGCTTGACTCGACGATCAGCGCGCGCACCCCGGTCAGCATGCCCATCGGCGCCGAGCGCGACTCTTCCAGTACCGCCGCTTCCTGCTTCTCGAAGCTGCTGGAGAACCAGAAGGTAGAGCCGGCGCCGAGCGCGGACTCGACGTGGATGTTGCCGCCCATCATTTCCACCAGCTGCTTGCTGATGGCAAGGCCCAGGCCCGAGCCGCCGTGCTTGCGCGTGGTCGAGCCGTCGGCCTGAGAGAACTCGTCGAAGATGCGCGATTGCGCCTCCGGGCTGATCCCGGAGCCGGTGTCGCTGACCTCGAAGCGCATCGTCACATGGCTCGCGGTCTCCTCGGTGCTCGCGACGCGGATCACCACCGCGCCCTGCCGGGTGAACTTGATCGCGTTGCCCACCAGGTTGGTCAGTACCTGGCCCAGGCGCAGCGAGTCGCCGCGCACGTGGGTCATCAAATCCGCAGGAATGCTGCAGGCCAGCTCCAGCCCCTTGCTGTGGGCGCGCTCGGCCAGCAGGTCGACCACGTCCTCGACCGTGCGCCGCAGGTCCATGTCGACGTTCTCCAGCTCGAGCTTGCCGGCCTCGATCTTGGAGAAGTCCAGGATGTCGTTGATGATGTCGAGCAGGTTCTTGCCGGAGCGCTGCACGGTCTCGGCATACTTGCGCTGCGTGCTCGACAGCCCGGTTTCAAGCAGCAGCTCGGTCATGCCCAGTACGCCGTTCATCGGCGTGCGGATCTCATGGCTCATGCGAGCCAGGAACGAGCTCTTGGCGTGGTTAGCCGCTTCCGCCGCCTCGCGCGCCAGGCGCAGCGCTTCCTCGCTGCGCTTGTGCTGCGTGACGTCGCGCGCCACCGCGATGCTGCCGATACATTCGTTGGTATCGTCGAGCAACGGAGCGACAGCCACCTGGATGTCGATGGCGGTGCGCATGCGCGTCAGCGCCTTGGCGTCGTAGGAGAATTTCTCGCCGGCGACGAGCCGCTGGCGGCGCGCGTCTTCCTCTTCCGGGGTCGAGTCGCCCAGGCTCAGGGCATGGCCCATGGCCTCTGCCGGCGGATAGCCGAACATGGCGGCGGCGCCCGAGTTCCAGCTGGTAATGGTGCCCGCGAGGTCGCGCGTCCAGATCGCTTCGCTCGACTGCTCGACGATGGTCGCGAGCAGCTTGTTCTTCGATTCGCTCTTGCCGAGAGAGGCGATCAGGCTTTCGATGTTATTCGCCATGTTGTTGAACGCTTCGGCGGCGGAGCTCACTTCCGGCGACCCTTCGGGCTCGATGCGCACCGCATAGTCGCCCTGGCTGAATCGGTTGGCGCCTTCCGCCAGCATGCGCAAGGTGCCGAGGTTGCCGCGGAAGATGAGCCAGATGAATTGCAGCATCAGGAACAGCGTGACCGCGACGATCTGCAGCTGCTTGACGAACTGCTGCCACAGGCGGTTGTACGCCTTGGTGGTCGCCATCGCGGCATTGAGCCGGCCATAACCGACGCCGCCCGCGATGACCTCGATGCTTTCTTCCGCCCGGTCGATCACGGCGAGAGCGGTAAACCACGACGGCGCGCTCAGCGTATCGGGTTTGTCCTGCGCGACCAGCTTCTTGCCGTCCTTGTCGGTCCACTGGAAGCTGTCGATCTCGCCTTTCTGCACCTGATTCTTGAGCAGCTGGCTGATCACGGCGTATTCCCCGACCAGGGCCTGATCGGCGATCAGTGGTGCCATGAAGGTCAGGGTCTCGTTCAATTCGCGCTTGAGGCGCGCTGAATGCTCGGCCGCGCCTTCGGCAACCAGCAGCGCCGTCTGCACGCCGCCGCCGGTGATGATGGCGATTCCGACCGCCAGCATCAGGCGCGAAACCAGTCCCCAGTTTTTCCAGAATCGAATCCCGCGCATGTTGCTCATCGTCGGCTCCCCGCCCCCTTTAGGCGACTACTTGACCTGCGTGGTCCTGTAGAACTTGCGGTAGTTGTCGTAATCCCTGTTCTCAGCAGCGACGAAGCCCAGATCACCCGTGCTTTTCAGCAGGTCGGCGCCGGCCTCCAGCACCTGGCGGCCTTCCGGGTCCTTGATCATGTTGATGAATGCGGCCCGGACCGCCGCGACTTTGTCGGCAGGCACCTTGGGGCTGGCCATGATGCACAGGTCCTGGTAAATCTCGGAAGTCCAGAGCGCACGATAGTTGAACGATTCGCGGCGCGCGTAACGCGCCAGGACGGAGCTGTTCACCCCGGCGGCGGAGACCTTGTTGACCCTCAACTGCGCGGACGAGGCTTCCTGGTTGCCGGTGAACACCACGTTGATCCTGACCTTGGCCTTGAGCAACGCGTCCATGGGCAGCCAGTAACCGGCAAACGCGTCCGGCGATACGAAGGCGACATCCTTGCCGCTCAGGTCGTGCAGCGTCTGGATCGCCGAGTCCTCCGGCACCACGATCTGCGAGCGGATGCCCTCGCCGGCAGGCCGCGCGATGACCTTGTAACCCAGCCGGTCACGCTCCGCGGTGAAGAAATGGTTGGTGTAGAGGAAGTCATAGCCGTGCTTTTCGGCGATGGCGTTGCCTTCCTGGGCGGTCTTTGCCAGCTTGAGCTCGAGCGGCACGCCGCTCTTCTTGCTCACGTGCGTAAGAATCGGGTTCCAGTATTGCGCGGTCAGCGCGATGCTGCGCTGGTTCAGCACGTTGAACGTGTACGCCTTCTGCTGCGCGGCGGCGCCCGGCGAATTCAGCATGGCCGCGGCGGCCAGGAACATGGCGGCACGACCGACTAATCTTCCACTCATCACAATCTCCTTTTCTAAACCGCTACTTTCAGAAACAGCATCGCGCCGCTCAGCACGAGCAGCGCGCCAACCACTCTGAGCATGCCCTCGCTGGTCATGTCCAGATGCACCTTGTTGCCGGTATAGAGCCCGACCGCCATCGGCAGGAGGCCCAACCCATAGGCGATCTGCAGCTTCGGATCGAACAGCAAGCCGGCGAGCAGGAACAGGCTGAGGCGGAAACCGCCCTCGAGCGCGAACAGCCATGAGAACGTGGCACGGACTTCGCCTTTATCCAGCAAGCGGCGCGTGAGGTACATGATGTAGGGCGGGCCGCCGGTGCCGAACAGCGCGCCCGCACCGCCGCCAGCCAATCCCGCCGGGACCGCCCATGCCTTGGGTAGCTGGCCGGTCGGCTGCAGGCCGAAAATATTGCGGAAGCCGAAGAACATGGTGAAGGCACCCAGCGTCAGCAGTACCGGCGTTGTGGGCAGCGTCAGAAGCGCATAGGCGCCGATGCAGGCGCCCACCATGCCGAACGGCAGCAGCAGCTTGATCTCGCCCCAGACCGCTTTCTTGCGGTTGGTGCCGCCAAGAACCAGGGAGGCTGTGAAGTCCAGCGCGAGGACGAGCGGTACCGCGAAGGTGAGCGGCTGCGACAGCGCGAGCAGCGGCACGGAGATCAGCGCCGACCCGAAGCCGGTGATCCCGCGAATGAAATATGCGCTCATCAAAATGCATAAGACAAGAACCATGTCCGCCACTGCAGCTCCCTTACTTCAGACTTTCGCCCCCGCGCTAGTATTGCTCTCAGCGCAGCCCCGAGCATCGCAGTTTACGTTGTTTTGCAATTTAACCCGGTATGTGTTTGTATATTATCGCAAATCCAGTCCCAGCACCGAGGAAGTAGGAGACGCCGATGGCAGCCGTGCTCGACCTGAAAGTCCGCCCCCTAGGAGGGATTGGCGCCGAGATCCAGGGTGTCGACCTCGCCCACACCAGCGAACGGGAAATCGATGCCATCAAGAAGGCCTGGTACCGCCACGACGTGCTCGTGTTCCGGAAGCAGAAACTGACCGACGACGACCTGCTGTCGTTCTCCAAGCATTTCGGCACGCTCGACCCGCCGCCCAACCAGGGCGCCGGGCGCAAATCCCCCGCCGGGTATCCGGATGTCTATGTGGTCTCCAACGTGCGCGATGCGCAGGGCGAGCCTATCGGCGCGCTCGGTGACGGCGAGGCCGTTTGGCACACCGACATGAGCTATGCGCCGCACCCGCCGGACGCGTCCATGCTGTATTCGCTCGAGATTCCAGCAAAGGGCGGCGATACCTGCTTCGCCAGCATGAAAGCCGCGCTCGCCAGGATGCCCCAGGCGCTGGTCGAGCGCATCCGTCACGCGGATATCAAGCATGACGGTACGTACGACTCGGGCGGCTACGTACGCAAAGGCCTGGAGGCTTCGGACGACCCGCGCACTTCGGTCGGCACCGCGCATCCGGCGGTGATCGAGCATCCGATGTCGGGCGATGCCGCGATCTACCTCGGCCGCCGGCGCAACGCCTACATCATGGGACTCGAGCTTGCCGAATCCGAGCGCCTGCTGGACGAGATCTGGTCGTACGTGGAGACCGAGATTTACCGCCACAAATGGGCGCTGGGCGACCTCGTGCTGTGGGACAACCGCACCACCATGCATCGGCGCGATGCCTTCGATCCGAAGGCGCGGCGCGTCATGCATCGCACGCAGATCAAGGGTTCGGCGGCGCCGAAGCGGGCGGCGCGCGTCTAGCAGTTTGTTGAATTTCGGCCGCGGATGATGAGATTGCCGGCCAGGGTGAAGGTGTTCGGAGCGATGAAGTGCCTCATTTCCTCGATCGTGCTCGGCGATGGTGCTCTTTTGCGTCGATTCAAGGCGCGGTGCACGCATCTCTCCCGTCTAACCACTGGGGCATATCGCCATCAGCCTAGGCAGCCGGCGCAGGTTCGCAGCCAGCATCGCGATGGTGAACACGTCTTTCACCTTCATCAGCCCTCTCAGTTTCACCTGGCGGATCGTCGTGCCGTGTTGCTTGGCGTCTCCGAAGAGCGTCTCGATGACCTTGCGTGCGACCTGGCTCACCTTGTAGCCGGCATGGCGCGTGGTTCGCTCATCGATGGCGCTTGGACGAATGAACTGGTTCCCCGTCCTGCTCCTGTACAGGAAGCTGTTGCGCGCCACATGTGGGGTGACGTCGATTTCGCGGCAAGCGGCGACGAATCCTTTGGTGTCGAAGTTTTTGTCCGCCCCTACCGTCTTTCGGCAATCCCCAGGCAGCGCGTTCAGCATCTCCAGCGCAGCATCACGTTCCGCCGTGCCCGAGCCGATCGTCAGAAGCGCATCGACGGCAAGCTTGCTGCGGTTCTCCATCAGAACGTTGCCAACGTACGCCGGGATCGCCTCGCCGCTGTTCGATTTGGTCATCAGCCGCGCGTCCGGATCGGTCGTGCTCGCGTGAGTATCGTTGCTGCGCCTCTGGCGCTTGAAGTCCACGTCAGGATTGCCGCGGCTGCCGGTCTTGTCCGGCGGCGGACCGTCCTTGGGCGCGAAGCTCTTGTGCGAAGCCCAGGCGCGGATCAACGTCCCATCGACGCTAAAGTGCTCCGAGGAGAGAAGCCCGGCGCTTCGCGCCTGATCCATCACGCGCGTAAACAACTCCTTGACCACCTCGTGCTCGATCAGCCGATCGCGGTTCTGCGTGTAAGTGCTGTGGTCCCATGCCGTGTCTTCCATCCCCAAGCCTATGAACCAGCGGAAGAGCATGTTGTAGCCCAGCTGCTCGCACAGCATCCGCTCGCTGCGAATCCCGTACAACGCCTGCAGCACCAGCCCGCGCAGCAGCCACTCCGGAGGCACCGAGTCGCGGCCGCTGGGCTTGTACATCGAGGCGAACAGCGCATCCATCTCGCGAAGCGCCGTGTTCAGGATCTCTCGGATCGGCCGCAGCGGATGCTCCGCCGGCACGTAATCGACGGTGCTGCGAACAACGAACAGCCCCTCTTGCGTCACATCGGATCCCCGCATCGTCTTCTCCCCATTATTCTTACCGACGATGCTTCGACCATTCCTTCGATGCTGAATTCCATGAATCCGCGTCGAATTTCAACAAACTGCTAGGCGTGCTTTAGCGCGTCCAGGGACTGTGCGACGACGCTCGCGCCGTCCTCGAAGGTGCGCTTCGCCGCCTCGTAGTCGCCAGCCTTAGCCACGCGCTCGACCTCCGCGAACAGATCGCCCAGCGCCATGGCGCCCAGTTGCCGGCAGGTCCCCTTCAACGTGTGAGCAGCCCGCACCGCGCCGGCGGTATCGCCGCGCGCGACGCAGTCGGAGAATGCGGCGCCGAAGCCGGCCAGGCTTCCTTCGAGCTTGACGACGAATCCGGAAAGGACGTCGTTGCGACCGGTGGCCTCCTCGATCTTGCGGATCTGATCGATGAGCTCGCGGTCGAGCAATACGCCTGCGCTTTCGTTCGTTGCCATGGTTGTATGGTAGACGGAAAAGACTTATCGGGTTGTCAGGGTCAGCCCGGCATCGATGACCAGGATGTGGCCGCTCACCCAGCGCGCCTCGTCGCTCGCCAGGTACACCGCACCCCAGCCGACATCCCACCCGTTGCCTTCCGTGCCGAGCGGCGCCGCGCGCTTGCGGCGCTCGCGCGCTTCGGCGCCGAGCCGCTCCACCATGGGTGTCCACACTTGTCCGGGGGCAATGCCGTTGACGCGGATGCCCTTGGGACCAGTTGCACGGCCACGCTGGTGACGAACCCGATCACGCCGGCCTTCGCCGCCGCATAGGCGGTTCGCCCGTGACCGACCAGCGCGGCAATCGAGGAGACGCAGGTGATCGCGCCGCCGCCACGCTGTTCCATTGCAGGCACTGCGGCCTGCGTCGTCAGCAGCATCGATTTCAGGTCGATGGCCATGACGCGATCCCATTCCTGCTCGGTAGTCTCCATCAGATCGAGCCGTGATTCGACGCCGACGTTGTTGTGCAGAATATCGAGCCCGCCCCAGCGGGTCGCCGCTCGCTCCACCATGGCCTTGCAGTCCGCGGCGCGGACCACGTCGGCGGCAAACGCTTCCGCTATACCGCTTTCCTTCTCGATCTGGCCGACGGTTTCCTCCGCGCGTGAAATGTCGGCGTCGACGCAAAGCACCTTCGCACCTTCGCGCGCAAAGAGGATCGCCGCCGCCTTGCCGTTGCCGATGCCCGGCCCGCGCGAGCCTGCGCCGGTCACGATCGCCACCTTGTCCTTCAGACGTCCCGCCATAGCTCCTCCTGTGGATGCGCAGCGTGCTCGACCGCGCGTGCGGGCGCAAGCCGGCGCGGATGTGCGCTTTTTGGAGAATCGAAAAGAGCTAGGCGGCTTTGGCGGTCTTCTTGTCCTCGGACTTCTTGTCGACCTTGCCTTCGGCCTTCTTCTCGGGCTTCTTCTTTTTCTCTTCGGGCTTGCCGGACTCTTCGGCCTGCTCGGCGCGGTCCATCAGCGTCACCAGCGCGAGCGGGGCGTTGTCGCCTTTGCGGAAGCCGGTCTTGAGGATGCGCAGGTAGCCGCCGTTGCGCTTGGCGTAGCGCGGGCCGAGGTCGCCGAACAGCTTTTCCACGATGCCACGGTCGCGCAGCCGGTCGAACGCGAGCCGGCGGTTGGCGAGCGAGGGTTTCTTGCCGAGCGTAATCATCGGCTCGACCACGCGCCGCAACTCCTTCGCCTTGGGCAGCGTGGTGGTGATCTCCTCGTGCCGCAGAAGGGAGACCGTCATGTTGCGGAACATCGCCAGCCGGTGGCTGGTGGTGCGGCCGAGCTTGCGGAGTCCGTCGCCGTGGCGCATGGCTGAATCTCTTTCCTAGGAGCGGTGCTCGAGGCCGGCAGGCGGCCAATTTTCCAGCTTCATGCCCAGCGTCAGGCCGCGCGAAGCGAGCACTTCCTTGATCTCGTTGAGCGACTTGCGGCCGAGATTGGGTGTCTTGAGGAGCTCGGTCTCGGAGCGCTGGATCAGGTCGCCGATGTAATAGATGTTCTCGGCCTTGAGGCAGTTGGCCGAGCGCACGGTGAGCTCGAGGTCGTCGACCGGACGCAGCAGGATCGGGTCGACCGCCGGGGATTTCGGCTGCTCGGCGGGCAATGCCGTGCCTTCGAGCTGCGCGAACACCGACAACTGGTCGACCAGGACGCGCGCCGCGTAGCGGATCGCCTCTTCGGGCTCGATCGCGCCGTTGGTCTCGATGTCCATGATGAGCTTGTCGAGGTCGGTGCGCTGCTCGACGCGCGCGGATTCCACCGAGTACGAAACGCGGCGAACCGGGCTGAACGAGGCATCCAGGATGATGCGACCGATGCCCTTGGTTTCCTCGGGCAGGTAGCGCATGTTGCCCGGCACGTAGCCACGGCCGGACTCGATCTTGATCTGCATCTCCAGCTTGCCGCCGCCGGCGAGATGCGCGATGACGTGATCCGGGTTGATGATCTCGACGTCGTGCGCGGGCTCGATGTCCGCGGCCGTGACCGCGCCGTTGCCCTCGCCACCCTTCTTCTTGAGCGCGAGGATCGCCTCGGCGCGATTGTGCAGGCGGAACACCACGCCTTTGAGGTTGAGCAGAATGTCGACTACGTCCTCGCGTACGCCGTCGAGCGTGGAGTACTCGTGCACCACACCGGCGATCTGCACCTCGGTCGGGGCGTAGCCCGGCATGGAGGAAAGCAGCACGCGGCGCAGCGCGTTACCAAGCGTATGGCCGTAGCCGCGCTCGAAGGGCTCCATCGTCACGCGGGCGTGATTGGGCGAAAGGTTTTGAACGTCGACAATACGCGGCTTCAGAAATCCCGTTTGGGGCATGTCTTGGGTCCTAAGAAAACTGGTGACTTCGCTAAAACGCTACGCGTTTTATTTCGAATACAGCTCGATGATCAGGCTCTCGTTGATCGTGGACG
This sequence comes from uncultured bacterium, assembly GCA_965233195.1. Classification (GTDB taxonomy): domain Bacteria; phylum Pseudomonadota; class Gammaproteobacteria; order Burkholderiales; family SG8-39; genus SCGC-AG-212-J23. Next base: position 13,106 of record CBDDSB010000035.1, on the reverse strand, counting down.
GCAGGTCGGCGCGTACCGGCATGTTTTTGAACGTGCCCTTCAGCCCCTTGGTGTCCACTTCCAGCCACTCCGGGATGTTGCGCGACGCGGCTGCCTCAGCCGCCGCTTTCACCCGCAGTTGGTCCTTCGTCTTCCCGGCCACCTCGATCACTTCGCCGGGCCGCACCTGGTAAGACGGAATGTTCACCCGCTTGCCGTTCACCAGGATGCCGTTATGCCGTACCACTTGGCGCGCCTCGGCGCGCGACGCGCCGAAACCCATGCGATAGACCACGGTGTCGAGGCGCGACTCCAGCAGCTGCAGCAGGCGCTCGCCGGTGACGCCCTTCGAGCGCGCCGCGTCGGCGTAGGTGCCGCGGAACTGGCGCTCGAGCAGGCCGTAAATGTGGCGCACCTTCTGCTTCTCGCGCAGCTGCTTGCCGTAGTCGGACATGCGGGCGCCGCTCTTTTGCCCGTGCTGTCCGGGCGCATAGGCGCGGCGCTCGACTGGACATTTGTCGGTAAAGCACTTCTCGCCCTTGAGGAACAGCTTCTCCCCTTCGCGGCGGCAGTGACGGCACTTATCGAGATTTCTGGCCATTCCCTTGTCTCCTAGACGCGGCGGCGCTTGGGCGGCCGGCAGCCATTGTGCGGAATCGGCGTCACGTCGGCGATGCTGCCGATCTTGAGGCCGATGGCGTTCAGCGCGCGCACCGCGGACTCGCGGCCCGGGCCCGGGCCCTTGATGCGCACTTCGATGTTCTTCACGCCGCATTCCTGCGCGGCGCGGCCGCAGCGCTCGGCCGCGACCTGGGCGGCGAACGGCGTCGACTTGCGCGAGCCCTTGAACCCCGCGTGCCCCGAGGTCGCCCAAGCCAGCGTGTTGCCCTGGCGATCGGTGATGGTGACGATGGTGTTGTTGAAGGACGCGTGAATGTGCGCGATGCCTTCGGACACGTTCTTCTTGACCTTCTTGCGCGCCCGCGCGGAGGCGGTCTGCTGGAGCTCCTGGCGCGTAGGTGCGTTACGACTTGCCATTAGGCTGCCTTCCCTGCTTGAACATTGAGTTTGATGGCTGCCTTGCGCGGACCTTTGCGCGTCCTGGCGTTAGTGCGGGTGCGCTGGCCGCGCGCGGGGAGTCCCTTGCGATGGCGCGAGCCGCGGTAACAGCTGAGGTCGATCAGTCGCTTGATCGACATCTGCACCTCGCGGCGCAGGTCGCCCTCGACGGTGAGCTTCTGCACGTTCTCGCGCAGCCGGTCGAGCTCGGCGTCGGTGAGGTCCTTGATCTTGCGTGAGCCCTGCACGCCGGCCGCGGTGCAGATCGCCTGCGCGCGCGCCCGGCCGATGCCGAAAATCGCGGTCAGCGCGATGTCGGCGTGCTGGTGATTCGGGATGTTGATACCTGCAATACGGGCCATATGCGCGTGCCTTAGGCGGAACCTGAAATTATAGCTGGTTTAACAAGGTGTTATCAACCAAGAACGCTGGCGTTCTCATCCCTGGCGTTGTTTGTGCCGAGGGTCGGCGCAGATCACCCGCACCACGCCCTTGCGCCGCACGATCTTGCACTTGCGGCAGATCTTTTTGACCGAAGCCATCACCTTCATAAAGTCCTCTCTACTTCGCTCTAAACGTTATCCGACCCTTGGTGAGGTCGTAAGGCGTCATCTGTACCGTCACCTTGTCACCCGGCAGGATGCGGATGTAATTCATCCGCATCTTCCCGGAGATGAAGGCGTGGATCGTGTGCCCGTTCTCCAGCTTTACTCGGAAGGTTGCGTTCGGCAGGTTCTCCACCACCTCGCCCTGCATCTCGATCACATCTTCCTTCGCCATGCGCGCTAACGCACGGGCAGCCCCGGGCCGCCCTTGAAATTCGCCTTGCGCAGCAGGCTTTCATACTGGTGCGTCATGATGTACGCCTGCACTTGCGCCATGAAGTCCATCGTCACCACCACGATGATGAGCAGCGAGGTGCCGCCGAAGTAGAACGGCACGTTCCAGCGCAGGATCAGAAATTCGGGCAGCAGGCACACGGCAGTCACGTAGATCGCGCCCGCGAGCGTAAGGCGGGTGAGAATCTTCTCGAGGTATCTGGCAGTCTGGTCGCCCGGGCGGATGCCCGGCACGAAGGCGCCGGACTTCTTCAGGTTATCCGCGGTTTCTTTCGGGTTGTACTGCAGCGCGGTATAGAAGAAGCAGAAGAACACGATCAGCGCGCCGTACATGAGCACGTAGATCGGCTGCCCGGGGGTCAGCGTCCCGGCGATGTCGCGCAGCCAGAGCAGTCCTTCGGCCGAACCGAACCAACCGAGCAGCGTCGCCGGGAACAGGATCAGCGAGCTGGCGAAAATCGGCGGGATCACGCCGGACATGTTGAGCTTGAACGGCAGGTGCGAGCTCTGGCCGCCGTAGACGCGATTGCCGACCTGGCGCTTGGCATAGTTGACCAGGATCTTGCGCTGGCCGCGTTCCACGAAGCAGACGAAGGCGGTCACGGCGAGCACCGCGATGGCGATGAAGATCGCGGTCAGCGGATGCATGGCGCCGGTGCGCACCAGCTCCAGGGTGCCGGCGATGGCCTGCGGCAGCCCGGCAGCGATACCGGCGAAGATGATGATCGAGATGCCGTTACCCAGCCCGCGCTCGGTGATCTGCTCGCCGAGCCACATAAGGAACATGGTCCCGGTCACGAGCGAGGTGACCGTGGTGAGCCGGAACAACATCCCGGGGTCGAGCACCAGGCCGGGCTGCGACTCCAAGGCAATGGAAATGCCGGTGGCCTGGAACAGCGCCAGGAACACGGTGCCGTAGCGCGTGTATTGCGTGATCTTGCGGCGTCCCGCCTCGCCTTCCTTGCGCAGCTGCTCGAGCTGCGGACTGACCGCGGTCATCAGCTGCATGATGATCGAGGCCGAGATGTACGGCATGATCCCCAGGGCGAAGATCGTGAAGCGCGACAGCGCGCCGCCCGAGAACATGTTGAACATGCCGAGGATGCCGCCCTGCTGCCCCTGGAACAGATCGGCGAGCACCTTCGGGTCGATGCCCGGGCACGGGATGTGCGCGCCGATGCGAAACACCACCAGCGCCAGCAACAGGAACAGCAGCCGCCGTTTCAGGTCGCCGTAACGCGCGCCCTTGCCGACGTTAGGAAGCGCTGTCGCCATCAGGCCTTGGCGCCCTCGCCGCCCTTGGCGCCTTCCTCAGCGCTGGGTTGGGCCTTCTTCTTCTCTTTCTTGACCTTCTTGGGCGCTTCCGGCTTCTCGGTGATATGGATGCTGCCGCCGGCGGCCTCGATCATCGAGCGCGCGCCCTTGGTGACGCGGATCTCCTTGAGCGAAATCTTGCGCTCGAGCTTGCCCGCGAGGATCACCTTGGCGGCCAAAGCTTTGCGTGAAACCAGGCCCGCCGCCTTGAGCGCGGCGAGGTCGATATCGGTTGCCTCGAGCGCTTGCAGGTCGCCGATGCGCACCTCGGCAACATCGTCGCGCGTGGGCGAATTGAAGCCGCGCTTCGGCAGGCGCCGATGCAGCGGCATCTGTCCGCCCTCGAAGCCGACCTTGTGGAAGCCGCCGGAGCGGGCGCGCTGGCCCTTGTGACCGCGACCCGCGGTTTTGCCCCAGCCCGAGCCGCCGCCGCGGCCGACGCGGTGGCGGTCCTGCTTGGCGCCGGGCGCCGGTTTGAGAGTATTAAGTCGCATCGATGCGCACCAGGTAGCTGACTTTCTCGATCATGCCGCGCACCGCCGGGGTGTCGGCCAGTTCCACCGCGTGATTGATCCGCTTCAAGCCGAGGCCGCGCACCGTCGCGCGGTGCGTGCGCCGGATTCCCGCCACGCTCTTGAGCAGCGTCACCTTGATCTTGTTCATGCGGTGATTTCCTCGACCGTCTTGCCGCGCCGGGCCGCGATCTCGGCCGGCGTGCTCATCGACTGCAGGCCGTTCAGCGTCGCGCGCACCACGTTGTAGGGGTTGGTCGAGCCGAAGCATTTGGCGAGCACGTTGGTCACGCCCATCACCTCGAATACCGCGCGCATCGGACCGCCGGCGATAATGCCGGTGCCTTCGTGCGCGGGCATCATCAGCACCTTCGCCGCGCCATGGCGGCCGGTAATCACATGGTGCAGCGTGCCGTTCTTCAGCTTCACCTTGAACAGCTTGCGACGCGCTTCCTCCATCGCCTTCTGCACCGCGACCGGCACTTCGCGCGCCTTGCCCTTGCCCATGCCGATGCCGCCGTCCCCGTCGCCGACCACGGTGAGCGCGGCGAAGCCGAGCACCCGGCCGCCCTTCACCACCTTGGTGACGCGGTTCACCGCGATCATCTTCTCGCGCAGCCCGTCGCCGCGCTCTTCGTGCTGCATTCTGGGTTGAATCTTTGCCATAGTTCCTCGCTAGAACGTGCCTCTAAAACTTCAATCCGCCGGCACGCGCGGCGTCGGCAAGCGCTTTGACACGCCCGTGGTATCGGTACCCGGCGCGATCGAACGCGACGCTTTCGATGCCCTTCTCTTTGGCTTTGGCCGCGATGCGCTGCCCAACCGCTTCGGCCGCTTTGCGGTTGCCGCCGTTTTTCAACTGGCCGCGCAAGTCCTTGTCCACGCTCGAAGCCGTGGCGAGTACCTTGTCGCCAGCGGGCGAAGTGATCTGCGCGTAGATGTGCGCATTGGTGCGGTGCACGGTGAGCCGCACGGCGCCGACTTCGGCGATCTTGAGGCGGGTCTGACGTGCCCGGCGGAGACGGGAGAGATTTTTCTGGCTCATGATGGTTGCTACTTCTTCTTCGTTTCTTTCAGCACGATGACCTCGTCGCGGTAACGCACGCCCTTGCCCTTGTAGGGCTCGGGCGGGCGGTAAGCGCGCACTTCGGCCGCCACCTGCCCGACGAGCTGCTTGTCGACCCCGGAAATGACGATCTCGGTCTGGGTCGGCGTCGCCACCTTGATGCCCTTGGGCATCTGGTGCACGACCGGGTGCGAGTAGCCGAGCGCGAGCGAGAGCTTGTCGCCCTGCGCCTGGGCGCGAAAGCCGACCCCCACCAACGCCAGGCGCTTCTCGAAGCCCTTGGTCACGCCGGTGACCATGCCCGCGACGAGCGCGCGCATCGTGCCCGACATGGCGTTGGCATGGTTCGAATTGCCCAGCGCCTTGAAGACGATGTTCTCGCCCTCTTTCTGCACGCCGACGTTGGGATCCGCGGGGCGCGCGATGGCGCCAAGCGGGCCCTTCACGGCGATGCTGCCGCCGGCGAGGTTCACTTCCACGCCCTTGGGCACGGGCACCGGGTATTTGGCTATTCTGGACATGGCACGCTCAGGCGACGATGCAGAGAATTTCGCCGCCAACGCCGTCGGCGCGCGCTTTGCGGTCGGTCATCACGCCGCGCGAGGTCGAAAGGATCGCCACGCCGAGGCCGTTCATGATGCGCGGAATGTCGTCGCGGCCGCGGTACACGCGCAGGCCCGGCTTCGAGACGCGCTCGAGGCGTTCGATCACCGGCCGGCCGGCGTAGTACTTCAGGCCGATGCGCAGCTGCTTCTTCGGGCCGTCGTCGCGCAGCGCGAAATCCTCGATGTAGCCCTCGTCCTTCAGCACCTGGGCGATGGCGCCCTTCAGCTTCGAGGCCGGCATCGCCACCTCCGTGTGGCCCACCATCTGGGCGTTGCGGATGCGGACCAGCATGTCGGCAATGGGGTCGCTCATACTCATGCGGCTCTCCTTACCAGCTGGCCTTGATCACGCCGGGCACCTCGCCGCGCAGCGCCAGGTCGCGCAGCTTGTTGCGCCCCAGGCCGAACTTGCGATAGACGCCGCGCGGCCGGCCGGTGAGGGCACAGCGGTTGCGCAGCCGCACCGGGGAGGCGTCGCGCGGCAGCTTCTGCAGCTTGGCGCGTGCCTCTTCCCGCGCCTCGTCGGAGGCGCGCTGGTCGTAAATGATCTCGAGCAGTTGTGCGCGCTTTGCCTTGAACTTCTCTACCGTCTTGCGGCGCTTCTGGTCGCGGAGCTTGAGTGCGAGCTTGGCCATGCGGTCCCTCTTCAGTGCTTGAACGGGAAGCGGAACGCGGCGAGCAGTGACCTCGCCTCGTCGTCGGTCTTCGCCGAGGTGGTAATGGCGATGTTCATGCCCCGCAGAACGTCGATCTTGTCGTACTCGATCTCGGGGAAGATGATCTGTTCCTTGAAGCCCAGGCTGTAGTTGCCGCGGCCGTCGAAGGCGCGGTTGGACACGCCGCGGAAGTCGCGGATGCGCGGCATGGCGATGTTCACCAGGCGGTCCAGGAACTCGTACATGCGCGCTCCGCGCAGCGTGACCATGCAGCCGACCGGGAAGCCGGCACGCACCTTGAAGTTCGCGATCGAGCGGCGCGCGTTGGTGACCACCGGCTTCTGGCCGGCGATCTTGGTCATGTCGGCGACCGCGTGATCGAGGATCTTCTTGTCGGTCGTGGTCTCGCCCACGCCCATGTTGATCGTGATCTTGCGGATGCGAGGCACCTGCATCACGGTCTTGTAGCCGTGCTTCTGCATCAGGTCGGGGACCACCTTCTCGCGGTAATACGTGGCGAGGCGGGCCGGCGGCGCGGGTACCTCGGGCGCGGCGGGCTTGGGCGCCGCGGCCTCTTTCTTCGGCGCGGCTTCCTTCTTGGGCTTCTGCACCTGCTGCTGAGCGGCTGGCGCCGGCTTCTTTTCCGAGCGCTCCGCCTTGCCTTGCTTGGATTTGTCTTCCTTGGCCATTTACGCGTCCACCTGCTCGTCGTTTGCCTTGAAGATGCGCACCTTGCGGCCGTCCTGCAGCGTCTTGCTGCCGACGCGGTCGGCCTTCTTGGTGGCGGGGTTGAACAGCGCCACGTTCGAGACATGGATCGGCAGGTCCCGGTCGACGATGCCGCCGGTCACGCCCTTCATCGGGTTCGGGCGCTGGTGCTTCTTCACGCGGTTCACGCCTTCGACCACCACATGGTCGGCGTCCACGCGGCGCAGCACCATGCCGCGCTTGCCCTTGTCGCGGCCTGCCAGGACCACCACCTCATCGCCTTTACGAATTCGTTGCATCACAGCACCTCTGGCGCGAGCGAGACGATTTTCATGAAACGCTCGGTGCGCAGCTCGCGCGTCACCGGCCCGAAAATGCGCGTGCCGATCGGCTCCATCTTCGGCGTGAGCAGCACGGCGGCGTTGTGGTCGAAGCGGATGAGCGAGCCATCGGAGCGGCGCACGCCTTTGGCGGTGCGCACGACGACGGCGTCGTAGATCTCGCCCTTCTTCACGCGGCCGCGCGGCGCGGCTTCCTTGACGCTCACCTTGATCAGGTCGCCGATCGAGGCGTAGCGGCGCTTGGAGCCGCCCATCACCTTGATGCACATGACCGAGCGCGCGCCGGTGTTATCGGCGACGTCCAGCACGGACTGCATCTGAATCATGTTTTTTCTCCACTCTCCAACTTGCCGGCCGACGTGACCGGCAGTCTTGGACCCCGCATGGTGGGGACCGCGATTTTAGACGGCCTTCGATTTCTCCACAAGCTTCGTCACGCGCCAGGACTTGGTGCGCGAGATCGGCCGGCACTCGGCGATCTCCACCAGGTCGCCCTCGCCGAACTGGCCTTCCTCGACGTGGGCGTGGTATTTCCGCGAGCGCGTGATGGTCTTTCCCATCATCGCGTCACGCACCCGGCGCTCGACGCGCACCACCACCGTCTTCTGCATCTTGTTGCTCGTCACCCGGCCCACCAGCGTGCGTTGGTTGCTCTGCTTTTGTTCCGTCACTTGGTCACTTTCTCTCTCATGATGGTGCGCACGCGGGCGATGTCCCGCTTCATCTTCTTGAGCTGGCTGGTGTTGGAAAGCTGCTGGGTGGCGAGCTGCATGCGCAGGCCGAACTGCGCCCTGAGCAGGCTTTCCAATTCCTTCTGCAACTCCTCGCCGTTCTTGCCGCGCAAATCACTAGGCTTCATGGGTCGTTTCTCCTATCCGCCCAGCATCCGCTGCACAACGATGGTGCGGAACGGAAGCTTGGCCGAGGCGAGCGCGAACGCCTCCTTGGCCAGCACTGCGGTCACACCGTCCATCTCGTAGATGATCTTGCCCGGCTGGATCTCGCACACGAAATACTCCGGATTGCCCTTGCCGTTGCCCATGCGCACCTCGGCTGGCTTCTGCGACACCGGCTTGTCCGGGAACACGCGGATCCAGATGCGGCCGCCGCGCTTGATATGGCGCGACATCGCGCGCCGAGCGGCTTCCAGCTGGCGCGCCGTGAGGCGGCCGCGCGTGGTGGCTTTGAGCCCGTATTCGCCGAAGGACACCTTGGCGCCGCGCGTGGCATTGCCGGTGTTGCGGCCTTTCTGCTGCTTGCGGTACTTCGTTCGTGCTGGTTGCAGCATGACTTATTCCTTTTTCTCTCCGCCGCCGTCATCTTTGACGATCTTCTTGGCCTTCTTGACGACGGTCTTGGGAGCCGGCGCGGCCTCGGTTTTCTTCGGCGCCGCCTTCTTGTCACCATCGGCGCGCGGCCTGGCCGGTCCCCGCTTGGCGCCGGCCTTCGGGAATGGCTTCTTGGCGCGCTTGGGCTCGCTGGGCGCCTCGGGCGCAGGCGTCGGCGCCATGGTCGGCGCCGGCAGCAACGCCGTCTCGCCCTTGGGAATCACTTCACCCTTGTACACCCACACCTTGATGCCGATCACGCCGTAGTTGGTCTTGGCTTCGCCCATTCCGTAGTCGATATCGGCGCGCAGGGTATGCAGCGGAACGCGTCCCTCGCGATACCACTCGGTGCGGGCGATCTCGATGCCGTTCAGGCGCCCGGCGCTCATGATCTTGATGCCCTGCGCACCCAGGCGCATGGCGTTCTGCATCGCGCGCTTCATCGCGCGGCGAAACATGATGCGCTTCTCGAGCTGCTGCGCGATCGAGTCCGCGATCAGCTGCGCGTCGATCTCGGGCTTGCGGATTTCCTCGATGTTCACGTGGACCTGCTGCACGCCCATGATGCGGCGCAGCTCGGCCTTGAGCGCTTCGATCTCCTCGCCCTTCTTGCCGATCACCACCCCCGGCCGCGCCGAGAAAATGGTGATGCGCGCGTCCTTCGCCGGGCGCTCGATCAGCACGCGGCCAACCGAGGCGTGCGCCAGCTTGCGCTTGAGGAAGGCGCGCACCTTGATGTCCTCGGCGAGCATCGGCGCGAAGGCACGGCTGTTCGCGTACCACTTCGAGCTCCAGTTGCGGTTGACCGCGAGCCGGAATCCGACCGGATTGATCTTTTGACCCATCAGTCACCCACCGTGAGGTAAATATGGCACGAGTGCTTGAGCACGCGGTTACCGCGGCCTTTGGCACGCGCCTGGAAGCGCTTGAGAAATGCGCCACGCTCGACGCTGATCATCTTCACCTTGAGCACGTCGATGTCGGCGCCGTCGTTGTGCTCGGCGTTGGCGATCGCCGATTCGAGCAGCTTGCGGATGATCGCCGCGCCCTTCTTCGGCGTGAAGGCGAGGATGTTGATCGCCTGATCGACGGGCTTGCCGCGGATCAGATCCGCGACCAGACGTCCCTTCTGGGCGGAAAGCCGCGCGCCGCGCAGGCTAGCCTTGGTTTCCATCATTTCTTCCCTGCCGGGGCGGCTGCCGGTGCCGGCGCGGCCGCAGCCGGCGCCGCGGCGCCAGGCACGCCGCCTCCCGGCGGTCCGCGACGGTCGCCGCCCACCGCGTCCTCGGTGCGCTTGCCTACCGCGGAGTGACTCTTGAAGATGCGCGTGAGCGCGAACTCGCCGAGCTTGTGGCCGACCATGTTCTCGGTCACATACACCGGCATGTGCTGCTTGCCGTTGTGCACGGCGATGGTCAGGCCGATGAACTCCGGGACGATGGTCGAGCGCCGCGACCAGGTCTTGATCGGGCGCTTGTCGCTGGTGTTGCGCGCCTTGTCGACCTTGGCCATGAGGTGGTGGTCCACGAAAGGACCCTTCTTGATTGAGCGTGCCATGGCGGCTCCTTATTTCACCCGACGATCGCGCACGATCATCACCTGCGTGCGCTTGTTGTGGCGGGTCTTGAATCCCTTGGTCTGCACGCCCCACGGCGACACCGGAGGCTGGCCCGAGGCGGTACGCCCTTCGCCGCCGCCGTGCGGGTGGTCGATGGGGTTCATCGCCACGCCGCGCACGGTCGGGCGCACGCCGCGCCAGCGCACGCGGCCGGCCTTGCCGATTGACTCCAGGTTGTGCTCGGCGTTGCCGACTTCACCGATGGTGGCGCGGCAGTCGATGTGCACCTTGCGGATCTCGCCGGAGCGCAGGCGAAGCTGCGCGTACGAGCCTTCGCGCGCCAGCACCTGCACGTGCGAGCCGGCGGAACGGGCGAGTTGCGCGCCCTTGCCGGGAAGCATCTCGACGCAGTGCACCTCGGTGCCGATCGGGATGTTGCGCAGCGGCAGCGCGTTGCCCGGCTTGATCGGCGCTTCCGGGCCGGACATGAGCGGGGTGCCGACCGTCACGCCCTTGGCCGCGATCACGTAGCGGCGCTCGCCGTCGGCGTAGAGCAGCAGCGCGATGTGCGCGCTGCGGTTCGGGTCGTACTCGAGGCGCTCGACCTTGGCGGCGATGCCGTCCTTGTTGCGGCGGAAATCGATGAGGCGCAGGTGGTGCTTGTGGCCGCCGCCCTGGTGCCGCGTGGTTACGCGACCGTGGTTGTTGCGGCCGCTGCCGCGCTTCTTCGGCTCGGTGAGGGGCGAGAACGGGTCGCCCTTATGCAGCTCGGGCGTCACCACTTTGACCAGGGCGCGGCGGCCCGGCGAGGTTGGCTTGACTTTTACCAGAGGCATGGCGAGTCGTCTTCCCTATTCCGTTGCCGCAAAGTTGATTTCCTGGCCCGCGGCGAGACGCACGTAGGCCTTCTTCCAGCTGCGCTTGCGGCCGATGGTCTTGCCGAAGCGCCGCTCCTTGCCTTTGACGTTCAGCACGGTGACCGAGTCCACCTTGATCTTGAACATCAGCTCGACCGCGGCCTTGATTTCCGGCTTGGTGGCGGCGTCGATGACGCGGAACACGTACTGGCGGTTCTTGTCGGCGACGAAGGTGCTTTTCTCCGATACCACCGGCGCGAGCACCACGTTCATCAGCCGGTCGATGGCGTATTTTTTCATTTGAGGAGTTCCTCGAGCTTCGCCAGTCCGCCCCGGGTGAGCAGCACCCTCGCCGAGCGCACCAGGGCGAGCGGATTGGCGTTGCGCACCGACATCACCTGCACATTCGCCAGGTTTCGTGCCGACAGCAGCAGGTTCTGGTCAACCTCGTCGGTCAGCACCAGCACCTCGTCGAAGCCCATGTCCTTGACCTTCTGCGCCAGCATCTTCGTCTTCGGCGCATCGACCTTGAATTCCTCGACCACGCGGATGCGGTCCTCGCGCGCGAGCTGCGAAAGGATGGATGCCATGCCCGCGCGGTACATCTTGCGGTTCACCTTTTGCGAGAAGTTCTCGTCGGGCGAGTTCGGGAAAATCTTGCCGCCGCCGCGCCACAGGGGGCTGGAGGTCATGCCGGCACGCGCGCGGCCGGTGCCTTTCTGGCGCCAGGGCTTCTTGGTGGAGTGGTTCACCGCGCCGCGATCCTTCTGCGCGCGCGAGCCGATGCGGGAATTCGCCTGGAAGGCGATCACGACCTGGTGCACCAGCGCTTCGTTGTAGTCGCGGCCGAACACCGCGTCGTTTGCGTTCAGCGTGCCGCCGCCGTTACCGGCCGTGTTACCGATGAGCTTGAGTTCCATCGCTTAGGCCTTTGCGGGGGCGGGCTTGGCCGCCGGCTTGGCCGCGGGTTTGGCTTCAGCTTTCGGCTCGGCCTTCGGGGCCGCCTTCGGTGCCGCCTTCGGCGCCTGCGCCTTGACCGGGGCGCGTTGTCCCTTCGCGGCGAGGCGTACGACGACATCGCGGCCGCTCGAGCCCGGCACCGAGCCCTTCACCAGCAGCAGCTGCCGCTCGGTATCGATGCGCACGATCTCCAGCTTTGAAATGGTGCGGCGCGCATTGCCGAGATGCCCGGGCATGCGTTTTCCCTTGAAGACGTGAGCCGGGCTCTGGTTCTGGCCGGTCGAGCCCGGAACCCGGTGCGAGACCGAATTGCCGTGCGATGCGTTCTGTCCGCCGAAATGGTGTCGCTTGATGACGCCGGCGAAGCCCTTGCCGATGGTGAAGCCCTGCACATCGACCAGCTGGCCGACCTTGAACAGCTGCTGCACCGGGATCTTGGCGCCGGGCTTGAGCTCGCCCAGCTCTTCCGGCTTGGCGATGCGGAATTCCTTCAGCACGCGGCCGGCTTCCACCGCCGCCTTGGCGAGGTGCCCGGCCAGCGACTTGTTGACGCGATTCGCGCGGCGCTTGCCGAACGCCACCTGGATCGCGGCGTAGCCGTCCTTTTCCGCGGTCTTGATCTGCGCGACCCGGTTGTCGGAGACATCGAGCACCGTCACCGGCAGCGTGACGCCGTCGTCGGTAAAGATGCGTGTCATGCCGACCTTGCGGCCGACCAGTCCTATCGTCATACCGTCCTCTATCTATTGATCCCCGCCTTCGCGGGGACGCCGGCTGCAATTGGCCGGCCCTTCACCTAGTACTACGTACTACTGAACTTTAATCTCGACGTCGACGCCCGCCGGCAGATCGAGCTTCATGAGCGCGTCTACCGTCTTGTCCGTCGGGTCGATGATGTCCATCAGGCGCAGATGCGTGCGGATCTCGAGCTGCTCGCGCGAGGCCTTGTCGATGTGCGGCGAGCGCAGCAGGTCGAAGCGCTGCTTGCGCGTCGGCAGCGGCACGGGGCCGCGCACGACGGCGCCAGTGCGCTTCGCCGTATCCACGATCTCGAGCGCCGACTGGTCGATCAGGCGGTAGTCGAACGCCTTGAGGCGGATACGGATTCGTTGGCTTTGCATTTGTTTCTCGTTGTTACTCGATTATTTTGGCCACTACACCGGCGCCGACCGTTTTGCCGCCCTCGCGGATGGCGAAGCGAAGGCCCTGCTCCATCGCGATCGGCGTGATCAGCGTCACCACCATCTTCACGTTGTCCCCGGGCATCACCATCTCGGTGCCCTTGGGCAGCTCCACGCTGCCGGTGACATCGGTGGTGCGGAAG
>CBDDSB010000034.1:0-94829 GCA_965233195.1 uncultured bacterium | reverse complement strand
GACACGTTCCGATGCATTACTCACCCGTTCGCCGCTCGCCGCCAGGGTTGCCCCCGCGCTGCCGCTCGACTTGCATGTGTAAGGCATGCCGCCAGCGTTCAATCTGAGCCAGGATCAAACTCTTCAATTAAATCCTGATTTTGCTGCTGTACTGCGTGTTCACTCAAAGTAAACGAGGTTTACTACCTCAAATACATCTTCGTGAGCACTTGATTGCTAGATGCTTTACCGCTTGCAGGAACGGCCTTGCGGACGAACCCGGTCGCGGCGCCTCAAGCTCAAGCGCCCACACCTATCGGCTGCGAATTTTTAAAGAGCGTTGGTTGCGGGGAGAGGATTTGAACCTCTGACCTTCGGGTTATGAGCCCGACGAGCTGCCAGACTGCTCCACCCCGCGCCCGAAGAGAAAGAGATTATGCGGGATGGTGAATGGGCTGTCAACGATTCTCGACAGCAAAAACACGCGAACGGGGTTCGACCAGGCGCGCTTTTTGAAGTTCAGTCGGCCGTGGCCCCGCTTGCACGGATTACCGCGGCCCATTTTTCCGATTCCGCGCGAATCCAGCGCGACAATTCCGCCGGCGAGCCGGCGACGACCTCGAATCCGAGGCGGCCAAGCGCTTCCAGCGTCTCCGGGCTGCGCATTCCGCGCACCGTTTCCGCGTTCAGCCGGGCAATCGTGTCCGCCGGCGTGCCTGCAGACGCGAGCAGGCCGTTCCAGGCGAGCGATTCCAGCGCCGGCATACCGAGCTCGGCGACGCTCGGCACCTCCGGCGCGAGGGGACTGCGCTGCAACGCCGTCACCGCGAGGCCGCGCATCTTCCCGGCTTTCACGTGCGGCAGCACCGCCGGAATGATGGCGAACATCGCATCGATGTTGCCCGCGAGCAGGTCGGTTACTGCCGGCGGGAAACCGCGATATGGCACATGCACCAGCCCGATGCGCGCATCGCTCTTCAGGAGCTCCATCGTCAGATGCGAAGCGCTGCCACCGCCCACCGACGCGTACGAAAGGCGTCCCGGGTTACGGCGCGCGTGCTCGATGAAGGCACGGAAGTCCTCGACCTTGAGCTCCGGTCGCGCGACGAGCATCTGGGGTGCGACGGCGAGCAACGAGATCGGCGCGAGCTCGCGATCGGGGTCGTAGCTCAGGCTCTTGTAGAGGTGCTTGTTGATCGCCACTGGCCCGTTTCCACCAATGAGAAGCGTGTGGCCATCCGGCGCCGCCTTGGCAACCGCTTCGGCGCCGATGCTGCCGCCCGCGCCGCTGCGATTTTCCACCACGAACGGCTGACCAAAAGCCTTTTGCAGCCGTTCGGCGAGCGTGCGGCCGATGATGTCCGGGGTCGCGCCGGCCGGGTATGGCACCACCACGCGTACCGGCTTCGTGGGGTAGCTCTGCGCCATCACGACCAGCGGTATCGCCGCCAGGATCGCGGCCACGAGCCGGCCGAACACTAGATCTTCTCCGTCTCGCCGCCGCGCGGCTGCCAGACGAGAAAGCGCCGCTCGGCAAGTGTCACCATCCAGTCGAGCAGCAGCGCGAACGCGGTGAGCACGACGATCCCGGCGACCACCGCGTTGAAGTCGAAGGTTCCCTCGGCCTGAAGGATCAGGTAGCCGACGCCGCGCGAAGATCCTAGGTATTCCCCCACCACGGCGCCGACGAAGGCGAGTCCTACCGAATTATGCAAGCTGGCGAACACCCAGCTCATCGCGCTCGGCACATAGACGTGCCGCAGCAGCTGACGCTCGTTCGCGCCGAGCATGCGGGCGTTGGCGAGGACGGTGTGGCTCACTTCCCGCACGCCCTGGTATACGTTGAAGAAGACGATGAAGAACACCAGCGTGACGCCGAGCGCGACCTTCGAGGCCATGTCGAGCCCGAACCACATCGCGAAGATCGGCGCCAGGATCACGCGCGGCATCGAGTTCAC
The DNA here is from genome assembly GCA_965233195.1 of uncultured bacterium. Classification (GTDB taxonomy): domain Bacteria; phylum Pseudomonadota; class Gammaproteobacteria; order Burkholderiales; family SG8-39; genus SCGC-AG-212-J23. The sequence continues at coordinate 92,892 of CBDDSB010000034.1, read as the reverse complement.
TGCCTTGAGATACGGGTCGAGCAGCGCCGAGGCCGTCGGGCTCAGCGCGAGCCACAAACCCATCACCAGTCCGAGGACCGTGCCGATGACGAAGGCGAGCGCGGTTTCGACCAGCGTCACCCACAGGTGCGGGTAGATGAACCCCGACGAGAACCAGTCCCAGATGCGCCCTGCAACCTTCAACGGCTCGCCGAAGAAAAACGCCGCCTTGTTCGGATCGTCGAAGTAGAGCGGCGGCAGGAGCGTCGGGCTGGTGAGGACATACCATGCGGCGAGCAGCGCGGCGAACAGCCCGAGCTGCCAGATGCGCAGCGCCTTATTGCCTTTGCCGGGCATAGCTCTTCAGCACCTCTTCCTTCATCGCAGCCCAGATCAGGCCATGCAGCTCGATGAAGCGCGGCGTCAGGCGGATCTCGCCCACGTCCCGCGGGCGCGGCAGGTCGATGGCGAACTCGCCGATCGGGTGCGACTCGGGTCCCGCGGACATCACCACCACGCGGTCGGAGAGCGAGATCGCCTCCTCGAGGTCGTGCGTGATGAAGATCACCGACTTGCGGTTGGCCGACCACAGCTCGAGCAGCTCGTTCTCCATGAGATGGCGCGTCTGAATGTCGAGCGCGGCGAAGGGCTCGTCCATGAGGATGATCTCGGGGTCGAGGATCAGCGCCTGCGCCAGCGCCACGCGCTTGCGCATCCCGCCGCTCAATTGATGCGGGTAGCGCCCGCCGAATCCGCCCAGGCCCACGCGCCGCAGCCATTCCGCCGCCTGCGCGGTAGCCTGCGCCGGATCCGCGCCCCTGAACTCCAGACCCACCGTCACGTTTTGAAGCGCAGTGCGCCAAGGCATGAGCGCCTCGCTCTGGAACAGGTAGCCCGCCTTGCGGTTGAGGCCGGACAGCCGCTCACCGAATACGCTGGTGTCGCCGGCCGAAGGCTGCAGCAGGCCGGCCGCGACGTTGAGCAGCGTCGACTTGCCGCAGCCGGTCGGTCCGACGACCGAGACGAACTCGCCCGGCGCCACGCGCAGCGTGGTGTCGTCGATGGCGGTGTAGCGCGCCCCATCCTGGGACACGAACGTGACCCGGATGCCCTCCAGCGCGAGCGCCGCCATTACTTCTTATTGCCGTGCTTCGCGTGCGCCTTTTTTACGAACTCGTTGGTGTACGTCTGGGCGAGGTTGATCTCGCCTGGCTTGATGTTCGGGTTGAACGAGGCGAGCGCCTTGAGCGTGGTCTTCGCGCCGGCGTCGGTGAAGTAGCCGTCCTTCGAGTACGCGGTCTTCACGTTGTTGTACGCGAACAGGTACATCGCCTTGTTGCCGAGCAGGTATTCCTCCGGCACGGTGGCGAGAATCTGCTGCGGGCTCGCGTCCTGCATCCAGATCAGCGTACGCACCATCGCGTTGGTCAGGGCCTGAACGGTGTTCGGGTTCTTCTTGATGAAGTCGATCGGCGCATAGAGGCTGCCCGCCGGCATTGGCCCGCCGAAAAGCTTCTGCGTGCCCTCGAGCGTGCGGGTCTCCGCGATCACCTTCACCTTGCCGTCCTTTTCCAGCATGGTCACCGCCGGATCGGTCTGCGAAACGACATCGACCCGTCCTTGCTCGATCGCGGCGATGACCGTGGCCCCCTGCCCTACGCCGATGATCGCCACGTCCGTCGGCTTGAGGCCGCCCTGCGCGAGCACGTAGTTGATCACCATGTTGGTGCTCGAGCCGGGCGCGCTGACGCCCACCTTCAGCCCTTTCAGATCCTTCGGCGACTTGTACTTGTCCGCGAGCTTGCTCGAGATGGCGACGCTGATCTGCGGCGCGGCGCCGGCCAGCACGAAGGCCTGGAAGCTCTGCTTGCGCGACTGCATGTTGATCGTGTGCTCGTAGGCGCCGGACACCACGTCCGCGCTGCCGCCCACCACCGCCTCGAGCGAACGCGTACCGCCGGCGAAGTCGCTGATGCGGAAGTTGGTGAGCCCCTCGTCCTTGAAATAGCCGAGGCGTTCCGTGAGGACGAGCGGCAGGTAGTACAGCGCCGACTTGCCGCCGACGGCGATGTGGACGTCGCGCTTTTCCACTTGCTGCGCATGGACGGCAGTTGCCGCCAGAGCCGCGATCAGGGCTAACCAAAAACGCATGACCTCGTCCTCCTTAAGTATTCGAAAATGTTACTAAATCCCGCGCCGATCGAGCAGGGCCTGCGAGATGGTGCCGGCGTCCACGTACTCGAGCTCTCCGCCGAGCGGCACGCCACGCGCGATGCGCGTCGCCTTGACGTTGCGCGCCCGCAGCATCTCCGCGATGTAGTGCGCCGTGGCCTCGCCTTCGTTGGTGAAGTTGGTCGCGAGAATCACTTCCTGCACCTCGCCTTCGCCCGCTCGCGCCAGCAAGCGGTCGAGACCGATGTCGCGCGGGCCGACGCCGTCGAGCGGCGATAGCCTGCCCATGAGAACGAAGTACATCCCCGAATACGAAAGCGTCTGCTCGACCATCGCAAGGTCGGCCGGGGTCTCGACCACGCAAAGAAGCGCCCGGTCGCGGCGCGGCGAGCGGCACAGCGCGCAAACGTCTTCTTCGCTGAAGTTGTTGCACTGGGTGCAGCGCTTCACGCTGGTGAGCGCGTCGGCAAGCGCACGGGCGAGCTCCTCGGCGCCATCGCGTTGATGCTGCAGCAGGTGGAACGCCATGCGCTGGGCCGAGCGCGGCCCGACCCCCGGCAGGACGCGCAGCGCCTGCACCAGCCGCTCGAGCCCCTTCGCGCTGGGGACCGGCGGCTTGCTCAAAACGGCAGCTTGAAGCCCGCGGGCAGGCCGAGCCCGGCGGTCATCCCGCTCATCTTCTCCGCGATGGTGGCCTCGACTTTGCGCGAGGCGTCATTGAAGGCGGCGGTCACCAGGTCCTCGAGCATCTCGCGGTCGTCGCCCACCAGCGAGGGATCGATCGCCACGCGCTTCACCTCGTACTTGCACGTCATCTGGATCTTCACCATGCCGGCGCCCGACTGCCCCTCGACCTCCAGGCTGGCGAGGCTTTCCTGCATGCGGCGCATGTTCTCCTGCATCTGCTGCGCCTGCTTCATCAGCTGGCCGATATTGCCTTTCATGGGCGGCTCACTTTCGGTCTTCCCGGATGGTGGAGTCGACGACCTTGCCGTCGAACATGTTGACGAGGTCCTGCACGAAGCCGTCGCCCTGCACCGCCTGCGCGGCGGCGGCGCGGCGCGCCTCGCGCTCGCCGGCCTCGAGCGCGGCGGCGCTGGCGCCGGCGACCTCGCCGACCGCGACTTTCACGTTTACCACGCTGCCGAGATGCTGTTCGAGCGCCGCTTTAAGCTTGTCGACGTAGTTGCGTTCCGCGAGATACGCCTTGCCTTTCGGCACCACCAGCTCGAACAGCGGGCCTTCGCGCCGGCCGAGCTCGGCATTGCGCGCCAGCTCGCGCGCGGCGCCGGTGACTGGCAGCTGCTGGACGAGCTCGGGCCAGCTACTGTCTTTTTTTGGGGCGTCCTGCTTCGGTTTCGCCGCTGGCGGCATCGGCACTCGCTGCGCGGCGCCTTCCGGTCTGAACGCAAGCAGGCGCAGCACGGTCATCACGAAGCCCGCATGCTCGTCGGGCGCGAGCGGCAGGTCTTGCCGGCCCTGCAGCGCGATCTGGTAATAAAGCTGTACCGATTCGGCGTCGAGCCGCCCGGCAAGCTGGCCGATGCGCGCGTCGTCCACCGCATCGGGCAGCGATTGGGCGAGCGCCACGCGCAACAGCAGGCTTGCCAGGTCGGCGAGCGCCGTGTCGAACGACAGGCTGCGCGCCTGCATCTCGTCGGCGACCTTCACGGCCGCCGCGGCATCGCCACCGGCGACCGCCTCCACCAATCTGAGCAGGTGGCTCTGGTCAATCGTGCCCAGCATGTCGCTCACACTTGCCGGCACCACCTTGCCGCCGCCGTGCGCGATCGCCTGATCCAGGAGCGACAGCGCGTCGCGCATGCTGCCGGCCGCCGCGCGCGCGAGCAGCACCAAGGCCTCGGGTTCTGCTGGAATCTGTTCCTTGTCCAGAATGGAAGCCAGATGCGTCGCGATGGCTTCCTTCGGCATCTGCTTCAGGTTGAATTGCAGGCAGCGACTGAGCACTGTGACCGGGATCTTCTGCGGGTCGGTGGTCGCGAGGATGAATTTCATGTGCTCGGGCGGCTCTTCCAGCGTTTTCAGCATCGCATTGAAGGCGTGTCCCGAGAGCTGATGCACCTCGTCGATGACGTAGACCTTGAAGCGACCGCGCGTCGGCGCATATTGCGCGTTCTCGAGCAGCTGGCGCATCTCGTCGACCTTGGTATTGGTGGCCGCGTCGACTTCCAGCAGATCCACGAAGCGGCCGGCATCGATCTCCATGCAGGCCGAGCATTTGTTGCACGGCTGCGCGGTGATGCCGGTTTCGCAGTTGAGGCACTTGGCGAGGATGCGCGCCAGCGTGGTCTTGCCGACGCCGCGCGTGCCGGTGAAGAGATAGGCGTGGTGCAAGCGCTTGTGCTCGAGCGCGTGGCGCAGGGCGCGCACGACGTGCTCCTGTCCCACCAGGCTGCCGAAATCCCGCGGCCGCCACTTGCGGGCAAGAACTTGATAGCTCATCGCGCGATAAGAATTAGGTGGCGAGCCCGACCCCCGGCACTCGCAGGGGCCGGCTGTGGCTGCTTCCTTCCGGACCTGACCAGGTTCACCAGACTGCAATGCGGGGAGGCCCGCCGGTTCTGATTGTAAGTCGAAACACTCTCCGCCGTAAGCCCACAGTCAGCTTGTCGTCAGCCGCTCGTCGGATGCGCGGGCTAGGCTGGTTTCCATCGCATCCTCCTCCATCGCGACCCGCAAGGCGTGATGGTTTAAACGCCCGCGGGCGCAAGCCTGGCGGGCGTTTTCTTTCGCGAATCGGGAATTGGCGGAGAGAGTGGGATTCGAACCCACGGTACGCTATTAACGTACACACGCTTTCCAAGCGTGCGCCTTAAGCCGCTCGGCCATCTCTCCGCAGCGCTCCGATTCTAGCAGCGGTGAATCCTGTCCTGCCTGCTCAGGGTCCAGGCATATAGCCCGGTCAGCACCCCGTAGACGATGGTGAGCTCACGCGCCTCGCGCGCGTAGATGCCGATCAGCACGGTGACGACGGCCCACAGGAACAGCGTGATCCACGTGATGGTCAAGCTCTTGCGCCAGTACGCCTTGTGCTCGGGAACGCCCGTTTCCATCCAGGAGCCTACGTCGACTGCTTCAGCTGCTCCAGGATCGCCGGGTTCTCGAGCGTGGAGACGTCCTGGGTGATGGCCTCGCCTTTGGCGATGGAACGCAGCAGCCGGCGCATGATCTTGCCCGAGCGCGTCTTGGGCAGGTTGTCGCCGAAGCGGATGTCCTTCGGCTTGGCGATTGCGCCGATCTCCTTGCCGACCCAGTCGCGCAGCTCCTTCGCGATCTTCAGCGCTTCCTCGCCGCTCGGGCGCGGACCTTTGAGCACGACGAAGGCGCACACCGCCTCGCCGGTGAGCTCGTCGGGCCGCCCGACGACCGCCGCCTCCGCGACCAGCTTGCTGTTCGCCACCAGCGCGGACTCGATCTCCATCGTGCCGAGGCGGTGGCCGGAAACGTTGAGCACATCGTCGATGCGCCCGACGATGCGGAAATAGCCATCCTGATCGGTGCTCGCGCCGTCGCCCGCGAGGTAGAGCTTGTTCTTGAAGTCGTCGGGCCAGTAAGTCTTCTTGTAGCGCTCCGGGTCGCCCCAGATCGTGCGCAGCATCGAGGGCCACGGACGCTTGATGACGAGGATGCCGCCCTTTCCCCTGCCCACCGGGTGCCCGGTCTCGTCGACGATGTCGGCGAAGATGCCCGGCAGCGGCAGCGTCGCGGATCCCGGCTTGGTCGGTATCGCGCCCGGCAATGGCGAGATCATGTGTCCGCCGGTCTCGGTCTGCCACCACGTATCGACGATCGGGCAGCGGCCGCCGCCGACGGTCTCGTGGTACCACATCCACGCCTCGGGATTGATCGGCTCGCCGACGGTGCCGAGGATGCGCAGGCTGGAGAGATCGTATTTTTTCGGCAGGTCGCCGCCCGCCTTGATGAGCGAACGGATCGCCGTCGGCGCGGTGTAGAACACATTGACCTTGTGATCCTGGATGGTCTTCCAGAATCGCCCCGCGTCGGGGTAGACCGGCACCCCTTCGAACACCACCTCGGTGGCGCCAACGGCGAGCGGCCCGTAAACGATGTAGCTGTGCCCCGTCACCCAGCCGACGTCGGCGGTGCACCAGAAGATGTCGCTCGGCTTGTGGTCGAACACCCATTTCATGGTGAGCGCGCACCACAGCAAATAGCCGGCGGTGGAATGCTGAATGCCTTTTGGCTTGCCGGTGGAGCCCGAGGTGTAGAGGATGAAGAGCGGGTGCTCGGCGTCGACGAACGTCGGCTCGCAAGTGTCCGCCTGCCCTTTCACCGCGTCGTCCCACCAGGTGTCGCGCCCAGCCTGCATCGGCACCTTGCTGCCGGAGCGCTTGTAGACGAAGACGTTCTTGATCGCGTCGCAGCCGCCCATGCCGAGAGCCTCGTCCACGACCGGCTTCAGCGGAATCTCCTTGCCGCCGCGGAACTGGCCATCGGCGGTAATCACCGCCACCGCGCCCGCGTCGATGATGCGCTCCTGCACGCTCTTCGCCGAGAAGCCGCCGAACACCACCGAATGCGTCGCGGCGATGCGCGCGCAGGCCTGCATCGCGACCACCGCCTGGATCGACATCGGCATGTAGATCAGCACGCGGTCGGACTTGCGGATGCCTTTGGCCTTGAGCGCGTTCGCGAAGCGGCAGACCTCGTGGTAGAGCTGCTTGTAGGTGATCTTCGTGACCTTGCCATCGTCGGCCTCGAAGATGATGGCGATCTTGTCCGGCTGGCTCTTCAGGTGCTTGTCGAGGCAGTTGTAGGAAGCGTTCAGCTCACCGTCGTAGAACCAGCGGAAGAACGGCGCCTTCGATTCGTCCAGGATCCTGGTAAAGGGCTTCGACCACACCAGGTTCTCGCGCGCGAGGCGGGCCCAGAAGCCTTCGAAATCGCGCTCCGCCTCCGCCACGAGCATGCGGTAGGCATCCATGCCGGAGATATTCGCCTGCTTCACGAACGCAGGCGCCGGCGGAAAGACGCGCTTTTCCTGCAGCACCGTTTCAATATTGGACGACATCGTTCCTCCTCAAGGATCCGGCGGATAGAATGCTACAGTTGCACCCCCCCGTTCAAGCAATACGCGTTCAAACGACACGGATGCCACCGAAATCCCCTGGAATGAGCGAGGCGCGCGTCATGCGGCCGCTCCCCGCTTTCATCTTTGCCAGCCGCTGGCTTCAGCTTCCGCTCTATCTCGGTCTGATCGTCGCGCAGGCGATCTACGTGTGGCTCTTCTGGCAGGAGCTCTACTACCTCCTGCTCGCTGCGTTCGGCAACGGCAGCGCCTTGACGCACGTGCTCGATGCCGTGTCCGTGGAAGGCGTGGAACGACCGGCGAAGCTGAACGAGACCGTGATCATGCTGGTGGTTCTCGGTCTGATCGACGTGGTGATGATCTCCAACCTGCTGATCATGGTGATCGGCGGCGGCTACGAGACCTTCGTCTCGCGCATGAATCTCGAAGGCCATCCCGACCAGCCCGAATGGCTGTCGCATGTCAACGCCTCAGTCCTCAAAGTGAAGCTTGCCACGGCGATCATCGGCATTTCGTCGATCCACCTGCTGAAGACGTTCATCAATGCGGCGGCCTACGACGAGAAGACCCTCCTCGCCCAGGTCGGCATCCACATCACGTTCCTCCTGTCGGCGATCGCCATCGCAGCGGCCGACCGGGTGATGCCTTCGGCCGCGGCCAAGCACGGCGAGCATATATGACCACCATCCGCAAGGACGACCTGATCCGGAGCGTCGCCGACGCGCTGCAATTCATCTCCTATTACCACCCGGCGGACTACATCCGCGCGCTGGGCCGCGCCTATGAGCGCGAGCAATCCGCGGCCGCGAAGGACGCGATCGCGCAGATTCTCACCAATTCGCGCATGTGCGCGGAAGGCCACCGGCCGATTTGCCAGGACACGGGCATCGTTAACGTTTTCGTGAAGATCGGCATGCAAGTACGGTTTGATTTTTCTGATTTTGAAGAAACAATAAATGAGGGCGTGCGCCGGGCGTACATGGACCCGGACAACCGGCTGCGCGCCTCGGTGCTCGACGAGTCCGACTTTGGCCGCAAGAACACGAAGGACAACACGCCCGCGGTGATCAACGTGCAAATGGTCGCCGGCGACAAGCTCGAGGTCGACGTCGCCGCGAAGGGCGGCGGCTCGGAGGCGAAAGCGAAGTTCGTGATGCTCAATCCTTCCGACTCGATTGCGGACTGGGTGGTCAAGACCGTGCCGACGATGGGCGCGGGATGGTGCCCGCCCGGAATGCTCGGCATCGGGGTCGGGGGCACGGCCGAAAAAGCCATGCTGATGGCCAAGGAAGCCTTGATGGAGCCGATCGACATGGCCGAGCTCAAGGCGCGCGGCGCGCGCAACAAGGTCGAGGAGCTGCGCATCGAGCTCTACGACAAGGTGAACGCGCTCGGCATCGGCGCGCAAGGCCTGGGGGGCCTCTCCACCGTGCTCGACGTCAAGATCCACACTTATCCGGTGCACGCCGCCAACCGGCCAGTTGCCATGATTCCGAATTGCGCGGCCACGCGGCATGCGCACTTCGTGCTCGACGGCTCAGGACCGGCCGAGTTCGAGGCACCCAAGCTTTCCGACTGGCCGTCCGTCACCTGGAAGCCCGACGCGAATTCCAAGCCTGTCGATCTCGATACCTTGAACAGGCAAGAAGTCGCGTCGTGGAAACCCGGCCAGCGACTTCTCCTTTCCGGCAAGCTGCTTACGGGCCGGGATGCGGCGCATAAGCGCATCCAGGAATTTCTGGAGCAGAACAAGCCATTGCCGGTGGACTTCACCAACCGCGTGATCTACTACGTCGGCCCCGTGGATCCGGTGCGTGATGAAGTCGTTGGCCCTGCCGGTCCCACGACGTCGACACGCATGGACAAGTTCACCGACACCATGCTGGGCAAGACCGGGTTGATCGCGATGGTCGGCAAAGCCGAGCGCGGCCCGGCGGCGATCGAGTCGATCCGCAAGCACAAGGCGGCCTACCTGATGGCGGTCGGCGGCGCGGCGTATCTCGTCTCCAAGGCGATCCGCAAGTCGCGCGTGCTGGCCTTCGAGGACCTCGGCATGGAGGCGATCTACGAATTCGAGGTGAAGGACATGCCGGTCACCGTCGCGGTGGACGCTAACGGCACCTCAGTACACAACACCGGGCCAGCGGAGTGGTCGAAGAAGATTGTTGAACTGAAGATACCCGTCACCGCCGCGTGACGAGTTGGCCTGCAGTCTGGGCCATCTTCGCCGGCGGCCTGGTCGCCGGCGCGTACATGACCAAGGTTGCGCCCGCCATCCCCGGGCTGCGCGACGAGCTTGGTCTCACCCTGGTCGAGTCCGGCCTCATCGCCACGATGTTCAACCTGATGGGCATGCTCGTCGGCATGCTCGCCGGCGTGCTATGCGACCGTTTCGGGCACAAGCGCCTCGCGCTGGCGGGGCTCCTCGTCCTTTGCGCGGCCGGCGCGCTGGGCGCAGCCGCCGCCGGGTTCGCCACCCTCCTCCTCTCCCGCTTTCTGGAGGGCATCGGCTTCATCGTCTTCATCGTCTCGGGCGTGACGCTGATGAACGCCGCCGCGGCGACGCCGGCCGACCGCGCCAAAGCGCTGGGCTTGTGGAGCGCGTACATGCCGACGGGCGGTGCGATCGCGCTTTTCGCCGCGCCGTTGCTGACCGCCGCGTGGGGCTGGCGCGGGCTGTGGCTCGCGCTGTCCGCCCTCGCCATTGCCGCCGCCGTCACGCTCTGGCGTCTCGCCCCGGCGCCGCGCTACGGACAGGTCAGCTCGATGCGCCTGGTCGCGGAGTCGCTGGCGAACCGGGGCAACCTGGCAATGGCCGCGCTGTTCGCCTTCTACGTTGCACAGTGGACGTCGATCATGGTCTGGTTGCCGACCTTCCTGGTCGATGAGCATCGCCTCTCCGGCGGCGCGGCGGCGTACGCGACCGCGCTCTTCGTGCTGATCAACGCGCCGGCCAATCTCACCGGCGGCTGGCTGCTCGCGCGCGGCGTGCCGCGGGGCACGCTGATCATCACCGGCGCCGTGATCGCGGCGCTGTGCGAGGTCGGCATGCTTTCCGAGGCGCTGCCCCCGGCGCTGCGCTACCTGCTGGTCCTGGCGTTCTCGTTCTCCGCCGGCGTCATTCCGGCGTCGGTGTTTTCCGGCCTGCCGCTGCACGCCCGCTCCCCGCAGCACATCGGCACCGGTAACGGCATCGTGATGCAGGCCTCGCAGGTCGGGCAGTTTCTCGGCCCGATGGCGCTGGCATGGATCGCGACGCAATTCGGCGGCTGGCACGCGAGCCTCTGGGTGCTCCTGGCCTTCGCTGCCGGCGCGGTGGCTTGCGGTGTCGCAATCGGCGCCATCGAGAATAGAATCAAGGCATGAACCGACAAGTGCACATCTGCGAAGTGGGACCGCGCGACGGACTGCAGAACGCCAAGAACCTGATGCCCACGCAAGCGAAGAAGGCGTGGATCCGCGCCCTTGCCGCTGCCGGCCTCGAGGAAATCGAGGTCGGTTCTTTCGTCCCGCCCAAGCTCATCCCGGCGATGGCTGACACCGGCGAGATCGTCGCCTTTGCGAGAACCCTTCCTAATGTGAAGGTGGTTGCCCTCGCGCCAAACCTCAAAGGCTTCCAGCGCGCGCTCGAGGCCGGCGCGCACAAGGTGACCTTCCCGATTTCGGCGAGCCGCCAGCACAGCGAGTCTAACGTGCGTATGACACCGGAGCAGATGGTCGAGGAAGTGCGCAAGTGCGCGCAATTTCCGCATCCGGGCGTCGAGCTCGAAGGCGCGGTATCCACCGCGTTCGGCTGCACCATGCAAGGCGACGTGCCCGAGGATGACGTGGTGCGCATCGCTTCGCAGCTCGCGGAGTTCTGCGATGCAGTGGCCCTCGCGGACACCGTCGGCTACGCCAATCCGGCCCAGGTGAGACGGCTGTTCAACAAGGTGAAAAACAAAATCGGAAACAAGCTGGAAGGGGCTCATTTCCACAACACGCGCGGCCTCGGATTGGCGAACGCGCTTGCCGCTTACGAAGAAGGCGTGCGCAATTTCGACAGCTCGATGGGCGGGCTCGGCGGCTGCCCGTTCGCGCCGGGGGCGAGCGGCAACGTGATCACCGAGGATCTGGTGTTCATGTTCGAAAGCATGGGCGTGAGAACGGGCATCGATCTGCAGAAGCTGTTCGAGGCGCGCAAGATCCTCGCCGAGGCGATTCCCGCCGAGCCGATTTACGGCCATACGCCGGTCGCAGGTTTGCCCAAAGGATTTCGTGCTGCCGCTTGAAGGGGTGCGCGTAGTCGAATTCGCGCACATGGTGATGGGCCCTTCGTGCGGCCTGGTGCTCGCGGATCTGGGCGCCGAAGTGATCAAGGTCGAACCGCTCGCCGGCGATAACACGCGCCGCCTCGAAGCCGCCGGCGCGGGCTTCTATCCGGTCTTCAACCGCAACAAGAAGAGCCTGGCGGTCGACCTGCAGAAACCGGAAGGCCGCGAGCTGGTGCTCAAGCTGCTGAAGACCGCCGACGTGCTGACGGAGAACTTCCGCCCGGGCGCGCTCGAGAAGCTGGGCTTTGGCTATGAAAACCTCTCGCGCGATAACGAAAGGCTGATCTACTGCTCGCTGAAGGGCTTTCTCGACGGTCCCTACGAGCATCGCCTCGCGCTCGACGAAGTGACCCAGATGATGGGCGGACTCGCCTACATGACCGGCCTGCCCGACCGGCCGCTGCGCGCCGGCTCCTCGGTGATCGACATCATGGGCGGCACCTTCGCCGCGGTCGGCATCCTCGCCGCGCTGCGCGAGCGCGAGAAGACTGGCCGCGGCACGCGCGTGACCAGCTCCCTGTTCGAGAGCACCGCATACCTCGTCGCGCAACACATGGCGCAATACGAGTTGACCGGCGAAGCCCCGCCGCCAATGTCGGTGAAGCGCCCGGCCTGGGGCATCTACGACATCTGCGACACGCGGGACGGCGGGCGCCTGTTCGTCGGCGTGGTGACCGATACGCAGTGGGAGGTGTTCTGCCGCGAGTTCGGCGAGCCGGAATTGGCAAAGGACGAGCGTCTGAGCAGCAATGCCAAACGCGTCAAGGAACGCAGCTGGCTGCTGCCGAAGGTCAATGGAATCACTAAGAAGCACACGCTGAGCGAGCTCAGCGCGAAGCTCGAAGCCATCGGCCTGCCATTCGCACCGATCGCCAAGCCGTGGGATCTGCTCGACGACCCGCACCTCAAGGCCTCGGAAGGGCTGTTGGAAACCAAAATCAATGGAAAAACCATCCGCGTGCCGGCCCTGCCGCTCGCCCTGGGCGGCAAGCGGCTGGGCAAACGCAGCGATCCTCCGCGCATTGGCGAGCATGGCGCGGAATTGCTTGCCCAGCTCGGCTGTTCACCACAGGAAATCGAAAGCCTGCGCGAGCGCCGTATAGTCGCGCTGTCGTAAGTACATCTCGCCGAGTGCCAGAAGAACAAATGGAACGTTGCCGTTGCAGTCGTCGACACGCACGGCTCGCTCCTGTACTTCTAGCGCATGGAGAACACGCAGTATGCGAGCAACGACATCGCCATCGGCAAGGCCAGGGCGGCGGCGACCTATCAGCGCCCGACGCGCGCTTTCGCCGAGGTGATCAACAAAGGCGGTCCGGCAACCGCAACGCTCCCCGGCGTATTCGCTTCGCCCGGCGGCGTACCCATCATGGTCGATGGCAAGGTCGTCGGCGCGGTCGGCGTGAGCGGCGTCACCGGCGATCAGGATGAGCAGTGCGCCAAGGCGGGCGTCAGCGGCTCCTGACCGAGCGTCTTCCCTATTTCATCTTGCAGTCCTGCACGTAGGCGTCGGCACGGTTCTGCAGAACTGTGCCAATCGTCTTGTGCACGATGCGGCCGTCGTTGCCTTTACCGACGAGCTGCAGGTAGTAGTTCTGCACCGGGAACTGGTTCGGCCCGAATTTGAAGTCGCCGCGCACGCTCTTGAAGTCGGCAGCGCGCAAGGCGACGCGCAGCGCGTCCTTGTCCTCGATCTTGCCTTTCACCTTGCGGATCGCCGAATCCATCAGCATCGCGGTGTCGTAGCCTGAGGCGGCATAACCGGTCGGCAGGCGCTTGTATTCCTTCTCGAACTCGGCGACGAATTTGCGGTTGGCCGGATTGTCGAGGTCGATCGACCAGTGGCCGACGCTGAACAGGCCGAGCATCGGATCGCCGACCGCGCGGATGATGTCCTGGTCGGAGCCCCACAGCGGCACGATGAGCTGGATGTCTTTCGACAGGCCCGCGGCCACGAACTGCTTGATGAAGTTCACGCCCATGCCGCCGGGGAGGAACACGTACAGCGCCTCCGGCTTCGCGGCGCGGATCTGCGACAGCTCGGCCGCGTAGTCGAGCTGCCCGAGCTTGGTGTACATCTCCTCCTGCAGCTTGCCCTTGAAGTAGCGCTTGAAACCGGTGGCGGCGTCGTGCCCGCCGACGTAGTTGGGGGCGAGGAAGATGACGTTCTTCAGGCCCTTGTTGGTCACGTACTGGCCCGCCGCCTCGCTGTAGGCCTCGCTCGGCCACGAGGCTGCGAAGAAGAACGGATTGCACTGCGCACCCGTGTACTGCGCCGGGCCGGCGTTGGGCGAGATGAAGAACACCTTGCTGGCGATGGCGTCCGGCGCAACCGCGAGCACCACGTTGCTGAACACGATGCCGGTGACGAAGTCGACCTTGTCGCGCTGCAGGTAGCGCTCGGCCAGCTGCTTCGCCTGCTCCGGCTTGAGTCCGTCGTCGCCGACCAGCACCTCGGCCGGCAGGCCGCCGAGCTTGCCGCCATTGAGCTTCACCGCGAGGTTGAAGGCGTCGCGGATGTCGATGCCGATCGAGGCGTTCGGTCCCGACAGCGTGCTGATGAACCCGACCTTCACCTTGTCCGCCGCGTTCGCAGCGAACGCGCCCAGCATCGCCACTGCCACCAATAGCTTTCTCATCTTGCCTCCCGATTGACTTTCATTTTGTCGTCGACGATGCGGCCGCGCTCGACGACGACCTTACCGTCGAGCTCGACGGTGCAGTCGCGCATCGGCACGTCGTAGTGACCGCGCGTGTCGCGCTTGCCGCCGCCCTGGGTATTCGGTCCGGTCGAAAACAGGAAATTGCCGGGGAAGGTGCGGGCCGCGGCGCGATGGCGCTCCGGCGCGTCGCCGTGCAGCGCGATGCCGTACCAGAGCGCCTGCGGATTCATGCCCCACCCCAGATGCGATACCGCGTACGGATCCCGGTCCTGCGGTCCCGCTTTGCCGTCGTCCAGCCAGTCGCGCATCAGCTTGGCATCGATGCCGCCGTCGAGCTTGACGATGTGGCCGTCGCGGATCTCCAGCATGACCGGGTCGGCGATGTAGCGGCAATAGGGCAGGATCACGATGTCGCCGGGCTGGAACACCACGGTGCCATGCGCGCTTCCTTCGTTCGGAAACGTGTGGATGTGCCCGCCGCCCCAATGATCGAAATGCCCGCGCTCGTCCGCGTAGCCCCATTGCGTCATGACGGGATACTCACCGCATTGATACGTTAGATCCGTACCCGCTTCGCTCCGCACGCGGACCGATGTGGTCTTGCGGTAAAGGCTTTCGGCATACTTGCACGCATCCTTGAGCCCTTTCGGCGACATCAATTGCTCGAGATCATCCGGCGCGTCGATGATCATGAGCACGCGCGTGCCGCCGTCCATCACCTGCTTCAGCCACTTGGTGAATAGCGGAACATGGAAGATCACCACCAGGTCGGCAGCCTTGACCGCCTCCAGCGTGCCCTTGGCCTTGCCGATGGTGGGCACGCCGACCTTGGTCCAGGACGGCAGCGAGTTGACGCATAGCTCGTAAATGTCGGCGCCGAGGTCGTCGGCGGCGGCAAAGGCGGCTTGCAGGTACTCGCGGCGCGTGGCGAGGTCGCTCACCGCGGCGATGGTCTCGCCTTTCTTCACGTTGCAGAGCTCGAGCTGGCGGCGAAACAGCAGTGCGAGCTTCGCCGGATTCAATTCCTGAATCATTTGCGCATTATGGCTTGCCTGATTCTCGGGCATGCATTATCGCCTCCCATATTCGGTGGGGCGTAGCCGGCATTTCGAGATCCTGGACCCCTAACGGGGCCAGGGCGTCGAGCAGCGCGCTCATCACCGCGGCCGGCGCGCCGATGGCGCCCGATTCGCCGCATCCCTTGGCGCCAAGCGGGTTGTGGGTACAGGGCTGGCTTTCATCCAGCTCCGACGAGAAATCCGGCAGATCCGTGGCGCGGGGGACGGCGTAGTCCATGAAGGACGCGGACAGGAGCTGCCCCTCGTCGTAGACCGTGCGCTCCGCGAGCGCCTGGCCGATGCCTTGCGCTAGACCGCCGTGGAGCTGGCCTTCGACGATCATCGGATTGATCACCGTGCCGACATCGTCCACCGCGTGGTAGGAGACCAGCTGCGCGGCGCCGGTCTCCGGATCGACTTCCACCTCGCAGACATGCACGCCATTGGAGAAGGCGAAGTTCGGCGGATCATAGAAAGCGTTTTCGTCGAGCCCGGGTTCCAGCGAGTCCAGCGGATAGTTGTGCGGTACGTAAGCCGCGCCTGCAACCTGGCCGAAGCTCACCGCGCGGTCGGTGCCAGCCACGCGGAAGTCGCCGTTCTCGAACTCGATATCAGTCACCGCGGCCTCGAGCAGGTGAGCCGCGATTTTCTTTCCTTTCGAAATGACCTTTCCGTAAGCGAGCTTCAGCGCGGACCCACCGACCGCCATCGAGCGCGAGCCGAAGGTCCCGGTGCCGTTTGGCACCTCCGCGGTGTCGCCCTCGCGGATCGCAATGCGCTCCATCGGGATCCCAAGCCCCGTCGACAGAATCTGCGCGAAGCTCGTGGCGTGGCCTTGTCCATGGTTGTGCGTGCCGAGATAGGCGGTCACGGTGCCGTCGGGCGCGACGCGGACTTGCGCCGATTCGTAGAAGCCGTATCGAGCACCCATCATGCCCGCCAGCCGCGATGGCGCTACGCCAGATGACTCCACATAGCAGGCGATGCCAATGCCACGCAGCTTTTGCGATTTCTTCCTCCGCTCGGCGAAGCCGGCATAGTCCGCCGCCGCCAACGCGCGTTCCAGGATACGGGGGAAATCGCCGCAGTCGTAGGTCGGTCCGATGGGCGTTTTGTAGGGCATCGCCTCCTTCGGGATCAGGTTGCGACGGCGGATTTCGGCGCGGTCGATGCCCAGCTTGCGCGCCGCTGCGTCCGCGAGCCGCTCGAGCACGTAGCACGCCTCGGGACGTCCGGCCCCGCGGTACGCATCCGTGGGCACCGTATTCGAAAACATGCCGGTCACCTGAACGTGAATGGCCGGCGTCCGGTACACGCCGGCGAGCAGTGCGCTGTAAATCGGGCCGGGGATGGCGGCGCCGAAGGTCGAGACATAAGCGCCGACGTCCGCGCGCGTGTCGACGCGCAAGGCGAGAAAGTGGCCGTTGCGATCCAAGGCGAGGGCAGCGCGTGTGCGGTGGTCCCTGCCCTGCGTGTCCGACAGGAATGATTCGCGCCGCCCGGCCATCCAGCGCACCGGCCGGCGCAGGCGGCGCGCCGCCCAGGCGAGGATGGTCTCCTCCGGATAGTGCTTGCCTTTGTATCCAAACCCCCCGCCCATGTCCGGCGACACTACGCGAAGCGCTGTTTCCTTCAGGCCAAGCTCGGCGCATATCGCCTGGCGCAGGTGGTGAGGGGTCTGCGTCGCGCAGTACAGCGTCAGGCCTTCCGGCCCGGGAACGGCGGCCATGCCGCGATTCTCGATCGCCGCTCCGCACAGGCGGTTATTGACCAGGTCGATCTCGACGCGATGCGGCGCATCGGCGAATGCCTTCTCTACGGCCACGGCGTCGCCTCTGGTCCACTGGAAGCAGATCTGCTCCTCCAGCGGCAGCGCCTCATAAGTCACTGCGACCTGCTCGGCCGCATCCTCCGCGGCGGCGCGCGTCTCGGCGAACACGGCGGCGACCGGCTCGCCGACGTGACGTACGGTTTCGCGCGCCAGCGCCCAGCGCGGAATCTCCACCATTCCCGGCAACTGCCAGCCTGCGCGCATCGGGCCGACACCATCCTCCGCCATGTCGCGCCCCGTGAGGACCGAGGTATTTGCTTCGATGCCCACGATGCGGGCGTGCGCATGCGGCGAGCGGACCAGCGCGCAATGCAGCGCGCCGGGAAATTCCAGGTCGTCGACGAAACGGCCGCCGCCGGTCAGGAAACGAAAATCCTCGACCCGCCTGACCGACCGACCGATCACCCCAGTTCTTCGCGCAGGAGGTCGAGTCGCTCGTAGATCGCGCGGTCGGTGACCAAGAAGAGCTCGGCTGCCTTGCTGCGCGGCGTGTGGCTCGCCCAAGTCCAGTGCGGCACGGTGAACACGTCGTGCTGCGACCATTCGAAGGTCTGGTCGCCAACCTTCGAGTGCCCCTCGCCCGAGACGACGAGGCAGACGGCGTTGTAAGTCCCTCTCCTCGGCTTCGTGGCGTTTTCCAGTTTCGTGAAAAACAGGTCGAGGGTCGGCATGACCGAGCCGTCATTCCTGGTGTAGCGCAAGGTCCTCGCCCCATCCGGACCCACGGGCATGGCCTCGACCTGCTTGCGCGTCGCGCTGCCCGGAAACCGGTACTCCTGCGAGCCGGCGTCGCCGACTTCCCAGAAGCGCTCGTCGTGGCGCGTGCCTGGTTCGAAGAAGCTCGCGTCGAGCGCGCAGATCGCCGGCATGTTGGCAGCGTCGAACCACACGGTGCGGCGCTTGCCCTGGTTGATGTGGCCGTGCCAGCACATTGGGGGCGTAAGCACCAGGTCGGCCTCGTGCATCTCGCAGCGGCGGCCGTTGACGATGGTGACCGCGCCTTCCGCTCGCGTGGCAAAACGAATCGCGGCGGCCGTGTGGCGATGGGGCACCGCCTTGTCGCCGGGCTCGAGCACCGTGAAGGCGCCGATCAAATTCTGCGTGGTGACGGTGGCGCCGGGGAACGCCGGATGCGCCAGGATCAGGGCGCGGCGCTCGACGTCCTCGATGGCCACTTCCTTCGCCGCACGCTCGGTGAATGGCTCGAGGTCACGCCAGCGCCAGTGCATTGGCGCGTCCTTGGCCTTCGGCGCCATCGGCGTGATGCGCTGGTAGCGGTCCCAGAGCGGGTGGATGTTTGCCCGCTCCAGCGCGGAGATCAATTCGGCGTCGCGTCTCATGAGTGGATTCTGGATCAGACCGCGGCGCTCGTCACGTCGTAGCGGAACAGCCATTCATAGCGGTCGGCCACGTTCTGCCCGGCCCATTCCCGGGCAACGTAATCGCGCGCCTTGGCAGGATCGGCGAGCGCCGGGTGGTGGAAGCGCCCGATATTGGCCGCCGAGCCCTCCACCGCTTTCCGCGTTCGTCCGCGCCGCGCCTTCTCGTATTTTGTTAAGTTGGAGGCAACGTCCGCTGACGCGGTAAGGGCTCTTGCCAGGATGTATCCATCCTCAATCGCCATTACGGCGCCCTGCGCGAGAAACGGCACCATCGAGTGGCAGGCATCGCCGAGCAACGTTACCCGTCCCACGCTCCAGCGCTCCATCGGCGGACGCGTCATCAGAGCCCACTTGTGCGGAACCGGAATGTTGCGGATCAGCGCGTGAATGTCCTCGTGCCAGCCGGCAAAGTCCGCAGCCAGCTCTTCGGTCGTGCCGCGCGCGCTCCAGGACTCGACCTGCCAGTCGCTGCGCTCAAGCGCGCCGACGAAGTTCATCACCTTGCCGGCGCGAAGCGGGTAGTGCACGACGTGCGCGCCCGGTCCGACCCAGTTACTGCCGACCATGCGCGCCATGTGCTTCGGCAGCTTCTTTATCGGCACGATGCCGCGCCATACGACCAGCCCGGTGAACTGCGGCTGGTCCGGCCCGAATAGGCTCTGGCGGACCTGCGAGTGCACGCCATCGGCGCCGATGAGGCAGTCTCCCGAAACCGTTTTGCCCCCTTCGAGCTTCAGGACCACCCCATCTGCGTCTTGGGTGAATCCGACGCACCTTGCCCCGAGATGGATCCTCCCGTGGCCAACCGCGGCCACGAGCACGTTGAGCAGGTCGGGACGGTAAACCGTGAAGTACGGGTAGCCGTAGCGCTCGACCGAAACCTTGCCCAGATCGAAGAGCTTCCAGGTCTCGCCGGTGTTCCACATGCGGATTTCCTTGCCGGCGGCCTCGCAGGAAAGCGCCTTCAACTCCTCGCCCACGCCTAATTCGTAGAACACCCGCGTGCCGTTGGCGCTGAGCTGCAGCCCGGCGCCGACCTCCTTCAGCTCGGAGGCTTGTTCGTAGACCTCGACGTCGAGTCCCCTGCGCAGCGCGGCTAGGGCGGCGGTGAGGCCGCCGATTCCCGCGCCGGCAATCAGGACCTTCAACCAGTAAGGGCCTTGATGCCGGCCGCAGCGATCTGCTCGTCCTCGTGCGACTGCACCCCGGAGATGCCGACGCCGCCGACGCAGGTGCCTTCGATGGTGATCGGCAGGCCGCCCTGGATCGGGGTGACCTCGGGCATGTTGAGCATTTCCGGCCGCGCTTTGATGCGCTCCTGCCACGCCAGCGTCGAGCGGCGCGTCTCCGCGGCGGTTCTGCCCTTCTCCACCGCGATCCGCGCATTCGCCGGCGTGGCCCCATCCATGCGCACCAGGTGCAGGAGGTGTCCGCCGTCGTCGAGGATGGCGATGACCACGTTCCAGTTGTTCTTCCGCGCCTCGGCTTCCGCCGCGGCGGAGATCTTGCGGCAGTCGTCGAGTGTCAGCATCGGTCTTGTCTTCATCGCAGTGCCTGCTTGATTTGCTCCAAAGCGTTGGGGTCTTCGATTGTCGTGAGGTCGCCCGGATCGCGCCCTTCGGCGAGCGCCTGGATCGAGCGGCGCAGCGTCTTGCCGGAGCGGGTCTTGGGCAGCAGCGAAACGAAATGCACGGCCTTCGGCCGGGCGATGGCACCGAGCTGTTTGTCCACGGTTTGCATCACCTCTTCGGGCGAGGTTTTCTTGGTCGAATCCTTCAATACCGCGAACGCCAGCGGCATCTGCCCCTTGATCGGATCGGCGACACCCACCACCGCGCACTCCGCCACATTGGGATGCATGCTCACCGCTTCCTCGATCTCACGCGTGCCGAGGCGGTGGCCGGCGACGTTGATCACGTCGTCGGTGCGGCCGAGGATGAAGTAGTAGCCGTCCTTGTCGCGGATACCCCAGTCGAAGGTCGAATAAATATTCTTGAAGTCCTTGAAATAGGTGCGCACGAAGCGCTCGTCGTCGCCCCAGACCGTGCTCATGCATCCCGGCGGCAGCGGCGGAACGATGGTCACCACGCCCTTCTCGCCGTGGGCGACGGCTTTGCCCGTGCCTTCGTGAAGAAGCTGGACGTCATAGCCGTAGACCGGGAAGCTCGGCGAGCCCATCTTGAGCTTGAGCTTCTCCACCCCCGGGTGGGCCGACAGCAGTGGCCATCCGGTCTCGGTCTGCCAATAGTGGTCGATCACCGGCCGGCCGAGGGCCTCGGTAATCCAGACGTGGGTGGGCTCGTCCAGCGGCTCGCCGGCGAGGAACAGATGCTTGAGTGAGGAAACGTCGTACTTCTTCAGGTACGCCGGGTCCTGCTTCTTCAGCACCCGGATTGCGGTCGGCGCCGAGAACATCACCGCGACCTTATGGTCCTGCACGATCTTCCACCACACCCCGGCATCGGGCCGGATCGGCACGCCTTCGTACATGATGGTCGTCATGCCCGCGATCAGGGGCGCGTAGATGATGTACGAGTGCCCCACCACCCAGCCGATGTCCGAGGTGGTGAACATCGTTTCGCCCGCCTCGCCGCAGAAAATGTGCTTCATCGACGACGCCAGGGCCACGGCGTGGCCGCCGACGTCGCGCTGCACCCCTTTCGGCTGGCCGGTAGTACCCGAGGTGTAAAGGATGTAGGACGGCTCGTTGGATTCCAACCAGGCGCAGGGAGCTTCGGGGTTGGGAAACTTCTTCGAAAAAGAGATCCAATCGACGTCCCTGCTCTCCACGACCGGCATCTTCGGGTCTAAACCCCGTGACAAAAGGAGAACCTTCTTTGGCGGATGCTTGGCGAGCTTGAGCGACTCGTCGACCAGCGCCTTGTAAAGCACTACCTTGCCCATCCGGCTGCCGCCATCGGCGGTGATCATCAGCGCCGGTTTCGCGTCATCGATGCGGGCGGCGAGGCTGGCCGCGGCGAAGCCGCCGAACACCACCGAGTGGATTGCGCCAATGCGCGCGCAAGCCAGGATCGCGAAGCACGCCTCCGGGATCATCGGCATGTAGACGATGACGCGGTCGCCCTTCTTCACGCCCAGCGACTGCATCATCGCGGCGACGCGATTGACCTCTTCGTGCAATTGGCGATAGGTGAACTCGCGTTGCTGATTCACTTCCGTGGAAATCCAGACCAGAGCCTTCTGCTCGCCGCGGCTCGCGAGATGGCGGTCGACGGCGTTGTGGCAGAGGTTGGTCTCGCCGCCAATGAACCACCTGGCGAACGGCGGCCGTGAATAGTCGAGGACTTTCGAGAACGGCTTGTGCCAGTCGATCAGCTTGGCCTGCGCCGCCCAGAAGCCTTCGCGGTCGGCGATCGAGCGGCGATGGAATTCCCGATAGCCTGGCATGACGCCCAAGTGTAGCGCGCGCGGTTACTTCTTCCGGGCCTGGATCGCTTTCGAAATGCGCTTCAGCCGCTTGGCGAACAGCTCGGCGGCGGGGCCCAGCCTCGCGACGTCCAGGTTCTCGAGGTAGCGCAGCACGCGCTCGAGATCGTCCGGAATGCCCGGTCGGGGCGGCGGCGCCGGCGCCGGTCGCGCGCTCGCCTGCAAGCGCTGCATCGCGAGCCGCACCAGTTCCTCGATCGAGCCGGCCGGGTCGGCCGAAATCGAGGCCACGCCGATGCTGGTAACGAACTTGAGCGGCTGCTCGCGGTAGGTGACCCGCGCCTCGTCCAGCTCGCGACGCAGCCGATCGGCGAGCGCGACCATGTGCGCAGCCGCGGTGTTAGCAGCGAGCACCACGAACGTCGCCGGTCCCATCCGCGCGACCGAGTCTTCCACCCGCACCTTCTCGGTCAGCAGCTTGGCGATGCGCGTGACGACGAGCTCGGCGATGTCCTTGCTGGCGGCGAGCGAGATCGCTTCATAGCTGTCGAGCCGCAGCGCCATGACCGACAGGTCGCCGCTATGGCGCCGCGCGTGCGCGAAGTGCTTGCGGCCCTCGGTCACGAGGTAATGCGGCGTGTGGGTGCCGGTGAGCGGGTCGTGGGTCGCCGTACTGGCCACCGCCTGCTTGGTCTGCTCGAGCTCGTGGCTCGCGCGCACCAGGCGCAGCACGTTGTCCAGGCGCGAAAGCACTTCCGGCGCGTCGGCGGACTTGGCGATGAAGTCATTGGCGCCCAGGTCGCGAGCGCGCTGCTTGCTGCTCGGCTCCTCGTGGCCGGAAATCACCACCACCGGCAGCGCCTTGATCCGCGCATCGTCCGATTTGCGCACGCGGCTGAGCAGCCCGAAGCCGTCCAGCTTCGGCATGTCGAGATCGGTGAACACCATGACGATGGAGGAATCGGCCTGGATCGCGAGCCAGGCGGCCTCGCCGTCCGACGCCTCCGCGACGTTGAACGACGCCTTCAGAATGTGGGCGAAGGTGGTGCGGACGAATCTCGAGTCATCGACCACCAGCACGCGTTTCTGCAGGTCGGTCGACGTCGGCACCGGAGTCACTCTTCCAGGTCGACGACTACCCGGCGCGTGACCTTCGCGTTGATGAAGTCATCGAACACCGCGGGCAACTGGGTGAACGGCACGGTGCGGGCCATTTCCTTGAGGAGCGGCGGCTTAAGGTCGCTGGCGAGGCGGCGCCACACCGCCTCGCGCACGTCGTTCGAGCTTTCGCCGGAATTGATGCCGAGGAGCCGCACCCCGCGCAGGATGAAAGGCATCACGCTGGTGTTCAGGTTCGGGCTGGCGGCGAGGCCGATGGAGCCGATCACGCCGTTCTCCTTCATCGTGCTGCAGATCCACGCCAGCACGTCGCCGCCGAGGTTGTCGATGGCGCCGGCCCAGGTCGACTTGTCGAGCGGCTTGATCTTCTCGAGGTTCAGGCTGCGACGCAGCAGGATGTCCCTGGCGCCGATTTTTTTCAGCCAGGACGCCTCGCTTTCCTTCCCGGTGAGCGCGACCACCTCGTAGCCGGTCTTCGCCAGCGCGGCGAGCGCGATCGAGCCCACCCCGCCGGTCGCGCCGTTGACGATCACCGGTCCGTTCGCCGGCTTCAAGCCCTCGTGCTCCATACGCACGACGGCAATTCCGGCCGTGTAACCCGCGGTGCCGAAGGCCATCGCGTCCCACAGCGACATGCCCTGGGGCAGTTTCATCAGCCACTCGCCCGGCATGCGCGCGTATTGCGCGTAGCCGCCGTGGTGCGAGACGCCAAGCTCGTAGCCGATGCCGACCACGGCGTCTCCCTTTTTGAATCTTGGGTTGCTCGACGTCACCACCGTGCCGCTCAGATCGATGCCGCCCACGCATGACGCGCGCCGCAGGATGCGGCCTTTGCCGGTCGCGGCCAGCGCGTCCTTGTAATTGACGTCGGAGTACGCAACGCGCACCACTACGTCGCCCGGGTCGAGGTCGTCGAGCGTCATGTCGACGAACTCCGCCTTGATCTTGCGATCGGGCGTTTCGGTGAGCCTGTAGGCCTTGAATCGTTCCATGGTCATTCCGGCTTGATGCCAGCCTCTTTTACCACGCGCGTCCACTGCTCGGTTTCCTTCGC
The DNA here is from genome assembly GCA_965233195.1 of uncultured bacterium. Lineage (GTDB taxonomy): Bacteria > Pseudomonadota > Gammaproteobacteria > Burkholderiales > SG8-39 > SCGC-AG-212-J23. The sequence goes on along the minus strand of CBDDSB010000034.1, from coordinate 68,863 downwards.
CACGAACGAGGTTATTTCCGCCGGCTTCATGCGAATTACTTCCGCTCCCTCGAGCTCGAAGCGCTTGCGCGTCTCCGGAGAATCGAGGATCACGTTTATCTCCTTGTACAGGCGATCGAGCACCGGCGGCGGCGTGCCAGCCGGTGCCAGGATGCCCCACCAGTTGCTCACCTCGTAGCCCGGCACTCCGGCTTCCGCGATCGTCGGAACGTCCGGCATCGCAGCGTTGCGCTTCGCGCCGCTGACGCCGAGCGCCTTCAGCTTGCCCGAGCGCACGTGCGGCATCATCTGCACCAGGCTGCCCAGATTGAACTGCACCTGGCCGGCGATGGTATCGGTGAGCGCGGGGCCGCCGCCTTTGTACTGCACGATCACGAAAGCGGTTTTCGACTGCAGCCGGAATAGCTCGGTCGCCATGTGCTGGAAGCTGCCGATGCCGGCCGCGGCCGCGTTCAGCGCCCCCGGTTTTTGTCTTAGTTGAGTCAACAACTCCGCAACCGAGGTGGCCGGCGAGGTTGCCGGCACCACGAGCAGCGCCGGACCGCTGCCGAGCATCGCCACCGGGTCGAACGACTTCATCATGTCCTGCGGCAGGCGGTTGAAAGCGATGCTGGTGGGGAACGCGACGGAAATCAGCAGCAGCGTATAGCCGTCCGGCGCCGCCTTCGCCGCCTCGTTCGTGCCGATGATGCCGCCGGCCCCGCCGCGGTTGTCGATCACCACGCTGTGACCGAGCCTCTCGCCGAGCTGCTGGCCGATGGCGCGGCCGACCACGTCGTTACTACCGCCGGGTGGAAATGGAATGATCAGCCGGACCGGTTTAGACGGATAACTTTGCGCGAAGGCAAGGCCGGAAAGTGCTGCGAGCAGCAGCGCGAGAAGGGCTTTCATGTCTAGTAATATGCCTCGCGATGAACACCAATGCCAGCTTCCGTTCGATTCGTGAGGAAGTAAGTCCCGAAGAATGGCAAACCCGCGTGGACCTCGCGGCCTGCTACCGGCTCGTCGACCGGTACGGCATGACCGACATGATCTACAACCACATCACCGCGCGCGTGCCGGGGCCCGAGCATCACCTGCTGATCAATCTGTATGGCCTGACCTACCGCGAAATCACCGCGTCCAGCCTGGTGAAGATCGACCTCGACGGCGAAATTCTCTGGAAGCCGGAGACGGATTACGGCATCAACAAATCCGGTTACGTGATCCATGGCTGCATCCACCGCGCGCGCAAGGAAATCGGCTGCGTGCTTCATACCCATACACCGGCCGGCATGGCGGTGTCGGCGATGAAGTGCGGCCTGCTGCCGCTCACCCAGACCTCGATCCGCTTCGTCGGTCATCTCGGCTACCACGAGTACGAAGGGCCGGCGACCGACCTCGGTGAGCGCGAGCGCCTGGTGCGCGATCTTGGCCCGCACGACGCCATGGTGCTGCGCTCGCATGGCCTGCTCACGTGCGGCCCGACCATCCAGCAGGCCTTCAATACGATGTACCAGCTCGAGATGTCGTGCCGCGCCCAGGTCGATGCGATGGCGGCGCGCACCGAGCTGGTCATGCCCTCGGCGCAGATTCTGGAAAAAACCGCGCACCTGTATCAGCCCGGCACCCGCCGGCCGTATGGAATTCTCGAATGGCCGGCGATGCTGCGCCTGCTAGCCGCCGAGGGCAGCGGCTCCGGATACCCGCCTTACTGGCAATAGCCGGTACTCGGCCGATTGCATCTCGTGCAGCCGGCTGACGGTGCGCTGGAAATCCGCGGCGTTCTCGCCTTCCGTGAAGAGATCTTCCGGCGGCGCCGCGGCCGACAGCACCACCTTGATGTGCTCGTCGTACAGCACGTCGATCAGCCAGGTGAAGCGTCGCGCCGCGTCCGACTGCTTGGCGGACATGCGCGGCACGCCGGAAAGAATGATGGTGTGGAAGCGCTTGGTGAGGTCGACATAGTCCGCGTACGAGCGCGGCCCGCCGCATAGCGCCTCGAAGTCGAACCACACCAGGCCGCCCGCGCGCTTGCGGTAAGGGATCGTTCTGCCCTCCACGTCCAGCGGCTGCTTCTCTTCTTCGACGTCCTTCAGCTCCTGGAAGATTTTCTCCAGCTGCCGTGGCGCGTCGGCGCCTACATGATAAATCTGCACCTTCTCCATCTTGAGCCGCCGATAGTCCACGCCGCTGTCGACGCTCACCACATCGAGCCGCGACTTGATGAGCTCGATCGCCGGCAGGAAACGCTCGCGCTGCAGCCCGGAGGCGTAAAGCTGGTCCGGGTGGTAATTGGAGGTCATGACGAACTCGACGCCGCGCTCCATCGTCTGCTCCAGGAAACGACCGAGGATCATGGCGTCGGCGATGTCGGAAACGTGGAACTCATCGAAGCAAATCAGCCGGTAGCGCTTGGCGGTGCGCTCGGCGACCGCGGCGATCGGATCCTCGGTGCCTTTGAGCTGGTCGAGCTCGCGATGAATCTCGCGCATGAAGTGGTGGAAATGCACGCGCCGCTTGCGCACTAGCGGCACGCAGAGATAGAACGCGTCCATCAGGAAGCTCTTGCCGCGCCCGACCGGGCCCCAGAGGTAAACCCCCTTCGGTAACGGCGGCTTGACCAGCAGGCGCTTCAGCGCGCTCGAGCGCCGCTTCTTGTACGCGCTCCATTCCTCGTGCAGCTGCTGCAGGCGCTCGACCGCGCGCCATTGCGAGGAGTCCGAAAGGAAGCCGCGTCGCTGGAGGTTTTGCTGATAAACCTCGACTACGTCCACTCTGGAGCTTCTAGATGTTCAGCGAGCGCTTGTCGACGCCGAGCGCGGCGTCCTTCATCGCCTCGGACAGCGACGGGTGCGCGTGGCAGATCATGCCGATGTCCTCCGCCGAGCCGCGGAACTCCATCGCCACCACCGCCTCGGCGATCAGCTCGCCGGCGAACGGCCCGATGATGTGCACGCCGAGGATCTCGTCGGTCTTCGCGTCGGCGATGAATTTGACCAGCCCGGTGGTGTCGCCGAGCGCGCGCGCCCTGGCGTTGGCAGAGAAGGGAAAGACGCCGGTGCGATAGTCGACGCCCAAAGCGCGCCCTTCACCTCTCAACTGCTGCTCGGTCTTGCCCACCCAGGCGATCTCGGGCGAGGTGTAAATCACCGACGGGATGGTGTTGAAGTCGAGGTGCGGCTTCTGGCCGGCTATGCGCTCGGCCACCGCCACGCCTTCCTCCTCGGCCTTGTGGGCCAGCATCGGTCCGCGCACTACGTCGCCGATCGCCCAGACATTCGGCAGGTTGGTCCGGCAATCGTCGTCCACGGCGATGAAGCCCCGCTCATCCAGCGTGAGGCCCACGCCGGACGCATTCAGTCCTTCAGTATTCGGAACCCGACCGATCGAGACGATGAGCCGGTCACACTCCAATGTTTTAGATGAACTATCAGACGCAGTATATTGAACCTTAACGTATTTCTTTGACTCCACAGAGGTGATTTTCGCCCCCAGTTCGATCTTCAGACCCTGCTTGGCGAAAACCTTGGCCGCCTCCTTGGCGACCGCCTCGTCGGCAATGCCGAGGAAAGCGGGAAGCGCCTCGAGGATGGTGACCTCGGCCCCCAGCCGCCGCCATACGCTTCCCATCTCCAGGCCGATGATGCCGGCGCCGATCACCCCCAAGCGCTTGGGGACTTCCGAGATCGTAAGCGCCCCCGCGTTGCTGAGGATCAGCTTCTCGTCGAACTCGGCGCCGGGTAGCGCGCGGGGATTGGAGCCGGTGGCAACGATGACGTGCTTCGCCTCCAGGGTTTCCTCCCCCACCATGACCTGCGAGGGCGACTTGCCGAAGCTTCCCTTGCCGTGGAAGAAAGTGACCTTGTTCTTCTTGAACAGGTACAGCACGCCGTCGTTGCTTCCCTTCACTACCTTGTCCTTGCGCTTGAGCATCTGCGCGAGGTCGAGCTCCAAGCCCTTCACCTTGACGCCGTGGTCGGCGAAATGGTGGCCGGCCTGCTCGAAGTTCTCCGAGGATTGCAGCAGCGCCTTTGACGGGATGCAGCCGACGTTGGTGCAGGTGCCGCCGAGCGCCGGCTTGCCATCGGCGCCGCGCCACTCGTCGATGCAGGCGGTATTCAGGCCGAGCTGGGCGGCGCGGATCGCGGCGATGTACCCGCCGGGGCCGCCGCCGATCACCACCACGTCGAAGGACTTCATATCTCGAGGACCAGACGAGCCGGGTCCTCAAGGGCGTCTTTGATGCTGACCAGAAATAAAACCGCCTCGCGCCCGTCGATGATGCGGTGGTCGTAGGACAGCGCCAGGTAGTTCATCGGCCGCACCACCACCTGCCCGTTCTCCGCCACCGGCCGCTCCTTGGTGGCGTGCACGCCGAGGATCGCCGACTGCGGCGGATTGATGATCGGCGTCGACAGCATCGAGCCGAACACGCCGCCGTTGGAGATCGAGAAGGTGCCGCCGGTCAGCTCCTCCAGCGTCAGCTTGCCGTCCTGCGCGCGCTTGCCGAAGTCGCCGATCTTCTTCTCGATCTCGGCGAAGCTCATGCGGTCGGCGTCGCGCAGGATCGGCACCACCAGCCCGCGCGGACTGCCGACCGCGACGCCGATGTCGAAATAGCCGTGATACACGATGTCGGTGCCGTCGATGGACGCGTTGACCAGCGGAAAGCGCTTGAGCGCGTGCACCGCCGCCTTGATGAAGAACGACATGAATCCCAGGCGCACGCCGTGCTCCTTCTCGAAGCGCTCCTGGTAGCGCTTGCGCATTTCCATCACCGGCGCCATGTTCACTTCGTTGAAGGTGGTGAGGATGGCCGCGGTCGATTGCGACTGCACCAGCCGCTCGGCGACGCGCTGGCGCAGGCGCGACATCGGCACGCGCTGCTCCGGGCGACCCGAGGCGAGCTGGTCGATGTTGACCGGGGGTGGCGGTTGCTGCAGCGCAGGCTTTGGAGTTGTCCTGGTTTCGAGAACATCTCCCTTGGTGACGCGGCCGTCGCGGCCGGTACCCTGAATCTTTGACGTGTCGATGCCCTTCTCCGCCGCGATCTTCTGCCCGGCGGGCATGACCGGTGGGGCGGTTTTCGGCTTTTCTGCAACCGGAGGCTTCTTGTCCTGAGCCGCAGGCGCTGCCGCCGCGGCGGCCTTGCCTTCGGTATCGATCTGGGCGATGACGTCGCCCGAGCCCACCGATTCTTTGGCTTTTTTGAGAATTCGTACCAGGACCCCGTCCGCGGGAGCGGGCAGCTCGAGCACGACCTTGTCGGTCTCGATGTCGATCAGGTTCTCGTCGCGCGAGACCCGCTCGCCTTCCTTCTTGTGCCAGTCAAGGAGCGTCGCCTCGGCGACCGACTCCGACAATTGCGGCACCTTCACTTCCACGATAGCCATCGCTGCTCCCGTTTAGGCCCTTCCCCGGTTTCCGCTGAGCTTCCGCCGGGTTGGTGAAAAGCCAGGCGCGTAACGCGCCGGGTTAAACAACAAAACCTACTTGTACTTGCCGAATGCCTGCTCGACCAGCGCCTTCTGCCTCGCGTTGTGCCTGGCCATGTAGCCGCCGGCGGGCGAGGCCGAGGGCGGCCGGCCGGCATAGTACAGCTTCTGGTCCTCGCGCATGTTCTCGCGGAAGTAGTGCGCCGTCTGGTACCACGCGCCCTGGTTCTGCGGCTCTTCCTGGCACCACACCACTTCCGTCGCACCCGGATAGCGCTTCATTTCGGCCTCGAACTGCTTGTGCGGGAAGGGATAGAGCTGCTCGACGCGGATGATCGCCGTATCGCTCCTCTGCAGCTCGGTTCTCTTGAAGACCAGGTCGTAGTACACCTTGCCGCTGCACGCGATGATGCGCTTCACGCCCTTGGGGTCGACCGTGGTGGTGTCCGGAATCACGGTCTGGAACGATCCGTTGGCCAGCTCCTGGATCGACGAGGCCGCCTCCTTCTTGCGCAGCAGCGATTTCGGCGTCATCACGACCAGCGGCTTGCGGAACGGGCGCAGCATCTGCCGCCGCAGGAGGTGGAAAATCTGCGCCGCGTTGCTCGGCACGCAGACCTGCATGTTGTGCTCGGCGCAGAGCTGGAGGTAGCGCTCGAGGCGCGCCGACGAGTGCTCGGGCCCCTGCCCTTCATAGCCGTGCGGCAGCAGCTGGACCAGGCCGCACACCCGGCCCCACTTGGTCTCGCCCGAGCTGATGAACTGATCCATCACCACCTGCGCGCCGTTCGCGAAGTCGCCGAACTGGGCCTCCCAGATGACCAGCGCGTTGGGCTCGGCGGTGGAGAAGCCGTACTCGAAGCCGAGCACCGCCTCTTCGGAAAGCACGGAGTCGATAACCACGAAGTCGCCCTGGTCCTTGCCGACGTTCTGCAACGGGACGTAGGAACCCTGGTCCCAGCGCTCGCGCGACTGGTCGTGCAATACCGCGTGGCGGTGCGCGAAGGTGCCGCGCGCGGAATCCTGGCCGGAGAGCCGCACGTCGTAGCCGTTCGAAAGCAGGGAGGCATAGGCCAGGGTCTCGGCCATGCCCCAGTCCACCGGCAGCTTGCCCGCCGCCATCTGCTTGCGCGCTTCGATCACCCGCCCCACCGTCGGGTGCACCGTGAAGCCATCGGGAAGCGTGGTTACGCGGTCAGCGAGACGTCTTAGTTCTTCCAGGGGCACATTCGTGTCCGCGGCGTCGGTCCACTTCGCACCCAGGAACGGCGCCCAGTCGACGGCGAACTTGGATTTGAAGTTCGAGAGCACCGGGCTGACCGACTGCTGGCCGGCCTCGAGCGTCTCGCGGTACTTCTTGATGAGGTTTTCCGGTTCTGCTTCCCCAATGATTTTCTGAGCGATGAGCTTGTCCGCGTAAAGCTTGCGCGTGCCCGGGTGCTGCGAGATTTTCTTGTACATCAGCGGCTGCGTCACCGCCGGCTCGTCCTGCTCGTTGTGGCCGAGCTTGCGGAAGCAGACGATGTCGATCACCACGTCCTTGTGGAAGGTCTGGCGGAAATCGAGCGCGAGACGCGTGACGAACAGCACCGCTTCCGGATCGTCGCCGTTCACGTGGAAGATCGGCGCCTCCACCATCTTCGCCACGTCGGTGCAGTAGATGGTCGAGCGCGCATCGCGCGGGTCCGAGGTGGTGAAGCCGATCTGGTTGTTGACGATGAGATGGACCGTGCCACCGGTGCCGTATCCGCGCGTACCGGAAAGATTAAGCGTCTCCATCACCACGCCCTGGCCGGCGAAGGCCGCGTCGCCGTGCACCAGGATCGGCAGCACCACGTCGCCGGTCTTGTCGTTGCGGCGGCGCGGGGGTGCCGGCACCGAGCCTTCGACCACCGGGTTGACGATTTCCAGGTGGGACGGATTGAAGGCGAGTGACAGGTGCACCGGCCCGCCCCGCGTCGTGATGTCCGACGAGAAGCCGTTGTGGTACTTCACGTCGCCCGAGGGCAGATCCTGCGCCGCCTTGCCCTCGAACTCCTGGAACAGGTCCTTCGGCATCTTGCCGAGCACGTTGACCAGTACGTTGAGCCGGCCGCGGTGCGCCATGCCGATGACGATCTCCTGTACCCCGGCGCCGCCGGCGCGCTGGATCAGCTCGTCGATGGAAGGAATCAGGCTTTCGCCTCCTTCCAGCGAGAAGCGCTTCTGGCCGACGTAGCGCGTATGCAGGTAGCGCTCGAGGTGCTCGGCATCGGTCAGCTTGCGCAGCAGGAGCTTCTGCTCTTCCGCCGTGACCTTGGGCGCGCCGCGCACCGGCTCGATGCGCTCCTGGATCCACTGCCGCTGCGCCCGCTCGGAGATGAACATGTATTCAAAGCCGATGTTGCGGCAATAGGTATCGCGCAGCGCCTGAACCAGGGTCCTGAGCGAAACGCGCTCGAGTCCAACGAACGAGCCCGAGTTCACCACGTGGTCGAGATCGGATTCCTTCAGGTCGTAATAGGCCGGCTCGAGCTCCGGGATGTGCGGACGCGGCATGCGCTTGAGCGGATCGACCGTCGCCCAGCGTGAGCCGGCGATGCGGTAGGCGGTGACCAGCAGCAGCGCGGCGACCTGCAGCCTCTCCGGCGTGACCGGCTCGACCGCCATGGTCCGGTTCTGGGTGAACTGCCCCGCTTTGGCGCGCTGGACAAACGACTCGACGACCGGCGCATGCGCGACGTCCTTGTCGCTGGAGCCGGGCAGCACCTGCATGCGGTCGAAGTAGTCGCGCCACTCTTCGGGGATGGATTGCGGATTCGCGAGGTACTTCTCGTACAGCTCTTCGATGAATGGCGCATTGCCGCCGAAGAGGTACGAGTTGTTCAGGAATTCCTTAAGCATGGGATTACCTCTGGTCCAGAGGCTTGACGTCTCTTCTCGTGGCTCCCTTGTACAGCTGCCGCGGCCGCCCGATCTTGTATTCCGGGTCGGTGATCATCTCCTGCCACTGCGCGATCCAGCCGATGGTGCGCGCGAGCGAGAAGATGCAGGTGAACATCGCCACCGGGATGCCGAGCGCGCGCTGCACGATGCCGGAGTAGAAGTCGACGTTGGGATACAGTTTTCTCGAGACGAAGTACTCGTCTTCGAGCGCGATCTTTTCCAGCGCGATGGCGAGCTTAAACAGGCGGTCGTTGTGCAGGCCGAGCTCGTTCAGCACCTCGTGGCAGGTCTCGCGCATCAGCTTGGCGCGCGGGTCGTAGTTCTTGTAGACGCGGTGGCCGAAGCCCATCAGCTTCACGCCCGAATTCTTGTCCTTCACCTTGCGGATGAACTCCGGCACGTTGGAGACGTCACGGATCTCCTCCAGCATCTGCAAACAGGCCTCGTTGGCGCCGCCGTGCGCCGGACCCCAAAGCGAGGCGATGCCGGCGGCGATGCAGGCGTAGGGATTGGCGCCGGAGGAGCCGCACAGCCGCACCGTCGAGGTGGAGGCGTTCTGCTCGTGGTCGGCGTGCAGGATGAAGATGCGGTCCATCGCGCGCACCAGCACGTCGTTGACCTTGTACTCCTCGGTCGGCACGCCGAACATCATGCGCATGAAGTTCGCGCTGTAGGACAGATCGTTCTTCGGGTACACGAACGGCTGGCCGATGGAGTACTTGTAGGACATGGCGACGATGGTCGGCATCTTGGCGATCAGCCGGAACGCCGAGATCACGCGGTGGTGCGGGTCGTTGATGTCGAGCGCGTCGTGATAGAAGGCCGAGAGCGCGCCGACCACACCCACCATCACCGCCATCGGGTGCGCATCGCGCCGGAACCCCTGGTACAGCCGCACCAGCTGCTCGTGCACCATGGTGTGATGCGTGACGATGTCGACGAACTCGTCTTTCTGCTTGCGATTGGGCAGCTCGCCGTACTGCAGGAGGTAGCAGACTTCGAGGAAGTCGCAATTCGCCGCCAGCTGCTCGATCGGATAGCCGCGGTACAGCAGGATGCCCTGGTCGCCGTCGATGTAGGTGATCGCCGAGCTGCAGCTCGCCGTGGAAAGGAAGCCCGGGTCGTAGGTGAACCAGCCTGACTTGCCATAGAGCGAGCGGATGTCGACCACGTCGGGGCCGGTGGTCCCGTGCAGCACCGGGAACTCGAGGGTCTTGCCGTCGGGTAACTTCAGCGTTGCAGTCTTGTCAGCCATAGGTCGTCCTAAGCGGCGCGCAGGCGCGCCACGGTTTGCTCGAATCGCGGATCGTAGTCGTCGCTGCGGCCGGCGATGATGTCCCAGAGGTCGTTGTCCGGCAGGTCGAGCAAAGCATGCAGGGGTTGCAGGTCCTCATGCTTCAAGATGGGGATGAATCTTTGTAAAACGATATCCAGCTCGAGCAGCCCTCGACGGCATTTCCAGTACAGGCGGTTGCGCGAAACCGTGTCCATCACACCGCGCGCCTCACCATGATTTCCTTGATCTTGTTGATCGCCCGCGTCGGGTTGAGGCCCTTGGGGCAGACGTCGACGCAGTTCATGATGGTGTGGCAACGGAACAGCCGGTACGGGTCCTCGAGGTTGTCGAGCCGCTCGGCGGTCGCCTCGTCGCGCGTGTCGGCAATGAAGCGGTAAGCCTGCAGCAGGCCCGCCGGACCAACGAACTTGTCCGGGTTCCACCAGAACGACGGGCAGGCGGTGGAGCAGCACGCGCACAGGATGCATTCGTACAAACCATTCAGCTCGTCGCGATCCTGCGGCGACTGTAGCCGCTCGCGCTCGGGCGGCGGAGCGTTGTTGATCACGTAGGGCTTGATCGAGTGGTACTGCTTGAAGAACTGCGTCATGTCGACGATCAGGTCGCGGATCACCGGCAGGCCGGGGAGCGGGCGCACCGTCACGTGATTCGGCAGCTCGGCGACCTTGGTGATGCAGGCGAGGCCGTTCTTGCCGTTGATGTTCATCGCATCGGAGCCGCACACCCCCTCGCGGCACGAGCGGCGAAACGAGATGGAATCATCCAGCGCCTTCACCTTGACCAGGGCGTCGAGCAGCATGCGGTCCGACGCCTCGAGCGCGACCTCGTAGTCCCTCATGTACGGCTTCGCGTCCTGGTCCGGGTTGTAGCGGTAGATGCTGAGCTTCATCAATACGTCCTGACTTTCGGCTCCATCGTCTCGACCGACAACGGCCGCTGATGGACCGGCTTGTAGTCGAGGCGGTTGCCTTCCTTGTACCACAGCGTGTGCTTCATCCAGTTCTTGTCGTCGCGGTTCGGAAAATCGGCGCGCGTTTGCGCCCCCCGGCTCTCCTTGCGCGCCTCGGCCGACACCATGGTGGACATCGCGGTCTCGACCAGGTTTTCGAGCTCCAGCGCCTCGACGCGCGCAGTGTTGAACACCTTGGACTTGTCGGCGATGAAGGTGCGCGCCGCGCGTTCAGCGAGGGTTTTCATTTTCTCCACTCCCGCCTGCAAATCCTCCGGGAAGCGGAACACGCCGCAATGCGCCTGCATGGTGCGCCGCAGGTCGTTGAGGACGTCGATCACTCGCTCGCCGCTCGTCGCGCTGTCGAGTCGCGCCACCCGGGATCGGGTCGCATCCCCCGACCCCTTCGGCAAGGTGCGGTGCGGGCTCGGTTGCAGCCGGATGTCCTTGATCACCTGCTCGCCCGACGCCTTGCCGAACACCAGGAGGTCCAGCAGCGAATTGGTGCCCAGGCGGTTCGCGCCGTGCACCGAGACGCAGGCGCACTCGCCCGCCGCGTAGAGGCCCGGCACGATCGCTTCCTTGCTCGCGCCTTCGGGAATGACCACCTGTCCCATGTAGTTGGTGGGCACGCCGCCCATCTGGTAGTGCACCGTCGGCACGACCGGGACCGGGTCGCGGATCGGGTCGACGTTGGCGAACTTGATCGCGATCTCGCGGATTCCCGGCAGCCGCAGGTTGATGACCTCGGGTCCCAGGTGATCCAGCTTCAAAAGCAAATGGTCCGCGTCGGGTCCGCAGCCGCGGCCTTCCTTGATCTCGGTGGTCATGGCGCGCGCCACCACGTCGCGGCTCGCCAGGTCCTTGGCGTTCGGCGCGTAGCGCTCCATGAACCGCTCGCCGTTCTTGTTCAGCAGATAGCCGCCCTCGCCGCGCACGCCCTCGGTGATCAGCACTCCGGCACCGGCGACGCCGGTGGGGTGAAACTGCCAGAACTCCATGTCTTCGAGCGGCAGCCCGGCGCGCGCCACCATGCCGAGGCCGTCGCCGGTATTGATGAACGCATTCGTCGTCGCCCAATAGATGCGGCCGGCGCCGCCGGTGGCCAGCAGCGTGGCTTTCGCCTGGAAAATGCACAGCTCGCCGGTCTCCATCTCCAGCGCCACCACGCCGACGCAGGCGCCGTCCTGCGGGTCGAGGATCAGGTCGAGCGCCATCCACTCGACGAAGAACTGGCTGTTGGCGCGTACGTTCTGTTGGTAAAGCGTATGCAGCATGGCGTGGCCGGTGCGGTCGGCGGCCGCGCAGGCGCGCATCGCCATCTTGGGCGAGCCGTAGCCCTGCGTATGGCCTCCAAACGGACGCTGGTAGATCTTCCCGTTCTCCAGCCGGTCGAACGGCATGCCCATGTGCTCGAGCTCGACCACCACCTCGATCGCCCGCCGGCACATGTATTCGATCGCGTCCTGGTCGCCGAGGTAATCGGCGCCCTTGACGGTGTCGTACATATGCCAGTGCCAGTTGTCCTCGGTGGAGTTGGCAAGCGGCGCCGCGATGCCGCCCTGCGCCGCCACCGTGTGAGACCGCGTAGGGAAGACTTTGCTTAAAACGGCCACTTTTAGATTGGCGCGCGCAAGCTCCAATGCGGCGCGCATTCCGGAACCGCCGGCGCCGACCACGATCGCGTCGAACTTCCGGATGGGGATGCTCATCGCCACAGGATCTGGACCGTCCAACCCACGTAGGACGCCAGCAGCAGCAGCGTAACGACCTGCAGCGTGAGCCGCAGCCCATCGGGCTTGACGTAATCCATCAAGATGTCGCGCGCGCCAACCCAGGCGTGCCAGGCGAGGCTCATGGCGAAGAGCAGCGTTGCGACCCGCATCCAGCCCTGCGCGAACAACTCTTGCCAGGCGCTGTAGGTGTAAGGAGCGCCTTTGAGCAAGACACCGGCGAGGATCAGCGTGTACAGCGCCATGATCCCGGCGGTAATGCGCTGCGCGAGCCAGTCGCGCAAGCCGTAATGCGCTCCGACGACGAGTCGCTTCACCAGATCCTCGTGCCGAAGAAAGCCGTGAGCGCGAGGCCAGCGACGATCACGATCCAGCTCGTCACGCGCGCGGTCTTGAGATCGATGCCGATGTCGAGGTCGAGTAGGAGGTAGCGGATGCCGGCGCAGAAGTGATGGCAGTACGACCAGATGAACACCAGCAGGCCGAGCTTGACCAGCGGCAGGCGCAGGTACTCGTCTTTCGCGTACTGGAAACCCTGCTCGGAGCGCAGGCTGGTATCGAGCATGAACAGCAGCCACGCGGCGAACGGCAGGACCAGCAGCGCGCCCGAGATGCGGTGAAGGATCGACACCCAGCCCGGCACCGGCAGGCGGATCTCGAAGAGGAGCGCGGGCAGGCTGAGGTACTTCGGTCGGATCTTTTTCGCTGACGCGCTGGCCATGGAAACCGCCCGGCCCCTAATTCCGGGCAACCGCAATTATAATGAAATCGAATCTCGTTCCCGGAGCTTAGATCCCACCATGCCCAAAGCGCCCATGCGCGTCGCCGTCACCGGCGCAGCCGGCCAGATCGGTTACTCGTTGCTGTTTCGCATTGCGAGCGGCGAAATGCTCGGCAAGGACCAGCCGGTGATCCTGCAGATGCTCGAGATTCCGGACGAGAAAGCGCAGAAGGCGCTCAAGGGCGTGATGATGGAGCTCGACGACTGCGCGTTTCCTCTGCTCCAGGGCATGGTGGCGGCGTCGGATCCGATGGTCGCGTTCAAGGATGTCGACGTCGCGCTGCTGGTCGGTGCCCGGCCGCGCGGGCCCGGCATGGAGCGCAAGGATCTGCTCGAGGCGAACGGCAAGATTTTTTCGCCGCAAGGCAAAGCGCTCGACCGCGTGGCGAAGCGAGATGTCAAAGTGCTGGTCGTCGGCAACCCGGCGAACACCAACTGCCTGATCGCGATGAAGAACGCGCCCAGCCTGAAACCCAGCCAGTTCACCGGGATGATGCGCCTCGACCATAACCGGGCTGTTTCGCAGATCGCGCAGAAGATCGCCAAGCCAGTGACCTCGATCCGCAAAGTCACGGTGTGGGGTAACCACTCGGCCACCCAATACCCCGATGTGTTCCAGGCCGAAGCCGACGGCAAGAAGGTGTGGCCAATGATCAACGACCAAGCCTGGCTCGAGCAGAGCTTCATCCCGACGGTGCAGAAGCGCGGCGCCGCGATCATCGAGGCGCGCGGCCTGTCCTCGGCGGCGAGCGCGGCGAATGCCGCGATCGAGCACGTGCGCGACTGGGTCGCCGGCAGCCGCGAAGGCGACTGGGTGACGATGGGCGTGCCCTCCGACGGCAGCTACGGCATCCCCGAAGGGGTCATCTTCGGCTACCCCGTGACCTGCCGCGGCGGCCAGTACCAATTGGTCAAGGGCGTCGAGGTGAGCGAATTCAGCCGCAAGCGCATCGAGGCAACGCTGAAGGAACTGCACGAGGAACGCGACAGCGTGAAGCAGCTCTTCTCATGAGCGCAGGTCAGAGGTTCCGCGAAGCGCTCAGGCAGGAAAAGCCACTTCAGATCGTCGGCACCATCAACGCGCACCACGCGCTGATGGCGAAGCGCGTCGGCTACCGCGCGATCTACCTCTCGGGCGGAGGCGTCGCCGCCGGCTCGCTCGGCATGCCGGACCTCGGCATCTCCAACCTGGACGACGTCCTGATCGACATCCGCCGCCTCACCGACGTCTGCGATCTGCCGCTGCTGGTCGACGTCGACACCGGCTTCGGCGCGAGCACCTTCAATGTCGCTCGCACCACCCGCTCGCTGATCAAGGCCGGCGCCGCGGCGATGCATATGGAGGACCAGGTCGGCGCCAAGCGCTGCGGGCACCGGCCGGGCAAGGAGCTGGTTTCCACTGAGGAGATGGCGGATCGCATCAAGTCCGCGGTCGACGCGCGCACCGATCCGGGCTTCGTCATCATGGCGCGCACCGACGCATTGGCCAACGAGGGTCTGGATTCCGCAGTTTCCCGCGCCGTCGCTTATGTCAAAGCGGGCGCGGACATGATCTTTCCCGAGGCGATCACCGACCTGCCGATGTACCGCAAGTTCGCCGACGCGGTGAAGGTGCCGATCCTCGCCAACATCACCGAGTTCGGCAAATCGCCGCTGTTCACGGTGGACGAATTGCGCTCGGCGAATGTGGCGATGGTGCTCTACCCGCTCACCGCTTTCCGCGCCATGAATAAGGCCGCGCTCAACGTGTACCAGAACCTGAGAAAAACCGGCTCGCAGAAGAATTCGATCGGGGACATGCAGACCCGCGAAGAGCTCTACGACATCATCAACTACCACTCCTACGAGAAAAAGCTGGATGAGCTCTTCTCCCGCGGTCGTTCCTAAACCGAAGAAGTCGGTCGCCCTCTCGGGCGTCCCGGCCGGCAACACCGCGCTGTGCACCGTCGGGCGCAGCGGCAACGACCTGCACTACCGCGGCTACGACATCCTCGACTTCGCCGAACAGGCCGAGTTCGAGGAGGTCGCCTATCTCCTGGTGCACGAGAAGCTTCCCACCCGCGACGAGCTCAGGAAGTACAAGAGCCTGCTCAAGCGCATGCGCGGCTTGCCGCCGGCGCTCAAGAAGGCCCTGGAGAATGTGCCGAAGAAGGCGCACCCGATGGACGTGCTGCGCACCGGAGTCTCGGTGTTGGGAACGATCGAGCCGGAGAAGGACGATCACGCCAAGGCGGGCGCGCAGCGCACCGGCGACCGGCTGATGGCATCGATGGGTTCGATGCTGCTTTACTGGTACCACTACAGCCACCACGGCAAGCGCATCAACACCGAGACCGACGACGACTCCATCGGCGGCCACTTTCTCAGGCTGTTGCATGGCAAGAAGCCGAGCGAGGCGGCGGTCCGGGCAATGCACACGTCGCTCATCCTGTACGCCGAGCACGAGTTCAACGCCAGCACCTTCGCCTGCCGCGTGGTCGCGGGAACCGGCTCGGACATGTACAGCGCTATCTGCGCCGGCATCGGCGCGCTGCGCGGCCCCAAGCACGGTGGCGCGAACGAATTCGCGTTTGAGGTTCTGTCCAGATACAAAGATCCCAATCAGGCTGAAGCCGACATCGTTCGCCGCTTGCAAGCGAAGGAGATCGTGATTGGCTTCGGCCACCCGGTATACACGACCGGCGACCCGCGCAACGTGATCATCAAGGGCGTCGCCAGCCGGCTTTCGGAGCAGGCGAAGAACACGAAGCTGTTCGGCATTGCCGAGCGCCTCGAGCACGTGATGTGGCGCGAGAAAAAAATGTTCGCCAACCTCGACTGGTACAGCGCGGTGTCCTACCACCGCCTGGGCGTGCCGACCGCCATGTTCACGCCGGTGTTCGTGATCTCGCGCACCAGCGGCTGGTCGGCGCACGTCATGGAGCAGCGCGCCGACGGCAAGATCATCCGCCCGGCGGCCAACTACACCGGGCCGGAGGGCCAGCAGTGGATACCCCTGGAACAACGATAACGTGTACGAATCCGATCTGACCAAATTCATGCGCAAGTTCCTCGAGGACCATCCCGAGGAAGTCGAGTCGCAGCGCAAGGGTCGCGCCATCTGGTGGGACAAGACGAAGGAGGAGCGCGCCCCCGCCCCTTCCATGCAACATGCGCCACGCGCCGGGGGCAACGAGCACACCTTCGAGCCCGCCGGCGGCTACGAGTGGAGCTTCGGCGTCGACGACAACACCGAAAAGAAAGACGGCTAATCATGTTCGCGCAACATTTCGCCACCCACCGCATTGGCTGGTCGCGCGCCCTGATCATCGGGCTCGTGCTGCTCGCAATGTTCAGTGCGCCGCCGCAGGCCGGCGCGGGCTGGATGGCCGAACTCTTTGAGATGCTCGGCTTCGCGCTGCTCGTCGCCGCGACGCTGTGGCGCATCTGGTGCGCGTTGTTCATCGCCGGCACCAAGAACGGCGAGCTCTCAACGGCTGGCCCCTACTCCGTGGTGCGCAACCCCCTCTATCTCGGCAACCTGCTCGGGATCGTCGGCTTCGGCTGCGCGGTCGAGCAGCCGGTGCTCGCGGTGTTTCTCGGGCTGGTCTTCGCGCTGTTCTATCCGTCGGTGGTGGCGAACGAGGAAGCGCATCTTGGGAAGATCTTCGGCGAGCGTTACGCGGCATACTGCGCCGCGGTGCCGCGCTGGTTCCCCGACTGGTCGCTCTACCAGGAACCGGGCACGGTGACGGTCTCGCCGCGCCGCATCCGCGGCGCGATTCTCGACGCCATGTGGTTCCTGTGGGCCTTCGCCCTCTGGGAGTTTATCGAGGAGCTGCACAGCCTCAAGCTGCTGCCGACGCTGTTCTGATGTCCGCTCCGATCTCCAACGTCCGGCCCAAGCCGGACAAAGTGCTTACGCTCATCGCCGACTACGCCACCAAGTACCAGGTGACGAGCCAGGAGGCGTACGAAACAGCCCGTTACTGCCTGATGGACACGCTGGGCTGCGGCTTCGAAGCGCTCGAATACCCGGCGTGCACCAAGATGCTCGGGGCCATCGATCCGGAGACGGTGGTGCCGCGCGGCGCGAAGGTGCCGGGCACCAGGTTCCAGCTCGACCCGGTGCAGGCCGCGTTCAACCTGGGCGCGATGATCCGCTGGCTGGACTTCAACGACACCTGGCTGGCCGCCGAGTGGGGCCATCCGTCGGACAACCTGGGCGGCATTCTGGCGACCGCGGACTGGATTTCCAGAAATGCCTCCACGCCTCTCGTGATGAGGGATGTCCTGACCGCGATGATCAAGGCCCACGAGATCCAGGGCGTGATCGCACTGGAGAACAGCTTCAACCGCGTCGGCCTGGACCACGTGGTGCTGGTCAAGGTGGCGTCCACCGCGGTGGTGGCGCACATGCTGGGCTGCACCTACGACCAGGTGGTGAACGCGGTCTCGCAGGCGTGGCTGGACGGCCAGTCGCTGCGCACTTATCGGCATGCGCCCAACACCGGCTCGCGCAAGAGCTGGGCAGCGGGTGACGCCACTTCGCGCGCGGTGCGCCTCGCGCTGATCAGCAAAACTGGCGAGATGGGCTATCCGTCAGTGCTCACCGCCAAGGGCTGGGGTTTCTACGACGTCCTTTTCAAGGGGAAGGAATTCAAGTTCCAGCGCAAGTTCGGCAGCTACGTGATGGAGCACGTGCTGTTCAAGATCTCATTCCCGGCCGAATTTCACTCCCAGACCGCGGTGGAATGCGCGATGTCCATTTTTCAGCAGATGAAATCCCTCGGCAAGACCGCTGAAGACATTAAGAAAATCCGTATCCGGACGCACGAGGCGGCGATCCGCATAATCGACAAGAAGGGCCCGCTGTCGAACCCGGCGGACCGCGACCACTGCATTCAGTACATGGTGGCGGTGCCGCTGATCTTCGGGCGGCTCACCGCGGCGGATTATGAGGACAAGATCGCTTCCGATCCCAGGATCGACTCATTGAGAAAAAAGATTACCTGCGTGGAGGACAAGCGCTTCACCCGGGACTATCACGACCCGAAGAAACGCTCGATCGCCAACGCGCTCACCGTGGAATTCAAGGACGGCAGCAAACTGAAGGAAGTCGTGTGCGAGTACCCGATCGGGCACAAGCGCCGGCGCGCCGAGGGAATGCCGGTCCTGGTGGAGAAGTTCAAGACCAACCTCGCGCGCCGTTTTTCGCCGAAGCAGCGAAACACCATTCTCGAAATTTGCATGGATCCGGCCAGGCTCGAAGCGCTGCCCGTCAACGCGTTCGTCGACCTGTTCGTGGTCTGATCACCAGGGGTAGACATGGATTCTTTCAACACGCTGCAATCCTTCAAGCACGGCAAGCTTCATTCACTACCCGCATTGGGAAAAAAGTTGGGGGTGAAAATCGAAAGACTCCCAGTCTCCGTGCGCATCGTGCTGGAGTCGGTGCTGCGCAACTGCGACGGCAAGAAGGTCACCGAGGAGCACGTCCGGGAGCTGGCCAACTGGCAGCCGAACGCCAAGCGCACCGAGGAGATCCCATTCGTGCTGGCGAGGATCCTGCTCCAGGACTTCACCGGCGTGCCGCTGCTGGTGGACCTCGCCGCCATGCGCAGCGTCGCGCAGAAGATGGGCAAGAACCCGAAAACCATCGAGCCGCTGGTGCCGGTCGACCTGGTGGTCGACCACTCGGTGCAGATCGACCACTACGGCAACAAGAACGCGCTCGACCTCAACATGAAGCTCGAATTCAAGCGCAACGAGGAGCGCTACCAGTTCATGAAGTGGGGCATGCAGGCGTTCGACACCTTCAAGGTGGTGCCGCCGGGCATCGGCATCGTGCACCAGGTGAACCTCGAATACCTGGCGCGCGGCGTGCACAAGAAAGAGGACGGCCGCGGTTCCCATATTTGCTATCCGGACACCTTGGTCGGCACCGACAGCCATACCACCATGATCAACGGCATTGGCGTGGTGGCCTGGGGCGTGGGCGGCATCGAGGCCGAGGCCGGCATGCTGGGCCAGCCGGTCTATTTCCTCACGCCCGACGTGGTCGGGGTGAATCTCAAGGGCAAGCTGCATCCCGCGTGCACGGCGACCGACCTGGTTCTGACCGTCACCGAGATGCTGCGCAAGGCCAAGGTGGTCGGCAAGTTCGTCGAATTCTTCGGCGAAGGCACCGCCTCGCTCGCGGTGCCCGACCGCGCCACCATCGGCAACATGGCGCCGGAGTACGGCGCGACCATGGGCTTCTTCCCGGTGGACGACAAGACCGTCGAATACTTCCGCGGCACCGGGCGCACCGACGAGGAGATCGAGCGCTTCACCGCCTACTTCCAAGCGCAGGGCATGTACGGCATCCCGAAAGCGGGCGATATCGACTACTCGCAGGTGCTCGAGCTCGACCTCTCGACCATCTATCCCTCGCTCGCCGGGCCGAAGCGTCCGCAGGATCGCATCGACCTCGATCAGGTCAAGGGGACCTTCGAGAGGCTGTTCACCGCGCCGGTAAAAGACAATGGCTTCGCAAAGAAAAGCGATGATCTAAATAGAAAGTACAAAACATTTGATGGCATGGAGATCAAGAACGGCGACGTGCTGATCGCCGCGATCACCTCGTGCACCAACACTTCCAACCCCGGCGTGCTGCTCGCAGCCGGCCTGCTCGCCAAGAAAGCCGTGGAACTCGGGTTGACCGTCAACCCGCGCGTGAAGACCTCGCTCGCACCGGGCTCGCGCGTGGTCACCGAGTACCTGACCAAGGCGGGTCTGCTCCCGTATCTCGAAAAGCTGGGCTTCGCGGTCGCGGCCTACGGCTGCACCACGTGCATCGGTAACGCCGGGCCGCTCGCGCAGCCGATCGACGAGGCGATCGTCAAGAACGACCTGGTGTGCGCGGCGGTGCTGTCCGGCAACCGCAATTTCGAAGCCAGGATCCATCCCAACATCCGCGCCAACTTCCTCGCCTCGCCGCCGCTGGTGGTGGCGTACGCGCTGGCCGGATCGATGCTGGTCGACCTGAAGACCCAGCCGCTGGGCAAATCGAAGAGCGGCGAGGACATCTACATCGGCCACATCTGGCCTTCGGCCGACGAGGTGCGCGCGCTGATGAAGCTCGCCATGGACCCGGGCACTTTCCGCAAGCTCTACGCCAACCTGGCCGAGACCAACCCGATGTGGAAGAAGGTGTCGGCGCCGAGCGGCCAGGTCTACAGCTGGCCGAAGTCGACGTATATCGCCGAGCCGCCGTTCTTCCAGGATTTCTCCATGTCGCCGAAAGGCGTCGGCAACATCGTCAGCGCGAAGGTGCTCGGCGTGTTCGGCGACTCGGTGACCACTGACCACATCTCCCCTGCCGGCTCGATCAAGCCGACCTCGCCCGCCGGCTTCTTCCTGCAGGAGAACGATGTGGCCGTTGCCGATTTCAACTCCTATGGCGCACGTCGCGGGAATCATGAGGTCATGATGCGCGGCACCTTCGCCAACGTGCGCATCAAGAACCTGATGCTGCCGGGCACCGAGGGCGGGCTTACCCTGTACAAGAACGAGAAACTGCCGATCTACGACGCGGCGATGAAGTACATCAGCGACGGCACGCCGACCGTGGTGTTCGGCGGCGAGGAATACGGTACCGGTTCATCGCGCGACTGGGCAGCCAAAGGCACGCAGCTGCTCGGGGTCAAGGCGGTGATCGCGCGCAGCTTCGAGCGCATCCACCGCGCGAACCTGGTGGGCATGGGCGTGCTGCCGCTGCAGTTCCTCGGCGCGGATTCCGCGCAGTCGCTCGGCATCAAAGGCGACGAGACCATCGACATCCTTGGTCTCGCGGGCATCAAGCCGCAGCAGGAACTCAAGGTGCAGATCAGCGGAAGCGATGGCCGCAAGGTGGAGATCACGGTGAAGTGCCGCATCGACACCGCGATCGAGGTCGACTATTACCGCCACGGCGGCATCCTGCCGTTCGTGCTGCGCGAGTTGATGAGCGCCGGCCCGGCTTCCGCCAAGGCCGCCGCCTAACTCCGAAAAGGGGTCAGGACCCTTTTTTTCCGAAAAAGGGTCCTGGACCCTTTCTGTCTACCGTTCGGCCGTTCGCGCGTTTTCAGAGCCATGCCAAGGCCCCTGAGAACCGCGCCCGGCGGGTTCGTGTACCACGTGCTTAATCGAGCCAACGGAAAACGGCGGATCTTTGAGCACGACGGCGACTACCTTGCGTTCGAACGCGTACTCGGAGAAGTGCAGGAGCGCATACCCATGCGCATCCTCTCGTGGTGTGTGATGCCAAACCATTGGCATCTCTTGCTTTGGCCTCGCGAGGACGGTGATCTCTCCCGTTTCATGCGCCTAGTAACGCTCACACACACTCAGCGGCGTCACGCCTATTGCTCCAGCGCGGGAACTGGCCATCTTTACCAGGGGCGCTTCAAATCCTTCGTGGTGCAAAGCGACACTCACTTCCTGACCGTCTCGCGTTACGTGGAAGCGAATGCTCTCAGTGCCCAGCTTGTCCAACGCGCGGAAGACTGGCGCTGGGGCAGCCTATGGCGAGTAGTGCATGCGAAGCGGGATCAGCGGCCGCACATCCACCCATGGCCGGTCACGCGGCCGAGCGATTGGCTTATGTACGTGAATCAGCCGACCGACATGCTCGAGATGCATGCTCTACGCCGCTGCACACAACGCGGCCGCCCTTATGGATCGGAACTTTGGGTGGAAGCCATGGCGGATCAGTTAGGGCTGGGATGCACCCTACGTCCGCGCGGACGCCCGCTCAAAGAGGAGCGGAACCTGGACCTTTTCCAGGAAAAGTTCCAGGAAAAGGGTCCTGACCCCTTTTCGGTTTAGCTTTCTCTAGGCTGCGGCGGCCGAGCCGCGTCGTGAGGCGGGTGGCCGGTCTCGATCATGCTCTTCATGCGCAGCAGGTCGGCGTCCATCTCGCTCTTCGGATCGGCGCCGAAGATCGACGCCACCGCGTGGCCGAAGGCGCCGGCGGGCGGAACATAAGAAAGCCGCACGCTGACGCGCGTGCCGCTGTCGCCGTTGGTCTCAAACGTCACGCTGCCCTCGTGGCGCACGTCGGAGTCGCTGACCGAGCGCCACTCGATGATCTCGCCCGGGACCACGCGCGTGATCTCCGCGGTCCACTGCACCGGAACGCCCGCCGGCCCGGCGACGACCCAGTGCGAGCGGTTCTCAGCCACCTGCAGCACCTCGCGCACGTTGTGCATGAAGCGCGGGAAGTTCTGGTAGTCGGTCCAGAAGCCGAACACGCGCTCCACCGGCGCGGCGACGTGGATGGTCTTCAGCACGGTGATGCCGCGATCGCCGAAGCCCAGCAGGCTGCGCAGCCCGCGATTGGCGGCCGCGCGCGCGAGCAGCGCCGACCCCGAGACCCCGAGCAGGGTACGCAGCCCGCCGCGCGACTGCACCGCCGCCAGCATCAGGGCAGCGCCGGCGCCGCCGGCGATCATCCGTGCCGCGGGCGACCAGTTCTCCTGCAGGAGCTCGAAGCGCTTCCCGGTGCGCGGCTCGCCTCCCTGAAGCGACGACACGTTACCCGGCTCGCTGTAGACCGTGAGCTGATCACTCACGCCCCGTACGCCCGCCACCCGGCGGATGGCGCGCAGGAGCGGGCGCACCTCGTGCGAGAGGATCGGACCGATGAGGGTGACGTGGCCACCGGACGCCGCGACCTCGATGGCGTGCGGATGCGACACCACCCGTCCGAGCTCCGCTCTGACCCGGCCGATCAACACGTCGTCGGTCACTTCTTCCTGTTCAAACATCTTTCTGGCTTCCGCCCAGGCCCCCTGCACGCGGTGCACCGTGTCGCGCGCCGTCACCTTGGCGCCCTCGTTCACCACCCGGGCGGCGTGCACGACCTTGTCGCGCGTCCGCGCCCGGCGACGCCGTCCGAGGTTGGGATCGAGGAAATACATCAGGGCGACACCGACGGCGCCCCCGATAAAGATGGGATTCATGGCGGTTCGACCCCCTGGTGCCGAGCAAGTTGCGCGCCGGCTCTCAGCGCGCGGGAGCTCGAGCGTTGCTTCGCGAAAGGAAATGGGCGAGCGCCTTGAGGTCGGCGTCGCCTACGCCATACAAAGCGGCCGCCATGATCGTGTCACCGCCGGTGCGCTTGCCGTCGCGGTACGCGCGCATCTCGCCTTCGAGGTAGGCCTCGCGCTGCCCCGCCAGCCGCGGGACCTGGTTCTGGCCACTGAAGTCGGAGAGATGGCAGATGCCGCAGCGCAGCGCCTTTGCCCTCTCCTGGCCGGTCTTCATGAGCGCCGGGTCCGCGGCCCCGCCCTCCATTCCCTTCGCCGGCAGCTTCGAGAAATGCTCGGCAAGCGCGATCAGCTGCGGGTCCTTCAACCCCTTCACCACCGGCAGCATCAGGTCGGATTTGCGCAACTCCTCGCGGAACAAGACCAGCTGCGTCTCGAGGAAGAGCTTGGGCTGGCCGGCGATCGACGGCACCTTTGGATCGACCGAGTTGCCGTCAGCGCCATGACAGGCGGCGCACAGCTGCACGCGCTCCTGTCCGAACGCCATTGAAATGAAAAGGGCGGTGGCCAGCCAGGCCCACCGCCCCTTGCGGAGCGCTGAAAGCACTACTTGGCGGCTTCTTTCTTCGCCGCCGCCTTCGGACGCTGATAGCTGATGCGGTAGATCGCGCCGGTCTGCTCATCCGACACGAGCATCGCGCCATCGGGCATCTGTGCGACGTACGCCGGCCGGCCCCAGAACTTGTAGCCTTCGCCGCCTTCCTGCCAGCCGGTGGCGAAGGGCCGGCTGCTCGCCTTGCCGTCCTCGCCAACGCGCACGTTCACCACGTCGAAGCCGAGCGGCTTCTCGCGGTTCCACGAGCCTTTGCGCACCACGAAGGCGGTGTTCTGGTACTCGGCCGGGAACATCTTGCCGGTGTAGAACTTGATGCCCATCGCTGCGGCGTGCGGCCCCATCAACGCGACCGGCCGGGTCACGCCCTCGCAGGCCTTGGCCTTCTTCACGTCGGGATCCGGCTGGCCGTTGGCGTGGCAGTACGGGAAGCCGAAGTTCTGCCCCACCTTGCTGATCTTGTTCAGCTCGTCCTCGAAACCCTTGTCCCCGGCCCAGTCGCGCCCATGGTCGGTGAACCAGAGCTCCTTGGTCTTCGGATGCCAGTCGAAGCCGACCGAGTTGCGCACTCCGGTGGCGATGACTTCCTTGCCCGAGCCGTCGGCGTTATAGCGGCGGATCTGCGCGTATTCCTTCGACGGCGGCTCGCAGATGTTGCACGGCGCGCCGAACGGCACGTAAAGCTTGCCGTCGGGGCCGAAGGCCACGTACTTCCAGTTGTGGTGCTGCTCCGGCGGCAGCTCGAACTTCGCGGTGAGGTCGACCGGCTTGATGTCGCCGCCCTTGGCGATGCCGTCGAAGCGCAGCACCTTGTCGATCGCGAACACGTACAGGTTGCCGTCTTTCAGCGCCACGCCGGCCGGCTGCGTCAGCTTGTCGACCACCACGCGCACACTGCGCTTGGAGCCGTCGTCGCTGATCTCGTAGAC
The DNA here is from genome assembly GCA_965233195.1 of uncultured bacterium. Taxonomy (GTDB): domain Bacteria; phylum Pseudomonadota; class Gammaproteobacteria; order Burkholderiales; family SG8-39; genus SCGC-AG-212-J23. The sequence goes on along the minus strand of CBDDSB010000034.1, from coordinate 44,227 downwards.
ACGGCCGATGACGCGCGTGCCAACGTAGACCTTCTTGCCGTCGTCGCTCACCGCCATGGCGCGGCCGCCGGGCAGGCCGGTCGCCCACACCTCGGCCTTGAAGCCGGCCGGCAGCTTGAGCTTGTCGAGCGGGATCTCGCTCGGCGGGGTTTCCGTCATCTTGCCGGCGTGCGGCGCGAGCTTCGATTCCGCCTGCGCGGCGGGCTTGCCCTGGTGCCAGGCCGGCGGCGGCTTGGGCTTGTCCTGCGACAGCGCGGGGGCCGCGAACGCGGCGGCGACCGCGAATGCGATCATGGTCTTCATGTGGTCTCTCTCCTCTGGGAGTCGCTATTAGAACTGAAGGCTTGCCTGGATGCCAACGGTCATGCTGCGCCGCGGCGAAGGCTCGTAGAAACGCCGGTTGCCCTCGTTCACGATGACCGATCCGGCGTAATTGCGATCGGTCAGGTTATCCAATCGTACGTATTCGGTAATCCGCCAGCCGCTTCCCTGCTGCGTGAGGCCACCGACCAGGTTGAAAACGGTATAAGCGCCGGCGAATTCGGAATTTACGTCGTTGACGGGCACTTGCGCGCGATAAAGCGCCTCGACATAGGTGTAGAACGCCGGCTGCCGATAGCGGAGTTGCGCATACGCCTGGCTTTTGGGCACACCCGGAAGCGCGTTACCGGCGGGAACCGTCACAGTGGTCGCGACGCCTGTGCCACTGATCGCGGTGCTGCTGAACGATTCCTTGAACGTGGCATCCAGGTAGGTGTAGGCGAACTGCGCCGCGAACGGACCGCGCGCGGTTTCGGCCCCGAGCTCGAAGCCGCGGCGCTCGGTGCCCTCCGCATTCTTGAACGTAGTGCGTCCGCCCTGGTTCACGTCGACCACAACCTCGTCCTTCGTATCGATGCCGAAGACCGCAACGTTCACCCGCGTGCCCCTGCCCACTAGCGCCTTCGCACCCAATTCGGCATGCGTGCTGCGAGAAGCTTGCAAATCGAAATTCAAGCCGGTCGCAGGCTGGTTCTGGTGCGCGAGCTCGGCAAAGGTCGGCGTCTCGAAGCCGCGCCCCACGTTTCCATAAAGACTCAGCGTTTTCGACGCCCGGAACAGCAACCCGGCCACCGGCGTCGTGGCCGAATAATCCCGCGTGCCGCTGTCGTCCGGATTTGCGGGACCGATGAAGTAATCGGTGGACTTGAACTCCACCCGGCTCGCGCGCAAGCCGCCGTGCGCGCTCCAGCGCTCGGCGAACTTCCACTCGGCCTGCGCGTAAACATCGGTGCTCGACACGTCGTCGTCCTCATCGCGCTTGAGGTCGCCCGCCACCCCGTTATTGTTGACGAAGCCGCGGCGCCTCTCGCTCATTCGTTCGTGCTCGGCGCCCAGCGATACGCGCACCTCACCCAGCGTGCGGAAATAGCGCAGAGCGGCTCCGCCGTAGCTGCGATCGAGCTGCACTACTCCACCGGAGGTTGTCGGCGGTGGGGCGGACCCGGCAAACCCGAGGTACTGTTCGACGAAGCGCTGCCCGCCGTAGAGCGTCGCTTCGAGCCTCGAGTCGGCGTCGAGCCGGTGCCTGAGCGTGCCGCCGAGCTGCTCCTGGTCGACCGTCTTGCGCGTATTGAAGGTGAGTGCCTGCGGCGTCACCTGCCGCGGATTCTGCTCGAATTGCGCGCGGTTGAGGCCCAGCGGGTCCTGAGTCTCGGGCTGGCGCAGCTGGTTGCCGACCAGCGTTAGCGAGGTCTCTGGCCGCAACGCATACTGCATTTTCAGGTTGAAATGGTCGCGGCGCACAGCGCTGTGCTCGCGGTAGCCATCGCTTTCGAAGCGCGAAGCGTCGAGCAGCGCGCCGAGTCCGCCCTCGGTAGCGCCGAGCCGCGTGCCCGCCCGCCAGGTGCCGTATTTGCCGGCCGAGACATCCACATCCACTGTAGGTTTCGCCGGCGGATCCGCGGTTTCCACCGCGATGACGCCGCCGGCGGCGTTGCCATAGAGGCTCGAGAATGGGCCGCGCAGCACCTCGATACGCTCCGCGGAGCCGAGCGCGAAGGTCGCCGCCTGGCCCTGCCCGTCGGGCATGGTGGCCGGGATGCCGTCGGCGATAAGGCGGATGCCGCGCACGCCGAACGCGGCGCGCGCGCCAAAGCCCCTGGACGAGATCTGCAGGTCCTGCGCGTAGTTCTGGCGATTCTGCACCACTATCCCCGGCACGCGCCCGAGGCTTTCGGACAAGTTGACCTGCGGCCGGCCGTCGCGAATTTCGTCGGCGTAGAGCCGATCGACCGATGCGGGCACCTGAAGGCTTGGCTGCGGCACCCGCGTGGCCGTGACTACGACCGCATCCGCAGTGCCTGGCTCCTGCGCCAAGGCCGCGGTCGCAGCCAATAGAAAACCTCCCCCGACCATTCTCTTCATTTGCTTGCTAGGCTACTCCCAATGCGCCTCGCGCTTCTAGCCATGATGCTGCTCGCTTCGGCAGCGGCCGCCGAGCCGAGCGCGGAGCTTCTCGCGCAGTTGCGACAGGGCGGCTACGTCCTTTTCCTGCGGCATACCTCCACCGATTTCAGCCAGGACGACTCCCGCATGAAGAGTTTCGAGGATTGCGCCACGCAGCGCAATCTCACCGAAAAGGGCCGCGCCGAAGCCCGTGCTCTTGGCGAACACGTGAAGCGCCTGAAGATTCCGATCGGCGAGGTGCTCGCCAGCCCTTTCTGCCGCACCATGGAGACCGCCCGCCTCGCGTTCGGCAAGGCACGGGCGACCAACGACGTGCGCGGCGGCCCGCTCAGCGCCGATGATCCGAAGCGCTACGAGCCTTTGCGCCTGCTCCTCGGAACGAAGCCCGCCGCCGGGACCAATACCGTGCTCTCGAGCCACGGCAACCCGTTTCGCGCCGTGGCCGGCCCGCCTTACCTCGCGGAGGGAGAGATCGCCGTCGTCCGCCCGGAAGGCGCCGAAAAGTTCAGCGTGATCGCTAGGATTCGTCTGACGGACTGGTGAAGTCGTCGATCTGCCGCCGGTCGCGCTTCGTCGGGCGGCCCTTGAGCGCGCTCGCCGGCTCGGCACCCCAGCGCCGCAGGTCCTGCCGGCGCTCGCGCTCCGCGCGGCTGGCCTCGCTCTCTTCATAGAGCTTGCGCGCCTGCTCCGCCGGCCCGCGCTTGTCGGACAGCGCCTTCACCGTGATTTGCCATTCGAAGTCGCCGACGCGGATCGCCACCGCATCCCCCGCTTTCACCTCGTGTGCGGGCTTGATGCGCACCTCATTCAGCTTCACGCGCCCGGCGGCGATGCCCTGCTGAGCGAGGCTGCGCGTCTTGAAGAAGCGCGCCGCCCAGAGCCACTTGTCGAGCCTCATCGATGACTTTCTGCTCCGAATGCCGCGGGGTGCGAAGCCGTCGGAGTATCATTTCCGGGCCATGGCATCGCTCCGACGCGACCAAGTAGTGCACAGTAACCCAGATATTCTGGGAGGGACGCCTGTCTTCATTGGTACACGCGTGCCCGTCAGAATTCTCTTCGAATACCTCGAGGCCGGCGACAGCCTGGAGGTCTTTCTCGAGCAGTTCCCAACGGTGAGACGCGAGCAGGCCGTAGCCGCGCTCGAAATGGCACGCGAGATCCTCACGGAGAATGCGAATCCTGCTTGACGAGTCGCTGCCTCGGAACCTTGCTCGAGAGATCCGAGGCCACGACGTTAAGACGGTGCAGCAGGCGGGGTGGGCAGGACTCGAAAACGGTGAGCTGCTGCGACGTGCCGCAGAAACGTTCGACGTTCTGGTGACCGGCGACCAGAACGTCGAGTATCAGCAGAATCCCGCCAGTCTTCCGATTCCGGTAATTATTCTGGTCGCCGCGAGCAACCGCCTTGAAGCGTTGCGACCGCTAGTCCCGGAGCTGCTGCAAGTGCTGGCGGGCGCTGCCAGCCCCAAGTTCGTTCGAATCCCACGCCTTAAGTAGCAAGCACTCCCGCAGGACACGAAACCCCCGTGCCGCCGAGCCCGCAGTACCCACTCGGATTCTTGGCGAGGTACTGCTGGTGATAGTCCTCGGCGTAATAGAACTCCGGCGCTGAACGGATCTCGGTCGTAATCGGGCCGTAGCTTTTGGCCTTCAGGGCCTGCTCGTACATTTGCTTCGACTGCGCAGCGGCTTTGGCTTGCGCATCGCCATACGTGTAAACCGCTGAGCGATATTGGCTGCCGGTGTCATTGCCCTGGCGCATGCCCTGCGTCGGGTCGTGCGCTTCCCAGAACACCTTGAGCAGCTCTTCGTAAGTCACGACCTTCGGATCGAACACCACCAGCACCGCTTCGGTGTGGTTGGTGAAACCGCTGCACACCTCTTCGTAGGTGGGGTTCCTGGTCTCGCCGCCCGCATAACCGACCGCCGTCGAATGCACGCCGGGCGTTTCCCAGAACACGCGCTCCGCGCCCCAGAAGCAACCCAGGCCGAATTGCGCGAGCTGCATGCCCTCGGGGAACGGCGCCTTGAGGGCGTGGCCATTCACGAAGTGCTTGGCGGGAACGCGCATCGCTTCCGCGCGTCCGGGGAGCGTGCTTTCCTTCGGAAGAAGCGTCTTCATCTTTTTCATGAATGCAAACATAGGGAACCTCCTGCTTTTACTTAGAATAACACCATGAAAATCTGCGTCTACGGCGCCGGCGCCATCGGTGGTTTGATGGCCGCGTGGCTGTCGCGTTCCGGGCACGAGGTCTCGCTCGTCGCGCGCGGTGCGCAGCTCGAGGCGATCCGCCGCGAGGGCTTGCGCGTGCGCAGCAAAGGTGGGACCGAATCATTCAGGATCAAGGCCGAAGCCGAGCCTGCGAAGCTTGGCGCGCAGGATTACGTATTAGTCACGGTGAAGGCGCAAAGCCTTACAGGGGTGGCCGACACGATTGCGCCGTTGCTTGGCAAAGACACCGCCGTCGTCACGGCAATGAACGGCGTGCCGTGGTGGTTCTTCCAGGGAATGAAGCGGCGGGATGCCCACCTGGAATCACTGGATCCGGGCGGCAAGCTGTCGCGCGCCATTCCGACCGAACGCGTCGTCGGTTGCGTGATCCACCTCGCGGCGTCCACGCCCGAGCCGGGCCTGATCAGCCACAACATGGGCGCCAAGCTGATCCTCGGCGAGCCGGGCGGCGAAAACACCGCGCGCACCAAGCGCATCGCCGACGCGCTCGCCGCGGCCGGCTTCGAGATCGTCGTCAGCAATGCCATCGAGAAGGAGTTCTGGGTCAAGCTGCTCGGCAACGTGAGCTTCAACCCGGTATCGGCGCTGACCGTGAGCACGGCAGACCGCCTGATCGAGAATCAGGAAGTGAAGAGCTACATGGTGGAGATCATGCGCGAGGTGCTCGCCATCGGCCGCGCGGTCGGCGTCGACGCCAACATCGACCCGGAGGCGCGCATCGACATGGCGCGCGTCCTGGGGCCGTTCAAAACCTCGATGCTGCAGGACCTCGAAGCCGGCAAGCGGCTCGAGATCGACGGCCTGCTGGCCGGCACCCTGGAGATCGCGCGCAAGGCGGGCGTGCGCGCGCCATTCACCGAGAGCTTGTTCGGGTTGATTCGAGCCCGTGCTCAATCCACGGGGCAGTACCAATGATCAGATTGGCATTTCTCACCGCGAGCCTCCTCACATCCTCTTTTTCGCTAGCTCAGTACAGTGGCCCCGCCGTCGACACCTGCCTGGCTTTTGCCAAGAGCGAAGCGAAACGCGAGGGCACCAGCGCCAAGGACATCGTCTTCGAGCGCGACCAGAACCTGATGATCGAGCGCTACACGCGCAAGCTCGGCAACCAGCTCGTCTCCTCGATCCTGCGTGGCAACGGCGCCGTGGTGCTGGACAATGCGCCGAGCGCCGAGCTCAGCTTCATGTGCGTGCTCGCCGACGACAAGCGCGCCGTGTTCTTTCAGTGGCTGCCGCGCAACAACGCCTCGGCCATGGCGCAATGCACCCGCGACGAGGCTCTGCGCGCGAAGCCGCGCTCCTGTCTCGAGACTCTGCTTGGCGTGGTCGAGACCGATCTCATGCAAGCCTACGCCGCGCAATTCCAGGAGGCGCGCGAGCGCGACAACAAGGCCGGCAACGAAGCTGCGGTGAACAATTTCCGCAAGGCCAACGAAGAATGGCGGCAGTACCGGGACGCCGAATGCCAGCGGCGTCGCGATAACACGCCGAAGGGCGTAACGGTCGAGGACTTCCAGCTCGCCTGCGCGGTGGAGCTCACGCGCCGCCGCGCGCTCGACATGAGGAAAGAATGACGCTCGAGATCTACCTGGCCTACATCGCCGCCTGCTTCCTGATCGCCGTCGTCCCCGGGCCTACGGTCACCGTGATCATCGGCAACAGCCTCGCGCACGGCACGCGCGCCGGCCTGCTCAATGTCGCCGGCACGCAACTCGGCCTCGGCCTGATGATGGCGGTCCTGGTCGTCGGCCTCAGCTCCGTGATCGCCGCCATGGGCTGGCTGTTCGACTGGCTGCGCTGGGCTATCGCCCTGGTCACCGACGCTACGCCATCCTCACCGGCCGCGCCGGCCGGCTCCTCTCCCGCAAGCGCGTCCGCCTGGTCTCGCGCCTGAGCGGCACCTGCCTCATCGGCGGCGGCATCTGGCTCGCCCTGACGCGTGGCCGATAGCAGGATCTTCGTAGCGCCGATGATGGATGTGACGGACCGGCATTGCCGGTTCTTCCTGCGCCAGGTCAACTCGCGCGTGCGGCTGTATACCGAGATGATCACCACCGGTGCGCTGATCCATGGCGACGTGCCGCGGCACCTCGCATTCAACGAGGAAGAACATCCGGTGGCACTGCAGCTCGGCGGCAGCGAGCCCGAGGACCTGGCGCGTTGCGCGAAGCTCGGCGAGGAATACGGGTACGACGAGATCAATCTGAACATCGGCTGCCCGAGCGAGCGGGTGCAGCGCGGAGCGTTCGGCGCTTGCCTCATGGCGGAGCCTGGATTGGTTGCCCGATGTGTTCAAGCCATCCGTTCAGTTATTTCCAAACCTGTGACGGTGAAGCACCGCATCGGCATCGACAAGGTCGAGGACTATGCGTTCGTGCGCGATTTTGTCGGTACGGTAGCGCAGGCCGGCTGCAAGACGTTCATCGCCCACGCGCGCAATGCGGTGCTGAAGGGCCTGTCGCCGAAGGAGAACCGCGAGATTCCGCCGCTCAAGTACGACTACGTCCACCGGCTCAAAAAAGACTTTCCGGATCTCGAGATCGTGATCAACGGCGGCATCACCACCCGGGCCGAAGTCGATCTTCATTTGAAAAGCGTCGACGGGGTGATGATCGGCCGGGCGGCCTACAGCAACCCCTGGTTCCTGGCCGACGAGGGCAAGACACGGGCCGAGGTCGTGCACCGGATGGTGGACTACGCCCGGCGGCAGAATTCGCTGCGTCACGTCACCCGCCACATGCTCGGGCTCTATCACGCGACGCCGCGCGCACGCCTCTGGCGGCGCATGCTGTCCGATTCCGCGGCGCTCGAAAAGAACGACCCGGCGCTGCTGCTGCGCGCGCTGGAGGCGGTAAATGGGGACAGTCCCCGTTTTTCTCATATGATGGCTGCCTGATCAGGAGGCCCGCATGTCTGCCAATCTGAAATTCAAGTCGACCCCGGTTCGCGAGCGCGTGAGCAAGGAAGAGTGGGAGATGCGCGTGAACCTCGCCGCGGCCTACCAGCTCGGCGCGCTCTACAAGTGGACCGACCTCATCTACACGCACTTCTCGGCGCGCGTGCCCGGCACCGAGGACTTCCTGATCAACCCGTACGGCATGATGTTCGACGAGATCACCGCATCGAACCTGGTGAAGATCGACCTCGACGGCAAGATCGTCGACGATCCCCTCGACATGGGCGTGAACGAGGCCGGGTTCGTGATCCACAGCTGCATGCATGCGGCGCGGCCGGAGATCAACTGCGTGATCCATACCCACACCCGCGCCGGCGCGGCGGTGTCGGTGATGAAGTGCGGCCTGCTGCCGATCAGCCAGCATGCGATGCGCGTGCAGCCCGAGGTCACCTACCACGACTACGAGGGCGTCGCGCTCTACCAGGAAGAGCAGGAGCGCATGGCGCGCGACCTGGGCAAGAAGTCAAAGGCCATGATCCTGCGCAACCACGGCTTGCTCGCGCTCGGCGACACGGTACGCGAGGCGTTCGAGATCATGTATTACCTTGATGCCGCCTGCCAGATCCAGGTCGATGCCTGCGCCGGCGGGCTGCACAACGTGCAGCTCATGTCGGACGATGCGGCGAAGAAGTCCTACGATCGGCTCAGCATGACCGACCATCCGCGCGCGCATCGCGACTGGCCGGCGCTACTACGTTTGTTGGAAAGAAAAGGTATCCGGTACGCGGACTAGTCAGGCGGTCACTCTTTTCGACTGCCCAGGCAGTTGCAGGACGGTAAAGATCGCCGCCGCGGTGAAGGCGAATACGGTGTAGAACACGGCCTGCGGCATGCCGTGGTCGAGCATCCAGCCGTAAAACACCGGCGTGGCGAATCCACCGACGTCGAGTCCCGAATAGACGAAGCCGAACACCCGCCCGGTCGCGCCCTTTGGCGTCGAAGCGCGCACGATAAGGTCCCTCGAAGGCGCCACCATCCCCGAAGCGAATCCCGCGATCGCCAGCGCCAGCGGCAGCGCCGCGTGCGGCACCTGGCCCATGGCGACCAGCAGGATGGCGACCGCGTTCACCGCCAGCCCGCCTGCAGCGACCAGGTCATGGCGCGAGGCGCGCGTCGCGACGAAGCCGCCGGCCAGGATGCCCGCCGCGGCACCCACGAGATAAGCGGTCAGCGAGCTCGAGGCCGCGGTGGCGGCCACGCGATATTGCTCGACCAGCGCCGACACGCCGAAGCTTTGCAGGCCGGCGAGCCCGGCCGCGAACACGGTGAAGTACAGAAAACAAAGCACCACCGGCCACGCGAGCAGCACCTTTGCGTCGGTGGCCAGCGAGGCCGATTCCTTTCTGGCCTGCGCCTCGATATGCAGGTGCCTCGAATTGAGCAAGAGCAGCAGGAACAACGCCACGCCCAGGCCCGCACCGGCCAGCAGCGCCGCCTGCCAGCCGTACGAAACCGCGATCGCAACGCTGAACACCGGCGCCACCGCGTAGCCTAGGTAGCCAACGACGCCATGGAAGCTGAAGGCGTAGCCCAGGCGTCGCGGGCTGACCCGCGCATTCATGATGGCGAAGTCCGCGGGATGGAACACGCTGTTGCCAAGGCCGGTGAGCGCCGCACCGATCGCCAGCGTCGCATAGCTGGTGGAAAACCCCATCAGCACAGTGCCGGCGACAAAGCAGGCGATACCGCCCAGCAGCACAGCGCGCGCGCCGTAGCGATCGACCACGAACCCGGCGACGGGCTGGAACAGTGCCGAGAGCGTGTAGAACAGCGCCACGAGGAAACCGAGCGCCGCGTACGACACCCCGAGGTCCTCCCGGATGAACGGGAACAGCGGCGCGAGCAGGAGCTGGTAGAAATGGCTCATGCCGTGGGCCAGGGAAATCAGCCCGATGACGGTGGCGTCGTTCTTCATGGCAGGTGGTTGATGAACCTTTCCGCCTCCCCCAAAACTTTTTCGGCTTGATCGCGAAATGGCGCGTGGCCACATTTCTCGAGCTTTACCAGCTCGCACGGCCCGCTCACCCGCCGCTTGATTTCTTCCAGCTGCTCCATGGTGCCGTACGCGTCGTCATGGCCCTGGATGGCGAGCACCGGGGAGCGCACGCCGGGCAGATAGTCGGCGCGGATGTCCCATCCCTTGAACTCGGGATCGAGCCACACGTCTGCCCAGCCGTAGAACGTCTTGCGCGCGTCCTTGTGGTAGCGGCCGAGGCGCGCGGCCAGGTCGGTGGTTTCGAACGCCTCCTTCGCCTTGTCGATCGACTTCAAGCACAGCGGCTCGATGAAGACGTGCGGCGCCATCGCCACGACGCCCCGCACCGCGTGGCCGGCGCCGGCGTGGATCAGGGCGATGGAAGCGCCGTCGGAGTGACCGATAAGAATGGGATTTTTCACGCTCGCTCCGGCGAGCAGTTCGGGTAAGGAAATCAAAGCTTCGTCATGCATGAAACGCACCGTCCTGCGCGGCTCCGCCAGGACATCCGACTGTCCGTAGCCGTAACGATCGTAGATCAGTCCACGGCGGCCCGTCGCCGCACAGAGCTTCTCCGGAAAGTCGCGCCACTGCCGGATCGAGCCAAGCCCTTCGTGCAGGAAGACCAGCACCGGCTTTCCGGCATCGCCTTCGATCCATTCGTAATGGAGCGAATGGCCGGCCGCGTTCAGAAAAGGCATCGCGCCAACGATATCATCGGGCCCGATGCGCGCCGCCGCCTATTTCGCTGTCGTCTCGGCGCTCGCGCTGTGGGCCGGCAACTGGATCGTGGCGCGCGCGGTGCGCGACGACATCGCGCCCGCACTCATTACTTCGGGACGCGTGGTGCTGGTCATGGCGGTGCTCGCGCCGTTCGCGCTTCCTGGCCTCGCCGCACGGCTCAAAGCCTTCGTCGCGCGCGACTGGGCGGTGCTCGGCGGGCTGGGCGTGTTCGGCGGCGGCCTGCACAACGCGATGCAGTATCTCGGCCTGCACTACACCACGGCGACCAATGGAACGTTGTTCTTCTCGCTTTCGCCGGTGACCATCCTGATGCTCGCCGGCCTGATGCTTGGCGAGCGAGTCCGCGCCATGCAATGGGTCGGCGTCGCGGTGTCGTTCGCCGGCGTGCTGGTGATCGCGCTGCGCGGCGAGGCCGAGGTGCTCGCCACGTTGTCGTTCAACACAGGCGACATCCTCTGCTTCGTATCGATGATCTTCTGGTCGGCCTACACCATTTTCCTGCGCCTGCAGCGTGCGGCGCTGGAACCGATCCAGCTGCTCTTCATGGTGTGCCTCGTCGGCCTGGTGACGCTCTTGCCGTGGCTCGCTTGGGACCTGGCTTACGATCCGCGCGCCCAGTTCACGTGGCGCGGCACCGGGGCGCTTCTGTACTCGGCGTTCGCCTCCGTAATCCTCGCCTACGCCGGCTGGAATTACGGGGTGTCGCGGCTGGGCGCGGCGCGCACCGGCGCCTTCTCGCACCTGTTGCCGGCGTTCGGCGTCATCTTCTCGGCCCTGTTCCTCGCCGAATACCCGGTTTGGTACCACTTCGTCGGCATGGCGCTGATCTTCGGCGGCATCGCGCTTTCCTCGCTCAGAGCTTCATCGGCTTCCAGTAGCCGGTGAGCTCGAGATAGCCTCGCCCCACTTCATTCTTGTCCTTGAACGCCCGGACCGCGCCTTCCCAGTAAATGGTCCCGGTGCTCGCGCGCGAGTCCAATTCCTGATCGTCCATTAGCGGCACCAGGCGCAGATCGTTGACCTGCATCTCCACTGGGTACTCGACCCCGGTGCGCGGCGATTTCCAGGTGCGCAAGGGCTCGAACGAAACGCCGGGCGGGGCGTAATGGGTGGCGCCCGATTGGTTGCGCATCCGGAACCCCATGAGCGAGCGCCCGTCCCGCAGGTTGATGCCGCACCAGTCCCAGCCCGAGGCCTCCGGTGCCATGTAGGCGCTTGACCATTCGTGGTCGAGCCAGGCTTCGCCTTCAATGTCCCTGCCGTTCAGCTTGCCGACAACGTTGAGGTGCGGGCGACTGTAGTAGTAACTTGCCTCGCGCGGCCGGTGACCCTTGCGGCTGAAGCCGGCGTCGCCCTGCAGCACGAGCTGGTTGGCGAACAGGGTGAAGTCGAAATCGAACTCGCGCCCGGTGATCCTGGCCTGATAGCGGTGCCCTTCGAGCTCCAGCCGCCAGTCGTCGATCCAGACGCCGGTACGGTCGAGCTCGGCATGGGCCAGCGAAAAGCCGGCACGCGCCGCGCGCTGGTCGTGAAGCAACCGGCCGCGCTTGGGATCCGAAAGCGCGGCGTGCGCGAACAGGATCTGTCGCGGGTTGAATTGGCTCGGATTGTCACTGGCCTCTTCCGGTCGTGCGCGGAAGAATGTGATCTGGAAGCCGAGCGGGCCGTTCAGCCAGCCGGTGACGTACCACCATTCGACGCGGTAGTCTGGATGCGCGCCGTGGTCGCGTGGAAACACCAGCTTTCGGTTTGGGTTGACTTCGGGGTACCGGACGGGCTCCGCAAGGGAACTGAACGGAACCAGACCCAAGGCAAGAAACGCCCGGCGCTTCATGGAGAAGATTATGCATCGCTTCGTCATCGCGGATGTCTTCACCGACCGCCCGTTTACCGGCAACCAGCTCGCGGTATTCCCGGATGCGGGTGGGATCCCCGAGCGCGCGCTGCAGGCGATCGCGCGCGAGTTCAATTTTCCAGAGACCACGTTCGTCCTTCCGCCGGGCGATCGGCGCCACGCGTGCCGAGTGCGCATCTTCACGCCGAAAACCGAGATGCAGTTCGCCGGGCATCCCACGGTGGGTACGGCAATAGTGGTTGCGCGTGCTCGCAAGCTCGTTCTTCCCGCACAGATAGTCCTCGAAGAAGGCATAGGGCCCGTGCCGGTAGAGATCGAATCGCGCAGCGGGCACGTGCACGCCCGTTTCACGATCGACAAGCCCGTCGAGATGCCGGCGGAGCGCCCGGAGCGGGCGGCAGCCGCGGCGGCGCTTTCCTTGCCTTCCTCGGCGGTGCTCGACACCTGGTACGCCAATGGTGGCGTGCGCTTCTGTTTCGTGCGCCTCGCGGATAAGGCCGCGGTCGACCAGGCACAGCTCGACCGGGCGGCGTGGAGCAGCGCGTTCCGCCACGCCTGGGCGCCGAACCTCTATTTCTTCGCCGGCGACGCCCGGCTTTATGCGCGTATGTTCGCCCCGGCGCTCGGCATCGACGAGGACCCGGCCACCGGTTCGGCGGCAGTGGCGATCGCCGGCGTGCTCGGCGCGCGGCGCCCGGAGCCTGAGGGCACATTCACTTGGCTCATCGACCAGGGCGTCGCGATGGGCCGCGCCAGCCGGCTCGAGGCCACGGCCGAAAAGCGCGGCGGCCAGGTGGTGCGCGCCAAGGTCGGCGGCGCGACGCTCATCTCGGCCGAGGGCAGGATGAACGTCCCGCCGGATTACTGAATGTGAAAAATGGGGTCTGTCGCCATTTTTCTACCGCGCTTCATGTCACCAGTCCTCGCGCACGGCGCGCACCGGACCCATGCCAATGGCTTCGCGTCCGGAGACGATGGCGGTCAGCACCGCCAAGCTCACCAGGACGATGACCAGGAAAAATAAAAGCGCATACGGCGGATGGAGCTCCATGCTCCAGTGGAAGGACTGCCGGTTCACTACGTAGACCAGCACCAGGCTGATCGCCGCACCGGCCGCCAGGCCGGCAACGGCGCCGACCAGCGCGAGCAGACCGCCCTCGGCGGCAAGCATGGTGCGAACCTGTCCTCGCGTGAGGCCGAGGTGGCGCAGCACCCCGAACTCGCGCCGTCGCGCGAGCACGATGGCGCCGAGGCTGGAGGAGAGGCCGAATAGGCCGACGAGGAAGGCCACCGCTTCCATGGCATAGGTGACCGCGAAGCTGCGGTCGAAAATGCGCATCGAGACTTCGCGGATCTCACCCGGGTCGGCGATGTCGAGCTGCTCGCCGCCGGGAAGCGAGCGCAGCGCTGCCATCGCCGCCGCCGGCGCGGTGCCGGGCGCGAGCCACAGCGCGCCGTCATTAACCGACTTGTCCCCAGTCAAATCCACGTAGTCGCCGCGATCCATAAGGATCGCGCCGTGCTGCCGCACGTAGTCGCGGAAAATGCCGGCGACGATGACCGGATGGTTCTTTGCGAACAGCGGCAGCTCGAGCCGTCGTCCCGGTGAAAAACCATACAGGTCGGCCACTGCTTCGCTGACCCACACCGCGGTCGGATCCCCGCCGCGCCGCTTGTAGCGCTCGCCGACCGCGGGGAAAGCGCGCTCGGCGCGATCGCGCGCCACCAGCACCAGCGGCGGCCTCGTGGGGTCGAGCAGGATGCGGCCGCTCCGCAGGAACTCGGCACGTGCGACTTGCGGCAGGGCGCGGACCCGCTGTTCGAAGCCTGCCTCGAGCTGGCCGGTATCGCCAGCGTGAGTGGTGCGAAAGTACAGCTCGGCCGGTAGTACCACCTCGAGCCACTCGTGCACCGATTCGCGGAACGACGCCACCATGATGGCCATGGCCGCCATGAGCGAGAAGCTGGCGACGATCGCTGCCAGGCTCACCGCTGCCTGGCCGGGCGCCGACCTGAGTTGGCCGACGGCCAGCGCCAGCGGCGGGCTGGCCGGCAATGGCAAATGCCTGAAGACGCGCGTGGCGACCCACGGGACCAGCATGACTGACCCCAAAAGCAAAGCTGCGATCGCCGCGTAGCCGAACAGCGGCAAGCCTTGCACGGAGCCGAGCTGGGACAGCGCCGCCCCGGCGGCCAGAAGAACGAGGCCGGGCCACGGCGGCGTGACGCGCTGGAACAGCGTCTGCTCATCGCCCGCTTTGAGCGCCCGCGCGGGGGCGGTGCGCGCCGCGTCCAGCGCGGGAAGCAGAGCGCCCAGTACCGCCACGACGACGCCGGCAAGTCCGTAGGACACGGCCGCCGGCAGCGAAAGCGGCAACTCGGGGGAAACGCCGCGGAACATGCCCGCGCCGAGATCCGCGCCGGAGGCGCGCACCGCGGCGAGCGCCAGCGCGTAGCCGAGCACGAGGCCAAGGACGCCGCCGATCGCGCCGAGCAACGCCGCCTCTTGGAGGACCAGCCGGGCAAGCTGGCGTCTCTTCAGCCCCAGTACCCGCAGCAATGCATGCTCGCCCCGTCGCCGCGCCATTTCCAGCGCCTGCGCCGAGAACACCAGGAAGCCGCCGGTGAACAGCGCCACCATGGCGAGCACATTGAGGTTGATGCGATACGAGCGCGACGGATAGGCGCTTGCCTCCTCCAGGCTCGAGAGTGACGCGGCATGCACGCCGGGCGGCAGCACCTCACTGATGCGCTTCAGCGCGCCCTCCATGTCCGTTCCGGGCTTCAGGCGAACGTCGATGCGGTTGAGCTGCCCCAGCCGCCCGAAACGCCACTGCGCGGTCGCAATGTCGGTGAGCGCGCTGATGCCGCGCAGCGAAGACGCTATGCCAGCTACCTTGAGCGCGATGGTCTGTTGGCCGTTGACCAGATGGAGCACATCGCCTTTCGCCAGGCCGAGCGATGCAGCGGCAGCGGTCGAGAGTAATACGCGATCGGGCGCAAGCAGCTCGCCCCGGTCCTCCGTCACGAGCTGCGGCTGCAGGATCGCGGCGCGCAGGATGTCGATGCCGCTGAGCGCGATGGTGCGCTCGCCGCCGACGATGCCGGCCTGCAGCTCGAGCGCCGGGCTCGCCAGTGCCACGCCTTCGAGCCGCGCGATGCGCGGATAGAGCGATTCCGGAAAACCGGCGCGGCCGCCGCGTACCTCGAGGTCCGCCTCGCCGGCGAGCGAGCGCACCGCGGCCGCCACGTCGCTCACCGCCGCGCGGTTGACGAGGTGCACGCCGTACCCGAGCGCCACACCGAGCGCAATGCCGGCGATGGAAAGCGCCGTGCGCCCGCGAGCGCGGTTGGCGCTGAACAGGATGAGCAGCTTCAGCACCGGCTAACTATACTGCCGGCATGCGTGCTGTTTTTCTGGCCCTTATGCTCGCCTCAACTCCCGTGATGGCGCAAGAACCTCCGGCCTGGTTCAGCGAGTCGCTGCTCGAGCTGCGCGAGGACGTTGCCGAAGCCGCGAAACACGGCAAGCGCGTCATGCTGTATTTCGGCCAGGACGGCTGCCCGTACTGCAAGCGGCTGATGGACGTCAATTTCCGCCAGGCCGCGATCGCCGCGAAGGCGCAGAAGAACCTGGTCGCGCTGGCGCTCAACATCTGGGGCGACCGAGAGGTGATCGGCGTCGACGGCGTGGCCACCACGGAGAAGCGCCTCGCCGCCCAGCTGAAGGTGCAGTACACGCCCACCCTGCTCTTCCTTGACGAGCGAGGGGCGGTGGCGCTTCGCATGAACGGTTATTACCCGCCCCACGAGTTTGATGCCGCCCTGGACTACGTAGCGGGCAAGCTCGAGAACAAGGTGACGTTCGCCGATTACCTAAAATCGAAGGCCCAGCCGGCGGCGCGCGATACGCTCAACCCGCAGGCCTTTTTCCTGCCGGCGCCCCATAACCTGCGCCGCGGCGCCAATGGCAAGCCGCTGGCGGTGCTGTTCGAAACCACCCAGTGCGCGCAATGCGACGAGCTGCACGCTGTCGCCTTCAAGCGACGCGACGTGCTGGCGCAGCTGGCAAAGTTCGACGTTGTCCGGTTTTCCCTTTCGGAAACCGCGCAGGTGGTCACGCCGGAAGGGAAGCCCCTCCCGGCTTCAACCTGGGCGAAGTCGCTTGGGATCGGGTATGTCCCCGCCATGGTGCTGTTCGACGCCCGCGGCCGGGAAGCTTTCCGCACCGAGGCGTACCTGCGGCCGTTCCACCTCGCCGGCGCGCTCGAATACGTTTCGAGCGGCGCCTATGCTCGCGAGCCATCCTTTCAGCGCTTCCTGCAGGACAAGACCGAGCGCATGCGACACGGGGGCGAGCCCGTGGACCTCTGGAACTAGTCCGGGCGGATAGAAGCTTCTTGCGGATCGGATCAGCGTGGGCGCGTGCGCACCATTGTTTTATCCATCTGTCTGGCAGGGTTGGCGGGCTGCCAGTCGCTCGCGATCTCCATGCTCGGTGCCGGCGCCGGCACCGCGCTGCGCTATAGCTTCGACGGCGTCACCTCGCGCACCTTTACGGCGCCCGCCGCCGCGGTGAAGCACGCTTCGCTCGATGCGCTCGAGCGCATGGGCATCGCCTTCGAGTCGTTCGACCGCTTCGAGTACGGCGAGCTGATCTATGCGCGCTCGGAGAACCGCGCGGTTTCGATCGAGATCGAGCCGATCAGCCCGCGCGCCACGCGCATGCGCATCGCGGCAAAGAACGGCAGCGTGTTCTACGACACCGCGACCGCCACCGAGATCGTGGCGCAGACCGAGCGCTCGCTCGCCTCGGCGGCGCGCGGTGGCTCGGTGAATTCCAGCTTCTAGGGCTTGAGCGGCAGGACGTCGCCGCTGCCGGCGACTGCGGCGGCGGCATCGGGCTCGCGCGCGAGCAGGCGCTCGAGGCGGGCGATGTGGCGTCCTTCGTCCGCCGCCATCTCGGCGGCGAAGGCGCACATCGTGTCGTCCTCGGTGTGCTCGGCGACGTCGACGTAGAAATTCTGCGTGCGGCGCTCGGTCGAGATGGCCAGAACCAGCGCTTCGCGCGTGGTCTTCGGCGCGCGCACCACGTCGGCTTGCGTGCCGAGGTAGTGGCCGGTGTACTCCCAGGGCGAAATCTCCGGCAGCTCGTGGCCGGCGGTGCCGACGGCGAGCAGCTCGTACTGCTCGCGCTCCTCGCGGCCGATGCTCTCGAACTCGTCGGCGATGTGATCCATGCCGGCATCGCGCATGTAGCGCTCGAGCTCGGAGAACCGTTTGGTGGCTTCGCGCTCCAGGATCAGCGAGTGCGCGTAGAGCTCCTGGAGGTTTCGCGGTAGAAGACGCATGCCCATGGCGTCACCATATTTCCCGCAGGTTACGCCTGAGTACGGTGCAGCGCGTCAGATCATGGGTCGAAGTTCTTAATTACGGTGCCGGGCCCGGACTGTCGCCGAATATATTTCGCGCCGTCGAACACGCGTAGTCCGTTCACCCACACCCCATGCACGCCGCGCGGCGAACGGATCATGCGGGTACCCCCGCCAGGCAGGTCCGACACTCGCTCGAGGTTGGTAATCCCGACTTTCGAAGGATCGAACAGCACCAGATCCGCGAAGTAGCCGGGCGCGATGCGTCCGCGCTGCGGGATGCGGTATTTGCGTGCCGGATCGCTGGTCAGGCGGCGCACCCCCTCCTCCAGCGTGAAGGTCCCGGTCTCGCGTACCCAGTGCGCCAGGAAGTGCAGCCCAAAACCGGCGTCGCAAAAGTAGATCAGGTGGGCGCCGGCATCGGAAAGCGCCACCACCCCGGCCGGGTGTTTGAGCAGCGGCGCCACGCCCGCGTCGTCGTTCTGGAAAAGCTTCGCCACCAGCTGCGTGTCGAGGGGAAGATCGAAGACATACTCGAGGGGGTCCTGCGCGAGCTCAGTCACGGGCACGCCATCCTTCTCCACCTGAGACCAGTCGCCGTAAAACAGAATCCCCGATCTCGGGTTGCGAAAGTTTTCTCTTAACTGGTCCCTGAACGACTTCTGCCGGTAGATCGCCGCCCGCTCCTCCGGCGCCGCGGCCTTCACGCGGTCGAAAGCGTCGTGCGAATAGAGGATGTAAGGCTCGCGCAGCGTGAAGTCGAACGACAGCGGCTGGCAGCTCGAATGGATGTACACCTCGCGGCCTCGCTCCAGCGCCGCGGCGCAGCGCTCGTAATACTGCAGCGCGCGCTCGGGGTTCGCCTTGCTGTACATGGTGAGCACCGTCACCATGAACGTCGGACGACCGGTTTCGGCGGCGATTGATTCCATGAACTCCGTGGTGCCGCGCGGTCCGGTGGCCATCACGAAGATGCCGCGGTTAAAAAATTTAAGCTCTCGTACCAATTCCTTGAGCTCTTCGTCCGTGGCAATCGTCGACGGCATCGGCCGCCCGCCCCAGCCGCTGTGGTTCGGCGAGAAGGAGGATGCGAAACCGGCGGCGCCGGCGCGAAGGGCCTTTCGCACTTCGTCCTTCATCCGATTCAATTCATCTGAAGTCGGGAGCTGGCGAGTCGACGCTTCCTGTCCCATCACCGCCGTCCGGATAGTGGAATGCTGGGCGAGAACACCGACGTTCGCATACGGACCGACGCGCTCCAGCGCTTCGAGGTACTCAGCGAAGGTCTCGAACTCCCAGCGCGTGCCCGAGAGCAAGGCCGAGAGGTCCATGCCTTCGACCACGGAGAGGTTGCGCACCACGGTTTCACGTTGCGGCGCCGGGCACGGCGCGATGCCGAAGCCGCAGTTGCCGAGGATCGCGGTGGTGACGCCGAGCGAGACCGAGGGTGAAAGCGTCGGGTCCCAGGTGATCTGCGCGTCGTAGTGCGTGTGCACGTCGACGATGCCGGGCATGAGATGAAGCCCGCCGACATCCACGGTTTCGCGCGCGGGCTCTTCGATCCGGCCCACTGCGGTTATTTTTTTGTCCCTTACACCAACGTCAGCCTGGAACGCCGGCACACCGCTGCCGTCGACGATTGACGCACCGCGCAACAAAAGGTCGAGCATGACCGCACGCTACCAGATATGATTTTTGCAAACCACGGGAGGATTCAAATGAGGGCCGCGTTCGCAGTCGTTGCTGTTTTCCTGGCTAATGAAGTTGTGGCCCAGGCCGGTTTCCCTCCCCCGCCGCCGAAAGTCAGCCCCGCCGCCGGCGTGATCGACATGCACGTGCATTCGCACCCGGACGTGTTCGGCCGCAACATGGACGACATCGACGTCGCGATGTTGGCCAAATCCAGAGGCATGCGCGGCATCCTGCTCAAGAACCACGTCGCCGAGACCGCAAGCCGCGCCGCGCTGGTGATGAAGGTGGTGCCCGGCATCGAGGTGTGGGGCGGCGTGGTGCTCAACAAGGCGGTCGGCGGCATCAATCCGGACGCGGTGGAATGGATGCATCGCACGTATGGCGGTCGCGGCAAGGTGGTGTGGCTGCCGACCTTCGAATCCGACAAGCATGTGAAGACGCTGGCCAAGCCCGACGCGCGCGGCCTGGTGGTCGCGCCCGGCGGGCAGGTGACGCCGGAGATGGAGGCCATCCTCAAGATCATCGCGCGCGAGAACCTGGTGCTTGCCACCGGCCACGTGCATCCCGAGGAGATCATCGCCGTGGTGCGCCGCGGGCGCGAGCTCGGCGTGAAGAACATGCTCATCACCCACGGCCTCACCAACGTACCGGGTCTCACCATGGCGCAGGCCAAGCAGGTGGCCGACATGGGCGCGCTGATCGAGGTGTGCTTCCTTCAGTTCCTCGCCGGGCCGAACGCGCCGCTCGCCTTCCTCACGCACTGGACGCAGGTGAACGCGAAAAGCGTCGCCACCGCGATCAAGGAAGTCGGCGCCAAGAGCCTGGTGATCTCGTCCGACCTGGGCCAGAGTCAGAACATGACGCATCCGGACGGCATCGAGGCGGCGATCGCCGCGCTGCGCAAGGAAAACATCTCCGACGCCGACATCGACCTGATGATGCGGAAGAACCCGGCGAAGCTGCTCGGCCTCGCCGACTGAAAAGCTAAATCGGGGTCTGACCCCGATTTAGCTCGTGACTGCAGTTACCGCTGCGCGAAGTCGCTGCGGCGGTTTTCCGACCACGCCTTCTCGTCGTGGCCGTTGGAGCGCGGGCGCTCCTCGCCGTAGCTGATCGCCTCGACCTGCTCGCTGCGAACGCCCATCAGCGTCATCATCTTGCTGACCGACTCGGCGCGCTTCTGGCCGAGCGCGAGGTTGTACTCGCGGCTGCCCTGCTCGTCGGCGTTGCCTTCGATCACGAGGCGCGCCTGCGGGTTGGAGCGCAGCCAGCGCGCATGGCTCTCGACGAGCGTGCGGTACTCGGGCTTGATGTCGAACTTGTCGAACTCGTAGTACACGCTGCGCTTCAGGTCCGGGCGGGTGTTCCCGGTTGCGGTTGCGCCCTTCACCGGCGGAACCGCGGTACCCGGGGTCGTTGCCGAGCGCGTGCCAGTCCCGGTCGTCGACGGGGTGCTGGTCGACGAGGAAGACGGCGACGTGGCGCTGGTGTTCTGCGGATCTTCGGCGGTGGTGGCGCAGCCGGCGAGGCCGGCGGTAATGGCGAGTGCGGCGAACGAAATACGCTTGATCATGTTGGACTCCCTCCTTCGTTACGAAAAACCCTCTAAACGACCCGCCGACCTGAAAGGGTCGGCGCTCCAAGGGGCTGCAGACGCAATGCTACCCCGGTCGCACCTAGAGTTACCAGCAATATGCCGCACTAAATGGCTGTTTCGTCGAGAATCCTTGCTGCCGTCGCGGTTTCCGCCCCCCTTCCCCCCGGCGAGTAGAATGCCGCTGCCTTTCCCATAGATCCCCCGATGAACAAGCCCGCCCGGACGCCCCAAGCGCCCTCCGTCAGCAATTTCATTCGCCAGGTCATCGACGCCGACCTGGCGGCGGGCGCCTACAGCAAGGTGCAGACGCGCTTTCCGCCGGAGCCGAACGGCTACCTGCACTTCGGCCATGTGAAGTCGATCTGCCTCAACTTCGGCATCGCCCAGCAGTACGGCGGCGCCTGCAACCTGCGCTTCGACGACACCAATCCGGAAAAGGAGGAGCAGGAGTACGTCGACGCGATCAAGGAAGGCGTGAAGTGGCTCGGATTCGACTGGGGCAAGAAGGACCTCTACGCCTCGGACTACTTCGGCACGCTGTATGAATTCGCCGAGGCGCTGATCCAGGCCGGCAAGGCCTATGTCGACAGCCAGAGCGCGGAGCAGATGAGCGCTGCGCGCGGCAACTTCACCGAGCCGGGCAAGGACTCGCCGTGGCGCAACCGCACCGTGGAAGAGAACCTGGCGTTGTTCCGCGGCATGCGCGACGGCAAGCACCAGGACGGCACCCACGTGCTGCGCGCGAAGATCGACATGCGGCACCCCAATCTCAATTTGCGCGACCCGGTCATGTACCGCATCCGGCACGCGCACCACCACCGCACCGGCGACAAGTGGTGCATCTACCCGACCTACGACTGGGCGCACGGCCTGTCCGACTGCCTCGAGGGCGTCAGCCATTCGCTTTGCACGCTCGAGTTCGAGGACCACCGGCCGCTCTACGACTGGTTCAATGGACAGGTGTCCGCGGCCGGCCTGCTGACCGGGCCGCACCTGCCGAAGCAGATCGAATTTGCGCGGCTCAATCTGACTTATGTGGTTTTGAGCAAACGAAAACTCATTCAGCTCGTCGATGAGCACCACGTCGAGGGCTGGGACGACCCGCGCATGCCCACGCTCGCCGGCGCGCGTCGGCGCGGCTACACCCCCGAGGGCTTCCGCCTGTTCGCCGACCGGATCGGCGTGTCGAAGGCGAACCAGCTGATCGACTTCGGCGTGCTGGAAGACTGCATGCGTGAGCACCTGAACGAGGTCGCGCCGCGTCGCATGGCGGTGCTCGCGCCGCTCAAGCTGGTGATCGACAATTACCCCGAAGACAAGGAAGAGCTGGTGGACCTGCCCAACCATCCGCAAAAGCCGGACTGGGGCAAGCGCCAGGTGCCGTTCTCGCGCGAGCTGTGGATCGAGAAGGAGGACTACCAGGACACGCCTGAGAAGGGATTCTTCCGCCTGTTCCCCGGAAACGAAGTCCGCTTGCGCTTCGGCTATGTCGTGAAATGCATCGGCATGAAGGGCGGCGTCGTGCATTGCACCTATCACCCGGATTCGCGCTCCGGCTCACCGGGGGCCGACAACTACAAGGTGAAGGGCAACATCCACTGGGTGAGCGCGAAGCACGCCTTTGCCGCGAAGGTGAAGCTCTACGACCGGCTATTCAAAGTGCCCGAGCCCGGCAAGGACCGCGATGCCATCGAGGATCTGAATCCCCACTCGCGCAAAGTCGTCGACGCGCAGCTCGAGCCGGCGCTGCGCGACACCCGCTCGCGGCAGGTGTACCAGTTCGAGCGCCACGGCTACTTCATCGCGGACTACGACGAGCTGAGCTTCAACCGCACCGTGACGCTGCGCGATTCCTGGACTACGGCAAGCCAGACACCGAAACATCCTTCGGGTAGGTAATGGTGTAGTCCGCGGCAAACTTCAGCGTCTCACCCGGCGCGAGCGCACGCTCCCACGCCACCACGCCGCGGCGGTCTTGCCAGTTCTGCACCTTGGTCTTCGGCTCGAACACGGCGTCGACGGAGATCTGGTCGGATATCGCGACCGGCGATGGCTCGAGCACCAGCAGGTCGATCGCGGTCTTGTGGCGGCTGGTGACGGTGTACTGATCGGCGATCTGCCGTTCGTTGCGCTGGCCCACGATGCCGGCCTTGCCGGTGCGGTTCTTGAGGCGATTCACCGTGACGATCAGGCGGTCGTCGCGGCCGAAGGGCAGGATGAGCTTGTCCTTCGCTTGCGCCTGCCAGTGCGTCGAGCCGATGTAGGCGCCGTCGCGATAGAGCTGGACGTCGCCCGGCAACCAGACGCCCTCGGGCCGCTCCGCCTCGGCGGTCACCATGCCGGAGCGATCGCGACGCGGCACCACGCGTACTTTCTGCGTGACCGGCACCCACTGGCGCGTGAGCGAGACGTTCACCTGGCGGCCGTCGGCGGCGATATCGACCTTGCCGGAGACATCGAATTCCGTGGCGTACTCGGTGTTGAATTCGGCGATGACCTGCGCCGGTTCCGGACGGGCGCCAGCGGCTTCTCGCCGCATGGGCGCCGCCGCAACTTTGGCGTTCATCGAGCTGTCCCGCATCTCGGCGACCTGCGGCGTCTGGATCACGAGCTGCCAGGTCACCGGGTCGACGATGGTCGCGGCGCGCGGCTGGCCGGTGGCGAGCTTCAGGCTCACGCCGCTCCAGTCCTCGCCGGTCTGCTGCGTCACCGTGGCGGTGCGCTCGAGCTCGACCCGAGAGCCGGCGGAGTCGAGCGACGCGCGGTATGCGGGGCGCCAACCGGCGTTCGGCACCTGGTAGGAAGCCCGCACGGAACCGGCGCTGGAAGCCGCCACGCTGATCGCCAGCGTGCGAGAGTCGCGCGCGCTGCCCTTGATCCGCGCCAGATCGCGCTCGAGCGCGACGATCTGCTTGTCGAGCGCGCGCTTCTGCACGGCAACCCGCTGGATGGTTCCATAAGCATCGGCGCCACCCTTGCGC
This sequence comes from uncultured bacterium, assembly GCA_965233195.1. Lineage (GTDB taxonomy): Bacteria > Pseudomonadota > Gammaproteobacteria > Burkholderiales > SG8-39 > SCGC-AG-212-J23. The sequence continues at coordinate 20,371 of CBDDSB010000034.1, read as the reverse complement.
AGCGACTCGAGCACCACCGGGATGGCTTTTGGATCGATGGCCGGCGCCCGGCCCTTCTCGGGCTCCGGAACCGTGTTCATGCTGGTCAGAAAATTGCGCACCAGCTCGGCGGTCTTCACCTCCACGTCGAGCTCCGCCTGCCGGTCTTTCAGCGCCTGGATCCTGCCCTCGAGCTCGCTTTCGCGCGGGCTCATTGCGTTCTGCCGCGCCACGTCGCGCACCGCGATTTCCCCGATGCGGATGCCCGGGTCGGCCTCCACCCGCAGTGTGCGGGGATCGAAATTGGCCGGTAACCCGGTGAGCTCGACGCGCGCCTGGCCGGCGGTGACCGGTGCGGCACGCTCCACGGTAGCGCTGCCGGGATACAGCATGACTTTGGTGATGCGACCGCTTTCCTGGGCAAAGGCCGGCGTGACGAACAACACGGCGATCAGGGCGCAGCAGGTTCGGATTTGCATTGGTGTTGCCTCCTTGTACTGCCATTGAACGGAAGCAAAACCAGAAAGGGTTAAGGCCAGAGCTGGATTCGCGGAATACGGCTCGCCACGAAAGCGCCGAGCGCGGCGATGCCGGCGGCGACCAGGAACGCGCGGTGGAAGGCCTGCACCACATCCATGTGCGGCATGAGTGCGAACAGCACCGCGCCAAATAGGGCCGCTCCTGCGGCCCCGCCGGTGGAGCGCGCGAGCCCCATCAGCGACGTCGCGGCGCCCAGCCGCGGACGCCCGGCGATGGTCTGCACCACGACCTGGTTGATCGGCATCACCGATCCAAGGCCCAGGCCGGTGAGGAAGCCGAGCACGATTACGAGCGTCGTGTCGTCGGGCAGCAGGCCGAGCAGGAGCAGCGACAGCGCGGCGAGCGACATGCCGCCGACCGGGATCCAGTGCGCTTCGCCGGTGCGGCCCAGGAGCCTGGCAGCGATGAGCGCAGCCGCAACCATCCCCACCGTCACCGGCAGGAGAAGCATGCCGGAGAGCTGCGCGCTCACCTTGTGGCCGAGCTGCAGGTAGATCGGCAGGAAGAACACCATGGCGAACAGGCTCGCGGCGAAAAGCGCGGTCAGCAACGTGGAGAGCGCGATGGTGCGATCGCGCAGCAGCTCGACCGGGAGGAAAGGCGCCGCATGCCGCCCTTCATGCCAGGCCAGCGTGCCGATTCCGACGATGGCGACCGTCGCGAGCGCGATGCTCCACGCCGAGCTCCGTTCGAAGCGATGGCCGACCGACGTAAGCCAGAACAGCGTGCTCAGCGCAGCGACGGCGAAAAGGACCTGCCCGGTGAAGTCGCGCGCCGGCGAGGCCGGCGGATGCGTCTCGCCCGCGGGCAGGCGCGAGAGGCGCCAAGCGGCGAATGCAGCGAACGGCAGGTTGGCGAAGAACAGCCAGCGCCAGCTCCAGTGCGACACCACCAGGCCGCCGATCACCGGTCCGCCGATGCTCGCGCTGGTGAAGACCAGGGCGAAGTAGCCCTGGAAGCGGATGCGCTCGCGCGGCGGCACCAGCTCGCCGATCAGCGCCTGCGACAGCGTCATCAGGCCGCCTCCGCCCAGCCCCTGCAGCACGCGCGCCGCGACCAGCTGCGGCAGGCTCTGCGCCGCGCCGCACGCGGCCGAGCCGAGCGTGAACACGCCGAGCGCGACCAGCAGCATCTTGCGCCGGCCATGGACATCGCCGAGCCGGCCGTACAGCGGCACGATAGTCGCCGACGCCAGCAGATAGGCCACCGCGATCCACGAGCTGTCGCGCAAGTCGCCGAGCGAGTCGGCGATCGCCGGCGTGGCGGTGGCCAGCAGCGTCTGGTCGGCCGCCGCCATGAACATCGGCAGGAAAACCGCGGCGAACAGGTTGAGGAACTCGGCGCGGGAAACCGTAGCGCCGGGGCCTTCGGTTTTCATCGGGTTTATTATGGTGACATGACCGATGCGAAGAAATGGAAGTTCGATGGCGTTCGCGTGGTGCACTCGAACGAGCTCGACATCAACACGCCGCAGACCCCGGGGATGAATCGCGCTGCCGCCATTACTCACGCGCGCGCCGGCGCCGAGAAGCTCTGGGCTGGCACCGTCGTCATCCATCCCAAGGCGAAGACCGGCGCGCACCACCACGGCCCGGTCGAGAGCGTCATCTATGTCGTCAGCGGCAAGGCGCGGATGCGCTGGGGCGATAAGCTCGAGTTCGTCGCCGAGGCCGGGCCGGGCGACTTCATCTACGTCCCGCCCTACGTTCCCCACCAGGAGATCAACGCGAGCGACACCGAGCCGCTCTCCTGCGTGCTATGCCGCAGCGGCCAGCAGCCGGTGGTGGTAAACCTCGACATCCCGGTGGTCGAGAAGCCCGAGGAAGTGCACTGGGTCGACAACATTCATCCCGAGCCGAAGAAAAAGCCTGTATAACCGTACATGCAGGATTTCAAGCAGCACGTACGTACCTTTATTTGTACTTAGTCGTTCGTTCCTCCTTGATGGTCCGCAGGCGAGTTCGCCTTATTTTCAATTCACCTCAAGGAAGACAATGAGCACAGGTACCGTAAAGTGGTTCAACGACGCCAAGGGTTTCGGCTTCATCACCCCTGACGATGGCAGCAAGGATCTTTTCGTCCACTTCTCCGCGATCCAGGCGAGCGGCTTCAAGACCCTCAAGGAAGCGGACAAGGTGCAGTACGACGTGGAGCAGAGCCCCAAGGGGCCGCGCGCCGCCAACATCAAGCAGGTCTGACCGCCTGCAGCTAGGAAAAAGCCCGGGCAGCCGGGCTTTTTCATTTACGGAGAAGATATGGCCATACCGAGCATCGAGGGCAGGCGATTTTCCGTGGGCAAGTACGACGTCATCGCGAAACCGATCCCGCAATCGGCGCACATGCTTCGCTACACGGTGTTCGTCGGCGGGAAACGGATCGGCAGCATGGCGAGCCAGCCCAGCGAGTCCGATTGCCGCTTCATGGAGAACCCGCCGCCCACGCCGCCGCTGGTGCCGTTCCAATACGCCTACCGGCCAGGCCGGCCCAAGAAAGGCGCTCCACCGCGCACCACCGAAGCGCTTACGCCGGCGCGCGACGAGCTGCCGCACGGCATGGCGTTCCCGACACCGACCGACGAGCGCTAGCTCGGGGTCTGCGCTCCCACGGTCAAGCGCCGCATCCGTCTGCGCTGGCCGTGGTAGTCGTTCACCGCGCAATGCTGCGTGCAGCGGTTGTCCCAGACCGTCAGCGTCCCCGGCGACCAGCGCACGCGGCAGGTGAACTCTGGGCGCGTCTGGTGCGCCTGCAGAAAGTCGATGAGCGGACGGCTCTCGTCCTCGCTCATGTCCGTGAACCGAATCGTATGGCTGCGGCTGACGTAGAGCGCCTTGCGCCCGGTGTCCGGGTGCGTGCGAACCGCCGGATGCTCGGACTCGTACTCGTCGGCGTTCTCGGTGTCGTGCACTTTCATGCTGCCGATGGTCGAGTGCATCTTGCGGCGACCGCCGGTCACTTTAAGGCTGGCGCTGTTGACGCCGACCAGCTTGTCGACCATCGCACGCATGCCTTCCGATAGCGCTTCGTAGGCGGCATAGGTGCTGCTGAAAAGCGTATCGCCGCCTTGCGCCGGGGTTTCGAGCGCGTGAAGCAGCGTCGCGAGCGGCGGCTGCTGCAGATAGGTGGTGTCGGAATGCCAGTTGCCGCCGAAGTTGACGGTCTCGGCCTCCTCCTTCACCACCTCGAAGATGAAGGGGAATCCTTCCAGGCCGGTGACGAACGGGTAGTAGCAAGGCTCGCCAAACCGGCCACCGATGCGCATCAGGTCGGCGGGCTCGATCTTCTGGTCGCGGAAAGCGAGCACCGAGTACTTCAGGAACGCTTTATGGATGTCTTGCCAGGCGGTCTCATTCTGCAAGTTGACCAGCGAAACGCCGCGCACTTCTGCTCCCAATGCCCCCGCGAGCGGTTCGATTATCATCCGCCAACTATATGCCAAAACGAATTGCAGTCGTAGGCGCCGGCGCGCTCGGCGGTTATGTTGGCGGCACCCTCGCCCACCTCGGCCACGACGTCACGCTCATCGATGCGTGGCCCGAGCACGTCGAGATCGTGCGCAAGCGCGGCCTCGAGCTCGACGGGCTCACGCCGCAGGAGCAATTTACGGTCAAGCCCAGGATCATCCACCTCACCGAGGTGCAGGGCATGGCGAAGACGCCGTTCGACGTCGCGCTCGTGGCGGTGAAGTCTTACGACACGCTCTGGGCCACCGCGCTCATCGCGCCGTATCTTTCCGAGCAGGGCTTCGTCGTGTCGTTGCAGAACTGCATGAACGAGGAAACGATCGCCGGCGTGGTGGGCTGGGGGCGCACGGTGGGCGCCGTCGCCTCGATGATCTCGGTCGACCTTTACGAGGCCGGCCGCATCCGCCGCACGATGGCCAAGGGCGGCGACAAGTACACCATCTTCCGCATCGGCGAGCCGCACGGCCGCATCACGCCGCGCGTGGAGGAACTGGTGAAGTGGTTCAGCGGCATCGACAGCGCGAAGGCCACCACCAACCTGTGGGGCGAGCGCTGGTCGAAGCTGGTGCAGAACGCGATGGGCAACGGCGTCACCGCGGCCAGCGGCCTGACCTCGCCCGACTGCCTGCGCCATGAGCGGATCCGCCGCTTCCAGATCGCGCTCGCCGGCGAGGCCATCCGCGTCGGCCAGGCGCTGGGCTACACGCTCGAGAAGGTGCGCGGCATCGAGCCGGAGAAATTTGCTCGCGCCGCGGAAGGCGACGACGCCGCGTTGGCCGAAGTGGAAAGCGCGATGATCCCGAAAGGCGATGCCAATCCGCGCGGCGACATCCAGCGGCCGTCCATGGCGCAGGACATTCTCAAGGGGCGGCGCACCGAGATCGACGCCATGAACGGCTTCATCGCGCGCAAGGGTGCCGAGGTCGGCGTCGCCGCGCCGAGCCACGTGAAGCTCGCCGGCATCGTTACGCGGATTGAGCGTGGAGAGCTGAAGCCCTCGCCGTCTCTCTTGACCTAAGCCTCAGGCGCAAGCCGACCGGCGACATGGTGAACGCGAGGTGCTCCTTCGCTTCGCCGCCGTCGGGCGTGGTGACGCTCTCGATCTCGAACTGGCTGAGCAGCATCGCCATCACCATCTTCATCTCGAGGATCGCCAGGTAGCGCCCGGGGCACAGACGCGGGCCGGCACCGAAAGGCATGACCACGCGTTTCGCAGAGGTCGCGGAAACACTCGACCAACGACCCGGGTCGAAGGTCTGCGCCTCCGGGAAGCGCCGCTCGTCGGTGGCGCCGGCGCGCATCAGGCACATGATCAGAGTCCCGGCAGGAAGCTCGAGCTCGCCGAGCCTGGTGTCGCGCGTCGGCTCGAGCATCAGGATCGGCGCCACCGGCTTGAGACGCATGGTCTCGTTGATGCACGCGTCCACGTAAGGCAGTGCCGAGAGGTCCTCGTATTTCTCGGCATTCTTGCTATCGACTTCTTCGCGCGCGCGGCGCAAAGCTTCCGGATGACGCGACAGCAGGTAGATCATCCAGGCCAGCGTGTTGGCGGTGGTGTCCTCGCCGGCGAGCAGCATGGTGAGGACGTTGCCGGCGACGTCGTTGTCGTCCACGCCGCTACCCGCGGTGTCGCGCGCGGCGATCATGGACTCGATGAGGTTGGTCGGCTGGCTGCGCAACCCGGGATTCGCTTCCATGCGCGCGCGCGCCTGCGCGATGAACTGCGCCACCGCGCTCTGTAACGCATGTAAATGCTTTTCGATTTTCCGGGCTCCGAGCCAGCGCCAATACGGCAACGGCGTCATGATGCGCTTGAAGAGCGCGGGCAAGACCTTGTCGAGGTGCTGCTGGATGACGTCCGTGTCCGACTCGATGGTGTTGATGTCGGCGCCGAAGGCCAGCCCGGCGGTGACATCCACCGTATAGCGCATGAGGTCGGCCTGAAGGTCGATCGCTTCGCCCGCCGCCGCGGCGCGCTGCCAGCGGCGCGCGAACCGGTGCGTGACCTTCACCAGCGCCGGAAAGTATGCCTTGGTGCGTCCCGGATCGAAGCCGGCCATGACCATCGGCCGCTGCCGGCGCCACACTTCTCCGCTCGCCGAGAACACGCCGTTGAACCCCATGTCCTTCGCGATGCGGCTCATGCGCGTGGTGCGCTGGAATCCGTCCGGGCGGTCGCGCAGCGCCGCTGCGATGGTCTCCGGGTTCGACAGCACGACCAGCTGGCGCGGCCCGATGCGAAAGCGGAATACTTCGCCGTAGGTGCGGCTCCACTTTTCGGCGGTGAGGTGCAGGCTGGCGCTGTCGATCTGCAGCGCGTTGCCGAGGAGCGGCACGCCGCGCGGACCGGGAAGGTCACTGATGCGCATGTTGTGAATACAATGCCACAAATTGAAAATCGCAACGTGGAACGTCAACGGCATCCGCGCGCGCCAGGCGCAGTTCTGCGAATGGCTTGCGCGTGACCAGCCGGAGGTGGTCTGCCTCCAGGAACTGAAAGCCGAGCCCGGCCAGATCCCGGAGCCTTGCAAGGTCCCCGACTACGTCACCTTCTGGCATGGGATGCGGGCCTACTCGGGCGTGTCGCTGCACATCAAGAAGAGCTCGTTTCAAACCGAACCCGTCTTCAGCCACCCGGCGTTCGACATGGAATCGCGCATCGTCCAGGCGACCATCGGCAACCAGGTGTTCGCTTCGGTTTACGTACCCAACGGCAACAAGGACTATGCGGCGAAGGTCGGGTTCATGACCCGGCTGATCGCCTGGGCCAGGGAGTTGACGACGCAAGGGCGCGAAGTGGTCCTGTGCGGCGACATCAACATCACGCGCACCGAGATGGACGTGCATCCGCGCGAGCGCAAGCCAGGGATCATCGGGCAGCTGCCCGAGGAGCGCGAGCTCTTCTCGGCGTTACTTGAAAATCTGGTCGACGTCGGCCGCAAGCTCGACCCGGACAACGCGAATATGTTGACTTGGTGGGCGCCGTGGCGGAACATGCGCCAGCGCAACATCGGGTGGCGCCTGGACTACGTGCTCGCCTCGCCGGCGATCGCGGCGCGCGCGGAAACCTGCAAGGTACTGGCGGAGATCGGCACCAGCGACCACGCGCCGGTAATGATGACTACTTCGCCGTGACTTCGAGCACCACTCGGCGGTTGGGTGCCAGGCATTCGATGAGCGCCCGCCCTTTCTCGGCGCCGCAGTCCTTCGCCGGCAGCGTAGTGCCGTAGCTGAAGATCTCGATCTTCGACTCCTCCACGCCTTTCTCCACGAGATAGGCGCGCAGCGCGTCCGCGCGTCGCTCCGAGAGCTTCTGGTTGTAGTCAGGATTTCCAATGCGATCGGCGTGCCCGCTGACATGCACGCGAATCTCGCCATTCGCCACCTTGGGCAGAATCTGGCTATCGAGCGCGGCGCGCATCTCCGCGCTCAGCTCAGCGCTGTTGAACTCGAACTGAGCGCTCCAGTGCAGGGCGGAAGGCAGCGCGGGGTCGCGTTTCATCGGTGCCGGGTCGACCTTCAAAGCGACCGGACGCGCATCCGGATCGGGCAAGCCGAGCTGCCCGACGAAGGAAATGTGGATGCGCTGCAGGTCGTACTGCACCACGAACTTGAGGTCGCCGACCTCCAGCGTGTAGAGCGGCCCGTGGCTCCGATCGAACCCACGCCGCCCGCCGTATTCCGCGACCTCTTGCGGCGTCGCCTTGCGCACTTCGGGATTCTTCTGGCCGGCGAAGCCGATCAACGCGTCGTAGACCTTCGGCCCCTCGGTGCTCGGCGGCAGGCCGAGAGCCCGCTGCAATTCAGGCCCGAGCACGACCTGGCGGCCCATTACGCCAGGATCGGCCTGCGTCAGGAATGCCGAATAGATATAGCTCAGCGCGTCGGCCTCGGTGGCCGGGCGGCGCTGTGCCAATGCGGTTTGCGCGGTGCTTACGGCCAGCACCATGGCCCCCATTACCAATGCCATGCGCATACGGGTTCTCCCCCGGTATTCGGCCTATGAATATACCGTCGCTTCTTGACGACAGCGTCATTATTCGTCAAGCCGGATGTTCTGCTGCCTGGCGAGCTGGGTATAGCGCGCCAGCTCGGCCTGGATGAAATCGCCGAAATCCTGGGATGTCATGGGCATAGGCTCGATTGCTTCGGCCACCAGCCGTTGCTGCAGTGCAGGGGCGGCCAAGGCCTTGCCGATCTCGGCGTTTAGGCGCCGCGTCACCTCCGGCGGCATTTTCGCCGGCCCGACGATGCCGTACCACTGGACGCCGTCGAAGCCCTTGTACCCGGCCTCGTCAAAGGTCGGCACTTCGGGCAGCAGCGCGTGGCGCGCGAGGCCGGTGACCGCGATGGGTTTCACCTTCTTGGCGCGGATGTGCGGCAGCGCCGCCGCTACGCCCGGCGTCATCGCCTCCAGCTGGCCGCCAAGCATGTCCGCGAACGAGGGGCCGATTCCTTTGTACTGGACGATGACCGCGTCGAATCCCGCCGCCACCTTGAGTTGCTCGATGAGCAGGTGATTGAGCGTGCCGATGCCCCCGGCGCCGAACGTCACCTTGTTCGCCTTGCCCTTCGCGTAATCGACGAAGCCCTTCAGGTCCGACACCGGCAATGACGGATGCACCACCAGCATGTTGCGCGTGCCGCCGACCATCGCGATCGGGGTGAAGTCCTTGATGGGGTCGTACGGCACCTTGCGCACCGCCGGGCTGGTGGCGTGCGTCGCGACGTAGCCCACCATCAGCGTGTAACCGTCCGGCGCCGCGCGCGCGGTGGTCTGGCAGGCGATCGAGCCGCCACCGCCGCCGATGTTCTCGATCACGAACGATTGATCCAGCGCGCGGCTGAGCTGATCGCCGATGGTGCGGCCGATGAGGTCGAGGCCGCCGCCCGGCTGCGCCGGCACGATGATCTTGACCGGTTTCGCGGGATAGGCTTGGGCAAAAGAATGCCCCGGAAATGCCGCCGCCGCGGTTAGAAACTTAAGCCAGGTTCTTCTTGAAGAACGCAATCGTGCGCTCCCAGGAAAGCTTCGCCGCCTTCTCCTCGTAGCGCGGCGTCGAGTTGTTGTGGAAGCCGTGCTGCGTGCCCGGATACATATGGATCTCGTGGCGCACGCCCGCCTTCTTCAGCTCCTCCTGGTAGGTCGCATACGTCTCGTTGACCCGCGGATCCTGCTCGGCGAGGTGCACCAGCAGCGGCGCCTTGATTTTTCCGACGCCGGCGGTCTCCGCAGCGACGCCGTAGTACGGTGCGCCCGCCTGCAGATCCGATCCCATCGCCACTGCGAGGAAGTTCGTGGTCCCGCCGCCCCAGCAGAATCCGGTCGCGCCGAGCTTCTTGGTCGAGAGCTCATGCGCCTTCAGCCACTTCGCGCTATTGAGGATGTCCTGGCGCAGTTTCGCCTGGTCGAGCTTCGCCTGCATCGCGCGCCCGTCGTCGTCATTGCCCGGATACCCGCCGAGCGGCGTCAATCCATCCGGCGCCAGCGCGAGGAACCCATCCACCGCCGCCCGCCGCGCCACGTCCTCGATGTACGGATTCAGCCCGCGGTTCTCGTGGATCACCAGCACCGCCGGCCACGGCCCGGTCCCCGCCGGCTGCACCAGATAGCCGCGCATCTTCTCCCCATTGCCGCCGGGCGAGGAATACGTCACATAGCTCGCCTTGATCCGGCTATCGGTGAAGGAGATCGTCTGCGCCTGGGCGTAATTGGGCAGCAGCCCTTGCGCCGCGATCAAAGCCGCGCCGCCCATTGCGGCGGCCCTCTTCAGAAATTCCCGCCGATCGATCCGGCCGTGACAGTACTCGTCGTACAAATTGAAGACCTGCTGGTCGATTTCCAACTGAGTGATGGCGTTCATTGCTCCTCCGGGAAGCGCAATGCTACTCCAGCGCGCGGGCCGTCTGTGACGCGAAGGAATCTGGTATCTTCGACTTACGAAACGCGGTCTTAGCCGCAGAAGCTGAAATACCACTGAAAGTGCTCGAAGGGTTTAAGGGAACGGTAGCGCCAGTGACCGGCGCGCCGCCGCAAGGACTGCTGGCGTTCTACTGGCACTTCGTGAAGCAGACGAAGGGCTGGTACGCGGCCATGTTCGCGGCGAGCCTGGCGACGGCCGCGCTCGACACGGTGCTGCCGCTTTTCATCGGGCGACTGGTGTCGCTGATGGAGGCGACCGACCGCATGGCGGCGCTCGAGGCGCAATGGCCGCTGCTGGTGGCGATGATCGTCCTCGTGCTGGTGGCGCGACCGCTGGTGGCGTGGGTCGACATTTCGATCCGGCACATGGTGCTGATCCCCGGCGCGACCTGCCTGATCCGCTGGCAGAGCCACTGGCACGTGGTGCGCCAAAGCTGGCCGTTCTTCCAGAACGATTTCGCCGGGCGCATCGCGAACCGCGTGATGCAGACCGCGCACGCGCTGCGCGACAGCGTGATGGCGAGCATCCGGGCGGTCTGGTACATCGGCGCCTATGGCGTCATCGCACTGACCTTGATGGCGACGGTGGACTGGCGGCTCGGGTTGCCGACGCTCGGCTGGTTCGTGGGATACGTCGCGCTGCTCTGGTATTTCGTGCCGCGCATGCGCGATCTCGCGCGCACCAGCTCGGAGGCGCGCTCCCTCGTCATGGCGCGCGTGGTCGACAGTTACACCAACATCCTGACGGTGAAGCTGTTCGCCCGGCTCACCGACGAGGATGCCTACGTGCGCGACTCGATCGACGAGCACGGCGACGCGATGCGGCGGCACATGCGCGTGCTCACGCGCTTCTTTTTCCTCCTCACCGCGCTGAACGCTGCGCTGCTCGTCGGCACCGCGGCGATCGGCATCTGGCTCTGGGCGCATGGCGCGGTCGGCGCGGGCATCGTGGCGGCGGCGCTGCCGCTCGCGTGGCAGCTCTCGAACGTCGCCGGCTGGGTGAGCTGGGAAGTCACCGCGATCTTCGAGAACGTCGGCGTGGTCCAGGAAGGCATGCAGTCGATCGCCGTGCCGCATTCCGGCACCGATCAGCCCGCCGCGCGTCCGCTGGAAGTCTCGCGCGGCGAGATCGTGTTCGACGACCTGAGCTTCGGCTATGGCCGCAAGGACGTCCGGCCGGTGCTGGACAGGCTCCATCTGCAGATCAAGCCCGGCGAGCGCGTCGGCCTGGTGGGACGCTCGGGGGTCGGCAAGTCGACCCTCGTCAATCTGCTGTTGCGCTTCCACGCTGCCGAACGCGGGAAGATTCTCATCGACGGCCAGGACATCGCCGGCGTGACGCAGGAAAGCCTGCGCGCGGCGATCGGCATGGTGACGCAGGACACGTCGCTGCTGCACCGCTCGATCGCGGCGAACATCCGCTACGGCCGGCCGCACGCGAGCGATGAGCAGGTCATTGCCGCGGCGAAAAAGGCCCAGGCGCATGACTTCATCGTCGGTCTCCGGGACTGGAGAAACCAGGTGGGCTATGAAGCCCATGTCGGTGAGCGCGGCGTCAAGCTCTCCGGCGGCCAGCGCCAGCGCATCGCGCTCGCGCGCGTGATCCTGAAGGACGCGCCGATCCTCGTGCTCGACGAAGCCACCTCCTCGCTCGACAGCGAGGTCGAGCTCGCGATCCAGGAGGAGCTGCTCGAGCTGATGGAAGGCAAGACGGTGATCGCCATCGCGCACCGCCTGTCCACCATCGCCCGCATGGACCGCCTGGTGGTGCTCGAGCAGGGAAATATCGTGGAGAACGGCACGCATGACGAGCTGCTCCGGCTGGGGGGACACTACGAAAAGCTCTGGCGTCACCAGTCCGGAGGGTTCCTCGCGGACGACGCCTTCGACGTGGATGCGGAGCCGGTCGGGCGATGACGTAGGTTTGGGCACGTCCTTTGCACGCAGCCGTCAGGCAAAGGAGCACCTATGGCATACATTGTTGCGGGTCTTACCAAAGGCGCGCATCAGGCGCGCGGGCTGATTCGCGCGCTGGCGGACGCGGGGTTCCCCCGAGAAGAGATTGATATGGCGGCCGGGCCGATCGCCAGCCTGGTCGAAATGGGAATCCCTGAGAACGAAGCCCACGTATTCGCCGAGGGCGCGCGTCGCGGAGGCGCCATCGTCGTGGTCAAGGCGGACGATGAGTTCGAGGCCGAGCAGGCCGCCCTCCTTATGCATCAGCACGGCGCGGTGGACGTGGAGTCTTGCGACGCCGGCTGGCGACGGCTTGGCTGGAGCGGCCGCATTCCCCATCCCGCCAGCATGGTCTCCATCGGCCACTATGCTTTGGTCTTCGGCGACTATCCCGGCGGTTCCGGCCGGATCTACCCGGACCTTAGAGCGGCGCGCGGAGCCACTGGACAGAGGCCGGACGCCGGCTATGACGGGCCCGAACGGCGTCACACCAATAAGCCCTATGAGGGGATGAATCGCCGCGCCGCCTGACCCCGCACCGCCATAGCGGATCCGCCACCTCCTCGACTAAGTTCCGAATTTAGCTGGGAAATGTGGTATTCTCGCGGGTTCTTACCCGCAGTCTTCCGATCCACCGCTCACCCCGCTCTCTTCGCGGGCAGAAAGGACGTTGTGGACAAGCGCAAGGCGTGGCGCGAGCAGGAGCAGCAACTCGTAGAGAACTGGAACGCCGCAGCACAGCGCTATCGGGAGATCATGGCCCAGATCGCGACCGAGAATCCTCTTGGGGCGCCTGAAGGGCCGAGTGCGGACATCATGAGCAAGGCCGCGGCAGTGCGCGCCGAGATCGAGGCCTTGCGCAAGAAGGTGGCGCGCCTGAAAGCAGAGTTCAACTCCGGAAAGCGATATTGATGATGAGACTCGTCAAACCCGGCCGCTCCGCGGCATGGACCAAGGAGCGGATCGACGCTCTAACCACCCCCGAAGTGCGGCAGTTGCGCGACAACGCGCAGCGCCTGGGCGAGGGAGAGATCGTCAGCCTGTGCGACGAGATCATCAAGGTACGCCCCAAGACGGGCGTTGGCGCCCGCACCAAGCGTCCGGCGGCGGCATGAGCATCCCTACCGTAGAGCGCAGGCGCTTCAAGGTGGGCAAGTACGACATCATCGCCCACCCGATTCCGAATTCCGCCCACATGCTGCGCTACACCGTGTTCGTCGGTGGCAAGCGCATCGGCGCCACCGTGAGCGTGCCCACCGAATCCGACTGCCGCTTCCTCGAGAAGCCGCCGGTGGTGCCGCCGCTCAAGATCTTCAGCAGCTACCGGCCGGGGCGCCCGAAAAAGGGCAGCCGTCCGCCGCAGACCGCGGACACCGCAACGCAGGCACCGCGCGAATCGCTGCCGCTCGATATCTCGCTCGGCGGCATACGCGCAACCACCGACCGATAACGGCAAGCCAACAAAAAACGCCCCGGCCCGCGAAAGCGCGCCGGGGCGTTTTGTTTTCGAGCCGCGGTAGCCGAGCTCGTTGCCGGAGATCGGGCGGCGGCGCGGTGTACTCGCGTTCGAGTTCTATCTCATCCTCAGCGCCTCGACCGTCGGCGGGCTGCTGATCATGGCCCGGGAGCGTTCGTGCAGAGCAGGTCGACGGCCCGTCAGGCCCGGAACGCGAGCAACCGCAGTGCGTTGAAGACTACCAGCACCGTCGAACCTTCGTGGATCAGCACGGCGGGCCCGATGCCCAGCCCGAAAATGGTCGCCGGCACGAGGACTGCAACCACGCCGAGACTCACCCACACGTTCTGCCGGATGATGCGGCTCGCGGCGCGGCTGAGCGCCACCGCGAACGGGAGCCGCTCGAGATCGTCGGCCATCAGCGCGACATCCGCGGTTTCCAGCGCCACGTCGGATCCTGCCGCGCCCATGGCGATGCCGACGGTGGCATTCGCCATCGCGGGCGCATCGTTCACGCCGTCGCCCACCATCGCGACCTTGCCTTCGGCGCGCAGCCGCTTGATCGCCTCGACCTTGTCTTCCGGCATGAGATCGCCGCGCGCTTCGTCGATGCCGATGGCGGCTGCGACTGCCTCGGCCACGAACTGGTTATCGCCCGAGATCATGACCGTGCGTCGGACGCCGATGACGTGCAGCCTCGCGACCACGGATTTGGCCGTTTCGCGCGGCGTATCCATCAATCCCAGTAAGCCCAGGTAGCGCGTGCCCTGGCGCACGACCATCGTCGTGCGCCCGGCGCGCTTGAGCTCCTCGATGCGAGCCCGCAGGTCCTGCGGCAGGCGGGGCCCTGCGATCTCGTCAAAGAGAACGTCCTTTCCGATGTGCGTCGTCTGCCCCGCTACGGTTGCCTCGACCCCGCGTCCGGTGATGCTGCGCACCGCCGCCGCCTCGCTGGCGCCTAGGTCCGGAAGGCGTTCCAGCGCGCCGGCCACCACAGCAGCGGCGAGCGGGTGGTCGCTCTGGCGTTCCACGGCAACCGCCACGCGCAGCAGCTCCTCTTCGCTCACTCCCGGCGCCGCCACGACGTCGGTGAGGCGAGGCTTGCCTTCGGTCAGCGTGCCGGTCTTGTCAAAGGCGATCGCGCCGAGGCGGCCGAGATTTTCCAGCGGCGCGCCGCCTTTCACCAGGACCCCGCCGCGCGCGGCGCGCGCGATGCCGCTCAGCACCGCGCTCGGCGTTGCGATGGCGAGCGCGCAGGGGCTCGCCGCGACGAGGACCGCCATGGCGCGGTAAAAGCTCGCGCTGAACGGCTCGTCGATGACCACCCACGCAAAGAGCAGCCCGACCGCCAGGACCAGCACGGCGGGAACGAAGATGCGCTCGAAGCGGTCGGTGAACTGCTGCGTGGGCGACTGGTTGGTCTGCGCCTCGCGCACCATCTTCACTACGCGCGAAAGCGTGGAGTCCGCCGAAGCGCGCGTCACCTGCATCTCGAGCGCGCCGCCGCCGTTGATCGTCCCGGCAAAGAGCCGGTGCGCCGCATCGAGCGCTTCGGGCCTTTCGGCCGCGCGCACCGCATCGGCGACGGGCCGCTTGTCCACCGGCACGCTCTCGCCCGTGATCGGCGCCTGGTTCACGCTGGTTTCGCCCTTCACCACGAAACCGTCGGCCGGCAGCCGCTCGTTCGGCTTCACGATCGCCGTGTCGCCGATCTCGAGCTCGTCCACCGGCACCTCGACCACCTCGCCGTCCCGGCGCACCCACGCCGTCTGCGGCGCAAGCTGCGCAAGCGCCTCCATCGCGCGCCGGGCGCGACCCATGGCATAGCCCTCGAGCGCGTGGCCGAGGCTGAAGAGGAACAGGAGCAGCGCGCCCTCGGCCCATTCGCCGAGCGCCGCCGCGCCGGCCGCAGCCACCAGCATGAGCGAATCGATCTCGAAGCGCCGCGCGCGAAGATTGGCGAGCGCTTCGCGCGACGTATGCAAGCCGCCGAAGAAATAGGCAGCCGCGAGCAGGCCCAATGCAATGCGGGCGTCGGCGCCGGAAAACCTCTGCAGCAGCCACCCGGCAAGCAGCGCCGCGCCGCACAAGCCGACGAAGATGAGCTCGCTGTTCGCTCCGAAGATGCCGCCGCGGGCATGCGTGTGCTTGTGCTCTTCGCGCGCGTGCCCGTCGTAATCCGCCGCGCCGAGCTCGCGCAGGGCGGCATGGATGGCAGCCTCGTCGATGAGCTGCCGGTCGAACTCGATGCGCACGTCGCCCTGCGGCGTGACCGCGGCTTCGAGCACGCCGGGGCGCCGCGAGAGCGCGGCGGCAAGCCCCCGCGCGCGGCGTGCCGGCTGCGCCTCCACCCGGGCGAGCAGGTGGCCGTAGCGCTGGTGCAGCCCGCTGCCGATCTGGACGGCGAGGCGGCGCACGTCCTGCATGGAGACGACGCCGGGTTCGAAATGAATGCACAGCTTTCCCGCCGAAGCGTCTTTCTGATCGACCAGATGAGCACCCCGCACGCCGACCTTGGCCTCGAGCGCATCGCGCATGCGGCGAATGCATGCGTCGTGCGCGCCGGGAAGGCCCGGCAGCACCATGTCGATATCGAGCCTCGCTTTCATCGGACGCCCTTGCGCAATTCGTTCCGAACACCGATCAAGGCAAGGTAATGTAGGACGGAAGCGCTCCTGCCTCATGCAACTGCTCGAGGAGCTCGACCGCCGCCATCGCCGCTACGAGGGCGAGGCCTTCGACCAGCCGGCGCCGCACCAGCCGCGGCTCGATCGCAAGCGCCGGCGCATCGCGCCAGAGTGACAGATTCGGAATCCAGCGCGGCACTTGGCGCCGATAAGCGGCATAGTCGGCCCCGAAGCGCTCGAGCAGCCGGCGCTCTTCTCCTCGGACCGCGGCGCCCATGAGCAGCCCGAACGCGAGGCCCAACAGGCCGCCGATGACCAGGCTGCCCGAGCTCAGGCCGGCGCCGCTCGCCCCGGAGAGGGAGAAGAGGTAAAGGGGATTGCGCGTAACGGAATACGGGCCATAGCGCACGAGCTGCGAATTCTTTCGTCCGCCGATGTACAAGGTGCAGAACACGCGGCCCACGATGCAGGCGCCGATCAGCAGAGCGCCGGCCTCTTCGATCGCCTCGTGCACCACATCGTGCATTCCCCAAGCGGAGTGCGAGACCGCGACCAAGGCGGTTGCGGCTGCAAGCAGAACCCAGCCGGCGGGCTGGCGCGCCCGTTCCCCGAGGCTGTGCTGCGCTGCCTTCATGGCGCAGCGTCGCGCCGGCGATCGTGCCGCGCCATCACCCACTCGTACATCACCGGCAGCACGAGCAGCGTGAGCGCGGTCGAGCTGAACAGGCCGCCGACCACCACGGCGGCGAGCGGGCGCTGGGTTTCGGCGCCCACGCCGCTCGAGAGCAGCATCGGCACCAAACCCAGGATGGCCACGCTCGCGGTCATCAGCACCGGCCGCAGCCGCATCAGCGTGCCTTCCCGAACGGCATCGCGCAGCGGCAGGTCGCGGCTCACGCGCTGCTCGTGGATGAAGGACACCAGCACGATGCCGTTCAGCATTGCGACGCCGAAGACCGCGATGAAGCCGATGGCCGAAGGCACCGAGACGTACTGCCCGGTGACCGCGAGAGCGAAAACGCCGCCGATGATCGCGAACGGCACATTGGCGATGATGAGGGTCGCGTAGATGAGCGAGTTGAAGGCCGTGTAGAGCAGGAGGAAGATGAGCCCGATGGTGATCGGCACGATGATCGACAGGCGCGCGAGCGCGCGCTGCTGGTTCTCGAAGGCGCCGCCCCACTCGGTCACGTAGCCCTCCGGCATCTGCACCTCGCTTTTGATCCTGGCCTCGGCGTCCTTGACGAACCCGTCGACGTCGCGGCCCTGGACGTCCATCTGGATGACCGCGTAGCGCTGCAGTGCCTCCCGGCGCACGAAGCTGTAGCCTTCCTCGGTCTCGATGCTCGCGAGCTGGGAGAGCGGCACCAGCGCCCCCTTGCTGGTGCGCACCGGCAGGTCGCGGATCGCCTCGATGCGGTCGCGGAAGCGCTCGTCGAAGCGCACCACGATGTCGAAGCGGCGCGTGCCGTCGAGGAGCGTGGAAACGGGCTTGCCGCCGATGCCCGCCTGCACCACCTCGAGCACCTCGTCGGCGTTCACGCCGAGCCGCGCCGCCGCATCCCGATCCACGCGGATGGCGAGCTGCGGCATGCCCTGGTTCGCCTCGAGCGACAGATCCGCGACGCCCTCGACGCCGGCGAGCACGCGGCGCATCTGCGCCGTGAGGCGGTCGAGCGTGGTGAGATCCGGCCCGTACACCTTGAGCGCAAGCGTTGCGCGCACGCCGGAGATCAGCTCCTCTACGCGCATCTGGATCGGCTGCGTCGCCGAGAACACCACGGTCGGAATCTCCTTCTCCAGGGTTTCCTGCATCTCGTGGGCGAGCTCCTGGATCGACATCTTCGCAGGCCATTCCTTCTCCGGCTTCACCGCCACGACCACTTCCATGTAATTCGCGTTGTTGGTCTCGCCCTTCTCCGCGCGCCCGATGGTCGCGAGCACCGATTCGGTCTGCGGGTAGCGCGCCCGGAGCACCTCGTTCATGCGCTTCGAAACGCGCACCGACTCCTCCAGCGAGGTGGCCGGGATGCCGGTCACCCGCATCATGATCTCGCCCTCGGTGAGGGTCGGCATGAATTCCTTGCCGAGAAACGGAAATGCGGCGAGCGAGGCGGCGAGCATCAGGAGCGCCGTGCCGACGACGATCTTGCGGTGGCCGAGCGCCCAGTCGAGCATCGGCGTATAGGCGCGCCTGGCGAGGCGCAGCAGCCACGGATCGGTTTCCGCGCCCGGCCGCAGCGCGAGGGAAGCGAGCACCGGGACCAGCGTAAGACTGAGCAGAAGCGATCCGGCCATCGCGAAGGTGATGGCGTAGGCCATCGGCTTGAAGAGCTTGCCCTCAAGTCCCGTCAGCGAGAACAGCGGCAGGAATACGACGATGATGATCATGATCGCGAAGGCGATCGGCTGCGCCACTTCGACCGCCGCCTGCTTCACGATGTCGATGCGCGAAGCGCCGCGGTGGTGAGCGAGGTGCCTGAAGGCGTTCTCCACCATCACCACCGCGCCATCGACCATCATGCCGATGCCGATCGCCAGGCCGGCGAGCGACATCAGGTTGGCCGACATGCCGAAGCGCTGCATCAGGATGAACGCGAACAGCATCGCCAGAGGCAGCGTCGCGATCACCACGAGCGCCGAGCGCAGCTCGCCGAGGAAGAGGAAGAGGACGATGGCGACCAGGATCGCGCCCTCGATGAGCGTCCTGCGCGCGGTATCGAGCGCCTTCTCCACGATGCCGGTGCGGTCGTAGACCGGGTTGATGGTGACGCCCTTGGGGAGCGCCTGCTGCGCGGTCTCGAGCTTCTTCTTGACCGCCTCCACCACCTGCTTCGGATTCTCGCCCATGCGCGCGAGCGCGATGCCGAGCGTCACTTCCTCGCCGTCGCGGGTCACCGCGCCGAAGCGCGGCGCGGGCCCTTCGATCACCTTGGCGACATCGCGCACGTAGATCGGCGCGCCTTCGCGCGCCGTCACCACCACGTTGCCGAGATCCTCGGCGTCGCGCACCAGCCCCAGCCCGCGCACCAGGTACTGCTCGGCGCCCGAGGTGATGAACTGCCCCCCCACCTGCCGGTTGTTGGCGGCGAGCGCCTCCATGACCTCCTTGAAGGTCACGCCGTATTTCACGAGCCGCGTCGGGTCGATCTGCACCTGGAACTGCCTTTCGTATCCGCCCCAGGTGGTCACGTCGTCGACGCCCGGCGCAGTGCGCAGCGCGAGTCGCACGGTCCAGTCGTGCAGGGTGCGCAGATCCATGGCGCTCAGCTTCTTGTCGGCGGACTCGATCGTGTACCAGAAGACCTGCCCCAGGCCTGAGCTCATCGGCCCGAGGCCGGGCTCGCCGTAGCCTTCGGGAATCCGTCCCTTGGCTTCGACCAGCCTTTCCCCGACCAGCCGGCGGGCGAACCAGATGTCGACGTCGTCCTGGAAATAGACTCCGACGTAGGACAGACCGAAAAGTGAGACCGAGCGCACCACCTCGACACCCGGCAGGCCCGCGAGCGCGGTCTCGATCGGCGTGGTCAGCAGCCGTTCGACATCCTCGGCGGCGAGCCCCGGGGACTCCGTGTACACGTTCACCTGGTTGGGGGTGACGTCCGGAAACGCGTCCACCGGAACGGTGCTGAGCGCCTGCACGCCCACCCCGATCAGCCCGGCGAAGGCGATGAGCACGAGCAGGCGATAGCGCAGCGAGACCGAAACGATCGAGTTCAGCATGGGCCGGGCCTCAGTGGGAATCGCCGATCTGCGATTTGAGCAGCCGCGCCTTGAGCGCGTAGGTGCCCTCGGTGACGACGAGCTCGCCCGGCTTCACCCCGGACTTCACGATCGCCTTGCCGCCGGAGCGCCCGGCAAGCTCCACCGGCCGCGGCTCGAAGCCGCCGGCTTCCTCGACAAACACGGTGGGCAGGCCCTGCACGAGGGTCACCGCCGATTCGGGCAGCGCGAGCACCTCGCGCGCGCTGCCCGTGTCGATCGCGACGGCGGCGAACATCTGCGGCCGCAGAAGCCCGTTGCGGTTGTCGAGCTCGATGATCGCGGGCGCCGTGCGCGTTTCCTTGTCGAGTACGGCGCCGAGATAGTTGACCTTGCCTTCGAACGCCTGGTCTGCGAAAGCGGAAACGCGCGCGCGCGCGGCGGCGCCCGGACGCACGCGACCGAGGTCGGCCTCGCGGATATTGGCTTCGACCCAGACCGTGGAGAGGTCGGCCACCACGAACAGGCTCTGGTCGGTCTTGGCGAGCTCGCCGAGGACCGCCTTGCGCTCGATGACGGTGCCGGCAAGCGGCGCAAGCAGCGGGAAAGTGGACACCGATGCGGGCTTGTCGCCGGGCACCGGCGAGACGCCGAACTGCTTGAGCTTGTCGCCCGCCGCCCGGAGCTGGGCACGGCTTCTCTCGTACTCGCCGCGCGCGCGCTGGTA
>CBDDSB010000033.1:0-109788 GCA_965233195.1 uncultured bacterium | reverse complement strand
CATTCACTTCTTCAACCTTCTATGTGGCGGCCATAGCAGCCTGGAACCACGCCTTCCCATCCCGAACAGGACCGTGAAACGGGTTTGCGCCGATGATAGTGTGCAATCGCGTACGCGAAAGTAGGTTACCGCCACGCCAATTCAGTAAAGAAAAAGCCCGGGCTCGAAAGAGGTCGGGCTTTTTTTGTTTGGCGGCCGTATTTCATGAAAAATATCGGGCTGATGGCAGGCGAACCGGCAAGCACGCGCATCGTAGTGAGCAGCGCCGAGGCGATCTGCGCGGCGACGGACGCTGAGCAGGGCCTCGCGATGCTGCAGGCGCTCGACGACGAGACGGCGCTCGCGGAGGTCGCGCGCAACGCCAAGCTCTGGGAGGTGCGCCTCGCTGCCGTGCAACGCGTCACCGACTCCGCGCTCCTCGAGCGCATCGCGGAAGCGACCAAGCACCGCGACGACCGCGTCTACCGGTACAGCTACGACTTGCTGCGCATGCGCCGGCGCGAACTGGCGCGCGCTGCGCTGGCGGCGCAGCTTGCTGCGGGTTTCCGCGGCCTGATCGAGGCGCCGCCCGAGTCGCGCTCCCTCGCCGCCGGGCAGCTGCGCGATCTGGACAAGGCGCTCGCCGAGCTGCGCGCCGAGGGCACGGTGCAGCAGGAAGTGATTGACCTCGCCGTAGCCGCGCACGAGCGCGTGCACGCCGACGTGCAGGCGCTGCGCGAGCTCGGTGCCGCCGCCGCGCTCGCGGCGGCGCTGCGCGCCGAGATCGAGAGCGCAGGTACGCAGGCAAACGTTGCCGCGTTCCGCGAGCGGCTCGCCGGCCTCTCCGGCGAGCGCCCGGCGTGGCTTGCCGGCCACCCGACGGCCGCCGCGCTCGCCAGCTCGCTCGAGCACGCGCGCGGGAAGTTGGACCAGATCGCGCCGCCGCCTGCGCCGGCACCGAAGAGCGAAAAGAAGAAGCAAGAGAGCAAGCCGTTCAGGGACGGGCATTGGGCCCAGATCCGCGGTCTCCTCGACAAGCTCGAGGACGAGCTCAGCGCCGGCCGCCTCGCCAGCGCGCAGGAGATCGAGAAGCAAATCGCCGGCCGCGCCGCCTCGGCGCCGCTGCCCGCCGGCCTCGAGCGCCAGCTAAAGCGCAACCTCGCACAGCTCGCGCAGATGCGCGACTGGGCCAAGTGGGGCGACGACCAGGGCCGCGAGCAGCTCATCGAGCTCGCCGAGGCTCTCCCCACCACGCAGGGTAAAGAGCAGCAGCAGCCGGACGTCGAGGCGCTCGCAGCCTCGGTGCGCACGCTGCGCGACGATTGGAAGAAGCGCGACACGACACGGCCGGCGAGCAAGACGCAATGGGAGCGCTTCGATGCCATCCTGACGCGCGCGTTCAAGCCGGTATTGGAGTTCCGCGCCAAGCGCGCGGCCGAGGAGAAGGCCGCGGCGAAAGCACGCGCCGCACTCTGCGACGAGATCGACGCCTGGCTCGCCAGCCCGCAAGCCGAAGCGGCGCCCTTCAAGGAAGTCGAGGCGAAGCGCAGCGACCTCGGCCAGCGCGTGCGCGCGCTGCCCTTTCCGGGGCCGCAGGCCGAGCGCGCACTGCGCAAGCGGCTCGAAAAGATATTCAAGGCGCTCGATACGCGGCTCGACGCCGTGCGCGGCGCCGAGACCAGGCGCCGCGAGGATTTGATCGCGAAGGCCGAGTCGCTGAAGGACGCGCCGGTGGGCGACGCGATCAAGTCGGCGATCGCGCTGCAAAAGAGATGGCAGGAGACCGGCGGCGTGCACCTCGGGCGCAAGGACGACCAGGCGCTATGGGCGCGCTTCCACGCCGCGACCAGCGCAGTATTCGCGCGCCGCGACGAGCAACGCTCGAAGCAGAACGAGGAGCACGCCAGGCGCGACGCCGAGCGCATGGCGCGGGACGCTGGGCGAAAAGCGCGGGACGACCGGCGCGAAACCGAGCGGCGCGTCGTGCAGCAGAAGCACGAGACGCACCGCGGGCGTTTCGAGCGGCTTGCCGCGCGCGCGGCGGTGATCGAACGGCTGGAAGCCGCGGCAGCCGCCGGCGGCGTGCCGGATGAGCTCGCCGCCGAGGTTGCGGGCGCTTGGGCGGCGCTGCCGGCGCTCGGCATGGACGGCGAGAAGGCGCTGCAGGCGCGCTTTGCCGCCGCGCCGCAGGCCACGGCTGCGCAGCTGGAGAGGGGCCGCGCCGAGCGCGAGTCGCTGCTCCTCGACCTCGAGCTCGCGCTCGACATTCCGTCGCCCGAGTCCGTCGCCGCGCAGCGCCGCGAGCGCCAGCTGAAAGCGCTCCAGGAGCGCTTCAAGCCGCGGAGCGCCGCGCGTGCCGAGACGCCGGAAGCCACCGTCGCGCGCTGGTATTCGGTCGCCGCGCCGGCCGATGCCACGCAGGCCGAACGCATGGCCGCGGCCGTCAGGGCGCTACTGCTGGAGAAGCGCTAATCGCGTACGCGAAAGTAGGTTACCGCACGGCAATTCAGTAAAGAAAAAGCCAGGGCTCGAAAGAGGTCGGGCTTTTTTTGGGGTGCGTCGCGCGGCAGACCTCCCACGCGCGTGGGATTTACATGCGGCGCCGCTCATGCGATGGTTCCGCAAAACAACAACTCCGGTGGGCGGAAATCGCCGGAGGCAGGAATCTTTCCTTTGTGCAGCAACTTGAAAGGGGTGCACCGATATGAGTATGCGCATATATGCGTTCGCCGTGGGCGCGGCCTTGCTCGGCGTGCAAGCGGTCCAGGCGCAGCCGTTGAACGGCTGCCCGCCGGGGCAAGCGATACAGTCCTCCAGTCCGAGTGGCAATAGCGTGACTTGCGTGCCGATTCCCGATGCCGCCGCGCTGCGAGGCGCGATCGACGCCGAGGCGGCGGCCCGCAGTAACGCGGATACCACGCTCTCCGGCGAAATTTCCGGGCTGCGCGCGAAGGTGGAAGAGCCGAGCATCGCCGGGCGCTGGGCATTTACCGGCCCGCAGAACTGCCTTGCATCGTCGACCGGCTTCAACGCCACCTTGCAGCCGATCTTCGTTGCGGGAGTGACCGTACTTGGCACGAGCTCGACCGCTGTGAGCGGTGTGCGCATCTTCGGCGCGCCTGACGCGGCAGGGAAAGGCACGGGTACAGCGAGCGCGACTTTTCATACAATCACGCACCCCACATTTCTCTCGCCGGCTCCGCCGGTTCCCGCATCTCCGTTCCGCCCCGGGTCTGCCGCGATCACCACGCTGGGAGGCACATTCAGTTACGAGATTCAGGGCGAGAACGTGATCATCGACGATGCCCCTGCCGTGGGTCAGATCGTCAAGGGCTTTCCCGGCACCATCCAAATCCTCGGCAATCCGCGCCTCTTCGGCAAGATCTCCAAGGACCGCAGGACAATCCTGCTCGCGCAGGAAGACCTCGTTGTCGAGCAGAGCGTGTTCACCCCGGCGAACGGAACGCCGTCGACGACCACGGACCGGGTCTGCTCGCGGGAGCGAACGCTCATCAAGCTGGACCAGTAACCGCACGCAAAAGTAGGTTACCGCCAGGCCAAAAAGCCCGGGCTCGAAAGAGCGCCGGGCTTTTTCCTTTGCGCCTAACAAAAAATTGCTTAATGGAGCTCGGATCTACCAGCGTGTCGAGGCACGCTTAAGCGGCAAGGTGGATACTTCAGGCCGTGAAAGCCGTAGAGCGTTCATTTGAATTCAAGGCGCTCGCCAGATCCCCTGGCGGCGTCGCCATTGCTGAATGGCTGCCCGTGTTGCTGGGGCTGATGGTTCTCTATGTCCCAACGCTTCATGACTTGGCCAGCATGATCTGGATCAGGGACGATGAGTTCCATGGAGCCGTCGTCCTGCTGGTTGTCATGTGGCTGATTTGGGACCGGCGCGAAGTACTGCTGTCGCCCCCTACCGATACCGCACGCGCCCCTGGCATTGCGCTGCTGATATTCGGCTTGTTGCTCTACGTCTTGGGACGGGCACTGGGAATACTGATATTCCAAGTTGCCTCTCTCATTCCCGTGCTAGCAGGCACATTGCTCGCCATGCGCGGCTGGTCAGCGCTGCGGGCTCTATGGTTCATGCTGCTATTTAGCGCATACCTAGTACCGCTGCCAGGGTATGTTCAGGATTCGCTGACCCTACCTCTTAGCCAGGCGATCGCAGCGATTGCCGACTACATCCTCTACGCGGCAGGTTATCCGATTGCGCACCAGGGTGTCACGCTCATCGTTGGTCAGTACCAACTGCGAGTGGTGGATGCTTGCGCCGGGCTTAATTCAATGTTCAGCCTTTCAGCCATTGGGCTGCTGTACCTCTACCTGAAGCGCTACCGGAGCTGGTTTCACAACGCCTTAATACTGTTGAGTCTCCTGCCCATTGCCTTCTTCGCCAACATCGGACGCGTGGTAATCCTCGTGCTGGTGACCTACCATTTGGGCGACGACGCGGGTCAAGGTTTCTTGCATGGGTTTTCCGGCATTGCTCTATTTGTCTTCGCCTTGATGGGAGTGCTACTTTTAGACGCCATGATGTTGAAGCTTGCTAGGTTACGAGCGTTGGCTTCATGATGCGCTCTCAGCAATTGGCGCTTCTCCTCTCAACCTTGATGGTCACAGCCAGCATCGGTGCCATCGTTGCCCGCCCGGATATGGGGACTGCGACTCTGGAGCCGGCCCTATCCCTTGGAACAATGATCCCGAAGCACCTTGGTGATGATTGGCGCGAGAAGCATTTCGAGCATGTGGTCAATCCTCAAATGCGGGAACTGCTGGACAAGCTTTACAGTGACACCTTGAGTCGTACCTATGTGAATTCGAGTGGCTACATGATCATGCTTTCCGTTGCTCATGGACGTGACCAGCGCGGTGACCTGGCGGCGCATCTGCCGGAAGTCTGTTATCCGGCAAACGGCTTCACGTTGCACAGGACTGAACTAGGACAGCTGCCGACGCCGTTCGGCGAGATTCCCGTGCGCCGCTTGTCCACCAGAAAGGGGGCCCGCGAAGAGTGGGTAACGTACTGGTTCACATTTGGCGCGGAGCCGACGTCTCCCGAGGCGGGGCGGCAGTTGCGAAGAAGGCTGGTCGAGCTGCGGTATGCGTTCACCGGTCGAATTCCCGATGGACTACTCTTCCGAGTCTCCTCCATCGACCGCGATCAGGCTCGAGCCCACCAGATGCAAGATCAGTTCGTCAACGACCTGCTTCGCGCCTTGTCGCCCGTGGAGCGCAAGCGCTTAAGCGGTCTGGGAGATTCGTGAACGCATGAGTACTGGTAACTCTCTGGTCTTAGTAACTTTCCTCGTCCTTGTTCTTACCGCGTGCGGCAAGGAGGAGGACGCCAAGGTGGCCACCCAGGTTGCGGCAAGGGTGAATTCCACAGAGATCACCGTGCATCAAGTCAATCATGCCCTTGCTCGCAGGCGAGGCCTCACGCCCGAGAATGCATCTCATGCAAAGCGAGAAGTCTTAGACGGGCTTATTCATCTGGAGCTGGCCAAGCGACAAGCGATCCTTAAAGGGCTCGACCGCTCGCCGAACGTCGTACAAGATATGGAAGCTGCAAAGAGTGAAATCCTCGCGCGTGCCTATCGCGAGTCGCTTGTCGATTACCTGCCCAAGCCCGCGGACTATGAAGTGCAAGCCTACTACCGAAAGCATCCCGAGCTCTTCGCTCAGCGACGCATCTTCAGCCTTGAGGAACTCAATTTCGATAGTAGCAACGATGTCGCAGCTGAGGTTCGCGAACAGGTGTCCAAGTCCCGCTCCCTGAAAGACGTTGCCGGATGGCTGCAATCCCGGGGAATCCCGCTTGCTGCGAATCGCAGCGTGCGCGCGGCTGAACAGATTCCACTAGAAATGCTTCCGAAGCTGCAACTAATGAAACAGGGCGAGATCCGATTGTTCGGGCCGGCTGGCACGCGATTTCGGCTGATCCGGGTCGTGGCGTTTCAAGCAGCCCCGGTAGATGAGGTAGCTGCTACCCCCCGCATTCGGCAGTTCCTCTTCAACCGCAATTCGGCGGAAGTGATCGCTAAAGAAATGAACGAGGCCAGAAAGTTCGCAACGGTAGAGTACTTCGGTGAGTTTGCGAAACCCGGACCCGCGGAACATGCGAAGGATGGGGCGGAAGGCCAAGGTATGCATGCCTTAGAACAGCTTCGCAAGGAGCACCCGAAGAACTGACGAAGTGCAGGCGGAACGGCGCTGCCCGCGTTAAGTAGACTTGCCCGGCAGTGGCAGGTCTGTGCAGCTCGGACCGTGGCCCATTGGTACTCGTTGCGTGTCAAGCAGCGAGAAGCAGCGCTGGTTCCATGTCGTTCACGTCCTGCGAAACGTACTGATCCCGCGCGGTGGCGCCAGACAAATGAAAACCCCGCCGAAGCGGGGCTACAGAAAATGCACCTGCGAAGTACCCTAGACAGCGACGGCGGATGGTGTCCGGTTTCTTCGAAAGCCTTTGAAACTCGCGATTCTGCGACGAGCTTTGAAACTCAAGAGCGTCAGCCCCACGAGCATCATGGCGTAGGTTTCGGGCTCCGGAATGGGGGCCACCAGGCTTTCGCTACCGCCTCCAGCATAACCTTGCGTGTGAAGGCCGACGCGGAAATCGCCCGAGTTGAAACCCGTGACGAAGTCGGCCTGACTCGCAAACGCAATGTTCAGCCATTCACCAGGATTGACGCCCATCGGTTGCGTGGGACTATTGGAATCGGCAGAGATGTCGGCGGTGAATCCGATCCCCTTGCCGCCCGGCAGGTTCTGTGGCGATGCTCCCCAAGAAAACGAGACGTCGGCCCCGCTGTCCGTCAGGACACCCTGGCTGAGGGCGTACGTGCTGCTCGCCCAGTCGAAATAGACGTCGGTGATCGAGGAAGCGCTCGGCCCGCTGTTGGTGAATCGAAAATTCACCAGACCGGCATCATTCGTAACGTTTAGTGCAAATTGAGCCTCGCCCGTAGCGCAGTCCGCGGCACTATTGTTGGTAATACAGCTGAACGAATAGTTCTGAGCTTCGGCGGCCGAGCCGAACGCGAGTAGCGCTGCAGTAATCGGAACGGCCAACAGACTGCGCATCTTGGATTTCCCCTTTGAAGAAATGAACTATAGGGGGAGCGGTCCAGCCATGCAAGGCTTGCCTTATAGGACAAACTACCTAACGAGTCACTCCGCACCCTCATAGTTCGATTCCATCTCGGACCCTCGACGATCCGTGTGAATGCCACGTTTCCGGTTTTCGTATCCAGGTGGCAACTGCCCGAAGGAAAAGCTCCGGGAAGAGAGGCTACCCGCGCTAGCGCAGGAGCGCGCTCGCGCCGGATGCCCACCAGTACGCACGCGCTGGGGTGGGGTGTGATATTGAGGCTCGATCGCTTGCCGCGAAAACGTATCAATCGCCGCGGTAGCCAGACAAATGAAAACCCCGCCGAAGCGGGGTTAGGAAAAATGCATTACGAAGGATCTACACAGCGACGGCGGATGCTGTCCGATTTCTGCGAAGGCCCTTGAAACTCACGATTCTGCGACGAGCTTTGAAACTCAAGAGCGTCAGGCCGACGAGCATCATCGCGTAGGTTTCGGGCTCCGGGATGGGCGGCGTAATCGGCGTCACATCCGCCAGGATCTCCAGCCGTGAGTTGTTGTACTCGTCGTTGTACCAATAATTGCGGGTCAGCCAAGAGCTGCCAGCCCCTGTGCCGTCTGTAACCTGATAACGGAAATTGCTCAGCGTGACGCCGTCCAAGGTGATGGAGCTCGCAAGGGTGCTCAGATCGGCAAGCTCGAAGCCAAAGATGCGATCGCCGGCAGGATTGATCGGATTGCGAATGGAGAAGTCGAAAATCTCGCGGCCGCCAGCATCGGGGCCGGAGGGCTCGG
The DNA here is from genome assembly GCA_965233195.1 of uncultured bacterium. Taxonomy (GTDB): domain Bacteria; phylum Pseudomonadota; class Gammaproteobacteria; order Burkholderiales; family SG8-39; genus SCGC-AG-212-J23. Next base: position 101,922 of record CBDDSB010000033.1, on the reverse strand, counting down.
TGAAGTCCACGGAAAGCGTCCAACGTACTGCAAAACTATCGAGCGAGTCGTTGAGGCGAAGTGTCGCGCTGTTGTACCAGTCAAGCTGCCCGAGAACGATCCCTGTGTCGGGCGCGTACGTATTGAAAGACACGTCGACCGACGTCAATTTGCTCGGATCAATGAAATCGGTTGTCGAGCGCTGGCTGCCCCACTGCACTTGAGTCGCAGCGCCGTTCGCCGTGCTGACGATGCGGCAATCTCTGTCGGTACCGCTGCTGTCGCATGAGGAAAGGTTGCTAAAGGAACCGCCGGCCGATCCGACGACGCTTTGGGCTTGCGCGTATCCGGCAAAGCACAAAGCTGCGATCAGGAGATGCCAGTGTTTGAGCATGCCGCATTCTTGACTAAAGGCGCGAGAAGCACAAGTGAGGCGCTTGCTTAGGAAGAATGTACTAACCGCGCCCGGAGTCGAATCGGAATCTGCAGCTATTGTTGCGGTACTCCGGGCAGATCGCCCGCAGAAACGGAATGAGCTCGGGCGACACTTGCGCGCCGTGCTCTGCGGACCCCGCCCCCTTGAGGCCCGTCTTCAGGTCCCAAGTGCCCGACCCGCTGAGCCGCAGGGGGCCTTCGAGGGTGCCGAGATCGATGTCTACCCTGCTGCCGCCGCCGCGCAGTCGCGCGACGTGCGAGCCGAGGTCGAGCCCCGGCGCGCGCAAGAAGCGAACCTGGCGCCACTCGACCTCCGCCAGGCCGAGTATCGAATCGTCCTCGACGCGCAAGCTGTCGGACCGCAGGCGCAGCGTGCCTTCGGGGCCTACGGTCTCGAGACCGGGCACGAAGGTCGAAAGTACTCTCGCGGGCAGTGCAACATCGAGCTCCTGCATCGTCACGCCGAAAGGCGACAGTTCCAGGTGCACGGGTCGCCCGCCATCGCCGAAAGTGACGTCGGTCGCGAGCTTTCCCGCAAACACGCCGCTCCAGGCCGTCTTCCAGCGCAGCTCGCCGAGCGCCAGCGGCGGGCCCGAGCGCTCCCTCGCATAGACGCGCGCGCGTCCGGTCCACAGGGTTCCCTCCGGCGCGCGCACGAGCAGCTTTTCCGCCGAAGCGCGCTCGAGTGCGCGCGAGATCCAGGCCGCTGGAAAGGTGGCGGCGAGCGCGATCAGGTAGGCGAGAGCGCCCACGGCGCAATAGACCAGCAGGCGCGGCCGCGTCACTGGGCGCCCCCGCCGGTGAAACTTGCTTCGAGCCGCACCATGCCCGGCTGATCGAGCGCGCTGACTCGGCACGCTTCCATGCGAATGCCGAGCTCGCGCTGCAGCGTCGCGATCCACGCCAGCCAGGCGTCGAAGGGGAGCGGACCCGCCTGCATGCGCGCCTTGCCGCCGGGCAGGTTGTCGATGCGCTCGAGCGCCGGCGCGAACGGCGTCTGGGCGGCGGAAGCGCGCAGCACCACCGCAAGATCGCCGGGCGGAGTCGAGGCGCCGAGCTTCCTGCGCAGCGCCGCCACCTCATCACGCTGCCAGCGCATGTCTTCGAGCTGCGCACGCAGCCGCGGTAATGCGGCGGAGAGCGACTGGCGCGCGGCGAGGCCGGGCTCCCAGAGGAGGAGGTAAAGGGCGGCGCCGGCGGCGACCACCGTCGCGGCCGCGATCGCTGCGCGCTGCCTCGCGGTGCACGCCGCCCACAATTCGACGATGGTGTTGCGCAAGTTCATGACCCCGGCCTCGGGCGCAGCCGCAGCGTCATGCTGCCGCCTCCCGATGGCGCCTGCTGCGTCAGCTCGTAGCCGCGCGGCGGCGTCTTGCCGCGCAATTCCTTCAGCAGCGCTTCCTGCGCCGCCGGCCGCAGCGTCACCGTCAACGCCGTCCCGTCGTAGGCCAGCGCTTCGACGCGGCCTGCAGGATCCGGCAGCATCTCGGCGGCAACGCCGAGCAGCGCAACGAAGTCGCCCGGACCGACGTGCCCGGCGCGCTGGCGCAGGTCGGCCAGCGCGCGGCCCATCTGCAGCGGCGCGTCGACCACCACCGCGCGCTCGCCGAAAGTCTCGCGGTACACGGCGTGCATTTGCGCGAGCAGCGCGTCGCGCTCGCGCACCTTTGCCCACCAGTCCAGCGCAAGCGCGAGCGAGCCCAGCGTGAGCAGCGCCGCAGCCAGGATCGCCGGCCGCCGCAAGCGGCGCAGCCAGGGGGCGGTGGCGGAGCGCGCAGCGAATTCGCCCTGCAGCAGATCCAGCAGCGGGCGGTGCTGCCCGTCCGACCAGTTCCATTCCGGGCCCGGTTCTACGGACACGCCGAGCGCACTCGACCAGGCTTCGAAATCCGGAGGCGCTGCGCCCCGGCAGCAGCGCACCACGAGCGTGCGCGGCAGCGTGCCCGCTACGCGCGCCTGCTCGAGCGCCAGGCGCAGGTTATTCGGCGCGGCACCGTCCTGCGTAGCGTCCAGAGTCACGGCTTCGTTCTCGCCGGTCCGCACGAAGCCTTCGCCTCCCAGCGACACCACGCTCCAGGTGTGCGGAAGGAGCGCCGGCAGCAGGGTCTCGGGATAAGCGGCGGTTGCGCTCAGCTTTGCGCCCGTCAGCCTGTCAATCAGGCTGCGCAACCATTGACGATCAACGATACCGAGGCACAGCGCGCCGCGCTCTGGCGCGGGCGCAGCGGCTACGTGCAGCCGTTCGGGATCGGGTAGCGCGAGCTCTTCCACGAGATAGCGCAGCGCCGAGCCCAGCCGCCGCTGCTGCGAGGCGGGTACGGCAACCCGCTCGAGCGACACGAGGTCGTTGGCGAGGATGACCTCGCAGGGACCCGTCACCGGCGGCTGGGTGAGATTGGCCGAGCCCGAGGCGAGGATTTCGCCGTGCTTGCCGATTCTCACCCATTCGAACGCCCCGGAAACCGGGGTGGCACGCGTCACGCGGATGCGGCACGTGGTCATTGCATGCGCTGCCAGAGCACAACGGGCATCGCGCCTCGCTCCCGCTGCAGCAGCGCCTCCATGCGCACGTCCGCTTTGCCCACAGTCGCCCGGCCCCGGACCGCGAAGTAGCTGCTGCCGATGGAGAGCGTGCCCTCGATCCACTTCAGGCCGCGCCGTGGCAGCCTCTTCTCGAACTCGTCCAGGCTGCGGAACGGCGCCTGGACGCGGGTGCTCGCCAGCGCGCGGGCTTCTTCGAGCGTCAGCCCGGCAACCATGACGAACAGGAGCTCCGGCGGCGCCAGGTTCACGTTCACCGGCGTGCGCCGCGGCAGCGCCGTAGCGAAGCCGCGCAGGCGTGCGAGGGACGCTTCGTCCATGCCGCGAACGCGCAGCAGCTCGCCGAGCTCCACCACGGGCTGGTTCGCCGCGCGATACGGCGCGGGAAGGCGCAGGTAGTAGTCATCCTCCGCACCGGCTACGGGTAGCGCTTCCTCGTCGGCGTCGATCCAGTCCGCGATCGCCGGTGCCAGATCCGCGTTCAGCCCGATCGCCTGCAGCAGGCGCCGGAACATCTCGATGTCGCGGGCGCTCGCACTTTTGTCGAGCGCGAGGTTATTGACGTTGAACAGGCCCTGCTGATCGGTGATCTCGCCGGACACGGTCCCCTGCTCGATGTCGGTGCGGGGCAGGCCGCTCGCCCACAGCTCTCCACCGTGATCCAGCGCGGAGATGCGCCCATCCTGATAGAGGATCGAGCGAGCCCAATGCGCGCCACCCTTGAGGACCCAGGTCGCCTGCTCGTAGTCGCGCGCGGTCGTGAGCTGGCGCAGGGCAAGGTCCTGCTGCTGCAGCGCTGCGATGGCGGCCGCCGAAGCCAAGGCCATGATCAGCATGGCGACGATGATCGCGGCGCCGCGTTGGCGTGGCGGCGCGTTCATCTCAGGGCGAGGATGCGCGTAACTTCGCCGCCGCCGGCCAGCACGAGCCGCAGCGAGATCGCGCGCGGCAGCGCGTTTGCGGCCCGTCCCGCCGGCCAGGCATTCACCCAGCGGCCGTCGGCATCGAGCGCCTCCCACCGCACGCTCGCAACATGCTCGAGCGCCACGTACGCGGCAGGCGGCACGCCGGGCGCGCTTTCGGGCGATGGCCACACGAGATACTCGAGCTTTCCTTCCCGCAGGCGATACCCCACGCGGCGCTGGGCGCTCTGCGCCGCCGAGCCTTCGCCGATGCCGAGGCGCGTTAGAACGAGATGGGGATGGATGGGATCGGTCGACTCCTGCAAGCTCAGCGCCGGGCTCGTGCGGCCCGCGAGCTCGCGCACCGGACGCTCGACCGCCATGGTCATGTCCTCGCCGAGCTGGGAGAAGAACAGCGTTAGATCGTTCCAGCGGCGCGTTTCCGCCTGCAGCCGCGATTCCGTCTCCAGCACCGAATTCAGCCCGCGAAACCCCAGCGCACCCAGCACCGCCAGCACCGCCAGCGCCGCCAGCAGCTCGAGAAGCGTGAAGCCGCGCTGGCGCATGCTAGGGCTCCCTCGAGAGCACGCCGACGAGGCGGCGCAGCTCGTGCGGATTGTCCGGCGTGCTCACCCGGATCTCGACGCGGCGCAGCAAAGGATGGGGAGTGGCGAAGACCTCCGCGTGCCAGCGGAACTCGAGCCCGGCCTGGCGCTCGGTGCCCTCCGTAAGGCCGACCCCGGGCCAGGCGCGCCGCGCGGCGAGCTCTGCCATGCGGTTCTCCGCCACCACGCCCGAGAGCACCCGCAGCTTGTGTTCGAGCGCGCTATCGGTAGACAGCGCGACCGATCGACTCGCCGCGGCGAGCGCGACGGCGACGATGGCAAGCGCCACCAGCACCTCAACTAGCGTGAATCCGCGGTGTTTCGCCATGGAGGAGGGCGCCTTGATCCAGCGTGACGCGGCCGAGCGCGCCGCCGCGCAACGTGATGCTCGCACCGCCCCCGCCAATCGTGGCCTGGATGGCTGCACCCAGGCCGTAGGGCGTGATGACTATGCGTTCGCCGGGCCGCAGCGGCTGCGCATCGAGCTGCACTGCGCCGAGCGAGACACCCGCCGGCAGCGAACGCCGCCGGTACGGGCTATCGGCGGGAAAGCCCTGCCACTCGCCGTCCTCGCCCTTGCGCAGGAACGCATAACCGTCCGGCGACGGCGACCAGGCGATGCTCTGGCCGTTCGCGCGTGCTTCGCCGAGCGCCAGCTCGAGCAGCGCCGCGAGGCGACGCGCTTCGGTTCTCGCCTGCGTGGCCTCCCCCGGCGCGGCGGCGAGCACGATTACGACGGACAGCACGCTGATGATCGCCATCGCCACCAGGATCTCGATCAGGGTGAACCCGGGGCACCGCGCGGCGCGCATCACAGGCTCCAGGAGCCGACGTCGGCGTTGAAGCCCTCGCCGCCGGCCACGCCGTCGGCGCCAAAGCTGAACACGTCGATCTCGCCGCGGATGCCGGGATTGAGGTACTGATAGCTGTTGCCCCACGGATCGCGCGGCAGGCGCTCGAGGTAGCCGCCCGCCTTCCAGTTCGGCGCCGGCGGCGGCACATCGGGCGGCTTGACCAGCGCCGCCAGGCCCTGCTCGGAGGTCGGATAGCGCATGTTGTCCAGGCGGTACAGCTTGAGCGACTGCATGAGGGTGCGGATGTCCTGCTGCGCCGCGATCACCCTGGCTTCGTCGGGGCGGCTCATGACCCGCGGCACGATCAGCGCAGCAAGGATCGCCATGATCACGACGACGACCATGATCTCGATGAGCGTGAACCCGCTTGTGCTGCGGCGCGGAACGACCGTCCAGCTTGTCATCTTGATGAGTGTGAACCCGTTCACACCGCGACCCCCCGACTAGGACGGTGTACTATACCTCGAGGTAGGAGGCGGCACCATTTTCTCGTAGAGTACTCGCGAGGATAGAAGAAGAACTTGATGCATTGGATTAAGCATGAAGCGGGGATCGACCTGCTCGAGCTCGCGCTCGTCGCGGCGCTCGGCATCGGCTTCGCGCACGTGACGTGGCTAGTGATGGCGCCGCGCATGGCAGGCGCGCCGAGCATGGTCGCGCATGGCGCGCAGCCGCAGCCTGTCGCCCTAGCCGCGGGACAGTTGTTCGGCGCGTCAGGCGGCGCAGCGACCGCGAAGCGTGTGGTGCCAGCTACCGGCCTCGTGCTCCTCGGCGTGCTCTCCAGCCCGCAGCCCGGCGCAGGCCGAGCCATCCTCGGGATGCAGGGCAGCCGGCCGGCGCTGGTAGCGGTGGGCGAGCGGATTGCCGACGGCATCGAGCTCCATGAAGTGTATGCGGATCACGTGATCGTGCTGCGCCAAGGGGTGCCGGAGCGCGTCGAGTTGCAACGCGGCGCGTCGCGCGCATCGCCGCCGCCAGCGGCCTTGCCCGCGCCGGCCCGCAAGTAATGCGTCGCGCATCGCTCGCGCTGCTCGCTGCCTGCCTGGTCATCGCCGCCGGCGCGCGCGCAGCCGAGGAGCCGGTGACGCTCAACTTCGTCAACGCCGAGATCGAAGCGGTCGCGGCGGCGATAGGCAAGATGACTAACCGCAACTTCGTCATCGATCCGCGCGTGCGGGGGACGATCAACATCGTCTCGGCACGGCCGGTGCCGAGTACGGCGGTGTACGGCATCTTCCTGTCCGCGCTGCGGCTGCAGGGATTCACGGCGGTGGAGAGCGGCGGCGTGACCAAGATCCTGCCGGAGGCCGACGCCAAGCTGCACGGCGGTCCGGTGGGTTCGCGCGGCGCGGCAAGCGGGAACCAACTGCAGACCCAGGTCTACACCCTCAAGTACACCTCGGCTGCGCAGCTGATGCCGGTGCTGCGCCCGATCATCAGTCCGAATAACACGATCGCGGTTTTCGCCGGCAATAACTCTCTGGTCATCACCGACTACGGGGACAACCTGCGCCGCATCGAGAACATTATCGAGGCGGTCGACCGCCCCGGTGGAGGCGGCGAACCGGTGGTCGTCCCCCTACGCTTCGCGGCTGTCGGCGACGTGATGCAGACCCTGAGCCGGGTGCTGCCCGACAGCGTGGCCGCCGCCCCGGGTCAAGCTGCGGCGATCGATGCTTCGGCACGCCTGTACGTGGCGCAGGACGCGCGCACCAATAGCATCGTCGTTCGCTCCGAGAATCCGGCGCGCGTCGAGCAGGTGCGAGCGCTCGTGCGCCAGCTCGACGTGCAGACCGGCACCGCCGCCAACGTGCACGTCGTCTACCTGAAAAACGCCGAAGCGACGCGCGTGGCGCAAACGTTGCGCGGCATTCTCTCCGGGGAGGTGGCGCCGCTGCCCACCAGCGCGCCCACCAGCGTGCCACCGGGCGGCGCGCAACCCCCTCCACCTGCGGCCCAGGGGGGCGGCATGGTGCAGGCGGACTCGGCGTCGAACGCGCTCCTGATCTCGGCCCCCGACGCGGTGTTCGCGCACATCAGGGCGATCATCGACAAGCTCGACGTGCGCCGCGCGCAGGTCTACGTCGAAGCGCTGATCGTGGAGATGACGGCGGACAAGGCCGCCGAGTTCGGCGTGCAGTGGCAATCGCTCCCGGATGTCACGCGGCCGAGCACTCAGGGTTTCGGCGGCACCAACTTCCAGGGCACCGGGACCGGCACCAACATCCTGGCGGCGTCGGTCAACCCGCTCACCGTGGGAACCGGCATCAACGTCGGCGTGGTGCGAGGCCAGGTCACGATTCCCGGCATAGGCGTGGTGACCAACCTCGCCATGCTCGCCCGTGCCCTCGAGACCGACGCCAAGGCCAATATCCTCTCTACGCCCAACCTGCTCACGCTGGACAACGAGGAAGCGAAGATCGTCATTGGCCAGAACGTGCCGTTCATCACCGGGCAATATGCGCAGACCGGCAGCACGACAACCGTCACGCCGTTCCAGACCATCGAGCGGCGCGACGTCGGCCTGACGCTGCGCGTGAAGCCGCAGATCTCCGAGGGGGGTACCGTCAGGCTGCAAATCTACCAGGAGGCCTCCGCGGTGCGCGACACCACCCTCGCTGGCATCACCCTCGACAAGCGCGCCATAGAGTCCACCGTGCTGATCGACGACGGGCAGATCATCGCGCTGGGCGGCCTGGTGCAGGACGACGTGCGCGCCGGGATGGAAAAGGTACCCCTGCTCGGAGACATTCCGCTCCTCGGGTACCTGTTCCGCTACGAGACGCGCAAGCAGACGAAGACCAACCTCATGGTATTCCTGCGGCCGGTCGTTCTGCGCGACGGCGTAGCGCATAGCAACGCCTCCGCCGAGCGCTACCGGCAGATGATCGGCGAGCAGAGGGAAACGAAGCCGCCGCCGCACCTCATCCTGCCGGACTACCCGGCGCCGGAGCTGCCGCCCCTGCAGGGCGACTGAGCGGCATGGCAGAACCAAGCGAGTCGCCGGTCCGCCTGGTGTCCTACCGGTTCGCCAAGGCCCAGGGCGCGCTGCTGCTCGAGGTGTCGGCGGAGGAGGCGACCGTGTGCCTGCGCGAGGGCGCGAGGGCGCAGGCGCTCGCCGAGCTGCGGCGCGTCCTCGGAGTGCCGATCCGCGTGGCGCGCGTGGAGCCGCCGGAAGTATTCGAGCGCCAGCTGGCCGAGGCCTACACACGCGCCAACCAGTCGGCCGCTTACGTTGCCGACAACCTCGAGCAGGACATGGACATTTCGCGGCTGGTGCGCGAGATGCCCAGGGTCGAAGACCTGCTCGAGTCGGAAAACGACGCGCCCATCATCCGCATGATCAACGTGCTGCTCACGCAGGCGCTGCGGCAGCGGGCTTCCGACATCCACATCGAGCCCTACGAGTCGCGCTCGGTGGTCCGCTTTCGCGTGGACGGCACGCTGCAGAATGTCGTGGAGCCGCACCGGGCGCTGCACGCGGCCATGCTCTCGCGCATCAAGATAATGGCCAGTCTCGACATCGCGGAGAAGCGGCTGCCGCAGGACGGGCGCATCTCGCTGCGGCTCGCCGGCCGCCCAGTCGACGTGCGCGTGGCCACGCTGCCGACGAGCCACGGCGAGCGCGCGGTGCTTCGGCTGCTCGACAAGGAGGACGGCAAGCTCGGGCTGCCGGCCCTGGGCATGGCGCCCGGCACCTTGGCGAGCGTGGACAAGCTCATCCACCAGCCGCACGGCATTGTGCTGGTGACCGGGCCTACGGGCTCGGGCAAGACCACCACCCTGTACGCGGCGCTGTCGCGGATCGACGCCCTGGGGCAGAACATCATGACGGTGGAAGACCCGGTGGAGTACGAGCTCGCCGGGGTGGCGCAGACCCAGGTGAACGCGCGCATCGGCATGACGTTCGCGCGCGCCCTGCGCTCGATCCTGCGCCACGACCCCGACGTGGTCATGATCGGTGAGATCCGCGACCTGGAAACCGCGCAGATCGCGGTGCAGGCGAGCCTGACCGGGCACCTGGTGCTCGCCACCCTGCACACGAACGATGCCATCAGCGCGACCTCGCGGCTGACCGACATGGGGGTAGAGCCATACCTCCTCGCCTCGAGCCTGCTTGGGGTGCTGGCGCAGCGACTGGTGAGGAAGCTCTGCCCGGCGTGCAAGCGCGCCTTCGCGCCGACCGAGGCCGACCTGGCCGAGCTCGGCGGGCGCACGCCGGAGCAGCTCTACGGCCCCACGGGCTGCGCTGCGTGCCACGGCACAGGCTATGCGGGCCGCACCGGAATCTACGAGCTGCTCGACATAGACCCCGAGGCCAAGCGCCTGATCCACGCGGCTGGCGGCGAGCAGCCGCTGCGCGATCACGCCCTCGCGCAAGGCATGCAGAGCCTGCGTCACGACGGCATGCGCTGGGTCTTCTCCGGCGTCACGGCGCTCGAAGAGGTCGTGCGGGTGACGCGCGAAGCCTGATCGACGATGCCGGCGTTCAGCTACGTCGCCGTAGACGCCCAGGGCCGGACCCGGCGTGGCGTCGTCGAGGCGGAGGCGCCGCGGCAGGCGCGCGCGGACCTGCGCAGCGCAGGCATGGTGCCTTTGGAGCTGGCGGCGCTGGGACCGGAGGTGGCCCCAGCCCCACGCGGCGCACCGTGGCGCGGACGCCGGCGCCGGCTGAGCACCTCGGAGCTGACCCTCGTCACGCGGCGCCTCGCGCTGCTGCTCGAAGCGGGGCTCACCGTGGAGCAGTGCCTCGATGCGCTCATCGAGCAGGCGCAGGACGAGGCGGGCGGGCGCATCCTCGGCGCGGTGCGCGCCGAGGTGCTGTCCGGCCACAGCCTGGCGGCCGCTCTCGAGCGCTTCCCGGGCTCGTTTCCCGACATCTACCGGGCGCTCGTGAGCACCGGGGAGCAGTCGGGCGATCTCGCGAGCGTGGTATCGCGGCTCGCCGACTACCTGGAGAGCCGCCGCGCCGTGTCCCAGCACGCGGGCCTTGCGCTGCTGTATCCCGCCATCGTGGCGTCGGTGGCGCTCGCGATCGTGATCGGGCTGCTCACCTACGTCGTCCCGCAGGTGGTGGAAGTGTTCCAGAACAGCCGGCAGGAGCTGCCGTTCCTCACGCGTGCCATGCTATGGCTGAGCGGCGCGCTGCAGGGGAACCTCCTTGCCATATCTGTAGCTGCCGCCGCGCTGATCGCCGCCCTGCGCTTCGCCTGGTCGCGCGAAGCGTGGCGCGCGCGCTGGCAAGCGCGGCTCCTGCGCGTGCCGGGGATCGGGCCGCTATTGCTCGGCACCGGCACGGCGCGCGTCGCGAGCACGCTCGCCATCCTGGTCGGCGCGGGAGTGCCGCTCCTTCAGGCGCTCGCGGCGAGCGCGAGGGTGGTGAGGAGCCTGCCGCTGCGCGGCGCGGTGGAGGAGGCGGCACGCCTGGTGCGCGAGGGAAGCCCGCTGCACCGCGCGCTCGAGAGCCGCAAGGTCTTTCCGCCGATCTTCATCCACCTGGTTGCTTCGGGTGAATCGAGCGGGCGCCTCGCGCACATGCTGGCGCAGGCGGCGCGGCACCAGGAGATGGAGAACGAGCACCGTATGCGCCTGCTCACCGGCATCCTCGAGCCGGCGATCATCGTGGCGATGGGCGTCGTGGTGCTGCTCGTCGTCCTGGCCATCCTGATGCCCATCATCGAGATGAACCAGCTGGTGCGCAGGTGACTGCGCGGGTCCGGTCCCGCTAGCCCTCGCGGGCGACTGCAGCGATGTCTATCAACGGGCTGCCCAGCGGCGTCGCGTTGGCTTTGCGTTGCGAAGTGCTGCGCTCGTAGAAGCCGGCGCGAAAGCCCAGGCTGTAGTCATCGATCCCGACCTGGGCATAGGTGGATGGTGCCCCGCCGCGCCGGCGAGACATCTCGCCATCGACGAAACCCTGCGCGCGTGCAACCGACCAGCCGTTTCTTTCCGCCACCACATTCACTTTCGACAACACCTTCATGTTTCCCCCAGTTGCATAATCGGAACTGCTTGCTTTGGGCCGCGTGCGCTACTGCGCCGGGCCGACTCGTTTGTCATCTCGCGCCCTTTCCCCACAACACGACCTCCACGGTACCGATGAGGATCATGATGTCGAGGAACAGGCTGTTGTTCTTCACGTAATACAGGTCGTGCTGCAGCTTCTCCACGGCTTCGTCGACCGATGCGCCGTACGAATAGCGCACCTGCGCCCAGCCGGTGATCCCGGGCATGACGCTGTGGCGCAGCTCGTAGAACGGAATCTGCTTGGCGAGCTGGTCGACGAAAACCGGCCGCTCGGGCCGCGGACCCACGAAGCTCATCTCGCCCTTGAGCACGTTGAAGATCTGCGGCAGCTCGTCAATGCGGCTCTTGCGCAGGAACCGCCCCACCCGGGTCGTGCGGTCGTCGTTCGCCGCCGCCCACTGGGCAGTCCCGTTGCGCTCGGCATCCTGTCGCATGCTGCGCAGCTTGTAGATCGTGAAAACCCGACCGCCGCGTCCGACCCGATGCTGCCGGTAGAGCACGGGCAGACCGCTCTCCAGGTAGATGCAGATGGCCGCCAAGAGCAGCACCGGAAAGCAAATCAGCAGCAGCACGGTGCTCACGGCCACATCGAAGAGGCGCTTAGCCACGTTCCTGAAGAACCCCTGGCGGAAGCCGTCGCCCAGGACCATCCAGCTCGGGTTGAGCGATTCGAGCATCACCTGCCGGTACTCGCGCTCGAGAAACGTCGCCAGCTCGATGACCTGAATGCCCTTCATCTTGCACTCCAGCAGCTCCTGCACCGGGAATCCGCCGTTTCGACGGTCTCTCACCCCGACCACGATCTGGTCGACGCGGTGCCGCTCGGCGAAGGACAGCAACGATTCTTCCGGCTTCCTGGGCAGGACGAGGCCGGAGGGCACATAGTGCTTGCCTGGCACAGTCGCGAGATACCCCACGACCTGATGATTCGGATTGCGCTGCGCGTATTCCGCCAGTTTCGTGACCCTCGAGCCAGTACCGAGGACCAGCACGCGCGGCTTGAAAGCGCCGAGCGAGCTCCAGCGGTGAAAGGCGGCGCGTACGGACAGGCTGCCGGCGAGGGCGAGCGTCATGGTGGTCGCGCCGAGCAGCACGAGCTCCGGATAGAGCCAAGGCACGAACGACGCGAGCAGCGCGACCATGACTACTGCGAGCGCGAACGGCACCACGAGGCGGGCGCTGATGCAACGGGTGTTGTTCCACTGGTCGGACTGGTAGAGCCCCATGCTCGCCATGAAGACCACCATACCGAGCGTGAACGCGGCCGCCTCGGAAGGCTCCGCAACGTCGCCGGCGGAGATGGTGGAGTGCAGCCCGACCTGCAGCGAAACGCCGACATGTGCGGCCATGAGCAGGACCACGGCTTCGAGTCCGACAAGGACCGCCAGCCGCCAGGGAAAATAGTGATTGAAGATGTGGATCATGGCCGATTGCTCGCGTGCGATTTTCCACTGCCCCGGTTGCGCTCGCGTGTCAAAGCTTGTGAGCGGCGCGCAGCGCAGAAAGCGAGCGCATCGAAAATCAAAGCGAATGACGAACAACCGACCATCGAACGAGATCCCCCAAAAGGCGCTCGTGCTTCGTGGCGAAGCAATGATGCCAATTTACATCTGCCAGCGTCCGTTGTAGTTAGGACGAACGTACTAGTGAAGCTGGCTTTCCCCGTGGTTTGAACTCGCACGAGGCGGCGGCGGGGCTTTTATCGCTACGACGCTTGTTACCTCTCCTGGTTGGGGCGCCAGGCGTCGGGTGCAAGCTCCTGCTGCATCTCCTCGGTCACGGACGCGACCTCTGCAGCGGTGAAGGCGTGCTTCTTGTCTACACAGCCCAGGAGCATCAGGCGGTCGCACAAGATGTTGATCCTGCGCGGGATGCCGCCGGTATATTGGTGGATGGCGGCGAATGCGTCCGGGCTGAAGGACGGATCATCTTGCCAGCCCGCAACCTTGAGGCGATGCAGGATGTAGGCCTCGGTTTCACCCTGGTCAAGAGGCCCCAGGTGGTAGGACGCGATCACGCGCTGCCGAAGCTGCTCCATGTCCGGGCCCTGCAGCGTTCTGCGGAACTCCGGCTGGCCTAGCAGGAAGGTCTGCAGCAGCGGCCGGTTTGCCTGAACGAAGTTCGACAGCATGCGCAGCTCCTCCACCGACATCGACGGCAAGTTCTGCGCTTCGTCGACGATGAGCAGCACGCGCTTTCCCTGCTGGTTGCAGGCGAGCAAGAACTCCTTTATGCGATCGAGCAGCACGGCCTTGCTGTCGTGCTGGGGCAGGCCGAAGGCCGCGGCAACCATGCGCACCAGGTCGTCGGGGCCCAAGCGGGTGTTCACGACCTGGCCGAGCACCAGATTCCTCGGCGCGAGCTTCTGGGCGAGCGTGGCCGCAAGCATGGTCTTGCCCGCGCCGATCTCCCCTGTGATGACGATGAACCCTTCGCCCTGGTGTGCGCCATAGACCAAGTAGGCGACGGCACGGCGGTGGCCGCGGCTGGAGAAGAAGAACCTGGGATCCGCGCTTAGCGCGAAGGGCTTGGTCTGCAGATGATAGAACGCTTCGTACATCGGGACCTAGAACCTCATCAGCAGGGACGCGATGCCAGCATTTTCCCTGTACTCCGCGCCGCCCTGCTTGGAATCCCGCGCCTGTACTCGATAGTGTAGCGAGCCTGACACGCGCGGCTGGAACTGCCGAGTAAGGCCCGTCTGGAGGTAGACGAAGTTGTCCACTTGGCCGCTATCGAGGAACTGGCTGCGGGCGTAGCTCGCCTGGAGATTCCAAGTGTTCCTCGCCGTCAGGCGCAAGCCCCACGCCAAGCTGCCGCCGCTCGTCCGGATAGACTCGCTGGCGGCGAAGTCGCCGACGGGCGACGTGCCTCCCGCCAGCTCCCGCCATTCCCAGAAGCCTGTCACGACGAGCGTGTTGCGGACTCCTTGCAGGCCGACCGACGCCAGCCAGCGCTTCTGCAGAAACAATTGGTCGCTGAAGAAGTTGATCGGAGCGCCGAGGCTCGGCGCCAGCCCCATTCGGGCGATGAATTCCTGCACCGCCTTTTGCCGCGCGACGGGATCCGGGTACTGCGCTAGAAACATCTGGTCCAGCGTACCGCCCGTGCTTTGCGTGGCCGGCACGAAGAACTGATCGCGTGACGTCGTCACGTCCTCGGCATAGGTCACGGCCCAATTGGTGAGGCGCGTGCGGTGGCGGAGCTCCAAGCTATAGGTCTCGTCGCCCAGGCGCTGCCCGGCCGTCGCGGCGAGGCGCGTGCGAGGCGTCGGCGTCCAGTCGAATCCCGCGCTGTAGCGCGGGTCCTCGAGCGCTTCAGGAAGACCGGTGTCATAGCGTTCATAGCCCCCCTGGACGAGCAGCCCTACAGTGGAGGTGATCGACCGGCGTGCACTGACCGTTAGCACCTCGCTCGTCGTTTCCTGCTGCGTGTCGTACTTGATGGACTCACCTGTATAGGCGGCTTGCCACGTGAGCAGCCTGTAGGAGGGGCCGTTTGCAAGCCGCAAAAGCATGCGGCGCGCCGTGTTGTCGGACAGGGTGGGCTGGTCCTCGTCGGACTTCCACGTGCTGTAGGTAAAACGTGCCTCCGCCCGGACCGCAGAACCGATGTTGCGCAGGAGGTACGGACTCACGTAGCTAGTCAACGCAGTCGCACGATTGCCGGTGATGTTGACGTTGCTGGCGGTCAAAGGCCCTTGAAGCGAGACGTCATACTGATCGACCCTGGCGCCTGCCTCCAGGAAGAGGAGCTCGTCCGCGAGTTCCAGGGTGCCGACCGCATTGCCCCGGTGGAACACCTTGTCTTCTCTTTCTGTCTGTGCGTGGTACACGACCTCGGGCGCGTAAGAGGCGTGAAGCCGCAACCGGGGCCCGTTGGTTGTGACGGATATTCCCGGGATGACCTGGGTGATCCAGTCGCTCTGCTGCGAGCCGCGTGGAGAGAGGAAGACGTTATCGGTGTACGTTTCGGACAGCGTCAGCGAAGGCGTCACAACCCAGCCGCTCCTTACTGTTTGGTCCGGTGCCGGAGTGACCCCGTAGGCATGTGATTGCGCGACGGCAGGGCCAGCGAACAGGATCAGCAAGGTTGTCGACAGCACAAGACGCAGCGCGCCCCGCGGCGCGCTAGCCATATGCGTCGTAGCTGTACTCGAGAGGAGCGCTTTGCACCTTGTTGAGCAGTAGTCCGGTGACCCTGCTGGTGTCGATCCGGCCCAAGGCTTGCTTCAGGGCCGTTTCGGAAGTCTTGCTCGCCTCGACGACCACGACGACCTGTCCTACATGGCTTGCCAGGGCAGCCGCTTCAGTGGCGGCGAGAAGCGGCGGCGAGTCGAACACGACGATGCGATCGTGGTAACGCTCAGCCATGTCGCGCAGAAGGCCGGCCATGGCGTCGCTTGCCAGAAACTCGGTAGCGTGCTGGTGCGCCGTACCTGCCGGAAGCACGGTCAGTCCGCCGATGTCGGTCTTCCACAGCACGTCCCCGAAATCGACATCACGATCGAGCAGGACTTCCATCAATCCGCCCTCGGCGCGCAAGCCAAGTACCCGCGATATGCTCGGCCTGGCCACGTCGGCGTCGACGAGCAGCACCGTACGGTCCCGTTCTAAGGCCAGGCTGATGGCAAGGTTGATCGCGCAAAACGTCTTGCCTTCCCCCGGCAACGCACTGGTCACCATGACAAGGTTCGCCGGCGGAGCGCCCGGCTTCGGTTTCTCGACCGTTGCCAGGATCTGGCGCTTGATCCGACGGAAACTCTCCGCGAGCGGGGTGCGCTCTCCGTCGGGCGTGATCAAGCTCAGCGCGCGCAGGCGGTTGCGATCGACCGCGAACTGCCGGGCTGCCCTGCTGGAGGAGCGCGCGGGCGCGCTGGTGTTTACCGGCTCTAACAGTGGCGTGCCGTCCGTCGGCAGGGCGAGGTCCGCAGACGCTCTCTCGATCAAGTCGAGGCGGCGCATTTCGCGTTTCTCGCCTGTGGCCGGACGACTCGGTTGGGCCTGGGGCTCCGCCTTAAGCAGCGCCGCTGCCCTTTCGATAATGCTCATCCTAGACCCTCGCGGTTGAAAGGATGAGCGATGCCATGATCGCGCCATAAGCAGCCAGCAGGCTCACGTAGGAGAGCGCGAGGGCGAACACGCCGCCGGTACGCCGCTTCCTTTGCTTGTCGTTCAAGGTCATCGCGACCGAGCCCAGCACGTTGATCCCGCTCGCATCGCGCAGCTTGCGTTCGTCGTCGAACGTGGTCTTCAGCTGCGTCATCAGAAACGCGAAGCCGAAGGCGCAGCCCAGGGCTGCTAGCAGCGCGAGCGTCATCAGGCGCAGCCGATCGGGTGCACTTGGTGCAAGTGGCACTCGCGGCGGATCGATGATCCGGAATCCCATTCCCGCATCGCTTGCTTCGACGTCGCCGGATATTTGTGCCTGTTCGCGCCGTTCCAGCAACTTGTCGTAGCGAGCACGGATCACTTCGTAGTCGCGGGTGAGCTGCTTGTATTCGGCGTCGATCTGGGGCAGAGCATTCGCGGCGGCTTGAAGCTCGCGGTAGCGGATCTCGTACTCAGCAACGCGCGCCCTCATGGCCGCTACGTTGGCTTCCGCCGTCGTCAGCGATACCATCAGCTGGCCGTAAAGAGACGGCTGTCCCTGAGTCATGCGGGTAACGGGCCTTGCGACGCCACCCGTGGCAAGCCTTTTCTCGTCGGCCGCCTTCTGCTCCTTGAGCTGATCGACCATGCGCGAAAGGGCGACGATGTCCGGATGCTGCTCCGTGTACGTGAGCCTCAGAGCGTCGAGTTTTTGCTCGAGGCCAAGGATCCGAACGTCGAGCTCCGACTGCGCCTGCGTGTCCGGAGCCATGTCCTGCGCTTGGGTTGCCGGGCGCCCGTCGCCTGCAATCTGCTGTTTAATGGCGTCGCGGGAATTTACTGCCTCCTTGAGCTCGAGCGTCGCTCGTCTGAGCGCAGCTTTCGCTTCGCCCAGCGCAGCGAAAAAGCCCCCGCCCTCTCCTGGCATCAGTCCCTGGTGCTTGCGCTTGAATTCCGTGACCGCGTTCTCTGCACTCACGAGCTTTTCGCTGTAGCTTCGAAGCTGCTCCTCGATGAATTGCCGCGCCGAGTCGGAATCTTTCCGCTTGTCGCCGAGGCTTCTTTCCACGAACAACGTCAGCAAGGACTGCACAACTCGCTTCGCTCGCTCTGGGTCCGGGTCAGAATAAATGATCGCATACAGGTTTTCCCGCCCCGCGCTGCGGATGGTCAGCTCCCGGGTGAGCCGTGCGATGAGTTGCTCGCGCTCGTTCTGGGTTTGGCCCGAATCCATGCCAGCCATCTGGACCACCTTCTCCACGTTGACGCGGCTGATCAAGGTTCGGCTCATGATCGAGACTACCTGGTCCATGTTGGGCTGCACGGCCAGGCCGGAGAGCAGGGGCCTCAACATCGACTGGGTGTCCACGAAGACACGAGCCTGCGCCTCGTAGCGATCCGGAATGAAGTAGACGACGGTCCAGCCACCCAAGGCAACGATCCACGCCGTGGCCGCGGCCTGCCAGCGGTAGTACCAGGCGGATCTCAGATAGGAGAGGATCTGGTCGAGCAAGCTGATCCCCAGGCTAGAAGTAGCTTTGGGGAATGACCAACACGTCGCCGGGGCGCATCTCCACGTTAGCCGAGAGATCTCCTCCCCGCATGAGATCGTGCAGGCGAACAGCGAACTGCTGCGACTTTCCGCCCTCGCTGCGCAGGATGCTCGCCCTATTTCCGGCGGCGAAATCCGTGAGCCCCCCGACCGCGATCATCACATCAAGAAGCGTCATCTTTTCCCGGTACGCAAATGCCTGGGCCTTGGGCACCTCGCCGATCACGCGTACTTGCTGGCTGTAAGGGCCGGCGAAGTTGGTGACGATGACCGTGACGACGGGTTTCTGTACGTACCGCGTGAGAACTTGCTCCATCTCCCGGGCTATCTGTGTCGTGGTTTTGCCGCTCGCCGGGAGGTCTTCCACCAGCGGAGTGGTGATCTTCCCGTCTGGCCGAACCGGCACGCTCATCGAAAGTTCGGGACTACGCCATACCACGACATTAAGCGTGTCCCCAGGGCCGACCAGATAGGGCGGATCGACCGCCTTCCCCGACTGCCCCAGCGGCGGATACGACGTGCCGCATCCCGCCAGCATCAGTACCAAGCTCACCCATCTCTTCATGCTTTCCATCCCCCCTGCACGCGGCGCTGCGAAGTTCCGCAACGGGTTGTATATCCCGAGCATTTTGGCACACTCGTCCTCGGGCGTTTGCCTTAGTTCTGTTGTAAAGATGGCACGCAGGACGTTTGCCCTAGTCCCCGTGGTAAAGATTTGTGATGCTCCGAAAGGTCTGTCGGGGTATGTTCCGGCACATCTTTAAATAAAGTGCACGAGATGCGGTACATGAGTTCGGCTAGGTTGGGCGGCCGGGACGCGATCAATGTGGCACTCTTGATCGCGGTCGTCAGTTTGTACGGCTGCGGAGGAGGGTCGGAGACAGCCGATAACGGAGCGGGGTCCGGAGCGGCAACCAACTGCCTCCCGTTCGGCTCTTCCTGTAGCGCAGGGCAACAACAGCAGGACGGCGCCCAGGACGACACGAACGCCCCGTCGACTCCCACCGGCCTGAGCGGGAACGCCTCCTCCCCTTCGCAGATCAACCTCGGCTGGACGGCCTCCACGGACAACGTCGCCGTCACGGGTTACCGCGTTTACCGAAACGGGGTCTTGCTCGCCACGCTGGGCAACGTCATCGCTCATCAGAACATCGGCGTGAGCGCTTCCACGACCTACTCGTACACCGTTCAGGCGTTTGACGCTGCGGGCAATGCCTCGGCACAGTCGACGGCCGTGATCGTCACGACCCCGGCTGCTCCCGACGCCGTGGCCCCTTCGACGCCTACCGGCCTCGTCGCAACGGCCATTTCTGCTTCTCGAATCACCCTGAGTTGGTCGGCTTCGACGGACAACGTGGCAGTCACTGGTTACCGCGTCTTCCGGAACGGTGGGCTCTTGATTTCCTTGGGCAACGTCACCTCATTGCAGGATAGCAACCTGGGCGCCGGTACAACTTATGTGTACACGGTCCGAGCGCTTGATGCGGCGGGGAACGTCTCGGGCAATTCGGCGGCGGCAAGCGCAACCACCTCGGCGGTACTCGACAACACCCCCCCCGCGACGCCGACCAACCTCACGGCGAATGCCACATCCCCTTCGCAAGTCGCCCTCAGTTGGACCGCTTCCACGGACAACGTCGCAGTCACCGACTACCGTGTGTACCGAAACGGAGCTTTGGTTGCCAATGTGACAAGCACTACGTACCAGCAATCGAATCTCAGCCCTTCGACAACCTATACGTACAACGTTGATGCCAGAGATGAGAGCGGGAATGTTTCTGGTCTTTCTGCCGCCGCCAGCGTTACGACGCCGGCTGCGCCCGATGCATCGCCACCTTCGACGCCGCTCGGGCTCACCGTCGCGGCCGTTTCCTCCACACAAATCAACCTGAGCTGGTTACCCTCCACCGACAACATCGCAGTAACGGGTTACCACGTCTTCCGAGGTGGCGTGCAGGTGGCGACGCTCGGCAACGTCCTCACGTACCAAAACTCAGGTCTATCTCCGGCCACCACCTACAGCTACAGGGTTCGTGCTGTCGATGCCTCCGGGAACGTCTCTGGCCTGTCATCTCAGCGCAGCGCCACGACGTTCGCCGTTCCCGATACTTCCCCGCCGACGACGCCCACGGGCTTGACTGCAAGCGCTTTCTCATCCTCGCGCATCAACCTGGACTGGAATGCCTCAACGGACAACGTTGCCGTCACGGGCTATCGCGTCTATCGAAACGGAACGTTCTTGGTCGCCCTGGGCAGCAGCAACACCAACTTCCAGGATAGCGGTCTTGCCGCCGCCACTGCATACACTTATGTCGTTGACGCCGTTGACGGGGCGGGTAACGCATCGACGATTTCGGGTTCCGCGGCGGCCATTACACTCGCACCCACCACCGCCACCCTGCAATGGGACGAGGTACTCTTCCCGACGCTTAGCGGGTATCGTGTGTACTTTGGCACCGCTTCCGGCATCTATCAGCAAGCTCCGGGGGCGGGAATTAACGTGGCAGGGAATGTCACCACTCTCACCGTGACGGGCCTTAGTACCGGAACGCGATACTTTTTCGCAGTCACCGCCTACGACGCGTCGAACAATGAGAGCAGCAAATCGAACGAAGTCTTTAAGGACATTCCTTAGGCCCGAGGGAGTTATTAGGTTGATGATTACCGGTCTAGTGAGCAGGCTCCGATCATCCTCATCTGGCACGAAGCCGTGGGTGGCAATGCTTACCGTGTGTACTACAGAAGCGCGCCCGGTTAGTTATCAACAGTATCCGGGGGAAGGCTCGACGCGGGAAACGTCACTACCTATTCGGCCGCAGGAGTCGTCAGCGAAACAACATACATTTTCGCGGTGACAGCATATGGGGCGAATGGCGAGAGTGATTTTTCGAACGAGCTTTATCAGACCACTCTCCAGTAATCGAGTGTTAGGGTGCGCAATCGAAAAAAAAGGAAGGTGCCATGTCAGAACGCCTTAGGACCGGGCAGGGACGATTCCAAGCTGTCGCGCTTGCGATGCTTTTTCATCTCGGAGCCGGGAACGCCCCTGCTGCGGAACAACGATGCACCGACTTGGGCGCCAACTGCGTCTGCAGCGAGCCGCTGAATACCACCACATTTGCCGGAGGCCCCGACTTCTGGAACCCAGCCGATAGCACCACCAAGCAGTGCAGCGTGGAGCCTGCTTCCCCCGGGGGGGCCATCGTGCGGACCAGCAATACGATTACTTCGTCCGCCGATGCGACGGCGCTCGCGGCATTGCCGGCGGGCCATAAGGTAGCTCGCTTCGTGAGAGCGGACGATAACCATGAAGGCACTTTTTTCGTGGGGAACGGAACGCCGGTGAGTTCCAGCTTCGTGCGAATCGCGGCGCGTTGGTATATCTGGCATACCTCGACGTTTGATTTCAAGCTTGAAGGTACTTGCGACAATTCCAAGATCGCGCAGCTGGATAACGGGGCGCTCATCGATTACACGCAAGCATTCCATACGTACAACTATCTGAATTTCAAGCCAGCAGTTGATTGCTGCGTCACCGGCCCTGGGTCAGGCGCGGAGCTTCCGTCAAGTCAAATGAAGGGCAAGTGGTGGAGATTCGAGGTGATCATGGCCAATCGCTCGGGCCCGAACTTCGATCTCAAGATGTTCGGCAAGAACGTGACCGATAATGGAACGGAGCAGACGCTGATCGATCTTTCCGCCGACAAGTCGGTTGCCGGCCTAACGCCGCCGGGCCTGATGTCGACGATCCTCTCCAACAACCACAGATTCTCCGCTGCAGGAACCTGTCGCGGCTGGCTAGGGATCTCCCACTACATAATGGCAGCGTGGACCACGAACGCCGGGCAGCGTATCGGTCCGGCGCTGGAGATTGAATCAGGCGGCGGAGGAGGAACCATACCGCCGCCTACCAATCTCAAGGTAAGCGAGCTATTCGAAGAGCTACGTTCGAGCGGGCTGGCCACGGTTCCCCAGTTGCCCCCCGCTTTGCGACCATGGCGCGCGAGGCCCGCTAAAAGCGGGTAGCCGGACCCGCTACTTCATCAACCATCGCGACAAACAGCTCCGAGAACCGCTCCTCGGAGCTCGTCCTTTGTAGATGGTCATGTCCGGCGTGGCCCATCCGCTGCGCGCGCGCCGGATCCGCGAGTAGCATGCGCATGGCCGATGCTAGGGCTTCGACGTCGTCGATGCCGCAGAGGATTCCCGTTTCTCCGTCCACGACATAGTCGAGTCCACCGTTGGTCTTCGTGGACACGATCGGCTTGCGGCAGGCCATCGCCTCGAGCAGAACGCGTCCCATGGCCTCGGAGCGCGCCGCGTGGACCAGCCCATAGCAGCCGCGCATCTGCTCACCGACCTCTTCAACCCATCCCGCCTTGAGGAACTCGATCCGGGGATGATGACCCACGAGCGCCCGGTAGCTCTCGAGCTCGCCTTGCGCGGCATAGCCCAATATTCGCAGGCAAATTTGCGGAAAGTCATCGGCGATGCGCGCGAATGCGCGGATGAGCACATCGACGCCCTTGCGATGAAAAGGGTGACCGACGGCCAGCAGATAGTTCCCCTGATAGCAGTCGAGGGAGGTGAAATAACGGGTCGCGGCGAAATCCGCGAACCGGAAAACGGGCTTGCCGGGCCAGTTGCTGCGGACGAAGCGCTCCTGATCCCGGTTGAGAACCTTGATCGCATCTGCGGCCCGGAGCGACATACGCAGTGCGAGGTTCATGATGATTCTCTTGAACGGGCCCCCTGTCGGTCGCAGCTGGCCGTGTTCCCCGACGAGCTCGTCTGCGGGACTTAGGCGATGGTAATCGCCCATGACTTGGACGATAAGCTTTGCACGCGTAAACCATTTCAAGACCAGCGCCGGCACACCTGAGGCATAAGGGTCGTACGTCACGATGGCATCGACGCGAGGGCGCCTCATCGAGAGCCGGAGAGGCAACAGGAACTGAACGTACAGCCGCACGAGCCAGTTCAACACGCGCGCTGGTCTAAGCCTCCCCGAATACAGTCGGAAAGCGGCGATCTGCGTTCCCTTGTGCGCCTGGGATGCCATCGTGAATACATCGCCGTGCAAGCGGGGGGAGAGGAGCTCGAACATGTGACGGTGATTGACCTTTTGCGGCCTCAAGATCTCCGGAAAAAGAAAGAGCACCTTTCGGATTCGCCTTCCGCGGTCATCATTGGGCCCGGGCGGGGTAGTGTCGGCTGCCATGTTCGGCGCTTTGCGGTGTTCGCTAGGCACGTCAATTGGATGGTGCGGCAGCGCTCTTGCGAGCTGCGGACGCAACTGCCTTCAGGAGGTGCCGCTTTACAATCTCATCAGCCGCTATGTCGGCCGCCAATCGGTGGCCCGTCGCGTTCCAATGGCCCTCCTGAAGATGTAGAGAACCATGGCTCGGCGAATCCCCGCCGGACTTTGTCAGGCTTTGGAAGGCCGGAAGGAGATCTACGATGTCCAGGCCCGCTTCACGCCCGAAGTCTCTGATTAATTGCTGCGGTCTATCGATTACGAGGCTGTTTTTTGTCACGCCCGCGGCTTGTTGAAACTGCCGGAGGGAGTCAGGCTCCAACTGATACCTCAGTGGTATGAGCATGACGGCTGTCTCCGCGCCCAAGGTTCTGCCAGCGTCCCGAATCCCTTTGAGAAGTTCAAAGGTCAGCTTCCAACCCCTCTGCAACTCTTCCGGCTCAGCCGCGCCTTGGGTAATCTGCAATACATGTGTGTTCAGTGCGCTCGTTACGTCGCGTATCTCGCGCAGGTTTTTCCACTTTCTCAAGAGTTGCACGAGATGCGACCGGGAAGCGAGATACCCCTTGAAACGCAGTGCGCGGTACTCCCAATCCGACATGCGTTGCACGGAAACCGGGGCAAGCCTGCCTTCTACCATTGAATAAAAACGCCCTTGCATGTTGTCGAGCACGTCATTGTGCAAGGTCATTGCCACCAGGATAAGGTCAGGCTTCAGGTCCCGGCCATACTTTTGCAGGTACGCGAGCTGGGCATCCTGGCCCCAGCCGCTCACTGCGCAGTTGATGACATCCACGCGAGGATTCAGCGTTTCGCGCAATCGGGACTCAAGCTGGTGCGGGAACGAGTCGTCGAAGGACACCTGAAGCGCCTCCATGAACGAATCTCCCATGACCAGTACTCGCTTCGTGCCTTCGGCTTTCTCTTTTGCATGCTCTCGATCTCTCATCCCGAGTGAATTGAACCTGACTTCCTGCTTGAACTCTGCGAGGTAGGTGACGAGACCAGGCCGATGTATCACGAGGCCATCCTGCATGGTGTGCCACACCGCCAATTGTTGCGGGTAGAGAAACCGGACCACGCACTCCGCCACTAGCAGGGAAAAAAGCATAGAGACCGCGAGCAGGCCGAGGTTTCTCAGAAGGTCCTTCGGCTTTGCGGTGGGCACGCTTGGTGATCCTCGTTGGAGTCAGGCCGCGCTGATTGATGGTTCCGATGCGACCGTCTGCGTCCGGGCCGTATCCTTGACAATCTTGTCCAGCGCGGCGGCCAATGCGGCGATAACCCAGAAATGTGAAAAGTAGGTGAACGAGACGAATGCGGCGGGGATCAAGTATCCGACCAAGCAGCCCGATAAGGCGAGACTGTAGAACCGAACTTGTTGAGCGTTGCTTCGCTCAGGCCAGGCGCTTGCAGGTACCGAGCTGGGAGGTTCGCTATGTCGCGCGGCAGCGGATCTGAGACGGCGCAAGTTCCCGAATGTGCGGATTAGTATCGTCGCGAACAGTATGGTCCCCACCAACCCCCACTCCGACAAAATCTCGAAGTAGGTGGAGTGGACCAAGACGCTGTAAGTGAGCTCGCGACCGAACTTTTCCACCTGCTCGGCCGACTGATAGGTTCCAGCATTCCACCGAAAATTTCCCGGCCCTACGCCAAACAACGGGTTGTGAGCAAACATTCGCGCTGCGATCGTCCAAAGCTCGAGCCGCATGTCTGCCGTCGACTCTTTCGTATCGGTGATCGTTTCCATCTCCTCCCAATACGACGGTCCCGCAACGGCCAACGCAAGAGCGGCTCCGACGAGAAGGCCTGCAAACGCTCGCTTTTTCCTCGGCGAGTACAGTGCGCAGAACAAGGCCGCGCCGATCAGACCAAGGAAGCCTCCGCGGGAGCTGCTCACCACTACGGCCGCTACAAAAACCCCCAGGGCCACGACGTAGCAGAGCTTTACGACCCGGCTTTTCGTCAATGGGAGAGAGAAGTAAGCCAAAGGAATAGCCATGCACATCATGGCGGACGTGTAGTTCTCGTCCTGCCCGCCGCCGGAGCCTGCAGGACCATTTCCACCACTCATTACTGCCCAGAGCCCCACGTACAGAAATACGGCGATCAGCAGGTTCACGAAGATCTTCACTTTTCTCAGCGAATCGACAAAATGGATCAACGGACTGCAGATGCAAAGCAGAATGATCGCCATCGACAGCACGGCGAAATATGCGGAGCCATGATTTACGGCGCCAAGGGAACCGATCGTTAGCGCCGCGATTAGGAGCAGGAAACACACGATCTGCGCGTTGGCCTTCTTCGCAGGGCTTGCGATCCAGGCCAGTGCTAGCACGATCGAGATCACCATGGGTATGCCCATAGGATTCGGAGGCCTTCCATAGTCGAACACCGGGTACAGCAGAAGCAGAAAGAAGGGCACGCCCAAGCCCCGCGGGCGCACCGGGAAGGCCATGCCCGCTGCGTCGTCGGAGGGTCGGGATGAATCCACGGGCCGCTACCGAAGGATCGCCCGCACCCGAGGAACAAGTGCCTCGGCGATCAGCTGGTGCCCCTTCTCGCTCGGATGCATGGTGTCCCAGAAAAGGGCGCGCTTGTCTTGCTGATTGAAGATCCTATCCAAGTCGACGATCGGCACCTGCAG
This sequence comes from uncultured bacterium, assembly GCA_965233195.1. Taxonomy (GTDB): domain Bacteria; phylum Pseudomonadota; class Gammaproteobacteria; order Burkholderiales; family SG8-39; genus SCGC-AG-212-J23. The sequence continues at coordinate 76,030 of CBDDSB010000033.1, read as the reverse complement.
CCTTTCGCCCAGGCGCCGGAGGGACTCGTTGTAAGCATCATGCAGGCTGAGCAGGCGGGGCACGCTATACGCCTCGGGGTAGTGGGGGAAAAACACGTTCTGAGTCTTGAGATCCTGCGCAGTCATCTTGCGGCCGAGCACCGTCGGCCTGGTCATCAGCAGCACCCGCACATTGTGCTTGCGGAGCAATGCCACCATGGCAGACACGTTGTCCTCGTAGGCGGCCGAAACGAACCCGTCGAAGACATGGAACTCCGACTCGTCGCCCGTCAGCGCCGGCGTAGCCAGCGCGGGACGAACGTGGAAGAAGATGACTTTGCTGAGTCCCCGGAACAGGTAGCTTTGGCTCAGTATTCTCCCCAGCGGGCTGGAACGTCCACCGGAGGACATGCTGCCCGGGCGCGTCCTCATCAGGTCGTTCCAGCCGATGTAGATCATCACGAGGTCGGGGTTGTACTTCAGCACGTCGTCGCTGATGCGTCGTAGCGCCTGCTCGGAATCGTAGCCTTCGACCCCGGCGTTGATGACCTCGAACTTGCGGCCTTGCGAATTGAGCCCTCGTTCCAGGAACACCGAGTAACTGACGTCCCAGTCTCCGGCAAAGGTGCACGAATCGCCTATTGCAAAGACGCGATGGGTACCGGGGGCTTTCTCGTCGGCAAACTCTGGTCCGACAAAGCCCTTGGAATTGATGCGTATCCTGCGGCCACCAGGGAACGTGGCCTGGAAGTTGGGTACTAGCTCGAAGCGCTCGCTGGAAGTGCTGTATCGCTCGTATGCTGTTCTGAAAAACCAGGAATACACGCGAAGTCCGCCTTCCGCCAGCAGAAGGAGGACGAGGACAGGAAGCAGCGAGAACGCCACGGTCTTGGGCCACGACAACGTGCGGCTGCCGGGTGCTATTGGCTGGGCTCGCTCTTTCATCGGTGACACGCTCGGCTGCTCTTTCGTTGTTGTTCCCATAACACCAGGTTGAGGAGTGCCCACAGCTTGCTCTCATGGTTGGCGGATCCTGACACATGCTCGGAGACCAGCCTCTGGACTTCGCGAGGCTGCAGGTAGCCGACAGCCTTGATGCTCCCGTCGGACAGCACATCGGTCAGAAGGGGCTTTAGCTCCGAGCGCAACCACAGTGCGAGCGGAACCGAGAAACCAAGCTTCTTGCGATTCAGGATACCGGGAGGAAGCAGACTGCGGAACGCGCGCCTGAACAGCGCTTTCTTGCTCCACAAGGTCAGCTTGTGCCGCGCCGGAATCTGCGCCATTAGCTCTATGAGGGGATGGTCGAGAAACGGAACTCGCACTTCGAGCGAATGCAGCATGCTGACCCGGTCGGTAAGAGTGAGCAGATCCCCCGGAAGGTAAAGCTGCATGTCGCACAGCAGCAGCCGGTGCAGCAAACCGTCTGCGTCGTCGGAATTGAACGCCGCTTCTATCATTTGATCCGCGGACTGCTCGTGGGCCCCCGCGCGAAACGCCGGGGAAAGCAGCCGCGACCGCTCCCCGGCGGAATGCGCTAGCGTGAACGCAGCATAGCGTTCGTCGGCGGGCTTCGCAGCCGACGAGAGAAACCTCTTTATCCGGCTCATGCCCAGACGGCCCGTCGGTGAGTCGGGTAGGCGGTGTATCCAGTATTCGCCCATCAGGCCTCTGATGACGGCCGGCAGTTTCCGAAAGTGCTCCGCCCACTGCATCCCCAGATATCGCTCGTACCCGGCACCAAGCTCGTCTCCTCCCAACCCGGACAGGGCCACGGTCACATGCTGCCGCGTCAGCTTGCAAACGTAGTAGTTGGGGATCGCCGATGAGTCGGCGAACGGTTGGTCGAAGCAACCGACCAGCCGTGGAAGGACGTCGTGGACGTCCGCGGACACGACGAACTCGCGATGCTCGGTCCGATAGCGCTCCGCGATCACCCGGGCGTAGGGGCGCTCGTCCTGGAACGCACCCATGCCCTCGTATCCGATAGAGAACGTCTCCACCGGCCGCGTGGATTCCAAGGCCATCGCTGCAACGACCGCGCTCGAATCCATCCCGCCCGACAGAAACGCTCCTAGCGGTACCTCGCTGACCAGATGGCTCTTTACGCTCTCCCGGAACTGGTGAAGCACACGCTCCGCCCACTCCTCTGCGGGAACTTCTTCGCGCGATCGATATCGCAGCGTCCAGTACCGCTGGAGCGAGGTCTTGGAACCGTCCCAGACAAGGACGTGGCCCGGCGGGAGCTCGAACACGCCCTGGTAGACGGTCTCGGGACCGGGGACATAGAGGAAGGACAGGTAGCGCTCAATCGATGCGGGGTTGATATCGGCATCGAACCACGGTAGCTGGCGCAGCGCCTTCAGTTCGGAAGCAAAAGCGAGTCGCCCGCCCATCGTGGTGTAGTACAGAGGCTTGATCCCGACCCGGTCCCGCGCCAGCAGCAGGCGCCCTGTAGTCTCGTCCCAAAGCGCATAGGCGAACATGCCGCGCAGCCTGGATACGCCCTGCGGCCCGTACTGCTCGTATAGATGGACCAGCGTCTCAGTGTCGCTCTGGGTGTGGAAGCGATGCCCTGCCTGCTCGAGATCCGCTCGCAGCTCGCGGTAATTGTAGATTTCGCCGTTGAACACGACGCAAACGCTGCGATCCTCGTTGTAGACCGGCTGCTGACCACCAGCAACGTCGATGATGGAGAGACGCCGCATCCCGAGGCCGATACGCCCGCGCACGTGGGTGCCGCTGTCGTCCGGACCGCGGTGAACGATGGAGTCGTTCATGGCATGGATCCATGACGCCTCGACCGCGCGACCCTGCAGGTCGACGACGCCGACGATTCCGCACACTACTGCTGCCCTCCGTGCGCGCGCATCGCCCGATCCAGTGCCTCGAACAGAGGCCGCTCGTCGACCGCCCAGTTGTACTTGGTCTCGAATGCCCGTCGTCCGCGCTCACCCAGCTCGCGCCGTCGCGCTTCATCGCCCAACGCTTCGATGGCCGCGGCGAGATGCTGCGCGTCCCGTTCCCTGAACACGATGCCGCACTGAACTTCGTTGACGATGCGGGCTGTCGGCAAGGCGTCCGAGACTACGACCGGCTTCCCCATTGCCATGAAGTCGTAAAGTTTGTTGGGAATCGTCGTGTTCCACGCCGGGGTACCGTAGTGAGGGATGAGCCCCGCGTTCGCCTGTGCCATGATTTCTTCGACCTGCGTGAAAGGCAGGCGGCCGGTCATGGCGACGCGGTCCGTGACCGCGAGCGCCTTCGCCAGCTCCCGGTTCTGACCGATGTTCGGCCCTGTGCCGATGATCGTCAGCTTTACGTACCGCCCGCGGTCCCTGAGCAAGGCGACCGCCTCGATCGCTGTGTCGAGGCCACGGCTGCCGTCCAGATTGCCGAGATAAACGAGGTGAACCGCTTCCCCGCGGGGCGCTACCTCCGGGTTGACGCGTGCCCACTGCTCGAGCCTCGGCGTGTTCGTGACAGTGGTGATATGGCTGGGATCGATTCCCATGGCGATCAGCCGGTCCCTGGATTCCTCGATGACGACAATGATGTGGTCCACACGCTTCAGCACCCACCCCTCGAGGGCCGACGCGAGCTTCGGGTGGCGCAGCGCGCTCCCCAGCACGCCCCGCGGGCTAAAGTGTCTTTGATCTTCCAGCATGGCAGGGTAATTTTCTGCAAGGTCGATCAGGACCGGGATGTCGAACCATCGTCCCGCGATCAGCGCGGCGGGGGCAAGCGGAAGGTCCCGCACCAGGATGAGGTCAGCTCGCGCATGCCGGACGGTGGAGCAGATCGCGCCGAGCCAGGTCGGATTGAAGAACAGCGGCACGCCCGCCGCCGTGTGGCACGGCCCGAGCCACCGCGGCAGAGCGGGCAGGCGATGGACAATGGTTCCCTCGAGCACCTCGCGGCGGGGCGACCGTTTCTCGTTCCGGCAGACGAGATGTACCTCGTGCTTTGCCTGCAGCGACTGGCACACCTTCTCCACCCGCACGTCCCACGGATAGTCAGCGTCCCAGATATGGCAGATCACCATGTCAGCGGTGCGCGCGTTTGACGAGCGAGCGGTAGAGGTCGCGGGTACTGGCGGCCGAGGCCTCGATCGAGAATCTCGCGTCGACCCGCTCGCGGGCCTCTGCCACTGCCGCAGCCCGGACCCCCGGCGAGGCTGCAAGCGTCTCGATCGCCCGTGCAAGGGCGCCCGAGTCGCCGGCAGGGACGAGGAGCGCGTCCTTTCCGTCCTCGAGGATCTCGGCGATCCCACCGACGCGGCTTGCCACGATCGGGACCCCGACTGCCATTGCCTCCAGGATCACCATGGGAACTCCCTCATGGAGGGAGGACAGGGCAAATACGTCAAAGCAGGCCATCAGGTCGTACACGTCGGTGCGCGCACCAAGAAAGGAGACCTCCGAGGCGACGCCGAGCCGACCCGCGCATTGCTGCAGTTCGTTTCGCAGCGGGCCCTCGCCGACGATCACAAGCCGGGCTTTGAGCCCCGCCTGGCGCTGCCGTAGCTGCGCGAAGGCGTCGATCAGGTGATCGAGTCCCTTGATCGGCATGAGCCGGCCCACGCTTCCCACCACGAAGGAATCGCGCGCGATTCCGAGTTGCGCGCGCATCGCCAGCCGGTCCACCGTGGGCGCCACTCGCGTAGTGTCGATACCATTCCTTATGCAGCGCACCTCCGTTGACGGTTGCCGTTCCTGCAGGATGCGTGTGATCTCTGCGGAGACGCCGATGAGGGCGTCGGCCGAGGCCCTGCCCACCGCGCCGTTGATTCCGTCGTAGATGCGCATCTTCAGGCCAGCCCAGCCTAGAAGGTTTTCCTGCAAACCGTGGTAGGTCTGAACCAGCCTGGGGCGGCTCGACATGCGACCTGCAACCGCACCCAGCACCTGCTCCTTGTAGCCGTGCGTGTGCAGGACCTCGGGCTGGCTTTTCCTCAGGCAGCGCGTGACTTCAATGAGCAGCCGGACAAGCCCCAGTCGAGACTCGTCGCACAAAGCGACCGGGATGCCGAGGCTCAGGAGCTCATCGTGCAGCCGCCCGCCGTTCAGCAGTAGCGCGGAGAGCTCGAGCTCAGGAAACCGCTTCAGCGCTCCGAGCAGTGTGGCGACTTGGACTTCGGCGCCAGCCCAGACATCGCCCGAGACGAAATGGCACACCCGCATCGGGTGGCTCAAAAATTCTGATCCGCGTCGGAATCCCCGCGCATCAGATGCCATGAGTCGAGCGGGACGTCCTGGATCGGCAGGGCCGTGCGGTTGTGGATGGCGAAGTTCAGGTTACCGGGGATTGCGAGGAAACCGTTCGCACGCAGCAGCTGCCTCACGGCGGCATGGGACGCGGTGCACAGCACCGCATGCACTTCTTCCTGCTCGAAGAGCCGCACCGCGGCCTCCAGCAGGGACTGCAACACCGTGGGCGAGGTCGGATCGAACAGGCAGTCGACGATCGTTCCGACCCTCATGTTGCCCATCCTCTCGTCGTCCGAGAACTGCCGGAGCTTGACGATGCAATAACCCAGTAGCCGGCTGCCCTGCCGGCAGCCGAGGACGCGGTAGCGTTCCGGCTGCTCACCGTATCGTTGCTGCAGATAGCGTTGGTCCCTTGCCGGGCACGCGCCGAATCGGTCGTGAACCGCTCGCCACAGCTCGTCATAGCTCTCGTCGAAGCGTGGTTCCTCCTGCACCTGCGCCCGCGCGGTTCGCGGCCGGCTGAAGGTACTGAATCCGAGCCACGCCGCCTGCCCCAGGGCCAAGCCCCATCCAGCCAGGATTCTCGCCAGCGCATGAACGCTGAGTCCCTTGAAGCCGCCAAGCTGCAGATTTCTGGTGACCGCGCTTGCATTCAACACGCGGAGATACTGTGGAAGAACGCCGCGGTGTGCCCACTTCATGCCCGTCAATATGCGCAATACGGGCGGTTCCACGAAGATCGAGAGCGCGCAGTCGAGCACGCGGCTGGCTTCCTTGATCAGGAGAGGCCCGACCAGGCCGTTGCGGTGCTCGGGCAGAACCATGAACCCCACGATCCAGTGCGCCGCCACGGCCCCGGCGTGGGACGCGAGCTGTACCGGAATCGTCGTCACGTGACCGATGATGTCGCAACCCTTCACAAATACGAACGTCGGCGCATCGCGACTGCTGAGCGATGCTCTGGTGCCGCCGGTATCAGCGCTACCGCTGCTTGGCCATGCTACGCGGGAGAACCGCTCGAATGCCTCGGCCATGCCCCGGTCATAGAGCGCGACCTTGGCGACTTCCCTAGAGGGCAACCCCGTATTCCTTCAACATTGACTTGATGCGCTGCACGCTCGTCATCTCCATGGCGTCGGCGATGGAGAGCGACACCTTGAACGCCTCCTCGAGCCCGATGACCAGCGACATGTTGCCCATCGAGTCCCATTCCTCGATCGTGTCCTTTGAAGACTCCTCCGTCACTTCGGAGGGATCCAGGTTGAATACCCTGGCGACCACTTCCTCCACGGTCACGGCGCCTCTTTGGCCGGTTCGGTCGCGATCCACGCCGGTTTTCTGACGGGATTGGCGGCCACGTTCAGCCGCCACTGCTGCCGGCCGTTGTCATCGCTCGACAACGAAAAGCCGTGCTTTCCGTAGAACTCCTTCACCGGCTGGTTCTTCTTGGTCTGGACGTACTCGCCGACTAGCCAGCCGGCCTGCTCGCGAGCAGCGTCCGAGCAGATCCGCTCCAGGAAAGCGGTCTCGACGCCGAGCCCCATTATGCGGCAGCTCATCAGCAGGCTGTCGATGCGCCATTCGTCGCCCCCGGCGCGGACCACCGCCGTTCCTGCAAGGCCGTGGTCGCCAAAGCGGTCGGCGACGCGCAGGTCGTAGACGCGAAACTCATTCGACTTCATGAAGCGTGACACGTCGTCGGCTTGGTAGCGCTTGGTCGTCAGGTTGAACTGGTTCGTCTTGTTGAACATCTGTACCAGGCGCGCCAGCGAATCGGGGGACGCGAGTCCGATCCTGGCGCGGATCTCCAAGGACCGCAGGTACTCGTCCAGAGAGGCCGCGACGGATTTTTCGACTCTGCGCTTCGCGTTGGCCTGATAGCGTGCCGCGCGCTTCTCGTCCTCCTGGGTGAGGGCAAGCAGATCGAAATCCGTCATGTCTTCCAGCATCCGCCGGTAGAGGGACGGGTCACGCGGCAGCTCGACGGTCAGCACCTCTGGCAGGAGCTGCCGGATCAGCTCGCGCTCGTTCGGGTTGTCGTCGAAGTAGGCCAGTGAGTCGACGCCGATGTTCAGCTCCTCGGCGATCTCCGCGATGTTGTCGGCCTTGTTGTTCCAGTTGATGCGCATCGCCGCGAAGTTCTCTTCGCGGAGCACCATGTGCGGATGGCTGCGGATGACGGGCAGCGCGTCGTCGGGATTGTTCTTCGAGCAGATCGCAAGCAGCACACCGCGCCGCGTGAGCTCGAGGAGGGCGCGCTGGAACTCGACGTACTCGATGCCCGGGGCGGTCGGCCCCAGGGCGATGCCCTCGGGGCCGGCCTCGCCGACGATACCGCCCCATAGGGTGCCGTCTAGATCGAGCACTACGCATTTCTTGGTGAGGCCCATCAGCGCCTTGACATAGCGCATGCTGTAGCGCGCGAGCTCCGGCAGCGCAGCTTCGGCGATTCGCATGCTGCCCATGTGCCAGGTCTTCGGATGGTGGCTTCGTTCCCGCCCCACCCACCCGAGCACGACGTCGAGCGGCATCAGGAACGACCGGGCATGCGTGCGCAGTACGCCAGCCAGCTCGTCGTTCACGCCTGCCAGCCATCCCGCGAAGCTGTCGGCGAGGCGGTTTTGCAGAATTCCGTGGGGGTCTCTGCCCAGCGCCGAGAAGCTGTGCACCACAGCCAGCGCCTTGCTATTCGCATCGATCGCCTCGACTAGGCCGACGATCTGCTCGATGAGCGCGCGCCGCGCGCCGGCGAGCTCGCCGCGGTTCGCCGGGGAGGCGGCCTGCGGACAGAGGTCTTCGAGCCCGAGCGCGAGGAAGACGACGTCCGGCTCGAACTGGTAGAGATCGCTTCCGGCATTCAGCACCTGCTGGGAATACTGGTTGAACGGTGCGATGTGGAACGCAGGCTCCAGCCCGGCCCGCCTGCACTCCGCGTCGAGGTACGGAACCAGCCAGTCGAGAACGTACGAGCTGAGCAGAGCGATGCGGACCGCCCGGCCGGGGCGTCGCGGCAGGCTCTGCCGCTCCCGGTAAACGTAGGCCGCCGTCGGATACGACCGATCCGCCTCGAGCATCCGGGCGAGCCAGTGCGAAGCTTCGTCCGGCTTGCCGGCATTGGCGGCCATCTCGTACAGCGCGCGCAGCGCTGGCAAGCAAGCCGGATCGATGGCCAGCGCGCTCGACAGCGCCTGCATCGCCTCTTCGCGCTCGCCCTTCTGGCCGAGCGCCTTCGCCAGCCGGAGGCAGATCGCGGTATCGGTGACGAGGTTCAATCCGCGCGGAAGGCGCAGCAACCGGGTCGCTTCAGTGTGCAGCTTGCGTTCGACGAGAGTGCGGCCGAGCAGGTTGCCGAGGTCGACGCCGGCGCGGCCGATTTCCTCGGGATGCGCTTCGAGCGCCTCGAGCGCGCCTTGCGGATTAGTCAGGGCCAAGCGCTCGAACGCCTGCCGCAGCCGATGAGCGCCAGGGAGGTCGCCCAGCTTCGCCTGCGCTTCAAGCTTGCCTGCCAGCGCGCCGAGCGCGGCTTCGGGCACTTTGCGGTCCTGAGTCATGGGTTCGGCCGCCGGAGCTTGCCGGCAAGGTATTGCGCTTCGAGCATCGCGGTTTTCCAGGAACCCAGCATTCGGCCCTTGCCCTGCGTTTCCACGAGGTAGTCGAGCATTTGCGAAACCGGCACGTACCAGCCGGGCTTTCTTTCCAATTCCTCGAGCAGGCGGCCCACCCGGGGGTCCAGCGACCCGCCCTTGGCGAACCCCTTGCCGAGGTGGGTGGAGATGATACAGAGTCCTCCCGCAGCCTCAAGGCGCTCAAGATTCTGCCGGGTTAACAATCGTACGAAAGCCTCGACGTCGGGCGCATCGGCGGTAGAGAACCACAGGTTGACGTAAGGGGTGCCGGCGCTCCGGTACGGCATGTCGGGATTGACCTCAAGCATGTCGAGGCGCGGGAACGTCCAGTTCCTTACGTACCGCACGCGCTCGCGGCAGAGGTCGCCCCAGAAGAACTCGGACCCCTCGACATCTCCCAGATAGTGCGACGAAGGCACCTTGCGCAGCAGGCCGACGAGGCCGCGCACCCATCCCGTGCGGAACCGTTTCCGGCCCCAGTAGAGGTTGTCCCGGTTCTGCCCGTGGTTGCAGAAGAGCGCCGGATAGGTCCCGAACTCCCGCCTGAATACCTCCAGCGCGCGCACGGTCCGCTCACGCTCGCTGGATTCCATGGTTGCACCATGAAAGGCGATCTCGAACCCTTCGGCCTGCAGGCCCCGGACAAACTTCAGATAGGGCTCCCGCGCCAGAGTGTCCGCGGCAAAGTAAATCCTGCTTCCCTCCGGGCAATCGACCGGCCAGACCGTCTTCGTCGTGCGCAACCCATGCGCCTTCAGGGCGTCGTAGACGGGCTTGACGTTCTCCAGGGTCGAGTCGTCCGTGTCGTCCAGGATCGTGAGGGCGAACCGCTTTCCTTGCGGGTACTTCATGGGCTAGGCCGCTGCAAGCTGCTCGTAGGCGCGCTGATACTGCTCGACTGTCGCGCCGAACGAGAACTTTTCTTGCACGCGGCGACGGGCGCGCTCGCCCATGCGCGTTGCCTGCGCCTTGTCCCGAAGCAGACGCACGACTCGCTCGGCGATCGACTCGGGAGATTCCGGCTCGACGAGAAAGCCGGTCTCGCCCTCGACCACGACCTCGGGATTTCCTCCCACGCGTGTGGCGACCGCGGGTTTTCCGGCCGCCATGGCTTCCAGCAGCGCCATCGACAGCCCTTCGGAATGGGAGGGAAGGACGAACGCGTCGAGCAGCGACAGGATCATCGGCACGTCGCCGCGAAACCCGAGAAATCTCACCTGTTCGCCGAGGCGCAGTCTCGCGGCCTCGGCTTTCAACGACTGCTCGAGCTCACCTTGCCCCACGAGCAGCAGCAGCGTTCTGGGGAACACGCGCAGGATCTCGGGGAGGGCGCGGATCAGATGGATGTGTCCCTTGACCGGATAAAGGGAGCCCACCGCGCCAATTACATGCTCGAATTCCTTCAAGCCCATCTCTGCCCGAAGCGCGCTTGCACGCTCCGGGGGCGCAGCCCCCGACGCTTCCACCCCGTTGTAGATGACATCGACCCGCTGCTCCGCAACGCCGGCACGCGCGACGATGAAGCGCTTCAGGTCCTGCGAAACCGCGACCATGCGCGACACTCGGCTGACGTACCGGTAGGCCATGCGGCGCTTTGCGCGATCGGCGAAGTAGCTCTTTCCGTGCACGGTCGCCACCACGGGCACCCGCACAATCTGTCCGATCAGGCTGCCGTAGGCATTCGCGGTGAACTCGTGGGCGTGGATCACGGCGACGCGCTCTTTGCGCACCAGCGCGGCGAAGGCGCGCGCCCACCGCAGGTCGAACGCCCCGTCGATGCCGATCACCGAGGTCGGGATGCCCAGGTCCAGCATCGCGTCGTAGAGCCAGCCGCGGCGGAACAGGCAGGCGATGGAACGGAACCTCGCCGGGTCGAGCGAGCTGGCGAGGCTCTTCACGAGGGTCTCCGCCCCGCCAGGGCCGCTCGTGCTGGAGAGATGCAGGACCGTGCGCAGGGCATTGCCCACTAGCGGCCGAGGTGCAGCGCGGGCTCGGAGGCACCGCCCACGATCGAGCCGAGCAAGCCCTCGCAGGCATCTTCGATGATGGCGTAGCAGCGCTGGAAATCCTCCGGCGTGCCCGCGTACGGATCGCGGATGTCCATGGTCGCGCTCGAGGCGAAATAACCTAGCAAGAAGGTTTTCGCGCTCGCCGCGGAAGCGACGCCGCGGAGCTGCAGCAGTTGCGCGCCTTCCATGACCAGAACCAGGTCCGCCCAGCGCACCATGTCCGTCGTGAGGAGCATCGTTCGATGCTGCTCGAGATCGACGCCATAGTTGCGCGACGTAGTCTTCGCAAGGGGATAGGCATCGTCGCCGGGCGTGGTATCGAGCCCGGCTGAGCGCACATCAAGGTGAATACCGCGATCTGCAGCCCGCTTCCTGAGCAGCTCGGCGGCGAAGGGACTGCGGCAGATATTGCCCTTGCACAGCACGAGCACGCGCGCGACCCGCGCAGGGAGCTTCGGGCGAGTTATGCCCCAACGCATGCGCAGCAGGCGCACACGCATCTGCATCACGCGGGCGCCCAACGCTGCCCTCAGCCGGCGCGCAGCGTGAGCGCCGTAAGCCGCAAGCTCATGGACGCCGGGTCGCGGATCAGACAGGCGAAGGACCTCGCCCTTCGTTCTTGCATCCCACACTCGTAGGAACGACCGCAACGTCGCCCCCTTTGAAGGGGCTCCGGGCGGAAGGTTCAGCTCCTGCTCGGGCTTGCGCAGCCGCAGCAGCAAGTGGTCGAGGTCACCGAGCCACCAGCGTGAACGCACGCCCAGCTCGTAGGGCGTGGCGGGCAGTTGCGCGGACCCGGTTGCGGCGAGCTGGTACAGCAGCCAGGGAAAATCCACGCCGGCGTCGATCGCGAGCTGCAGCGAGCCCCAGAAGCGGCCATTGACCTCCATCAGATGCGGAACACCCGACCTGGCGTCGAGCTTGAACTCGACCATCGCCACGCCGTGCCAGGCGGCCGATTGCAGGATACGCAGCGCATAGTCGACGAGCGGTTTGCGTAGAGGCACGCTTTCGCACAGCACGCTCAGACCGCCGGAAGGCGGGCGCTCGCGGAGCCGCCGGTGCGCGAACCAGGCGACCGGCTTGCCGCGATCGAACAGGCCGAAGACGCCCTGTCCCTCGCCGACGATCCGCGCTTGCAGGAGCGACGGCTCCTTGAGGTAGTCCACCGCGTGGTAGATCCTCCTCAGCTGTTCTGCATCTCCGGCGTAGTGGACCGAGGTCTTGCGCCACTGGCCTTGCGACCTGACAAGCGATCGCCCTGGCTTGATCACCAGGGGCCACTGCTGGACCTGTGCGAGCGCCTTGTCGAGGTCTCCGTCCGGGACGAAGACCGTGTCCGGCACGGGGACCCCGAGGCGCTGCGCCGATTGCATCAGTTCGTACTTGTTCGAGAGCGCGCGGTGCTGCTCGAGAACAGTGGGCAGGACCAGCGGCGCTCCGGCGCGAGGGATTGACTCGCCCAGGATTTCCACCGCGAGATCGGTCATGGGGAACACAACCCGCGTTCCCCATCGCCGCGCGTGCTCGAGCACGCACGCGGCGTACTCGTCGGGCTGGGTCCAGGGTGAGGGATACGTGAACGCCGCGCGGCAGTAGCGCGAGGCGCCGGCGAGGCTCGAGGGGCTTTCGGCGCCGACGAAGACCGGAACGCCTCTGCGACCCAGCGACCGTGTCGCGGCCAGCGCCGAGCGCTCGTTGCCGTCGGTGACGATGACGCCTGCGTGCGCTTCAGCGCGCATGGTTGAATCCGGCGAGGTGGAAAGCGAAGAGGGCAGGGGAGCGCGTCACGTCGTCGTGCACGTTGATACGCCTGAGGGCGAAGCGCCGTGGCGGCGCCGCGTCTTCGTAGCCGAACTGGGTCGTTACCGCTGCTGCGTACCCGGCGGCCTCCACGAGTCGCTCCATCTCGACGGACCAGTCGCCGTTCGGATAGCAGAACACGGGAACGGTGGTGAGCGACTTGCTCCGGAGGGTTTCCCACGAGCCTTGGATCTCGCGGCGAGCATGGTCCGCGTCGAGGTGCGTGAGAATCCGATGCGAGCACGAGTGTGAGCCAAACGACACTCCGGCGGCCGACATCTCCCGGGCCTCCGACCAGTCGATGACCTGGCGCTCGCGAGGGAGCACGACCTCGAGCTGCTGCGCCCACGCGCCGAGCAGGGCGTCGATCTGCTCCTGCGCCTGCGCTTTGCAGCGCTCGATCAGTGCGTCCGCGCCGAAGCCGTCCGAGGGTAAGGCGCAGCCCGCAAGCCACGGGAACTCCCGCTGCAGGGCGTCAGACGAGCGCCGGCGCCGCTGCGGGTCGCGCCAGCGCGCATGGCTGCACAGCCACGCGATCTGGTCGGGCCAGTACCACCGGTTGGTCCCGACGAACTCCGTAGGCAGGAAGACGGTGGCCGGCAGTTCGAGGCGCTTGAGCACGGGCAAGGCGTACAGGTAGTTGTCCAGCCAGCCGTCGTCGAATGTCACCACGCAGTACCGGCGCCCGGCGTCCCATTTCCCTTCCAGCCAGAGGTGGAGCAGCTCGCCCAGCGCGATGACCGAGAAGTTCTGCTTGAGGAATCGCATCTGCATCGCGAACGTTTCCGCCGTGACGTACATCCCCGGTTGTACATAGCTCGCCGCGAGCTCCTTGCGGGATAGAACGCGGTGGTAGGTGAGGATGACCGCCTTTCCGCGCAGGCGCTCCAGGTGGCCCGGGGCGAGCGCGTAGAGCCCCGCCGCGCAGCGCCGGGCCCAGGCCTTGGTCCGGTCTATCGCTTTGAGGGTTCCCACAGCACGAGTCTCTCGCCCGACCAATAGCGGAGCCAAGCCTGCGCGATCGAGGCATTCACGAGGACGAAATAGGCCGCAAGCCTGACGGGCGCGAGGCGCCGCAGCGGCTTCCAGAGCAGCCCGCCCAGCGCCACGGTGTAGAACGCAGCCTGGAAGATGAAGAGGCCGAGATAGAACTGCGAAGCGAGCGCGAGGCTGGCGTTGGCCGAGAAGGCCGCGACCATCGCGAAGGGGACGATCCACCGGCACAGCTTGTGGCTGAGCAGCTGCCACGCGAACATCGAGTGCCGCAAGGGATTCACCAGCGCCAGGCTGCGCATGAACACCGAGATCCCACGCTGCACGGTGCGAACCTTCCGCTCGTACTCCTTGCGCTCGTCAGCGATGTTCAGGTAGTACCCGACGCTATCTGGATCGGCGACGCCGCGCAGGCCCATGCGCATGCTGTTCAGCACGGTATTGAAGTCGCTCTGCAGGTCCTCGGACCACGTATCCCGGCACACTTCGCGCCGCGCGGCGAAGAACGATCCGCTCAGGCCCACCAGCGAGTTGACGCGCGTCTCGAGGGAGCGAAGGAACATCTCGTAGCGCACATAGGCGCTTTCTCCGCTCGGTCGGCCGTCCCGGTCGATGAAGCGATCGACGCTGCTCACGCAGCCGACGCTCGGATCGTGGAAGTTCTTCACGATGTTCCTCACCGCGTTCTCGGGGAGGACGGTGGCGACGTCCGAGAACACGAGGATCTCGCTGCGCGCGGCGTGGACGGCGAGCTTCTGCGCGGCTTCCTTGCCTCTCCTCGTGGGCGCCCGCAGCAAGCGCACACCCCGGGGCTGGTAGGTGCGCACGATCTCATCGGTCCGGTCGGACGAGCAATCGGAGGCGACGAGGACGTCCAGCCTCTCGCGCGGGTAGATGAGCTTCAACGTGTTTTCCAGCTTCTCGCCGATGCGTTTTTCCTCGTTGTAGGCGGTGATGATGAACGTGACGTGCGGAGTGACGTCCGCCTTCGCTACCGGCCGCGCGCGCAGCAGGGCCAGCGCGCGAAGCGCCAGCGGATAGCCGGCATAGGCGTAGGCGATCAGCGCGACCGCCAGCCAGAACACGATCTCGAGCGCAAGCATGGTTAGGCAGCAGCCAAACGCCGCGGTGCGCGCGGGACAACGGAGCGCAAGGCGCTCTCCAGCGACTCTCCCATGGCGCGCCAGGAGTACTTGCTGCGGACGCAGGCCAGGCCGTTCGCGCCCAGTCGCCGCCGCTCGCTTTCATCGGTCATGAGGCGTACCACCTGGGCGGCGAACAGCCGGGGTTCCTGCGCCAGCAGCAGCTCGCGTCCGTCCGCCAAGTCCAGTCCGTCGATGCTGAGCGGAGTGGCGACCGTCGCCTTCTGCATCGCCATGGCCGCGAGGATCTTGTTCTTCACGCCCGACCCCACGCGCAGGGGGCTGACGAAGACCGCCGCGCTTCTGACGTACGGCCTGACGTCGTCTACGCTGCCGGTGACGTGGATCCCGCCGGCTTGCGCGAGGCTCTTGAGAGTCGCGGACGGGTTGCTGCCGACGATCCAAAACTGCGCCTGCGGCCGCTGCGCTCTCACCAGCGGGAAGATCTCCTTGCTGAAGTACAGGGCGGCATCCTCGTTGGGCGCGTAGTCCATGACGCCGGTGAACACGATCTTGTCGGCCTGGGGCAGGGCGGAGTCCGGCGAAAAATACTCCATGTCCACGCCGTTGGAGATGGTGAGCGTCCTGAGCTCCGCGCAGAGCTGCCGGAGGACCTGCTCGTCGACCGCGGAATTCGTGATCGCCAGGTCGAACGTGCGCGCCAGCGACCGCTCGAGCCGTTCCACGCTGGTCAGCCCCAGCCATGCGAGTAGCCTGCCTCGCCACTCGCGCTCGGCGCCCAGTATTCGCCGCCCGAGCAGCGTCAGCGAATCGTGCAGGTCGACGATCGCCGGAACGCCGATCCGCCTGTCGACGTACTGGCTCATGGCAAGCAGGTCCGCGTAAACGAGGTCGATGTGCTCGCTTTCGCAGAAGTCGCGCACGCTCTGGCAGATCGACCGATGGTATCCGGCATGCCGGTATCGAGTCTCGAAGTGGGCAGCCAGGTGCATCCGGTGCCACTGTTGCCCCAGCCAACTGGCAGACGGCGGGTCCGGTAGGAGATCGACCCGCGAGAACACGCGCGGCCCTGTTGCGTCGCCCAGGAATGTTTCGTACCGCTGTCGGGACGAGCAGCGCGTGAAAAGGAAAAGCTCATGGTTGCGGGAAAGCTCGCGGCACAGATTGAACAGCCGCGGCGACCCGGGCATGCGGGAGGTCGCGGGCACGTCCGGAGCCAGGATCAGGATCCTCACCCGCCGAGCTCTTTCGTGTTCTTGCCATGCCCCCCGGTCACCAGCATATTCCGTCGTACGCGGCGGCGAGCGTCTCGCGCCCGCTGATGCGCGCGAGGTCGATGATTGCCTGGTCCGCGCGCATGCCCTTGAGCGCCGCGTTGAACTCGGCCGAGGCGTAGCCAACGACCACGATGTCCGAAGCCGCCACCACGTCCTCCGCGCGCGCGGCGAGCAGAGACGACAAGTGCGGGATATGCTCCTCGATGAAGCGCTTGTTGGCGCCGATGAGCGCGCTCGCCGACACGTTGCGGTCGTAGATCGATACCTGGTAGCCTTTGCCGAGGAGCGTCTCGATCACCTCGACCAGCGGGCTCTCGCGCAGGTCGTCGGTTCCCGGCTTGAATGCCATGCCAAGGAAGCCGACGCGCTTCCTGCCGAGGGCAAGGATCATCTGCACGGCGCGCTTCACCTGCGCGGCATTGCTCGGCAGGATCGAGGTGAGCACCGGGCTGTCCAGGTCGAAGCGCCGCGCCTGGTAGGTGAGGGCGCGCAGATCCTTGGGCAGGCACGAACCGCCGAAGGCGAATCCCGGCTTGAGGTAAGCCGGCGACAGGTTCAGCTTGCGGTCCTCGCAGAAGAGCGACATCACCTCGTGGCTGTCCATGCCCATCGCCTTGCACAGGTTGCCGATCTCGTTGGCGAAGCTCACTTTGAGGGCATGGAAGGCGTTGTCGCAGTACTTGGCCATCTCGGCGATGCGGATGGAGGTCCGCAACGTCGGCGCCTCGATCCCGGCATACAGCTCACCCAGCACCTGCGCTGCGCGCTCGCCGCGCTCGCCGATCACGATCTTGGCCGGCTGGTTGAAGTCACGCACCGAGCTGCCTTCGCGCAGGAACTCCGGGTTGTAGGAGACTTCGAAGCCGTCGCCGGCCCGTTTGCCCGAGGCGGCCTCCAGGATCGGGATCAGCACGTCCTCGGTGGACCCGGGCAGCATCGTGCTGCGCAGGACCACGAGATGCGGGGAAGCCTTGTCGCGCAGCGCAGCGCCGATGTCCTCGCAGGCGCGCTTCATGTACGCGAGGTCGAGGTTGCCGTTCGCCTGGCTGGGCGTGCCCACGCATACCAGCGACACGTCGGTCGCGCGAATCGCCTCGCGCGACGACGCGGTCGCCCGGAGCCGACCCTGCGCGTGGCCGGCGGCAAACAACTCCGGCACCTCTGGCTCCACGATCGAGACGCGGCCCGCGTTCATCAGCTCGACCTTGCCGGGATTCACGTCCACGCCGACCACGGTGTGACCGCGTGACACGAGGCAGCCCGCGCAAACCGTTCCCACGTAGCCCAGGCCAAAGATCGATACGTTCATGGAGGCGTCGCGCCCGAAAGGTTCGAGAATTGTGGGCGGCCGGCGGCGAGGGCGCGGCCGAGAAGGCGCCGCAATCGGTCAACGTCGCCACTCTTGACGTAGCCGTGCGTCGGCAGTGTGACCAGCTCGCGCGCGGCGCGCTCGGCCGCAGGGCAGTCCTGCGCTGCGATGACGCCGCTCAGCGCGGTGAGCCGATTGAGCGGCTGGGGGTAGCTCGGCGCGATGCCGGCGCCTTCGGCTACGCTTTCGCGCAGCAGGGCGGCCCTGCGTTCGCCGTTGCGGATGCGCAGCGGAAACCGGACCAGGGCCGGGTAGGGCGCGCGCGTCATCCGCGGCTCGCGCTCGCCCAGGTCCCTGAGGACTTGAAGCCAGTGCAGGGCCGTCGCGCGTCGCGCGTCGCGCATCGCCTTCAGCCGGCGTTGCCAGTTGCGTGCGAGGCCTGCCTGGAACGCAGACATGCGCCGCATCGGGAAGTCCCGCTCGAACAGCGTTTCGCCGAGCCGCAGGAACGGCAGCGCGCGCGGGATCCAGAAGAGCAGCGGATGGATCAGCGCAATGAGCGCGGCTGCTTTCACGGCCAGCGCAACGAGCGCCCCGGCTCCGTACCCCGGGAGCTGGTCGAGGCGGGCCTGCAGGGCCTCCGCGAGGTCGTCGCGGTTCGTGAGGATGACCCCCCCTTCGACGGTAGAAAACGCTTTCCCCCGCCCGAGGCTGAAGAAGCCGGCGTCGCCGAGGGTGCCGAGCTTGCCGCCGCCCGAATCCTCGCCCATCGCCTGCGCGGCGTCCTCGATGATCGCGACCGGCCGCTTGCCGACCAGGCTCCGGACGCCCGCGATATCGGCGGCGATGCCGTATAAGTGGGTGGGGACGACCGCGAGGATGCGCTCGTTCCCGGAGAGCGCGGCGGACAGCTGCGCCGGGTCGAAGTCGAGGCCCTCCTGGCCGAGGTCGCACAGCCTGATCCGGAGACCTGCGCGAAGAACGGACGAGGGCACCGAATAGCAGGTGAACGCGGGAATAACGACTTCGTCCCTCTCGGGATGCAGATCCTTCAGCGCATGCAGGATCAGCGCGAGCGCCGCTTTTCCAGAGCTGACCAGGAAGCAGTACCGCACGCCGAAGTGGGCCTCGAGCTCGGTTTCGAGACGCTGCACCGCCCGAGGCGCGTCGATCTGGGCGCCGAGTCCAGCGACGAAGTCGCGCCAGCCCAGCGGAGCGGCCGCCGGCGGAAGAGTCCTGCCTACTCGCATGAGCGATCCATCGAGCGTTATAGGCTGATGTGCTTGCGGATGCGCGGACCGAGGACCCGGGTGAGGGGGACGGGCAGCTTGCTCCACAGGCGTGCCGCGAGCTTGAACACTGCCGACGGCGATTCCTGCTGCGCCGTCGAGCCGTCCGCAGGTATGACGTACCAGTGCAGCGGCGCCGGCTGAGCGCCCCACTGCTCCTTGAACCTGTACGTTCCCTCACCGGGCGTGGAGCGGCCGAAGTCGAAGGTGCGGTAGCCGTTGTCGCTGGCGTACTCGAGCATGCGGGAATACAGCAGCATGTTTGGGCTCATGGCGGCGTAGCGGCGATCGGAGGATGCCCAGGGATTGCGCAGCACCCCGTTGAAGCCGATCACCAGCGATGCCGCGATCGGCCTGCCTGCGTGGTAGACGGCGAAAATTCGCGAGCGCTCCGGAAAGGCCTCGAGCACGTGCCGCATCAGCTCCTTCGAGTGGACGGGAGACCCCAAGTCTCGCATGTTGATGACAAAGACTTTGTAAAAGTCCTCCAGCAGCTCCACCGCGCCGACCTTGCAGGTGCAGCCCTCCCTGAGGGGGCGGTTGATCTGGTTCCGCAGCTTGGACTTCAGGGCTTTCCGGAGCGCTTCCGCGGATTCCGGCAAGGTCACGAGCATCCGGACCTTGCGCTCCATTGCTGGGGCACGCGGGCCGGCCGGAGAGGGATCGGCCGAGGAAGCCAGCGGCTTTTCCTGGCGAAGCTCGATCTCCCTGATGCCTGCCTTGAGGCACAGATCCCTCGCGGCGCAGAGCAACGCGTCCTCTGCCTCGCGATCGAGCGCAAAAACTCCTCCCGCATCCGCAAACGGAAGCGAGACGAGGCGATTTCCGAAGATGAAGTGCCTCAGATGAACGAGGGGCAGGACGCCCTGCACGCTCCCTTCGCGCGCGGTGAGCATGAGGTAGTGCGTCGCGTGGCCGTATGCCCGATGGATAACGTCGCGCCAGCCATACAGCAGGTACGGATTCGCGTGCGGGTGGCCGTGGACAAACCTGTCCCACGTCTCCCGGTCGGCGGCGCTGGCATACCTTGTCGAATACCGTTGCACTCGGGCGAATTCGCTATTGGGGCGCGGTGTCCGGGTCCGGCGCCGTCAGGCTCTCCTCCAGAAGGGACGAAAACAGCTCCATGTACCGCTCGCCCGTGCGCCTGAAGCCGGAGTGCTCGAGTACTCTCGGATGGTTTATCCTGCGCGGTTTCACCTCGCTCTCCCCGCAGCAGGCGAAGCGGCCTCCGCGCGGTTGGATGACTCTCCCGCGGCCAGAGGGGGATACCCCCAAATGACCATAATCTTCACGCTCGCGCTCCCCCTTCAGCGCAAGGCATCAGCCCCCTGCGTTATCAGCATGGGCGGTCTGAAGCTTTTTTCGATGGTAGCAGAGGCGTCGTTGAATCCCATAGAGGGTTTGTAAGGGCCGTGGCCGAGACGTTTCTGTCGATCGCACATGTGTTAATTTTTATCGCTGCCGCTCGTGACAAGGCCCATATGCAACGGCCCGCGGCTTAAGATGTGCGCCTCAAGAGGCATTGGCAACGACTATTGCGGACATGGCGCACGAAGATCTCCACCGGGAGCAGAAGATTGAAGGGTCCTCGGACCGCGCGTTCGGCGTTGTTTTCGCCGTCGTCTGCACGCTGATCGCCGCTTGGCCGCTGTTGCACGGCGGCGGGCTCAGGTGGTGGTGGCTGGCGGCGGCGATTGCGTTTGCACTTGTCGCCTGGCTCCGGCCCACGCTGTTGACCCACCTCAACCGCTGGTGGATGAAGCTGGGCATCCTTATGGGCATGGTGGTGAGCCCGATCGCGCTCGGCATCCTTTTCTACGCCGTCCTGGTCCCGATCGGATTCTTAATGCGCGCCACGGGCAAGGATCCGCTGCGCTTGAAGCGCGAGGCCGGCGCTCAGAGCTACTGGATTCCACGCGCGCCGCCCGGCCCGCCGCGGGATTCGATGAAAAATCAGTTTTAGGGGGTCGACATGGAGATGTTGAGGGAACTCTGGGCGTTCATGCGGGTTCGCAAGAAGTACTGGCTGTGGCCAATCTTCTTCACCATGGTCCTGCTTGGCGCGCTGATCGTGCTCGCGCAGGGCTCGGCGGTGGCGCCGTTCATTTACACGCTGTTCTAAAAGCAGTCGGCCTTGCGCGTTCTCGGAATCTCGGCCTTCTACCACGACAGCGCGGCGGCGCTGGTCGAGGATGGGCGCGTCGTCGCGGCAGCACAGGAGGAGCGTTTCTCGCGCAAGAAGCACGATTCGCGCTTTCCGCGCCATGCGATCCGATATTGCCTGGAGGCTGGGGGGCAGGGCATAGGTGGCGTCGATGATGTGGTGTTCTACGACAAGCCTTTCCTGAAGTTCGAGCGCCTGGTCGAGACGTATCTCGCCTTTCCGCCGAAGGGGTTCGGCTCCTTCCGCATGGCGATTCCGCTGTGGCTCCGGGAGAAGCTGTTCCTCAAGGACCTTCTGAAAAAGGAGCTCAAGTCCGTCGACGGCGGCGGCTGGAACGGCAGCCTGCTGTTCAGCGAGCACCACCTCAGCCACGCGGCGAGCGCGTTCTTTCCTTCGCCGTTCGAGGAGGCCGTGGTCCTGACCATGGACGGCGTGGGGGAGTGGGCGACGACCTCGGCGACGATCGGCAGGGGCAACCAGCTCGAGGTGCATAAGGAGATCCACTTCCCGCACTCGCTCGGCCTCCTGTACTCCGCGTTCACCTACTACACCGGGTTCAAGGTGAATTCCGGCGAGTACAAGGTGATGGGGCTCGCGCCCTACGGAGAGCCCCGGTTCAAGGACAGGATCCTTGAGCGTCTGGTCGACGTGAAGGCGGACGGTTCTTTCCGGCTGGACATGTCCTACTTTAACTACTGCACCGGCCTCACCATGACCAACGGCCGGTTCAACGAGCTGTTCGGCGCGCCGCCGCGCAAGCCCGACGAGCTTCTCACCGACTTCCACATGGATCTGGCCGCGTCGATCCAGGCCGTTACGGACGAGATCGTGCTCCGCCTCACGCGGTCCCTACGCGAAGAGACCGGGATCCGCAACCTGTGCCTTGCTGGCGGCGTCGCGCTCAACTGTGTCGCGAACGGCAAGGTGCTGCGCGAGGGGCACTTCGATCGCGTGTATATCCAGCCTGCCGCCGGCGACGCGGGCGGCGCGCTCGGCGCAGCGCTCGTCGGCTATCACCTGCAGCGTGGACGGGACCGCAAGGCGAACGGGGATGGCATGCGCGGCGCCTACCTCGGGCCGCAATACGCGCAGCCCGACATCGAGGCGCGCCTGCGTAAGGCCGGCGCGCGGTTCGAGGTAATGGATGATGCCCGCCTCATCGCGACTAGCGCGGAGGACCTGTCGCAGGGCAAGGCCATGGGCTGGTTCCAGGGGCGCATGGAGTTCGGCCCGCGTGCGCTCGGCAATCGCTCGATCCTCGGCGACCCGCGCTCGCCAATCATGCAGAAGACGCTCAACTTGAAAGTTAAATACCGGGAGTCCTTCCGGCCATTCGCGCCGTCGGTGCTGCGCGAGCGCGTGAGCGACTGGTTCGAGATGGACAGCGACAGCCCCTACATGCTGCTCGTTGCCGACGTCGTTGGGCACCGGCGGCGCGAGATGACGGCGCAGGAAAAGCAGTTGTTCGGCATCGACAAGCTCAACGTGCCGCGCTCCGATATTCCGGCGGTCACGCACGTCGACTACTCGGCGCGCATCCAGACCGTGCACCAAGATACCAATCCGCGCTACTACGCGCTGCTCGTCGAGTTCGAACGGCTTACCGGCTGCCCGGTGCTTGTGAACACAAGCTTCAATGTGCGCGGTGAGCCGATCGTGTGCACGCCGGAGGATGCGTTCCGGTGCTTCATGGGGACCGATCTCGACGTTTTGGCCGTTGGGAATTGCTACCTGCGCAAGCCCGCGCAGGATCCGGCGCTCAAGCAAAACTACGAGTCGGCCTTCGAGCTGGACTGACGATCACCTAGTCAGCCGGACGTCATCGATGTGAATCACGCGTGGCGCGGGCAGGGCGATCGCCACGACGCTGAGATCACGAACGGATTCAAGGTCGAGCGTTCGATGTGCGGGTGCGTTCCTCACCTGCTCAAGCGGGATGCGGATGTCATTCCAACCGTGCTGCACGACGTAGTGCGCCGTAAAGCGATCTGGATAGGGGCGTCCGGTTTGCATGTGTTTCTCATCGTGAATGCTGATCGAAATGCCGAGCGGGTCTTCTGATTCGTTGTAGATGCTCAGATGCAACGCGGCGTAGCCTTCCCAGTCCGAAGGGAAGTGCTGGAGCCTCGCCCCGGAGTACGGCTCCGTGGTTAGCGGGACCTGCAGCGATGCGCTGCCCTGCCGAGCGATGCTGTGGTCAATCGAAATGGGTGAGCGACTGGTCCAGCGGGTGAGCTCGAAAGGCGTTTCGAAGTCAGACAGGACGGGAAATTGTTTCCAGGCGATGCCATCGTCGATCACAACCCGAGCAAGCGGCAGCGACTGCAGTGCGACAAGAGTCAGGACAATGATCTCAGCGCTGCGCAATGTTACCCGTCGCATCTCCCGTCGGCGGGACGAAAGGAACGCAATCGCCCCGGCGCTGCCGAGCAGATCGTTTGCGATGTCCGCGAGGCTGAACGTTCGACCGAGCAGAGACTGCGCGCACTCGATGCCGAGCCCCAGGAAGAGCGCAATCGGCGCCATTATCAGTATTTGCGTGCCGGTACGGTGCGCAGCTAATCTGGCACTCGCGGACAAACCCGCGGCGGTCCATAGAAAGAAGGCAAGCAGATGACCGAGGTCCCATGCGAGGCGCCACGCACGCGGAGAGTAGTAATCAGGGCCTCCGACAAAGAGGAGTACCGCGGCTGCCGCTGAACCCGCGTAGAGTCCCATTTGCATGATGCGACGGCGTCCACTTGCGGATGCTTCGCGGCGCA
Source organism: uncultured bacterium (assembly GCA_965233195.1). Lineage (GTDB taxonomy): Bacteria > Pseudomonadota > Gammaproteobacteria > Burkholderiales > SG8-39 > SCGC-AG-212-J23. The sequence continues at coordinate 52,503 of CBDDSB010000033.1, read as the reverse complement.
CTGAAGACGCCTTGCGAGCGCATCGGCATGAGTTGATTAGGGCGTCTCGCCCGCGCATGTGCTCCGACGTAGCTGTCCCACAAGTCCCAATCAGGATCGCCTGCGAGTCGGATTCGGAAGGTGGCTGGGAAGATGGTCACCCAGGGCCGACAGCGTTCGCGCAGCGGCTTCCCGCCAGTCAAAGCGGCGGGCATGCTTCAGGATCGCGCTCTCGTCGAACTTGCGCTCTGCAGCAGCCGTCATCGCATCCGCGAGGCCGTTCGCCTCGGCGGGATCGTACAGTACACCGCTCGGAGGATCGATGACGTCCTGCAGATGCCCAAGGCGGGGCGCGACGACTGGCCGGCCGAATCCGAGCGCTAGCATGGCGCTACCTGAGGTCAGAACATCGGCGTACGCAAGCACCACCACGTCGCAGGCAACGAAGTAGTGCTGGACGTCCTCGTCCGGAATGAACGCATCGACCAGCCGGATGCCCTGCGGCCGCTCGTCGATCTGCCGCTCGACGCTCTTCGCGTATTCGGCGCTTTGGAATCGGCCCACGATCCACAGAGATGCGTCGCCGGTGGTCCTGTGCTGAAAGCTCCTCACGAGGTGCTCGAGATTCTTGTACTCACGGCACGAGCCGAACGAAAGGAAGACCATCTGGCCCTCGGGGATACCCAGGCGCGCGCGAGCCGCTGCGCGGTCCGTACCGCGCGCGTAATAGTCGATCCAGTTGCCGTGCGGAATGACTGCGAGCTTTTTGCGCACTGCGGGGAATGTGTGGGCGACGATCGCGGCTGCGGACTCGCCATGGGCAAACACCGTGTGGCAGAGCCGGATCAGGAAAGCGCGGCCCAGCTCATCGAGCACAGCGGGGCGACTGCGTTCATGCGGGTACAGGTTGTGGGCCGTCCACAGCAAGCGCAAGCCGCACAGCCGCGCGAGCGCGAGCAGTAGCACGAAACGCACGAATCCAAACAGGCTGCTTAGCAGCCGAGGCTTCTGATAGATGAACGAGGGCCAGTGCAGGTGAAGATAGTCGACCCTGCCGCGCTGGGCAAGCAGCCAACGTCCCGAGAGATCGCCGTCGACCACGCTCGCCCCCGCCACGCGCAACGCGTTGTAGAGGCACGTGGTGTAGGCGTGCTCGCCGATCGGGATGCCTGCGATGGAGGGCATTCGTGGTTGTTCTCGCCGCCTAGGCATAGAACGTCATGCCCGCTGGCCCAGGAACACTTGCGCGATCGGACCCCAAGCGAAGTCCGCTAGCAGCCGGTGCAGCCGCGCCTCGGTCCGCTTTAGGTTCAGGTAGTGGCGGAATCTGGCGAGCGCGCTTGCTTGTCGGAAGCGCGGCTGTTGCGGATCGATCTCCCAAGGGTGGAAATAGAAGATGCATGATTCGCCGTCAACTGTGTTAACCCGCCTGAGCCAGGCGCGGGACACTCGGTAGGGCAGCAGGCGGAAGAAGCCGCCGCCGCCCGCGGGGAGGTTCTGGTTGAAGTATCGCACTGTGGTCAGGGGTAGCTCGAGCAGACCACGACCGGCGGGCGGGTGAAACGCGAAGCGGGGCGCGCTCGGCATCCCGTAGTGATCGTGGCGCACCGGATAGACGCTTGAGCTATACCGGTATCCCGCCTCGCTGAGGCACTCGAGCGCCCAGAGATTGCCCTCGCTGATCGAGAAGCTCGGCGCGCGGTAACCTTGCACGGCGACGCCCGAGATGTCCTCGAGCAGCCGTTTTGTCCGCGTGACGTCATCCCGAAACTCCTCGCGATTCTGCTCGGTCGCGCGCCGGTGGGCGTAGCCATGGCTCGCCAGCTCGTGCCCTTGCTCGACTATACGGCGCACGAGCGCCGGATAGCGCTCGGCGACCCAGCCCAGCGTGAAATACGTTGCGCGCGTCCCGTGCTCCGCCAGCATGGCGAGGGTCGCGTCGACGTTGCGCTCCACCCGGCAAGGCAGCCGATCCCAGTCCTCGCGGGGGACGTAGGGTGCGAAAGCCGAGACATGGAAGTAGTCCTCCACGTCGATTGTCAGGGCGTTCCGGATCAACGCAGTCATGCGACGAGTCTGCCCGCCCAGAACTCGGGCGCCCTGCCGGTTTTGCCACACGTGCCGCCGCCGCTCGTCCACTCCGAGGGCGTGCTTGCCACGCCATGGCAGACGGCCGAGATCATGTTCAGGGGCGCGCCTGCGATGCGTGTCTCTGGCGTCCCAGTATCCGTGTCAGGGGCTGTACGAGGAACCTTCGCCGTTCCTCGCCGGTTATGCCAACGGTCAGGACAAGCACGGCGGCAATTGCACCGGCGCCCAATCCGTGTAGCGCAAGATCGAGCCAGCCTGCCGGATCCAGCGTTCCAGCGATTACGGCGGAGGACAGCGACAGAAACAGGGCTACTACGGCCGGGCGTGCGCATGCACTACGCAATAAGTCGAGCACACGGAGCCCCACCATGCGCTGTAGCAGGATCGGGATTCCGATTAGGTCCACCACCAACGAGCCGATTACAGGTGCCGCAGCGGCTCCAACCAAGCCGTACGGACCTATCAGCACCATAGCCAGACTGAGATTGAGGACAGATCCGCAGATCAGCAGGAGCGAAACAGGGCGCACGTGCCCTGCGGCCACGAGTATCTGGGCAGCAATGCCGGAAACGTAGTTGGCAGCGACACAGATCAATAGGAGCCTCAGGAGCAGCGCCAGCGATGGGTACTGGCTCCCTCGCAGGTATTCCTCCCCTATCCAAAGGCGATAGAAGTCATCCGCCCAGAAGGCTGCGATGACCACCACGCAGGTCATGACTAGCATCATCAGTCTCGATCCGTCGTGGTAAAGGCGCCGGAGCGACTCACGATCCCCTTGCGCGTCCAACGCGGCAGCGACCGGATACATGACGTGCCCGAATGGCGCAAGCACAGCGCGGACTTGCTGTGACAGAGCGCTCGCCAGGGCAAAGTGACCGACCGCGGCGATAGGCAGCAAAGCGCCAATGATCAGGGGTTGGCCGTGCTGGTAGAGATAGGTGTTTACGGACTGCAGGAAGGTCCATACCCCGAACGACTTAAGTTCCCTCAGCCTGTGAAGCGATACCCGCCGTCTCGACACTTCGACTTGGGGCGCGAGACGCCGCGCAACCCGCCATCGCACCAGGTAATCGACTACGTTCGCAACGCAAGTAGCGGCACTGACGCCGATTAACCCGAATCCGGCATCAAGCGCGAGATAGACGAGCAGCGCACTCAGCAGCCTGGTGGATACGCCGATGAGATTCGCGAGGTCGAAGCGCTGGGTCGCCACGAAGACCGACATGAATGGGAAGAAGCCGAACTGCAGTGCGCTGGTCAGTCCAACGATCAGGATCGCCCAAAACGCCTCCCGCTTGGTTTCCTCCGGGAGGCTGAAAACCTCGGGGACGACGTAGGCAACACACACGGTGAGCAGTGCACCGACGCAGCCGATGACCACGAGCAGAGCAACAGCCGTGCTCATGCATTGGCTGGCTGCCGCGTAGTCGCGAACGGCAATCGAGCGCGTCAGGAACTGATTCGTCGCGCCGCGAACGCCGAAATCGAGCAGACCGTAGTAGCCGATGACGCTGGCCGTAATCCACCAGATTCCGAAGCGTGACGCGCCCAGCTCGTGCAAGACGTAGGGGGTGAGCAACAGAGTGACGAGCGCATTGATCGCGAACCCGGTCCAGTTATACGCGAGGTTGCGTAGGATCGTGGTCGATCTGTTCATTACGCCGACACGGTTCTTCGAAAGAATCGGCTACGCCTGGCACTTGGAGCGCGCGCCATACAGGAGCCTATGGGGCACGAGCTTGGCTGCGAACAATATGGAACCCATGTCCCACATCCGCCTGCGGTTCGCCAGGCGCAGCAGCCGGAAAGATTCCTTGTGAAATCCCCGCTGCCGCACAACCCACGCCGCGGACAGCATGCCCTCGCGCGCGACTTTCGCTGCGAGCTCAGCCGGGTCGCCGCGCAGGCGCGTGGCGTGATACTCACTGATCGCGAGGTCGATCGATCGCCGGCTGCCGGCCGTCCGCGGAATTTCGGATGGACTGTGATCGAGCCTTTCCAGGGCGGAATACACCTGCTCCAGCAACTCGTTCCACGACTCGCGGACGTGGTAGTGAAGCACCCGCTCGCGAAGGACATTCCCCATCCTGGTCCGCTCCGCCTTGCTGGCTATCAGTGCGCTGGCTCTGACGATGTAGTCTTCTTCGTTGACCGGGTTGTCGAGGGTTCCGGACAGGGCGAAGTCGTGCGTCGCGAGGAGCGGGGACAACGGGGCATACGCGCGTACGCAAGCCACCCCCGGCAGAACGGATTCCAGAAGTGCGGTTTGCGAGCCGAAGGGGAAGCCTTCAATATAGACGTCTGCCGCCGCCTGATACTGGCTTGCGTTTTCGACCGGCCCTGCGAAATGCATCCTCTCGTGACTAGCGAATCCTCGGGTATCGATATGATCCGTGTCGCGAACGCCAACCAGGTAAAGATGCGCATCTGGATTCCGGTTCAGGATCTCGCGCGCTGTGCGGAAGAAATTCTGACGCGCGGACGGCGCGTACTTGATGGATCGGCCGACGGTCAACAGCATAATCTGCGAATCAGGAATGTGAAGTTGCAGGCGCGCATCTCGTCGCGTTAAAGCAGGTCCTATCTCGCACAGAGGAATGGGCAGCAGCTGATCGTTGCGCGTAGCACGTAGCTCCCGGCTCGTCGTTGCTCCGATCTCCCGGAGGTGAATGACCATGTCCGCCACAGAGCTACCGACCCAGAAGGATTGATCGCATATGTTCACCAGGGCTACCGGGGGTGTGTCGCGGACTGCGAATGCGAACACCGGCACGAGGTCGTCCGGGGTCACGTGCAGGACGACCAGATCGGCCGTCTCCCTAGCAAAGCAACGCAGTGACAGCGCTCGTTCGCTGATCGGCATCGTTCCGGCAAGCCGAACTGCCTGGCCGCCGGAAGCGGTGATGGCCTCGGATATCGCGGACGGAATCGGTGCTCCCCAGCGTGTGACGAAGAGGGAGTGCTCCGAACCCTGGTCCTTCAAGATCCAGTTCAGAATGGTTCGCGTGTGACCGCCGATGATAGGCATTACGGTGGCCACATGGAGGACGCGTCTGCGCCGGTGACTCGTGTAAGCTCGCAACTTTTGTCGCTGAGTGGCGCTTGAATCGCGTCCCAACGCCAGTCCAATATTTTCTAAAGCGCCGTCGAAAAACCTTCCCGGGTGATGCATCGCCGCGAAACCGGCTGTCATCTCGGCCCAGGCGAGTACGCTCTCCGGAGCCGCGTTTTTGCAGAGATCCGCTAGTTTCTCGACGAGGGCGTCGTAGTCGAGCGTGCAAGCACGGAGCAACTGATGAACTCTCGGTTCGATATCCGCCACGCTCATGCTGCGGCCCTCCGTTGCGAGCAGCCTTCTGCCAGCACGGAGGCCACACGGTCTTGCTCGTCGGCCGTCATCTGCGGATACAGCGGCAGCACGATGCAGCGATCCTGGGCGGATTCCGACTGGGGCAGATCGAAGCGCAGCGGCGCGCCGGCGTACGCAGCCTCGCGGTGGCTGCACATGATGCCGCGGCGCGTGGCCACCCCGCGATCCAGCGCATCCTGCATGACGGCACGCTGTTCGGCGCCTGGAGGCAGGCGCACGCAGTAGCTCTGCCAGTTGCTGCGGGCGCACTCCGGCTCGTGCGGCAGCCCGAGGCCGGGAACGCCGCGTAGCAGATCTCGATAGCGATCGGCGATCTCTCGCCTCCTCGAGACAATCTCCGGCAGCCGCTTCAGCTGCTCGCGCCCTACTGCGGCCTGGATGTCGGTCATCCGGTAGTTGTAGCCGACCGTGGGGTAGGACTCGAATATCACCTGTGCGGAACCGTGCCGTACCGTGTCGGGGACGCTCATCGCATGCTGCCGGAGTAACCTGAACTTCGCGTCCCACTCCCCGTTGGCCGTCGTCAGCATGCCGCCGTCGCCGGTGCTCATGACCTTTCGTGGATGGAAGGAAAAGCAGGCGACATCGGCGCGTGGTTTACCGATTTTCTCCCACCGCCCCTGCCAGAGGATCTCGCTGCCGATTGCGCACGCGGCATCTTCGATCACCGCGAGCGAGCGCCGGCGGGCAATCGCGAGGATCGCGTCGAGATCGCACGGCATGCCCATCTGGTGCACGCACAGGATTGCCCGCGTGCGCTCGGTGATCGCGGCTTCGATGAGAGCGGGATCCATGTTGAAGGTGTTGTCCGGCCGGATGTCCACGAATACGGGCGTGGCGCCGCAATACCGGACCGCGTTGGCGGTCGCGATGTACGAGTGGCTTGCCGTGACCACCTCGTCGCCTGGCGATACGCCAACAGCCAGGAGCGCCAGGTGCAGCGCCGTGGTGCAGTTGGAGACGGCGCAAGCATACGGTGCGCCCACGTAGGCGGCGAACTCCTTCTCGAACGCGGCGACTTCGGGACCCTGCGTGATCCAGCCAGAAAGAATGACGCGACGCGCGGCCTCCGCCTCGCGTTCGTCCATGACTGGCCTGATGATCGGGATCTGCATCATCAGGCTGCGAGCGCTTTTTGGGCGCTCCACCAGTTAACCAGGCTCCGCAGACCTTCATCGAGCGAGACCTCTGGGCGAAAGCCAAGTACGCGCTCCGCTTTGGACGTGTCGGCGAGTCTCCGCGACACCGGGTTTACTTTGCGCTCCGGCCCATATTCGGGGCGCAGATTCGAACGCATTACACGAAGCAGGGCAGTGGCAAGCTCGTTTAGGCTGGTCTCGACGCCGCTCGCGACGTTGAAAACCTCGTCGAACACGTCCGAGCGCAGGGCCAGAATGTTCGAGCGCGCGACGTCGTCGACGTAGACAAAGTCCATCGTGGTTTTACCGTCGCCCAGAATTAGCGGCGGCTGTCCAGCGGCGATGCGCTCCATCCAGCGGATCAGCACTTCCGTGTATTTTCCGTGGATGTCCATGCGCGGACCGTACACGTTGAAGTAGCGCAGCGCGACGTACGGAAAGCCGTGCATGTCGTTGAAGGAGCGCAGCAGCCCCTCGAGCATCACCTTGCTCGCTCCGTACCAGGTGCGATTGTTGTAGGGATGATGGGACTCCGGCGTGGGGAATACGTCCGCAAGACCGTACACGGAGGCGCTCGATGCGGTGACGAACTTCTTGACGCCCGCTTCGTGAGCCGCTTCGATGACGTTGTAGCTGCCGTCGCACATGACGCCGAGGGCTTCGCGCGGCTCCGCGGCGCAGGCCGTGATGCGCAGGGTAGCCATGTGGATGACGGCATCCATGCCTCGCGTGACGCCGCGCACAGCGTCGACGTCGCGGATGTCGCCGCGGACGAGCGTGACACGCCGGTCCTTGAGTGCGTGCTCGACGTTGGCGAGCGTGCCGCGATCTAGGTTGTCGAAGATCACGATGCGGGCGGGCGCATGCTCCTGCAGTAGGAGATCGATCGTGGTGGAGCCGATGAGGCCACAACCGCCGGTGACGAGAATGCTGGCGCCGTTGATGTCCATGAGAGGTCCCTGTGTTTGCTATCTCTGGGTGCTATTGCAGCGTCCGGGCAGGATTGCCGGCGACGCGCGCCGCCGGCGCGACGTGCCGGATAACGTTGCTGCCGATTCCAATCAGCGCACCGGCACCCACGGCGATGCCATTCATGATGCTGCTCCCGCTTCCCACGTAGCAGTTCTCGCCGAGCACGACCCCGCCTGCAATCGTCACGTTGGAACCGATCAGGCAGCGATCGCCGATCGTCACGTCGTGGTGCACGACGGTGTTTGGCAGTATGCACACGTGCTCGCCGATCCGCGCGTTGCTCGTGACGACGACGCCGGCCATCAGGAGCAGGTTCGAGCCCAGCGTGGCGAGCGAAGACACGCGCGCTGAAGGGTGGATCACACGCGCGAAGCGCTCGCGGGGCAGTGCCAGTGCCTCGATGACGCCGCGGCGCGCAAGGTAGGAAGCCGGGCTGCCGGGCACCGCCAGGACCGCCGCTTCGGGCCTGTCGCCAAATGCGTCACGGGCGAGCACAGGCAGGCCAGCGACCCGTGTGCCCTGCTTGGCCGGCGTGTCGTCGACGAAGCCGATGCAGCGGAATGCGCTTCCGAGGCAGTCGAGCGCCTCGAGTGCATTCCCGTTGCACGGAAAGATCAGCAAAGGCCTGGGAGCCGGCGACAAGCGCGGTCCCTCATGCGGCGCGCAAGGCCGCTCCGGCGGAGCTGGCGACAGCGGCGCACACGGCCTCGACCTGCTGCGCCGTGATCTCGGGAAACAGCGGCAGAGACAGCACCTCGTTGGCAGCGCGCTCGGCGTGCGGGAACTGTCCGGCGCGGTACCCGAGGTCGGCAAAAGCGGGCAGCAGATGAACCGGGAACGGGTAGTGAATGCCTGTATGCACGCCTTTGTCGAGCAGCGCGTCCTGCAACTTCTGACGCCGCGTCGTGCGGACGGCGTAGATGTGATACACGTGTCGAGCCCACGGCATGGCGACGGGTGTCGGCACGCCCAGCGGTGCGAGCAGCCGGTCGTAACGAGCCGCGGCCGCACGCCGCGCCTCGGTCCATTTCTCGAGGTATTTCAGTTTCACGCGCAGCACGGCGCCCTGGATACCCTCCAGCCGATAGTTGTACCCCTTGAGCACGTGGTGGTACTTCTTCTCGGCTCCCCAGTCGCGCAGCATGCGCACCTTGCGCGCGTATTCGGCGTTGTTCGTCACCACCATTCCGCCTTCCCCGTACGCGCCTAGATTCTTGCCTGGATAGAAGCTGAAGCAGCCGAGGTCGCCGATGCTGCCGACGCGCCGGCCCTTGTACTCTGCCGCGTGCGCCTGGCAGGCATCCTCGATGACCAGCAGCTTGTGTTTGCGCGCGACGGCCATGATCGGATCCATGTCCGCCGGCTGGCCGTAGAGGTGCACCGGCACGATTGCGCGCGTTCGTGGCGTGATCGCCGCTTCGATGGCGGCGGGATCCATGTTGAAGGTGATCGGATCGATGTCGACGAACACGGGCTTCGCGCCGGTGTAGTCGATGGCCGATGCCGTCGCCATGAAGGTGAACGGAACCGTAATCACCTCATCGCCCTTGCCGATCCCGGCTGCTAGCAGCGACAGGTGCAGCGCGCTTGTGCCCGTATTGACACCGATGCCGTGCGCCGCCTGCTGGAAGGTGGCAAATTCCCGTTCGAACGCCGCGACCTCACTGCCGAGCGTGAACTGGCACGTCTCAAGAATGCCGCGAATGGCGGCATCGACTTCATCCTTGATGCCGAGGTACTGCGCCTTCAGGTCGACGAACGGAATCACGCCATCTTCTCCAGTGCCTGAGGGCGCTGCAGGTAAACGGTCTCGCCCCGACCTCGCATGGAGCTGGTCGCCGCCTCGATCAGCTCGACGACCCGCAGCCCGAGCTCGCCATCGGTCTGCGGCTTCTGCCGCTTCTCGATGCATTCGATGAAATGCTCGCACGCGATGGCCAGCGCTTCGCTACCATCGAGCTTCGGTGCCCACATGTCGCCGGTGCGGTAGCCGACGCGCATTTCCTGGATCTGCTTCGGATCGTCGGTGAAGCTGATGCCCTTGTCGTAGACCTTGATTTTCTCGCTCGGCTCAAGGTCGTCGTACGTGATCATCTTCTTGCTGCCGCCCACGAGAATCTGACGAACCTTCACCGGCGCGAGCCAGCTGACGTTAGTGTGCGCGATCGTGCCGGATTGGTAGAAGAGGGTGATATACGCGAGATTCTCGGGCGTGCCCGGGAAATGATTCGTGCCGCTTGCCGAAACTGCAGTCGGGTGTTCGCCGAGCAAGTAATCCAGGATGGAGAAATCGTGGACCGCGAGATCAGAAATTACGTTTACGTCCCTTTGGAACAGGCCCAGATTCACGCGCACCGAATCGTAGTAATAAACGCGTCCCAGATCACCAGCGCGAATGATCTCCGCCATCTTGCGTACGGCGCCCGTGTAGACGAACGTGTGATCGACGAACAGCACCTTCTCGCGGCGCCTCGCTTCGTCGACAAGCTTGCGAGCCTGCAATGAAGTTTCGGTCATCGGCTTCTCGAGCCAGACGTGCTTGCCGGCCTTGAGCGCCGCCATGCCGAGCTCGAAGTGGGTGCTGACGGGCGTCGCGATGGCGACAGCATCGATTGCTGGATCGCGCAGGAGATCATGCAGGTCGGTGGAGGTCCTCACAGCAGGGTAGCGCTTGTTCAGCTGCGCGAGCTTCCTCGGATCGAGGTCCGCAACCGCCGCGACCGTGCCGCTGCTCGTTTCGCTGAAGTTGCGTACGAGATTCGGGCCCCAGTACCCGTATCCGATCACACCGATCTTCATCGCTTTTCCTTACGCACGTCACCCACCACGCGCGCGGGCACCCCCGCCACGATCGCAAAATCGGGCACATCCTTGGTCACGACAGCGCCCGCGCCCACCAGGGCGCGTTCGCCGATAGTGACGCCGGCGAGCACGGTGACGTTCGACCCGAGCGACGCGCGACGGCGCACTCGCGTCGGCTCGACGGACCAATCGGCCTCGGTCTGCAGCGAGCCGTCGGGATTGGTCGCGCGCGGAAAGCGGTCGTTCGTGAACATCACCCCGTGGCCGACGAACACCTCATCTTCGATGGTCACGCCTTCGCAGATGAAGGTGTGCGACGAGATCTTGCAGCGCCCGCCGATGACCGCGTTCTTCTGGATCTCGACGAACGCGCCGATCTTCGTGTCGCGGCCGATCGTGCATCCGTAAAGATTTACGAGCGCGGGCTGGAAGATCTTGACGTTGTCGCCAAGGCGGACCGTGTCAGCAATAGGCACGGCGTAGGATACTACGCGACCCCCCGTAGGGGGCGGCACTGATCCTTTTTTACTAATTGTCCGCAGCGGGGACAAAGGATTGCGATCGACTCATGTATCCACTGGAATGGATCGAGCAACTCAAGCTTCGAGTTCTGAGGCGCCCGAGCGCGAAGCAAATAGCGCAGGTGAATCCTGTCGTGTGGAAGCTCGGCTCGACCAGCTTCCTGACCGACATCTCGGCAGAGATGGTCAGCAGCGCGTTGCCTGCTTACCTGGTGTTGTATCTTCGCCTGAGTCCGCTGGAGTATGGTGCCATCGATGGCATGTACAACGGGCTGAGCGTGGCTCTAGTCGGCCTTATGGCAGCCTTGTGGGCGGACCGGACCGGACGCCTTAAGTACGTCGCCGTTGCCGGATATGGAACGTCGGCTGTCTGCAAGCTCCTTTTGTTGGCCGCCGGAGGACTTTGGGGCTGGATTCTCGCTATCGTCTGGCTCGATCGAACAGGCAAAGGGATCAGGACTGCTCCTCGTGACGCAATCATCTCCCTGGCTTCGTCGCCGTCCCAGTTGGCGACCTCCTTTGCGGTTCATCGCGCCCTCGATGCTGGAGGATCGCTCCTCGGCCCCTTGGTTGCGTTTGCATTGCTCTGGTGGTTGCCGACACGCTATGACATCGTCTGGATAACCAGTTTCGGCTTTGCGCTGTTGGGGTTGGCGGTACTGTGGCTGTTTGTTCGCAACCCCGAGCGCGGGAGTCAGCGGCACCTCAGAGCGGGATCCTTCAAAGCCGCTGCGGCGCTTCTATTCACTCGCCGATTCGGCACCCTTGCGTCATGCGGGTTGCTGCTGTCAATCGTCACGATCAGCGACGGTTTCATCTACCTGCTGCTGCAGGAAAAGTCAGGGATCGGCGCCGGTCTGTTTCCCTTGTTCTACGTGGTAACAGCGTGCTTCTATATGCTCTTGTCGATTCCCGCCGGCGTAGTCGCAGATCGCCTGGGGCGGATGCCCGTATTGCTCGCCGGGTACAGTGTCCTGGGGCTGCTCTATTTGCTGCTGATGACGTTGCCGGGTGCCGGGCTGTTGAGCGTAGCCGTATGCCTTGTCCTGTTCGGTCTGTTCTACGCGGCTACCGAGGGGGTACTGACGGCGATGGCTAGCGCCTTGGTACCCTCGGAGATTCGCACCAGCGGCCTCGCATTGATGGTCACTGTGGTGGGACTTGGAAAGTTGATATCTTCGGTCCTGTTTGGCTGGATGTGGCAGGCGCACGGCATCGGGACTTCACTATTGGTGTTTGGCGTCGCGCTTGCTACCTTGCTCCCGATAGTGGGATTTCACCTGCGAGCTGCTACACATGACTGATCCTGGATTGAAGCGAATCCTGACGACGCTGTGTGTCATGAGTTTGAGTGCTCATGGCAATGGCGCCCCCGCAGGCGGAGCGCTTAACCACCAACCACAGGAGGCAGTCCGGCTTGTTACGGACAGGCCGGTTAGCCTGCGGCTCAGTCAGCGACAACCCGGCACCCAAACCGCAGATGCAACTGGCAACGGAACACCCGAAAGGATCTTTTTCCGCCATAGCGGGGTCGACGGCAACTACGGCAAGGTCGCATTCGTGGACGCCGGGCGCATGGGATCACCGCAGTTCGTCGACGGCTTGACGTGCGAGGTTGTGTATGTTGCCGGCGAGCGCGGCATCTGCTTGCGTGCGGAGTATCGAATGCTCGGTATCTTCGCTGCGACCTTGTTCGATGCGCGGACTTTCGGGGCCTTAGGGAAGGTCCCAGTCAAAGGTCTACCGAGCCGGGCGCGGGTTGCCATGAATGGCAAGATCGCCGCGTCCACGGTGTTCACCAGCGGGCACGGGTACGACTCGGTGAGCTTCTCCACGCAGACGCTTCTTATCGATATTCCGTCCAGCCAGATCATCGCCAACGTCGAGACCTTTTCCGTGCGGCGAGATGGGAAGCCCTTCAAGAATAGGGACTTCAACTTTTGGGGTGTCACCTTCTCGCCGGATAGCCAGTACTTTTACGCGACGCTCTCAAGTCAGCGGCAGCATTTGCTCGTGAGAGGGGACATCGCCGCGCGTTCGGCGGTTGTCATCCACGAGAACGTCGAGTGTCCGTCGCTATCGCCGGACGGAAAGCGCATCGCATACAAGAAACGTCTCAACCGACCAGGGAACGTGGTATGGCAACTACACGTGCTCGATCTGGAGAGCGGAAAGGACCAGCCGCTGGCCGAAAAGCGCAGTGTCGATGATCAACTGGAATGGCTCAATGATGAGGTCCTGCTCTACACGCTGCCGGACTCAGAGACACGTGCGACGCCTGTGACGAACGTATGGCGCATCGGAGTAGATGGCAATACGCCCGCAGAGTTGTTCCTCAAGAATGCGTTTTCACCCGCTGTGGTTCGATGATTGCGGGAGAGCAACGCGCGCCGTCCTCCGTCAGGGTCGCGTGAATACGACATCAACCCAGTAGTTAGTCCCGTTCCAACTGTTGCTCGGGAAGACACCCTGGGCACCGTACGCGTAGACGCCGCTGTCCGTGCCGACGCGCAATGGCGGGCTGTCCACCCCGACGCCGCTGAAATAGTTCGGCGTGAGGCTGTAACGTCCGACCTCGGTGTGGTACGAAACGACGTAGATCGTATTAGCTGTGACGGCTACCGGTGTCGGGAAGTTCACCTGTTGCCATCCTGATGCCGTTTCGTTGGTGAAAATAGCTGTGGCAAGGCGAGTCCCCGTGCTCGACCAGAGGCTGGCAGTATGCGTTCCTGTATTAGCCTCTGCCTTGTAGAACCGGACTCCCGACACACGACCGTCTACGTCGGCGCGGAATCGAACGCCTAACTCTACTGAGCTGTCCGGTCCGGCGTCGACAACGGCGGGGACGGCCGTTTCAGGCCAGATAGTCGAAGTGATCGTAGCAGCGACGGTGATCCTCATGGACCTGGTCACTGCCTGCACCGGCGCTGAAGAATCGCTAAGCCGAATAACGAAGTCGTACGTGCCGACAGCCGCCGGCGTTCCTGATATCGCACCGGTATTGGCGTCGATCGAAAGCCCCGGAGGCACAGTACCGGAAGCGATTGACCAGGCGAAAGGCAGTATGCCGCCGGTGCTCGAAAGACTCGCCGAATAAGGCACAGTCGCGGCACCCTCCGGCAAGGTGGTCGTCGTAACAGTTAGGGGCGCGGTCGAGGAGGCCATGGCGGCGAAGACAACGTCCACCCAGTAGTTGGTGGAGTTGTAATTGCTCGTCGGGAACGCTCTGCTGGCAGTGTAGGCATAAACGCTATCTAGCAAACGAAGCGGTGGGTTGTGCGCACTCCTTCCGCTGAAGTACCCCGGCGTAAAGCTATAGTGGCCGACGCCGGTGTGGTACGACATTACATAGACCGTATTCGCGGTGATCCGAACCGGCGCGGGGAAACTCACTTGCTGCCATCCGGAAGCTGTCTCCGCGGCGAACGTGGCGGTTGCGAGGAGCGTGCCAGTGCTGGTCCACAAGTTAGCTACGTGCGGCCCACCGTTATTGCTGGCCTTGTAGAAGCGCGCACCGGTTATATAGCCGCTCATGTCCGAGGAGAACTTCACACCCAGCTCGACCGGGGCATCCGGGCCAGCGTCAACTGTGTCAGGCACAGCGCTGCTGTCCCAGACGGAGCTCGCGGGATCACCGATAGTGATGCTCAGCGCCTGACTCGCGAGCTCCACGGGATTGCTTGAATCGCTGATCTGTACGGAAAAGCTGGAAGTTCCGAGTGCCGTCGACGTTCCCGAGATCGCTCCGGTAGCCGGATTAAGAGTAAAGCCAGAGGGTAGAGCGCCGGCAGAGAGTGACCAACTGTAAGGCGACAAACCGCCCGAACCCTGGAGGGGGCTCGAGTAAGCCAGGCCCGCTACCGCGCTCGGCAGCGAGGCCGTCGCGATCGCGAGGGGAGGCGGCAGGGCGCTGTAGACCGCGTCAACCCAGTAGTTGGCGGCACGGTAGCTGTTCGTTGGAAAGCTGCCTGCGGGCCCGTACGCATAAACGCCATTCGGTCCGGCGGACCCGTCCGCCGGGAAACGAAGCGGTGGATTGTCTGCGCTACGTCCAAGGAAGTAATCGAGCGAGCCGCTGTAGTACCCAACATTGGTATGGTAGGACACGACGTAAATAGTGTTCGCGGCAATCGGGACAGCCGTGGGAAAGCTCACCTGCTGCCACCCAGACGCCGTCTCAGCCGTAAAAGTTGCGCTCGCAAGCAGGGTGCCGGTTCTCGTCCACAAATTGGCGACATGGGTCCCTGTGTTCTGGCTCGCCTTGTAGAACCGCGCACCGGTGATGTAGCCGGGCGCATCGGAGAAAAATTTCACGCCCAGTTCCACCGGGCTGTCCGCGCCGGCATTCACAATGTTCGGTACTGTGCTGTCACTCCATATGGAGCTCGCCGGTGCCACGAGGTTGATGCTCAACGTCTTGCTCGTGGTCCTTGCCGGATTGCTCGAGTCGCTCGCGCGAATAGTGAAGGCGAAGTTGCCAAGTACCGTCGGTGTTCCTGAAATCGCGCCGGTGCCGGCGTCGAGGGAGAGACCCGCGGGCAGCGCGCCGGCGATGATGGTCCAGGCATAAGGTGCAATTCCGCCGGTTGCGGTCATGGCAGCCGAGTACGCGATATGCTGCAACCCGCCGGGCAGCGATGCGGTCCCGATGAATAGTGGCGCCACTTGCACCGTGGCGCTGCCGGTGACACCGTTCATGGTGGCGGAGACGGTGGTGCTGCCCGGGGTTAGCGCCGTTACCAGCCCGCTGCTACTGACAGTGGCAACGGAGGAGTTCGATGAATTCCACGCGGCCTGGCTCGACAGGTCTTGGGCGCTGAAGTTGGAAAACGTGCCGAGCGCCGTCAGCTGTAGATTTGCTCCGGTAAGTATGGTCTGTCCTGCCGGACCGACGCTTATCGAGGATAACGTCGATGGCGGTGGGGCGGTGGTAGTAAAGAGTACGTCCACCCAGTAATTGCTAGCGGTCGAACTGTTGTTCGGAAACACCGTGGACGTTCCGTATTCGAAGACGCCGTTGGCACCGCTTGCAATTGCCCCCGGAACATTCAGGGGACCGCTATCTATGCTGTTTCCAGCAAAGTAGTACCTGTCGATGCTGTAATTGCCAACCGAAGTGTGATAGGACGCTACGTAGACGGTGTTGGCACTGATTGCCACTGGGTTCGCAAAGAGTACCTGCTGCCAGCCGGACGCACTTTCGTTGGTAAACGTCGCGGTAGCGAGCGGGGTTCCGGCGCTTGTCCACAAGGTACCCGTGTGTGTGCCAGTGTTGGTGGACGCTTTGTAGAACCGGATCCCAATGATGTAGCCGCTCGAATTTGCACGGAACTTCACGCCCATTTGCACCGGCGAGTCCGGGCCGTTATCCAGAATTCCGGACGGGGCGTGATTGATCGGCCAGATCGTCCAGTACGACGTACCGTTTACGGTGACCATAGCAGCGGACGGGGGAGATTCAAGATTGCCGCTGTCATCGACCGCACGGCTTAATAGCGCGATGGTGCCGGCGATATTGGGAGTGAACGAGTAAGTCCAACTCTCGCGTCCAATGGCGGGATGCCAAGTAATCCCTCCATCAGTCGATACTTCCACGCCCGCGACAACTCCGCCACCGCCGTCGGTCGCGGTACCGACCAGCGTTACTGATCCTCCCACGCCGATAGAACTACCCGGCGGCAGCGAGGTGATGGTCGACTGAGGACGCGTCTGGTCTGTGGAGGCGCTGGCGGGAACAAGCCCGACTTGCAGCGTTCTCGGCTGGACGCCCATGTCCGCGAACAGATTGACCGTCGCCTGCTGCATATTGACATCGGTCTCGTTGCCCAATTGCGCCAAATCGTGATCGGAACTAAGGCCCCACGACCAGTTGTAAGTGCCGGAGGAGAAGACAAGCGCTCCGCTCGGGTGACGGTACAGCGTCAGGTTGTGGGGGACCGTGCCGGGGCCCGTCGTGCTGCCGTAGTCGAGTAGGTACTGGTTCGGGACGTTGACGGTGGTGCTGCTCAGGCGGAAAAGTCCCGCGGGCCGGAATCCGTTGTCCACGTCCGACTGCATTTCGGCGCCAATGGTTCCGGCGGGCAACGTATAGGTGGCGCCGACTTCCAGGTTCGCAATCCCCGTGTTTCGCCAGAAACGCAGCCGTCCATCGGCCTGCGGAACCGTGATCGCGCTGTAGAACCTGCCGGCAATCGTTGTCAGCGTCCCCATCAATTCGTTTTCCGGACGCCCCCCATCCTTCGGCGGACTGAAGCGAGGGTCACGCCACGTGCCGGTCCAAGTCGAGAGGTCAGGATCGGCTGTCGCGTTCTCCCAAGTCTCCTTGTAACAGACGAGAGTGCGGTAGGGCGTTCCGGATCCGTCGATGCTATTTTCCCAACGTGTCTTCCAATAAACCGAGTTCGAGCTGAAGAACGCCAGATGCACGCCCGCCGCCCGTGCTGACTCGACGTTCGCCCGCTGAGCACCGGACCAGTACTCGTCATGCCCATTCGACATGAAAACTCTGTGGTTGCGCAGCAGCGGGCCGAAGCGATCGGTGTCTACACCGGTGAAATAAGTGACGTCGTATCCATTGGCCTCCAGCCAGAACACCATCGGGTATTCCCCACCGAAGACCCACGTTTCCGGTTCTACTGAACGCGTGTAGAACGGACGGTTATAGCTGATCTTGAACGCCCGATTGCCGTAGAAATTTGCAGAGTAGTTGTTGTAAGCATGCCAAGTCGTGTCCGCTACCTGGAAAAGGATGTCGGACTTGCTGGCGTCGTTTCGCACAATAAAAACAATATGGCTCGAGCCGCCCGTGTCGGTGCGAACGGCCTTGGCGAAGTAGATGCCCGACGTCGCGTCGGCGGGAACTATCCAGGATGCCGACACCGCCCAGTTGCCGCAATCCGTCAGCCTGGTATCGGAATCCGTGAAGCAAGGGGGCTGTACCTGCGGGAGCTGGACCGAGGGGTTCACGGTGGCTACTCGGCGCGCACCCTGGCCGCCGTAGTACCCCATCCGATAGATATCCAGCCGCCACTGTGTTGCGTTGGTATCGACCTTGAAGCGGACCGTGCTTCCCCGGTTTACGCTGATGTCGGTAGCAAAGCCTTGGATTGTTGGGTCGCCGCGGTCGCGGGTCGGAATATCCCACTCTGTCGACGGCATGCCTGGCAGGCAGTTTTCTCGTTCGATGTCATTGGCAGGCGCGGCGCAGGAACTGTACGCGTTTGACGAGACGATGAGCGCGAGGAGCAGTGCCGAGCCGCGGCATAGCAGCCAGCTAAGCGCGAAAATGCGCGTGGTGCTTCTTCTTGTCATGCCGCTCCCTGAGTGCGGATATGCTTGCGGGTGGATTCTTCGTCCTTTTCGTACTTTGGGAACGCGTGGTAGGACCATCGTTCCTCTGAACCGGCTTCGAGCGAAACCTTTTATTCGAACTTCCCCTAAGCGGTTACATGCGCTTATCTGAGTGTCGTCCCGAGCGACGCAAATGTATATAGGACGAAATAACTAACTCGATAGGTAAGTGATTGGGGAATTGCAAAAAACCATCAAGGATCGACAGGCTTCGAGTCGTCATAGATGCAAGCATGAGGCTTCTTAAGAACCCCCGACGCTTAGAACGGATGTAGGGGACGATTATTCCTTCGGCGACCCCCGCACGTACCTGGAGGGGAACGCGCACCGATCACGACTGCCGGGCACCAGCATTCTCCAGCCTGACACCAGCGGGTCGAGCTTCCTAGGTGTAAGTGCGCGCGAAGCTACCTTTACCGCGAGCACAGCGTGTCACCCCGGCGGTCGGAACACCGTCGACCACGGACCGGGTCTGCTCGCGGGAGCGAACGCTCATCAAGCTGGACCAGTAAGCGCACGCGAAGTCGGTTACCGCCAGGCCATCTTCAAACGAAAAGCCCGGGCTCGAAAGAGCGCCGGGTTTTCTGTTTGTGCTCCGAGGGGTTTCAGCTAATCGTCGTCGTGGCCATTATTTCCGGACCGCGGCTCGGTGTCGGTGCCGCGTCGGATGAACCGCCCGTCGATGAAGATGTTGTCCACGACGGCGAGGCCGATGCCGGCGGGATTGCCGAGATCACCGCTCGGGCGCGGGCCGGTGGGGACGTCGGTGCCCTCGTCGAAGATCAGCGTGATGCTCTGAATCCTGCTGCCGGGGGGAATGACCGGAAAGGATTCCGCCGGATTGGAGGTCTCGAAGCGCACCCGCGACCACTGCAACGGGTCTTGGGGCGCGGGTGTCGGCGTCGAATCGTTGGCGCAGCCGCCAACGAAAGAGGAGCCGTCCCCGCCTCCCGGCAACGTGTACGAGACATTGAACCGCGGTGCGCCGGCGCCGCAGTGGCCGCCGTTGCGGTAGTCATAGCCGAGTTCGAATGTCGGCGTGACCACGATTCCCCTGACGCCACGGATGCGGGCACCCGCCGACGAGCAATCAACCGTAGGGCCGTTCTTCGATAGCAGCAGGCCGCGGTGGGGGTCGCGCTTGCTGGGATTGGTGGCAAGATCGGCCACGCTGGTATTCGGGCCGCCGTTGTCTGGCAGGCCCATGCCGCCCAGCCAGGCCGAAGTGACGATGTTGCTGCCCGCCGGGTATGGAACGCCGACGGCGAGCTCGCCACAGTCGCCCCGCGCGCCGACGAAGACAAATGGCTCGGCCCTCAGGGAGCGGCCGTCATTGTCGTCGTCTGCAAAAGCCGCCGGCGGCGAGCCGAACGCTACTGCGGCGAAAAGAGGGATAACCAAAGGCCTGAACATTTAGCATCCTTTCATCAAGTCAAGCAGTCGAAGGGCGGCCATAGGCGTGGCTGCGTGCTGCTGCAAAGCAGCTCCCGACAGCCAGCCATCCCCGCAAGATAATGCGGTGTTATTTCACCAATACCTTCGGATAGCGGCGCAATCGATTATTAGTTGCGCTTTACGCATACGAAAAAGCCCGACCTCCCCATTCGCATCCTGACCCATGCCGAGGACTGCGAGCGAGATCGCCCCGCCCGGAACGACCATCAGCTCGCTGATCCGGCGCAGCCCATGACCTCCACGTGCGCTTACGATGAACACCGGCCGTAATCGTGCGGCCCAAATGGGAACTTGAAGAGCAGCGAGAAGTCCGCAAATGCCTTCGAGTTATCAAATGGTCCGTTGCCGCCACGGCTGCTCGGTTGAGCGGGGCTTTTTTGTTCGCGCGTGCAGGCGTAGGCTTGGCGGCGTGAAGGTGGCGTTCGTCGCGATCGGACTCCTGTGGGCGCTCGCCGCCGGGGCCGAGGTGCTCTATCGCCTGCCGTGGTCTGACGGACTGTCATTCATGTTCACCCAGGTGCCGGGCGGCAGGGTCACCACGCACTTTACCAAAGCGACGCTGCACGCCGTCGACATCGCCATGCCGGAGGGGGTGGCTGTGCTCGCCGCCCGCGCCGGAATTGTCGAGGCGGTGCAGGCGCATCACCGCGCCAGCGCAGACGACGAGCCGCTCACCTACGAGGGCAATTTCGTGCGCGTGCGCCATGCCGACGGGACTGCGGCTACCTATGCGCACCTCGGACGCCAGCGCGTGGCCGTGGCCGTGGGCGAGCCAATCGAGGAGGCGCAGTTGCTCGGCTACTCCGGCGCCAGCGGCGATGTAGTGCAGCCGCACCTGCATTTCGTCGTTACTCGCATGCAGGAAAACTCCTCCGGCTGGCGCGAAGAGGTGTCTGTGCCGGTGAAGTTTTATATCGGCGTGCCGGCGGTGGCTTTCGCGCCGCGAGCGGCGGTGACGGTAAAGGCGAATTACTCGAGCCCGGCGGAAGCGCCGCGCGCGCCAAGCGAAGGCGGCTCTTTCGTTACGTGGAAGCGCCCGGTGCTCGAGCCGGGAGACGAGGGGAAGGCATGGGTGCTGCTCGCCCTCTGGCTCGTGTGCGGCGCGGCGGCGCTGGCGTGGTTCTGGAGGTTCGCGCGGCCCTAGCGGGCGATCTCCGCTTCTTCTTCCTGCTGCAGGGCAAAGATCGAGGTATAGCCCTTCGACCAGTCCGGCGGCATCAGGCAGGGCCGCGGGTCGTGGTGGGCAAACCGCGCTCGCTTGCCGCGCAGGATGTACTGGTCGTGCTTCGGCTTGATCGGGTTGACGGTGTACGGGAAGGCGTCGGCCGAGCTCATCGCGTTCAGCAGCAGCGGCCGGCCCAGGTCGGAATCGTTCTTGGCCGAGTAGTGCAGCGTGCGGCAGTTGTGGATCGTGAGCGAGCCCGCGGGTCCGGGCAGGTACCTCATTTTCGCCAGGTCGAGCTTCGCGACATCGGCGTCCGACAGGCACCCGGTCCAGCTGCCTTCCGCGTTGTACTGAGAAAGCATCGGCTCGATGCGGTGGCTTCCGGGCAGGCAGGCAAGAGGGCCTTGCTCCATCGCGCAGTCATACAGGTAGGTCCCGACCGTCAGCGGCGAATAATTGGTGTGCGGGTAGAAGCTGATGTCGTAGTGCCACTTCACTTCCTCGCCGCCATTCGCCCATTTGAAGTTGAGCTTGGAGTGATGGAATTTCACGTCCGGCCCGACCAGGTCGGCGACGATGTCCGCCATCACCGAATTCAGGCAGTAATCCCAGAACACCGGATGCTGCTCCACGGGGTTCGAGACGCGGCGCAGGCGCGGCGCGTCGGGCCGGTGCTTGGGCTCGAGGTCGAACACCGGGTCGGACTTGGTCACCTTGCGACTGCGCTCGACCAGCTCATCCGTAGCGGCGCGGAGCTTGGCGATCCAATCCTGGCCGATCGCGCGCTCGACCAGCAGGAAGCCGTCATTGAAATACGACTCGCGCTGCGCCTGCGTCAGGATCCTGGGCTTGATGGCGAGAACCTGTTCCGGTGTCATGGCGAGACTCCTTGGCGCACAGCCTCCATCATAAACTTCAATTCACTTCGACTTGGCGTTCGGCTTCGCGGCCGGCTTCTGCTTCCAGTAGTAGTCGGCGGAGAAGCTGTAGGCCGGGTACATGGCCATGCGCCCGGGCACCACGTTGGCGGCGTACTGGCGCTGCGACTCCACCACCTTCGCGAAGAAGGCATCTTCCTTGGCGAACTTGTCGCGGATCGCGTCCCAGGTCTGCAGTTGCTTGATCAGCACCTCGTTCGGCGTGCGTCTTACGCTGACGCCGTGCTTGGTGCGCATCTCGGTGAGCGCCTTGGAATGCTCCCGGCTGGAGCTCAGCCACCAGCGCAGATAGGTTTCCGTGGCCGCCATCTTGAAGATCTCCTGCAGGTCCGGCGCAAGCGTTTTCCACACCGCCTTCGAGATCAGGAGATCGGATACCTCCGTCACCTCGTGCATGCTGGGCATGTAGTAGTACTTCCACACGTTGTGGAAGCCGAGCTTGATGTCTTCGGCCGGGCAGCACCACTCGGCGGCGTCGACCACGCCGCGCTGCGCGGCCGGAACGATCTCCCCGCCGGGCATGCTGACCACCGCGGCGCCGGCAGCGCTGAGGATCTGGGCGTTCATCCCGACCGCGCGCATCTTGCGGCCCTTGAGGTCCTCCCAACCTTTGAACGGCTGCTTGAACCAGCCGAACATCTGCGGCGCGAACGGCATGACCGGAAGCGAGATCACATCGCGCTTGATGATGGTCTCGAACCACTCGTCCATCAGCTGCTGGCCGCCGCCGTCGTAGAACCAGCCCAGGTGATCGAACAGATCCATGCCGAAGGGACCGCCGGGACCGCCGGTGAACAGCACCGCGGCCGGATGCTTGCCGATGAGATAGCCCGACCAGGTGTGCGCGCCGTCGATCACCCCCTTGTGGGTGGCATCGGTGACCTCGAATGCCGGCACGATGGTGCCCGCCGCCGAGGTCTTGATCTGGAGCCTTCCGCCGGTGGTCTTGTTCACCCGGTCGGCGAACTGGGTGAAGTTATCCATGAATGTGCTGGACGCCGGCCAGCTCGCCTGCATGGTCAGCGTCTTGGACTGCGCATGGGCGGCGATCCCGTGCAAGGCGCCTGCCAGCAGCATCGCCCCCGCGACGGCAACGTGCCTTGATACCCCGTAAGTTGATACCTCTCTCGGTGTCGACATGGTGTTCCTCCTCTGACGGGGATGATATACGCGCCGGGCGAGGTATAGTTGGCGAGAAGGCTTGGCCATGCCGAAACTCCTTTCGCAAGCTGCTATCGACGCGTACAAGCGCGAAGGCTTCTACTCCCCGGTCCGCGTGATGCCCGCGGGCGACGCCCGGCGCTTTCGCAATGCGCTCGAAGCGCACGAGGCAAAGACCGGCGCGCCCCTGCAGGGAAACTGGCGGCATAAGATGCACCTGCTTTTCACCTGGGCGGACGAGCTCGTCCACCATCCGAAGATCCTCGACGCGGTGGAGGATGTCATCGGGCCAGACATCCTGTGCTGGACCACGAACTTCTTCATCAAGGAAGCGCGCAGCCCTGGCTTCGTCTCGTGGCATCAGGACTCGACTTATTGGGGCTTGGAGCCCGACGACGTGGTCACCGCGTGGGTGGCGTTTACCGAGGTCACGCAGGAAAACGGCTATATGCAGGTCATTCCACGCAGCCACAAAGTGGACCAGCTGCCGCATGTCGACACCTTCCACCGGGACAACCTGTTGTCGCGCGGGCAGGAGATCGCGGTCGAGGTGGACAAGTCGAAGGCGGTGGGGCTCGCCATGGGAGCAGGGGAGATGTCCCTGCACCACATCAAGCTGGTGCACGGCTCCGATGCAAACAGGACCGATGACCGCCGGATCGGCATGTCGATCCGATATATCCCGACCTATGTGCGCCAGACCAAGGTGCGCGATTCCGCCATGCTGGTGCGAGGGGTCGATCACCATGGACACTTCGACGCGGAGCCGCGGCCCAAGGCGGACCTTGACGAAGCGGCTCTCGCTGCGCACGCCGATGCAGTCGGCCGACAGGTAAAGGCCCTGTACCAGGGAACCCAGAAGACGGCATTTCGTGCCTGAGGATCGAAAGAAGCTGACGGTGCCTGATCTCGCGCTGCGCAAGAAGGCGGGCGAGAAGGTGGTGATGGCTTCCATCCCGGACTATCCCTCGGCGGTGTGGGCCGAGCGCGCCGGTATCGACATTGCCGCCGTCGGCGACAGCCTGGGCATGGTGAGCTACGGATTCCCCAACACCCTGCCGGTGACGATCGACATGATGATCGCGCACGCGCAAGCGGTGCGGCGCGGCGCGCCCAACTGCATGATCCTGGTGGCGATGACCTACGGCAGCTATGCCACGCCCGAGCTGGGCGTGACGAACGCGCTGCGCCTGATGAAGGAAGGCGGCGCCGACGTCGTCAAGATGCAGGGCGGCAAGGACAAGGCGCACATCATCCGCGCCATCGCCGAGGCCGGCGTGCCGGTGATGAGCCACGTCGGCATGTGCCCGCATTTCGTCCACCAGTACGGCGGCTTCAAGCTGCAGGGCCGCACCGCCGCCGAGGCCATGCGCATCGTCGAGGACGGCATCGCGATCGAGGCGGCGGGCGCGGTCGGCTTCGAGATCGAAGCGGTGCCGGCGCCGGTGGCCAAGGCGGTGGACGACGCGGTGAAGGTCTTTACCTTCGCCATCGGCGCCGGCGCCGCGAGCTGCGGCCAGCTGCTGCTGGCGTTCGACCTGCTCGGCGTGTTCGACCAGTTCAAGCCGAAATTCACCAAGCGCTACGCGCAGATCTCGGAAATCGCGGTCGACGCGCTGCGTCGCTACGCGGCCGAAGTACGCGAGGGTAAATTCCCCGATGCCGAGCACTCCTATGGCATGAAGCCCGAGGAGCAGCAGGAACTCGCGAGGCTGGTTTTCCAGCGCCGTCCTTAGAAGGGGAAGCGATCAGCTTCGATCGCCGCAAGTGCAAGGCCCCGCTGAACGGTCCGAATGCCACCGCCAACCACTGCCCGGAAGGCTGGTCCTTCCATCAATACCCGGGACCGGGCTTCCGCGGCTTGGGCATCCAGCTTCGGCCGGTCCCGCTCGCGCGCTAGCTGGAAGCGGGCGTTTTTGGTTGATTCCATGGGGCCTTGGCGTAAGCTAGCGACAAGCCGGAATAACCAAAGGGGAGGTCGGGTATGAAGACGGTATTGGTGGCGGTGCTGGGGTTCACCGCGAGCAGCGCCTGGGCGCAATCCCAGGTCGCGGGCGGGACGCTCGAGAAATGCAGCGACACGCTCGGCACGCTGGCGGTGATCGAGGACCGCAATGCCAGCTGGTACCACACCATGCAGTCCTACAAGGTGCAATCCACGGTTCCGCTGCTGCGCATGCTGATCCAGCAGTCGAACTGTTTCGTGGTCGTCGAGCGCGGGCAGGCGATGAATTCGATGAAGCAGGAGCGCAACCTCGACCGCTCGGGCGAAACGCGCGAGGGCAGCAATTTCGGCAAGGGCCAGATGGTCGCCGCCGACTACGCGATGAATCCGAGCATCACCTTCAGCGCCAAGGACACGGGCGGCATGAGCGGCGCGGTCACCGCCATCGGCAACAAGCTCGGCGGCTGGGGCTCGACCGCCGCCTCGCTCGCCGGCAGCCTGAAGTTCAAGGAAGCGTCGACCATGCTGACGCTGGTCGACAATCGGTCGGGCGTGCAGCTCGCCGCCACCGAAGGCAACTCGAGCAAGACCGACTTCGGCGTCTGGGGCGGGCTGATCGGCAGCGGCGGCTCCGGCAGCGCGGGCGGCTACACCAACACCCCGGAAGGCAAGGTGATCGCCAGCTCGTTCGCCGACGCCTACAACGCGATGGTGCGCAGCGTGAAGAGCTACAAGGCGCAGGAGGTCAAAGGCGGCCTCGGCACCGGCGGCAGGCTTGGCGTGAGTAAATAAAAACGCAGCTTCTAGGAAGCCCGGCCTGTAGTAGAAGGCCGAAGAGGCCCGGCCCTCGAAGAGGACCGGGCTTTTTTGTTCCTGGAGAAGGCAGCGTCGATCAACCGGACCAGGCGGTCCGGCGCAATGGGCTTGCTGACGTAGTCGTCGAACCCGGCTTCGCGCGCACGCCGTAGCGAGTCGGGCTGCTCGAAACCGGTGATGGCCACCAGCACCATTTCCTGACAGGCGGGATCCCGCCGCAGCGCGCTCGCCACTTCATAGCCGTCGAGACCGGGCAAGCCGATATCGATGACGGCCACTTCGGGTTTCAGCTCGGCGACCGCGCGTATCCCGGCATTGCCGTTGGCGGCCTCGTAGACGCTGTGTCCGTCGAGCTGCAGCGCGGCGACCATGCTCTCCCGGGTGTCCACGTTGTCCTCGACCACCAGGATGCGGTGGCGCGATTCCGGCGCGGCCGCGACGGGCGCGGCGGCTTCCGGCCGGGGTTCGATCGCCGGAAGCGAGACGGTAAATATCGAGCCTTGCCCCGCGCCGCTGCTCGCCGCGAACACCTTGCCGCCGTGCAGCTCGGCCAGGTGCTTCACCAGCGCCAGGCCAATGCCCAACCCGGCCACGCGGCGCTTGCCGGGTTCGTCCCCTTGGACGAACAGCTCGAAGACGCGCGCGGCGAGCTGGGGCGACATGCCGACGCCGTTGTCGCGCACGCGTAACACCGCCGCATCCTGATCGCGCCGCAAGCTCACGACGATGCTGCCGCCGTCGGGCGTGTACTTGGCCGCGTTGCCGACGAGATTGGAGACGATCTGCTGGATCCTTGCCTCGTCTGCAAGCGCCCAGACTTCCGACAGTTCGAGACGCACGTCATGGCGGGCGAGCCGCCCGGCCCCGCGCAGCTCATTCACGCTCTTTTCCACCGCGGACGCGAGATTCAGCGGCTGTCTGCTGAGGCTCACCTTGCCGCGCGTGACGCGACTGAGGTCGAGGAGGTCCTCGATCAGGCGCGTCATGTGCTCGACCTGGCGCGCGACCACCGCGACCGCGCGAAGCGCACCGTCTCCCGACGGCGCGTTCTGGAGCACATGGGCAGCGGCCGACAGCGCCCCGAGGGGATTGCGCAATTCGTGTCCGAGAATCGCGAAAAATTCATCCTTGGTCCGGTCGGCAGCGCGCAGCGCGGCGTCGCGTCCGTGCACCGCGTTTGCCGCGTGCACCAGCTTGTCGCAGGCTTCGGCAATCTCGGCGACGCCGATCGTCCCCGGCATTTCGGTCTTGGCGCCGGTCAGGAGCGCCCTGGCGATCGGGTCGAATACGGCGGTGGCGCCGGAAATCCGCTTCGCGATCGCGAGCGTCAGCAGGAGCTGCGAGAGGAGGGTGGCGACCATGCCGAGCAAGATCAGCCACCGGGTTTCGGTCGCGGGAGGAATTACGCCCGCCATCCAGGCGGCCGCGCCGGACAGGGCGAGCAGGATAAGCAGGTTACCGACGACCAGAAGAACCAGTTGCGAACGAACCTTCATCGGCCGCATGGGAGCACTCCTTCTTCGACGAGCTCCCCAAAGCCCGCGATTTGAGAATTCGCGGGCTGGATTCTAAACCCGGGCTTGTATTTGTTCTAGCATTCGGCGACCGATGATCGACGCGCTCCTCCAGGGCCTCTCGCTGGTGCTGCAGTGGAACGCGTTCAGCCTGATGCTGGTCGGGATGGCGTTGGGTTTCGTGGTCGGCCTGCTGCCCGGCATCGGCGGAGCGGCGAGGCCACCACCGGCGACATCACTTCGATCCTGTTCGGCGTTCCCGGCGAGGGACTGTCGGCTGGTCGGCGCGCTCAGGGGCGGCCGCGCTCATCGCGGGATTCGAGCACCTGCCGGTGGACGAGACGCTCGCCACCAGCGCCGTCGGCTACATCCCGCCGGAAGAGGTGCTGAAGATGTTCAACGCGCTCCTCGACCAACCCGCCGAGGTGCAGAAGGAGATGGTCAATTACATAAAGTTCGGCAGCTAATCGACCGCGGTTTCCAGGCTGCGGGGCGCTTCGGGTACGGCGACAAGCTCGAAATACACCCGGCCGATCTCGCGTCCGTCGAGCGTCTCGACCTGCACCTTCCAATCGCCGGGCTGGTAGTTGGATTTGACGCCATAGCCACGGAATCCCTGCTCACGGCCGCCGACGATGCGGATCGGAATGGTGTCGTGCGTGACCCAGCCGCGCGCCGGATCTTTCCATTGCCAGCGCATCTGCACCTGATCGCTGAAGCGCGCCGGCGAGAAGATGCGGAAAAACACGTACACCTTGTCGCCCGGCTGGGCGGAGAAGTTCTGGTCGCCGTTGTGCCAGAAGCGCCAGACCGGCCGCTCGTGGCTGAGACGGTAGCTGTCGCCCGCGCGCTCGACCTGGTGGTAGACGCCGATGAACGGAATCGACAGCGGCACCGGCGGAATCAGCCGGAAAAAATAAAAGGCGAGGAAGCCGATCAGCACGCAGCCAAGCGGCACCAGGATCTGCCGTCTCGCCAGCGTAGACCTCGCCGGCGAGCCACGTCCCACGAGCCACGCGCCCAGGGCTAGCGGCACTGCGCCCGCGAGCATCGATAGCAGAAAGAGCAACAGGCTGATCGAGCCGACCAGCACCGGAATGAGATAGGCGAAGAAAGACAGCAAGCACAGGCTGAGCAGGGCGAACTTGAAGGACAGACCCAGTGATTTGACGCGCCTCACCTCGTTGGCCAGAAGTACGATCACGAGAAAACCGAGAAAGCCGAATGACACCAGCAGCGACGAGCTCTTGAAGTAGAAGATCGCGTAAAGGTTGAGCAGCGCCCCCATCAGGAAATGCACCAGCGCGTTGCGGTATTCGTAGTACCACCGCCTGAGGACAAAACCGGCCGGCTCCCGCGGCGGCTCGCCCTGCTCGACCAGCATCTGCAGCAGCGCCGTCGTAATCACGGCCAGGTAAACCACCTGCTGGCCAATGGTGGCCCATGAATCGATGCGGCCTACCGTAAGCATGTCGAACAGGAAGCCGGCGATGAAGAACGCGGCCGCTACGCGCCCCTCGTTCCGGCCGTAGTAGAGCTTCAGCCGTTCGAGGCCGCTGGCCGAGACGGCGGCCGCCGCTTGCGCTTGGCTCATTGACCTTTGATGCGCCGTACCAGGGCGTAAAACGCCCAGGCACGGACCAGCCAGCTGCGAAGTGCGGGCGAAGAGCTGAGCAGCGCGACCCCGGCAACGGCGCCGAGCAGCAGCGGTGCCGTCGCGGCGTTTTGCATCCGCTCGACCGCGCCAGCGATCTCAGCGCGCTGCGCGCTGGAACGCTGGAGCAGCGCTTCACGGCACCGGGCAAGTGCGCCGATGGAAAGGTTCATTCGCCGGCTTTAAGCGCGGCCACATCGCGCTCGAGCTCGGCGATGCTGGCGGCGAAAGGGCGTGCCTTCGCGTCGCGACGCACTTGCCAGGCAATGAGGGCCGCCGCGGCGAGGAATAGAAGCGCCACGCCGGCCGACGCCCAGACTCGCTGCTCGGGTGGCACGGCAAGAACCAGGGCGGCCGCGGCGAAGCCCAACGCCAGCGCGCCGAGCAGGATGGCGGTCACCGACGCGATCATCAGTACGACCAGCCGCGCCAGCAGCTCCTGCAACTCCGTGCTGAGCAGGTCGAGTCGGGTGCGCGCCAGGCCGAGCGCGCTCGCCACCAGGTCCTGCGCGGACTTCACCAGCCCCAGGCTCATTTGCGGGCGAGCAGCAGCCCGAGGAGAAGCCCGACGCCGGCCGCGATGGCAACAGCGGCCCAGGGATTCTTGCGAACCTGCGCGTCGATTTCGCGCGCGGCGGCGAGCGACGCCTTGGCGCGCTCGCGCAGCTCCTCGATCTGCTCGCCGGTCTGGTCAGCGGTGGCCTGCAGCAGCTCCTCCGCCTCGCGCGCTACCGCGCGCAGCTGGGCCATCAATTGTTCGGTCGTGGTCGCATCCATGCTGTTCCCTCCCGGAAACGCGATTATGCGCCGACCTTGGACAACACGTCGGCTTTGAGAAAGCGCTCGATGACCAGCATGAACGCCACCGAAGGGATCAGCAGAATCAGCGCGGTAATGGCGGCAATCTGATAGTTGCCGGCGATGCTGGCGGTAAACATCAGCAGCGGCAGGGTGATGACATCCGGCACGCCGTGCTCGCACTCGAGGGTTGCCAGCGCCCATAAATGAGGCGATGAAGGGCGAATTGGGACGGTTGTAGACCTCCTCCGGCGCTCCGGGCTGGGCGATGCGTCCGGCGTCGAGGATGGCGATGCGATCGGCCATCACCATCGCTTCCTCGCGATCGTGGGTCACGTGGATGGTGGTGATCCCGAGCTTGGCTTGAACGGCCTTGATCTCGTGCCGCACGTCCTCGCGGATGCGCGCATCCAGATTGGACAGCGGCTCGTCGAGCAGCAGGACCTCGGGATTGACGGCGAGCGCGCGGCCCAGCGCCACGCGCTGGCGCTGGCCGCCCGAGAGCTGTGTCACGTTGCGCTCGCCGAAGCCCTCCAGCTTGAGCATCGTCAGGATATCGGCGACGCGGCGCGCGATCTCAGGCTTGGCGATGCGGCGTAGCTTGAGGCCGTAGCCCAGGTTCTGTGCGGTCGTCATGTGCGGCCACAGCGCATAGGACTGGAACACCATCGCCATGCCGCGCCTGTCCGGCGGCTCGTGAGTGATTTCGCGGCCCGCAACCGCAACGCGCCCGGACGCAACCGGCACGAACCCGGAGATGGCGCGCAGCAGAGTGGTCTTGCCGCAACCCGAAGGGCCGAGGAGGGCGACGAATTCACCGCCCGCCACGGCGAGCGAAATCCGCTTGAGCACTGGCGTGTCTCCGTAGGAGACTTCGAGGTCTGTTACCTCCAGGCGGGCGCTCGCCATGCAAATCGATTATTCCACAAGGAAGACGCTGGGCCAGGCCTTCGGGTTTGTGCTCGTCATGCTGGCCTTCGTCCCCGCACTAGCGCAGGAACCGGTCAAACCCGACGCGGACGGTGTGCAACGCATCCGCATTGCGGGTGGCAGTTATTTTTTCAAGCCGGCTCACATCCTGGTGAAGGTCAACGTGCCGGTGGAGCTGCTCGCGAGCCGCGAGTCCGGCATCACGCCGCACAATCTGGTGATCCGGGCGCCCGAGGCCGGCGTATCGATCGACGAGGACCTCGGATCGGATCCAAAGAAGATCGTCTTCACCGCCAGCAAGCCCGGGAAATACCCGATCTACTGCAGCAAGAAACTGCCTTTCGTGGCCGGCCACCGTGATAAAGGTATGGAGGGCTTGCTCGAAGTCGTGCCCTAGCCGGCGAATTTCATCAGGGTCTGGGCATACGCCGGCGCCGTCGGCTCGTGCATGAAGTACACGTAAACTTCTTTCCAGCCGGTGGCGTGCAGGCGGGCAGCCCATTGCTCGAGGTCGCTGTCGGAATAGGTTTCCAGCCGGAGCCGCACATAGCCCCACCCAGCGGTCTCGACCAGCGGCGGCGGCGCGTTGTCTTCGCGTTCGGACAGACAGAGGCTGGCACCGGCTTTCTTCAAAAGCGCGTAGACATCATCGGAAAACCAGCTGTCGTTGCGGAACTCGAACGCGGCCGCGTGCCCGGCCGGCAGCAGCTCGAGGAATTCGCCGAGCCGCGCCGCGTCCTTCTTCAGGAACGGCGGCAACTGGAAGAGCACCGGGCCGCGCTTGGGTCCGAGGCTCGCGAGCGTGCGATACAGGAAAGCCACCGAGTCGGCGGCGCTGTCGGCCTTGAGGCGCGACATGTGGGTGATGCGGCGCGAGGCCTTGATTGCGAAACGGAAGCCGTCCGGCGTGGCGCGCGCCCAGTTCTCGAGCACCGCGGCTTTCGGCATCTGGTAGAAGGTGTTGTTGATCTCCACGGTCGGCAGGCGTTCGGCGTAGAACGCCAGCATGCCGTCCGGCTTCATCGCCTCGGGATAGAAGGGTCCCTTCCATTCCTTGAACGAATAGCCGCTCGCGCCGGCCAGCAGTTTTCTAGAATCGGGCATGGCGAGCGGCAAGCTTAGCGAGTATTCCGCCAAGCGCACTTTCAGCGCCACGCCCGAGCCCGCGGCGGCGGTGCCGCAGGCGCGCGGCGGGCCGCTGCTGTTCGTGATCCAGCAGCATTCCGCGCGCCGGCTGCATTACGACTTTCGCCTCGAGTGCGACGGCGTACTCAAGTCCTGGGCCGTCCCCAAAGGCCCTTCGCTCGACCCGGCCGAGAAACGCCTCGCCGTAAGAACCGAGGACCATCCGTTCGACTATGCCTCCTTTGAAGGCGTGATCCCCCCGGGCCAGTACGGCGCGGGCGAGGTCATCGTCTGGGACTGCGGCGTGTACTCCCCCGACGAGGAACAACCTTGGGTCGAGGACCGCGCCGCGGCGGAGCAACAGGTGCTGGCCGGACTGGACAACGGAAAGCTCGGCATCTTTTTGCGCGGTGAAAAGGTGAAAGGCTCCTTCGCCTTGGTGCGCACGAAGGACGCGAAGACCTGGCTGCTCATCAAGCACAAGGACCGTTTCGTGGCGAAGACCGACGTCACCAGGCAGAACCGGTCCATCCTTTCCGGCATTGCCGTCGAAGAAATGAAGGCCATGCCGGGGGAGCAGATTCCCGCCGAACAACTGGCGCCGGGCGGTGCGACCGAGCCGATGCCAAAGAAGCTCGAGCCGATGCATGCGGAGCTCGCCGGCGCGCCGTTCAACCGCGCGGGGTGGGTGTGGGAGCCGAAACTCGATGGCTACCGGGTGCTCGTGTTCGTCGACCAGAACGGAGTCAGCCTGCGCTCCAGGCGCGGGCTGGAGCTCGCCGCGGATTTTCCCAAGCTGGCCGCCGAATTCGCGCAGCCCGGGCCGAGCATGATCCTCGACGGCGAGATCGTCGCGTTCGACGAGGCCGGCAAGCCGTCGTTCAACGCCATGCAGAACCGCTCGCCGCGCGCCGTGTTCTATGCCTTCGACCTATTGCACTTCGGCGGTGTCGACGTGCGCAAAGCGCCCTACGTCGAGCGCCGTCGCTATCTCGGACAATGCCTCTTGCCGTCCCCGCTGGTGCAGCCGGTCCACGCCGCCGACGACGGGGTGGCGCTGTATGCCGCGGCAGTAGCCAACGGCTTCGAGGGTGTGATCGGCAAGCGCAAGGACAGCCGTTACGAAGCGGGCAAGCGTTCCGGTGCCTGGCTCAAGGTGAAGTCGACGAACAGCGCGGACTTCATCATCGGCGGCTATACGAAGGGGCAGGGCGTGCGCGCGCCGCTCGGGGCGCTGCTCGTGGGGTACTGGCAGGACGGCAAGCTGCAATACGCCTCGCATGTCGGCTCGGGATTCGACGACCGTTCGCTTGCGCAGGTGCTCGCACGGCTCGAGCCGCTGCGTCGCAAGACCAATCCGTTCTCGACCAAACCACCGGTCAATGCGCCGACGACCTGGGTCGACCCGAAGGTGGTCGCCGAGGTCAAGTTCCAGGGCTGGACCGGCGACGGCTCGCTGCGCGCGCCGGTGTTCCTGCGCCTGCGCGACGACATCGAGGCCAAGGAAGTGCGCCGAACCACCCCTGCGGGAGAAGGCAGGGCATCGGCAGATTCCGAGATCGACGACGTGGTCCGGCAGCTGGACAAGAGCAAGGCGAATGCAACCATCTCGGTCGAATCGCATGCCCTCAAGCTCACGCATCTCGACCGGGTTTACTGGCCGGCCGACCCCGGCTTCAAGCAGCGGGCCCTGACGAAGCGCGACCTGCTTCGCTACTTCGCGCAGGTGGCGCCGTTCATGCTGCCCCACCTCGCCGATCGCCCGCTCACCATGATCCGCATGCCCGACGGCATCGGCGGGCAGCGGTTCTACCAGAAGCACTGGCACCAGCAGCGCCCCAAGTTCGTCGAGACCATCACGGTTTTCTCGGGCAGCAAGGACGCGAGCCACGAATACCTGGTCTGCAACAACCTGCCGACGCTGCTGTGGCTCGCGCAGTCCGGCACGCTCGAGTTCCATGTCTGGCATTCGCGCGCCCGCTTCGCGCCGGATTGCGGAAGCAAGAGCACGGACTACGCCTCGTCGCTCGGCGCGCTGGAAGCCTCGGTGCTCAACTATCCGGACTACGTCGTGTTCGACATCGATCCATACATCTACTCGGGCGAGGAGAAGCCCGGCGACGAGCCCGAGCTCAACACGGTGGCGTTCGAGAAGGGCAAGGAGGTGGCGTTCCGCCTGCGCGAGCTGCTAAACGGCATGAAGCTCGAGCCGATCGTGAAGACCTCCGGCAAGACTGGCCTACATGTCTTTCTGCCGATCCGCCGCACCATCGATTTCGAAGCGGCACGGGAGGTTTCGGAGCGCGTCGGCCGTCATCTCATGCGACTGCACCCCAAGGACATCACCCTGGAGTGGAGCGTGCCGAAGCGCACCGGCAAGATCTTCATGGACTACAACATGAATGTGCGGGGAAAGACGCTGAACGTGGCTTACTCACCGCGTGGCGCGCCCGGCGCCCCCGTCTCCCTGCCGCTGACCTGGGACGAGCTCGCCGGCGCCCACCCGCTTGATTTCCGCCTGCCCAACGTTGCCGAGAGGCTGGCCGGGACGGGCGATCGCTGGGGCGATGTGCTGGAGCGCAAGCAGAGCCTCGAGCAGGCTCTGCAACGGGCAAAGGCATAATGGAGTATCCTGCGAACCTTTCGCTCGAACTATGTGCCGTAAGTTATTGATTTAAAGAGGTGAAGCGATGGCCGCCAGATCGATTGCTTCGTTGACCATTTCTTTCGGGTTGGTCTCCATCCCGGTCAAGCTCTATTCGGCGACCGAGACCAGCCGTTCCATTTCCTTCAACCTGCTGCACAAGCCCTGCGGTTCGCGGTTGCGGCAGCAGTATTTCTGCGTGAAGGAAGACGTGCCGGTCTCGCGCGAAGACATGGCCAAGGGCTATGAATTCGCCAAGGACCAGTACGTCATGTTCTCGCCCGAGGAGCTCAAGGCGCTCGAAGAGGCCGGCACGCAGGCGGCCGACATCACGGAGTTCATCCCCCAGTCGAGCATCGATCCGGTGTACTACGACAAGGCGTATTACCTGGGCCCGGACAAGGGAGGCGCGAAGCCCTACGCGTTGCTGGCGCGCGCACTCAAACAATCGGGGCGCTGCGCCATCGGGCGCTGGGCCGCGCGCGGCAAGCAGTACATCGTGCTCATCCGCGCGGTGGATGACGGCTTTGTCGAGGGCTTGGTCATGCAGCAGTTGATGTATGCGGGCGAGGTACGCGCGATGAAGGACATCGATATTCCGAAGATGGACGTGCGGGACGCCGAGCTGAAGCTGGCCCAGCAGCTGATCGAGCAGCAATCCGCCGAGAAGTTCGACCCCGCTGCGTACAAGGACGAGGTGCGTGAGCGCATCGAGGCCGCGGTGCAGAAGAAAGTCGAGGGTCAGGAGATCACCATGGCCGAGGCGCCGGAGCAGGGCGCCCAGGTCATCGACTTGATGGACGCCCTGCGCGCCAGCCTGGAAAAGAAGCCAGCCAGGAAGCCGCAGGTTGCGGCCAAGGCGCCGGCCGCGAAGGCGCCCGCGCGGAAGGCCGCCAAGAAATAACGTGCACCAGTTCGGGGTGCGGGAGGTCGAAAAGCTCCTGCGCCTGCCGCGCAGCACCATCCGCGCGCTGGTCCAGGCCGGATTCGTCACGCCGTCGCGCGGACCGCGCAACGCTCTGCGCTTTTCATTCCAGGACTTGATCGTGCTGCGCACCGCGCAGGCCCTTGCGGCGGCGCGCGTGCCTACGAAGCGCATTACGCGCTCCCTCAAGGAGCTGCGCCGCAATTTGCCCGCCGCCATGCCGCTCTCCGGCTTGAGCATCAATGCGGTCGGTGAGCGGGTCGTGGTGAAGGAAGGGGCGAAAAGCTGGCAGGCAGAATCCGGCCAGTACCTTCTCGTGTTCGAGGGTGACCCCGCAGCCGGGGTGCTGAAGGTCATCCAGGCGGACAAGCCGGCAGTCCAAACCGAAGTTGAGGACGGCTATGAGCTCCACGAAGCCGGACGGCTGCAGGAGGCAGAGGCGGCCTACCGCATGACGCTCGAGACCTACGGGCCGGACGCGCTACTGCTCTATAACCTGGGTGTGCTGCTGCAGGATATGGAGCGCAAACCGGAGGCGGTGGATAGCTATGAGGCCGCGCTCGCGCTCGATCCGGCGATGGCGGACGGTCACTACAACCTGGCGCTCCTCTGCGAGGAACTCGGCCGCGCGCGGGAAGCAATCCGTCACATGGCGCAATATCGCCGGCTCACTGCGGCGAAAAAGTAACGTCAGGAATTCACACCGCACCCGCAGCAATCGAGACTTAGTGCCTGAACGGCGCAACTTCGCTGCAATGGGCGCCGCCCGTGATCTAGGCTCACGGATCATGAGGAGAAAAAAATGACCGCTCAAGCGTGGATGATCTGGCCGGAGAACCCGGCGCTGTCGTTCGTAATTCTCGCCGTCCTCGGCATGGTGTTCCTGTATGCCGCGCGCCGGCCGGTGCACCAATTGCTGTACGCCGTCGGCGCGCTGATCAGCGGCCCGTTGCGCATGGGTGGCCGCTGGCTCGCGGCCACCGCCATCGCGATGAGGCTACGCAACAAGGCGGTGCTGCTCGCGCATGGGGCCCAGGAGGTCGGCAGCCGCATCGAGCGCGAGTTCGAGCGCATCGAGGCCATGGTGCGACGCGACCTGCAGGGTTATCCGACGCTGCAGCGCAAGCTGCTGGATGAGATCACGCGTATTGAAGAGGACTACCGCAAGTGCGGCGAAGTGCCGCCGCCGCCGCCGGACTGGGTGGAAGCCGTCGCCGCTGTCGCCAACGTCAAGAGCGGCAGCGAGATGGTGCAAGGCATCCTCGAGGAGATCAAGCGCTCGGTCGACAAGATGCACGAGAAGACGCTGGGTGAATACCGGCGCTCCTATGAGACGCGGCACAAGATCCTCGAGGGGTTCATGCCCTTCTGGCGCTCGGTCGACAAGACGCTGAGCGCGGTCGACAAGAAGCTCGCCGAGCTGCAGAACGGTGCGAGCGCGGTGGATGCGCACATGGAAAAGTACGAGGCGATCAACGCCAAGACCGACAAGGCCGAGCACATGCTCACGGTTTCGGCGTTCACGCAATTCGCCATCGCCACGCTCGTCATGCTGGTGGCCGCGGGCGGCGCGTTCATCAACTTCAAGCTGATTGCCTTGCCGATGTCCGAGATGGTCGGGGCAGGCGACTACCTGACGAGCACGCTGCGCACCTCGGAAGTGGCCGCGCTGGTCATCATCCTGGTCGAGGCGTCGATGGGCCTGTTCCTGATGGAAGCGTTGCGCATCACGCACCTCTTTCCGCGCATTGCCAGCCTGGCCGAGCACCTGCGGCGCCGCATGATGTGGATCGCGCTGGTGCTGCTGGTCACGCTGGCGGGTGTCGAGGCGGCCCTTGCCTTGATGCGCGACATGCTGATCGCGGACAAGCAGGCGCTGCTGCAGACGCTCGCCACCGCGGCACCGGCCGCAGCTTCGGAAGGATGGGTGGGTCGCATACCGACCGCTGGCCAAATGCTGCTGGGCTTCATCCTGCCCTTCGCGCTCGCCTTCATCGCGGTGCCGCTCGAATCGCTGCTCCATTCGAGCCGCACGGTGCTCGGTGTGCTGTTGGTGGGGCTGGTCGACAGCCTGGCGCTGGTGCTGCGCATCGCTTCGAACATCGCGCGGCGTATGGCGCGGGTGCTGATCACGATCTACGACGTGGTGATCGTCCTGCCGCTCCTGGCGGAGCACTTTGCCAAGGGCAGGCTCGGAGCACGCCGCGGGGGAGTGGCGAAACGCCGCGGCGCTGTCGACGTCGACGATTCCGCGCATCAGGCTCGTTGAGTATGGAGACCACCATGATTCGAGTGCTGTCTGCCTTGCTTCTGAGTGTTTCGCTGGCGGCATGCGGGGATGCGCGCAACCATGCCCAGGCGGTCTACGTCCTGGTCGATACCTCCGGCACCTTCGTGCAGGAGGCCACCAAGGCGCAGGTCGTCGTCAACTACCTGCTGGGCACGCTGCAGCCCGGGGACTCGCTGGCCGTGGCGCGCGTCGAGAGCCGCAGCTTCACCGAGAAGGACATCGTCGCCAAAGCGACGTTCGACATCCGGCCCTCGCAGGCCAACGCGCAGAAGCGCGCTTTCCGCGATACCACCGACGGTTTCGTCAGGGGCGTGAAGTCGAGCCGCTACACCGACATCACCGGCGGGCTGCTGCAGGGCGCGGAGTTCCTGAACGAGACCGGCGCCGGCACCAAGACCCTGATCATCTTCTCCGACATGCAGGAGGAGCTGGACAAGATCACGATGCGCGACATTCCGATGAACCTGAAGAACATTCGCGTGGTCGCGGTGAACGTGGTGAAGCTCAAGACCGACAATATCGATCCGCGGCGCTACTTCGGGCGGCTGGAGGCCTGGCAGAAGCGCGTGAAGGCCGCCGGCGCCACCGAGTGGGTGGTGATCAACGACCTGGAGCGCCTCGATGCGGTCTTGGGCAGGCGCTGATCAGAACGAGCGGCCGAGCCTGAGGTAGCCCATCGTCTTGCCGCCTTCGTCGAGCCCTTCGGCCAAGCCGACGCGCAGATCGGCGCCGAACAGGTAACCGAAGCGCACCTCGGCCATCAGCTCGATACCGATGCCGCGGTGATAGTCGGGCTCTGCATCGCGGGCCCACGCCGCGCCGACGTCGAAGAAAGCGTTGAGCGCAATCCGGTTGAGGCCTACCGGCGGCACCATGGCGTGCAGATCGACGTCCCGCAACGGGATGCGCCACTCGACCGTGGTGATGCGGGCGCGATTTCCCGTCAAGGTAGGCTCGCCGCGGGTATAGCCGCGCAGCGCGAACTCGCGCTGATTGAGGATCGGCAGCAGGGTGGGCGGATCCGTAATGCTGCCGCCGAGCTGGAAGGGTTCAGCGTCGGGCTCGCCCCAGGCCTCGTTCCAGCGCAGCGACAACACCGTCTTGCCGAGCGGGAAATGCAGGCGCGCGTCCGACCGGTAGACGTCGCCCGAGTAGGCAGCGTGCAGCCCATGGGAAGTCTCGGCGAACAGGCGCAATTGCAGGCCGGTCACCGGCCCCTCGGAAAGCCAGTACGTGCGCCGGGTGTCGACGCCGGCCACCAGACCGAGCACCCGCTCATCCTGCGGCGTTGTGCTACTCGCGCCGACGCGATGTCGCTTCTCGCGTTCCAGCGCGCCACCGAGGCCCCAATAGAACCGGCGGTTGAGGGCGAGGTGACGCCAGGTGGAGACCCATTGCGCACCCTCGGAGATCTCGTAGGCCACGATCTCGGCGTCCGGGGCTTCCGTCACCGTCATATTGCGGTCGAGCAGCAAGCCGTGCCGTCCGTCGTACAGGTACGCGAAACTGCCCAGGACCTCATGCTGCGTGAATTCGTACATGGCAGCGACCGCGTATTGGTGGAGGGCAAGGGCGTCCTGCCCAAAGGTCGTGGCACCGATGGCCGCCATGCCCTCGGCGAACTCGACAAGCGGCAGCCAGCTGCGCGGCAATAGAGACGACAGCGGCGAATACGGGCGATCGGCGGCTGCCACGGCAAGTGGCTCGACCGACGGGGCTTGCTCGGGAACGCGCGCAGCATCGAGCTGCTGCAGCGGCGCCACCGGCAGGCGCAGCAGGCGTAGCGCGTCCCCGTCCGCCTCGATCGTCGTCAGCAGGATTTCGCCTCGCTGCGGCGCGCTGATCTCGCGCACCCCATGCGCGGCTTCAGTCCAGCGCGACAGCCGGCCGCTGTGGAGCGACCAGACGTTGAACACTTTCCCGTAGTCGGCAATGAAGAAGATCTCGTCGCGATCGCCGATGCGAGGGGAATGCTTCGCTGCCTCGTCTGCGACCAGCACCTCCGCCCGGCCGCCGGCGATGCTGATCAGCGACCAGTGGCCGTCCCGGAGGCTGGTCACGGCGACCAATCCACCCTTAGCAGCGATCCCCGTCAGTGATTCGCCGGGGGCCGCGCGGTACAGCACCTCTCCGTCGAGAGTGACGACCTGCGATAGGCCGCCCTCGATCTTGACCGCGAGGACGCGGCCGTCGTCGAGCGGCGCCGCCAGGCGGTAGCGCCCGCATCGGCTAAGGCGCTGGAGGTCGCCCTCCGGCGTAACACGATTCAGCTCGTAGAAATAATTGTAGTTGCGGCAGATTTCCGGCTGCGCCAGCACCGCGCTGCCATTCGGCGAAAGACTGAGGCGCGCATCCGGCTCCACAGCGCGCAGCGCTTCCGCTTCGCCGCCCGGCGGTTGCCGCATTAGCTGCGGCGCGTTGTAGCCGTCGGAGCGGATGTACCAACGCGTGCCGTCCGGCGAAAGTGCCGGACTGCTGACGGACCAATCCCGCAGGATCGCCTCGCCTTCGGCCGGGGACGGCCGATTCGTTCGGAAACGCGCAACCAGCCAGCGCTGATATTCCGCCCACAGATCGTTCATGTTCTTGCCGGTAACCAGCGCCGGATTGCTGTGGACGCGGAATGGAATCAGGTTGTCGCTATAGGTCTCGATAAAGTTCGCCATTGCCTTGTCCCCATAGCGCTCCTGCAGGAAGGCGAAAAAATAGCCGCCGTAAAGGTAGTCGCGGTTGAGTGGGAAACCACGGCCGCCGGCGTTGATTTCCTGCAGTGAGCGGAAGCCGCGGCCGGCTTCCGCGCGCATCATGGCTTCGAACTGGCTATTGCCCAGCCGCCCGTAGTTGCGGCCGG
The DNA here is from genome assembly GCA_965233195.1 of uncultured bacterium. GTDB lineage: Bacteria > Pseudomonadota > Gammaproteobacteria > Burkholderiales > SG8-39 > SCGC-AG-212-J23. The sequence continues at coordinate 12,068 of CBDDSB010000033.1, read as the reverse complement.
CATCGGACTCGGCCTGGACCGCGAGGCCTTCGATGATCCATCGCGGCTGCAGCGCGTTGGGGAAAAGGAACGGCACGCGGCCGAAGGCGCTGCGCAGTCCCAGCGCCGGCCCGCTCGCCTTGTCTATGTGCACGATGTGGAACAGCTCGTGGGTAAGGACGAGCTCGATCCATTCCCGGTTCTGCAGCAGCTCGCCCTCGTCCGGCGGTGAAAGAAAAATCATCGAGTAGTTGAACGGCAGCGGGGAGGCAAGGCCGTTGGCGAAGTCCGCCGAATCGAGCACCACTAGGTGGATGCGCGATGTCGGACGCCAACGCAGCACGGATGTGATGCGCGGCAGGATGCGCTCGGCGGCGCCGGCGACTGTTCTCGCCTGCTCGCGGTTGTTCTCGGCGAAATGCACCGCAAACGCGGCGGTCTCCAGGGTGCGCCAATTGAGACCGGGGTCGACGAAGGAGAGCTCCAACCATTGGGCCCCGGCCGCGGGAAACCAAACAAGCCACACCACTGCCGACATTCCGACGACAAGCCATCGTTTCAAATCGTTTGTTCCTCCCCGGCGCGCACCATTCTAATATCCGTCCTGAGAGGAAAACGCCTTGAAACTACCCAGCCAGACCCGGCGGCGGATTGTTGCCGGCGCAGCCGCCGCTCTCGCGCTCAACCCGCTGCGCGGCCAAGCGCAAGCCTTCCCGTCCAAGAACATGCGCGTGGTGATCCCGACCGGACAGGGCGGCGGCGCCGATCGCCTGGCGCGCGTGTTCGACGACTTCTGGGGACCGCTGCTCAAGGCGAATTTCGAGTACGGCTTCTTCGCCGGCGCGGCGGGGCAGGTGGGTTACGAGCTCTACCTCAGCAAGCGCGAGCGCGACGGCCACAACCTGCTCTTCGGCAACATGGGGCCGGAGATGATCATGTACGCCCTGCAGAAGCCGCCGTACCGCTTTCCCGAGGACTACCAGTACTTCTGCCGGCTCGACGTCGACGACAGCGTGGTTTACGTTCGGCGACAGAGCCCGTTCAAACGCCTCGAGGACCTGGTGGCCGAAGGCAAGAAGCGCGCGGTCAACGTGGCCGTGAGTCGCCTGCCGCATCCGGCCTCGATCGGCATGCTTGCCCTGGGCAACGCCACCAAGGCGAAGTTCAACCTCGTGCCCTACGGCGGCGGCAACCCGACCTCGGTCGCCGTGATGAACGGCGAAGCGGATGCCGGCGCGCTGCCAATCGCCGGCGTGGTCGCGCTCGGCGACCAGATGCGCGTCCTCGGCATATTCAATGATGACGCGGCGAAGATGGCGAAGTACAGCGGCAATGCGCCGTCGGTGAACAAGGTCTTCGCCACCAAGATTCCGGCGCTCTATTCGTCGCGCTCCTGGGCGATCCACAGCGAGGTGATCGAGAAATTTCCCGACCGCTTCGCGCTGCTCGAGAAGACGGCGCGGCAGGTCTTCGACAACCCGAAGTACCGCGAGGAATACGGCAAGACCGGCGCCCCGGTCGAGACCATCCAGTACGGTGACCGCAAGCTTTGCACCGAGTACGCCAAGGGGATGATCGAGCTCGCGAATGAATACCGGACGCTGCTGACAGCGAAGAAGTGAAAAAAGCGCTCGGCGCTGACCTGGTCATCCCGGCGCTGGCGCTCGGCTTCGCGGCCTATTTTTTCGTCTCCATCGCCGATCTTGCGTGGGAGGCGAAAGCCAATGGCGTAGTGATCGGCGGCATCCTGGTGGGCTTGATCGCGATCCAGATCGTGCGCATCGCGATCCGCGTGCTGAAGGGGGAAGCGAGCCTGAGGTTGAACCCGCTTTGGGAGCCGCGGGAAGCGCTCGGAAAACGCGTCGGCATGGTGCTCGTCACCGTTGCTTTCATCGCGACGCTGAGCTGGCTCGGCCTGACGCTCGGCCTCCTGCTGGCGCTGTTCGCCGCGCTCTGGATCATGGGAGCGCGCGGCAAGCCCCTCGTCATCCTGCCAGTGGCGGTCGCACTCGCCGCCTATCTGCTGTTCGTCGTCCTGCTCCAATCCGACATTCCGCACGGGCCCATCGAGAGATTGCTCTCTTGACCCGGGAGTTCCTGCTCGGCCAGTTCGCGACCCAGTTCGGCCTGTGGTGGGTGATCCTGCCCGCGATCCTGCTCGGCATCGTGGTGGGCATCCTGCCGGGCTTCAGCCCGCAGAACACGCTCATCATGCTGCTGCCGCTCACCCTTGCAGTGCCGGTGGAGCAGGCGATGGCGTTCATGATTGCCCTTTACTGCGCGAACCATCTGGCCGGCGGAATTCCGGCCATTCTGGTGAAGATCCCCGGCTCGGGCGGGGCGGCGGCCACCACGCTGGATGGCTACCCCATGACGCAAAAGGGCCAGGCGCAGCAGGCGCTGGTGCTTTGCTTCACGGCCTCGGTGTTCGGCGGGCTGATCACCACGCTCGCCACCATCGCGCTGCTGCCGTGGCTCTCGCAAATCGGGCTGTACCTGCGGTCGGTGGAAATGGTGGTCGTCCTGCTCTTCGGCCTGACGCTGATCGCCGTGATCGCCGGCAAGGATCCACTGAAGGCGCTGATCGCCGGCTTTTTCGGCCTGCTGATCGGCGTGATCGGTACCGACCATATCTACAACACGCCGCGCGCCACCTTCGGCTTTCTCGAGCTGTACGACGGCGTGCCCCTGGTGCCGGCGCTGATCGGCCTGTTCGCCATCTCCGAGGCGCTGGTGATGATCGAGGAGAAAATGATCGTCGACCAGGCCGGGCGCGAGCGTGCCATGCGTGCACGATGGGCCGATACCCTGGAGGGGCTGCGGCTGTCCGTGCAGAAATGGTGGCACATCGTATGGACTTCGTTGGTCGGCTTGTTCATCGGCATTACGCCGGGCGCGGGCGCGAGCATCGCCGCGTTCGTGGCCTACCAGCAATCGCGCCTGTGGTCGAAGCATCCCGAGCGTTACGGCACTGGAATTCCCGAAGGGGTGATCGCGCCCGAGGCGGCGAACAACGGCGTCACTTCCGGCACGCTGGTGCCGACGCTCGCGCTCGGCGTGCCCGGCGGCAGTACCGCCGCGGTGATGATGATCGTGCTTCAGTACCACGGCATGGTGATGGGGCCGCGGCTGTTCGCCACCAATCCCGAAGTGGCTTATGGCGTCTTCGTCTCGATGGCGGTGGCTTACATTTTCATGATCTTCACCATCCTGCCGCTCGCACGCTACATGTCCCGCGTAGTGCTGATCGAGACCACCTATCTGGCGCCGATCATCATCCTGGTGACCATCGTCGCCGCCTTCGGCGAGCGCCAGTACCTCTTCGACATGGGGCTGGCCCTCGTTTTCGGCGTAATCGGCTACGTCGCGCACAAAACGAACTATCACGTTACCGCCATCCTGATCGGCATCCTGCTCGGCCCGCTGTTCGAGCAGTACCTGGTGCGCGCGCTGCGCATCTCGCAAGGTGACTTGACCGTGCTGTTCTCCTCGACGCTGGGCAACGTCCTTTGGGGCCTGCTCGTCCTTTCGCTCGCACTGCCGCTCTGGCGCAATTACGCGCAGAGGAAGAATCAAGTTGCCGGGTGACGCCCCTTGAGCGAAAGGCAGCCGGCGCCGAGCAGGAAGACGCCGGTGGCGAGGAACACCGGCGCGGCACCGAGCGCCGCCCCGAACCCACCGAAGGCGAGCGGCACCGCGATCTGCGTGATCTTGTTCGCCATGATGCGCATGCCGAGCGCCTCGCCTGAGCGCCCGGCGGGCGCCTGGTTGTAGGTGAGGATGATGGTGAGCGGCTGCGCCGAGCCCAGTGCGAGCCCGAGCACGAACGCCGCGGCGGCGAGCAGCCAGGCGTCGCCGAAGGCCGGGATGGCGAGATAGGCCAGCGCCGCAAGAAATAGCGACCCGGTGAGAACGCCGAGCTCGGTATAGCGCTGGGCCAGCCGGTGCATCACTATGCGCACGATGAAGCCGGCGAGCGCGTGGCTCGACAGGATCATGCCGATCGCCGACGGCGCGAGGCCGATCGCGCTGCCGTAGATCGGCAGGTAGAACGAGAAGAGCTCAATCCCGGTGAGCGTGACCCCGCTCATGATGAGGGTACGGCGTAAAGCCGGGATGGCGAGCAAGTCGAAAGCGCTTTTCGACTGCGCTTCGCCTTCGTGGCGCGTGTGCTCCGGAATGAGCCCGCGATGAGCCATGGCGTAAAGCGCGGGCAGGACGGCGACGCCGGCGAGCAGGACGAAAGCTGTGCGATAGCCGGAGAGCTCGATGGCGAAGCCGGCGGCCGAGGGTCCGATGAAAGCGGCGATCGAGATACCGAGCGAGAACGTGGCGAAGTTACGCGTGCGCTCGGCTGCCGTGCCGAGCGCCCCCACCAGGTTGTGCGCGGACACGTGAAAGAAAACATGCCCCAGGCCGACGGCCGCCGGGCAGAGGAACAGCGCGGCCATGCCCGGCATTGCGAGCGGAAGCGCGAGCCCGGCGGCCATGATCAGCGTCCCGCAGACGATCGGCAGGCGCACGCCGAAACGGTCCGACAGCCGCCCGGCCGGCACCGCGAGGAACAGGGGAAACAGCGCAAACAGCGCGGCAAGCACGCCGACCGCGGCTGCGCTCGCGCCGAGCTCGAGGGCGTAGAGAGAGACCGCGACTTTGCTGCCGCGCAGGCTGATCGATGTCAGCGCCGACAGCAGAACCACGAGGTAAACGGCCATCGTTGCCGCGCCAGTATACTGACTGCTTGAGCGCGGTCGTCCTTCCGGACCAGCCGGTCCCCCGCAGAGAGTGGCGCGAGTTGTGGCTGATCACGATCGGCCATGGACTCACGCATTGGTATCCCGCGACTTTCTACCTGCTGCTGCCGTTGATCGGCAAAGAGCTCGGCCTGAGCTATAGCCAGATCGGTCTCATCATGACCTGCCAGTACGTGGCATCCGCGATCGCCAACGTCCCCGGCGGCGTGCTGGTGGACACGGTCGGGCGCAAGGGACTGCTGATGGCGGTGTCGCTCTTCTGGATTGGCTTCCCCTACCTGCTGATCGGCTTCACGCACAGTTACCTGATGCTGCTCGCTTGCGTGGCGCTCGTCGGTGTCGGCAACAGCCTCTGGCATCCGACCGCCATCCCGACCCTCGGGCGGCGCTATCCCGAGCGCAAGGGCCTCGCGCTCTCCATCCATGGCATGGGGGGCAACGTCGGTGACGCGGTCGCGCCGGTACTGATCGGCGCGGCGCTGGGGTTTTTTAGCTGGCGAGAAGTGGTGGTGCTGAACGTGGTGCCGGGACTCGTCGTGGCGCTGCTGTTGTTCGCTTTCCTGGGCACACTGCGGCTCGGCGCAAAAAGGGCCGAAGGCGAAAGCCAGTCGTTCGCCGCCTATATGGGCCAGCTCAAGGTCTTGCTGCGCAATCGCGCGCTCGTGCTCCTCTCCACGGGGTCGGCGTTTCGCACCATGACGCAGAGCGCGTTGCTCACCTTCCTGCCGGTTTACCTGGCGCACGACATGGGCTATTCGCCGTTCTGGGTCGGCGCGTGCCTGTTCGCCCTCCAGGCTGCGGGTTTCGCCGCTTCGCCCATCGCCGGGCATCTGTCGGATCGGCTCGGCCGCAAGCAAATCCTGATCAGCAGCATGCTGGCCACCGCCGTAGTGCTCGCCGCCATGGCCTTCAGCGGCGGCTCGCCGTTATTCATCGCGCTGGTCGCCGTGCTCGGCTTTTTTCTCTATGCGACGCGGCCCGTGATCCAGGCCTGGCTGCTCGAAGCGACGCCGCGAAACATGGCGGGCTCGAGCATCGGTGTCCTGTTCGGGGCTCAGGCCATAGGCGCGGCGATCGGGCCGTTGCTCGGGGGGGTGGTCGCGGATCGATACGGCTTGCTCACGACCTTTTATTTTCTCGCGGGGACCATCGTCGTCGCCAACCTGTTCATCGTTCCGGTGCGCAAGGAATTGCCAGCCTAAGCTCTGCGCAGCGCCCAGCAGTTGAACGCCGTATACGCGAGGAATGCCACCAGCCAGAACACGCCGACCGCTTCCAGCGTCAGCGCGTCTCCCGCCGCCAAGGCGAGCGCAGCGAAAAGCGGCAGCGAGAACAGCTCCCCAAGGGCGATCGCGCGGGTGCGCAGGCTCGCATAAAGCGCGAATAAGGCGATCCACGAAGCGATGCGCACCAGGCTGCCGGCGAAGAGCAAGGCAACGACGACCGGCGACGCCTCGAAGCTCGGATCGTAGAGCGCGGCGAGAAGCGGACGATGGAAAGCGAAGAGCAGCACAAACAGCACCGCCGAGGGGAGGAGCACCGTTACGACGGCTTCACGCACCACCGGGCCGAGCCCCGGGCTCGGGTAGGCCGCGGCGAATCTTGGAAGGTATTGGACCGCGAGCACGCCGGCAGCCAGGCCGCACACCCAGTCTGCAACTCGCCAGAGCGCCTGCAACACGCCGCTGTCGTGCCAGGAGAGGGTCTCGCCGACGAGGCCGCGCGCGACGAGCATGGATAACGGGCTGAAAATTCCGACCACGATTCCCGGCAGGACGTAACGCTGGAGCGCATGGTCTTCCGCGCGCGCGCGTGCATCGGCGTGATGCGGGACCAGGAAAAACACGAGAGCCGGCGCGGCTTGCGCCAGCACGACCAATTCCATGAGCAAGGCGCGCGGCGCGAACGCCGCGGCGGCAAGCGACAAGGCCGCCGACACGGCGGCCAGGCCGAGCATCAGGTGGCGACGCTGCTGCCCGAGCCAGAAACTGTTGATCAGCCCATGGATCACGGCGACCCACCCGGCCGTTGCCGCCAGCACGATGCTGTAAGCCGAAAGCGCGTCGCCGCCAAGCGCAGCCGGAAAGTACAAGCCAGCGAAAGCGGCCACGACCGCGACCGGCAGCGACACCGTAAGCCCGAGAGAAAGCGCCCGGCGCAGAAAAAGCTGCTGGCGCTCGGGCCGCGCGGTCTGCGCCACCAGCACTGACAGTCCGGCGCCAACCCCGGCGAGGGCAACACCGGCGATCATCTCGATGACCGAAGAAAGCTGCGCCCATAGCGCGACGAGCTCGCCGCCGCCGCGCAGCGCAAGAAGCTTGTCGATGCCCGAGCGTCCCGCGAGGCCGATAGCCGTGATCGCGAGCGTGAGGAGGAGCTTGGTTCGGTCGATGGGTAAGCTATTCCGACAGGCAGTTCCGACGCCGCATCACCGCACAATAAATCACAGCGGTTGCATTGATCTGCCTGATAAATCACGATATTCTGCCGCGCAGACTTCGGTACGGGTCGAAGACCAAGAACAAGCGGTAACCCGCTGAATTAGGAAAAAGAATAGATGGAACGGGGTAAGGGGGGCAGGGGGCTTGCCGCACGCCGACGTTCGTCGGTCCCTGCCGCTCGCCATGAGCGGATCCCACGCACCTCGCAATGCCCTAGGAATGCAGCCGCGCGCGCGCGCATTGCCAGGCCGATCGTCGTCGCCGTGCTGTCTCTGGCGAGCGCCGTCGCGATTGGCCAGCAGCGGCCCGACGCCGGGCAAATCCTCGAGCAGCAGACGCGCGAGCCACTGCGCCTGCCGCCGCCCCCCGACGACGACGTGCGCCCGCGCCCGCCGGAGCCCAGGCCGGCGCTGCCGGTTTCGCCGACGCTCAAAGTCCAGGTCACGCAATTCACTTTCTCGGGCAATACGCTTTACAGCGACGCTGAACTGAACGAGGTGGTGAAGGAATTCGTCGGCAAGGAGCTCGACTTCGAGGGATTGAACGACGCCGCGAACAAGGTGCGCGCCCACCACCGCTCGCGCGGCTACTTCCTCGCCCAGGCCTACCTGCCGCAGCAGGCCATCCGCGGTGGATCGGTGGAGATCGCCATCATCGAAGGCCGCGTCGGCCATGTGGAGCTGCAGCGCCGGCCGGCCACGCGCCTCGCCGAATGGCTGCTCGCGGGCATCCTCAACGCCCACTTCAAGACCGGCGACATCATCACCGAGACCGGCCTCGAAAAGCCGCTGCTTCTGATTAACGACCTGCCGACCGCATCCGTCACCTCCGAGATCCGCCCGAGCCAGACGGTGGGCGCGGCCGACCTGCGCGTCAACGTGGATCAGGGCGTGGGCCTGTTGAACGGCTACGTCGACTACGACAACCAGGGCAGCCGTTTCACCGGCGAGCATCGCTTCGGCGCCAATCTCAACGTCAACAACCCGCTGACCATCGGTGACCAGCTGACGGTGCGCGGATTTACCAGCAATGAGCAGATGAATTTCGGGCGTGTCGCGTACCTGGTGCCGGTGGGCTTCTGGGGTACGCGCCTTGGGGCCAGCGTTTCCAAATTCGACTACGCGCTCGGCGAGGACTTCGCCAACCTCGGCGCCAATGGTGATGGCCTGGTGAAGAGTGTCTATGCATTCCATCCGTTTTACCGCACGCGCAATAGCAACGTGATCGCGCAGATTGCCTATGAGGACAAGCGACTGCACGACCGCATCGACAACCCCGATGTCGCCACCAGCGAAAGTCGGTTCATCGATTCGCTCAAAGTTGGCGCCGTCGGCGACTTTCGTGACGCCTTCCTGGGCGGCGGTCTCAACGCCTTCTCGCTGACTTACACGCAAGGCGATTTAAAGATCGCGCCGACCTCGGTCGCGCAGTTTGACGCGGGCCCGACGGGCCTGAAAACGGCCGGAACCTTCCGGAAGTGGAACTACGACTACAAGCGCCTGAACCGCATCACCGACAATGCAAGCGTGCTGCTCGCCCTCTCGGGGCAGCAGGCTTCGAAAAACCTCGCCTCGGCCGAGAAAATGTCGCTCGGCGGCCCGAACGGCGTGCGCGCTTATCCGGTCGGCGAAGCGAACGGCGACAGCGGCAACCTGATCACCGGCGAGCTGCGCTACCTGGTGCCGGGGTTCAAGGTCCTCGAGGGCGACGTCAACGTCCTCGCCTTCTATGACTGGGGGCGGGTCTACATCAACGAAAAGCCGCGCCCCACCGATACGCAGAACAAGCGCTCGATCGCGGGCTACGGCGTCGGCGCATCGCTCGGCAGGGAAGGTGAGTTCATCGTCCGCGCCAACGCGTCATGGCACGCCGACCACGAGCCGGCGCAGGCCGATACCGCGAAACGTGTGCCGCGGGTGTGGGTGCAGGCGGTGAAATGGTTCTGAACAAGGTGACTTATTCCCGCCCATTGCGGTTCCTGACATTGGGCACGAAGCGACTAACTAGACTGGCGGATGGGGCATTACCGGTGAGAAGTAGGGAGAGCACCATGGCAACGACGAAGCGTAAAAGCACCGTGAATCCGGCTGCGCGCCCACGCGCCGTCGCTTCCGAAGCTTCAAGTCGAAAAGCGACCAACAACCATCCGCGTGCCATTGCGCTGGCCGTCGCCACCGCCTTCCTGCCCTGGTATCTACCGCAAACCGCCTACGCCCAAGCGCCCGACCCGAACACACTGCCGACCGGCGGCCAGATCACCAACGGCGCCGGCCAGATCCACGCTCCGCAGGGCACGCACCTGCAGATCGACCAGTACACGCAGAAGATGATCGCCGAGTTCGGCTCGTTCTCGATCGGCGCGAACGCCAGCGTGAACCTGTCCCAGCCTGGCGCGTCGTCCATTGCGCTGTTTCGCGACGTGGGCGGCGATCCGTCCAAGATCTTCGGCAACCTCACCGCCAACGGCCAGCTCTTCATCTCCAACCAGAACGGCGTGCTCTTCGGCGCCAGCGCGCGCGTCGACGTCGGCGCCCTCTTCGCAACTAGCTTGTCGATCACCGACCACGATTTCATGGCCGGACGCTACAACTGGTACAACGAAGGCAACGCGGGAGGTGTCGTTAACCAGGGCCAGATCGTCACCGCCAACGGCTATACCGCGCTCGTCGGCCCGCAGGTGCGCAATGACGGCATCATCATCGCCCGCGCCGGAAGCGTTGCCCTCGCTGCAGGCGATCGCGTCAGCCTGGACATGATCGGCGACGGCCTGATCAGCGTGAGCGTCGACCAGTCGGCGTACAACGCCTCGGTCGTCAACACCGGCAGCATCACCGCCGACGGCGGCACCGTCCTCCTCACTGCGCGCAGCGCAAACGCTCTGCTCGACACGGTCCTCAATAACAGCGGCACGATTCGCGCCAATTCGCTGGTCGATCGTAATGGCGAAATTATTCTCGATGGTGGCACTACCGGCGTCGTGGCCAACAGCGGCACGCTGACCGTTGCCGGCACCGACGCGGGCACGACCGGCGGCACGGTCAAGGTCCTCGGGAAGTACGTAGGCCTTTTCGACGGCACGCGCGTTGACGCATCCGGCGATGCTGGTGGCGGCACTGTGCTGGTCGGCGGCAATTTCCAGGGTAAAGGACCAGAAGCGAATGCGTCCAGCACTTACGTAGCGAAAGATGTGTCTATCGACGCCGACGCTATCAGCTCCGGTAACGGCGGTAAGGTCATTGTCTGGGCCGACGAATGGACCAAGTTCTTTGGATCGATTTCGGCGCGAGGTGGGACCAACGGTGGCAACGGCGGGCTCGCCGAAGTATCCGGCAAACAGAACCTAACCTTCGCCGGGAAAGTGAATCTATCCGCCCCCGCGGGCGTTCATGGAACGTTGCTGCTTGACCCGGACGATCTCTTCATCACCGCCGGCGGCGCCCCTGCCGGGGACGCTGGTGCGATCCTAGATGCCACGAATCCGTTCGAGGCCACGAATGGTACCGATAACTTTTACGCCGCGGCTGCGACGATTGAAGCGGTGGTCGGAGGCGTAACGCTAACCGCTAACAGCGACATCATCTTCGAAACGTCGCTGAATCTTGGGCTGACCGTAACGTCGCTTACGGCCACCGCCAACGACTCGATCACCATGGCGGGCTTCGGCATCTCGTCAGCTACCGGCGCCGATGTGACGCTGAACGCGGGGGCACCGGGAATCAGCAACATGGGCAACTTCAACCTCGGCGGTCTTGGAACGCTGACGGTTAACACCAGTGGCGCAGTAACGCAGCAAGGTGGAACCACGCTTGCTGGTCTGGATTTGGTTAAGCAGGGCGCCGGCATGATAACGCTGTCGCAGGCGAACACGTATGCCGGCGGTACCACGATCTCCGACGGCACTGTGACTGTCACCAACGCGAGCGGCGCGGGAACTGGGCTGATTGCCACCGGCGCGAATACGCTCAACATCGATAACGTTGCCATCGCAAATAACGTGACGGTGAGCGGCGGCACTATTCAAGGTACAGGTGCGGGAGCCGAACTCGACGGTACGGTGGTGTTGGGTGCTACCAGCACCGTGCACACAGCTACCGGTAGCGATGCGCTCAAAATAGATGGTGTTATCAGCGGTCTGACCTTCGGCCTCACTAAGACAGGGACAGGCACGGCCACGTTGACTGCAACGAACCTCTACACCGGCGCGACGACGGTCAATGCCGGCACGTTCGCGTTGGGCGCGAACAACGTCCTCGCCGATGCGAGCAGCCTGGTAGTGAACGGCGGAACCTTCGACCTGGGCGGGTTTAGCGACACGTTGAATGCCGTGACGCTGGTGACGGGCACGATTCAAAACGGCACGCTGACCTCGGCGACGGATTTCAATGTACGAGTTGGCACGATCAGCGCGGTGCTCGCCGGCGCGGTGGGCCTGACCAAGACGACTGCGGGCACAGTGACCCTCTCGGGCACCAACACCTATAGCGGCGCGACGACGATTGCCTCGGGCACGCTGCAGGCGAACTCGAGCGATGCGCTGGGCGATGGCAGCGCGACCAACACGCTCATCTTCACGGGCGGCACGTTGCAGGCCACCGGCATGATCACCTCGCCGGCCACGCGCGGGGTGACGCTGACGAGCACGGGCCTCATCGACACCGCCAGCAACAGCGTGAGCATTGCCGGGGTGGTGAGCGGAGCGGGCGGCTTGACGAAGAGCGGCGCGGGCACGCTGACGCTCTCGGGCACGAACACCTATGACGGCACGACGACGATCAGCGGCGGCACGCTGACGGTTCAGGGCGGAGCTGCGATCGAGGACGGCCGTGCGGTGACGGTAACGAACGGCACGTTCGACGTGGATGCGGCCGAGTCGATCGGTGCGCTGAACACGACC
>CBDDSB010000032.1:0-207019 GCA_965233195.1 uncultured bacterium | reverse complement strand
GCGGCGGCGCGGCCTCGGCGCCCGGCGCGCCGGCGTTCTGCATGATCTTGTCGAGCGGCAGGTAGAGCAGGTTCCCCTGGCCACGGTAGTCCATCATGATCTTGCTGGTCGAGCTCAGGACGGACTGCATGGTCTCGATGTAGATGCGCTCGCGCGTCACCGCCGGGGCCTTGGAATACTCGGTGAGCACCTGCTTGAAGCGCGAGGCGTCGCCATCGGCGCTGGCGATCACCCGCTGGCGATAGCCCTGCGCCTCTTCGCCTAGCCGCGCCGCGGTGCCGCGCGCACGCGGGATCACGTCGTTGGCGTAGGACTGGCCTTCGTTCTTCTGCCGCTCGCGGTCCTGGCCGGCCTTGACCGCGTCGTCGAAAGCCGCCTGCACCTGCTCGGGCGGCTGCGCGTTCTGGATCGTCACCGTGCTCACCGTGATGCCGGTGCCGTAGCGGTCGTGGATCTGCTGCATGAGGTCGCGCGCGCGGTTGGCGACGTCGACCTGGGTCTCGTAGAGGATCGCGTCCATGCGGTTCTTGCCGATGATTTCGCGCACCGCGGTCTCGGCGATCTGCATCGCCGACTCGTCGGGGCGACGCACGTTGAACACGAAATCGCGCGCGTCCTTCACCAGGTACTGCACCGCGAACTGCAGGTCGACGATGTTCTCGTCGTCCGTGAGCATCAGCGATTCCTTGAGCACCTTGGTGCGCACGTTGTTGCGGTAGCCCACTTCCAGCGTGCGCACCTGCGCGAGGTTCACGATCTCGTGCGACTGGATCGGCCACGGCATGCGCCAGCGCAGGCCCGACGCGGTCTCATTCGAATAGCGGCCGAAGGTGAGCACCACGCCGCGCGTTCCTTCCACCACGATGTAGAAGCCGCTCGCCAGCCAGATCGCGAGCACCAGCGCGACCAGCACGCCGGCGCCGCCGCCCAGGCCGCGTGCGCTCGGCGGCCGCGGCGGCTCGTCGCCGCCGCGCCGGCGGCCGAACAGCTCCGAGAGCCGGCGATTGAAGTTGCGCCACAGCTCGTCGAGATCGGGCGGGCCCTGGTTGCCGCCGCCAGGGCCTTGCGGGCCGCGGGAGCCGCGTCCCCAGTTGGGGTCGTTCAAGGACATTTATTTAGTGAGTATGGTGAGCCGGCTGGGCGGTGGCGCTTCGCTGAGCGTGCCGCGCTTTTGCGAACTCGGCGATGGCGTCGCGCAGCAGTTCAAGTCCGCTGCCGGTGCGCGCGCTCACAAAGACGCGCGAAATCCTACCATATTGATCCCGCTCGACTCTCGGCTCGAGTTCGGCCGCATCGATCTTGTTCCACACCAGCAGCCGCGGGGCTTCGCCGGCCGGGATCTCGGCCAGCACCTGGTCCACCGCCTGGGCCTGCTCGTCCCTCACCGTGGACGAGGCGTCGACCACGTGCAGCAGCAGGTCGGCGTGCACGGTTTCTTCGAGCGTGGCGCGGAAGGCGGCCACCAGGCCGTGCGGCAGATCGCGGATAAAGCCTACCGTGTCCGATAGCACGACGTTGCCTGCCTCGGGTATCCATACCCGCCGCGTGGTGGTATCGAGCGTGGCAAACAGCTGGTCGGCCTCGTAGGCCTTGGCCCGGGCGAGCGCGTTGAATAGCGTCGACTTGCCGGCGTTGGTGTAGCCGACCAGCGAGATCGACAGCACGTCGCGCCGCGCACGGGCGCGCCGTTGCACGCTTCTTTGCTTTTGCAGCTGGCGAAGCTTCGCCTTCAGGGTCTTGACCCGGGAACCGATGTAGCGCCGGTCCAGCTCGAGCTGCGTTTCGCCCGGTCCGCCGGTCTTGCCCAAGCCGCCGCGCTGGCGCTCCAGGTGGGTCCAGCCGCGCACCAGGCGCGTGGACAGGTGCTGGAGCTGCGCCAGCTCGACCTGCAGCTTGCCCTCGCTGGTCTGCGCGCGCTGCGCGAAGATCTCCAGGATGAGCTCGGTGCGGTCCATCACGCGGCGCACGATCACCTTCTCGAGGTTGCGCTCCTGCGCCGGCGACAGCGCGTGGTTGAACACCACGTACATCGCGTTCAGCTCCTCGGCGGCGCGCAGGATTTCCTCCACTTTGCCGCTGCCGGCGTAGAGCCGGGGATCGGGCTTGCTGCGCCTGCCTTTCACCACGCGAAAGCGCAGCACGCCGGCGCTTTGCACCAGGCGCACCACTTCCTCGGTGCTTTCCTCGTAGTGGTCGTCGCCGAAATCGAGCGAAACGATGATCGCCGCCTGGGGATCGGCGGCCGCGGTGGGGCGGTCTAGCAGGGAAACGACAGCCGGTTTACTCAGCTTCCTTGTCGGGGCCGAGAGTGATGGGACGCGAAGGGACCACGGTGGAGATGGCGTGCTTGTACACCATCTGGGTAACGGAGTTGCGCAGCAGCACGACGTACTGGTCGAACGACTCGATCTGGCCCTGCAGCTTGATCCCGTTCACCAGATAGATGGAGACCGGGACGTGCTCCTTGCGCAGGGTGTTCAAAAACGGGTCTTGTAGCAACTGCCCTTTGTTGCTCATGTTCTTCTCTCTTGGGAGTTTTGTGGCCAGCTTTGTAGCCATACTCTAATTGATTTTCTTGGGGTTTACTACCCGCGTGGGCGGCACGACGTCGGCGCATTGCGCGCGATGACGCAGTGCATGATCCATGAGCACGCAGGCGAGCATTGCCTCGGCGATCGGGGTGGCACGGATGCCTACGCAGGGATCATGCCGCCCGGTGGTCTCGATCGTCGTCGGGTTGCCCCTGACGTCGATCGTGCGCCGCGGCAGGCGGATGCTGGAGGTCGGCTTGAGTGCGAGCGAGACCGTCACGTCCTGGCCGGTCGAGATGCCGCCGAGCACGCCGCCATTGTTATTGGCGGAAAACCCCTCGGGCGTCATCTCGTCGCCGTGCTCGCTGCCCTTCTGCTCGATGGCGGCAAAGCCGGCGCCGATCTCCACGCCCTTCACCGCGTTGATCGACATCATCGCGCCCGCGATGTCGGCGTCCAGCCGGCCGTACACCGGCTCGCCCCAGCCGACCGGCACGCCGGAGGCGACCACATTGACGCGCGCGCCGCAGGAGTCGCCGCTCTCGCGCAGCTGGTCCATGAATTTTTCCAGCGCCGGCACTGCCTTGGGATCTGGTGAGAAGAATGGATTTTCACCCGTCGACTCCCAATTCTTGAACCCCAACTTTATCGATCCGAGCTGCGCAAGATAGCCGCGCACCTCGACGCCATAACGCGCCTGGAGCCATTTCTTCGCGATCGCGCCCGCGGCCACCCGCACCACGGTCTCGCGCGCCGAGGCGCGACCGCCGCCGCGCGCATCGCGGATGCCGTACTTCTGCCAGTAGGTGTAGTCGGCGTGGCCGGGGCGGAACTTGTCGGCGATCGCCGCGTAGTCTTTCGAGCGCTGGTCCTCGTTGCGCACCAGAAAGCCGATCGCGGTACCGGTGGTGCGGCCCTGGTAGACGCCGGAGAGAATTTCGACCGTGTCGGACTCGCGCCGCTGCGTGACATGGCGCGAGCTGCCGGGTTTTCTGCGATCCAATTCTGTTTGCAGGTCGGCGGCGGAGAGTTCGATCCCGGGAGGGCACCCGTCGACCACGCCGCCATACGCCGGCCCGTGCGACTCGCCGAACGAGGTCACGCAATAAAGCAGGCCGAATGAGTTGCCCGACATAGCCAATCATCTCACGAAGAACGCGCGCGTCTCGAACACGCCCGCAGCCAGCGCCTTTCCATTCGAGCGCAGCACGCGCTTGAGCACGAAGTCGAACAGCATCGGATTGTGCGCGCGGATCTCGCGCAGCACCGGCGCGGCCGAAGCCTCCAGCAGCTTGAGCGACACCAGGTAATCGACCGAGAAGATCGGCATCACGCCGGGCAGCGGATAGTCGGAGCCGTTGAGCAGGCGCGGATGCCAGTCCGCGTTCTCGATCACTTTGACGAGCGCGGGCCCGGCGCGGTTCATCTGGGTCATGGCGGAAATATCGCCATAGAGCAGGTGTTGATAGGAAGGGACCTTCATGAGCTTTTCGAAGAGCGTAAAACTATTCACATAGGGCCCGCTCGCGCCGCGGTCGAGGTCGCGGTCCTCGCCCATCGAGGCGCAGTGCGCGACCACCACGCGCACGCCGGCATCGAGCGCGCGCCGCAGCCGCAGCGGATTGCCGAAATCGTGCGCCTCGCGGCCGAGCACCGCGCGCTCCAGGCCGGCGTGCGCGATCAGCGGTATCTGATTTTTGGATAGAAACTCATAGAAGGCGCTGCATCGCGCAGACGCGGGATCGATGCCCATCGCGGAGGGCAGCCACTTCACCGCGCGCGCGCCGTCGCGCTTCGCCTGCTCGAGCGCCTCCAGCGCATCCTTGCGGTAGGGATGGATCGACGCCGCCCACTCGAAATCCGCGGCATGCCGCCTCGCCACCTCGCGGGCATATTCGTTCGGCACGTGGAGCATGGTGTGCTCGAGGTCCGCCGTGCCGTCCTCGTGGTGCGCGCGCTCGAAGGCGAAGAGCAGCACCTTGACGCCCCTTCTCATGCCGTCGACCAGATTGCGCATCCGGTCCACGTAGGCGTTGTCGACGCTGCCGGAGGCGTCGTGCACGCAACCCGCGTTGAGGAAGAACAGGCGGCGCGCGTACTGCCCGGGATTCAGCAGGCTGTCGGTGCGCGGATTGACGTAGATGCCGCTACCCGCGTCGCCGGTGCCGATGAGGTGCGCATGGCTGTCCCAGACCCTGGCGGAATCGAGGCCGTCCCAGGCGGCGCGCACCAGCTCGTGATCGGCGAGATGTCGCGGCAGGCGCGCGTGGCACGGATTCCAGAAACCTTGTTCCGGCCAGTAGCGCCATGCCGCCCCCCCGGCCAGAGCGCCGAGGCCAAGCGTTGCTAGGAGAAGCTTCCTACGCGGGCCAATTCTTGATGTATCCCTTGAGCATCTTGTTCTCGAAGTCCTGCTCTTCGAGCACGGCCTTGGCGACGTCGCGGAACGAGATCACGCCGATCAGCTTGCCGTCCTGCACCACCGGCAGGTAGCGGGCGCCGCTGTCGATCATCGTGCGACGCAGATCGTTCACCGCCATCTCGGGCGTGGCCGTGACCGGGTTGCGCACCATGATCTCCGACACCTTGACGTCGCCGAGCGAGCCCTGGCGAGTGGCGAGCGTACGCAGCAGCTCGTGGAAGGTGAGGATGCCGACCATGCGGCCCTGGTCGAGCACCACCAGCGAGCCGAGGTTCTCCTTCGCCATGGTGGTCACCGCGTCGACCGCGCGGCCCGCGGGCTCGATGCTGAGCAACCGGTTTCCTTTGACGCGCAGGATCTCTTTGACTTGCATGGCGCGGCTCCTTGCGGGCAATCCCGGGTCAAGTCTAGTCCAAACCGGCTAGGATGTGTCGCCGTGGACTCCGCGGAAAAAGTGGCGCTCATCACCGGCGGCGCGCAGGGCATCGGCCGCGGCATTGCGCTCGCCCTCACCCGCCTGGGTTGGCAGGTCGCGATTGCCGACCTGCGCCGCGCAACGGATTTCTTCTTCGTCCGCACGGACGTGTCGCGCGAGGCAGCGGCGCGCGCCTGCGTGCGCGCCGTGGTGAAGCGCCTCGGCCGGCTCGACGCGCTGGTGAACAACGCCGGCATCGCCAACCCCCACACCGGTCCGGTGGAAAAGCTCGACCTGCGCGAGTGGAACCGCCGCATCGGCACCAACCTCACCGGGCCGTTCCTGATGGCGAAGCACGCGGCGCCGCACCTTCGCCGGGCGCGCGGCGCGATAGTCAACATCGCATCCACTCGCGCGCTGCAATCGGAGCCCGACAGCGAGGCATACGCCGCCACCAAGGGCGGGTTGGTCTCCCTCACCCACGCGCTCGCGATGAGCCTCGGTCCCGAGGTCCGCGTCAATTGCGTGAGCCCCGGCTGGATCGCGCACGCGCCGGTGCGCAAGAAGGACCATGTGCAGCATCCGGTGGGCCGCGTCGGCCGGGATCAGGACATCGCCGACTTCGTCGCCTACCTGCTGTCGGATGCCGCCCGCTTCATCACCGCGCAGAACTTCGTCATCGATGGCGGCATGACGAAGAAGATGATCTACGTCTGAGAAAAGGGGTCAGGACCCTTTTTGGTCAAAAGGCGTTACGCCCTTTTGCCAAAAAGGGTCCTGACCCCTTTTCTCACTTCGGGCAGGGCCGGAACTCGCAATTCTTCTCAGGATCCCGGCCGACATAGCTGCCATCTGGGCAAGATTTCGCCTCCATGGTGCAGGCGATTTGGTCGCGCGGCGGGCTCGCACAGCCAGCGGCTAGCAACGCGAGACTCAATGCCGTGCACCGAAAAATGCGGTCTGTCCCTGTTTTCAGCGGACCAGGATCGTCGCGAGGCCCAGCAGCATCCCCATGCTCACCACGTCGGTCGCGGTGGTGAGGAAAATGCTGGACGCCGTCGCCGGGTCGAGCCCAAGGCGCTTGAGCGTAAGCGGGATGATCGCGCCGGAGATGCCGCTCGCCATGCACGAGGCGATCATCGCCAGGAACACGACGAAGGCCAGCATCGCCGGCTGATCCTGGCTTTGCCCGCTGGCGGTGATGTACATGCCGACCGCGGCGGCGACGCCGACGCCGATGCCGTTCAGGCAGCCGACCCAGGTTTCCTTCATCACCAGCGGCCGCTCGCTGCCGGGCTTGAGCTCGCCCAGGGTCATGCCACGCAGCGTCACGGCGAGCGCCTGGCAGCCGGTGTTGCCGGACTGGCCGGCGAGCACCGGCAGGAACAGCGCGAGGATGACCAGCCGGTCGAGCGTGTCCTGGAACATGCCGACGACCGCGGCGGCGAGGAAGGCGGTCAGCAGGTTGAGCTGCAGCCACGGGTGGCGCAGCTTCAGGCTGTGCACCCAGTGCGTCGCCAGGCGCTCTTCCTTCTCGACGCCGACCATGCTGCCGGCCTGCAGGGTGATCTCGATCGCCTGCGCCTCGAACATGGTCTGGCCGCGCACCAGTCCGACCAGGCGCTGCTCCGCGTCGAGCACCGGATAGACCGGGTAGTGCCGGTCGAGCACCAGGCGCATCGCGTCCTTGACCGGCATGGCGGCGCGCAGCGCGAAGGCGCCACGCAGCATGACCTGCTCGAGCTTGCGGCTGCGGTCGCTGAACAGCAGGTCGCGCATGGTGACGATGCCGAGCATGCGGCCGTCGTCATCCACCACGTAGACGTAGGTGATGAGCGCGCGCGTCACCAGCTCGCGCAGCTCCTCGACGGTCTGGCCCACGGTGTGCTGCGGATCGAACGCGGCGACGACCGGCTCCATCATGCGGCCGACGGTTTCGCGGTCGTAGAGGCCGTTGCGCTGCCACTGGCGCGCCACATCGGGCGGCGCCGCCGAAATCCCGCGCTCGCGCGCGTCGTTCGGCAGCTCGTCGATCACGTCCTGCGCGAACGCGGGGCTCAGGTGCATGAGCTCGCGCACCAGATCCGCGGCCGGCAGGTTGGCGAGCTTGGCGGCCGCAGCGGGTGCGTTGCGCGCCTTGAACTCGTCGGTGAGGTCGAGCGTAGTGCTGGCGTTTTCCATCCCCGTTTCCCCCTTCTTGTTTCCCCTTCTTGTTTTCCCCTACAACCCCGCGGCTTGCGCCACCAGTTTTCTCAGCTCGCGGTACAGCCGCGTGCGCACTTTACCGTAGGCCGGTCGCTTGATCACATTGCGGATCTCGTAGGGGTCGGCCTCCAGGTCGTAGAGCTCGTCGACGCCTTCCTTGTGCACCCAGTGGATCAGCTTGGCGCGCTCGGTGCGCACCGCCTTGTAGCTCATGCCGACGATCCACGGCCAGGCCGACTCGTTGTAGTACTCGACCAGGAAGGACTTGCGCCAGGTAGGGCGACCGGCGCGGAGAAGTGGCTTGAATGAACGACCCTGTATCTGCGCGCCAGGCTTGCCGCCGGCCAGATCGATCAAGCTGGGCGCAATGTCGATCGCGAGCACCATCTGCTTCAGCTGCGTGCCCGGCTTGATCAGCTTCGGGTAGCGCGCGAAGAACGCGGTGCGGATGCCCTCCTCGTAGGCGAAGCGGCGCTCGGCGCCGAGGCCGTGCTCGCCGAAGAAAAAGCCGTTGTCGCCGAGGAAGAGGATGAACGTCTTTTCCAGAATGTTCTTTTTTTCGAGCTCCTGCAGAAGCATGCCGACGCCCTCATCCACCGACGCCATCATCGCGGCGCGGCGGCGGATCTCCTCCTGCGTGCCGGTGTGCAGCCCCTCGAGGAACGGCCGGCTTTCCGGCTTCGCGCGCAGGTCGAACACGTCCTTCCACGCCGGCTTTTGCTGCAGCACTTTCTCGACCGGCAGCACGTTGGGCCGCGCCGGATAGATCGAATCGCGGTAAAGATCCTGGTGGCGCTCGGGCAGCATGTAGCCGCGCATGCTGGCGAGATCGATGGTGCCGTCCTGCTTCTGCTGCACGTCCGGATGCACCGCCTTATGGGCGAGGAACAGGGCGAATGGCTTGTCGCGCTTGCGCGAGACATACTCCACAGCGCGCTGGTTGAGCAGGTCGGTGACGTAGCCTTCCACACGCGCTTCTTTCCCATTTTCGAATAGCACCGGGTCGGCGAGCAGCCCCTGCCCCCGGAAGCTCACCCAGTGGTCGTAGCCCGGACGCGGCCCGGCGTCGTTGCCCATGTGCCATTTGCCGATGTGCGCCGTCTCGTAGCCGAGGCGCTGGAGTGCAACGTGGTAATTGGCCAGCCGATGGCTCATCGCCTCGCGCCCGACGTTGTCGATGATGCCGTGGCGCGAGGCGTACTGGCCGGTGAGGATCGACGCGCGGTTCGGCGAGCACAGCGGCGTAGTGTGGAAGGCGTTCGCGAACATCGCGCCTTCGTGCGCGAGGCGGTCGATGTGCGGCGACTTCATGTAAGGATGTCCTGACGCGCCGGTCTCGTCGAAACGCAGGTCGTCGATCAGAATCACCAGCAGATTGGGCTTCACGGCGTGTTTTCCCCCGCAGACAACCGCCATTTTCTCATGGCACAATGCTCCACATGACGCCCCCGCGCGCCATCACCATCCGCCCCGCCGAGCCGCGCGACGCGCAGGCCATCGCGGCGATGTCGCGCGACTTCATCGAGTCCGGCCTGGGCTGGAAATACGACGCGGCGCGCGTGCTGCGCGCGATGCGTGACCGGGAGACGCTGGCGGTGGTCGCCTGTGAAGGGGCAAAAACAAGTACTACGAAAGGCGCAGTTGCCGGCTTCGCCATCATGGAGTTCGGCGACGAGCGCGCGCACCTCGTGCTGCTCGCGGTGCGCCCGTCGCACCGCCGCCTCGGCATCGGCCAGCGGCTGCTCGACTGGCTGCTCGAATCGGCGCGCGTCGCCGGCATGGCGAGCATTCACCTGGAGCTGCGTTCCGGCAATGACGCCGCGCGGCGCTTCTACCGCGCGATGGGCTTCTACGAGACCGTGCTGGTGCCGGGCTACTACCGCAGCGGCGAAGGCCGCAAGGAAGGCGCGCTGCGCATGCTGCGCGTGCTCAGGAACCCGGGGCCGGTTCCCTACACCTGGCGCCCGCCAAAAACCGAAGACACCTAGTCAGGGCACGATCGCAAACCCGAAACGCAGCTGGGATTTGCGCCGCACGTTGTAGTCCAGGATCGATTCCCCGTAGCCGGCGAAGAACTGCACGTGCAGGTACGTGCTCACCGGGCCGAACTTGACGTCGCGGATGCGGCGTGACGCGTCGAGCAGGAAGCTGCCCTTTCCCGCGGTGCCGTAGCGCACCACGGTGGTCGCGACCCAGGTGCCGGCGGGGGAATCGTAGCGCGCTCGCCAGTCGACAAAGCCGCGATAGTCGTCGATGTCGGTGTTCTCTTCCTTCTCGAGGTACGCGTAGATTTTCGGCGTGAAGGCGAAGCTGCCGATCTCCGAAAACTTCCAGCGCCATTCCGGGCGCACGAACGCGGTGTTGATGGAGCGCGAGGTCTCGCCCTGCCCGCCGTTCGACTCGTGCTCGATGCCGACGCGCGCACCGTCGAAGAGGCCGCGCACGCGCTCGTCGGTCCGCTCCCACCGCCAGAAAAGCGACGGCTGCCAGCTGGTGTCGCGAAACGCCTTGGATTCCGACTCCAGGTCCCACAGCGAATTCTGCGTATAGCCAAAATAGATTCCGGAAAGCCAGGGCCGCTCCTGGCCGTAGCCGGCGTCGAAGTCGAACAGCCGGTATTTGAAGGAGAGCTGAAAGCGCGCCGAGGTTCCGCCGCGCGTGCCCACCACGAAGTACATCGGGTCGTTCTCCGACAGCGGCGGCTCGCGCTCGCCCGCGGCGGCTCCGGTGAGGGCCTGGACCGCGTCCTCGCGCCGCGCGACGACGATCAACAGCACGTTGGACGGACGATCGCCGAGCTGCATGCTGACCGGGCCGCTGGCCGAATTCGGCATCAGCGCGGCGTAGGCCCGGCGCCCCTCGTGCGCGGGGCCGGTCGCCTTCAGCGTGAGCGTGATCTCGGCCACATCCACCTTCATGCGCGCCTCGAGCTCCGGCGGCAGGGTCTGGCCAGGCGGCCCGAATACCGTGACTTCGAACCGCTGGCCGGCTTCGGCGCGCGAGCTCTTCGAGACCATCGCCCAATCCTGCGCGATGGCGACGTGCGCCTGCAGCACTAGCGCGAGCGCGAGCGCAACCCGCGTCACGGCGCGCTCCAGTCCTGCGCCTCGGCGAAGCGCGCGATGAGAAAGTCGACGAAGCGCCGCACCTTGGCGGAAAGGTGCTTGCGGCTCGGATACACGGCGTAGATCGGCACCGGCGGCGGCGTGAATTCCTGCAGCAGGGGAACCAGGCGCCCTGCCCGCACATCGGGCCCGACGATGAAAGCCGGCTCGAACACAATGCCGGCGCCGCGCACCGCGGCCTCGGCGAGGAGGTCGCCGTTGTTCGAGTGCAGCGTGCCGGCTACCCGCACTGCGCGCTCGCGCCCCGCGGCATCGCGGAAGCGCCACACATTGCGCGGCGTGACGTACTCGTACGTGAAGCAATTGTGGCCGGCGAGATCCTCGGGCGTCTTGGGCGCCGGATGCGCCGAAAGGTACAGCGGCGAAGCGCACGGCACGAGGCGGGTTTCGCCGAGCTTGCGCGCCACCAGGTTGCCGGAGCCGGAAGTACCGATGCGCACCCCGAGGTCGAAGCCTTCCTCGACCAGGTCGACCACGCGGTCGGAAAGCGAGACGTCGAAGCGCACCTCGGCATGCTGCGCGAGGAACTCCGCGATCGCCGGGGCGAGGTGGCGCACGCCGAAGTTCACCGACGTGGTCAGGCGGATGGTGCCGCGCGGCACCACCGCGGCGCGGCCCGCTTCCTGCTCGGCTTCTTCGAGGTCCGAGAGCAGCTGCACCGAGCGCTCGTAGAATGCCTGGCCGCTCTCGGTCAGGGACACGCGGCGCGTGGTGCGATTGAGGAGCCGAGTCTGCAGGTGCGCTTCCAACTCCGCGACGTGTCGGGATGCCGCCGAGGTGGAAAGCCCGAGCCGGTCCGCAGCTTTGGCAAAGCTTCCCGATTCAACGACTTGCGCGAAAACCTGGATCGCCTCGAGCCTGTCCATTATCCCAATATCCGGCACTATTTATTGATATCCGGCTACTTTATCCCGGAATCAGGCGGATCCATACTCGTGGCATGAAAAACGTCCTGCGCATCCACCGCCAGCCCGAGGGGCACTGGGTCGGCGACGGCTTTCCGGTTCACACCGTGCTCGATTACCAACGCCACCCCGAGCTTTCGCCGTTCCTGCTGCTCGACCACGCCGGCCCGGCGGACTTCGCGCCGGCCGACAAGCCGCGCGGCGTCGGCTGGCATCCGCATCGCGGCTTCGAGACCGTCACGCTGGTGCTCGAAGGCGAGGTCGACCACGAGGACACCGCCGGCAACGGCGGCCGCATCGGCCAGGGCGAAGTGCAATGGATGACCGCCGGCGCCGGTCTGTTGCATAAAGAAATGCACAGCCCGGAATTCACCCGCCGCGGCGGCCAATTCCACGCGCTCCAGCTCTGGGTCAACCTGCCGGCGAAGGCAAAGATGACCGCGCCTCGCTACCAGGGCCTTTCTAAGGAAGCGATTCCCTCCGTCAGTTCGCCCGAGGGCGGAACTGTTCGCGTAATTGCGGGCGAATACCGCGGCGCGAAGGGGCCGGCGCAGACCTTCACCACGGTCAACCTGTTCGACGTGCGGTTGCGCGCCGGGCAGAAGCTGAGCCTCGATCTGCGCGACGGGTTCAGCGCGGGCTTGTATGTCGTCAGCGGCCAGATCGACGTGAACCGCCAGGCCGCCAATGAAACCGAGCTGGTCGTGCTCGACCGCGAAGGCAGCGACGTTGAGCTCGCCGCGACGACCGACGCGATCGTGTTCGTCATGAACGGCGCGCCAATCGACGAGCCGGTGGTCGGCTACGGCCCCTTCGTGATGAACACGACGCGCGAAATCCAGCAGGCGTACGCCGATTACCACGCCGGGCGCCTCGGCAAGATTCCAACCAAGGAGATCACTGCATGAAAATCTATTATTCCCCCGGCGCCTGCTCGCTGTCGCCGCACATCGTCGCCCGCGAGCTCGGCCTGTCCTTCGACCTGAAGAAGGTCAACACCAAGGACAAGACCATCGAAGGCGGCGGCGACTACTGGAAGGTGAACCCGCGCGGCTACGTGCCGGCGCTCGAGCTCGACAACGGCCAGATCCTCACCGAAGGCCCGGCGATCGTGCAGTACCTCGCCGACCAGAAGCCCGAGAGCGGCCTCGCGCCGAAGAACGGCAGCATCGAGCGCTACCGCCTGCAGGAGTGGCTCAACTTCCTCACCTCCGAGATCCACAAAAGCTTCTCGCCGCTGTTCAAGCCGAACACGCCCGAGGAGTACAAGAAAATCTCGAAAGAGAACCTCGCCAACCGCTTCGACTGGCTCGACAAGCAGCTCGCCGGCAAGGAGCACCTCACCGGCAGACAATTCACCGTCGCCGACGCCTACCTCTTCGTGCTGCTCGGCTGGACGCGCCCGACGCAGATCGACCTCGCGCGCTGGCCCAACCTCGCCGCGTTCCACAAGCGCGTCGGCGAGCGGCCGAAAGTGCAGGAGGCGCTCCAAGCCGAAGGTCTTCTCAAGAAGGCTGCGTGAGCGTCTTTATCTCCCACGGCTCGCCGATGCACGCCCTCCAGCCCGGAGCGGCTGGAGAGGCGTGGAAGGCGCTCGCCAAACGCCTGCCGCGACCGCGCGCGATCCTGATCGCGTCGGCGCACTGGGAGACCAACCTGCCGATGCTCACCGGCTCGGACAAGCCGGAGACCGTGCACGACTTCTATAACTTCCCCGAGCCGCTCTACCGCCTGCGCTACCCCGCGCCGGGCGCGCCGGAAGTGGCGAAGCGCGCGCAGTCGCTGCTCAAGGACGCGGGCTTCACCGCCGCGATCGACGGCTGCCGCGGTCTGGACCACGGCGCGTGGTCGCCACTGCTCTATATGTATCCGGACGCGGACATCCCGGTGGTGCAGATCTCGGTACAACCCGAGCTCGGGCCGCGGCATCACGTAGCACTTGGAGCTGCACTAAAAAAGCTTGCTGAAGATGGCGTACTGATCATCGGCTCCGGCCATATGACCCATAACCTGCGCGACTGGGCGCGAGGCCAAGGCGCACCCGCGCCCTACGCGCGCGAGTTCCAAGCCTGGGTATTCGACAAGCTCAAGGCCAAAGACTGGGAAACCCTGGTCGACTATCGCTCGCGTTCGCCGCATGGGGTTCGCGCGCATCCGACCGACGAGCATTTCCTGCCGCTTTTCTTCGCGCTGGGCGCGGCGTCCGAGAAAGCCAAGCCCGAACGCGTGTACGACGCCGTCGACAGCGGCGTGCTGGCGATGGACGCGTACCTCTTCGCCTGAATCAGTTCGGCCGGAACAGGTCCTGCGGCACGCCGGCGGCCTGGAACAGGAAGTCGCGCGAGTCTTCCAGCTCGCCGCGCAGGCGGCGCAGGTCGACGTCGAGCAGCTTGCCTTTCCACTTGCGTACCTTGCCGGCGACGATCACCGTCTCGACGTTGGAGCGCTCCATCAGCGACACCACTGCGCCCGGCACCACGTTGAGCGGCGCGACGTTGATCGCCTCGGCGTCGAGGATGATGATGTCGGCCTCCTTGCCCGGGGTGAGCGAGCCGACCTTGCTGCCCAGCTTGAGGTCGTTCGCGCCCTGCTGGGTGGCGAAGCGCAGCACGTCGCGGCTGGTGAGCAGCGGCAGCTGCGGGAAGCCGGCCGCGTAGGATTCGCCGAGCGCGCGGGCGTTCTCGAACATGCGTTGCAGCGTCATCGCCGAGCGCATCTGCGTGAACATGTCTGCCGTCAGCGTGACCTCGACGTCGACGCTCAGCGAAGGATCGATCTGCCTGCGAAGCGTCTCGATGATCGGTGGCGTGCCGTGGCGCATGTTCATCTCGATCGGAACCGCTAGCGAAACGCCTGCGCCGACCTGCTTGATCTTGTCCCACGATTCATTGGGCATCCCGGTCACGTGGATGAACAGGTTGTCCGCGCCGAATTGCACCGGGCGCTGCCCGAGTGCGATCGCCTTGAATAGGGGGGCCATGCCGAAGCTGCCGACGATGTGCGCCACGATCGGCAGGCCGAGCTTGCGCCCGATCCTCCACGCATCGATGTAGACATCCGCCTCGCGCTCGAATTTGGGATCGGGCTGGTACTTCAGGTAGATCTCGCCGCCCATGGACATCGTCATCAGCTGGTTGCTGGATGAGAAGTAACGGGTCTTGAGGAACTCCGCGCCATTGGGATACCACGCGTTCGGCGGCGAGACCAGGTCCGGGCGCGCGCCCTCGAAGAAGCCGAACACGATGCGCCGGTCGGAATCCGCGCTGCCCTTGATCGCCGCCTCGGAGTGTTCCTTCGAGTAGTGGATCTGCGAAATGTCGTGCGAGGTGGTGACGCCGGCGTCGAGCTGGCTGAGCGAGCCGAACAGCTCGCTGATGTAGACGTCGCGCGGCCGGTACACCGGCGCGAAGGTGCCGAGGATGTACTGGAAGTAGTTGATCGCGCCGTGCGGCGCGCCGTCGTTGAACAGCAGCCCGTCGGCGAGGAAGCTGCGGATCGCGGTCTCGAACTGGTGGTGGTGCGTGTCGACGAAGCCGGGCATCACGATGCGGCCCTCGGCGTCGATCTCGTCGGCGCCGCCGGCGCGCAGGTTGCGCCCGACCGCGACGATCTTCTTGCCATCGACCAGCACGTCGCCGCGCACAATGTCGCCCACCTTCGGGTCCATCGACATGACGTGGCCGTTGCGGATCACGTATCGCCGGCCGGGGCGGCCGCTGTCGCGTGGGCCATCATCGCCGGTCGCCGCGGCGGGCTGCGCGTTGAAAAGGCTCATCCCGGCGGCCGCCGCGGCGGTCGCGGTGGAAGCCTTCAGGAAGTCCCGTCGGCCGCGCTGCGAAGTGGAATGGTCCTGCGGCTTGCCTGCATCGCACAGTGTGCACATTGTGGTCCCCTCCCCTTAGGTGGACTGCTCCACCCAATTCTGGTCCGGGTTCGCGGCGAAAGTAAAGCGAACCGGCCTCCTGCCCACTGCGGGGTGCAGAACGGGAAGTGGGCTGGCCGCGTGGGTGATCCCACAGCGCTACCATCGACGCCGTGCCGTCTGGGCGGCCACCAAGCGGGGCTACGACATCGTCGGCGCCTTCGTGCTCGCCTTCGTCACCGGCGTGGGTGGCGGCCTGATGCGCGACCTGCTGGTGCGCGAGGAACCGTGGCTGCTCAAGCCGGGCCAGCTCTATTTTCTCGCGACGCTGGTGGGCTGCTCCGCGTTCGTGGTGCTAAGCCATCACTACGGCATGCAGGTCGAGCTCGCGGCGTACGCCGCGATTGCGCTCACCCTGCTGCTGCGCGTGCTCGCCATCCGCTTCAACTGGAGAACCTCGGCCTTCGGCTGGCGCCGTTAGCCACCCAGCGCCCGGAAGAGGTCGGCGACCGCGAGGCGGTGCAGCCGCAGCGCGTCGATGCGCGCGATCTGCGCCTGCAGCAGGCCGCGCTCGGCGTCGATCACGTCGAGCTGGCTGGCGACGCCGTTCTGGTAGCGCAGCCGCGCCAGGCGCAGCGTTTCGGTGAGGGCGGCCGCGCGCGCCGATTCGGCGTCGTAGCCCTCGCGTGCGCGCGCCTGCGTGATCAGCGCGGTGCGCACTTCGCCGAACGCGCTGCGGATCGCCTGCTGGTATTGCACCACCGCCGCGCGCTCGCGCGCGTCCGCGGCGTCGCGCCGCGCCTGCAGGCGGCCGCCCTGGAAGATCGGCTGGGTCAGGCCCGCGGCGATCTGCCAGGTGGCGGCCTGGCCGCCGGAGAACAGGTTGGCGAGCGCCGCGCTCTCGCTGCCGAGGAAGGCGGTCAGGCTGATCGAGGGGAACATCTCCGCGCGCGCCTGCGCGACCCGTGCGTTGGCCAAGGCGAGCGAGCGCTCTGCCTCGACCAGGTCGGGACGGCGCAGCAGCAGCTCGGAAGGCATGCCGGCGGGCAGCACCGGCGCGCCGGGCGCTTCTTCGAACACCGTCTTGATCGCCACCCCATCCTGAAACACGCTGCGCGGCGAGCGCCCGAGCAGCACGGCAAGCGCCACTTCTTCGCGCTCGCGCTCGCGTTCGAGCGGCGGTAGCTGCGCCCGCACCACGGCGGTCTCGGCCTCGAGCTGGCGCAGCTCGAATTCCGAGATCACCCCGCCCTGCAAGCGCTTCCTTTGCAGCGCAAGAGCCTCTTCACGCAAGGACACTGTTTTTCTTGTCAAAGAGACCTGTTCGTCCAGCGCACGCAACGCGAAGTACGACTTGGTGGCCTGGGCGGCGAGCGCGAGGCGCACCGCTTCGCGCGACGCTTCGCTCGCCTCGAGCTCGTGCCGGGCGGCGGCCGAATTCGCGCGCAGGCGGCCGAAGAGATCGAGCTCGTACGACACGTTGAGCACCGCGCGATGATTGCTGTACTCGCGCGGGATGCCCGGAAACGAAGTGGCGGTGCGCGTCGAGACCTGCTGGCGGCTGACGCCGGCCTGGGCATCGACCCCCGGCCAAAACAATGAATTCGCTTCGCCGAGCAGCGCACGCGCTTCATCCACGCGCGCCGCGGCGATCAGCAGATCGGCGTTGCCTTTGAGGGCCTCGTCCACCACCTTCTCCAGCTCCGCGTCCTGGTAGATGCGCCACCAGCGGCCGTCCTCGGCGAAGCGCGGCGCGGTTTGCTTCCACTCCGGCGGCAGCTCGACCGCGGGGCGGTCGTATTTCGGCTGGTTGACGCAGCCCGCGAGCGCAAGCGCCAGCAAGAAGCCAAGCCGCTTCATTCGTCCCCCGCCCCGTGCGGCGCGTGGTGCGAGGTGGGCACGGCGCGGTGGTGAACATGGCGCGCGGTCTCGGCCTCACGTTTGATCTCGTCGCTCGAACGCTTCTCGGTGAGGTGGCGGTCGGTGAGCAGCTTGAAGAAGGTCGGCACGAAGAAGATGGCGAGGAAGGTCGCCGCCAGCATGCCGCCCATCACGCCGGTGCCGGCCGAGATGCGCGCCCCGGCGCCGGCGCCGCTCGAGAACGCGAGCGGCAGCACGCCGAGGATGAAGGCGAGCGAGGTCATCAGGATCGGGCGGAAGCGCAGGCGCGCCGCTTCCACCGCGGCGGCGGACGCCGACAGGCCCTCCTCGTGCTTGAGCACCGCGAACTCGACGATCAGGATCGCGTTCTTCGCCGCGAGGCCGAGCAGGGTGACCAGGCCGATCTGGAAGTACACGTCATTCGTGAGACCTCGCAGCCAGACCGCGGCGAGCGCGCCGAAGGTTCCAAACGGCATCGCGAGCAACACCGACAGCGGCAGCGACCACTTCTCGTACTGCGCGGCGAGAATCAGGAACACCATCAGCGCGCCGAGCGCGAGCACCAGCACCGAGGTGCCGCCGGATTTCTTCTCCTGGAACGAGGCGCCGCTCCAGTCCAGGCTGAACTCGGGCGGTAAAACTTCGCGCGCGATGCGCTCGATCTCGGCGATGGCGTCGCCCGAGCTCACGCCGGGCTTGCCGCCGCCGAGCACCTGCACCGCCGGCAGGTTGTTGAAACGCGTCATGGTGCCGGGTCCGCTCGAGTACTCGATGCGCGCGAGCGAGCGCAGCGGGATCATCTCGCCCTTTTCACTGCGGACGTATACGGATCCGGCGTCTTCGGGGCGAGTGCGCTGGTTGGGCTCCGCCGACAGCAGCACCTGCCAGGTGCGGCCGTACTTGTTGAAGTCGTTGACGTAGTAGCTGCCGAGCGTGGCAGCGAGCGTGGTGAAGATGTCCTCGAGCGGCACGCCGAGCGACTTGGCCTTCTCGCGGTCGACGTCGACGTAGAGCTGCGGCACGTTCGCGCGCCAGAAGGTGTTGACCATGCCGAGCTTCGGACTTTGCGCTGCCGCGGCGATGAACTGCTGCGTCACCTCGTACAGGCGCTTCGGCCCGCCTTCGCCGCGGTTCTGCAGGTAGAACTCGAAGCCGCCGGCGGTGCCCAGGCCGAAGATCGCCGGCGGCGGGAAGGCAATCGCCAGGCCCTCCTTGATGTGTCCGGTCTTGCCGTAGAACTCGCCCACCAGCGCGCCCACCGGCATCGGCCGCTCGTCCCAGTGCTTCTGGGTGACGAAGATGGTCGCCGCGTTCTCGCGGAACACGAAGCCGCCGGCGAAGTCGAAGCCGGTGAACGCCATCACGTGCTCGTTGAACGGGTTGGAGCGGATCGCGGCGGTCACCTCGTCCACCATCTTCTCCGTGCGCTGCAATGAGGCGCCGTCGGGCAGGATCACCGGCGCGAAGTACCAGCCCTGGTCCTCGTCGGGCACCAGCGAGCCCGGGGTCGCGCGCCAGAGGTAGCCGGTGAGCGCCACCATGCCGACGAACAGGATGAGCGCCACGCCGCCGCGCCGAAGCATCCACGCGACGCCGGTCTCGTAGCGGTCGGTGACACGCGCGAAGCCGCGGTTGAACCAGCCGAACCAGCGATTGGGGGTGTGGGTTTTCTTCTTCAAGACGATGGCGCACAGCGACGGCGTGAGCGTGAGCGCGACGAAGCCGGAGATCACCACCGCGATGGAGATGGTCACCGCGAACTGGCGATAGAGCTCGCCGGTGAGGCCGCCGAGGAAGGCGATCGGGATGAATACCGCGCACAGAACGAGGACGATGGCGATGATCGGGCTGGTCACCTCGCGCATCGCCTTGACCGCGGCGTCGCGCGGCTCGAGCCCCTCCTCGGTCATGATGCGCTCGACGTTCTCCAGCACCACGATGGCGTCGTCGACCACGATGCCGATCGCGAGCACCATGCCGAACAAAGTCAGCGTGTTGATGGAGTAGCCGAGCAGCAGCAGCCCGGCAAAGGTGCCGATCAGCGACACCGGGACTGCGGCGAACGGAATCAGCGTCGCGCGCCAGTTCTGCAGGAAGATGAACACCACCAGGAACACGAGCAGCATTGCTTCCAGTAGCGTGATCACCACTTCGCGGATCGACACCTCGACGAACATGGTGGTGTCGAACGGGATCGCATAGGTAAAGCCCGCGGGGAAGCGCTGCGAGAGCTCGTTCAGGCGCGTGCGCACCGCCTCGCCCACCTCGAGCTGGTTGGCGCCGGGCTGCAGGAAAATTCCCATCAGCGTGGCGGGCCGGCCGTTGTATTTGCCGTTGAAGCTGTAATCCTTGCCGGCGAGCTCGACGCGCGCCACGTCCCTCAGGCGCAGCAGCGAGCCGTCGCCGTTCGCGCGCAGGATGATGTCCTCGAACTCTTTCGGCTCCGAGAGACGCCCTTTGGTGGTGACGCTGTACACCAGCTCCTGCGGACCGGCGGTCGGCGACTCGCCGACCTTGCCGGCGGCGAATTGCGCGTTCTGCTCGTTCAGCGCGCGGATCACATCGCCGGGCGCGAGCTTGAGCGTGGCGAGGCGGTCGGGCCGCAGCCAGATGCGCATCGCGTAGTCCTTGGCGCCGAAGATCTGCACCAGCGTCGTGCCCGGCACGCGCTTGATCTCGTCCAGCACGTTAAGCGTGACGTAGTTCGAGATGAAGATGTCGTCGTGCCGCCCGTCGGGAGAGTTGAAGGCGAGCACCTGGAGGAAGGCCGACGAGCCCTTCTCCACCGTGACGCCCTGGCGGCGCACTTCCAGCGGCAGGCGCGGCTCGACCTGCTTCGCGCGGTTGTTGACGTTCAGCGTCGCCTTGTCGATGTCGGTGCCGATGTTGAACGTCACCTGGATCTGCACCATGCCGTTGGCCGACGAGGTCGAGTTCATGTACAGCATGTCCTCGACGCCGTTGATGGCGTTCTCGAGCGGCGCGGCGACCGTCGACTCGAGCACCGGCGCCGAGGCGCCGGGGTAGATCGCGGTAACGGTGACCACCGGCGGCGAGATCTCGGGGTACTGCGCGATCGGCAGCACGCGCATCGCCGACAGGCCGGCGAGGATGATGAAGATGGACAGCACCGCCGCGAAGATCGGCCGGTCGATGAAGAAGCGGGAGAACACTACTTTTTCCCTACAACCGGTTTCTCAGGCTGCTTTTCCGCGACTTTCACCGGCGCGCCGGGCCCGATCTTCATCACGCCGTCGACGATCACCTGCTCGCCGCCCTTCAGGCCCGAGGTGATGATCCAGGTGTCGCCGGCCCAGTCGCCGACTTCCACCGGCCGCGGCTCGGCGGCGCTCTTGTCGTTCACCACGTAGACGAACTTGCCCTGCGGGCCTTCCAGCACCGCGCGCTGCGGCACCGCGACCGCGTTCGGGCGGGTCGCGCCACGCAAGACCACGCGCACGAATTGGCCGGGGCGCAGGTCGCCCTCCTTGTTCGGCAGCTCGGCGCGCGCCTCCTGCGACCCGGTGGCGGTGGAGATGCGCACGTCGGAGAAGTTGAGGCGCCCGGTGTGCGGATACATCGAGCCGTCGGCGAGGCGCAGCGCGACCTCGACGTTGCCGTTTTTCGGCAGCGTCAGGCGCCCGGCCTCGACCTCCTTCTGCAAGCGCGCGCGCTCGTTGTCGGGGATGCCGAAGTTGACCCAGATCGGGTCGACCTGCACTACGCTCGTCAGCAGCACGCTCGGTCCGGATACCAGCGTGCCTTCCGAGGGAACCGCGCGCGTCGAGATACCCGAGACCGGCGCCTCGACCTTGGTGTACTCGAGGTTGAGGCGCGCCTCGGTCAACCGCGCCCGCGCGGCGGCAACGTCGGCGGCGCCGATCTGCTCGGCGGACACCGCGTCGTCGTGCTCTTTCTGGCTCACGGCCTTCTCCGCATAGAGCGGCTTCAGGCGCGCGGCGTTGCGCTTTGCCTGTTCCAGCCGCGCTTCTGCGGCGGCCACGTCAGCGACCGTGCGCGCCAGCGCGGCCTCGAACGGCTTCGGGTCGATGGTGAAGAGCGACTGGCCCTTCGTCACGCGCTGGCCTTCCTTGAAATTGCGCGACAGCAGGATGCCCGTCACCCGCGCGCGCACTTCGACCTCGCGCGAGCCCGCGGTCTGGCCCACATACTCGAAGGTGACCGGCATCGACTGCGCCGTGGCAGTCATCACCGTGACCTCGGAAGCTGGCGGCATGCCGCCCATCGGGCCGTGACCCTTGCCGCCGCCTTTTTCGTTCCCGTTCGAGGGACTGCACGCCGCCAACACCAGGACTATCGGAATCAATGGCAACTGTTTGAAACGCATGAGGACGCTCGGATTCTGAACAGGCCGGAAGGGCGGCAATTTTACCGCTCGCTGCCTTGCGGTATGTTGCAGTTGTAATGCTTCTCGCACAGCTGCAAGCCTTGGGCGTGCGCCCCGGCGGCGTCCTTCTGGTACATACCGCGCTGTCGAAGGTCGGTTCCACCGCGCAAAGCCTGATCGAGGCGCTCCTTAAAGCAGTCGCCCCAGCGGGAACGCTCGTCATGCCGAGCATGGCCGACGATGACGATGTGCCGTTCGACCGCACTCACAGCAGCTGCCGGGCGGTCGGCCTGGTTGCCGACACCTTCTGGCGCATGCCGGGCGTGCTGCGCAGCGACAGCCCGCACGCCTTTGCCGCGCATGGCCCGCTCGCCGCGCGCATCACGGCGCCGCATCCGGTGGATGTCCCGCATGGCCTCGACAGCCCGCCGGGACGGGTTCATGAATTGAATGGATCAGTCCTGTTACTCGGCGTCGGCCACGACGCCGACACCACGATCCACGTCGCGGAGAACATCGCGGGCGTGCGCTACCGGCAGCCGAAGTACGCCACCGTGCTGGAAGACGGACGTCCGAAGCGCTACGACTACGGCGAGACCGACCACTGCTGCGAGCGGTTTGCTTTCCTGGATACTTGGTTAGGAGAGAAACAAAGGCTGGGCAAAATTGGCGGCGCACAAGCCCGATTAGCCCAATCCCGCGACATCGTGGAAGCAGCGCTGGCCCGGTTGCGGGAGGAAGAGACCGTCTTCCTCCACGCCGCCGGGACCTGCGCCGAGTGCGACTCGGCGCGCGCTGGTATTACTTAGAGATCAGAGCGGACCGCGCTCCTAGGGGCCCCAGATCGCGAACGTCATGCCGGTGCCGGCCGGGCAATGCTTTGCTCTGTGTTCCATTCCTGTTTTCTCCGAGGGTTGACTGCTGCCGCGCAAGCTAACGGCGCGGCATGACCGCGTCGTGACGCTTTTGTTTCTCGGCGAAGCGGAGAACTACTGGATCGCTGTGCGGAAGCTGGCCGGCTGCTCGTGCGCAATCGCGCGCCCGGCGGCGCCCTGCAGGCTGAGCGCGCTCATGCTGACTTCGGCGGTGGTACCGGCCTTGAGCGGCCGGAAGGTCACCACCACCAGCTCGGCATCGGCGCCCGGCGCCGGCGCCGCGGAACTCGCGCCGACGAAGATCGCGCCGTCGGGGCTCACGCGGAAGGCGAAGCTTCCCTTGCCGACGAATGCGCCCGGCTTCACCGCGACCGCCTCGAGCACCCCCGGCGCATAGCGCAGTTGCAGCGGCGCCGCCCGCAGCGGCTGCGCCGTGCTCACGCGCAGCGCCACGTCGAACGCCGCTCCGGCACGCACCTCCTTCGGTCCTTCCCAGCGCAATTGCGCCGGCTTGCCGTCGGACGCGGCAACCGCAGGAAGCGCCGGCGCCGCGATCGCCGGCCGCGGCGGGTCCACATCCAGCACCGAACTCACCGCGAGGCGCTCCGACGTCCCGAGCGGCATATACACCAGCTCGATCCCGTCGGCCTTCGCCGCAACCACGCGGTACGTGCCGTCGAGCACGTCGCCGGCCCTCACCGGAATGAGCAGGTCGCCCTTGGAGACGAGGAATTCGTCTTCCGCGCCTTTGCGCACGCGCCCGGCAAAGCGATACGGAAGGGGCGGCGCCACCGCGACGACCGGTGCCGGTGCCGGGGCTGCAGCGACCACGGGCTGCGGCGGCGGCGGCGGCGCACCAAACAATT
Organism: uncultured bacterium; assembly: GCA_965233195.1. Lineage (GTDB taxonomy): Bacteria > Pseudomonadota > Gammaproteobacteria > Burkholderiales > SG8-39 > SCGC-AG-212-J23. Next base: position 183,584 of record CBDDSB010000032.1, on the reverse strand, counting down.
CGCCCCGCGACCTGCCCAGGCTGCGCTTCTCCGGCACCACGAGCGCCGGCGCAGCATTCGGGCGCACCGCGCCAGCCGGCGCCTGCGCCTCGCTCACCGTCCCCTGCGCGCTCTCGCGCGCAGGCTGGTACGCGACCATCGCGACGACCGCGATCACCGCACCGACCAGCAGCAGCTTGCGCACGTGCGCTTTCATCATTCGATTCTACGCCCGGGACTTACGACGCGCGCTACCTCGGGGCTAGCGGAATAGGTCTTATGACACGCTGACGGCGCGCCGAAGACGAAGTCGCCGCGCTCTCGAGTTGGCTGCGGAGGTTACGCTGCTCGCCTAGCATGCCCATGGGGTCCTCCAGGGGGCGTTACGGCTTGTTGATCATTTGGCCACGGTGCCGGTAAGAAGTACATGCGTCCCACGCCGAATGCGGTGCAACAAAACGTCATCGCGCGGTCACACACCCGCCCTATTCCTGAGTAATATCAAACTGCGTTTGTTCGACGAAATAAGTGGTCGCTGGGAGGGGGAATGGAAGTCGAGGGTCTGCGGAACTCCAGGGGATTCACCCTGCTGGAGCTCCTGGTGGTGGTCGTCATCATCGGTCTGCTCGCGGGCTTCGTGGCGCCGCGCTACTTCAGCCAGGTGGGGAAATCCGAGGTCAATGTCGCCAAGGCGCAGCTCGACGCGCTGGAGAAGGCGCTCGACCAGTACCGGCTGGACGTCGGGCGCTATCCGGCGACGGAGCTCGGCCTGAAGGCGCTGGTCGAGCGGCCGACGAGCGAGGCGAAGTGGAACGGCCCGTACCTCAAGAAGGACGTGCCGCTCGACCCGTGGGGCAAGCCCTACCTTTATACGTACCCCGGCAAGAAGGGCGATTTCGACCTCGTGTCCTACGGCCGCGACGGCCAGCCCGGCGGTAGCGGCGAAGACGCCGACATCCTCAATCACTGAACATGCGCTTCGAGCTGCGCGCGATCACGCAGGACGGCCGTTTGGAATCGGTGGATTGCCAGGCGCTCGATGCGCAATCGGCGCGCCGCCAGGCCGAGGGCCGCGGCTACACCGTCCTCGAAGTTCGCTCGCGCAAAAGCCTGGTTGCCCGATCCGGCCGCTTTCCGCTGCCGCTCTTCAGCCAGGAGCTGCTGGTGCTGCTCGCCGCCGGGCTCTCGCTGGTCGAAGCGCTCGAGACGCTGGCGCAGAAGGAGAAGCGCGCGGAGTGGCGCGCGGTGCTGGCGAGCCTGCTCGGCGTCCTGCGCCAGGGCCAGCCGCTTTCCAGCGCGCTCGAGCAGGCGCCGGCCGCCTTCCCGCCGCTCTACGTGGCCACGGTGCGCGCCGCCGAGAAGACCAGCGACCTGGTGCCGGCGCTTACGCGCTACGTCGCCTACCAGGCGCAGCTCGACACCATCCGCCGGCGGGTGGTCAACGCCTCGATCTATCCGCTGCTGCTGATTGCCGTCGGCGGCCTGGTGACGCTGTTCCTCATGCTCTACGTGGTGCCGCGCTTCGGCAAGATCTACGCCGAGCGCAGCGCCGACCTGCCGGTCTTCTCCCAGCTGCTCATCGCCTGGGGCGAGCTGGTGCAGGGCCACGCCGCGTTCGTGATCATCGCGCTCGGCGCCATCGTGGTGGGCACGGTGTTCGTGCTGCGCCAGACGCGCGTGCGCGCCGCGCTCGGCAATGCGTTGTGGCGCGTGCCGGCGATCGGCGAGCACCTCAAGGTCTACCAGCTCGCGCGCTTCTACCGGACCACCGGCATGCTGCTGAAGGGCGGCATGCCGCTGGTCACGGCGCTCGGCATGGCGGCCGAGCTCCTGCACCCGGTGCTGCGCGAGAAGCTCGCCGCCGCGAGCCGCGCGATCAGCGAGGGCCACGCCGTGTCCACCTCGCTCGACGCCAACGGCCTCGCCACCCCGGTGGCGCTGCGCATGCTCGCGGTCGGCGACCGCAGCGGCAGCATGGGCGAGATGATGGAGCGCATCGCCGGCTTCCACGACGAGGAGCTCGCGCGCTTCGTCGACTGGTTCACGCGCCTGTTCGAGCCGCTGCTGATGGCGGCGATCGGCCTGGTGATCGGCGCGATCGTGGTGCTCATGTACATGCCGATCTTCGAGCTGGCGGGCAACCTGCAATGATCGGGGTGCGATGATCGACGCCACCGACATCGCCGCCGCGCGCGCGAACGCCGCCGGGCGCCGGGTGGTCGACGTGCTGGAGGAGCGGCTTGCGCTGCAGCCCGACGAGTTCGCCGCGCGCCTCGCGGCCACTTTCCGCTTCCAGCCGATGCGCATGGAGGATTTGCGCCGGCTCGACCCGGCATTCGACGCGGTGCCCTTCGCTGAGTGCTCGCAGAAAGGCTGCGTCGTGCTGCGCGATCCGGAGCATGGCCTTCTGCTGGCGACGGATGACCCTTTTTCCGTGGAGCAGGAAGCGTGGGCCGCCGAGCGGCTGCGCGAGCCGTTCGCGTGGCGCCTGGTGCACCGCGGCGACCTGGTCGCCTACCTCGCGAGCCACGAGGAGACGATGCGCGCGCTCGATTCGCTGCGCGAGGAAGCCGCGGTCGGCGGCGAGGCCGAGCGCGCGGTGGAGGACCTTTCGCTCAAGAGCATCTCGGACGAGTCGAGCGAGGTGGTGCGCCTGGTGCGCTCGACCCTGCGCGACGCGCTCAAGCTCGGCGCGAGCGACATCCACCTCGAGAGCCTGGCCGCGGGACTGCAGATCAAGTTCCGCATCGACGGCATCCTCTCGCCGATCAAGCTGATCGAGGACCGCGCGCAGGCCGAGCAGGCGATCGCTCGCGTCAAGGTGCTGGCCGAGCTCGACATCACCGAGCGCCGCGTGCCGCAGGACGGGCGCTTCAAGGCCGCCGAGCGGGCTCGCGCGGTCGACTTCCGCGTCTCGATCATGCCGAGCATCCACGGCGAGGACGCGGTGCTGCGCATTCTCGACAAGCAATCGCTCTACGAGACCACCCAGCAGCAGCTTTCGCTCGACAGCCTGGGCTTCGAGGAGCGCGACATCAAGGCGCTACGCCGCCTGTCGCGCGAACCGTACGGCATGCTGCTGGTCACCGGCCCGACCGGCAGCGGCAAGACCACCACGCTGTACGCCGCGATCACCGAGATCAATTCCGGCCAGGACAAGATCGTCACCATCGAGGACCCGGTCGAGTACCAGCTGCCCGGCGTGCTGCAGATCCCGGTGAACGAGAAGAAGGGCCTCTCCTTCGCCAAGGGCCTGCGCTCGATCCTGCGCCACGACCCGGACAAGATCATGGTGGGCGAGATCCGCGACCCCGAGACCGCCAACATCGCGGTGCAGTCCGCCCTCACCGGCCACCTGGTGTTCACCACCGTGCACGCCAACAACGTGTTCGACGTCATCGGGCGCGCGATGCACATGAACGTCGACCTCTATGGCTTCGTCTCGGCGCTGAATGCGATCGTGGCGCAGCGCCTGGTGCGCCTGGTGTGCACGCATTGCGCGGAGCCGGATTTCCCGTCGGCGGAACTGCTGCAGGAATCCGGCATTGCCGATCCCCGTGGCTATAAGTTCATGAAAGGCAAGGGTTGCCGCGAATGCCGCGGCGCGGGCTACCGCGGGCGGCGCGCGATCGCCGAGCTGCTCATCCTCAACGACGAAATCCGCGAGCTCATCGTGTCGCGCGCGCCAATCCGCGCCCTCAAGGATGCGGCGGCGAAGAACGGAACCCGCTTCCTGCGCGACGCCGCTCTCGACGCCGTGCGCCGCGGCGACACCACGCTACAGGAGATCAACCGTGTCACTTTCGTGGCGTAAGCGGCGCGAGGTGCGGCTGACCCCGGAGGGGTTGGAAGCCTTTGCGCAGGAAAAATGGGCCGGCGACGTCACGGTGATTCTTTCCGACCACTTCGCGCGCTACACCATCGTGCAGCCGCAGGATGGCGCGACGCCGGAGGAAGAGCTGGCCCTCGCCCGCTTTCAGTTCAGCAAGATCCATGGCGAGCGCGCCAAGGGCTGGGAGGTGCGCCTGTCGCGCGCCGGCGGCGGCGCGCGGCTCGCGTGCGCAATCGACGCGAGCGTGCTCGAGCGGTTGAAGGCCTGCTTCCCGAAGGGCGGCACGGCGCGCCTGGTGTCGGTGCAGCCGGCGCTGATGGCGGCCTATAACGGCGCGCGCGACCGCATCCCGCGCGAAGGCGCCTGGCTGCTGCTGGTCGAGTCCGGGCGCGCCTGCCTCGCGCGCCTCGCCGCGCAGGGCTGGGCCTCGGTGCACCACGTGGCGGAGAGCGAGTGGGAGCAGCTCATCGAGCGCGAGCGCAGCCGCGCCGGTGGCGAACCGCTGCCTTCGCTGGTGCTGAAGCTCGGGACCGCGGCATGAAGCGCGCGCCGCTCGAGCTCGATTTCGTCGCTACGCCGCGGCGGCTGCGGCTGGCGGGGTTGATGGTGATGGTGCTGGCGCTCGGCGTCGCCGGGACCTTGCTTCACAAACACCAAAGCACCCAGCAGCGCCTGCAACAGCTCCAGGCGGCCGAAAGCCTGCTCAGCAGCGCGCGCGCCCCGCGCGTCGTGCCGCGCGAGCGGCTCGACGAGCAGCTGAAGAGCGCGCAGGCCACGGTGCGGCAGCTTGCCCTGCCGTGGGCGGAGCTGATCGACGCGCTCGAGCGCTCGGCGATGCGCGAAGTTTCCCTGCTGAACATCCAGCCCGACGCGCAGCAGCGCCTGCTTCGCCTCACCGCGGAAGCGCGCAGCGAGGCGCAGATGCTCGAGTACCTGCGGCGCGTGGGCGCTGCCGGCCGCTTCTCGGAAGTGCACCTGGTGAGCCACCAGTTGCGCGAGGACGAGGGGCCGCGCCGGGTGCAGTTCTCGCTGCAGGCGACGTTCAGGGCGGGACCGTGAGGCGCCTTCGCCGCATTCTGGAAGCACTTGGAGCCCCGGGCGTCATCGGCGTCGGCGTGCTGGTTTTCTGCCTGCCTTTCTATCTGGCGTCGGTCGCGCCGGCAGAGCGCGAAGTGGCCAAGCGCAGCGCGGCCGCAGCGAAGACCACGCGCCTGGCGGGGCAGCCGGTGTCCGCACCCGACGGCGCGGCGGACCTCGAGCGCTTTTACCGCCGCTTTCCGACCCTCGATGCGCTGCAGTCGGAGCTCGAGGCGATCTACGCGCACGCGCGCGCCTCGAAGCTGCAGCTCGCGCAGGGCGAGTACCGCCTGGAGAAAGGCGCAGGGCTCGCCGCCTACCGCGTGACGCTGCCGGTGCGCGGCAGCTACGCGCAGGTCCGGCAATTCGTCGGCCACGTGCTGAAAGATATGCCGACCGCGTCGCTCGACGCGGTGCGCTTCGATCGCCGCAAGGCGGGCGACGCGCAGCTCGAGGCGCAGGTGCGCCTCACCATCTACTTGCGGCCGGTGGAAGGAAAGGGAATCTGACATGCGTACGCTTCTTCTCGTCGTCCTGCTCGCGGGCTGCGCCACGGCGATCGATCCGACGCTGCGCGAGGCGCGCGACCACGTCGCCGCCGGGCGCACCGAGCCGGCACTGGTGCTGCTCGAGCGCGCCAGCCGCGAGCATCCGAACCGGCTCCAGTACCGCGCCGAGTACGCACGCGTGCGCGACCTGGCGAGCGCGCAAGGGCTGGCGCAGGCCGAGACCTTGCGCTCGAGCGGCCAGCCCGAGGCCGCCGCGGCGCTCTATCGCCGGGTGCAGAAGCACGACCCCGAAAACGTGCGCGCCCGCGCGGGTTTGCAGCAACTGGATATCGACGCGCGCCACCGCGGCCAGGTCGCCGCGGCGGACAACCTGATCAGGAACGAGCGTTACCTCGAGGCGCAGGACGCGCTGCGCCCGGTGCTGGTGGAGAATCCGCAGCAGCGCGATGCGCGGCGCCTGCAGCGCCTCATCGAGGAGCGCACCGTCACGCCGGCGATCGTCACGCCACGCCTGAAGACCGCCGGCGGGCCGATCTCCCTCGAGTTGCGCGACGTGCAGCTGCGCGCGGTGTTCGACACCCTCACGCGCAGCACCGGGGTCAGCTTCGTTCTGGACCGCGACGTGCGCGCCGACGTGCGCACCACCATCGTGCTGCGCAACGCCCAGCCCGAGGAGCTGATCCGCCTGGTGCTCTCCACCAACCAGCTCGACCAGAAGGTGGTGAACGAGACCACGCTGCTGGTCTATCCGAACACGCCCCAGAAGCAGCGCGAGTACCAGGAGCTGGTGGTGAAGAGCTTCTACATCGCCAACGCCGACGTGCGCCAGACCGCCAACATGGTGCGCGCGCTGGTGAAGACCCGGGATCTGTTCATCGACGAGAAGCTGAACCTGCTGGTGATCAAGGACACGCCGAACGCGGTGCGCCTGGCCGAGCGGCTGATCGCCGCGCACGACCTTGCCGAGCCGGAGGTGATGCTGGAAGTCGAGGTGCTGGAGGTCGGCTCGAGCCGCCTGCTCGAGCTCGGCATCCGCTTCCCGGACTCGCTCGCGGTCAGCCTGGTCGGCGCCGCGGGCGTGCCGGGCACCCTCAGCCTGCCCGAATGGCAAAACCGCAGCTCGGAGCTGGTGCAGCTCTCGTTCACCAACCCGCTGTTCCTGTTCCAGCTGCGCCAGCAGGACGGGGCCACCAGCGTGCTCGCCAACCCGCGCATCCGCGTGCGGAACAAGGAGAAGGCGCGGGTGCACATCGGCGACCGCGTGCCGGTCATCACCACCACCGCCGCCGCCACCGGCGGCTTCGTCTCGGAGTCGGTGAGCTACCTCGACGTGGGACTCAAGCTCGAGGTCGAGCCGCTCATCTACCTGGAGGACGAAGTGGGGATCAAGGTCGCGCTCGAGGTGAGCAACATCGCGCGCGAGATCCGCACCGTCGGCAGCAGCACGCTTGCTTACCAGATCGGCACACGGAACGCCGCCACCACGCTGCGGCTGCGCGATGGGGAAACCCAGATCCTCGCCGGGCTGATCAGCGATGAGGATCGCAAGAGCGCAGACCGGGTGCCGGGACTGGGCGACTTGCCCTATCTCGGGCGGCTGTTCTCGCATACCCGCGACAACGCGGTGAAGACGGAGATCGTGCTGCTCATCACGCCGCGCCTGGTGCGCACGCTGGCGCGCCCGGAGGCGCGCGCCACCGAGTTCGCCGCCGGCACCGAGGTATCGAGCGGCGCGCCGGGCGTGGCGTTGCCGCCGATCCCCTTCCCGTCGACGCCGTCGACGCCGTCGACACCGGCGACCCCGGCGACGCCCCGGCCGCCGACCGGCGCCGACCAGGTGCCGTTCGGCGGGGTCCGTCCGCCCGAATGAAACAGCAGGGTTTCACCCTCATCGAGCTGGTGATCGCGGTGGCCATCGTCGCGATCCTCGCCTCGGCCGCGCTGCCGTTGAACGAGCTGGTGGTGCAGCGCGCGAAGGAGCAGGACCTGCGGCGCGCCCTGCGCGAGATCCGCGCCGGGCTCGACGCGTACAAGCAGGCCTCCGACGACGGCCGCCTCCTGAAGAAAGTGGGCGAATCGGGCTATCCGAAGCGCCTGGAGGACCTGGCCGAGGGCGTGGAGGACCAGAAAAACCCGAAGCGCGAGCGCATTTATTTCCTGCGCCGCGTGCCGCCCGATCCTTTCGGCGGGCCCTGGGGCAAGCGCGCCTATTCCAGCCCGCCCGACGATCCGCGCGAAGGCGAGGACGTTTTCGACGTGTTCAGCCTCGCGCCCGGCAAGGGCATCAACGGGCGCCTCTACAAAGAATGGTGATGCGCAAAGGATTCACGCTCGTCGAACTGCTCGTCGTGCTGGCGATCATCGCCACGCTGCTCACGCTCGCGGTGCCGCGCTACTACGCGAGCATCGACAAGTCGAAGGAAGCGGTGCTGAAGGAGAACCTCTGGCAGATGCGCGACGCGATCGGCAAGTACTACGCCGACCGCGGCAAGTACCCGGAGTCGTTGCAGGCCTTGGCCACCGACAAGTACCTGCGCAGCGTGCCGCTCGATCCGGTGACCGAAAGCGCCACCACCTGGATCACGGTGGCTCACGAAGACCCGCAGAAGGGCGGCGTGGTCGACGTGAAAAGCGGCGCGCCCGGCAAGGCGATCGACGGCAGCGAATTCTCAACGTGGTGACCAGGAGAGGGGAGACGACCATGAGGGATCGACGCGACTTCTTCAAGACCGCGGCCGCAGCGGGCCTTGCGCTCGCCGGCACGGGGGCGCATGCGCGGAGCGAAGGCAACGACGACTTCATCCGCAGCGTGCTGCGCGCGCGCATTTTCGACCTGTCGCACACCTGGGACGAGAACTCGCCAATCGCCGGCGTCAACCCGCCCTACGACATGGTGCTCAACCGCACCCACGCCGGCACGCGCGGCACCTTCGACCCCGATGGCCAGCTGTCCTTCACCTCGGAGATCCAGCAATGGAGCGGGCAGCACGGCGCGCCCTCGATCGACGCCATCGGCCACATCGGCCACAACGGTCTGCTCTTCGGCGGGGTCGATGCCGCCAAAGCCACCAGCGACCCGCGCGGCATCGGCCGCAGCGGTGTCGGCGCGCATCTCGACATCGCGCACTATCCAAAGGAGATGCTGGTGAACCGCGGCGTGCTGCTCGACGTGGCGCGCTTCGTGCAGAACAACGGCGATCCGTTGCCGCCGGGGTTCGCGATCACCGACGAGCACCTCGCCGAGACCGCGCGCCGCCAAGGCGTTCGCCTGCGGCGCGGCGACACAGTGCTGATCCGCACCGGCTGGGGCAAGCTTTTCACCGCCGACGCGAGCGCCTACAAGGGTGACAGCGCCGCCGGCGTCGGCCTTTCCGGCGCGAAGTACCTGGTCAAGCAGAAAGCCGCGGTGGTGGGTAACGACACGCTCACCTTCGAGGTACGCCCGCCGCTCGCCTTCCCGCCGGAAGTGCCGCTGTTCCAGGTGTTCCCGGTGCACATGCTGCTCATCCCGGACAACGGCATCAACATCATCGAGAACTACTTCCTCGAGGAAATCGCCGCGGCGAAGGAGTACGAATTCCTGCTGGTGGTGCCGCCGATCAAGGTGCGCGGCGGCACCGGCTCGGCGCTGCGCTCGTTCGCGATGGTGCCGCGGGACTAAAAGTGGCGACGAAGCAGCGCGGCTTCACCTACCTCACGATACTTTTCATGCTCGCCATCATGTCGGGCGGTCTGGCGCTCGCCGGCGAGGTCTGGAACACCTCGGCGATGCGCGAGAAGGAAGCAGAGCTGCTGCAGGTCGGCAACGAGTACCGCAAGGCGATCGAGCGCTATTACCTTTCCGGCCCGCAGCGCCAGTACCCGAAGAACCTTGCGGACCTGATCAAAGACCCGCGCCAGCCCGGCACCGTGCGCCACCTGCGCCGGCTCTATCCCGACCCGATCACCGGCAAGGACGAATGGGGCTTCGTGAAGTCCGCCGATGGCGGCTTCGCCGGCGTCTATAGCCTGTCCGAAGCCGCGCCGCTCAAGACGGCGGGGTTCGCGGTGCGCGACGCGGCGTTCGAGGGCAAGACCAAGTACGCCGAATGGCAGTTCGTCTTCGCCCCGGTCGCCGCGGCCGCAACGAAGCCTGCGGCGCCGACGCCTGCAGCCAAGTAGCGGCTAGCGCAGCGTCTCGGCCACCTGCTGCGCGACGATGGCGTGCGCCGCCGCCGTCGGGTGAATGCCGTCCCAGAACAGGTATTCCCTGAATTCCTTGCAGTGATAGGGCGCGCTCTGCGGCGTGATGCACGCGCTCCTCACGTTGGTGAGGCCGAATGCCGACGGGTCGGCGACGATGGCTTGCAGCCTGCCGTACACGTCGAAGCGCACGATCTCGATCCCGGGCAGGCCCGAGAGACCCGCGAGCACCTGAAAATCCAGCCCCTGGTTGAAGCCAACGCTGAGCGCATTCGCGAGAGCGACCGCGCCGGGGCTGACGCTGTCGAGGGCGCGGATCGCGGGCGTGAGGCCAAGGTTGGGCGCATTCCACACCAGGAACTTGCGCGCCCCCGCGCGGTACAGCGCGAAGATGTTGTCGCCGACGGATTGGAGCGCGCCCGCGATCACCATCCCCGCGGCGTGCTCGCCGTTGGGGCCGCCGCCGGCGCCCACATAGGCGACGATCGCATCGCGGATATCGTTGCCGCCCATCTCGACCACGTACAGCACGACCCAGTCCTCGCCGCTCGCCAGGCCCTCGCCGGTCTGCAGCGCGCGGAAGCAGAGCGCGCTGTCGAGGTTGAGATCCTGCCGCTTGGTCGAGCGTGAGACGGCAAGGTTCTCGAGGATCGGGCCATTCGTCGCGCGGTCGGCAATGAGGTTGACGCCGGACAACGTCACGCCAGGGGCAATGGTGACCGCCCCGGTCGATGGGATTCCGGAGCTGTTCGCGAAAAGCTGTCTTGCTACGAGTTCGGAGATAGCCGCCGGTTTTCCGGCCGCATCGGTCGCCGCAAAGCTCACGCCGCACAGGTTGTCCTCGATCGCGAAGCGCCCGTACGCGTTCGCGTACGTCGGCTGCAGCGAGCGCCAGAGGTTCAGCGTGTCGTGGGAGGCGATGCCCCAGTCCTGGGCGGCGGCGTAGCCGTGGGCCCGCAGCGCTGCGAGCGCGCTCGCAGCGTGCTCGGCCGTCGTGGTGCCCGAGACCAGGCCTTTTTCGCTCAGCGAGGTGCAGCGGTTCGCCGCCAACGCGGGCGGCGGCACGAACGGCGTGCCGGCGGCACCGGGCGCGAGCGATGCGCAAGCAGCGTACACGCTCATCAGCGTGATGGAGTCGTACAAGCTGCGGCCGGCTGGATCGAAGGGCGCATCCGAACCGAAGCGGATCACGAAGCGGCCGTCCTCCGGGCCGATGTTCGGCTCGGTGACCACCAGGCCGTCGATCAGTCCCTTGCCGTCCTCCTCGAGCGCGCGCAGCGCCACGTCGCCGCCGTTGGACGCGCCGGCGGCGATGACCAGCGTGTTCTTGCGGTCGAAACGTTTGTCCCCGTGTGGGTTACCTTTCTTGTCGAAGTGGTCGTTCAGCGCCCAGAACGCAAACTCAATACCCTCGAGCGCAAACTGGCCCCACAGGCGCTCGGGGTTGAGCTGCGAGTGCGCGTGCTTGGTCGCGATGCGGAAAGGATTGGCGGCGACGTAGGCCTCCAGCGCAGGCGACGATCTCAGCGCGAATTGCGCATCCTCGCCGATCGCGGCGGTCGAGCCGTACATGCCGGCGAGGTCGTTCACCGCCCAGGCGGCCGCCTCCTTGCCGAGCAGATGAAAACCGGTGTCGGTACCCTTGCCGGGAAGCGCAACGGCGCAACCCTTGAACAGCGCCCACTCGGCGATGGCGATGCCGCCCCAGACGCTGCGCGAGCCCGAGGGAACCGCCGCGACCAGGCAGGGCTTGGCCGGGTTGAAATGCGCCGGAATCTGCACCGCGGCGGGAACATTGTTGACGTGACCGTGCGCGTCCCGCACGCGCAGATAAGCCTGATATTCGACGCCCGGGATCAAACCGAACGTGGCCCCGGGAATGACCGGCGTGCCCGGCGATTGCGGACCCCACAGCAACCCCATGCCGCCGCCGGGCACCGGATCGACGATGCCGCGGTAATTGCCGTAAATCGCACGCCGCCGCAGTTCCGCCGCGGTCGGATGGTTCGGGTCGGCGAACGGCGGCGGGGCCGCGCTCACCAGGCCGGCCTGGTTCAGGCCGGCGGAGAGCAGGTCGTCACGGACACCGTCGTAGGTCTCGATCCGGACGCTGTCGCGCACGATGGAGCCCGAGTCGGCGCTGGCGAGCGTGGAGCTGCAGAAAACGGCAACCGCAATCGCGTGCGCCAGCGGACGAAGGGTTTGCATTCGGCCTCCCCAGGTTTCGTCCACTGTAGCCGATGTCCGGCGGATTACGCCAGCTTGGTCGCGAGCTCCACGAAGTCAGCGGCCGCGACGTCGACGTATGCTCGATCCGGCGCCAGGTCGGTGGTCTGACCCGGGCCGTGCTCGCTCGGCCGCGCGACGAATGCCGTGTTGAGCCCCTGACCCTTCGCCGCCTTCAGATCGTTGTTATGCGCGGCGACCATCAGCACTGAACCCGGCGCCAGGCCGAGCTGGCGGCACGAGGTGAGATAAGCCTCGGCCATCGGCTTATAGGCGCGCGCCGTCTCCGCGCCGAGGATGCAATCCCACGGCAGCCCGGCACGCTTCGCGAGGTTGACCATCAGCGCGATGTTGCCGTTGGAGCAAGGCGCGATGATGAATTTGCTCTTCAGCCGCTTCAGACCCTCGACGACGTCGGGCCAGGGGTCGAGCCGGTGCCATACGCGGTTGAGGTGATCGACGTCGGCCTCGGAAAGCCCTTCGATTGCGTAGCGCGCGACCAGCTTGTCCAGGCTTTCGCGATGCAGCACGTCCAGAATGGTGAACGCGCGTCGCCCGGAGCGCACTTCATCCATCGACGGCTGGTAGAGCTTGCGCCATTCCACCGCGAACTCGAGCCAGTCGATGCCGCCGATGCCCTTCTGCTTCGCGAACGAAGCCAGGTCGCGGCTGACGCTCGTGCGCCAGTCGACCACCGTGCCGAAGACATCGAACAGGCAGGCGCGGATGTCCATGCCGATTTATACCGCGGGCGCCCGCCGACGGGAAAGCGGACGCCGAGCGCGGGGGCTCAATCCATCGGCCATGGCACGGCTTTTTGCAGCGGCGTGACCTCCGCTTCGATCTTCGCGGAGACGGTTTCGACGGCGCGCCACCATGGGTCGACGCGGTCCCCGTGCGCCGGCTCGATCGGCTCGCCGAGGCGCGGCATCACCAGCTGCGCGCCGCCCTTCGATTCGAGCAACGCCTCTGCCGGCTGGTCCCAGGCATGCATGGCGAGGCTGAACGTTGCCCAGTGGATCGGCAGGAACGCGCCGCCGCCGAGAAGCGAGAGCGCCTGGAGCGCGTTCTGCGGTCCGAGGTGCATGTCGCCCCACGATGGATGCAAGCCGCCGACCTCGAGCATCACCAGGTCGAACGGCCCGAGGCGCTCGCGGATCGCGCGGTACTCGGTGGTGAGGCCGGTGTCGCCGCTGAAGAACACGGAGTGACGCGGTGATCGGATGACGAGCGAGGACCATAAGGTCGAGTTGCGATTGCTCAGTCCGCGCCCCGAGAAATGCTGCGACGGCGCGGCGGTCACGGTGAGATCACGATTGGGCAGCCGATGCGATTCCCACCAATCGAGCTCGACGATGCGCTCCGGCCGCACGCCCCAACGCTCGAGATGCGCGCCGACGCCGAGCGAGGTGACGAACGGCACCTCGGTCCCGGCGAGCGCGCTGATGGTCGGGTAGTCGAGGTGATCGTAGTGATCATGCGAGATCACCACCAGATCCACCGGCGGCAGTGCCTTGAGCGGCACCGGCACCGGCTGGAAGCGCTTCGGGCCGGCGAGCCGCAACGGCGACGCGCGCGTCCCCCACACCGGATCGGTCAGCACGCGCACGCCATCGATCTCGATCAGCACCGTCGAGTGTCCGAGCCAGGTGGCGCGCAGGCCGCTCGCGGGCGGCTTCGTCCACCGCTCAAGCGGATTCAATGACGGCAGCGGCCGCAGCGGGAAGCGCCGCTCGCCGCCGCAGAGAAATTCGCCGATGGTCGGCATCGGCACGTTCGGATCGCGCAAGCCCGGCAGGATCGGATGCAGATTGCGAAAACGCTCGCCCACCCAGCGCGGCGACGCCTTGATGCGCTCCAGGCGCGCGCCCTGCGGATTTCCGCCGAAAGACTTCACTTCCGCAAGGTACCCTGCGCTCGGTCACCCGGTTTCATTTGCAACGCCGCGCGACGCAGCGCCGCACGCGCTAGAAGGCGTGTCGAGTCGAGCGTCGGCAGCGGCGAGTTGGCGTCGTTCATGATGAGCGGGATCTCGGTGCAGCCGAGCACCACGGCCTCGCAACCGGCGCGCTTCATCCTTTCCATGACTTGTTGAAAGTAACGGATCGCCGCAGGCTTGAATTCGCCGCACACCAGCTCGTCCATGATGATGCGGTTGATCTCGTCGCGCTCCGCCGGATCGGGACGCATCAATTCCTTGGCGTAAACGGGACCTTCCATCAGCCAGCGAGTGCCCGTCAGCCCCACACGCCGGTAGCCGCGTGCCTTGGCCTCGGCCGCGACCACTTCGGCAATGTGCAGCCAAGGCAGCGGCGAGCGCGACCGGATGTACGGCAGCGCCTGGTGGATGGTGTTGTCCGGACAGATGAGAAAGTCCGCGCCCATGCCGGCGAGCTTCTTCGCCGAGTCGAGCATCACTTCGCCCACGCCGGCCCAGTCTCCCTTGTAGATCAGGTTCATGGTGTCGGCGAGCGAAGGGGTGTGCATCGACACCTCGGGGTGCGCGTGCGCCGCGCCAAGGAGCTGGGCGCCTTCGGTGCAGATGGTGCGGTAGCAGAGCGCGGCGCCTTCGGCGGAGCAGGCGGCGATGCCGATGTGCTGGGGCATGGCGCCGATTATGACGCCTGTAATGGGTATCAACGCTCCGGTAATGCTTCTGCCGCTGCGCGCGACCATCCTGCGGCATCACAGGAGGTTGCCCATGAAGCGCATGCCGATCGTAGTGGCGACAGTCGCCGCCCTCGCCTTTCTCTCCGGAGGTGCGTTGTACCTGCGTTCGTCCAGCGCCGAGACCAAGCCCGCCGCTGCCGTGCCGCAGGCGATGCCGGTCCCCGTCGCCGTGATTGACGAGCGCGAAGTCACGACCTGGGACGAGTTCTCCGGCCGCCTGGAGGCGGTAGAGCGCGTCGACGTTCGCTCGCGCGTCGCCGGGCAGGTGAAGGCTGTGCACTTCACCGAGGGCGCGCTGGTCAAGCGTGACGATCTCCTGGTCACCATCGATCCCGACCCGTATGCCGCCGAGGTCGACCGCGCGCAGGCGCAGGTCGTCGCCGCACAGGCGCGACTGAATTACGCGAAGAGCGAGCACCAGCGTGCCAAGCGCCTGTGGGAAGAAAGCGCCATCGCGCGCCGCGAGCTCGACGAACGCGTCAACGCCGAGCAGGAGGCCGATGCCAACCTGCGTGCGGCACAGGCTGCGCTCACTTCTTCTCGTTTGAATCTTTCGTACACCCAAGTGCGCGCGCCGGTTTCGGGCCGCGTCGGCCGGCTCGAGATCACCGTGGGCAACCTGGTCGCCGCCGGACCCGGCGCACCGGTTCTTACCACTTTGGTAAGCGTGAACCCCATCTACGCCAGCTTCGACGCCGACGAACATGTGGTCCTACGGGTTCTTCATGATGGCGCCAAGACTGTTCCTGTGGAGGCGGAAACCGTTACGAACGGCGGCCGCCAGCTCAAGGGCCGGCTGCAGCTGATCGACAACCAGGTCAACACGCGCAGCGGCACGGTGCGCGTGCGTGCGGTGTTCGACAACAAGGACGGCAGCCTGATCCCCGGGCAGTACGTAAAGCTTCGCATGGGCAAGGCGAAGTCGGAGAACGCGCTGCTGGTGAGCGAGCGCGCGATCGGCACCGACCAGAGCAAGCGCTTCGTGATCGTGGTCGGCCCCGACAACAAGGCGATCTGGCGCGAGGTCACGCTCGGCGGCACTGCCGAGGGCCAGCGCATCATCACGTCCGGCCTCGACGCCGGCGAGCGCATCGTGGTGAACGGCCTGCAGCGCGTGCGGCCGGGTGCCCTGCTCGCACCCCAGGAGGCGAAGTGAATTTCTCGAAGTTCTTCATCGACCGGCCGATCTTCGCCGGGGTTCTCTCGGTCCTGATCCTCCTCGGCGGCGCGATCTCGCTCGGCCTGCTGCCGATTTCGGAGTATCCCGAGGTCGCGCCGCCCTCGGTGGTGGTGCGCGCGAGCTACCCGGGCGCGAGCCCCAAGGTGATCGCGGAAACCGTGTCCACGCCGATCGAGGAGCAGATCAACGGCGTCGAGAACATGCTCTATATGAGCAGCCAGGCGACCACCGACGGCACCATGACGCTCACCGTCACCTTCAAGATCGGCACCGACCCGGATCTCGCCCAGCAACTGGTGCAGAACCGCGTCAACCAGGCCGAGCCGCGCCTGCCGGAGGAAGTGCGGCGCCTGGGCGTCACCACGGTGAAGAGCGCAGTCGATCTCACCATGGTGGTGCACTTGGTCTCGCCGAGCGAGCGCTACGACATGACGTACCTGCGCAACTACGGCGTGCTCAACGTCAAGGACCGGCTGGCGCGCATCGAAGGCGTCGGCCAGGTGCTGATGTGGGGCAGCGGCGATTACTCGATGCGCGTCTGGCTCGACCCGCGCAAGGTGGCGGAGCGCAACCTGTCGGCGGGCGACGTGGTGCGCGCCATCCGCCAGGAAAACGTGCAGGCCGCCGCCGGCATCGTCGGCGGCTCGCCCTCGCCTGACCGCATCGATCTGCAGCTCTCGATCAACGCCCAGGGCCGGCTGCAGACCGCGGAGGAATTCGGCGACATCATCGTCAAGAGCGAAGGCAGCGCCGTCACCCGGTTGCGCGACATCGCGCGCATCGAGCTCGGCGCCTCCGATTACGCGCTGCGCTCGCTGCTCGACAACAAGCCGGCGGTGGCGATCGGCGTATTCGCTGCGCCCGGCGCCAATGCGCTGCAGATCTCGGACAACGTGCGCCGCACGATGGGCGACGTCAAGAAGGCGATGCCCGAAGGCGTCGACTACGAGATCGTCTACGACCCCACGCAATTCGTGCGCGCCTCGATCAAGGCGGTGGTCAGGACGCTGCTGGAAGCGACCGCGCTCGTCGTCCTGGTGGTGATCCTGTTCCTGCAGACCTGGCGCGCCTCGATCATTCCGCTGGTGGCGGTGCCGGTGTCGATCGTCGGCACGTTCTCGCTGCTCTACGTGCTCGGCTACTCGATCAACGCGCTCAGCCTGTTCGGGCTGGTGCTCGCCATCGGCATCGTGGTGGACGACGCCATCGTGGTGGTGGAGAACGTGGAGCGCAACATCGCCCAGGGCCTGAGTCCGCGCGAGGCGACCTACCAGGCGATGAAGGAGGTCACCAACCCGATCATCGCCATCGCCCTGGTGCTGGTCGCGGTGTTCGTGCCGCTTGCCTTCATCAGCGGGCTGTCGGGCCAGTTCTACAAGCAGTTCGCGATGACCATCGCGATCTCGACCGTGATCTCGGCGATCAACTCGCTCACGCTCTCGCCGGCGCTCGCCGCGCTGCTGCTGAAGCCGCACGAAGGAAAGAAGACCAACTGGTTCTTCCGCGGCTTCAATCGCTACTTCAGCAGGGCATCCGACGGCTACAGCCGCGGGGTCGGCGCCGTGCTTTCGCGCAAGACCGCGATGATCGGCGTGTACATCGCTCTGCTGGCGGTCACGGGGGTTCTGTTCAAGGCGGTGCCCAGCGGCTTCGTGCCGCAGCAGGACAAGCAGTACCTGATCGGCTTCGCCCAGCTGCCCGACGGCGCCACCCTCGACCGCACCGAGGAGGTGATGCGGCGCATGGGCGAGATCATGATGAAGCAGCCGGGCGTGGAGAACGCGGTCGGCTTCCCTGGGCTGTCGATCAACGGCTTCACCAACAGCTCGAACGCGGGGATCGTCTTCGCCGCACTTCAGCACTTCGACAAGCGCAAAAGCCCTGAATTGAGCGGCGGCGCCATCGCCGGCGCACTCAACCAGCAGTTCGCCTCGATCCAGGACGCGTTCATCGTCATCTTCCCGCCGCCGCCGGTGCCCGGGCTGGGGACCACTGGGGGCTTCAAGCTGTACCTCGAGGACCGGGCTTCGCTCGGCTACGAGGCGCTCGACCAGGCGACCAAGGCGTTCATGGCCAAGGCCTACCAGTCCCCCGAGCTCGCCGGCATGTTCACCACCTACCAAGTCAACGTGCCGCAGCTCTATGCGGACATCGACCGCACCAAGGCGCGTCAGCTCGGCGTCCCGGTGACCGAGGTGTTCGACACCATGCAGATCTACCTCGGCAGCCTCTACGTCAACGACTTCAACAAGTTCGGCCGCACCTACTCGGTGCGCGTGCAGGCGGATGCGGCGTACCGCGCGCGCACCGAAGACGTCGGACTGCTCAAGGTGCGCTCGAACACGGGCGAGATGGTGCCGCTCTCCGCGCTGATGAACGTGCGCAACGCCGCGGGCCCCGAGCGCGCGATCCGCTACAACGGCTTCCTCGCCGCCGACATCAGCGGCAGCGCCGCGCCCGGCTATTCCTCCGGCCAGGCGCAGGACGCGATCGAGCGCATCGCCGCCGAGACCCTGCCGCCGGGCATCGGCTACGAGTGGACCGAGATCACCTACCAGGAAATCCTGTCCGGCAACTCGGCGACCTGGGTCTACCCGCTCGCCCTCTTCCTCGTGTTCCTGGTGCTCGCCGCGCTCTACGAGAGCCTGGCGCTGCCGATCGCCATCATCCTCGTCGTCCCCTTGAGCCTCGGCGCCGCGCTCACCGGCGTGTGGCTCACCAACGGCGACAACAACATCTTCACGCAGATCGGCTTCATGGTGCTGGTCGGGCTGGCGGCAAAGAACGCCATCCTGATCGTGGAATTCGCGCGCGAGCTCGAATTCGCCGGCCGCACGCCGGTGCAGGCGGCGATCGAAGCCAGCCGGCTGCGGCTGCGGCCGATCATCATGACCTCGATCGCCTTCATCATGGGCGTGGTGCCGCTCGCCTTCTCGGTCGGCGCCGGCGCCGAGATGCGCCAGGCGATGGGCATCGCGGTGTTCGCCGGCATGATCGGCGTCACCGCCTTCGGCATCTTCCTCACCCCGGTGTTCTACGTGCTGCTGCGCGCGCTGACGGGCAACCGGCCGCTCAGGCACCACGGTGAGGCGCCTGCGCTTGCAAGCGGAGGGGTTTCGTTGAAGCCCCAACCGATGAAGGACATCAAATGACAAAACGTGGTCTGTCCCTGATTTTGATGCTGCTCGCCGGTTGCGCGACGTCGCTGCCCACCGTCGACGCCGACAAGCTGCCGCCCGAGCCGCCGACGGAATTCAAGGAGAAGTGGACCATCGCCGCCCCGGCGGAAGCGCAGCCGCGCGGCGAGTGGTGGAAGGCGTTCAACGACCCCGTGCTGGATGGCCTGATCGAGCGCGCCAACCAGGGCAACGCCAGCGTACGCGTCGCCGCGGCGCGCCTCGCACAGGCGCGCGCCTTGGTGCGGTCGACCGACGCGGACCGCTCGCTGCAGGTGGGCGTCGGCGCAAGCGCAGCCCGCATGCAGGGCCTGCAAAGCGGCAGCGCCGGGCCCGCGAGAAGCGTGTTCGCCACCGGGGTGGACTTCTCTTACGAGGTGGATCTTTTCGGCCGCCTGTCGCACGCCACCGAGGCGGCAAAGCTGGACGCGCAGGCGCAGCAAGGTTTGCTGCAGAGCGCGCGCCTGCTGGTGCAGGCCAGCGTGGCGCAGACCTATCTCGCCCTGCGCGCCATCGACAGCGAAAGAGAATTAGTAAGAGGTACTTTGACTGCCTATCGCGACACGCTCAGTCTCACCGAGCGCCGCTGGCGCGCGGGCGACGTCGCCGAGCTGGACGTGGCGCGCGCAAGCACCGAGGTGTCGGCGACCGAATCGGCGGCCCTGGCGCTCGCCCGCCGCCGTGCCGAACTGGAGCATGCGCTTGCCGTGCTGCTCGGCGAAACGCCTTCGAAGTTCTCGCTCCAGGAAGCGGAATGGAGCACGGCGCTGCCGCAAATCCCCGCCGGCATCCCGAGCACCGTGCTCACCCGCCGGCCGGACGTGTCGGCGGCGCAGAGCACGATGCTCGCCGCGCAGTCGCGCGTCGGCGCCGCCAAGGCGGCATGGTTCCCGAACGTGGCGCTTACCGGCAGCGCGGGCTACGCCTCCTCCGACCTGAGCGATCTCTTCGAGTGGTCGTCGCGCGCCTGGCTGATCGGCGCGATCTTCTCCCTGCCGGTGCTGGACGGCGGGCGGCGCAAGGCCGGGATCGAGAACACGAGTGCTCAGCTGGACGGCGCGGTGGCGCAATACCGCGAACAGGTGCTGGTCGCGTTCAAGGACGTCGAGGACCAGCTCGCCGCGCTGCGCCTGCTCAGCGAGCAGAACGAAGCGCAGGCGCGCGCCGTTTCGTCGGCTAGCCGCTCCACCGCCCTCTCCGGATCGCGCTACCGCGCCGGCTACGTCAGCCAGCTCGAGCTGCTCGACGCGCAGCGCAGCGAGCTGCGCAATCGCCGCCAGGCGCTGCAGGTGCGCTCAGACCGTTACCAGAGCACCGTGGCATTGGTCCGGGCGCTGGGCGGCGGCTGGGAATGACCGAAGAAAAGGGGTCAGGACCCTTTTTGTCGCAAAAGGGTCCTGACCCCTTTTCAGCTGAAATAAGCCGCGCGCGCTGAGAAACACTCCAGCCAAGCCCGCCTTGCAGCATCCGGTTCATGGCACGACTCATTTTCACGATACTGCTCTGGACCGCGAGCCACGCCTTGGCGGCAGACGCGCAATGGATCGCCGCCTTCGGGCGCGCAACGGAATCGCAGGAAACCGACATCGTCAGGCTGGCCTATCGACATCCGCTTCCGAACAGCGAGGCGTGGTGGAGGCCGACCCATGTCCAACTCGGCGGAAGCTTGTGGCAGGTGCCGGACATCCGCGGCAGCACGCGGCGCCTGGACCTCAACGCCACCGCGATCTGGCGCAGCGAACGGCCGTGGGGCTATCTTGAAGCCGGATTCGGCGGCTACCTGCTGTCGAAGACCATCAACAACCCGGACACGCGAGTGCCCTCGGCGTTCGAATTCGGCTCGCACCTCGGGATCGGCTTTTCTCTAGCGAAGAACCACGCGGTCGGAGTCGCGCTGCAGCACCTTTCCAACGCCGGCCTCAAGCAGCCGAACGGCGGCATCGATCTGGTGCTCGTCCAGTACACCTTCACGCATCGCGATTGATCCGCCGCCGGCGGATTCATGAATTCGCCGAATGGGTTGACAAGCACCTTCCATCAATCGGCGCGCGCCGTTCGTGCTCTCATGCGGGGAGCACAACAATCAGGGAGACCAAAGTGAAACCGCATGCAATTTTGGGCGCGCTCGCCATTTCGGCCGCGCTCGTTTCTCTCGCCGTCCAGGCGCAGACGCCGCACGACGGCGTCGACCGCCATCACGGCGACAGCCAGTTCCCGATCGAAGTGCTTTCGAGCCGCCCGGACGCGATCAGCGGCGGCGACGCCCTGGTCCGGGTCACCGTAAAGAAGAACGTGCCGGCGTCGGCCGTGCGCATCAAGCTGAACGGCGCCGACGTCACCTCGTCCTTCGTGGTCAGCGCCAACATGCTCACTGGGCTGGTCGGCGGCATGCGCGTCGGCGAGAACCTGCTCGAAGTCATCGATCCGCGCGGCAACGTGCGCGGCAAGGGGCGGGCGGACGCGGACATCGTGCTCAGGAACTATCCGATCGAGGGGCCGATGTTTTCCGGCCGGCACGAGGATCCGTACGCCTGCGCAACGGCGCAGTTCAATCTTCCGGGTGGCGCCGGCAACCTCGGCGCGCCGCTCGATGCGAACTGCTCGATCGCCCGGCGCGTCGACTACTTCTACAAGTCCACCGCGAACACCGGCAACGCCCTCACGCAGTGGCCGGCCGGTGCCACCGCCTACCCCGCGAACATGGTGCGTACCAACACCACCACGGCCACGAATGTGCCGTACATCGTGCGCATCGAGACAGGCACGATCAACCGCGCGATCTACCAGACCACGGTGCTGCACGACCCGCTGACCGAATCGGCGCCGCGCTGGAACAACCAGCCCGCCCACTGGAACAAGCGCCTGATCTACACCTTCGGCGGCGGCTGCATCGGCGGCTGGTACCGGCAGGGCGCCTCCACCGGCGGCGTGGTCGACAACTTCATGCTGTCGAGCGGTTACGCGCTCGCGTCCTCGTCGCTCAACGTGTTCGGCAACAACTGCAACGACCTGACCGCGTCGGAGACGATGGCGATGGTGAAGGAGCGCTTCATCGAGGCCTACGGCCCGCCCTCGCACACGCAGGGCTGGGGCTGCTCGGGCGGCTCGTACGCCCAGCATCAGATCGGCGACAACTACCCCGGCCTGCTGGAAGGCATCATCCCGGGCTGCTCGTTCCCCGAGGTCGGCTTCGCCACCATCAACTTCATCACCGATGCCTGGCTGCTCGACGACTACTTCACCGCGCGCCAGGCGGCGATGGGCTGGAGCGACGAGCAGAAGCGCCGCGTCACCGGCTTCCTGGTGTACAACACGGCGCCGAACGTCGAAGTCGGCGCGCATCGCATCGATCCGCGGCCCGGGACGACGAGCTGCGCAGCGGTGCCGGAAGCGCAGCGCTATAACCCGGCGACCAATCCGACCGGCGTGCGCTGCACGGTGCATGACCACACGGTGAACGTGTACGGCCGCGACCCGGCGACCGGGTTCACGCGCCGGCCGCTCGACAACACCGGCATCCAGTACGGCCTCAAGGTACTGAACGACACCGGCGCGAACGGCATCAGCGTCGACCAGTTCCTCGATCTGAACGAGAGGATCGGCGGCTTCGACGCCGACGCCAACCAGGTGCCGCAGCGCACCGTCGCCGACCTGATCGCGGCACGCATGGCGTACCAGACCGGGCGCCTGACCAACGGCGGCGGCGGGCTCGCGTCGATTCCGATCATCGACTTCCGCGACTACAACGACGCGCTGACCGGCGGCGACATCCACGTGCGCTACCACTCGTTCTCCATGAGGAAGCGCCTGGACAAGGCCAACGGCCACCACCGCAACCACGTGATGGTGGTGAACGACAACCGCTTCGGCCTCTACAGCAACAACAACCCGCTGCTGCAACAGGCGATCCTCAAGATGGACCGCTGGGTCACCGCGATCAAGGCCGACGCGCGCGACATCCCGCAGATCGAGAAGATCGAGCAGAACCGGCCCGCCGACGTCCAGGAAGGCTGCTACACGCGCGATACACCCCCGGTGTTCATCCCGCAGACCCAGCAGCGCGAGCAGGACGCGACGACGAGCTGCGGCACGCTCTATCCCACCAACTCCTTCCCGCGCGAGGTGGCCGGCGCCGATATCGCCGCCGACATCGTCAAGTGCCAGCTCAAGCCGCTAAGCGCGGCGGACTATGCGAAGCCCTTCACCGCGGCACAGTGGGCGCGCCTGCAGGCGATTTTCCCGTCCGGCGTCTGCGACTGGTCCAAGCCCGGGCTCGAGCAGCAGGATCCGCTCGGCACGTGGGTGTTCTTTGATTAGAGGGAGACAACCATGAATGCGCGCTTGACGAGTGTTGCTGCCGCGCTCTGCGGCCTACTGTCCGGCTTTTCAGTGACCACGGCCGCGGCACCGATGACTTGCGAAAGCCTCGCCGGCCTGAGCCTGCCCGATACGACGATCACGTCCGCCGCCGTGGTTCCGGCCGGGACTTTTGACCCCCCGGGCGCTACGCCGCCGATCGAGGTAACCGCGTGCCGGGTGACGGGCTGGATCCATCCGACCACCGACTCCGACATCCGCTTTGAGGTCTGGATGCCGGTCGCCGGGTGGAACGGCAAGTTCCTGTCCGCCGGTGAAGGCGGCTACGCCGGGACCATCAACTACGGCGGGATCCGCGGCGCGCTGCTACGCGGCTACGCCGGCGGCTCGACCGACACCGGGCATGTCGGCGGCAACGCGGATTTTGCCCCGGGCCACCCGGAGAAAGTGACCGACTTCGGCTGGCGCGGCAAGCATCTGCAGGCGGCGCGCTCCAAGGATCTCATCCGCGCCTTCTACGGCGAGCCGGCGCGCCATTCGTATTTCAGTTCCTGCTCGAACGGCGGGCGCCAGGCGCTGCACGAGATCCAGCGCTTTCCCGAGGACTACGACGGCGTCATCGTCGGCGCGCCGGCGCACAACTGGACGCACCATTTCGCGGGCTTCGTCTGGAACGAGCAGGCCCTATGGAACACGCCCGGCGGCTGGATCGCGCAGAGCAAGCTGCAGGCGGTGCAGGCGAAGACGCTCGAGTAGTGCGACGCGCTCGACGGTGTGCGCGACGGTGTGGCGGAAGATCCGCGCCGCTGCAGCTTCGATCCGGCGAGCCTCGCCTGCCCGGGGGGGGCCGACGGGCCGAGCTGCCTCACGCCGCCGCAGGTCGAGGCAGTGCGCAAGATCAGAGCAGGCCCGCGCAACCCGCGCACCGGCGCGCAGATCTATCCTGGCTACTTCACGAGCGCGGCCGGCGAGGCCGCAAGCTGGCCGGCCTGGATCACCGGGCCGAACGTGCCCGGCGGCTCGATCCAGGGCTTCTTCGGCAACGCCTTCTTCGGCCGCATCGTCCACGAAATCCCGGCGCCGGGGGTGTGGGACTTCTCGACCTTCAACTTCGACAGCGACATGGCGTTCACCGACGCGAAGACCGAGCACACGATGAACGCCACTGAAACCAATCTCAGCCCATTCCGGCGCACGAATCCGGGCGGCAAGATCATCATGTGGCACGGCTGGGAGGATCCGGCGATCTCGGCGCTGGATACCGTCGACTACTACGAGAAAATCGTGCGGGCGAACGAGGACGCGAAGGACTCCCTCCGCCTCTTCATGGTGCCCGGGATGCTCCATTGCGGCGGCGGGCCGGGGCCGAACGCCTTCGGCCAGAACCTCGCGCAGAGCACCCCGCTCAGCAATTCTCCCGAGCACGATGTCCTATCGGCGCTCGAGCGCTGGGTCGAGGCGGGCGTGGCGCCGAAGAGCATCGTCGCGGTCAAGTATGTGAACGACAACCCCGCGCTCGGCGTGCAACGTACCCGGCCGCTTTGCGCCTACCCGAACGTGGCGATGTACGACGGAACCGGCAGTACCGACGACGCGGCGAACTTCGCGTGCCGCAACCCCAACCATAAGAAGGGTCAGCGCGACGACTGACCCCCGCTTACCTGAAACGGCGAGGCGCCCTCCGCCTCGCCGTTTTTTTATCCCAATGCCGCGCAATCGGCCGATTCATGAATTCACCACATGAGATAAGAAACATCCTGAATGGATCGCGACGGGACCTTCTGCTCTGATGTGGGCAGGAGGTCGAGCTCAAGCTGTTCGACAAACACATTCCCGTGAAGTGATCAGGAGACGACGATGAGCGAATCGAAGAAGCCCGAATTCCGCGAAGACGATTCCTGGTTCAGCGACGCGCAACTCGACCGGCTCGCGCCGGCCGACCACGCGGATCAGGTGCATTCGCCGATCCCGACGCAGATGGTGTCGAACGGCGAGTACATGCCGATCGGCCAGACCGACAAGCAGAAGGAGGTCGAGGCGCGCCTCGCCGCGCTCTCCGCGCAGGCGGCAAAGAAGCTCGGCATGTCGCGCCGCCAGTTCCTCACCACCAGCGGCGGCTTCGCCGCCTCGTTCATCGCCATGAACCAGGTGTTCGGCGAGTTCTTCGACGTGCGCGCGATCGACATGCTGGTGCCGCAGGCGTACGCCCAGGGCGCGCCGCAGGGCGTCTTCGTGTTCGACGACCAGACGCACATCATCCGCTCGAGCCGCGTCGGACCGGGCAACGCGCTGCGCGACATCGCCCAGGGCGTGCAGAACGGCTTCAACCCGAGCGGCCTGGCCGACGAGCTCGGGCGCGTGAACTTTCCGTGGAACCCGGCGCTGGTCGGCCTGCCGAACCTGAATTCGAACTTCCACCTGGCGCAGTACATGAAGGACGTCTATCTCGACAGCCAGGTCCAGGTCGCGATCATGACCAACAACAACTCCGCGGCGATCCCGGGCGCCGGCGGCAGCCGGCCGCCGAGGAGCATCGAGGAGTCGGAGCGCTTCGAGATCCTGACCGCCGAGCAGACCATGGCGACGCGCGACTGGGTGAACCAGCTCGCCGGCTCGAAGCGCATGCTCGGCCACGGCCAGCTCTACACCGGGGTCGGCAACCTGTGGTTCATCGAGGAGCAGATCGAGCACCTCAAGCCCGATTCCTGGAAGGGCTACAACATCGCCGCCGCCGCCAAGCTCGACGATGACCCGAACAGCGACATGGTGCGCTGGACGCTCGACGACCCGATCGTCGCCTATCCAACCTACGCCAAGATCGACGAGTACGCGCGCAAGGACAACGGCGCGATCCTCAAGAAGTATCCGGGCTTCAGGAACCTCTCGATCCACAAGGGCCTGTCGACCAACGGCGGCCCGGACCCGCGCCTGGGCTACCCGAGCGACATTCCCAAGGCCGCGCGCGACTGGCCGCAGTTCAACTTCATCATCTACCACTCGTGCATCCGGCCGGCCTTCTGGGTGCTGAACGCGCTGAACGACGTCAAGTCGGGCGTCACGCGCGAGGGCGTGCCCGACATCTTGTGGACCACCGAGATGGCGGTGCTCGCCGCACCGTACCCGAACGTCTACGCCGAGATCGGCACCACGTTCGCCTCGACCGTGATCACCTTCCCGACGGTCTGCGCGCACATCCTCGGCCAGCTTCTCAAGTTCATGGGCGAGGACCGCGTCGTGTTCGGCTCCGACGCGGTGTGGTACGGCTCGCCGCAGTGGCAGATCGAGGCGCTGTGGCGCTTCCAGATCCCCGAGGAAATGTGCCGGCGATATGGCTATCCGCGGCTCACGCCGCAGATCAAGCGCAAGATCCTCGGCCTCAATTCGGCCCGGCTCTACGGCCTGCAGCCGCCGCACAACACGGTTTCGCCGGCGGTCTACAAGCCGGTGCCGGAGGATTACGCGAGCCGCATCACGCTGGAGCTCAAGCAGATCCTGGAGGACCCGAGCGTCCCGCCGCGGGCCTCGGCGCCCGCCGGCCAGTTTGCGCAATACGAGGGCGATGGCCTGGCGAAGATCAAGCACGCGTACACGGAGGCCGGAGGCACGCGCAGCAACACGCGCTACGGCTGGCTGAGGACCAGGGCATGAACTCCAACTGGCGTCTACTCGCTGCCGCGGCGATTGCGGCCGCAGTCACCGTTCACGCCCCGTCCGCGTTAACCGCGGACAAGGGCGCGGGGACGGAGCACAGGATGTGGGTGACCGGTCCGAAGCCGTCGCCCGCCTCGCCGCCGATCTACGCCATCACCGAGCAGGAGCAGTTCGTCGCCGTGCGCGACGGCGTGCGGCTGCAAACGCGGATTTTCCTGCCGGTGCTGCCGCAAGGCGCGCCCACGCCGCCGTGCGTGCTGGAAACCGACGGCTACGGTCCGCCGCTCGATCCGTTCTTCATGCCGGCGCTGCGCGACCTCGCGCAGCGCGGTTACGCCGTGGTCTTCGCACGGCTGCGCGGCACGGCGCCCTCCGAAGGCGAATCGAACCTTTACAACCGCTTCGGCGAGGACGGGCACGATCTCATCGAGTGGATGGCGACGCAGTCGTGGTGCAATGGCGACGTCGGCATGGTCGGCGGATCGCTTCTCGGCATCAGCCAGTGGCTCGCGGCAAAGCAGGCGCCGCCGCACCTGAAGACGTTCGTCCCCGACGTCGCCTGCGGCGACTGCTACAAATACCTCTGGTATCTCGGCGGAATGCTGCCCGGCCAGGGGCGCAAAGCGCGCGCCGGCGTGCCGGGAGCGGAGAACGAATACGCGGCGGCGATCCAGCACCGGGATTTCGACGAGTGGTGGCGCGAGCGCAGCACGTTGCCGGAGGATGTCCAGGCGATCGCGCGTCGCCACATCCCGGTGCTGATCCGCGATGCGTGGGGCGACTATTTGCTCGCCGGCGCGGTGCGCAACTACGAGAGCTACACCGGCGTTGGGAACAAGCGCAAGATCATCCTCGGCTCGGTCTCGCACGCGCCCGCGCCCGACTCGCTTCCGTACAGCAACACCGAGTACCAGGTGATGTGGCTCGACCGATGGCTGAAGGGAATCCACAACGGCGTCGACACCGAGCCGCGGGCGCTCATCTACGTGCAGGGTCCCAACCAGTGGCGCTTCGAGCGCGATTGGCCGATCCCGGACACGCACCCGGTTTCGCTGTACCTGCGCGCGAGCGCTTCGGGCAGCGCTGTCAGCCTCAACGACGGCTCGCTCAGCGCCAGGTCCCCGGGCCGGGACGAGGCCGCGGTCAGCTACACCTACTCTCCAACCGGCCCCTTTAACCAGGCGAACGGTAACGGACCGATTCTCGCGGTCGACCAGCGGCCGAACGAGGTCCATAGCCTCACGTGGACGAGCGAGACGCTCGACGTGCCCACCGAAGCGACGGGCTGGTGGTCGCTCAATTTCTGGGCATCGGCCAGCGCGCCGGACACGGACTTCGTGGTCGAGATCACCGACGTCGCGCCGGACGGCACGTCGAAGCAGGTCGGACGGGGCTGGCTCAACGCAGCGCGCGCGTCCTCCACTTCACAGCCGCAGCCCCTCGTCCCGGGCCAGGTCTACGAATTCTCGGTCGATGTATGGCCGACGTCTTACGTGTTCCCGGCGGGGCATCGCATGCGGGTCGACCTTTCCGGTTCCGACTGCTGCGTGCTCGGCAGCGACCCGAACCCCACGCCGGCGCGCGTGACGGTGTATCAGAGCGCCGCGCACCCCTCGCACGTCGTGGTACCGGTAATCGGCCAGATAGCCGCGAAGAAGCTCAAAGATTAACCGCAACCTATCGGGGTAGGCCGATGACCGTGCCTTCCCGGCGCGGGTCGGCGCCGCCGTACTGCTTGTCGGTCTGCTCGTCGGTGACCACGACTTGGACAGAGGTGGCCTGACCAGCGACGTTGACGGTGTGACCGAGCGCCCGGAGGCCGTCGATCGTCGCCGCCGGGAATCCGGGCTCCGCCGAGATGGGGCCGGCCGCCGCGGTGACGCCGATGCGCGGCGCATCGATCGCGTCCTGGATGCTCATCTTATGATCGACCTAAGGCGGCCAGCAAAGCACCAGGCTACGGTCGGGGTGACGTCGCGCTGCTTTCGCGGACGATTGATATTGGATTTGCGCCCATGGCCGCCGGGCGCTGCGGTGAAACGCGTTCTTGCGGCCGGGCCGCCTGAGGTCGCAGCCGATCGCATCCACGCCGCGCGCGCGAAGCAGCGCTAGCCAGTAGCCCATCCCCGCGCCGCACTCGATCAGTGGCGCGTATCTGGAGATCAGCTCAAGTGCCGCGTCGGTGGGGATGGCCCATGAAAAGAGCGACGCCAGCTCGCGCCGCCGCTCGCCAAGGTCCAGCAGCGGCGAGGGGCGCGACGCCATCAGGTGCCGGAACAAATCGAGGTAAGGATTTTCGTTTGCGCCGAGCTGCTGCCGCTCGCCCAGCGACTTGAGACGCTTGCGGTAGTCGCCCAGAGAGCGCGCGGCGCCCTGCCACTCCTGCTCGGAGACCGAAAGCCACGGAAAGCGCCTGGTGAAATGCTGATACGAGGGCGCCACCGGTGTGACCCGCGGCCGGCGGCTGAGCCCGTGGCGCCATTGCTCCGGCGCCACCGGCTCGACTGCGCCGCCGCACTCGGCGCAGATCGGGTGCCCGTCGACAAGCACCCGCCGTCCCGCGCTGAGGAGCGGCCGGACTTCGGCCGCCCCGCGCGCACAGCTCTCAGTCTTCGTCATCCCGCTCGCGCTCGACGCGCAGCACCTTCGCGTCGTGCACGATGTCGCCGCCGACGATCGTCATCACCGAGCGGATGCGCTTCAATTCCTCGTTGGGCACCGCGAAGTAATCGCGGTCGAGCACCACTAGGTCGGCGAGCTTTCCCTTCTCGATCGTCCCGAGCTGGTCCTCCTCCCGCACGAACCAGCCGTTGTCGCGCGTGTAGAGCCTGAGCGCTTCCTGGCGCGTGATGTGCTGGCTCGGGTTGATGTCCACACCGCGCGCATTGACTCCGGTCGTCGCGAAATACATATGGATCCAGGGATTCATCGGCGCGATCTGCATGCCATCCGAGCTCATGCCGGAATGGATGCCGCTGTCGAGGATCATGCGGAACGGGGGCCCGGCGTACGGCGCGTTGACCGCATTCGTTGGCAGACTGCCGTTCAGGAACTGCCAACCGGTCAGCGAGAGGCTCCCGCCAATCGTCTGGAAGCGCTTGATCCATTCCGCCGTGATGCCCGGGACATGCGCGATCACCCAGCGCTTGTCGCGCACCACGCCCGGGAATTGCGTGTCGACCACCTCGAACGCCTCGATCTCGAGCTCGAAATCCGCCGGCGTGGTCGGGGAGATCAGAGTGCGCCGGCCAAGCGAGTGCACCTCGGCACGCCACCCAGCCGCAGCTACGCGCTTCGCCGCCTCGAGGAATCGCGGGGCCGTCGCCAGGTTAGGGACCGTGGTGATGAACTCGCCGATGCCACCCGTGCGCACCCAATCGTTGCCGAAGAACGGGAACGCGTTCTTCAGACGTTGCACGAGCTCCGGGGTGGCGTTGTCGGCTTCCATGTGCAGGAAGTTGATGCGCAGCCGCACCATGCCCAGCCCCTGCTCGTAGATTTCGAGGAATGGGATGTGCATCGTGAAGTTATCTTCGTGCGCCGCGCCGTCGAGCGGGCTGTTGACTGCCTGGAAAGCGCCTTGGTCGATGTGCGTGGTCACGCCGAGGCTTGCGGCGTATTTCATCGCGTCCAGCGTGCCGCGCCGTCGCTCGGCGGGGTTGAGCAAAGTCTGGCGCAGGTAAAGCAGCGCCTTGGTGCACTCGCTGCTCGGAAAGCCGCCGGCGATCGACCCGTTGGCGCCGACCACCACGCCGTTTGCCTCAAGGATGGACCGACCCCGGCTGTTCGTGGCACCCGGACCGGTAAAGCTGATGCACATGAATACCGGATGGTTCGGCGCCACGCTGTCGAGCTCGGTGAGCGTCGGGAAGCGGCCGGTAGTCTTGTCGGCCGGGTTGGCGTAGAGGTGATTGGTATGGAATCCACCGATGGTGGTAATCCAGGCATCGCGCGGCACTTCGGCCACGCGCGCGGCGATGGTGGCGAGCGCCTCGGCGATCGAATGCGCGTTCTCGAGCGGCGTGTGGTAGCCGGGGCGGTTGCCCATCAGCACCAGGTGGTTATGGTTGTCGATGATGCCGGGGACCACGGTGCTGCCGCGCAGGTCGACGATGCGAGTTCTCGGACCGGTGCGGATGTGCGCGCGCCCGCTTGCGATCTCCATGAAGCGGCCGTCCTTGATCGCCACGGAAGACGCAACCGTGCCCTGCTCGTCCATCGTATGGATCCGGCCGTTCTGCAGGACGACATCGGCGTCGAGGTGCGGCGTCTTGCCCTTGGCCTGCGCCGTCCCCGCGAGCATCGTCCCGCTTGCGGCCGCGGCGCTGGCCGCAGCGGCGCTCTGCATGAACTTGCGGCGCGAGAAGCCGCGTTGCCTGCGCTTGTCCTGGCTCATATCACTCCCCTCTTGGGTTAAGGATCATTTTTCGCACGAGCTGCCTAGAGAATTCAGGGACGTACCGGCGGCTCGGTCATCCGCAGCCGCGGACGCACACGCAAGCAGGACAGCGACAGCGGTAATGTACGCGTCGGTTCGGCGCATCGTTCCCCCTCCTCCCGAAAGAACGACCTGAGGATTATCTATACCCGGGTGGGACGAAAAACCCAAGCGCTGTTTCGGCGCTGTGGTGGGACGGCTGGTGGGAAAAACGAGGACAGGCTCGCGGCGGCAAGCCTGTCCCCTGGCGCTCAGCGTTCAGTCGTGACCGTGGCCGTCATCGTCACCCCTGCCGGAGCCGTTGATCTGGCCGCGGATCTCGCCGCCGGGCGAGAGGGTGGTGTGCACGTTGGCGTAAGCGACGCCCGAGCGCATTGCGGCGATCACTTCCTCGATCTCCAGCGCCGTCAGCTGCTGCGTCGTGGAACCGGGCCCTACGTTCGCCGCCATGGCGGTGCCTCTGACTGTCCCGGCCTGCGGGCAGGTCTGTGTCCCCGCAGGTCCGGAAAACTGCGTCCCGGGCGCGCCGGTGCCGCATAGCCAGACCACGATGGCGCCATTGACGCTCTTTTGCGCAAAGTGGATGTGAGCCTGCTGCACAGTGCCCTGAAGGCCGGAGTACTCCAATTCCCAATCGAAAGCCTGCCCGTCGCGATGGATGTCGGCTTCGAACCGGCCGCTTGCCACCGTCGAGACCGACGGCACCTCCTGGTATCCCGTCAGCCTGGCGCGGACCTCGTCGCCAGCGACAGCGTTGGTTGCGGGGAATGCCGCGAGTAACGCGGACACGATGACGATTTTCTTCATGCTTTCCTCCTCTTTCTCCAGTTACAGAGCCCTGTTTCGAAAAAGGGATCGAACGGAGTGACGGACAGGGGGGTTAAAGGCTCCGGGATTGCTGCTTGAGTCCATCTGTCTCCTCCCCTTAGCGAGAACAACGTCCGGAGTCCGACTATTCCCCAAAAAAAAGCGCGCTCCGGAGAGCGCGCTTTTTCGGTCATCTGACGGTCTGGATCGTCACGGCGCCGCCGGATTGCACTTGCCGCCGTCGCCCGGTTGGTTGCAGACGTTGCTCGCCTTTGCTTGGTTGACCAGATGCAACCAGTCGTCCCGGAAACCAGCCGGCAGTGGCGCAGTGCACGTCGCCCCCTCCTTCGCTGCTTCGGGCCCGGCGAGGAGATATCCCTGGCATGCCGCGTTGTTCGCCGCAGCTTTTACCGCCGCCACATAGCCATCGTGCGTGCGATAGCGCTCTTCCAGCGACAGGCGCGGATCGCCCACCTGCTCGCGCTGCGCCTTGGTCTTGGCGAACGGCACCATGCCGCCTACGTAGTTGCATACCTGGCCGACGTGGAAACCCGCCGCGGTGATGTTCCAGCCGAGGTAGGTCCCGAGCGGCGCATCGCGCAGCACCGTCGGCACGCCGCCGAGCTCGTTGCCGTCGGCGTCGACCCTGGGCACCATCATCTTCACCACGCCCTTGATGCCGGGCGGCGCATTGGTCGGCACGCCGTTCGCCTCGCTATGGTCGTAGTCCGGGCCCCAGTCGTAGTCGAACACCGGGAATACGAAGTTTTCCGGCAGGAAGATCGAGTCCGGGATGATGCCGGGAATGCTCGGGAAGCCCATGGCTTCCTTCGTCGCCTCCACCAGCGTGCGTTGGTTCTTCGCGCCGCCCATCAGTGGCCACTTGCTCGCCGGTGGCTCCTTGCCGGTCAACACCCATTCACGCAGCGCCACCCGCAGGCGGTTGACGAGCGCATTGGCCGGAACCGGGTTCGCTCTAAGCGTGCCCGTGCCCCAGTTGTTTCCAGGGCAGCCCGCCCCCGCGGCCGGCAGAGCTTCGTTGAATCCGCTGTCTGTCCCATCGCGGTTGCCGCCGCCGTGCGTCGAGCTCGGCAGGTAGTAACGGCGCACGTTCTTCGGCAGCGGGATGTCGTTCTTCGGATCCGTGCCCACCCAGGAAGTGGTCATCTTGAGCGCGAACACCTCGGCGCCGCCGAAGGTTTCGATGATCTTCGGGCAGGTGTTGGTGCGAGTGCATCGATCGAGAATGCCGCCGGGGTGCAGGTTGCGCGCGCGGTCTGGGAAGCTGTGCCACCACTGCGGGCCCTCGCTGCCCATCTGATAGAGCTCGAGTACGCCGTCGGGCTGGCCCCAGCGCGAGTTGTTGGCGACCCGCCGCCCGGCGATCAGCGGCCAGGCACCTTCATGCACGATGCGTCCCGCCTCGTCCTGGTTCATGCCGAGGTGGATGAAATGCCGGGTGAAGTTCCCCGACTGCGACGAGCCTCGAATGATCGCTTTCTTGGTGTGGCCGGCGATGGGGTTGGCGGTACCGAAATCGTCCTGCGACTCGTAGCGGAAGAAGGACGCCACGTCGCGGAACGCCGCGGTGCCGGCGCCGAGCACATACGGGTTGGTCGCCGTATAGGTCACCTGATAGAGCTTCGCCGGATTGAAGCCGGTCGGATGCCGTGCCGGATCGAGGCAGACGCGAACCGGCAGGGAGGGACTCGTCAGATTGGGCGCTGCGAAGGTGGCGCCGGCGCCATAGCAGAACTTCCAGTCGCTGTTTGGCAGGTTCCCTTCCACCGTCACGACGCCGTTGATCGTCTCCTTGAGCCGCACTTCCATGACCGCGCCGCTGTTGTCCGCGGCATTGGCCGGGAAATACGGGATCGGGTTGCCCATCACGTTGAGCGGCTGATTGTTGCCGCTGCGGTTGATGATGCGGCCAAAGATGCGCCCGGTCGTTCCA
Source organism: uncultured bacterium (assembly GCA_965233195.1). Taxonomy (GTDB): domain Bacteria; phylum Pseudomonadota; class Gammaproteobacteria; order Burkholderiales; family SG8-39; genus SCGC-AG-212-J23. Next base: position 149,586 of record CBDDSB010000032.1, on the reverse strand, counting down.
ACGAGCACCGGGGTCTTGACCCACTCGTTGGTGCTGGGCGTCACCGGCGCCAACGTATCGGCATTGGCCGGCACCGCCGTGGCGCCAGCGTTGTCGCCCTGCCAGCCGCTGCTCAGGCCGATGTCACGTTGCGCGCGCAGGTCGCTCGAAATAGTGATGCGCCCGCCGCGGTTCGGCACGTCATGCCACATTAGCCCGCTGGTCGTCGACATGTCCTTCGGCTTGACGATGAAGAAGCTCGCGACGTAGGTCGCCTTGCCCGTCCCGGCCGCTGTGTCGATGTCGGTGATCAGCGCGTTTGTACCGTCGCGCGGATCGAGCTCGCCGAACGCACGCCCCGTGATGGTTTCGTACGTCGGATCCGCGGCAAGCGACGTCGCGGGCTGGTCGATGATGATGCGCGTCACGCGCGCTTCGCTCGGAATCGTCCAAGCAAGCGAAGTCGCAGCGGCAAGCGCTGCAACCCCAAAAACTTTTCTCTTCATGATGCTCTTCCCCTTTTCCGTTGAATCGTCATAAGCGTTGATTTCTATACTTAGCTCGGCTGGCACGCGGGCAGAATCGCGGGCGTAGGCGGCGTCGCCGGCGCGCCGGGAACGCCGCGCGTAAAGCCGGCTCGCAGCATCCGCGTCTCCTCCGATCCAGCGTCCTCGCACAGCAGGAAGCGCTCCTTGACCAGATCGTTCAGCGCTTCGCGCACCTTGCCGTGGTACACGGCGAAGGTGGGGTAGCGCGCCTCGACCGACGGACGCGGATCGCCCGCTACGCGCGCCGCCTCCGTGGCGGCAAAGGGGATGAACTGGCCGGCGGCCTCGCAGCCGTCGTTCGCCCACACGCCCGAGCGCAGCGCCCAGCCGGTGTAGGTCGCGACCGGCACGCGCAGATCGGGCAGCCGCACGCCGGCAAGCTCGTTGCCGTCCGCGTCGTTCTTCGGAATGAAGCTCGGATAGATCGGGCCGTTCGCCGGGTTGTCCTGGTAGCTGGTCACGAAAGACGACGGCAGGGTCGCGCCGGGGATCGGCACGATGACCGGCGGGTTCGTGGTGGCGATGCCGGTATCGTAGAAGTGCAGCCCGTAGTCGAAGTGATAGCGCGTGGTCTTCAGGCCGGTGTAGGTGACGCCCGGGATGCTGGGGAAGCCGGTGCCGGCCTGCGGCAGCGGCGGCACCAGCGTGCCGTCCTTCAGCTGCGGCACGCGGCTCTTCGGCGGCTGGCGGTGGTTCGTCGACCATTCGTCGAGCGCGATCCAGAGCGCGCGCTGCGTGGCGTTCGAGTTGAGCGGGTTCTGGGGTTGCTGGCAGGCTCCCGTGGCGGGAGGCGTGCCGGGTATGCCCCCGGGGCTCGCGGCGCTGCCGTGCTGCATGCTCGACATGAGGTAGTTCCGCGCATAGGGCGAATCCGGCAGGTCGTGGCGCCCGGCCGGATCGGTGTGCAGCAGCGATGCCGACTTCACCCAGTACTCGTTCGATGAGTAGATCTCCATCGCGAGCGGGCAGGTGTGGGTCTGCTGGCAGCTCTTGTAGCGGCTGTCGGTGTCGCGCGTGATCGGATCGTGCGCCATGACGTTGGCGAACGGAAAGCGGCCCTCGATGTAGAGGTGGTTCTGGCGGTTGCGCTCGGTGCGGCCGGTCTGCGAGAAGCGGTAGTTCATGTTGAGGCCGTTGCCGGCGGCGATCCACTGCACGTGGCCGTCGAAGACCTTGCGCCCGTCCTCGGACTCGTTGAAGCCGAGGTGCCGGAAATCGTTCAGCAGGCGCCCCGGCTGCGACACGACCTCGGTGTAGATGCGCTGCACGTCGCCGGCGAGCGGGTTGGCCGTGCCGTCATCGTCGCGCGTGGCGTAGCGCAGCCAGGCGTTCCAGTCGCGTACCGCGGCGAAGCCGAGGCCGTTCACCGTCGGATCCTTCGCGGTGTACGAGAACTCGTAGATGTCGTTGTTCACGAAGTTCACCGCCGTGCCGCTCGCCGCGTTGACCAGGCCGATCGTCTTGTCATCGATGTAGCGCCAGCACACGCTGGTGCACCCCGGGGAACCGAGAGCCGGAACCGGCTGCGGCACGTCGTCCAGGTGAACGCGGTGCGTGAGCGTCGCCTTCGATGTGTCGAGGCTCGCCGCCGGGTACGCCAGGATCGAGCTGGCGCCCCCCGTCACGATGTACTCGTAAGACGGGCCCGTGATACTGGAGCCGTCGCGGTTGCGTGCGACGGGAAAGTGGCCGGTCGCAGTGAGACTGGTGAGCGCCGCGAGATCGTTTTCCCACCCGCTCCACACCAGCGTGTAGCCCCGCGGCATGAAGAACGCATTGTCGAGCACGGCCGGGTCGGTGATCGAGGCGGGATCGTTGCCGCCGCCTTGTACGCGCGCGAGGCCGGTCCAGGTCTTGCCGCCGCGGTTGGGCGGCTCGTACATTACCTTGTGCGTGCCCTTCGAGAGATCGACGGGCTTCAGGATGTAGAAGTTGAACGAGTACTTGACGTTGCCGCTCGCGGTGCGCGCACTGGACTCCGCCAGGTCGAGGTAGACGATCACGCGATTGCGGCGATCGTGCGGATTGACTTCTCCGTGCGCGATGCCGACGATCTTCTCGTATTGCCCGACGCCGTCAAACGAGTGGCCGCCAAAGGCGATCACCCGGTCTGTTATTTCGACGTTGGTAATGCGCGCCTGCACCGGCGCGGCAAAAGCTGCGGCGACTGCGGCCGCGAGTAGTACGTTCTTCTTCATCGGTGTCTCCTAGTCCAGTTTCTGGCAAGAAAAGCTTGCGGCGTCGTTCGGATTGCCGACGCCGTCGTAGACGTGCTTCCTTCTGGAGGTTGCTGCTTGCGAGAATGCGAGCGACAGTAAGGCGAGGCCCGCGGCGCGGACGGCGCTGGTCGACATTGAAATCCCCCTCCTCTATTCCTCCCGGCCATCCTATCCCGCTGTCCCAACCCGATTGATGAGGGAGGCACATCAGTTCAGAAGGACAGCGAATTGGATCGACGCGCGGCGGATTACTTACATACGTGCAAGGAAGATTTCCATGCGCCCCAGTTAAACAGGCGCGCCGCGAACGGACTTTGTAATTTTTCCAAACGGGATCCCCGCCTTCGCGGGGATGACAGCTAACAGTGTGGGACGAGAGCCAGCAGCCCTCTCAGGCGGCCTGCGCGGTGGCGTGCGGCCCCTGATTGCCGATATGCGTGAGGTAGCCGCGCAGGAATTCGCCGAAGTCCTCCGCGCGCGAGGACAGCGTGCGCGAGCGAATCGAGACCCAGCAGAACTGCGTCCACACCACCGGGTCGACGATCGCGTGCATGGTCACGTCGCGCTTCGCGCACGCCGCTGCGGCTGAAGTCGGCAGCACGGCGCCGCCGACGCCCGCCTCGACCATGGCGATCTGCGTCTCGAGATAGTTGCAGCTCGCTTCCACCGGCGCAAAGCGTCCGGCGCGCACCAGCTGCTCGTCGACGAGCTGCTGGACCGGATAGTCGCGCGGCAGCCCGATCAGTCGCAGGCGCGCGATGTCCGCCCAGCGCAGCTCGAGCGGCAGGTCGCGCCCGGTGTCCGCCGAGCAGATGAACATGAGCGCAAAGTGGGCGATCGGGCTCCACTGGGTCCCGGGCGGGTCTTCGGGGGAGCCAGTGAGCACCGCGACGTCGATGCTCCCGGCCTGCAGCATCTCGAGCAGGCGCGGGCGCTCGGCGTCGACGATCTGGATCTGCAGCTTGGCGTCGAGCGTCGCATACGCGCGGATGGCCTGCGGCATGATCTCGGCCGCCGGAAACGGCGCCGCGCCGATCGAGAGGTAGTCCTTGGCGGCAGCCGCCGAGCGGCTCAGCTTCGCCGCCGCCTCCTCGAGATCGCGCAGGCTGCGGTCGGCGACGGGCAGGAACTGCGAGCCGAACTCGGTCAGCGCCACCTTGCGCGTGGTGCGCTCGAACAGGCGCACGCCGAGCTGGGTCTCGAGCTCCCGGACCAGCACGCTCATTCCCGATTGCGTGATGAACAGCTGCTCGGCAGCCCGTGAAAAGCTCTGGTGCCGCGCTGTGAGGACGAAGGCTTTTAGCTGCCGCGAGGTGATATTCATTTCTAACGGTGATGAATAGATGACTGACTTCTATTGGAGTTAGAACTCACCGCGTGGTAAATCGTACTCCGCGCCGCGCGGCACGGCGATATTTTTTTCGGTTTTCGGCCGCCAAATATACGAAGGCAGAGAATGCGTCCCACAAAAGGCATGTGCGATTGCTGCTTCGCAATATCGACTGCACTTCGGAACATCCCGTTTTGCATCAACGACTCCCTCGTCGCCGGGCACGATGACAACGACGATTAAGGAGGCGGCGGCCCCGACCGCGGCCGTGCTGGCTTATGGAAAGCTGCGCGGCGACATCCTGCGCGGGGTGCTCGTGCCGCTCGAGCGCCTACGGGTGAACGACACTTCCGAGCGCTACGGCTGCGGCGCGATCCCGATGCGCGAGGCGCTCAACCGCCTGGCTGCCGAGCACCTGGTGGTCCATTCCGAGCAGCGCGGCTTCGCCGTGGCGCCGATCAGCGCGGAGGGCCTGCGCGACCTGGCGAAGGCGCGCAGCATGCTGGTGGAAGTGGCGATGCGCGAAGCGCTGCTGAACGGCGACGCGGCGTGGGAAGAGCGGGTGCTGCTCTCCTACCACCGGCTATCCAAGGTGCCGAGGTATCTCAGCCTCGAGCCGCGCATGCCGAACCCGGCCTATGACGGCCCGCACCGCGAGTTCCATTCGGCGCTGATCTCGGGCTGCGGCTCGCAGTGGGTGGTGAGCCTGTGCGAGCGCCTGTTCGACCACGCCGAGCGCTACCGCAACCTCTCGCGCAAGATCATGGTGGCGCCGCGCGAAGACGAGCACAAGAAGATCGTCGACGCCGCGCTCGCGCGCCGGCTCGACGAAATCGTGGCGCTCAGCAAGCGCCACGTCGAGATCACCGCCGAGATCATCCTGCAGCACCCCGAGTCCGACATCGGCTGACGCGCTTCCCACTCGCCGCCGCGATTCATGAGCGGGGCTCGTCAGTTCACGACCAATTTCTATATAAAACCGCGCCGCGAGCGCCGAGAATATATTTTTGCTGTGCCGACCTTGGAGGAGGGGAGCATGAAAAGAAAGTCCGGAGTATCCCGTAGAGATTTCCTGAAGAGCAGCGCGCTGGCCGGCGCGGCAGTCGCGGGCGGCGGCGGCGCATTGACAGCCAGCGTGGTCCAAGCGAGCGAGGCAAGCGAACGGCACCGAACGCGTGGCGACCTCGTGCTGGTGAACGGCAACATCCACACGATGGACGAGCGCAACCCCCTGGTGTCCTCGGTGGGGATCCGCGACGGGCGCTTCGTAGGCGTCGGCCGCGGCGGAAAGGACGTGCAGGGGGCGCGCGTCATCAACCTCCGCGGCGCCACCGTCGTGCCGGGCCTGATCGAAAGCCACACCCACTTCGTGAGCCTCGCCAACCGGCCCGGTTACCACGTCGCGCAGTGGGAGCTCGCGAGCAACGTGAGCGAAGTCCTGGCTATCCTCGCCGCGCGCCGCGCGCGCGGCGACGTGCCGCCGGGCGGGTTCATCACCGCGATGGGCGCAGGCGCGCCGAATATCTGGCTCGAGCGTCGTCAGCCCACGCTCGCCGAGCTCGATGCCGCCGTGCCGGATCGGCCGGTGTTCCTGTACTTCGGCGGCGGCGGGCCGGCGCGCGTCAACACGCTCGGCAAGGCCTTCTTCGCAACCGTGAGCAACCCCACGGTCACCGTCCAGCCCGACGGCGCGATCCTCGGCGGCAATCCGAACCAGGCGAACGCCGCGCTCTACCACCTGCGGATCCGCCAGACCTTCGAGGACAAGAAGCGCAGCGCGCTCGACGCGATGGCGTACACCGCCCAGGTCGGGGTCACCACCAACCTCGATCAGGTGCTGGTGGCGATAGCCACGGGCACGCTGCAGCCGGAGACGCTCGACCCGCAGCCGAACCATTTCCTTTTCAATCTCAACCATTACCGCATGTACGACGCATACCTGGCGCTGCACGCGGAGGGCAAGGCGCTCACCCGGCTGCAGATGAACTTCCTGCACAACCAGGGCTACATCGCGGCGCTCGACCGGCCCGGCCAGCCGGTGCCCGATCTCGGCGCGCAACTGCCGGAGCTGCGCGAGCGGCTGAAGAACCAGTTCCAGTTTTTCGGCGACGACATGGTGCGCACCGGCGCGATCGGCGAATGGGGCGCGCCCTTCGCCGCGCCGACGAACCCCAACGGCTACGCCGTATGGCTGGAAGCGCAACGCCTGTGCGCGAAAGCGCGCTGGCGCAACGAGAACAGCCAGGGCGGCAGCCCGACCAATCAGGACGCGATCGAGCAGGTCGTCGCGACCTACGAGCAGATGCACGCGGAGATGATCGCCGCGGGGTTCCCGGACGGCATCAAGAGTCTGCGCTGGGGCCTGCAGCACGCCGATCACGCCACGGTCGGTCAGCTCGAGCGGCTGAAGGCGTTGAACTGCGGCGTCTCCGCCTCGGGCTTCCGCTGGACGGGCACCCCGCGCGCCGACGGGTTGCCGGTCGGGCCGATGTTCCCCCGGCTCGTGCAGAGCGGCATCCCCCTCGCCTTGCACCAAGACGGCGTGCACATCACGGCGCATAACCCGTGGTTCGCGATTCACTACGCGACGACCGGGCTCAACAACATCATCGTGCCGCCGGCAACGCAGGGGCAGCAGATCAACCCCGGCCAGAAAATCTCGCGCCAGCAGGCGCTGCACATGTTCACCGTGGGCGCCGCCTGGTACTGCAACCGCGAGGACGACTTGGGCTCGATCGAAGAGGGCAAGCTCGCCGACCTGGTCGTGCTCGACAAGGACTATTTCCGGGTGAGCGACGCCGAGGTGCGCAAGATCAGCTCGAGCCTCACCGTGGTCGACGGCAAGGTCGTGCACGACACCGGCGCGTTCAACTAGCGCCACCATAAAGGGAGACAACATGATGACGACGAAGACTGATGTCGTTCGGGCGGCGCTGCTCGCGGCGGCGCTCGCGCTGCCTGCGCTGGCCGACGCCAACCCCGGCGGCGAAACGCGCAAGGTTGGACGCTCATACGCGCTCGCCCTGGTCAACGGCCGCATCCATACCATGGATGCGCAGAACCGCGTGGTGGAGGAAGTGCTGATCGAGAACGGGCGCTTCGTCCAGGTCGGCAGGCATGTCGACCGCGGCGGCCGCGTCAAGGTGATCGACCTGCGCGGCGCCACCGTGATCCCGGGAATCATCGACGCGCACAACCACATCGTGCTCGTCGGCAACCGCCCCGGCCGGCACATCGGCATGGAGCACGTGTTCACCCTCCCCGATGCGCTCAACGCCTACCGGGCGCATGCCGCAGCGCTGGACGCGGCCGGCGTGCCGATCGGTGAGTTCATCACGACCATCGGCCCGATCTCGGCGATCCAGTTCGCGGAGAACCGCCTGCCGAACTGCGGCGAGATGAACAGCATCAGCGCTGCGCGCCCGGTCTACATCCAGGCGGCGCAGGGCGGCATTCGCGTGAACGCCGTTGCCGCGGCGTGGTTCGCGGCCAATGCGCCCACCGTCGTCTTCAACCCGACGACCTGCGCGGTGACCGGCCCGGCACTGCAGACGCTGCGCCAGGTCTTCCTCACGGCGGAATCCAGGAAGCGCAACGCCGCCGATGCGCTGCAGTACTTCACCTCGCTCGGCATTACCACGCACGGCGACTCGGGCGCGTTCCATGCCGAGACCGCGTCTAACGGCATCGCGAGCGAGAACGTGTACACCATGCACTTCCCGTTTATCGCGCTGCAGCGCGAGCGCAAGCTGCCGGCGCGGCTGCGCATCGACTTCCTGCACCAGGACTCATCGACCGATCCGACGCTTCCCACGCTCGCGCCGCGCCTGCGCAACTCGTTCCAGTTCTTCGGCGACGACTGGATGCGCACCCAGGGCATCGGCGAGTTCACCGGCGGCGGCGTGCCGGGGCTGGTCGCCATCGGCAGAGCAGGTTGGCGCGCCGAGGACCATTCGCTCAGCCTCAACAACTTCCTCGGCCTGGTGAGCCAGCGCCAGATGGCGCACGACCAGCTCGTGGCCGAGGGCTTTCCCGACGGCATCAAGAATTTGCGCTGGAGGATTTCGCATGTACCGGGGACCACGCCGGACTCGGTGAACCAGTGGAAGGGGCTGGGCGGCGGCTTGCTGGTCGGCTGGGGTCCGACGCGCGGCGCCTCGGCCACCGGCGCGCCGATCGGACCGGCGTACCGGTCGCTGTTCGACAGCGGCATTCCGCTGGGCTGGCATTCCGACGGCGGCGACATCACCGTGATCAGCCCATGGCTCAACTTCTACTCCACGATCAGCGGGAAGAGCCTGCGCGGGATGCACGACGCGACGACGCCGGTGGCAAACAAGGACAATACGATCAACCGCTGGGAGACGCTCTGGCTCGCCACCGCGGCGAACAAGTGGTTCGTGGCCGAGAACGACCTCGGCTCGATCGAGCCCGGCAACCATGCCGACCTGGCGGTGCTCGACCGCGATTTCTTCACCATCCCGGAGGCGGACATCCCGCGCATCCGCTCGCTGCTCACGATCATCGGCGGGCAGGTCAAGCACGACAGCGGCTTCTTCGGCCCCGACCACAGGGAAAATGACGACGATTGATTCCGGGGTGCCCGCATGATGCGGGCGATTCTGCTTTTTCTCGTGTCGGGCGCGGCGTGGGCGCAAGCCCCGGTGCCGTGGGACACGCTCGCCCAAGTGCAGCTCGTCCCCGAGCGCAACATCTACCTGCCGCGCTTCGCCGACGCCGTGCTCAAGCTCGACGCGAAGGAAGTGAAACTGCAGGGCTTCATGCTGCCGCTCAACGTGGGCGAGAAGCAGACCCATTTCGTGCTCACCGCGAGCCCGTCGGAGTGCGGCTTCTGCGTGTCGAGCGGCCCCGAGGCGATGGTCGAGGTGAAGGCGAGGACCGGCCTCAAGTACAGCATCGATGCGGTGGTTGTGAAGGGTCGGCTCGAGCTGGTGAAGAACGATCCGGGCGCGGGGGTGTTCTACCGCCTGCACGACGCCGTGCCGGCGGCGAAATAGCTTTCAGCTAAAAGGGGGAGAAACACCATGCAAGGACCGAAGCATCCTGTCCTGGGCGGCGCGTTGTTCGGCGCGGCGCTCGCACCCGCGATCGCGATGGCGCAGATGAGCTGCGCCGAGCTTGGCGGCTATCTCGGCACGCAGCCGTTCATCAGCCCGGTCTCGGCCACCACGCCGCTCACCACGCTTACGCCAACCGGCACCACTGCGCGCTGCGAAGCGAACTTCATCTATTCCTCGCGCGGCGGCCGGCTGAGCGGCTACGCCGAAGGCCAGGACCAGCGCATCGTCATCCGAGTCGGCCTGCCGCTCAACAGCGCCGACGGCGGCGCGGGCGGCGTGCAGGGCGCGTGGAATGGCAAGGTGATGAACCTCGGCGGCGGCGGCCTTGCCGGCAACGTGGGCGGCGTGACCAGCGCGACGAGCACCGGATACGTCGGCTCGTCGACCGACTCGGGCCATCCATCGTCCGAGAACCCGAACTTCGCGGTGATTCAGGAGCTGCACGAGCTGAACCATGGCCGGCTCGACGACTTCCTGATCACCAGCCTGCGCGTGCAGTACCAGTCCGCGCTTGGGCTGGCGCAGGCGTATTACGGCACGCCGGCAAGCCGCAACTACTGGAGCGGCTGCTCGACCGGCGGCCGCCAGGGCCTGTCGCTCGCGCTCTCGCATGGCGATGCCTTCGACGGCTACCTCGTCGGCGCGCCGGCCAACTTCAACTCGCGCCTGCAGCTCACCACGCTCTGGCCCTGGTGGGTCAACCGGGCGATGACGGGCGACGCGGCGAGCCCGGCCGGCACCATCACCAATGGCAAGCGCAGCGCGGCGAACGCCGCCGCGGTCGCGGCGTGCGACGCGCTCGACGGCGTGACCGACGGCCTCCTCGCCGATCCGCGCCGCTGCAACTTTGACGCGCACGCCAATGTCTGCGGCGAGCCCGGCGCGCCGGCCGCGCCGAACTGCCTCACCGCGGTGGAAGCGAAGGCGATGAACAGGATCTGGGACGGGCCGCGCAACGATCATGGCCGGCGCATCTGGTTCCCGTTCAGCTACGGCGCGAACGAATCGGTCTCCTCGAACCAGGCCTGCGGCAACCTCGGCGGGCAGTGCTGGGCGCACCGCGATACCAGCTTCGACTGGCGCCCGTTCCCGCTCTCGGAGTTCGACGACGAGACGCAGCTCTCGACTACCGTGGTCGCGCCTTACAGCGACATCATGAGCACCGACCTGCGGCGTGCGCACGAGCGCGGCGCGAAGATCCTGATGTGGCACGGCGGCGCCGATCCGCTGATCCCGTGGCGCCAGGCGGTGCACTATTACAACGACGCCGCCGAGCGCTACAAGGGCTATTCCAACCTGGCGCCGTGGTTCCGCTTCTACCTTGCGCCCGGAGTCGGGCATTGCGGCGGCGGCGCCGGCCCGCAGCCGCAGAACCTGTTCGGCGTGCTGGTTGATTGGGTGGAGAACGACATCGCGCCCGACACGATCCTGTCGCAAAACACGAGCGGCGGCGTGATCACTCGCGCGCGCCCGCTGTGTCCCTATCCGCAGACCGCGATCCACGACGGTACCGGCGACCCCAACCTGGCAGCGAGCTGGTCGTGCGGCGGCAACCTGGAGAACAAAGAGACGATCTGCGACGGATTGATCGCGCCGTTCCAGCACGAGACCGAGGACGAGCTCCAGGCCGTCGGCAGGAGAAACCCGTCGGCATGCAACGCGAATTCCAAGGTTCCCCAGCGCAAATAGGAAGAAGAATGAAAATGAAATTGCTCATCGGCGTCCTTGCGCTCTGGACGAGCGCCGTTCTTGCGGTCGTGCCCGACACTCCCAGCGTCGACGGTCCGATCAGCGGCCCCGAGCCGATGCATCCGGGCATCCGCCAGGGACCGGAAGGCACCAACTTCGCGGATTTCGACTACGTGGTGGACGAGTATTTCGTTTCCGGCACCGCCGGTCCCACGGGCGCCAGTTACAAGGTCCGCATGCTGGTCTGGCGACCGGCGAAGCCGGAGAAATTCAGCGGCGTGGTGGTCTACGAGCCGACGCACCAGGGCGGCAACGCGCTGATCTGCCAGTTTGCGCGTTATGGCATCTATCAGCGCGGCCACATCTGCATCACCGTCAGCTCGCAGGCCGTCGTCCTCACGAGCACCACCGTGAATCCCGCCAATCCGCGCGGCATCGGGCTCTACATCTACAACCCCGAGCGTTGCGGCACGCTGCCCAACGCGCCGGGCAACCCGCTGCTGCACGTCAACAACAACCAGGCCAACGAGGTTCTCGCCGAGATCGCGTGGTTCATCAAGAGCAACCACCCGACGAGCCCGCTGTACCAGGACTATCACGTCAAGGGCCTCGTCATGGGCGGCACGTCCGCTTCCTCGGGCTTCGTGCGCAGCTACATGGGCTCGGCCCACAACGCGTTCCGCGCGTCCAACGAAGGTCCGATCGTCGACGGATTTCTCGTCACTGCCACGCTGGGCAGCGCGCCGGTGGAGATGACCGACGTGCCGACGATCCAGGTGCCGACGCAGTTCGAGGTCGCCGGCACGAATGCTTACCGGCGGCCCGACAGCGATGAGCCACCCAATTTATTCCGCATCTATGAAGTGCCCGGCATGTCGCACAACGACTCCCGCGACCAGCCCCCCGAGGTGTTCCCGGGTTGCGTTGGGCCGCTCAGCCGCTTCCCCTACGGCGCGATGACGTTCATGGCGCTCCAGCACCTCATCGACTGGTCGCTCGAGGGCCGGACGCCGCCGCGCGCCGAATACATCGAAGTCAACGCCGGACCGCCGCGCGCGATCGTGTTCGACGAATTCGGCAATGCGCGCGGCGGCGTGCGCACGCCGCACCTCGACGTGCCGATCTACCGTTACGTGGCGCCGAACGTGAACGTTCCCGGCACGCTCTGCAACCAGAGCGGCCGCCAGGAACGGCTCGCCGAGGAAGTGCTGCGCGAGCTCTACCCGAGCAAGGGCCGGTACGTCAGCGCGTTCAATATCCGGCTGATGGAGCTGGTGCGCGAAGGCTGGTGGCCGAGCGAGTATTCCAATCGCTACGCGCGCGACGACATCAAGGAATTCACCCATGGCGAATAAGAGGAGAGAGAAGACCATGTTCAAACAAGCGAGCCTGGCCGCAGCCCTTGCGCTGTGCCTTCCCCTGGCGTACGCCGAGTCGTTCTGCGTCCCGGGGCCTGGCGACATTCCCGAAACCACGCTGCAAGGCGGCCTCACCACCGCGAAACGCGACGCGCCCGGCGGCTTCCAGGGCGAGCAGTGCGGCCTGCGCCAGGTCGGGCACGAGCCGCTCGGCCTGCGCGGCAGCTTCGGCGACATCCAGCTCATCGGCCTTTGCGCCTACGCGAGCATGCGCGACCCGTCCAACCTCGCCCTGCCGACCACCGGCACCTCGGTAGTCGACATGCGCGTGCCGTCGCAGCCGGTATGGACGCAGACGCTGCGTACGCCGGCGATGCAGCGCGCTTATTCGGCGCTCGAGCTGCAGAAGACCACGATGGTCGCCGCCTTCAAGGATTTCGGCCCCAACGGCAACAACTGGTTCGACATCTACGACGTCTCCGCCAACTGCCTCGAGCCGCGGCATGTCACGACGACGACCACGGCCTCGGGCAACCACGACGGCTGGCTCACGCCGGACACCAACACCTACTACGGCATTCCTTTCGGCGGACAGACGATCCAGCAGAACCCGGCGCGGATCGACGTGCACGTGCTCGACATGACCGACAAGGCGAAGCCGGTGCACCTCGTGAACTGGAACCGGCTGCAACTGCCGGCCGAAGTCCAGGCGCGCACGCTCGCCACGCGCAACTTCCACGACGTGAGCACCAACGACGATGGCACCCGGCTCTACCTCGCGCTTTACGGCGGCAACAACGCCCTGGGCGGAAACCCGGCCGACGGCTCCGGGCGCTGCGCCAACGGCCTGCTGATCCTGGATTCGTCCGATGTCGCCCTGCGCCGCCCGAATCCGCAGCTGCGCTACATCAGCTTCTTTTCCTGGTGCCCCGAGCAGCAGACCGGCGAGCAGTTCGTCGATCCCGACTACGGCGACGGCTCGACCGCGGCGTCGCACGCCACCGAGTTCGTGATCCATGAGAACGGCCGGCCCTACATCCTCTCCACCGACGAGTCCGGCGCCGGGCTCGACGGCGAGTGGAACGTGCACCCGCGCCAGCGCACCTTCAGCCGCCTGATCGACATCTCGAACGACGCCAACCCGCGCCTGGTCAGCACCTTCAAGCCGGACGTCAACGACCCGGACAACGCGGTGCAGGTCGCGACCGACCAGATCAACGGCGGCATGCTGCATTACATCGGCTTCGACGACCGCTACAAGATGCGGCTGGTGTTCTACGCCGGCGCGAACCAGGGCATCCGCGTGGTCGACTTCCGCGTGCCCGAGAGCCCGAAGGAGATCGCCTACTACAAGGCGCCCAACGTGGCGACCACGCGGGTGGGCGAAAACGACTTCACCCGGCCCGACCCACGCTACGACCAGGACAACTGCCTGCTGTACACCGGCTGGAACCAGGGCGGGCTGCGCATCCTCGAGCTCACCAGCCCGGAATACAACGCGTGCATGCGGCGCGCCGTAAACGGCGGCGGCTTCCTCGCCGGCACGCGCACCAACATCGGCTTCGACGTCGGCCGTGCCAATGGCGGCCTGGGCGCGCTGGAAGGCTCGCTGTCGCTCAACGATCGCGCGGCCAGCGTGAAGATCGATATCGGCCAGGTGACTTACCTGAGCGGCGTGCGCGACCAGTGCGGCGCGATCCTCCCGGCGGCCAATGCGGTGCAGTTCGACGCCACGGGCACGTATAACGGCGCGCCCGCGAGCTTCCGCGTATGCGTGCAGGATGGCGGAGAAGGCAAGAAGCAGTCGGGGCCCGACCGCTTCTTCCTCACCTGCACCGCGGGCTGCAGCTACAGCGCGAACGCCACGCTCGGCAACGGCAACATCGAGGTCCGCCAGCGCTGAGCCGGGCGCTCGCCGCCGCCGCCGCACTCGCGGCGGCCACTCTGGCGCTCGCGGCCGAGCGCGCCTTCGACCTGCAGCTGGTCGGGGGCAAGCTCGCCGCCGAGCGCAGCACGCTGCGCGTCGCGAAAGGCGACCGAATCGAGTTGCGCTGGAGGAGCGACCGGCGCATCGTGCTGCACCTGCATGGCTATGACCTCGAAGCCACGGTGACGCCCGACGCGCCCGCGCGCATGAAGTTCACCGCAAGCATTGCCGGGCGCTTCCCGGTGTCCGAGCACACGCACGGCCCGGGGCACCATCGCGCCCTCCTCTATCTCGAAGTTCATCCTTAGCCTGCTGTTGGCGTGCGCCGCGACGCCCGCGGCGGCGCACGGCTTCGGCCAGCGCTTCGATTTGCCGCTGCCGCTGTGGCTCTGGGTGAGCGGCGCCGGCGCCACCCTGGTGGTCACTTTCGTCGTCATGGCGCTGTTCGTTCGCAACGTGCGCTTGCCGTGCGTCCGGCTTTTTTCCCTGGGAAACGCGGCGCTCTCGGTTTTGCGTCTCGCTGCTTTTCTGATCTTCCTGCTCACGCTCGCGACCGGTTTCTTCGGCGCGCAGGACCCGTACCGCAACCTAGCCCCCACCATGGTGTGGGTGCTGTGGTGGGTCGGGTTCGCGTTCGTGTGCGCGCTCCTCGTCGACCTGTGGGCGCTCGCCAGCCCGCTTGCGCTTTTTCCCGCAGGCCGCGGCCTCCTGCCTTATCCCGCCGGCCTGGGCGCCTGGCCCGCCGTGGCGCTTTTCTTCTGCTTTGCCTGGGCCGAGCTGGTCTGGCGCGACAACGACGTGCCTTCCTACCTTGCTGCGGCGGTGCTTGCGTATGCCGCGTTTACCTGGGCCGGCATGTTGCTATTCGGGCGCGCGGCCTGGCTCGAGCATGCAGAGGCGTTCAGCCTCGCCTTCGGCATCCTCGGGCGCTTCGCGCCGCTCGAAGTCGCGGCCGGCGAAGTGCGCCTGCGCGTGCCGGGGGCCGGGCTGCTCGCCGCGAGTGCGCCGTCTTTTTCGATGCTGGTGTTCGTGCTCCTGATGCTCGCCAGCGTCACCTTTGACGGCTTCATGGAAACCGCGCTTTACCAGAGCCTCGCGACGCGCGTTCAGCAGGAATTCCCCGGCCTGCTTTTCGCGCTCTCCGAGCGCGGCCTTGGCGAAAGCGAGGTGCTCGCCACGCTCGCGCTCGCCGCGTTTCCGATCGTATTTCTGGGCGCCTACTGGCTCACCGCCTGGGGCATGGCGCGGCTCGCGGGCGCCGCCAGCGTGTCACGAGTGGCCCGTGCGTTCGTGCTGAGCCTGGTGCCGATCGCGGTTGCCTACCACCTCGCGCATTACTTTTCGCTGCTCCTCACCGCGGGCCAGTTCGTCATCCCGCTCGCCTCGGACCCCTTCGGCTACGGCTGGAACCTGTTCGGCACCGCCGGCTACAAAGTGGACCTCGGCATCCTGAGCCCGTACGTCTTCTGGTATTCGGCGGTTGCGCTGATCGTCGCTGGTCACGCGATCGCGGTGTTCGTCGCTCACCTCGAAGCATGGCGCCTGTTCGGCAACCGGCGCGACGCACTCGCGAGCCAGGTGCCACTGCTCGTGCTGATGGTTGCTTACACTATGCTGAGCCTGTGGATTCTCGCGCAACCCATCGTCGGCTGAGGGCCTGTGCCGCCTGGCTCGTGCTCGCGCTTGCAGCCGTGGCGGCGCCGCAGGCGGCGGCGCAAGAGCGCGCGCTGCCACCCTTCACCTACGTCGGAACCCTTGACCAGGGCAGCGAACGCTACGCAGTGCTGACAAAGCGCGACCAGTCGGTGCTCCTGGTGCGCGCAGGCGAGACCATCAACAACGAGTACCGCGTGCAGTCGATCGCCGGTGAGCGCCTGCTCCTGGTGAACCTCGCGTCCGGCAGGGTGCAGGAACTCGCGCTCGCCCTGCCCGGCAGCTCCGGCCTACAAGCGCCGCCGCCGCAGCCGCCGCGCGAGCCAAGCGCGGCGCAGGAGCCCGCCATCGACCCGCCTGCCAGCCCTAGCGCGCCGCCGGTGGAAGGCGCTCGCCCAGGGTACGCGCATTGAACGCCGGGTCGCTCGTCGACCAGTGGAAATGCACGATGCGGAACTGCTCGCCGCTGCGGCGCAGGAGCACGGTTTCCAGCATGGTCAGATCGATGGGCGAGCCGTCTGGCGTTTTGCCGGTTACACGGTACGTGCTGAGCACCCAGCGCTCGCCGCCCTCGCCGCCGGCCTTGCGCGTCTCCAATTTCCAGCGCGTCGCCACTGCCACGTCCATGTCGAACGGCAGGTGGCGGAAGGCGTAGGCCTCGGCCGTGGGATCCGCGCTGCCGAATTCGAATACCACGAGCCCGCGGTCGAGGAGCGAGAGCGCCCCGGCGGTGTCCTTGTTGCGCAGCGCCGCGTGGAACGCGTCGACCGTTTCCGCCGGGGTGCGCGCCTGGCCCAGCACGCAACCGGCCCACAGCAGCAGCAGGCCGGCGAGCGGCCTCATTTCGCCGCCGCGGGACGCTCGATGGCGATGTTCTCGATCACGAAGACATCCTTCACCGCGATGCCGTTCAACGGGCCGTCGAGCCGACCAACGGTAATTTCGACGCCGGTGTTGCCCAGCACCTCGAATTCGTTCGCGAAGCGCTTGCCCGCCAGCATGGTGAGCCGCCAGCCGCGCAGCTCGTCGGGCGCATAGTCCGGGCCGGCGGGCAGCCGCCGTGCGCGGAACGAGTAGACGCGGCCCTCCGCGTCGGCCTCGCCCAGCGCCGTTACCTGTCCGGAGTAGCGCTTGAGCGCCGGGTCGACCGGAATGTTGTCATGGCCCGCGAAAGCTTCGGCGTGTGCGCAGATCGCAATGGCCGCAGCGGCGAGTAGTCGCAGCGATACATCCATGCGGCCATCTTACTAAAAGGGGTCAGGACCCTTTTCGCAGAAAAGGGTCCTGACCCCTTTTCAGTACACCGTCTCCACCGGCACGCCGAAGAGGTAGCCCGCGCCGCGCTCGGTCTTGATGTAGCGCGGCTGCGCCGGGTCTTTCTCGATCTTGCGACGCAGGCGCATGATTTGCACGTCGACCGAGCGGTTGTAGACCTCGTCGTTGTGCAGGCGCGAAAGGTCGAGCAGCTGGTCGCGCGTCAGGATGCGCTGCGGCGCGCCGAGCATCACCACCAGCAGGCTGAACTCGCCGTTGCTGAGCGGCACGGTGCGCCCTTCGGCGGCGGTCAGCCGGCGGGTATTGAGGTTGAGCTCCCAGCCGTCGAAGCGGAACGCGCGAATTCCTTCCGGCCTGCCTTGCCGCACTTCGGCGCGCCGGCGGCGCAGCACGGTGCGGATGCGCGCAAGCAGCTCGCGCGGGCTGAAGGGCTTGGTGAGGTAGTCGTCGGCGCCGAGCTCGAGGCCCATCACGCGGTCGGCCTCGTCGATCCGGCCGGTGAGCATGATGATCGGGATCGTGGACTCGTCGCGCAGCGCGCGCGCGAGCGCCATGCCGTCCTCGGACTTGAGCTTCAGATCGAGCACGATGAGATCCACCACCTGCTCGGCGAGCACCGACTGCATCGACTGGCCGTCGGGCACCGCGGTGACGCGCAGCTCATTCTGGCCGAGGTAGTCGACGATCAGCTGCCGGATGGTGGCGTCGTCGTCCACCGCAAGAACATGCGGCTGGGCCGCCTGGGAGGTTGCCTGCAGTTGCGTAGTCATGATCGTCTGGCTAGTCACGACCGGGGCAGTGTAGGGGCGCACCCAACCCGGCCGTTACAGGTGTAACTTCCCCTAGTGGTGGTTGTAAATTACACGCAATCGGCATCCTGTGGAATGGTCGCTTGAGCGATAGAAGGCATAACTCGGCCAACGGTCAAGAGATCCTGGTCATCGACGATGACCCGTTGATGCGCGACCTCATCACCGACTGGCTGGAGGGCGCGGGATACCGCGTCTTCAAGGCCACCGATTGCGGCGCGGCGTGCACTGCGCTGGAGCGCGCGCCTGCACTGGTGGTGAGCGACATGTGGATGCCGGGGCCGTGCGGCGCCGAGGCCATCCGCTGGATGCGCCAGAAACATCCCGGGTTACAGCTTATCGCCGTGTCCGGGCATTTCGGCTCCGGCCAGGGCTGCACGCCCGAGGACGCGGTCGGCGCCGGCGCGGCGCGCGCGCTCGCCAAGCCCGTCAAACGCGCCGAGCTGCTGAGCGCCGTTGCTGAGCTCATTGGCTCTCCTCAGAAGTAGGCTCTCCCGCATTCCGCTCGGGCGCGCGCTCATCGCGCTCGGCATCGTGCTGGTCGCGATCAACATCTGCTCGGCAATCTGGGACGTGCGCAAGGCCTACGAACGCACCGAGCGGCGCGCACAACGCGATTTCTCCAACGTGAGCAGCCTGCTCGCCGAACAAACCGCCTCCTCGCTGGAAGCGGTGGACCTCATTCTGCGCGACGCGGCGCGCAGTGGCAGCGCGGCCGACTTGGTCGCCGCCCTCCCGCGCTTGCGCACCGAGCTTGCGCACGTGCCGCAGGTCGCCGCACTGCTGGTGCTCGACGCCGACGCCAACGTGATCGCCCGCAGCGAAGCCGACGCTTTCGACCCGGCGCGCTTCACGCTGTTCCGCGAGGCCGGCGCCGAGGGGCGCTACATCAGCGATCCCTATCCGGACGAGCGCGGCCGCTGGCGCTTCCTGATTTCGCGCCACCTCGGAGGGCCGCGCAGCGCGGCGATGGCGGCGGCGATCGAGCTCGAGGGCTTCGACCAGCGCTACGGCGCGATCGACCTCGGTCGCGGCGCCTTCATCACGCTGCTTTCCTACGACGGCGCGATCATCGCCCGTGCGCCGGATGCCCAGGCGCGCGGCCAGCGCTATCCCGCGCCCGGCATGGCGGACGCGGTGCGCGGCGAGGGCAGCTGGCGCGGCTGGAGCACCAGTCCGATCCTGAACGAGCGCGTGCTGCTGGCCGCTTCTGCGGTGCGCGGCTTCCCGCTCTATGTGATGAGCGGCGCTCAAGAGCGTGCGGTGTTCGAGCCGTGGCGCGACGAGGCCTGGCTGGTGTTCGACCGCACGTTGCTCACCTCCGCGGCGATGCTCGGCCTGATCGCGCTCGCCGCCTGGGGCCTCGCGCGGCGCGAGCGCGCGCTCGGTCGCAGCTGGAAGCGCTACCAGGCGATGATCGAGCACAGCGCCGACGCGCTGATCCTCTCGCGTCCCACCACCGGCGGCATCCTTTACGCCAGCCCCGCGATGGAGCGGATGCTCGGCTTTACCCTCGAGGACCTGCGCGGGCGCGAGGTGATGGATTTTGTCCATCCCGAGTTCAAGGAGCAGGCGCTCAAGCTGCGCAGCGAGCTTCTGCACCAGCCGGGAAAGGTGTCGGTCGACGAGTGCAAGGTGCTGCACAAGGACGGCTCGTGGCGCTGGATCGAGCTCACGCGCAAGAACCTGCTGCACGAGCCGAGCGTGCGCGCGGTGGTGTTCAACTTCCGTGACATCACCGAGCGAAAACAGGCGGAGGCCGAGCGCCAGCGGCTCGAGCAGCGCCTGCGGCAGGCGGAGAAGATGGAGGCGGTCGGTCGCCTCGCCGGCGGCATCGCCCACGACTTCAACAACATCCTGGGCGGAATCCTCGGCTACGCCGAGATGCTCGCCGAGAAGGCGCCGGCGGGCTCGCCGCTCAAGCGCTACGCCGAAAACGTGCTGAGCGGCGCCACGCGCGCGAGCGGCCTGGTCGAGCAGATCCTGTCGTACAGCCGCAGCCAGCGCGGCAAGCGCGCGCCGGTCGACCTCGGCCGCGTGGTGAGCGAGACGCTCGAGCTGGTGCGCGGCTCTCTGCCAGTCGGCATCCGCCTGGAGAGCGAATTTTCCTCTTCGAAAATTTACGTGGTCGGCGACCCGACGCAGCTTCACCAGGTGACGATGAATCTCTGCACCAACGCCTGCCATGCGATGGCGGCGGGCGGCACCCTGCGCGTGCGGCTCGAGACCGAGCAGATCGGCGCCGACCGCCAGCTTTTGCATACGCTATTGCGCGCCGGCGAATACGCCCGCCTCACGGTGGAGGACACCGGCTCGGGCATGGACAAAGCCACGCTTGCGCGCATCTTCGAGCCGTTCTTCACCACCAAGGAAGTCGGCAAAGGCACCGGCCTGGGCCTCGCGCTGGTGTACGGAATCGTGACCGATTCGGCCGGCGCCATCGACGTCGCGAGTACGCCCGGCAAGGGCAGCCGCTTCGCGATCTACCTGCCGCGCATGGAGGTGGAAAAGCATACGCCCGCCGCTGAGGACGCCGTCGCGGTGCCGCTCGCGCGCGGCCGCGGGGAGCGCGTGCTGGTGGTCGACGACGAGGAGGCGCTGGTCGCGGTCACTTCAGAGGTGCTCAAGCACATCGGCTACGAGCCGGTGGGCTGCTCCGACGGCGCGGCGGCGCTTGCCGCCTTCGACGCCGGTCACATCGACGCGGTGATCGCCGACGAGGTGATGCCCGGACTTTCCGGCACCGAGCTCGCCACCGCCCTGCGCCGCAGGCGCGCCGATCTGCCGATCCTGCTGGTGAGCGGCTACACCGGGCCGATGCTGACCGAGCGCGCGCTCGGCGCCGGCATCACCGAAATCCTGAAGAAGCCGGTGCAGTCGCGCGACATCGCCAGCGCCCTGGCGCGCGTGCTGCATTCCCAGCGCGCATCCATCGCCTGAAGAATCTCCGTTTGAGCGCCGGCGTCGCGAAGCGCAGCATGGGTGCATGCGAATCCTCTGGAAACGCGACGGCGCGCTGTTCCGCTAGGTTGCAGCCGTAATGCGCGGCCACCACCCGGTAACGGGATGGCCACCTAGTGCCGGCATTGTGGAAGCTCCTCAACCAAGGAGCGAACATGAAACCCCTCATTCTTGTCCTTGCCCTGGCCGGCAGCGCGCTCACCGGCTGCGCTCAGCTCAAGGAAGCCTTCAACAACCCGGGGGCCGACGCCGGCGCGACGGGCGTCGAGGACCAGCGCCCCTATCCGAAGTCCTCGAGCGAGCTGGGATTGGGCTAGCCTTGAGAATCCTCCTCCTTCTTTGCGCATTCCTGGCGCTCGGCGCCTGCCAGGTGCAGGAGCCGACCGCCCCCGGCACCGTGCTCAGCGTCCAGGAGGCGAAGCAGGCGCTCCCAGAGGACCTGGTCAAGTTCGACGACGACAACCTGCGCCTGCCCGAGGTCGCCTGGCAGGTGGAGGTGCAGCTCGACGACGGCTCGCAGGTGACGACCCTGCACACCGGCGGGCGGCGCTACGCCCCTGGGGAGCGGGTCCGCGTCCTGATCGACGCCGACGGCGCATTACTGTTGTAACACGCGTCTCCGCCCACGCAATACGGGAGATACACCCACCTCCGATACTGATTTCACGTCCAAGCGACGCCAGCCTCCCGGCCGAAGTTCAGGGTCTCCCCTCCTCCTCCCTCCTCCCCCTTGGAGCGACCCTGATGGCCCGGGAGGTTTTTTTTTGGAACAATCCAGTGGGTGCGGCCAAGGGGAACACCGAGGCGTGAGGACCTGGGCTTGACGCCCGCGGAGTTCGCCGTGCTGCAGCGTCTGGACACCCTGGAAAAGATCCAGGCCTTCGTCTTCGGCCTGGGGCAGAACTTCGAGCTCGGCGGCGACACCTGCCGCACGGTGCGCGGGGTGCTGGAGACGCGCAGCGCTCACTGCATCGAGGGCGCGATGCTCGCCGCCTGCGCATTGTGGGTCCACGGCGAGCCGCCGCTGCTTCTCGACATGCGCGCGGTGCGCGACTTCGACCACGTCGTCGCGCTCTTCCGCCGCCACGGCCGCTGGGGCGCGATTTCGAAGACCAACGGCATCGGCCTGCGTTCGCGCGACCCGGTTTACGGCAGCCTGCGCGAGCTCGCCATGTCCTACTTCCACGAGTACGCCAACGGCCGCGACCACAAGACGCTGCGCGAGTATTCCATCCCCTTCGATCTGCGCCGCATGGAGCCGGAAGTCTGGGTCAGCGGCCGCAAGAACGCCTGGGCGGTGTGCGAGGCACTCGACGACCTGCGCCACTTCAAGCTGCTCGACGGCCGCCACCTGCGCGCGGTGACGCGGCGCGACCCGTTCGAGCGCCAGGCCGGCAACCTGCTGCAGTACCGGCGGCCGCGTGCCCTGCTGGAGAAGCTCGCGCGGCTCAAGAAAAAACGAAAAAAGTAATTTGAGCATAATGCCGGCATGCCGATCCCGATCCGCCTCGAACAGGGCCATGGCATCGACAGCGTGCTCGGCGAGTGGGCGCAGCACCTCGAGCGCGCGTTGCGCGCGCATTTCCCGGCGCTCGGCGTGTCGCGCAGCGAGCACGAGCGCGAGATCGTGCTCCTGCTGAGCGAGGGCGGCATGGCGCGCGGCGAGGTCGTGCTGCGCTGGGACCGCGCGGCGCCGCACGAGATCAACGTCTTCCCGCAGCCGCCGCACGCCGTCGCGCACAACGGAGGGAAGGGCGACACGCTCGCCTTTCGCGTCGCCGCGGCGTGCCTCATCGCCGCCACTGCGTTGTGGCTCGGCGCGGCGATCGGTTTCTGGAACGACTTTCTCGCCATCCCCGACCTGCGCGGCAAGGTCGTGGTCCTGGTGATCGCGTTCAGCGCCTGGATACTCAGCAGCTTCGCGCTCGCCGCGATTGCGTATTACGTGGTGCACCGCTCGCACCGCGCGATCGACGCACCCCGCACCGAGCGCGGCCGGCAGTGGCTTGACACGCAGCTCTGGCCCTGGCTGCAGCGCGCGCTCGACGAGCTGCAGCAGCGGGCGCGCGACGACGAAGACCTGGCGCGGCGCTTGGCCCTGTAGTGGCGGGTTCTAACTCCTCTACTTTTCTTCGACTTTTCCGATCTTCTCCAGCGCGACCTTGAGCCGCGCCGCGTCGCGCTCCCAGTAGGTGCGGAACGCGGGCGCGTCCAGGTAGCTCACCGGCGTCGAGACCTTCTCCATCGCGCCCTTGAACTCGGGGCTGTTCGCCGCCTCGCGCACCGCGGCGCGCAGGCGGTCGAGCACCGGCGTCGGGATCGCTGCCGGCGCGAACACGCCCGACCAGATGTAGAACTCGGCGTCGTAGCCCAGCTCCTTGAAGGTCGGCACCTCGGGCAACAGCGGCAGGCGCTCGGTGCTCCAGCTCGCGAGCGCGCGCATCTTGCCGCCCTTGATGTGCCCGATGGCCGCCGCCGGACCGGAGGCGAGCGCGTGCACCTGGCCGCCGAGCAGCGCGGTGAGCGCCGGCCCGCCGCCCTGGTAGGGCACGTGGAACAGCTTGATGCCGGCGGAATGGGCGAAGATCTCCATCGCCACGTGCAGCGTGCCGTACACGCCGGAGGAGGAATAGTTGATCTTCCCGGGATAGGCTTTGGCCGATTCGACGAACTCCTTGAGGTTCTTCCACGGACTGTCCGCCGACACCACCAGCACGGTCGGGTCGGCCGTGATCAGCGCGATCGGCGCGAAGTCCTTCATCTCGTACGACGGCGTCTTGCCGTTGATGCGGTCCGAGACCGGGAAGATGGAGATCGACGACAGGCCCATCAGGATGGTGTAGCCGTCGGGCGCGGCCTTGGCCACCGACGCCATGCCCACCGCGCCGCCGGCGCCAGTGCGGTTCACCACCACCACCGGCTGCTTCAGCGTCTTCTCCATCTGCGAGGCGAGCGGCCGGCCGACGATGTCCGCCACCCCGCCCGGCGGGAACGGCACGATCATCGTGACCGGTTTCGAGGGATACGATTCTTGCGCGTGCACGCGAAGCGCGAGGGCCAACAGCAGCAAAACCAGCACTCGTGACATAGGTCTCCTCCGACCGGATAGGGCTTACAGGATGTTACAGATGTTGCACTTTATCGGTTCACTTGCCGGCCGCGGGCGCGTGAAATGCAGAGGCACCAAACAAACAGGAGGTTGCCATGCTGAAGAAACTGATCCTTGCCCTCGCCGGTCTCGCGCTAACTGCTCCGGCATTCGCCGACCGCGGAAATCGGGACTACCGTGGGCAAGGCTACGGCCACCGTGTCGTGGTCAAAGAGCGGTACGTCGTGCAACGGCCGGTGTACGTACGTGAGTACCACCGCCCGGCTCCCCGTCCCGTGTATTTCGTGCGCCACGCGCCGCCGCCACCGGTGGTCTATCACCAGTCGCATTCGAATGCGGGCGCCGCGTTGCTGGTCGGCGCCATCCTCGGCGGCGCCATCGTCCACAGCGTGGTAACGGGAGGCTACTGATCAAACTCCGCTTTGAAGCCGGGGGGCGGTGAGTACGCAAAACTCCCCCGCCGAATCACCGCCTCCCGGCCGCCGTGCGCGGCGACAAGCTCTGCTTGTCGCCGCTTTGCTTTGCGGTCGACTTCTTCCGGATTGAGCATGGCGAGCAGCTTGCCGTGGCAGTTTTCTCGTTCTTTCGAAAAAGCTTTATTCGTGCCCAGGTCGTTCAGCTCCTCGGGGTCGTTCTCGAGATCGAACAACTCCGGCCGGTCCGGATACTGCACGAAGTAAACGTACTTCCACTTGCCGTTGCGGATCATGTACTCGCCGGCGCGCGAGGAGGAGGCGTGGTACTCCGACACGACCGTCCGTTGTGGTGTTTCTTTCAATAAAGAAAATCCCGAGGCTTCCGGCGCATCGGCGCCCATGCATTGCATCACCGTGGGATAGACATCCACGTGGCTCACCGGCGAGGAGCGCACGCCGACCGGGACCTCCGGCCCCGCCAGGATCATCGGCACCTTGGCGGCCTCTTCGTAGAGCACCTGCTTGCCCCACAAACCTCGCGCGCCCATGTTGTCGCCGTGGTCCGAGGTGTAAAGCACGCGGGTATTTCCGGCGAGTCCGCAATCGTCCAATGTTTCCAAAACATGCCCAATGTTCTCGTCCAGCGAGCTGATCAGGCCGAAGTAGCCGGCGCGCGCGCGCTTCACGGCGTTCTCGTCCTCGAAGTACTTGTCGTAGCCGGTGTTGTCGTCCTGGTCGCGCACGTACGGGTGCAGATTCTTCGCGCGATAAAGCTTCGGCATCGGGATCTTGTCGAACGGGTACTTGTAATACCAGTGCGGCGGCGCGGTCAGCGGGAAATGCGGCGCGACGAAGGACACGAACAACACCCACGGCCTGGCGCGCTCCTTCGGCGCCTGCTCGCGCAGCCAGATCTGCGCGCGCGAGGCGATCTCGCGGTCGTACCAGGTGTACTCGGATTCACCCGGCCCCGCGAGCCCGGCGAGCTTCTTGCCGTCGGCGCGCGCCGGCATGTCGGCGCCGCGCAGCAGGCCGTAGAGGTCGCCGGTACGCTCGAACACATTCATCGGCACGATCGATTCGGAGAAGCCGTTGTCGTCGTCGGTCGAGCGGAAATGCAGCTTGCCGACCGACACCACGCGGTGGCCCTCCTCCCTCAGGCGATGGTGCCAGCTCAGTATCCTGCCGTCGTAGGGGTCGGCGTTGTCCCAGTAGCCGATCTGGTGGATGTACTTGCCGACCGCGAACGCGGCGCGCGCCGGCACGCAGATCGGGCAGGTCGTGTACGCGTCGGTGAAGCGCAGGCCGCGCGCCGCGAGGCGGTCGAGGTTGGGCGTGTGCATCATCCTGTTCCCGGAGCAGCCCATCCAGCGCGGGTCGTGCTCGTCCGACATGATGATCACCAGGTTTGCAGGTTTCATTTTTGCGTGGAATAGCGTTCGATGATGTCGCGGGAAACTTCGATTCCTAATCCCGGCTTCTGCGGGATTTCCACCCAGCCGCCGTTTTGTTTGAGCGGATAGCTGGTGAGTTCGTTGCGGAACGGGTGCGACGAGGTGTCGAACTCGAGCAGGATGTCCTTCGGGTAAAGCGAGTGGTTCGCCACCGGGATCGCCGCGATCAGCTGCAGCGAGGCCGCCTGCCCAACCGCCGAGGCCCACACGTGCGGGTTCACCTGCACGCCGTGCGCGTGCGCGAGCGCGACGATGTGCCGGCAGCCGGTGAAGCCGCCGGCGATGCAGATGTCGGGTTGAGCCACATCGACCGCACGTTGGGAAAATAGATTTCGAAAACCAAAAGCCGTGTATTCATTCTCCCCGCCCGCGATCGGCGTCGCCAGCGCGCGGCGCACCTCGGCGTAGCCGTCGAGGTCTTCCTGCACCACCGGCTCCTCGTACCAGCGCAAGCGCCAGCCCATGTCTTCCAGCTCGCGCCCGAGGCGGATGGCCTCAGCGACGCCATACGCGTGGTTGGTGTCGATCATCACTTCCTGGTTTTTCGCCACGCCTTTGAGACTGCGCATCACCGCCACATCGTCCTCGATGCCGAAGCCAAGCTTGATCTTCAGCGCGCGAAAGCCGTTGGCGCAGTGCGTTTCGAACTCCTTCGTGAGGCGCGGCGCTTCGCCGTGCCCCTTGATGCGATAAAACCCGGTGGCATAGGCCTCGACCCTGGTGCGGAACATGCCGCCCAGAAGCTTGGCCACTGGCTCCTTTCGCACCTTGCCGCAGATGTCCCAGAGCGCGATGTCGACGCCGCTGATCGCGCCGACCACCGCGCCTTTCTGGCCGTAGTCGCGCGTGTAGTGATACATGCGGTGCCACAGCACCTCGGGCTGCAGCGGATCCTCACCGACGAGGAGATTTTTCAAGCTGTGCTGGATCGCCGCGGCGGCGATCTCGGGCGGCTGCAGCCCCTGGCAGAGCGCTTCGCCCCAGCCGGTCACGCCCTCGTCGGTCTGCACCTCGACCAGCGTCGCGCCGCGGCTCGAGACCCAGCCCTGCGAGAAAGCGAACGGCTGCTCCAGCGCCGAGCGCAGCACGTGCGCCCGGACCTGCGTGATCTTCATGCCATGCCGACCTGCGGCTGCCGCGGCGCCGCGTCCGCGGGGCGGCTGCGGATCATGTCGGTGAGCTGTTTCTCGGCGGGATTACTTTTGCCAAACAGGTTCTGCATTTCGTGGGGATCGTCGTAAAGATCGTACAGCTCGCCCGCGCCTGAGCGCAGGTCAAGCGTCAGCTTGTGGCGCTTGGTGCGCACCGTGCGCAGATCGAGGTCGACGCCCGAGCGCGACGCGCGCAGGTCCCATTCGCCATAGCTGAAATCCCGGTTTTCTTTGCCGTTGATCAGTTTTCGCAGGCTTCGGCTGTGCTTCGGCGAAAAGCTCACGCCGGCGAAATCGGCAAACGTCGCCGGCAGGTCGAGCGTCGACACCGGGTCGTCGACAATCTTGCCCTTCGGCACGCCGGGGCCCTGGACCAGCAGGCCGACGCGCAGCAAGCCTTCGTACGCCATCGGGCCCTTCAGGATCAGGCCGTGGTCGCCGAGCCAGTCGCCGTGGTCCGTCGAGTAAACGACCAAAGTGTCATTCAGAATCCCCAAGGCTTCCAGCTCCAGCAGGATTCTTCCGACGTTGTGATCGATCAGCGAGATCATCCCGTAGTAGTTGGCGATCAGCTCGCGCAGCTGCTGGTCGGTGTGCACCGGGATGCGCGAGTACTGCTCGCGGATCTTGCGCAGGTGCTCGACGATCTGCGGCTTGCCCTCAAGGGCCTGCCGGTGCCACCACGGGCGGCGCTCGAGGTCGAGCGTACGCTCGGGCGGCAAGTCAACCTCGTCGGGATGGTGCAGGCGACTCCACGGCTCGGGCGCATCGAAGGGATGGTGCGGGTCGGGGAACGAGGCCCAGACGCAGAACTTGGAATTTTTATTGTTATTCAAGAACTGAATGGTGCGATCGCCAATCCACGTCGAGTTGTGGAACGCGACCGGCAGCGCCGAGTGGAAGGTCTGCATCGCCGTCGAGCGCGGCGGCAGCTGCATCTCGTACAGGCGCTGCAGCTCCTCGCCGCGGCCGTCCTTGTGGAACCAGCGCTCGTAGTGCTGGCCGCGCGGCGGCTTCATCGGCGGCCAGTGGTTATGGCCCTCCACCATCAGCTCGACGTGCTCGAAGCCCATGTAAGGGCCGAACCATTCCGGGTCCTGGTCGCTGTTGCGGCACTCCGGCGTGCCGGTGGGCTTGAAGGTATGCGAGGTGGCGAAGTGCGCCTTGCCGACATAGCCGGTGCGATAGCCGGCCTTGGCGAACGCGCCGGCGAATCCGGCCTCGCCGAGCTTCGGATCGAGGTCGATGCCGTTGTCGGAAACGCCGTGCGTGTAGGGCAGCAAGCCCGTCAGGATGGACGCGCGCGAAGGCTGGCATACGAGGTTCGGCGTGATGCAGGCCGAAAACCGCGTGCCGGCGCGCGCCATCGCGTCGAGGTGCGGCGTCTTGACCTTGCGCCCCTCGAAGCCGTAGCAGTCGCCGCGCTGCTGGTCGGAGGTGATGAAGAGGATGTTCGTCTTGCTCACTCCGGCGTGACCCCCGCTGCCTTGACGATCGCGGGCCAGCGCGCGTGCTCTGTCCGGATGAATTCCGCGTAGGCCTCCGGGGATGCGCTCGGCGCCACCTCGAGACCGGCCGCGCTCAGCCGCTCGACTACGGCCGGGCTGCGCAGCGCCTTGGTGAACTCCGCGTGCAGGCGATTGACGATGGCGCGCGGCGTGCCGGCCGGCGCGGCCGGGCCGAGCCATTGCACCGTCTCGTAGCCGGGGAGACCCGCCTCCTCCACCGTCGGCACGTCGGGCAGTGATGGCGAGCGCTTGCGCGCGGTGACGGCGAAGACCTTGAGCTTGCCTGCCTTGATGTGCGGCAGCGTCGGCGGCAGCCCGATCAGGCCGAGCGGGATCTGACCGCCGATCAGGTCGCCGATCAGCTGACCGCCGCCGCGGTACGGCACGTGCTGGATATCGAGGCCTCCGGCCTGCTGCTTGAAGAGTTCCCCGGCGAGGTGCTGCGGGGTCGCGGTGCCGGGGGAGCCGAAGGTCAGCTTGCCGGGCTCGCGCTTCGCGAGCTCGATGAGTTCCTTCAGCGTGTTCGCCTTTATCGAAGGGTGCGCGACAATGAGGTGCGTGCCGAGGATCGCGTTGGTGATCGGCGCGAAGTCCTTGATCGGATCGTGGTTGATCTTCTTGTAGACCACCGGCGCAATGACGTTGACGTCGGCGTACATGAGCAGGGTGTAGCCATCGGGCGCAGCGCGCGCCACGTAGTCGGTGCCGATCAGGCCGCCGCCCCCGGTGCGATTCTCGACGATCACCTGGCCGAAGTCGGACATGGCCGCCGCCATCGAGCGCGCAGTCAGATCCATGGCGCCGCCGGCGGCGAACGTCGCGACGAGGTGGATCGGCTTCGACGGGTACTGCTGCTGCGCCCCGGCGCCGACAGTCCAGAGGGCCAGGACCGCGGCCAGGAAGATTCGTTTCATGCGGGATCGCTCCGGTTATCCTCGTGTCCGCATCCTAACGGAATTCGTGTAAGGTTTTGAGCGTTAGCTCGACTGAGGCAGAACCGAATGAGGAGATCATGGACCGACGCACTTTCGTATTCGCCCTTGGCGCAGCGCCGCTCGCTTCGCTTCCCCTTGCTTCCATTTCCTTCTACGCGCATGGCCAGGTCAAGACCATGAAGGACATCGACGCGCTGCAGAAAAACTGGAAAACCTTTTTGCCGGCCGGCGCCACTGTGCCCGCGGCCGCCGAGCCGCTCAAGCTCTCGAAGGACGAGTGGAAGAAGCGCCTGCAGCCCGCGTCCTACAACGTGCTGCGCGAGGAAGGCACCGAGCGCGCCGGCACCAGCCCGCTCAACGCCGAGAAGCGCGCCGGCATTTACGCCTGCGCGGGCTGCGGCCTGCCGGTCTTCACCTCCGAGATGAAGTTCGAGTCCGGCACCGGCTGGCCGAGCTTCTTCACCACCATCCCGGGCGTGTTCGACATGAAGAAGGACTTCTACCTCATCTATCCGCGCACCGAGTACCACTGCAAGCGCTGCGGCGGCCACCACGGCCACGTGTTCGACGACGGCCCGCCGCCGACCAATCAGCGCTGGTGCAACAACGGCGCCGCACTGAAGTTCATCGCGAAGGACGGCAGCTCGGCGTAATACGAAAAGGGTCCTGACCCCTTTTCATTCCCGGCCGGCTCGCCAGATGCCGTAGACAATCCAGACGCTGTTCAGGAACGCCAGAACGTAACCAAATAACCCGACCGCCGGCAACACCGGGATGCCGAGGAAGGTCGGGCCGTCCTGCACGGTGAGGACGATCGCCGAGCCGATCACCAGCGAGGCGGTCATGATGCCGACGGTTACGCGGTCCAGCGTTCGGTCGAGCTGGCGGCCGAAGCTGTCGAGGCGCTTCAGATCCAGGTCGATGCGCGTCTTGCCGCGGCGCGCCTCGCGCAGGAAGCGCGCGAGGTCCCTCGGCACGCCGCCCACCACGCTCATGAACTCGCTCATCGCGCTGCGCCCGCGGCGCATGACCTCGTTCGGCTGGTAGCGCTCCGCGAGCGCGCTCTTCACCAGCGGCGTGAGGTGATCGGTAATGTGGAAGTCCGGGTCGTATTGCCGGCCCAGCCCTTCCAGGGTGATCAGCGCCTTGAACATGAGCGACAGGTCCGAGGGCAGCACGATCGAGTGCTCGCGCACGATGCCGGCGAACTGGCGGATCACGGTGCCGACGCGGATGTCCTTCAGCGGCACGCCTTCGTAGTCGAACACCATCTCGTTCACGTCGGCGGCGAGCTTGTTCTCGTCGACGTAGGCGTCGCCCGCCCAGTCCATCAGCACTTCCAGCATCGGCTCTTCCGCCATGCGCGCCAGGCCGCCGAGCAGGTCGATGACCTGCGCGCGCCGCTGCGGCGAGAGGCGCCCGACCATGCCGAAGTCGATGATCACGATGCGGTTGCCCGGCACGTAGAACACGTTGCCGGGATGCGGATCGGCGTGGAAGAAGCCGTCGATCAGGATCATCTTCAGGAACGCGTCGACGCCGCGCGCCGCGAGCACCTTTCGATCCAGGCCTGCCGCTGCCACCGCGGCCGGATTCGTCGCCGGGATGCCTTCGACGTGCTCCTGCACCAGCAGCACGTCGCTCGTGTATTCGGGATAAATGCGCGGAATGACGATGTACGGGTCGCCGGCGAAATTCTTGGCAAAGCGCTCGATGTTGCGCGTCTCGGTGGCGAAGTCCGCCTCGCGCTCCAGCGTGCGCGCGAACTGCGCGGCGACTTCCGCGGGATGGTAGCGCCGCGCCTCCGGAATCTCGGACTCGATCAGCTCGGACACGCGCCGCAGCAGGCGCAGGTCGGCGTCGATCTTCTCGCGCACGCCCGGCCGCCTGACTTTGAGCACGATCGGCGTGCCGTCCTGCAGCTTGGCGCGATGCACCTGGGCGATGGAGGCCGCACCCTGCGCATGGGTTTCGATGTCGCGGAACACCTCGATAGGCGAGCGCCCCAGCGAGCGCGTCAATTCGGGGATCAGTTCTTCGAACGGCACTGCGGGCACGTCGGCGTGCAGCTTCTCGAATTCAGCGATCCAGCGCGGCGGGAAGAGGTCGACGCGCGTCGCCATCACCTGGCCGAGCTTGACGAAGGTCGGGCCGAGCTCCTCGAGCGCCATGCGCATGCGCTGCGCGGGATCGAGCGTGACCTGCTCGGCAACGGGGTTGCGGTGCAGGATCTGCCCGGCGCGCTCCAGCACACCGGCGATGCCGATGCGCTGCACGAACTCGCCCAGGCCATGGCGGATGAACACGGCGGCGATTTCCTGCAGCCGCGGCAGCTCGCGCATCATGCCGACGGTGTGCCGCAGCATCGGGCCTGGCTAGGGTTTCTTACGCTTTTCGAGGGCTGATTTTTCTAGTGCGTCGGCCATGCCGGCGAGCACGCCGCTCGCGATGTGGGCGAAGCGCACGCTGAACTGACCGGCGAGCTCCATGCCGGAGAAGGTGAACTCGGCCATCAGCTTGGCGGTCTGCTTGCCGGTTTCGGTGCCGGCGTGGGTCGCACGCTCGACCAGCGCGCGCAACTCCGGGCGCGCGCGCTCGTTGGCCGAGCTCGCCACCTTGCTCACGGTGTCAACGAAGTCCTCTTCGATCTTTTTCAGCCCGGCGAGCGCCTGCTTGACCTCGTTGTCGGCGACGCCGCGGCCGGTGGCCACCATCTGGCGCAACGCGGACTCGCCGGCCTCGACCGACTTGGTGAGCGCCTCGTCCATGCCGCGGAACGCCTGCCCCATCGCCTGGCGCAGAGTGCCGCCGCTTGCCGGCGCGGCAGCGGCCATGCCTTCGGTCACGGCGCGCACCACTTCGCGGATGCCTTCGCGGTCGAAGCTGCGGTTGCGCAGCGCGTCCAGCGTCAGATCACGCATGCGGCGGGTCACGTCTTCGCCGGCCTTCATCGCGTCGACGGCGGCCTGGCGGATGGAATCGGTGGAATCAGCCATGGAGGTTCAGGTCCTCTTCCAAGGGCGGCCCGGGGAAGTGGAAACGCACCGGCCCGTCGGGCAGCGAATTGACGAACTGGTGCAAGTACGGATCTTCGGAGGTGGCGACTTGCTCCGAAGTTCCCTTGCCGAGGATCACGCCGTCACCGATCACGTAGATGTAGTCAGCGACCTTGAGCGCCTCGTGCACGTCGTAGGTCACCACGATCGAGGTCAGGCCGAGCGCCTGGTTCAGGCTGCGGATGAGCTCGACGATCTGGGTGAGCGAGATCGGGTCCAGACCGGCGAAGGGTTCGTCGTAGATCATCAGCTTCGGATCGGTGGCGATCGCGCGCGCGAGCGCCACGCGCCGCATCATGCCGCCGGACAGGTCGCCCGGCATCATCGCGCGCGCGCCGCGCAGGCCCACGGCGTGCAGCTTCATCAGCACCAGGCGCTGCACCAGCTCCTCGGGCGCATTGAAATTTTCGCGGATCGGGAACGCAACGTTGTCGTACACCGAGAGGTCGGTGAACAGGCCGGAAGTCTGAAACATCATCCCGATCTCGAGGCGCAGCTTGTACAGCTCGTCGGGGGTGAGCTGGTGTACATCCTTGCCCTCGACCTTCACCGTGCCCCGCTCCGGCCGCAGCTGGCCACCGATGAGCTTGAGCAGCGTCGACTTTCCCGAGCCGCTGCCGCCGAGGATCGCGACCACCTGGCCGCGCGGGATGTCGAGCGAGAGACCGCGCAGCACCTGCAGGTCGCCGTAGGAAAAATGCAGGCCGCTGATCTCGACCGCGTTCTGCGTAACGCGCCTCTGCTGCATGGAACTACTATACGCCAATGCATCCGTACGCCGCACTCACGCCGGAGGTGGTTCTCGATGCGCTTTCCGCGCTCGGCTTGCGCCCCGACGGCCGGATGCTCGCGCTGTCCAGCTACGAGAACCGCGTCTACCAGATCTGGCTGGAGGAAGATCCGCCCGTCGTGGTGAAGTTCTACCGCCCGGATCGCTGGAGCGAGGCGCAGATCGACGAGGAGCACGCCTTCGCGCACGAGCTCGCCGAGCGCGAAATTCCCGTGGTCGCTCCGCAAAGCTCGTCTTCATTCGGCGGCTTCCGCCTTGCGGTTTATCCTCGCCGCGGCGGGCGCACCCCCGAGCTGGACGATCCGAAAGCGCTGGAATGGATCGGCCGCTTCATGGGGCGGATTCATGCAGTGGGAAGTTCTCGTCCTTTCCAGTTTCGGGAAAGTCTCACGCCGAATACATTCGGCCATTACGCACGCGCGTACCTTCTGTCGAGCGCGTTCATTCCGGCCGACCTGCTCGAAGCCTGGAAAGCGGTGACGCAACAGGCGATGCAGCTGGTGGAGGCGTGCTGCGAGCGGGCGGGCGCGGTGAAGGCCATCCGCCTGCACGGCGACTGTCATCCCGGAAACATCCTGTGGACCGACGCCGGCCCGCACTTCGTCGACCTCGACGACTCGCGCATGGGACCGGCGATGCAGGACCTGTGGATGCTGCTCTCCGGCGACCGCGCGGCGATGTCGCTGCAGCTGCGCGCGGTGCTCGACGGCTACGAGCAATTCATGCAATTTGATCGAAAAGAGCTGAACCTGCTCGAGGCGTTGCGCACGTTGCGCCTGATCCACTACTCGGCGTGGATCGCGCGGCGCTGGGACGACCCGGCGTTTCCCGCCGCCTTCCCGTGGTTCAACACCCAGCGCTACTGGCAGGACCGGATTCTCGAGTTGCGCGAGCAGATCGCGCTGATGCAGGAAGAGCCGCTGGTCGTCGACTAGGGGATCGTTTCTTGCTGCCCGGTGTCAGACGCTCATGCTTCGAGCCGCAACGTTTTGCCTTGCCCTGGTCTGCGCTACCGCGCAGGCGCAGGACGCCCGCACAATGCTCGAGCGTCACGCCGCATTGGAAAAGCAGCTTGCCGACAACCCGTTCGGCCGGGCGCTGCACGTGGAATCGACCGCTGCCGGCGGGCGGCAGAAGGGTGAAATCCACGCCGTCATCGACCAGCCCTACCGCGTAGTCGCACCGGCGCTCGCGCGTCCCGCGGACTGGTGCCACATCCTGACGCTGCAGGTCAACGTCAAGGGCTGCCAGCCGTCCGGGAACGCCGGCGAAACGCTCGCGGCGTTCATCACGCGCAAGCCGCGTGACGCGGTGGACAGCGCGCACCGCATCGATTTTCGCTTCCAAGTCGCCGCCACGAGCGCAGACTACCTGCAGGTTGCGCTCAATTCGCCATCCGGACCCGTCGGCACGCGCGACTACGAGATCCGCCTGGAAGCGGCGCCGCTCGACTCGCGGCGCACCTTCATCCGCATGTCGTACGCCTACACGCTCGGCACCATGGCGCGACTGGCGATGGACGCCTACCTCGCCGGCGCGGGACGCGACAAGGTTGGCTTCAGTGTGGTCGAGCGCCTGCCCGACGGCCGTCCGGTCTACGTCGATGGCCTGCGCGGCGTGGTCGAGCGCAGCTCGATGCGCTACTACCTCGCGATTGAAGCCACCGCGCAGGCGCTCGCCATTCCGGTCGAGCAGCGGCTGGATGCCCGCCTGCGCCACTGGTACGGGGCGATCGCCCGCTACCCGCAACTACGCGAGCAGGTGGGCGCGGAAGAATACGTCGAGATGAAGCGCCGCGAGGCGGGTGCCTAGCCAAGTCCAAGGCAAGCCTCGTACGACTTTAGTCCAATGGCGCCCGCCGCGCGTAGGGCCAAGATGACGCCATGAGAAAAGTCTGGATAGCCGTCCTGCTAACGGCGTGCGCCGCTCCGCAGTGGACGAAGACTGGCGCAGCGCCGGATGAAATGGCAGGCGAACTGAAGCAGTGCGAAGCCGCGGCACCGCCTGCGCCGCGGGCCGCCCCGGGGCCGCGAAGCAAGCCCGGCAGCAACGTCATCGACTTCGATTCGGCATCCGAGCGCAGCTTCGACCGCATGCGCAAGGACGACGAGCACATCGCCGCGTGCATGCGCGCGAAGGGTTACAGCCGGTAAGTCAAAGGTCCTTGCCGAAGTACTCCTTCAGTGTATGCGCTGCTCTTTGTTGAGTACCGCGCTTCGTGCCGGGCGTCAGCGAGAACCGCAGACGGATCTCGGTGGAAAATGCGACGCCGCGCAGCCCTTCCGGAATCGGGACGTTGGAGGCGGCATAGCGGGCGATGGCAAGCGCCCTTTGATCCAGGGCTTCGTGGCCACTGGAGGATTTGATTGTGCACGCCGAGCGGCCGCCAGCGTCCACTGCGACCACGACCACGGCATCGCCTTCCAGACCTTTTTCCCGCGCCGCCGGAGGGTAATGACCATAGCGGGATACGTACGCCAACAGCCGGCTGCGAAACTTCGCGATCTCGGCTTCATGGCCGACAGCCGGATCGGCAGCCTGACTCCAGGTGTCGCAGGACAGGATCAGCGATGCAGCGAACAGGAAACTGCGCACGCTGCATCCTACCTAAAGGGGCACGCGCGACTGCGCCGGCCGACGTCGTCAGAGGCTGACTTGCAGGCGGTTGACTACGCCCCGGATCGCCGCCAGCGACCAGGCGTCCTGCTCGGCGCGGCGTTTTTGCTGGTCGCTCGGCACGCTGCCGTCGAGGAACACGACCTTGCCGTTGCAGTTGGTGCGGATCTGGTCGGCATCGAGCTCCGGGTCCGCTTCCAGCACCAGGCGCATCACCTCCGCGACTTCGTCGTCCCGGTCCTCGTAGGCCGGCCGCACCTCGAGCGCATTGATCACGTCACGCCGGCCGGGCGTCCACCACGCCACCGCGCCGGCGAAGCGCCGATGCGACTGGCTGATGACGTGTCCCTCGAGCACGACGACGCCGTCGGTCACGCTGAGCTCGATCTCGCCGGCGGGATTCTCCGCCACGCGATGCAGGACCTCGATCCTTTCGTTGGTGCGCACGTTCAGGCTGCAGCCGCGCAGCTCGGGCTGCTGGAGGAGCAGGCGCGCCGCGGAGTCGCGCACCGCGCCGTCGCCGCGCCGCTCGCCCGGGGCGACGCGCAGGCGGTCGACCACGCTGCGCACGCCCTGCACCGCGCCGGCGAGCTGGAGCGCGAGCTGCTTGGCCGCGACATCGGCCACCTCCCCTTCCAGGGTGACGGTGCCGTCCGCACTCTCGATCCGGACTGGATGGCGGTGAAGGTTGACTCGGCTTTCGCGCTCCAGGGCGGCGTGGACTTGCTTGCGGACGGCATCAGCCTGCATGTTTACGGTCTCCTTTCCGGTTGGAGCGACTTCCGTCGCCGAGGTTCAGGCGGTTCGCAGGCGTAACAGCCGGATGCCGGCCACCGCCACCAGCGGTACAAGCAAAGTGAGGACCGCGACCACGATCATCAGCTCCCCGAGCTCGCTGTAGTCGCCGCGCTTGACCTCGAACGCGCGGTTCAGGTAGACGGTGCCGAGCTGCGAGGCCGCCAGCGCCAGGTTGGAGAAAGACGCCATCACCGCGAAATAGGTCGCCTTGAGGTGGGCCGGCGCCGAATTGGCGATCCAGGCGAGCATCGGGATCATCGCGATCTGCCCGAGCGGCGACTCGAGCGCAGTGTTGAACATGGTGATGACGCGCGCATCGACCACGCCGCCGGTGCGCGCCGCCGTCCATTCGTGCAGGCCGTAGAACATGCCGATGCTCGGCAGCGCGAGCAGCGCCGCGGCGACGCTGAGCACGACGACGATGGTGGCAATGGAGTTCCTGGCCATGAAGCCGCGCAGGGCGAACATGCCGATGAGCGTGAGCACGTAGGTCAGAAGCGAGAGCTGGGCGAGGAAGCTCTCGTCGAACTTCAGCACGTCGATCATCCACCAGGTGGCGCCCTCGCCGGTGAGCGGCACCGCTCGATAGAGGAACAGCACGATCGCGGTCGCGACCAGCGCGTTGCGCGCCGCCGGCTCGAGCTCGCGCGCAAGTCTCCAGAGCAGGAACAGGATGATCGCCAGCGAGCCGCAGAAGATGATCTCCTGGGCGTGCGGCACGCCGCCCACGCCGACCGCGAGCGTGATGGCGACGAACACCACGCTGCCGCCGAGCACCGCCCAGTTCGGCCGCGTCTTCTCCACCACCTCGCGCTCATGCTTGAGGAAGCGGTGCAGGATCACGCCGAGCACCGAGATCACCGGGATGGCGAGGGCCGCGGTGTAGACGTTGGCGTAGAGCGCCGACTTGGCTTCCCGGCCGAGGTTTTCCGTTCCGTGAAAAATATAGATGTTCGCGGCGGCGACCAGCGCCAGCCCGCCGATCAGCGCCACGCGCCCCAGGGTCTGCATCGTCGTATGCATGGCCTTGCGCGTGGGCTCGTCGTACGCCTTGCCGTTTTCGTCTACGCGCGGCACCGCCTCCACCGTCATCGCGTCGGCCACCGAATCCTGGACCATGTAGCCGATGGGCGCGAGCAGCGCGGCAACCACGTACCACTGCCCGAGCGTCATCACCGCCGCCATGTCCTGCGTATAGCTGATTAGCCCGATCATGATCAGGAGGCTGGCGGCGATCATCGAGGCGCCGAGCCATACCAGCAGCGCCTTCCAGCGCCAGATCAGGTCGACGAGGTGGCCGACCGGCATTTTCAGCGCCCACGGTATGCCGGCCCAGAAGAGCAGCGCGGCGAGGAACGCCGGCGAGAGATCGAGGTAATCCTTGACGAAGAAGGTGCCGACGATGCCGGTGAGTCCGGATACCCCGTACGCCGCGTAGACCATCAGCGGCGGCAGGTACGACAACTTCAAGGGTTGATGACCCGAATCGGCTTGCCCGCAAGCCACGCGGCGACGTTCTCCACCGTGTCGCGGTAGAAGATGCGGTAGTTTTCCTCGTGCACGTAGCCCAGGTGCGGCGATAGGGTCACGTTCTCCAGCGTGCGCAGCGGATGCCCGGCCGGCAGCGGCTCCCGCTCATAGACGTCAAGCGCGGCGTGCAGGCGCTGCTTCTTCAGGGCGGCGATGAGGTCGCCCTCCACCACGATGGGGCCGCGCGACGTATTGACCAGGATCGCGCCCGGCTTCATCAGCGCCAGTTCTTCCGCGCGCACCAGGCCGTGCGTGCGCTCGCTCAGTACGAGATGGATGGTCACCACATCGGAAGTATGAAAAAGATGTTCCTTCCCGACTTTCTTCACACCTGTTGCTTGCGCCTTCTCGTCGGTCAGATTCTGGCTCCACGCCACGCATTCCATGCCGAAGGCCTTGCCGATCGCCGCCACGCGCGAGCCGATGTTGCCCAGTCCGAGCAGGCCGAGGGTTTTTCCCGCCAATGAAAATCCTGGAGCCAGCCCCTCGTGCCATCGCCCCGAGCGCATGTTGCGCTCGCCTTGCGCCAGCCCGCGCGCCGCGGAGATGATCAGGCCCCACGTCAGCTCGACGGTGGAGAGCCCGCCGCCGGCGGAGCGGGTATTGCTCACCGCAATGCCGCGCTCCTTCAGCGCCTGCGTGTCCAGGCCCGGCGAGCGCGCGCCGGTGAGGCTGACGAACTTGAGGTTGGGAAGCTTGTCGATCAGCGCGCGGCCGAACGGCGTGCGCTCGCGCATCAGGCAGACGGCGTCGAAGGACGCCAGCTGCGTTGCCGCATCCTTCAGCGGTTCATTGAAGACCGTGACTTCGACGCCCTTCAAGGACTTCCAATCGGCGTACTCCAGCGCCACGCGCTGGTAGTCGTCGAGGACCGCGACTTTCATTCAGCGCGGATGTTGTTGTCTTTCACCACCTTGCCCCAGCGCGCAATGTTGTCGTTGATCCACTTCTGCGTGGCGTCGGGGCCGAGCGCGATCACCTCCATGCCCTGCGTCTCCTGCAGCATCTTGCTCACCTCGGGCAGAGCGATCGCCTTGCGCAGCTCGAGCACCAGCTTGTCGATGATCGGGCGGGGCGTCCCGGCCGGCGCGAGGATGCCCCACCACGCATGCGCCACCACGTCGATGCCCAGCTCCTTGAGCGTGGGAACTTCCGGCATGGTGTGTGAGCGCTTGTCGCCGGTGAGCACCAGCGCGCGCATCTTGCCGCCGCGCACATGCTGCGCCTGAGCGGCGGTCGAGGCCATGGCGAGCTCCACATGGCCGCCGATAACGTCGGTCGACATCGGGCCGCCGCCCTTGTAGGCCACCGGCAGGAACTTCGCGCCCGCCGCCTGGTTGAGCACGATGGTGGTGAGGTGCGCGAGCGAGCCGTTGCCGACGTTGCCGAGCGTCACGCCGGCACCGGACTTGGCCGCCGCCAGCGCGTCCTGGAAATTCTTGTACGGCTTTTGCGCGCCGGTGGTGATGGCCATTGGCGCGTAGCCCACGATCATCACCGGCTCGAAGTCCTTCACCGGATCGAACGGCAGCTTGGGGTTCAGCGCCTGCTGCACCGCGTGCGTATCGAAGATGAACACGAACGTATAGCCGTCCGGCGCGCTCTTCGCGACGTGGTCCGTGCCGATGATGCCGGAGGCGCCGGTGCGGTTCTCGACGATGAAGTTCTGCTTCAGCGAGTCGCCGAGCTTGGCCGCGAACATGCGCGCGAGCGGGTCGACCGAGCCGCCCGGCGGATAGGGCGAGACGAACCTGACCGGCTTGTTGGGCCAGTCCTGGGCGAGGACCGGCAGCGAGAACGCGAGGAAAAGGACGAATCTAAAAAGCGACATTGCGTGCTCCTTTGAGTTTCAGCATTTCGCGCGCGTCGTTGGCACTGGCAACGCTCAGGCCAAGCTCCTCCAACATGCGCTTGGCTTTGGCCACCTGCTCGGCGTTGGACTTGGCGAGCTGGCCGCGGCCGATCCAAAGGCTGTCTTCGAGCCCCACGCGCACGTTGCCGCCCATGACCGCGGCCTGCGCGGCGACTTGCATCTGGCCGCGCCCCGCGCCGAGCACCGACCAGTAGTACGCGTCGCCGAACAGGCGGTCGGCGGTGCGCTTCATGTGGATCACGTCCTCGGGATGATTGCCGATGCCGCCGCGGATGCCGAACACCGACTGGATCAGGAACGGCGGCTTGATCAGCCCGCGGTCGACGAAGTGCGCCGCGGTGTACAGGTGGCCGATGTCGTAGCACTCGATCTCGAAGCGCGTGTCGTTCTCACTGCACGACTGCAGGATGTAGGCGATGTCCTTGAAGGTGTTCTTGAAAATGCGGTCGTCCGAGCCGGAGAGGTACGGCTTCTCCCAGTCGTGCTTGAAGTCCTTGTAGCGCCCCAGCATCTCGTAGAGGCCGAAGTTCATCGAGCCCATGTTGAGCGAGGCCACCTCGGGCTTGAGCTGCAGCGCGGGCTGCAGGCGCTCCTCGGTCGTCATGGTGGCCGCGCCGCCGGTCGTGAGGTTGATCACCGCGTCGCACGCCACCGCGATCTGCGGCAGGAACTCGTGGAACAGCGCCGGGTCCTGCGAGGGGCTGCCGTCCTTGGGATTGCGCGCGTGCAGGTGCACGATCGCCGCACCCGCCTGCGCGGCGCCGATCGCGCCGCGCGCGATCTCGGCCGGCGTGACCGGCAGGTGCGGCGACATGCTCGGCGTGTGGATCGAGCCCGTCACCGCGCACGTGATGATGACCTTGCCTTGCGCTGCTGCCATGTCCTCCTCCGAGACCGGAAATTCTAATTCGGGGTCAGGGTCGCAATTCGGTTTTCACGTGCGCAAAAACGAATTGCGACCCTGACCCCGAATTAAACGAGGTACCGAGCACCCCCGCAGACCGAAAGCGCCTGGCCGGAAATGTGCCTTCCGGGGGCGGTGGCCAGAAAGAGCGCCATGTTGGCGATGTCCTGCGGCGTGACGGTGGTGTGCAGGCTCACCCCGGCGACCATTCTGGACTTGATTTCGTCGGCGGAAACGCCGAGACCCTTCGCCTTGGCCTCGATGATGCGGTCGACGCGGTCGCCCTCGACGATGCCGGGCTGGATGCAGTTCACGCGCACCTTGTCCGGGCCGGCCTCGGCGGCGAGGCTTTCGGTGAAGCCGACCACTGCCCACTTCGCCGCCGCGTACGGCGTGCGCATCGGGAAGCCGAAGCGGCCGGCGATCGAGGATAGGTTGATGATGCTGCCGCCGCCCGCGGCCTTGATCAGCGGCATCGCCTTGCGCGTGCAATAGAACATGCCGTTCAGGTCGACCGCGATGCAGCGGTCCCAGTCCTCAGGGCGGATGTCCTCGACCTTCGCGGTCGGCCCGGCGATGCCGGCGTTGTTGATCAGCACGTCCAGCCCGCCGAGGTATTTCTTCACGTCCGCGAAGAGGCGATCGACATCGTCGAGCCGTGAGACGTCGGCGATGCTCTGCGAAACGGCGGGAAGCTGCTTCTTCGTGCTCGCCAGCGCTTTTTCATCCACGTCGCAGATGTGCACTTTCGCACCGCGCTCGGAGAACGTGCGCGCCATCACGCGACCGATGCCGGCGGCGCCGGCGGTGACCAGCACGCGCAGGCCTTTGGCGGAAAATTCCATGACGCCGCATAATACATGCAGGGGCAAGGGAGAAAGCGTGGCGGCAGAAGAACGCGTCAGGTCCGGGTTGTCGATCGAGCAGGAGGAGCTGCGGGGGATCTCGCGCACCGTCGCCGAGATCCACTGGCTGCTGCTGATCCTGGTGCTGGTCTACCTCGTGTTCGGCGGCGAGCGCGGCGACCCGGAGGCCAACGCCGCGGTGTCGGCGGGCCTGTTCTTCTACGCAGCGCTGGTGATGAGCTTCCGCTATGCGAACTTCTACAAGCGCGAGACGCGCTGGAAGATCGCCTTCGAGACGCTCGGCATGATCACCTTCATCACTTGGGTGCTGTGGCACACCGACGGCCTGGCGAGCGCGCTGATCAACGCCTACCTGCTGCCGGTCATCACCTCGGCGCTCACCCTCGGCAAAGTCGCTACGCTGGCCAACGTCGGACTGATTGCCGCCTGCTACATCTTCCTCGGCAGCCACTCCCTGGCGGAGATCGCGACGCTCAGCTTCGTCGCCGGATTCGCCGCGCAGCTCGCCCCGGTGCTGCTCGTCGCCTACATCACCACCATGTTCTCGGCCGACATCCGCTACGGCCTGCAGCAGACCAAGCTGCTGGCCGAGACCGACGAGCTCACCGGCCTGTTCAACACGCGCGGCTTCGCCATCGCCGCCAACCGCCTGTTCGGCCAGGCGCAGCGCTATGGCCGCCAGGCCAGCGTCCTGATGATCGACTGCGATAACCTCAAGACAGTGAACGACACGCACGGCCACGAGGCCGGCAGCCGCCTGCTGCGCCAGGTGGCGAACGCAGTCCAGGT
This sequence comes from uncultured bacterium, assembly GCA_965233195.1. Classification (GTDB taxonomy): domain Bacteria; phylum Pseudomonadota; class Gammaproteobacteria; order Burkholderiales; family SG8-39; genus SCGC-AG-212-J23. The sequence continues at coordinate 106,962 of CBDDSB010000032.1, read as the reverse complement.
CGAGCTGCGCGCCACCGACGTGCCGGCGAGATACGGCGGCGACGAGTTCATCGTGCTGCTCCCGGAAACGCCGCCGAAGGGCGCGGCCGACGTGGCCGAGCGCATCCGCCTCGCGATCGCCGCGCGGCCGCTCGCCATCAACGGCGAGAACGTGGTCGCGTCGGTGAGCATCGGCTTCGCCTCCTATCCGGAGGATGGCCGCACCCTCGACGCCCTCGCGGCGCGCGCCGACCGCGCGCTGTATCAGGCGAAACAGCAAGGTCGTAACCGGGTCGTGCGCTACAGCCCGGAGGAGCCTGCTAGAGCGCTAGCTCCCAATACTCGCCGGTCAGCTTGATGCCGAAGTCCTGGTGACGCTGCGTGCTCACCAGCTTGAACCCGGTGGACTTGTAGATGTGGCGCGCCGCGGTGAGATTGGACTGGGTCCAGAGCACCAGCTTTTGATAGCGCGTCGCGCGCGCGAACGCGATGCACTCCCCCACCAGCCGCCGTCCCAGGCCGATGCCGCGCGCCCGCGGCTCGACGATCAACAGCCGCAGCTTGGCCACCGTTTTGGTCTGCTTGACGAGGAACACGCAGCCCACCGGCTCGCCGCTCATCTCCGCGATCCAGCAGCGCTCGCGCTTCTTGTCGAGTTCATTGATGAAGGCGGCGGCGATCCCGGCCACCAGCGCCTCGAAGCGCTCGTCCCAGCCGTACTCCTGCGCATAGAGCCGGCCGTGCGCGCCGATCACCCAGCCCATGTCGCCCGGGCGATGCGAGCGCAGCCGTACCTCGCGGTCCGCATTTTTCTCCAGTACGCCTTCCACCGCCTGGAGCGCACCGACGAGCCGTTCCTGCTCCGGCGCCGCGAGCTTGGCCAGCATGGCGCCGACCTCGTCGCGCGAGCGCGCATCGAGCTGCTGATAAACCTTGCGGCCCTTCGCCGTCAGCGTTAGCCGGACCCGGCGCGCGTCCTCCTCCGCCGCCTCGCCCAGCACCAGGCCGCTGCGCTTCAGTCCGTACAGCAGGCGGCTTAGATAGCCGAGGTCCAGATCCAGATCCGCGCCGAGCTCGGTCGCGGTGCACTCGTCGCGCTGGCCGAGCTCGTAGAGCACGCGCGCCTGCGGCAGCGAATACGGGCCGCCGAGATAGTGCGGCCGCAGCGCACCGATGCGGCGCGTGTAGAACCGGTTGAACCGCCGCACCGCGGAGATGCTGGTTTTGGAACGACTTGACGTGGAACTACTTGACCTGGAACTACTTGACTTTGGCAAGTATTGCATAATCGCAGGATGAACCTCTTCGACCTGCATGGCAAGGCCGCGCTCGTCACCGGCGGCAACGGCGGCATCGGGCTCGGCATGGCCCGGGGATTGGCAGCAGCCGGCGCCAAAGTGGCCATTGCCGGCCGCGATTCGGAAAAGAATTCTCAAGCCTTGAAAAGCTTGAGCGGCGGCATCGCGCTGCAGGCCGACCTCAAGGACGAGAAGTCCTGCCGCGCCATGGTGGACGAGGCCGCCAAGCGCCTCGGCCGGCTCGACATCCTGGTGAACAACGCCGGCATGAACGTGCGCAAGCAGCCGCAGGAATACACGCTCGACGAGTGGAAGCTGGTGATGGACACCAACCTCACCAGCGCCTTCGTCGCCGCGCAGGCCGCCTATCCGCACCTCAAGACCGCCGGCGGCGGCAAGGTCGTGAACATCGGCTCGATGATGTCGATCTTCGGCGCCTCGTTCGTCGCGCCCTACGGCGCGAGCAAGGGCGGCATCGTGCAGCTCACGCGCGCCCTGGCCTGCGCGTGGGCGCGCGACAACATCCAGGTGAACGCGGTGCTGCCGGGCTGGATCGACACCAACATGACGCGCCGCGCGCGCACCGACGTCAAGGGCCTGCACGAGCGCGTGCTCGCGCGCACGCCCGCGGGGCGCTGGGGCGAGCCCAACGACCTGTCGGGAATCGCCGTTTTTCTGTGCGCGTCGGCTTCGGACTTCATCACCGGTACCGCGATCCCGGTGGACGGCGGCTATTCCGTGCAGGGCTAGAAGCCGGTCTCGACGAAGAGGTAGAGGTAGTTCGAGCCGCCGTTCACGCTGTTGAACAGGCGCGAGGAACCGAACACGCCCGAGCGGTGTGACACGCCGATGCCGACGTAGGTCTCGCGCAGCTCTTTCGCCTTGAAGAGGTCGCCGATGTTGATGTCGATCGTCGGATCCAGGTAGAGCAGCAGCTTCGAGGTGTCGCGCTCGCGCAGGGCCTGGTCGCGCTGCTCGCTGAACGGGATGCGACTCGCGTAGGAGATGCCGACACCGAAGCCGAAACGCGTGCGCAGGGTGTCGCGCCACCACGGGCCGAAGTAGTAGTAGGCCTTGAAGTAGCCGTTGATTTGCCAGAAGTCTTCCTGCAGGCCACGCTCTTCATGCTTGACGAAGCCGATGAAGCCGGCAAGGTCCAGAGGCCAGTTGTTGAGCCGCCGCACCAGGATCTGGCCGACGTCGATCTGCACGATGCTGGTGTCGTCCTGCGTGTTGACGTCGGTGCAGCCGGCGAGGATCGGCAGCAGGTCGCAGTCGGTCGACTGCCCGTACCCCAGGCGCACGATCAGCGGCTTGCGGTCCCACTCGCTCGGCTGGTCGGGCTTGAAGGTGTATAGCAGGCCGAGCATTGCCTCGGGTTGCGGGCCATCCTCCACCACCGGGCTGTTGCGCACGCCGCTCGCCCATTGCGTGACGCCGATGCTGCCGAGCACTTGCCAGCGCGGGCTCAGGCGATAACTGGCGAGCGCACCGAGCTCGAGATTGACGCCGGCGCCGGGGTCGTAGCCGGGAACGCCGTAGTAATAGTTGTTGAGCTTGGCGTCGCGCCAGGCGAGCGTGGCATACGGACGCCAGCGGAATCGGCGGTTATCGCTCCACCAGGCCTCGTAGCGATAGCCCAGGCGCAGTTCGGTGCCGTCGGACTCCTCGCTCACGTTCGTCATCAGCTCGCCGTACACCACCCCGGCGCCCAGCTTGTAGCGACCGGCGATGCCGAGATCGTCGCCGGCGAAGCGCTGGGTCTGGCCAACCATGCTCTCGGGCACGCGATCGGAGGCGAAGCCCTCCAGGCGTCGGCGCACGAACAGCTCGGCGCGGCCGCGCTCGTTCTCGAGCTTCAGTCCGATACGGTCGGACTGCAGATAGAAGTACGTGCTGTCGTACAGGAAGTAGGGCAGCAGGTCGGTCTTGCGTTCCGAGCCTTCGTAGGGGGAGATGGGCGAGAAGCGGTAGGTGAAGCCGATCGCCGACTCGCCGGGCGCGGTTACGCCATCGAGCACATCACTGGTGGCTTGAACACCAGAAGAGAAAACAACTAAGGCAAGCGAAAGTCCAGCAGCGGTCCTTTTGGCACGATCTGCGTTGGATTGATGTGCTTCATGCTGCGGTAGTAGTGGTCCTTGATCTGCTTCATGTCGACGGTCTTCGCCACGCCCGGCAGCGCATACACGCGCCGTGTCCAGCGCCAGAGATTCGGGTAGTCGACCAGCCGGCGCAGATTGCACTTGAAGTGCGAGTAGTACACCGCGTCGAAGCGCACCAGCGTAGTGAACAAGCGCACGTCCGCCTCTGTGAAACGCTTGCCGCAGAGCCATTGACCTGCCCTTTGGGCTGCTTGTTTGCGCAGGCGTTCCTCCAGCCAGTCGAGCGTCTTGAACAGCTCCGTCACCGCTGCCTCGTACTTGTCCTGGGCCGTGGCGAAGCCCGCGCGGTAAACGCCATTGTTGACCGTGCGGTAGATGCGTTCGTTGAGCCAATCGATTTCCCTTCGGAGTTTCTCTGGATAGAGGTCATCGAGCTTGCGCCGCGCGAGGGTATCGAAATCGCGGTTGAGCATGCGGATGATCTCGGCGGACTCATTGTTGACGATGCGCGTTTCCTGTTCATCCCACAGCACCGGGACGGTGACGCGGCCCGTATAGTCTTTGGTCGCGCGGGAATAAAGCTGATGGAGGTACTGGATCCCGCCTTCGTCGAATTCCCACCCATTCTCGAACATGCCCGGCCGCGCGCAATACACCGGGATCGCCTTCTCCAGGCCTTTCAGCGCTCGTACCATCAGCGTGCGGTGCGCCCAAGGGCAGCTTTTCGCAACATAGAGCCGGTAGCGGCCCGGCTCGACGTCCTGCACCTGGTCGCGGAACGCGCTTTCCGTCCGGACGAACGCGCCGCCAGTCGACTTCGTATCGCGCGGAACGTCGCGCCAGACGCCCTCTACCAGCATCCCCATGGCCCCGAGTATAGTTCGCCTCAACTAAATGTTTTCTGAGGAGGAAACGATGCGCTTTTTCGTCCGCTTGTTACTACTTGCCGCACTGCCCGCGGTATTTACTTCGGCGGCTTCGGCCCAAGGCTGGAAGCCGACCAAGGATGTCGAGTTCGTGATTCCCTTCGGTCTGGGCGGCGGCTCCGACCTGATGGCGCGGATCGTCCACAAGATCATCGTCGAGGAGAAGCTGGTTCCCGTGCCGATCGCACTGGTGAACAAAGGCGGCGGCGGCGGCGCCGTGGGCATCGGCTACGTCGCGGCGAGCCGCAAAGCCGATCCGCACACCCTGATCCTGATCAACGGCTCGACGCAGATCACGCCGATCCTCAATCCCCAGGCGAAAACGCTCACCGAAGTGACGCCGGTGATGAACCTGATGCTCGACGACTTCCTGCTCTTCGTGCGCGCCGACGCGCCCTGGAAAACCGCGGCCGACTTCATCAAGGACGCAAAGAGCAAGCCGGCGAAGAGCGTCGCCTTCTCCACCGGCGGTACCACCGACGTGATGGCGGTCACGGTGCTCTCCAAGTCGACCGGCGCGCAGTACAACACGGTGAGCTTCAACAGCGGCGGCGAGGCGCTCACCGCCCTGCTTGGCGGCCACGTGCAGGCGTCGATGGGCAACCCGCTCGAGTTCATGGGCCACCTGCAGGGCGGCAAGATCCGCGCGCTCGGCGTGGTGCGCGACCAGCGCTTCCCCGGCCTGAAGGACGTGCCGACCTTCCAGGAGCAGGGGATTAAGACCCCCAACTTCCAGATGTGGCGCGGCATCGCCATCCCGAAGGATGCGCCCGAGGCGGCGCGCGTCTACTGGGAAGGCGTGATGACCAAGGTCAACAACTCGCCGCAGATGAAGAAGTACTACGAGGAAAACGTCGCGTAGGCGGCGTCGATCCCGGGCAAGCAGTTCGAGGCGTTCCTTGCCAACCAGGAAAAGCTCTACCGGGACTTGCTCGGCAAATAATCGATGCGTCTCAAAGTAGCGAAGGGCGAGCTCGGGCTCGCCCTTTTCTTTGCTGCGGTCGGCGTGCTGTGGATCGTACGCGCCGCGCGCATGCCGATGTGGGAGGGCTTCGCTCCGGATTCGGGTTTCCTGCCGCTGGTTTACGGGATGCTGCTGAGCGGGCTCGCGATCGCAGCGGCGGCGCAGGTCTACGGCGCACCTGAGACCGGGCCGGCCCAGGAATTCCGCAAGCCCCTGCTGGTGCTCGCAATCCTGATCGCGGCGGTCTCGGCGCTGCCGGTGGCCGGCTTCGCCATCTCGGTGTTCGCGCTGCTCTTGTTCCTGTATGCCGTAGTCGAACGCCTGCCGTGGCTGAACGCGGCACTGGTGTCGGCCGTGACCACCGGAGTTCTGTACCTGGTTTTCAAGGTGTGGCTCAGCGTGCCGCTACCATGAGCGAAGCCTTCCGGTTGGCCCCCCTGACAAGGGGGGAGGCGAGCGGGTTTTACGAGCGGGGGGTTCGCTTTTTCCAAAAATCCAACCCCCCGCTCGCCTTCGGCTCACGAGGTCTCCCCCCTTCCAGGGGGAGTCAGGGGGTCAAGGCAAGACCGTGAACGAGCTCAACCTGCTGCTCGGCGGCTTCGCCGCGGCGCTGACGCTGAAGCACCTCGCCATGTGCTTCCTCGGCGTGCTGATGGGGCAGATGGTGGGCGTGCTGCCGGGCATTGGCCCGGCCGCCGCGATCGCGCTCCTGCTGCCACTCACCTTCGGCACCGACCCGACCTCGGCGATCATCCTGTTCGCCGGGATCTACTACGGCTCGCAGTACGGCGGCACGCTGACCTCGGTGCTGGTCAGCGTGCCCGGCGAATCGAGCACGGTGATGACCAGCATCGATGGCTACCAGATGGCGCTGCAGGGACGCGCCGGCCCCGCGCTCGGTATCGGCGCGATCGGCTCGTTCATCGCCGGCACGCTCGGCCTCACGCTGCTCGCCCCGATGCTCGCGCGGGGGGCGCTCGCTTTCGGCCCGCCGGAGTACTTCGCGCTGGTGCTGCTCGGCCTCACCGCGCTCGCCGCGGTCGGCTCCGGCGTAGTCAAGGGCCTGGTGGCGGGAGTCGCCGGCCTGCTCATGGGCACCATCGGCATCGACCCGCAGAACGGCATCGCGCGCTTCGACTTCGGCCGCGCCTGGCTGCTCGACGGCATCGAGTTCATCGTGCTCACGGTGGCCCTGTTCGGCGTGGGCGAGGTGGTGGCGAGCTGCGTGCTCGCGGTGGTGCGGCCGGTGGCCGACGTGAAGAACGTGCTGCCGACGCGCGCCGACTGGCGCGCCTCGCGCATGCCGATCCTGCGTGGCACGGGCATCGGATTCCTGGTCGGCGTGCTGCCGGCGACCGGCGCCACCATCGCCTCCTTCCTCGCCTACATCGTCGAGAAGAAGGTGGCGAAAGACCCCTCGCGCTTCGGCAAGGGCGCGATCGAGGGCGTCGCCGGCCCCGAGTCGGCGAACAACGCCGCCGCGGCCGGCGCGATGGTGCCGATGCTCTCGCTCGGCGTGCCGGGCTCGGGCACCACCGCGATCATCCTCGGCGCGCTCATCATGTTCGGCATCCGCCCCGGGCCGGAGCTGTTCACGAAGAATGCGGACCTGGTCTGGGCGGTGATCGCCAGCATGTACATCGGCAACGTGATCCTGCTGGTGCTCAACCTGCCGCTCGCCGGGTTGTTCGCGCGCCTGCTCAAGATCCCTTACCGCTGGCTCTACCCGCCGATCCTCGCGCTGTGCATCGCCGGCGTGTATTCGCAGTCGAACAGCCTGCAGGACTGCTGGCTGCTCGCCGGCTTCGGCGTGCTGGGCTGGCTGATGAAGCGCTACGACTGGTCGATGGCGCCGATGATCCTGGGCCTGGTGCTCGGCCCGCTGTTCGAGACCGCGCTGCGCCAGTCGCTCACGCTCTCGCACGGCAGCGGCGCGATCTTCGTCACCCGCCCCATCTCCGCCACGCTGCTCGCCTTCGCGGCGCTCGCGGTCACTGCTCCCCTTTGGACGAGGATCTTCTTCCGTGCCAAAACTGTTTGACCGCATCGGCGTCGACATCAACCAGAAGCTTCCCCTTGAGGCCGCGGTGGAGTGGACGCTCAAGCACCAGGTCCCGTACATCGATTTGTGCCTCGACCAGACGCCGGAGTTGCTGCAAAAAGACTCTCCGCGGATGAAAAAAGCGAGAGCCCAACTGGACAAGGCCGGCGTCAGGCTCGGCCTGCATACGCTGTCCGCGGTGAACATCGCCGAAACCTCGCCCTTCGTCGCCAAGGCGGCCGACGAATACCTCGCGGCTTACATCGACGCCGCCGGGCGCCTCGGGGCCGGATGGATCGTGGTGCACGGCGCCTACCATTTCGGCTCGGACAAGAAGCTGCGCATGGACGCGGCGGTGGCGCGCATCGCGCGGGCGGCCAAGCTGGCGGAAAAGAAAAAGGCGCGCCTGCTGCTGGAAAACCTCAACCCGGAGCCGAAGGACGCCGAGGTGCATTACCTCGCCAACGACCTCGACGAGTGCCGCTATTACTTCGACCGGCTGGACTCGCCGGCGCTCGGCTGGAGCTTTACCGTCAACCACGCGCACATCCAGCCCAACCGCATCGACGCCTTCATGAAGGGCCTGGACATGAAGCGCTGCGGCGAGGTGCGCCTCGCCGATTGCCGCGGCACGCATGAAGAGCACCTCAAGCCGGGCGAAGGTACGATCGATTTTCCCGCGATGTTCGCCGCGATCGAAAAGAGCGGATACCGGGGGCATTACATGCAGGCTTTCGGCAGCCTCGACGATATGCTGAAAGGCCGGCAGACACTTGCACAGCTAGGGGACAAAGGAGCGTCCGGATGAGAAAGACCTTGCTGGGCCTGCTGCTGGTGGCGGCCCCCCTCCATGCTGTTGAACCTGAAAAGATGCAGCGCGCCAAAGTACCCTCGCCGCCCTGGGCGCAGGGCGACGAGCGCGGCATGGCGAACCAGATCGGGCCGGCGACCTACCAGCGCTGCGCCTGGCACATGGCCCTACCCGACGCGCGCCCGTATGAGCTCTCGCAGCTGCGCAGCGGCACGATGCCCATGTCGCCATTCGCAGGCGGCTACACACCCAAGCCGAAGCCAACTTCGCCCATTCCGGGTACCGCTCACGCGTTTAATTCCGAGCAATTCAATGAAAACGTAGAGCATGGCCAGCAGGGAACGCAGATGGACGCCCTCGGCCATTTCGGCTACCTGCGCGAGCCGTGGGACGGGAAGTCGCCTTTCCCCCTCGAGGCGGTGCTCTACTACGGCGGCCTCACGCAGAAGGATGTCAAGCCGACGCCCGACTCGCCGCTCCTAAAGCTCGGCATGGACAAGATTCCGCCGATCATCACCAGCGCCGTGCTGCTCGACGCCAAGGCTTACAAGAAGAAATCCATGGAGGCCGGCGAGCTGGTGTCCGCCGCGGATATCGAAGCCATGCTGAAGGCGCAGGGCCTGGCACAGCGCGGCGTGCTGCCGGGTGATGTGGTCTACGTGCGCACCGGCTGGGGCGACCACTGGCGGGATCCGGACACGGAGAAGTTCTATTACACCAAGGCGCCGGGCCTTTCCTACGACGCCGCGCAGTGGCTGGCCGCGCGGCGCGTGGTCGCCATCGCGCTCGATACCCCGTTCGTCGATACGGTTGCCGAGGGAATGCTCGCGGGCAAGGGCGGCCCGGCCCCGGGCACCCCGCCGGGGTTGCCTTTCGCGGTGCACCATCACATGCTCGCGCAGGCCGGCATCCACCTGATCGAGAACGCCAAGCTCGATGAGCTGGCGGCGGACCGGGTGTGGACCTCCTGCACCCTGGTGCTGCCGCTGCGCGAAAAAGGTGCGGCCGGGTCGGCGGTGCGCCCGGTTGCGATCGGGGTTCCCGCCGTCGTTAAACGGGCTGCACGAAAATAAGCATCAGCCCCCTTAGCGTAGAGGGGACGCTACCGCAGGGGACGCTACAGCAGGGGATGCTACAGCGGCGCTAAGGGCTGCTGCGTTGCCAGGCGGCGCGGCGAAAGGCTTTGCGGCGGGACACAACGCTGCGGCCGGCGAACTCGTGCACCTTTTCGCGGATCGGGGTGCGCACGTCTGGCGGCAGCGCGGCTGCCGCATCCTCAAATAGCGCAACGACGTCCCGCGATGCGGGACCATCGTGGAAGAAGCCGCGCTCGCGATCCCACACCAGCGCGCGCTCGCTGGCGTCGCCGCCGTAGCACAGCTGGAACAGCGTGAGCTCGCCCTCCGCCTGCCACACGAAGAGATCGAAGTACTCGTCGTGGAACCAGCGGCGCTTGGCGGGCGGGTCGTCCGCGACCCCGTGGATTTCTTTCAGCACGTCAACGATTGGACCACAGTTGGCCTCACGGGTTCTGTCATCGAATCATGACCGGCACGTCAACCTGTTTTCCCCACAGCCGTTGGACGGCTTGTTAGCGACGCATATTTTGCGTCGGAAGAAGAAAGGAGGCAAACGATGTCGATGGAACGCGACCGGACGTAGCGCCGCAAGGTGTCCACGACGCGTGCGTGGTCACGATTGTCGGGAAGACTCCGGCACGAATTCCTCTTTATGACATCAGCTTTGTTTTCATAGACCCGATGGACCGTTCGTTGCTTGTTGTTGAACGCTAGAAACGGGGCACTTGTTCGTGTCTTACTGCATCAGAGGGAATAGGAGATCACACATGAGCATGCCGGTACGAGCTGTGAGCAACGAACGCGACGAGCGGCGCAGCAACGACCTGATCCGCGCGCTGAGCGACTTCACCAAGCAGCATCGCGCCGCGCACTGGGCCGGCACGTTCGCGAGCTTCCTCGAAAGCGTGTTTCCGGCCGACGCGCGCGCCATCGCGCGCAGCAGCCACCAGTACATGTGGGACATGATGCGCGCCCAGCCCACCCTGTTCCAGGACGAGCTCTACGGCGTCGACGACACCATCGAGCGCGTCACCGACTACTTCAAGGCCGCCGCCTCGGGCTCCGAGGTCGGCCGCCGCCTGCTGCTGCTGCTCGGGCCGCCGTCGGGCGGCAAGTCGAGCATGGTGATCCTGCTCAAGCGCGCGCTCGAGACCTACAGCCACACCGAGGCCGGCGCGCTTTACGGCATCCACGGCTGCCCGGTGCACGAGTCGCCACTGCACCTCATCCCGCACACCATGCGCGGCCAGTTCCGCGCCACCTACGGCGTCGAGATCACCGGCGAGCTGTGCCCGCATTGCGTCTCCCGCCTGCAGCACGAGTTCAACGGCGACTTCATGCAGGTGCCGGTACAGCGCATCTTCATCAGCGAAGCCGGCCGTATCGGCGTCGGCACCTACGCGCCGCACGACCCGAGCACCGCCGACATCGCCGACCTGGTCGGATCGGTGGACCTCTCCAAGGTGTCGGAATTCGGTGACGAGGGCGACCCGCGCGCCTGGTCATGGTCGGGCGCGGTATTCGCCGCCAGCCGCGGCATGCTCGAGATGATCGAGATCCTGAAAGTGAAGCGTGAGTTCCTCTACCTGCTGCTGACCCTGACGCAGGAGAAGAACGTCAAGGTGTCGCGCTTCCCGCTGATCCACCTCGATGAAACCATCCTCGCGCACACCAACCTCGCGGAGTTCCGCAAGTTCCTGCAGGAGCCGGAGAACGAGGCGCTGCTCGACCGCATGGTCATCATCCAGGTTCCCTACACCCTCTCCTACAAGGAAGAGGCGAGGATCTACCGCAAGCTCACCTCGTCGACGCAGGCGTTCCGCGAGGTGCACCTCGACCCGCACGCGCTGCACGTCGCCGCGGTGTTCTCGGTGCTCACGCGCCTCGCGGAGAGCGAGGGCGAAGGCGACGGCACCAAGAAGGCGCGCCTGTATGCCGGCGAGGACGTCGAGGGCGTGTCGGGCACCGAGGTGAACAAGATCCGGGCGCGCAATCCCGAGGAGGGCCTGGCCGGGGTGTCGCCGCGCTTCGTCATCAACGCGCTGTCCAACGCCATCATCCAGTCGGCGAAATGCAGCCTGACCACCATGGACGTGCTGATCGCGCTGAAGAACGCGATTGAGTCCGACGTGCGCATCGACGGCAAGAAGAAACGCAAGTGGATCGATTTCCTGGTCAGCGTGCGCAAGGACTTCTACAACCGCTGGGTGAAGGAGGACGTGCACAAGGCGCTGTTCGTTTCATTCGAGGCCGAGGCGCAGCAGCTGCTCGACAAGTACCTCGACGAGGTCGAGGCGACCCTCGACAGCCGCACGATCAAGGACCCGATCACCAACGAGGAGCGCAAGCCCGACGAGCGCTTCCTGCGCTCGGTCGAGGAGAAGATCCGCATCTCCGAGTCCGGCAAGCTTTCCTTCCGCCAGGAAGTGGTGAGGAAGGCGATGGGCGCCTACAAGCGCGGCGACAAGTTCACCCTCGACAGCCACGCGCCGCTGCACGACGCGGTCGAGCAGTATCTGTTCGAGCAGCGACGCGACGTCCTGCGCCTGGTGAGCTCCTCCTCGCGCCCCGACGACGAGACACGCCAGAAGATCTCCGTGGTGGAGAAGCGCCTGGTCGACGAGTACGGCTACGACAACCACAGCGCTCGCGAGGCGCTGAACTACGTCACTACGCTGCTGGCGCAAGAGTAACGAGCCACGTGACCATCCGTATTGCGGCCGAAACCCCCTGGTACGAGCTCTTCTCGAGAGGTGCCAGGGATTGGCTGCGGCATAACCAGAAGGTGCGCTCGGCGGTCAAGGACAGCCTGCCCGATCTGCTCGCCGGCTCCGACCTGATCACGCGGTCGAATCGCACCGTGGCGGTGCCGGTCAAGTTCCTCGAGCATTCGCGCTTCCGCCTGCTCGACGCGCAGACCGGCCAGGGCGCGGGCCAGGGCCGCGGCAACCCGGGCGACGTGCTGCAGCCGGGCAAGGAGGAAGGTACCGAGCCCGGCGAAGGCGGCGGCACCGGCAACGGCGAGATCCGCTTCGTGGTGGAGCTCAAGGTCGACGAGATCGTCGACTGGCTGTGGGAGGAGCTCAAGCTTCCGGAGCTCAAGCCGAAGCGCTCGGCGACGATGGACGAGCCCGACTATGTGCGCGAAGGCTGGGACAAGCGCGGCGCGCGCTCGCGCCTGGATCGCCGCAAGACGATGAAGGAAGCGGTGAAGCGCCGCTCGATACAGGTCGATCCGGTTTCCATAACGAATGAAGATTTGCGTTTCAGGCAACTCGTCAAGCGGGCAACCCCCGCGACGAACGCCGCGGTGATCTTCGCGCTCGACGTCTCGGGCAGCATGGACGAGGCGCAAAGGCGCCTGGCCAAGCAGTTCTTCTTTTTCGCGCTGCAGGGCATCCGCCGGCAATACAGCAAGGTCGAGACCCTGTTTCTCGCGCACGCCGGCGAGGCGTGGGAGTTCGACGAAAGCCAGTTCTTCCAGGCGTCCTCGAGCGGCGGCACCGTCACCTCGTGCGTCGCGCGCCTCGCGCTGGACAAAGTGCAGCAGCGCTTCGACCCCAGCCGCTACAACACCTACTTCTTCTACGCCTCCGACGGCGAGAACGCCGCGGAAGACCGCGAGCCCGCCAGGGCGCTGCTCGCCGAGCTGGCGCAGAGCGTCAACTACGCCGGCTACGTCGAGACCGGCGGCGTCGCGACTTTCCGTCCGCGGGAAACCCAGCTCGCCGAGCTCTTCAACGAGCTCAAGGCGCGCGGCGCCCCCGTCGGCGTGAGCCATCTCAGCTCGCAGGAAGACATCTGGCGCGCCATCCGCGAATTCTTTACCGAGCAATCCAAAAATGACTGAGCTCGAAGAGTACGCCGCACGCATCGAGGCGCTTGCGCACCGGCTTGGCCTGGACTACCACCCGGTCGACTTCGAGGTCGCGCCGGCCAGCCTGATGACCGAGATCGCGGTTTACGGGCTGCCGGTGCGCATGCCGCACTGGTCCTTCGGCGTGCGCTACATCCACCAGCTGGTGCGCCAGAGCATGGGCCACTCCAAGATCTTCGAGGTCATGTTCCCCGGCGACCCGTGCCGCGCCTTCCTGATGGACGGCAATTCGCTGGCCGAGAACACGCTGGTCACCGCGCACGTGCTCGGCCACGCCGACTTCTCCAAGAACAACCAGCTCTTCTCCCGCTTCCACGAGATGGCCGGCGGCAACATCGTGGAGAAGGCGGCGGCGCACGCCCACCGCATCCACCAGGCGATCGAGGCCGTCGGGCTGGAGAAGGTCGAGGCGGTGCTGGACGCCGCGCTCGCCCTCGAATCGCACGTCGACGTGAGCGGCGAGCTGCATCGCGCGCGCTACTCCGAGTTCGTGGCCGAAAAAAAACCGGTGGTGGAATCCGACTTCCGCAAGCGGTTTCGCGGCCTGCCCGGGGAATCCGAGCCGCAGATGCCGCCGATCGGGCCGCTGCGTGCGCGCGTGCCGCCGCATCCGGAATACGACCTGCTCTGGTTCATCGCCAACTACGCCCCCGAGCTGGAACAGTGGGAGCGCGACATCTTCCTCGCGGTGCGCGCCGAGTCGCTCTATTTCTACCCGGTGTTCGCCTGCCAGATCATGAACGAGGGCTGGGCCTCCTACTGGCACGCGCGCCTGCTGCGCGAGGCCGACTTCCTGCCGCAGCAGACCTACCTCGCGGCGATCAAGGCGCATTCCGACGTGGTACGGCCCTTCGCCTCGGGCGAGCAGACCGCGCTCGCCATCAACCCCTACCACCTCGGCTTCACCCTCTGGGAGCACATCGTCGAGAAGCGCGGCCTGGACTACGCGCGCCAGGTGATGAAGGAAGAGGACGACTTCGGCTTCATCCGCAACTGGCTCGACCGCGAGCTGGCGGAGAAGCTCGACCTCTTCGTCTACGAGACGCGCCCGGGCGACGAGATCCGCGTCGCCAACCGCGACGTCGAAGCGGTGCGCGAGGCCATCCTCGCGCCCAAGTTCAACTTCGGCGCCCCGCGCGTCGCCGCGGTGGAGCTCAAGTCCGACGGCGGCCTGGTCCTCGCCCACGAGCACTCGAGCGACGGCCGCGGCCTGGACGCCGCGCGCGCCCGCAAGGTGCTGGAGTACACGCGACGTGTATGGCGTCGCCCGGTGCGGCTCCACACCATCAACGAGCGCGCCGAGCCGGTCGAACTTGCCGCTTAGAGAAGAATAATCAGGACCAGGACGAGGACGATAATCAGCAGCAGCGTCTCGTTGCTGATTTGCCCCGCCGCGATCGCGGCGTCGAGCTTGCCGGCGAGCTGAAGCACCTCGCCGTCGCCCAGCGCATCGACGCGGGCCGCCGCCTCGGTCGGCGTCAATCCCAGCTTTGCCAGGCCCTTCGTCAGCTCCGGGCGCTCGAGCATCGCCTTGACGCGCATGCGCTCGTCCTGCGCTGCCGCGGCATCGGTGCCAATCAGCCCGGCATGCGCCGTCGGCATGAGCAGCACCGCGGCCAGGCCGAAAGCCAGCACCACCCAGAAGTCGATGAACAGATTGCGTAGTCGCTGGATCATGTTCACTCCTTTGTGGCCGAAATATTAGCCAAGGCGCGGGCGCTTGGATGTCGCGCGGCCCGGCAGCTTGCCGTCGACGAATTGCTACACGCGGCCGGTTACACGCGGCGGTTAGACTTCCCTCATGCGTGCATATTTCCTGCAAGCCTCCGACATGAGCCTCGAGCTGCGCGAGGTCCCGCAACCCAAGCCCGGCCCGGACCAGCTCCTGGTGCGCGTGCGCGCCGCCGGGCTCAACCGCGGCGAGCTGTTGAAACACGGGCTTACCGCGCCCGGGGCAGCCAAGATCGGCGGCACGGAAGGCGCAGGTGAAGTCGACAAGACCGGCGAACGCGTCATGGGCCGCCTGCCCTCGTCGTTCGCGGAATACGCGCTGATGGACAAGGCGGACGCGATCCCGGTGCCGGCAAACCTGTCATGGGAAGAAGCCGCGGCGACTCCCCTCACCTATCTGGTGGTCTACGACATGCTGGTGCAGCAGGGCAACCTGAAGAAAGGCGAGTGGCTGCTCGTAATGGCAGCCTCCGCCGGGGTCGGCGTCGCGGCTCTGCTGGCCGGCAAGGCGCTCGGCGCGAAGGTCATCGGCACTTCGGGTTCGGAGGACAAGCTCAAGCGGCTTTCAGCCATGGGCCTCGACGTCGCCATCCGCACCCGAAAGCCCGATTTCCATGATCAGGTGATGAAAGCTACGGGCGGCAAAGGCGCGAACCTGGTGGTCAACAACGTCGGCGGCTCGGTCTTCGCCGAATGCGTGAAGTCCCTGGCCTACGAGGGGCGCCTCGCCACCGTCGGCTACCTGGACGGCGTGATGAAAAGCGAGATCGACATCGAGGCCCTGCACTCGAAGCGCCTGAAGCTCTTCGGCGTTTCCAACAAGATGCGCAACGGCGCGCAGCGCGGCGTCACCGTCGAGGGCTTCAAGCGCGACTTCCTGCCGCTCTTCGCCAGCGGCCAGCTGAAGCCGGTGATCGACAAGGTCTACGAGTTCAAGGATCTGCCGGCGGCCAAGGAGCGCATGCAGGCCGACGCCCACGTCGGCAAGATCGTCGTACGCATCTAGCAATCGGGGAATTTTTCCTTACTGGGCCTTGATGCCCGCGTCCTTCACCACCTTGCCCCAGGTATCCCACTCGGCCTTGCTGAACTTGGCGAGCTCCTCGGGCGTGCCGGGCGCGGCCTCCAGGCCTTGCTTGCCGAGCAACTCCTTGACCTCGGCGGAGTTCAGCGCTTTGACGATCTCCTTGTTCAGGCGCTCGAGGATGTCCTTCGGGGTCTTCGCCGGCGCGTAGTAGCCGTACCAGTTGGTCGCCTGGTAGCCCGGATAGCCGGACTCGGCGACGGTCGGCACGTCGGCCATGAAGGGGTCGCGTTTCGGACCGGTGGTGGCAAGCGCCTTGACCTTGCCTGCCTTGACGTGCGGACCCGCGGCGACCGGCGTGGCGAAATAGGAATCGATCTGGCCGCCCAGCATCGCCGTCATCGCCGGCCCGCCGCCCTTGAACGGCACGTGGGTGATATCGACCTTCGCCATCATCTTCAACAGCTCGCCCGCGAGATGGCCCGCGCCGCCGATGCCCGAGGAGCCGTAGGTGTACTTGCCGGGGTTCTCTCGCGCCAGCTTGATGAACTCGGCGAGCGTGTTGGCCGGCACGGACGGCTGCACCACCACGAGGTTCGGGAACACCACCGCCATGGTGATCGGCGCCAGGTCCTTGAGCGGGTCGTACTGCAGCGGCAGCAGGTGCGGGTTGACCGCGATCGCGCCGACGTTGGCGAGATAGATGGTGTAGCCGTCCGGTGCGGAGCGCACCACCAAGTCGGTGGCGATGTTGCCACCCGCGCCGGCCCGGTTGTCGGTGAGCACCTGCTGGCCGAGCTGGTCGCCGAGCGTCTTGGCGATGATGCGCGAGACGGTGTCGGTGCCGCCGCCGGGCGCAAACCCGACTACCGTGGTGATGGCCTTGTTGGGGTATTGAGCAAACGCCGAGGTGGCGAGCAGCGCCAGCCCGGCCAGAAGTACTTTCATCATCACACCACTCCTCCGTTGCGTAATTTCTCGATCTCTTCTGCGCTGTACTCGAGCTCGCGCAGCACTTCATCGGTGTGCTCGCCGACTTCCGGGGTCGGCGTTGCGACGCGCGCCGGCGTGCGTGAGAGCGTGGCGGCGTTCGCGAGGACCTGCTTGCGGCCGAGCTTCGGATGCTCGACGGTCGCGGCGATGCCGAGGTGCTTCACCTGCGGGTCGGCGAAGACCTGGTCGATGGTGTAGATCGGCCCGCACGGAATGCCGGCCTTGTTCAGAATTTCGATCCATTCGGCGCCGGTCTTCTTCACCAGCGCCTCCTCGATGGCCGCGTTCAGCTTCTTGCGATTCTCGGCGCGCTTTTTCCCGCCCTTGAAGTCGGGCGAGGTGAGCATGTCCTCGCGGCCGATGGCCTTGCACAGGCCGGCCCACATGCCTTCACCCGACGCTGCCACGTTGATGTGCCCATCCTTCGTCTTGTAGGCCGAGGTCGGCATGCTGGTCGGGTGGTCGTTGCCGACCTGCGGCGGCACATCGCCCTCCATCAGGTAGCGCGCCGCCTGGAAGTCGAGCAGCGAGATGCCGGCCTGCAGGAGCGAGCTCTGCACCCACTGCCCCTTGCCGGATTGCTCGCGCTCGAGCAGCGCGACCATCACGCCAATCGCCGCATAGAGTCCGCCGGTCAGGTCGGCAATCGCCGCGCCGGTGCGCACCGGCCCCTGGCCCGGAAGCCCGGTGACCGACATGAGACCGCTCATGCCTTGTGCGATCTGGTCGAAGCCTGGCCGCTTCACATACGGGCCGTCCTGGCCGAAGCCCGAGATGCTCGCGAGGATGATCCTGGGGTTTATTTTTTCCAAAGAAGCATAATCAATACCCAGGCGAAACTTGACGTCCGGCCGGTAGTTCTCGACCACCACGTCGGCCGTCTTCACCAGCCGCTCGAGCACGCCTTTCGACTCCGGCAGCTTGAGGTTGAGCGTCATCGCCCGCTTGTTGCGGTGCAGGTTCTGCATGTCCGGCCCATGGCGCGGCCCGCCCATGGCCTCGTTCGGGTCGACGCCGGGGGGCGACTCGATCTTGATCACGTCGGCGCCGAAGTCGGCGAACTGGCGTACGCAGGTGGGGCCGGCGCGGACGCGGGAGAAGTCGAGGATGCGCAGGCGCGAAAGAGCGGTGGATGCGGAGATGCGGGGCATGGGAATATTCTAGCCGTCCGTGTGTTCCGTTCTATCTAGGAGGAGTCCATGAATAGACTGATAGTGAAACTAATCGTCGCCATTGC
Source organism: uncultured bacterium (assembly GCA_965233195.1). Taxonomy (GTDB): domain Bacteria; phylum Pseudomonadota; class Gammaproteobacteria; order Burkholderiales; family SG8-39; genus SCGC-AG-212-J23. Next base: position 88,897 of record CBDDSB010000032.1, on the reverse strand, counting down.
CGCCGCTTTCACCCTCGCCGCCTGCTCCACGTACCGGGAGAATGCGCCCGCGTGGATGCCCGGCAGCGGTGCGATGAACGTCAAGCTCAGCGGAAGCGAGGAAGTGCCGCCGCTCAACGTCCCCGGCTCGGGCTCGGGCACCCTGCGCGTGGCGGAGGACGGCACCATCAGCGGCAGTGTCACCACCAAGGACGTCGAGGGCACCATGGCGCACATCCACCGCGGCGCCAAGGGCACCAACGGCCCGGTGATCGTGCCGCTCGAGAAGAAGGGCGACACCTACAGCGTTCCCGCCGGCCGCAAGCTGACCGCGGATCAGCTGAAGGATCTCAAGGCGGGCAACCTGTACGTCAACGTGCACACCAACCGCAACAAGGGCGGTGAAGTTCGCGGGCAGTTGCAGCCGTAGCTTGCGCGTAGCTGAAGCATCTCGTTCTAGTTCTCGCTCTCGGGGCCGCGTGGCCGGTGGCCGCGCAGTTCCCGGAGCGACCCCTTCGCCTGGTGGTGCCGCAAGCCGCGGGCAGCGCCACCGACAACATCGCGCGCATCGTCGCGCCCGCGCTCGCCAAAGAGCTCGGCCAGAGCGTAATCGTCGATAACCGCCCCGGCGGCGCGCTCACCATCGGCATCGACGCGGTCGCCAAGGCGCCGCCCGACGGCTACACCCTGGGCCAGGGCCCGGTCGGCGCGCTCGCCATCACGCGCCACATGGTGGCCAAGCTGCCCTACGACATCGAGCGCGACATCCAGCCGGTCGCCCGGGTCACCACCGGTTACATGCTGCTAGCAGCTTCACCCAAGGCACCGTTCCAGACGGTGGCCGAGTTGATCGACTACGCCAGGAAGAATCCCGGCAAGCTGTCGAACGCTTCTTCCAGCAACGGCTCTCCCGGCCACGTGAGCGGCGAGCTGTTCAAATTCATGACCGGCACCGACATCGTGCACATCCCATACAAGGGCGGCGCGGCGGCGATCGGCGATCTCATCTCCGGCCAGGTGCAGCTCATGTTCGAGAGCACCAACTCGATCGCGCCGCACGTCAAGGCCGGCCGCGTGCGCGCGCTGGCCGTCACCGGCGAGCGCCGCGCGCTCAGCCTGCCGGACGTGCCAACGCTGATCGAAGCGGGCGTGCCCGGCTACGAAGTCAACGCGTGGAGCGGGATCATCACTACGGCCGGCGTGCCGCGCGCGGTGCTCGACAAGCTCAACGCCGCGGTGAATCGCGCCATTGCTCAGCCGGACACCAAGGAGCGCCTGGCGCAGCTCGGCAGCGAAGGCGGCGGCGGCACCCCGGAAGACTTCGCCGCCCTCATCCGCCGCGACTCGGCGAAGTGGGCGGACGTCATCAAACGCTCGGGCGCGAAGATCGACTAGGAAAAGGGGTCAGGACCCTTTTCGGTCGCTATTCCAGCTTAAGGTTCGCTCTCTTCACCACGCCGCGCCACTTCTCGATCTCGGCGGGAAAGAACTTTTTGAAGTTCGCGTGGCTGTCTTCGAACAGGCTCACGCCGGCGCCTTGCAGCTTTTCCTTCGTCTCCGGCAGCGCCACCACTTTCTGGATGTCGGCGGCGATGCGCGCCGCAAGATCAGCAGGCATCGAAGCGGGGGCGAAGAAGCCCTGCCATAGGGTCGCCTCGTACTCCGGCAGTCCCTGCTCCGCCACGGTCGGAATGTCCGGCGCGCCGGCGAAGCGCGTCTTGCTGGTGACGGCGAGCGCGCGCGCCTTGCCGGACTTGGCGAGCGGCAGGCCGACCGGCATGCCGGCGAAGTAGTAGGCGATGCGCCCGCCCATCACGTCGAGCGCGGCCGGCGCGCCGCCCTTGTACGGAACGTGGATCGCCTGCAGGCCGGCCATGAGGTTGAAGAGCTCGCCGCACAGGTGGTCGGAGTTGCCGACGCCGGAGGAAGCGAACGACAGCCGGCCAGGCTCGGCTTTTGCCTTGGCGACCAGCTCGGCCACGTTCTTCGCCGCGAAGTCCGGCGCGACGATCAAAATATGCGGCGTCGCCGCCACCGGCGCGAGGGGCACGAGGTCCGTTTCGGCGCGGAACGGCAGGTTCGGCAGCGCGGCGGCGCTGATCGCCAGGCCGTTCTGCGCGAAGAGCAGCGTGTAGCCGTCGCCGGGCGCCTTGGCGGCGGCGTCCGCCGCGAGGTTGCCCGCGGCGCCGGCGCGCGTCTCGACGTACACGTTCTGCTTCCAGTAGGCCGTGAGCCGATCCGCCATCACGCGGCCGACGATGTCGGTCGAGCTGCCGGCGGCATAGCCGACCAGCACGCGGACCGGCTTGTTCGGATATTGAGCCTGGGAGGCAGTGGCAACCAGTAACCCCAACAGAAGGAGGAATCTCATATCACCTCATGGAAAATAATTTCTTGCCGGCGACGGGCATCTCCACGCGCAGGATCTCGCCGTTCATGGAATCGGTAATGAACAGCGTCCTGCCCTGGAAGGCGACGTTGGTCATCAGCCGATGCTCCTCTCCAGCGTGCACGAGGTGCGTCGGCAGGCAATTGGCATCAAAGCGCCAGATGCCGACGCCGAGATGGCAGACGACAAGACCGTCCTCCGCGTCCATCTCGATGCCGTCCGGGCCGGCGTGGCCGCCGGAGAGCTGGATCGCGACGCCGGTTTTCGACGGCGTGCCGCCGGCCATCAGCGGCAGCCGCCAGATCTGCTGCGCGCGCGTAACGGCGACGTAGACTTGGGTGTTCTTCGTGTTCATCGTGATGCCGTTGGGCGACGGCGCGTTCGCCACCAGACGCTGGAGTTCTCCATTGGCGCGCAATCGGTAAACGCGCCCGCTCGGATCGGCGATGCCGCTTTGGCCCTGGTCGGTGAAATAGAGGTCGCCGTTGTCCGCGAAGTGCAAATCGTTCAGGCCCTTGAAGCTTTCGCTGAACGCGGTCTCGAGCACCGGCTCCATCTTTCCGGTCTTGGCGTCGAGCGCCAGCAGCCCGCGCTTGTAATCGGTGATGAAGGCGCGCCCGTCCTGGTGAAATTTCAGCCCGTTGGGCCAGCCGTCGTACTGGGTAATCAGCGTCCAGTCGCCGCCTTGATCGATTTTGAAAATTCTTCCAAAGGGAATGTCGACGCACCATAGATTGCCTTGACGGTCGAACGAGGGCCCCTCGAGAAAGCTGTCGACCGGCGCGAGCTGGCGGTTGGGATCGGACCACGCGGTTCGCTGCTTTTTGCGGAACTCGGCCGGCAGCGTGGTGAAGCGCTCGACCTCGATTTTTTTTATTGCCTGGAAGGGGTTGTGCATGGAATGCGCCAGAGGATAGGGTTGTTAGCTGGGCTGTACAAGGAGGTTCCATGAAACGTTTCGCCGTGCTGTTCCTGCTCCTCGCCACCACCGCCGCATTCGCCCAGGCCCCAACGCGCGTGCGCGGAACCATCACTTCGCTCGAGGGCGACGTGCTTTCGGTCAAGTCGCGTGACGGCCAGGACGTGAAAATCCAGCTCGCCCCGGACGCGCAGGTGGCCCTGACAAAGAAGGCGTCGGCGGCGGATTTCAAGCCCGGCGCCTACGTCGGCGTCACTTCGGTGAAGGGGCCCGACGGCCGGCTCGTTGCGCGGCGCGTGCACGCTCTGGGGGCGCAGGTGCCGCAGATGCATGGGGCATGGGATTCGATTCCGGATTCGATGATGACGAATGCCACGCTCGACGCCACCGCGCAGGTCGGCGCCGGCACGGAGCTGGTGCTCAAGAACAAGGACGGCGAACAGAAGATTTTGGTGACGCCGCAAACCGAGTACTACACGTTCGCGCCGGGCACGCGTGCCGATCTCAAACCGGGAGAAGCGATCTTCACCGGCGCCGCGCAAAAGGACGGCAAGCTCGTCGCGCAACGCGTTACGGTGAGCAAAGATGGCGTTAAGCCGCCGCAGTAGCGTTCTGCTCCTGCTGGTCGCCTGCGCGGCGCTGGCGCAGGCGCCTCAGCGGGTGCGCGGCACGATCGAAGCTTTCGATGGAAATACCTTGTCGGTCGCTGGATCGAAGCTTCGCGTAACGGACAAGACCGAAATCGTGTTCGCGCAGCCGATCGCGCTCGCCGAGCTCAAGCCGGGCGACTTCCTCGGCGTGACTTCGACGAAGAACGCCGATGGCAAGCTGATCGCCTACGAAGTGCGGCGATTTCCAAAGCCGCTCAATCCCGGCCACCGTCCGTTCGACGGCCGCGATGACCAGACCATGACCAACGCCACGGTCGAGGCGATGATGCAATCGGCGAGCGGCCGGGAGCTGACCATGACCTACGCCGGGGGCTCGGCGAAGATCGTCGTGCCGGAATCGGCTTCGGTGTCAACGCTGGTCCCCGGCACGCGCGACCAGCTCGTGGTCGGGGCGCCGGTGAATATGACACACGACGCGAATGGCATGGCGCTGCGCATCCAGGTCGGTCCGAAGCGATAGACTGGCGGCGTGAACCGTCGCGCGCTGCTCGGCTGTCTCGCCGGATCGCTCGTTCTCGGGCCAGGTGCGGCGCTAGGGCAAGCCGCGCGTCCGGCCAGGGTCGGCTGGCTCTCGTACCTTCCCGCGCCCGATCCGGCGCTCGGCTTGCTTCGCGAGGGGTTGAGCGCGCTTGGCCATATCGAGGGCAAGTCCTTCATCACCACCGCGCGCTACGCGGACAGTGACTTCACGCGGCTGCCGGCGCTGGTCGACGAGCTCGTGGCCGAGCGCATCGACGTGCTGGTCTCCCGCGGTCCTTCGGTGGATTTCACCAAGCGCGTGCGTGACCAGGTTCCCGTGGTCTTCGTCTACAGCGGCGACCCCGTCGCCGCCGGCTTTGCCGACAGCCTGGCAAAGCCAGGGCGCAACATGACCGGCATGACGTTCATGGCAACGCAACTGTGTGCCAAGCGCGTGGAAGTGCTGAAGGAGATGCTGCCGGGCGCGAAGCGCATTGCGCTGCTGTCCAATCCCGAGCATGCCGGCGAGCTGATCGAGTACCGCGTGACCGAGGAGTCGGCGCGCCGGCTCGGCGCCGAAGTCACGCGCTATCTCGTGCATACGGCCGAGGACCTCGCGCCCGCGTTCAAGGCGATCCAATCGGCGAAGGCCGATGCCACCCTGGTGTTTCCAGACTCGCTCACGCTCAACCGACGCAAGGAGATTGCCGAGCTTGCGGCCGCGGCGAAGATGCCGTGCATGTACGGCTGGACTGAGTTCGTCGACGCCGGCGGGCTGGTGAGCTACGGACCGACCCTCATTGAGGGCTTCCGCGCGCTTGCGGTCTTTACCCACAAGATCCTCAAGGGCGGAAATGCGAGCGCCATTCCGATCGAGCAGCCGCGCAGCATAAGCCTGACGCTCAACATGTCGGCCGCAAAAGCGCTCGGAATCCGGGTGCCGCCGGCGCTGATCGTCCGCGCCGACCGCGTCATCGAGTAACGGCCGACGCGGCGGCGTCCGCGGCCAGCCCGCCGCCGAGAAACAGCTGCCCCACCTTGGGATCGGCGAGGATCGCGCGCGCTTCGCCCGCCATGCGCGTGCGCCCGAGCTCGATCACCACGCCGAAATCCGAGACCTCGAGCGCGCGCTTGGCGTTCTGCTCGACCATCAGGATCGACATGCCCTTCGAGCGCAGCTCGTGCAGGATGGCGAAGGTTTCCTGCACCAGGCGCGGCGAGAGCCCGATCGAGGGCTCGTCGATCAGCATCAGCTTCGGGTCGAGGAGCAGTGCTCGCGCGATTTCGAGCAGCTTCTGCTGGCCGCCGGAGAGCGTCGACGCCTGCGCGGCCGCGCGCTCGCGCAGCACCGGAAACCGGTCCATCACCGACTCGATGCGCGCGGCGATGTCGATGCCGCCGCGCGCCGCCGTCGCGCCGAGCTCGAGGTTGTGCCGCACGCTCAGCTCGGGGAAGATGTTGCGCCCCTGCGGCACATAGGAAATGCCCATCTCGAGCAGCTGGCGCGGGCCCAGGTTCGTGATCTCGCGTCCCTCGAACGTGACGCGCCCGGCGCGCGCCGGCAGCAGCCCGAACACGGTCTTGAACACGGTGGACTTGCCCGCGCCGTTCGGCCCGATGATGGTGGTGATGGCGCCGCGCTTGGCCTGCAGGCTGGTACCGTTCAGCACCGTGAGCCCGCCGTAGCCGGCCACGACATCTTCGAGAATCAAAAGACTATCCGCCAACTCAGGTTCCAAGATATGCCTCGATCACGGCCGGATTGGCGCGGATCTCCTCCGGCGTGCCTTGCGCGATGATGCGGCCCTCCGCCAGCACCAGGACGCGCGTGCACAGCGACATGACGAATTCCATGTTGTGCTCGATGACCACGAAGGTGGCGCGCTGCGTAGCGTTGATCTCGCGCAGGCGCTCGCGCAGCCCGGCGAGCATGGTCGGGTTGACGCCGCCGGCCGGCTCGTCGAGCAGCACCAGGCGCGGCCCGGCCATGAACGCCATCGCCACATCAAGCAGCTTCTGCTGGCCGTAGCTCAAGCTCCCGGCGTTCTCCTCCGCCAGCTGCGTCAGCCGGAAGAATTCGATCATGCGCTCGGCCGCGGCGCCGAGGCCGGCGTCGCGCCGCCCCACCAGCCGCGACCACATGGACCCGCGGTGCTCCTGCCCGGCAAGGATCAGGTTCTCGCGCACCGTGAGCTGCGGGAACACCTGCAGAATCTGGAAGGTGCGGCCGACGCCGAGCCGGTTGAGCTGGCAGGGCCGTTTGCCGGTGATAGCGCGGCCGTCGATGCGCACCTCGCCCGCCGAAGGCGCGAGCTGGCCGAGAATGCAGTTGAACAGCGTCGACTTTCCCGAGCCGTTCGGCCCGATCAGGCCGAGGATCTCGCCTTCACGCACCTCGAAGGAAACGCCGTCCACGGCGCGGATGCCGCCGAACGCCTTCGCGAGGCCGTGGACTTCGAGCACCGCGCTCATTTGACGAGCCTTCTGGCGCGCTCGGCGAGCCCGATCAGGCCGGAGGGACAGAACGCCATCAGCACCATCACCGCCGCGCCGTAGAAGATCAGGTACAGCCCCTCGCTGCCGAAGCGCATCCACTCGGGCAGCAGCACCGACACCGCCGCGCCGAGAAACGGGCCGAGAAAGTAGCCCGAGCCACCGACCATCACCATCAGCAAGAGATTCAACGACAGATTGAGGTTGAACGCGTTCGGCTCGATGAACTGGATCAGCGGCGCGTACAGCACGCCCACGATCCCGCCGAGCGCCGAGCCGCTGGCGAACGCCATCAGCATGTAGCGCCGCGTGTCGACGCCGAGCGAATCGGCGCGGATCGCGTTCTCGCGCAGCGCGGTGAAGGCGCGGCCCCAGGGTGAGCGCACCAGCCACCAGGTGCCGGCCGAAACCAGCGCGAGCACGCCCAGGCAGAAGAAGTAGAAGGCAACCGGCCCCTTGGTCGACCAGCCGAACGGCGCCGGGCGCGGGATACCGGTGATGCCGTACACGCCCTTGGTGAGCCATTCCTCGTTGCGCAGCACGAGAAACACGAGGGTGGCAAAGGCGAGCGTGACGAAGGCCAGGTAGTGATGCTGCACGCGCAACGCCGGATAGCCGAGCACCCAGCCGATCACCAGGCTGAGCGCGATCGCCAGCAGGAAGGCCGACCACAGCGGCCAACCCGAGGTCGTGAGCAGGGCGGCGGCGTAGGCGCCGATGCCGACAAACGAGCCCTGCGCGAGCGAGATCTGGCCGGCGTAGCCGAGCGTGAGGTTCAGGCCGATGGCGGCGATCGTCATCACCACCCAGAGGGTGAGCAGGTAGATGCCGTAGGGCTTGAGAGCGAACGGGGCTGCAACCAAGACAATCAGGAAAAGAAGAAGAAAAATCTTCCTCACACCGTCCGCTCCTCGGCACGGCCGAGCAGCCCCTGCGGCCGCCACAGGATCACCGCGATCAGCAGGAACAGCGGGAATGCGGCGCGGTACTGCGAGGACCAGTACGCGGCCACCAGGTTGTCGGCGATGCCGAGCAACACGCCGCCGACGATCGCGCCGCGCACCTGGTTGAAGCCGCCGACAATAGCGGCGACAAACGCAGCCAGCCCCAGTAGTTCACCATTGCTGAACTTGGCGAGGTAGATCGGGCTCACCAGGAACGAAGCCAGCGCTACCAGCGCGGCGTTCACCAGGAACGTGTAGAGGATCATGCGCTCGACCGGGATGCCGAGCACGCGCGCCAGCATCGGGTTCTGCGCGGTGGCCTGCATCTGCCGGCCGGTGCGCGTGCCGCCGAGAAACCACTGCAGCACGCCGACGGCCACGACCGCCACGGCGATGATCACCAGGCTCTGCGCCGAGATCACGGCGCCGAAGATCGTGACGTTGGTGGTCGGCCAGACGCCGGGGAAGCTCTGCGCCTCGGCGGCGTAGAACTCCTTGACCCCCTCCTTGAAGAAGATGGCCAGGCCGAGGGTCGAGATCACGAGCGGCAGCACGCCGTGGCGCAGGATCGGGTCGACCACCATGCGCTTGAACAGCAGCCCGAGCACGAGCAACGCGGCCAGCAGGCCGACCAGCAGTGCCGCGGAGAAGGAAAGGCCGCCGAACTTCATCGCCGCCAGCACGAAGAACGCCGGCAGCATGACAAACTCGCCCTGCGCGAAATTGATCGTCTGCGACGTCTGCCACAGCAGCACGAAGCCGACCGCGACGAGCGCGTAGATGCCGCCCGTCGCGATCCCCGCGACCGCGAGCTGCAGGAAGTCGGCCAGGACTGCTTGCCCGGCGGCTACTGACCGAGCTTCGGCAGTATCTCGACGACCTTTTGTCTACCTTTGACCACCTCGACCAGGAAGCTGATGCGGTCGACGTCACCTTTCGCGTCCCAGGTGGTCTCCATCAGGATGCCCGGCTCCTGCTCCGGCTTGATGGTCAGCCCCTTCATCAGCTTGGCGAGCGCCTTGCTGTCGAACTTGCCCAGCTTCTCGGTGGCGTGCTTGACGGCGTAGACCGCGGTGTAGCCCTTGATGCCGTTATGGTCCGGCACGTACTTGTAGCGCTTCTGGAACTTGTCGGTGAACGCCTGCACCGCCGGGATCGGCGCATCGGCGGTGAGTCCCACGTGACCCTTCACGCCCTCGGCCGTCTCGCCGGCGAGGTCGATGACCTTCTGGCTGATGACGTTGGTCTCGCCGATGATCGGCGTCTTCACCCCCTGCTTGCGCGCCTCGCGCAGCACGCGCGCGCACTCCTCCTCGTTGGTGTAGACGAAGATCGCGTCCGCGTTCGCCGACTTGAGCTTGACGATGTCGGCGGCGAAATCCACCTGCCCGGACTCGGTCGAGACGTTGGCGACGATCTTGATGTTGCGCCTCGCCATCTCCTTGAAGAACACGTCGCGCCCGCCCTTGCCGTAGTCGTTGTTCACCCAAAGGAAGGCCACCGACTTCGCCTTGATGCCCTCGGCCACGAACACCGCCATCTTCGGCATGCTCATCTGCTGCCCGAAGGAAGTGCGGAAGATGTAGTCGTTGCCCATCTGCGTGATCTCGGCGGCCTCCGCGCCGGTGAACTGCGGGATCTCGGCCTGCTGCGCGAGCAGCATGTTCACCTTCACCGAGCCGGAGAACACCGGGCCGAGGATCACGTAGGGATTGCCGTCGATCGCCTTCTGCACCTGGGCGCGCGAGACGCCCGCGTTGCTCTGCGTGTCGCTCACCGGCGCGTTGATCTTGCGCTTGAGGATGCCGCCCTTCGCGTTGATCTCGTCGATCGCCATCAGCGCGCCGTCGCGGAAGTTGGTGCCCGACACCGCGCCGTTGCCCGAGACCTCGATCACGATCGGCATGAACACCGTTTGCTGCGCGTGCGCACCGAATGCCAGCAGGCTCGCCGCGAAAATCCAGATTGCCCTCATGTTCCCCCCTCTTTAGAGTCCCTCGAATTGCAGGATATTAAGCCCGGCGTTCTGGTCTGTCAGGTACATGAGCCCGTTGCGGTCGACATAGCAGTCGGCAGTCTGCAGCACCTGCGGCCGGTTCGGCCGCGGATCCACCATTTTGGCCGGATTCGGCGGCACGTAGAACGCGATCTCTTTCGGCCGCGCCTGCTCGGCGATGTCATAGACCCGCACGCCCGCGTTGTAGTAGGTGGCGAAGATGAGCCGTGAGCTCTGGAACGCCCCCGGGCGGTTCTCGTGCAGGTTATGCGGGCCGAAAAACCCGCCCTTCGCGCAATAGTCGGCTTCGCCGGGCTCCGGGAAGGACGCGATGACTGCCGGATTGGACGGCTCGCGCACATCGTAGGTCCAGATGTGGCGCCGCCCTTCCTTGCAGTTGGCGAAGGTGGGCTCGTCGGCGAGCACCAGGAGTTTTCGGTCCGGCAGGGGCAGCGGCGAATGCGTGCCGCCGCCGCCCGGCTGCGGCGTGCGGTGCACCAGGATTTTCGGGCGGGCCGCGTCCGCCACATTGATCACCGTCAGGCCGCCGTCGCGCCAGGCAGCGTAGGCGATATCGCCGTCGAGCAGCGCGTGGTGCAGCGCGTAGCGCTTGCCCGCGGGCGCGGTCGGCGTCTCGCCGCCGGCGCGCCACATCCCCGGTAGCCAGCAGCGCCCCACGACTTGGGGCTTGGCCGGATTCGCCATGTCGATCACGGCGAGAACGTGATCGGTGAAATCGGCGAAGTGGATGGAGGCGTACGCATATCGCCCTCCGACGTACCAGATGCGGTGCGGACCCATGCCGTCGGTCGGCATGAAGCCGATCTCGCGCGGCTTCTCCGGTTTCGAGATGTCGTAGACCCGGATGCCGGCGCTGAACTGGACGCCGGTGCCTTTCAGCCGGTCCGCGGGCGAGCCGCCGAAATAATCCTTCTCGGTCTGGAACTGCTGCATCGTCCAGACGCTCGGCGCGTTCACCGCCAGCAGCAGATCTTCGTGGGTCTGCAGGTGAAACGCGCGCGTGCCCGGGGCGCAGGCGATGAAGTCGACGACCTTCGGCTTCTTCGGGTCGCGCACATCGAGGGTGGTGATGCCGTTGCTGTAACCGTGGCCGACATAGGCATACCCACGATGCACCATCACCTGCACGCCATCGCCGTGGCCGGCCATGTCGGAATGGCCGACGAACTTGATGCCCTTGGACGCGACCGGCGTCACCTTGCCGCGCTCGCTCCTGCGATCTTGCCGAACACCGAACCGTTGGTGAGTCCCGAGCCGCCGGGATAGTTGAACCAGAAAATCCCGCCCACCAGCTCACCCGCGGCGTAGAGGCCCTTGATCGGCTCGCCGTCGGAGTTGATCACTTGCGCGTCCGTGTTGATCTTCAGGCCGCCGAAGCTGAACGTGATGCCACAGGTCACAGCGTAGGCCTCGAACGGCGGCGTGTCGAGGGTGTTGGCCCAGTTGCTCTTGTTGACGTCCAGTCCTTCGGTGCGCCGCCCATCCTTGACGTTCGGATTGAACGGGATGTCGGTGCGCACCGCCGCGTTGTATTTCTTCAGCGTTTCGAGCGCGACCTTCTGGTCGGTGTCGTCCATCTTCGAGACCAGCTCTTCGAGCGTATTCCCGCTGATCTTGGTGACCTGGCGGATCTTGTACTCGTCGCGCAGCTGCTGCTTCAACTTGGCGTCGAAGATCTGCCAGGCGAACTGCTTGGGCTGCTGCAGGATCACGCGGCCGTACTTCGCGTAGGTGTAATTGCGGAAGTCCGCGCCCTCGTCGACGAAGCGCTTGCCGTCGGCGTTGATGTACACGCCCCACGGATAGGAGTGCTTCTGGAATCCGTCGCCGACGGCGAGGTCCCCGGTTTCGGGCGCGTTGCGGTCCCACGCCACGGCGTGGCAGCCCGACCAGTTGCCGTGCGCCGCGGCGCCGATCTCGAGCGCCATCTCGATCGCATCGCCGGTGTTGAAGCGCGTGCCGCGCACCTTGGCGAGCTCCCACCCGGGGCCCATGTAGCGCGTGCGCCATTCGGTGTTGGCCTGGAAGCCGCCGGCGGCGAGGACCACCGCGCGCGAAGAGGTTTTCTTCGTTTTGCCTTGGTGCTTGACGACAACCCCACGCACGCCATCGTCGTCGGCGATGAGCTCGATGGCCCGCGCGCCGTACCAGATCTCGATGCCGGCCTTCTTCGCGATCTGCGTCTCGGACTCGATCAGCCCCGGCCCGCCGCCCACTGCCTCGACCGTGAGGCCGCCCCAGAATTTGAACTTGCCGCCGATCTTGAACGCCTGCCGGCCCCAGGCGGCGGTGAAGCGCACGCCGCGCTTTCGCATCCATTGCGCCGTGGGCAGGCTTTGCTTCACCAGGATTTCGGTAAGGTCCGGATCGCAGCGGTATTCGGTGACTCGCGCCATGTCGTCGAGGAATTGCTCCTCGGTGTAGGTGCCGAAGTCGGTGTTTGCGATCTCGTCCGCCGACAGGTCCGGGATCAGCGTCTTCAGATCTTCCGGCCCGGTGTACGCGAGGCGGAATAGGCCCGCGGTGAAGCGCGAATTGCCGCCGGATTCTTCCTCGGGGGCCCTTTCAAGAAGCAATACCCGTTGAGCGTTTTCCTTGGCAGAAAGGGCTGCGCACAGCGCAGCGTTGCCACCGCCAACGACGATGACGTCGTAGTCCATCAGTCGATCTTGATGTTGGCGCGCTGGATCACGTCTTTCCAGCGCGCCTGTTCCTTGGCGACGAAATCGGCGTACTCCTGCGGCGTTGAGCCGACCGCCTCGGCGTCGTCAGCTTTGTAGCGCTCGACCACTGCAGGGCTCTTCGCCGCCTTGGCCGCTTCCACCGCCAGGCGCTGGATCACCGCGGGCGGGGTCTTCGCGGGCGCGGACAGGCCGTACCACTGCGAAGTTTCGAAGCCGGCGAAGCCCTGCTCGGCGATGGTCGGCGCCTCAGGAATCGTGGACAGTCGCTTGGGCGAGCCGACGCCGATCACGCGCAGCTTGCCGGCCTTGACGTGCGGCATGAGCGGCGGCGTGCCCGCCGAGGTGGCGTGGGTGCGGCCGGCGACGAGGTCGACCAGGTTCGGGCCGGTGCCCTTGTAGGGCACGTGCTGCAGCTCGATGCCGGAGACGAGCTTGAAGTACTCCATGGCCAGATGCCCCGCGCTGCCGTTGCCGGCCGAGCCGTAGTAGAACTTGCCCGGCTCCTTCTTCGCGAGCGCCACGAACTCGCGCGCGTCCTTCACCGGCACGCTCTCGTGCACCACGAAGATGTTCGGCACCTTCGCGAGCAACGAGATGTGGACGAAGTCGCGGTTCACGTCGAATGGCAGGCTCGAGTAGAGGTACGGGTTCAGCGCGAGGCTGCCGATGTGCGTGATGAGCAGCGTGTAGCCGTCCGGGTCGGCGCGCGCCACGTCCTGCATCGCCGGATTGCCGCCGCCCCCGCCCTTGTTCTCGATCACGATGGACTGGCCGAGCGCCTTCTCCATCTCGGACGCCACGCTGCGCGCAACGATGGTGCTCGAGCCGCCCGGCGCGAACGGCACCACGAGACGGACGGGTTTATTGGGATACGGTTGGCCGAAGGACGCAGTTGCGAACAACAGCATCCCCACCAAAAGGATGTCTTTCAAAACTGGTATTTCCTCAATCCTCCATCCACCGGAATCACCGCGCCGGTGATGTAGCGCGCGAGCGGCGAGACCAGGAAGCAAACCAGGTTGGCGATGTCGGCGGGCTGTCCGTATTCGCCCACCGGAATTTCCTCCTCGCTCTGCTTCTTGCGGTATTCGGGCGGATAGTTGCGCAGGATCTGCTCGCTCATGATGCGGCCCGGCGGAATGGAATTCACCGTAATGCCGTGCCGGCCGACTTCGCGCGAGAGGCCCTTCGCCCACGCATGCATCGCCGCTTTCGCCGCGAACGCGCCGTTCAGGCCTTCGGGCTCGGACTTGCCGGTGATGTTGACGATGCGGCCCCACTTGCGCGCCATCATCTGCGCCAGTAGCTGGTGCGCGAGCTGGCGCTGGCGCGTGAAGTTGAGGGTGAGCGCCTCTTCCCATTGCGCTTCGTTCGAATCCAGCGTGAATTTGCGGCTGCCACCGGCGTTGTTGATCAGGATCTCGACCGAGCCGAGGCCCTCGAGCGCGGCCTTGGCGATTTTCTCGACCGAACCTTCCTGCATCAGGTCGCATTCGATGACCACCAGCTTCTGCCCGAGCTCCGTGGCCAGCTCTTCGAGCAGGTTGCGACGGCGGGCGACCACGGCGAGCCGCACGCCCTCGCGCGCAAGCGCGGTGGCGATTCCCCTGCCGATTCCCATGCTCGCGCCGGTGACCAGCGCTGTTTTGCCGCGAATGCCGAGGTCCATGGAAGGAGCGCAATCCTACCGGATTCGGCACGGAGATTGCGTCCGGGTCCCCCCACTGGCGAAGCCAGATTCACCTCATCACTCTCATGGAGACCACGATATGAAACTCAACACAGCCATTGCCATCGCGGTGGCCGCCGCCTTCGCCGTGCCCCTCGCGGCGCAAGCGTCGGCGCAGGCCGACAGGATCATCCTCGCCCAGACGTCGGGAAAAATCACCACCGACCCGAAGGACAGCAACCCCGCGGCGCCGCCAGCGACGACCGGCACGCCAAGGTCGGCTGACACCACGCGCGACCGTCCCGCGAGCGACGCCTCCGCCGGCGCCACTTCCCGTGGCGGCTTCAGCGATTTGGACAAGAACGGCGACGGCCACATCTCGCGCGACGAGGCGAAGGACGCGACCTGGGCGAACCGCTTCACCGAGGCCGACAAGGATAACGACGGCCGCCTGTCGCAGAGTGAATTCAACGCCATGCAGGCCGGCTCGGGTGCGACCGGAGCCACCGGCGCGACCGGCGCACCGATCACCAGCGGCACGAACTCGGCCGACCGCAAGCCCAGCACCCCCAAGCAGTAAGTAGCGCTGTCCAGACGGGCGCCCGCGCGAGCGGGCGCCCCTTACGGAGAAATCATGAAACGGTTGTTAGCAATAGGAGGGTCGGTACTACTTCTGGGAGCTATTGCCGTCGGCGCCAATGCGGCGCCGAAGGCGGAGAGCGCGGTGGAATGCGGCATCGCCGCCGACATGGCGGTGGTCGCGCGCTCGCTCGCGGAAGAGCAGGTGCAGCCGCCCAAGGCGAGCGCCATCATGGCGCGCATCTACGATGTGTCGGAATCCGACCGCGGCAAGGAGCTCATGAAGGAGATCCTCGACGCGGCCTATGGCAAGCAAGCGGTCCCCAGCCAGCGCTTCGCCGAGGAACTGTTCAACGCCTGCATCAAGAGCGGCGGCAACATGGATACCGTCCTCGGCCGGCGCCTGTAGCGTCCTTCAGTCGGCCTTGACGTTCGCGTCCTTGACGATGCGCGTCCAGAGCTTCGCGTCCGCCGCGATGAACGCGGCATAGTCCGCCGGCGAAGCCGAACCCGAAGTCTCCGTACCCTCGCGGGCGAGCATCTCCGCGACCTGCGGCAGCTTGAGCGCCTGGCTGGTGGCGTCGAACAGCTTGCGCACGACCTCCGGCGGCGTCCCAGCGGGGACAAAGAAGCCGTACCAGAACGAAATCTCGTAGTCCGGCAGCCCGGCTTCGGTCATGCCCGGCACGCCCGCCACGAGCGGGGATGCCGCGCGGCTGGTGACGGCGAGCGCGCGCAGCCGGCCGGCTTGCACCAGCGGCAGCACCGACGGCGGCGTGGCGAACGAAACCTGCGTGTCACCCGCCAGCACCGACTGCACTGCCGGCGCGCCGCCCTTGTACGGGACATGCACCATCTCTACGCCAGCCAGGCGCTGGAACAGCACCGCGGCCAGATGCGGCGCCGAGCCATTGCCGGACGAGGCGAAATTGAGCTTGTTCGGATTCTTCTTCGCGTGCGCGATCAGCTCCTTCACCGTGCCGACGCCCACGCTGGGATTGACGGTGAGGATGAGGGGTGAAGAGCTCACCTTGCTGATCGCCACCAGGTCCTTGAGCGGCTGGAAGCCTGCCTTCGGCGAGATCAGCGGATTCACCAGGATGCTGGAGGGGCTGGCGATCAGCACCGTGTAGCCGTCGGGCGCGCTCTTCGCTACGTGCTCCGCCGCGATGCTCGAGCCGGCGCCCGGCCGGTTGTCGATCACGATCGGCTGGCCGAGCGCGCGCGACAGCGGCTCCTGGAAGGCACGCGCGACGGTGTCCGCCGCGCCGCCGGGCGCGAAGCCCACGACCATGCGCACCGGCTTGGCGGGATAGGTCTGTGCGACCGCGTGGGTCGCGAACAGCATGGCGATCAAAAAAAATCTCATGACAATGCCGACTCCAGTGCGGACATCAGGGCTCCCAGCTTGGGTGGTTTCGATTCGAGACCGACGTTGACCGACAGCTCGCGCAGCGCGGCCGAGGCGACCGGGCCGATCGAAGCGACGAGCGTGCGATTCAGTGCCGTTTTCAGCTGCGCCTCGCGGTTGAGCTGCGCCGCCACGGCAAACAGGTTGCGCGCCTGCTCGGCGTTGGTGAACACGGCGGCGTGGATCTCGCCGCGCTCCAGCGCGCCGACCAGGCTCTCGAGCGGCCTGGTATCCGCCGGCAGCGACCAGCGGTAGGTCGGAATTTCCGCCACCTGCGCGCCACGCGCCTCGAGCGCGCGGTCGAGCGCGACGTTGACGCTACCGAAGCGCTGGATGATCACGCGGGCGCCTGTCAGGTCCACGTCCCTGATGGATTCCAGAATCTCGCGAGTGGTGAAAGGATCCGCGGCCGAGCGATCGATGCGCACGCCGCGCGAGCGCAACGCGCCGGTGGGCTTCGGGCCGCGTGCGGCGACGACGGCCTTTTCCAACATTTGAATGAAATTCTCGGTCAGGCGAAACGTATCGAGAACGGCAAAAAGCGCACGCGTGCCGACCCCGGTCTGGAAAATGAAGAGCTTCGCCGGCTGCTGCTCCAGCGACTGCACCAGCGCGCGAATTTTCTCCGGGTCGAGGTCGGGCAGCTCGGCGAGCGCCGGCGCGTGGATCGGCACGCCGCCGCGCTTCTTCACCAGGTCGGAGAGCTGCTCGCCCAGGCGGGTCTCGAGGATGGCGATGTGCTTCGCTTTCATGCGGGTGGCACCGAGTGTTCTTTCACATGCGCCTTCAAGTCAAGGCCGATCTTGAGCGCGAGCAGCACCAGCAACGCCCATACCGGCGAGCCAAGCGCCATCGCGGCGATGCCGCCGAGGATGATGGCGACGTGCAGCACCACCACCCGGCCGTAGGGCTTGGCCATCAGCGCGGGAAGCGATGCGCGGCGGAATTCGCCGCGAACCAGGTAGTTCCACAGGAACGAAAACGCGTGGCTCGCGAGCAGCGCGGCGAGCGGCAGCCACAGGCCGAGCTCGCTCGCGGCGCGCGCGGCCGGTTCGAGCACCTGCAGCCCCGGCGCGCTGTAGGACTTGCCGCCGAATAGCGAGAACACGAATACGCCGTGGATGGCGGTGAACATGCCGTAGTGGAAGCAGAAGAACGGCACCAGGAACAGCTTGCCCGCCCATAGCGCGGGGTCGCGCGGGTCGGCGCACAGCATGCGCAGGGCGAAGAACGCGCCAATGATCACGTTCTCCATCCAGAACAGCGCGAGCAGCGCGAACACGCTCCAGTCCCAGAGCAAAACGCCCGCCACCGGAATCAGGTTGGCGGCGAGCAGCACCCAGGCCGAGACCGGCTTTTCCAGGGATGTTTGCGCCGGCGCTCCTTCCTTGGGAAGGCGCGACACCACGGCCTCGAGCAGCCGCTGCTCGTCCTCGGTGGGCGGGTTGTGGAAATCGGCGCGTAGCTTTCCGGCGATTTCCTGCGGACCGAGGCCGGGATATTTTTCGGACAAGCCCCGCGCGGCCTGGCGCGCGATCAACGGAGTCAGCAACCGCGCCAGCCAGGGCGGCGCCTGAACGACCTTACCTGGCGAGCCGGACGTTGGCGAGGGCAAGGCGGTCGGTGACGTTTCTCACCAGCGCGCGCGTGAGGTGGAGCTGCGCGCCGAGGCTCATCTTCTCGAGCGCGGCGGGCTCGAACTCGGCGAGCAGCAGCTCGCTCATCGCCTCGACCGTGGCGTGGCGCGGCTGCTCGCCGCCGCCGATGTAGGCCATCTCGCCGAAGCACTCGCCGCCATTCACCATGTTGAGCAGCTTCTTGTTCTTGATCACCTTGGCCTCACCCTTGGCGAGGAAAAAGAAGCTGCGGCCCTTCTGCTCTTCCTGCACCACCGGCTTGCCCTTGGGGATGCGGGTCCATTTTCCGGCGCGCGCGAGCTCCCACAGCTCCGAGTCGGCGAGCGGCGCGAGCATCGCGACCTTCTTCAGTGTCACGTACTTCTCGCTGTCCGGGATGGCGCCCGCGGGCAGCACCAGCTCGCCGACCCTGGAGAGCTCGAGGGCGAACTCGGGCCAGGTCTGGTAGCGCTGCACCGGATCCTTCTTGAGCGCGCGCAGCACCACTGAATCGAGCGCCTTCGGCAGTCCCGGGCGCAGCTCGCTCGGCGGCACCGCGTCGGTCTTCAGGATCTTGCCGATCAGTAGATCGATGTTCTCCGCGAGGAACGGCCGCGTGCCGGTCAGCAGCTCGTAGATCACCACGCCAAGCGAGTACATATCGCTGTGGAAAGTGAGCGTCTTGCCCTGCACCTGCTCGGGCGACATGTAATACGGCGAGCCGAGCGCGGCGGTTTGCACCACCTGGCTTTTCTTCAGCACCGCCGCGCCGAAGTCGGCGATCTTCACCTCGGTGCCGCCGGCGATCATGATGTTCGCCGGCTTGATGTCGCGGTGGACGATGCCCTCCTTCGCCGCGTAGTCGAGCGCGCCGCAGCACTTGAAGGCGATCTGCAGCACGTCGGGCACCGGCAGCAGCGTCCCGGGCTTGGCGTGCTGCGAAAGGTCGCCGCCGGTGACCAGCTCCATCGCGATATGGCCCGAGTCCTCGCCCACCACCGCGTCGAGGATGCTGACGATGTGCGGATGGCGCAGCTTGCCGGCGAGCGAAGCCTCGTTCAGGAATTGCGAGCGGTACACGGTGCCGAACTCGGGATCGCGGAACACCTCGGGCTCGATGGTCTTGAGCGCGACCTCCTTGCCGGTGAAGGTGTCCTTGGCGAGGTAGACGGTTCCCGTGGCGCCCTTGCCAAGCGCTTTCTGGATGTCGTACTTCCCGACTTGAAGACTGAGATCGATCAAGGATTCACGTACGCCGTCTTTACCGTCGTATAGAACTCCACGGCGTAGCGACCCTGCTCGCGCGGCCCGTAGCTCGAGCCTTTGCGGCCGCCGAAGGGCACGTGGTAGTCCACGCCCGCGGTGGGCAGGTTGACCATCACCATCCCGGCGGCGGAGTTGCGCTTGAAGTGTTCGGCGTACTTGAGCGAGGTGGTGGCGATGCCGGACGAAAGACCGAACGGCGTGTCGTTGGCGACCGCGAGCGCCTCGTCGTAATCCTTGACGCGGATCACGGAAGCGACCGGCCCGAAGATCTCCTCGCGGTTGATGGTCATCGTCGGGGTCGAATCGACGAACAGCGCGGGCTCGAGGAAGTAGCCCTGCGTCGCGCGCTCGAGGCGATTGCCGCCGGCGGCGAGCTTCGCGCCCTCCTTCTTGCCGAGCGCGATGTACTTGAGGTCCTGCTCCAGTTGGCGCTCGTCCACCACCGGGCCGATGTCGGTGCCGGCCTTGAGAGCGTCGTCGACTTTCAGCTTTTGCATTTTTTCAGTCAAGGTCTTTACAAACCGATCGTGGATGCCCTGTGTCACGATCAACCGGCTCGACGCCGTGCACCGCTGCCCGGTGGAGAAGAACGCGCTCTGGATCGAAAGGTTCACCGCGACCTCGAGATCGGCGTCGTCGAGCACGACCTGCGGGTTCTTGCCGCCCATCTCGAGCTGCACCTTGGCGAGCCGCGCGGCGCAGTTCTGCGCCACCTTCTTGCCGACCGCCACCGAGCCGGTGAAGCTCACCGCGTCGATCTCGGGCGAGTTGGAAAGAATCTCGCCGAGCACCGAGCCGCGGCCCATCACCAGGTTGAACACGCCGGGCGGCACGCCAGCCTTGCTGATGATCTCCGTGAGCGCCCACGCGCAGCCGGGCACCAGATCGGCCGGCTTGAACACCACGCAGTTGCCGTAGGCGAGCGCCGGGGCGATCTTCCACGCCGGGATGGCAAGCGGGAAATTCCACGGCGTGATGATGCCGACCACGCCCATCGGCTCGCGCGTGATCTCGACCTTGATTCCAGGACGTACCGAAGGCAGCACCTCCCCGGCCTGGCGCACCACCTCGCCGGCGAAGAACTTGAACAGATACCCGGCGCGGGTGGCTTCGCCCACGGCTTCGGGCTTGGTCTTGCCTTCCTCGCGCGCGAGCAGCGTGCCGAGCTCCTCCTTGCGCGCCAGGATCTCGTTGCCGATCTTTTCGAGCAGGTCGGCGCGCGCCTGGATCGGCCCGCGTGCCCAGCCCGGCGCGGCGGCGCGGGCAGCGGCGATCGCCGAGCGCGCCTGCGCCTCGTCGGCGCGCGCGAACTCCCCGACTACATCCGAAATATTGGAAGGATTGATATTGGGCGCCTGCTCGCGTGCCTGCGCCCAATCGCCGTTGATGAAATTCTGGTGAACGCCCATAGGAGGCGAATCATATTCGATCAGGGACAGGCCTCGTTTTCCCTGATTTTGCTGCGGAAAGTGCTACGCGGCTTCGAGCCAGCGCATCGCTTCCGTCTGCGTGTCGAAACGCCGCAGCGCGCAGCCGCGCGCCCGCGCATCGATCTCCGCGAACACGTAAAGGCGCTCGTTCAGCACGTTGTCGAGGATAGCGATGCGCTTCGGGCCTTCCTTGTCCGCGAGCAGGTCGCGGATCTTGCCGATGCGGTCCTGCAGGCGGCGCACGTCGACCAGCACGTTGCGCACTGCGTTTTCGCGCGCCTCGCGGCCGATGTCGCGCGCGATGGCGCCGGGCGTGGGACAGCTGCCCGAGATCGTAACCATCAGCACCCCGCCGCTCACGCTGTAATCGAGCCGGTAACCCATGGCACTGAAGTTACCGCCGAGCCGCCAACGTGGGGGTAAGGCTTTGTTAGATAAGGGCGAGCGGCGGAAGGACCCCCTAACTGCCCGGCGCCGCGCGCCACAGCCTCCCTGGCTGTGGCGCGCGCGCCATGGCTCCCCCTGCAGCCCCTTTTTTCTGTCAGGAAATTCCGGTCAGTGCAGCGAACGCGCGAACGTGCGCCCGCGCAGGTAATCGAAGGCGTGCGGCTGGTCCTGCACGAGATCCGAGATGGCGTGGGTGATCTCGTCGTGGATTTCGTCGTATTGCGAGTCGACCTTCGGAAAAATGCCGATGTCGGTGACGAAGAGATCGGCGTCCGGAATGCGGTTCGGATCGACGTCCTTCGGCAGCATGGCGCGATCCTGCACGGCGAAGCCGTGGAGGTACGGGCAGCGCACGAAAAGCGAACGGATGCGGGCCTCGACGTCGGCTTCGAGCCGGCCGAGGAGACTGTCGAATTGCAGGGTGGTCTTCATGGGCTCCCAGCGTACTGGCCTGTCGTAAAACGGCCAATCGGGGAGTCCCTGAAACAACTACAGGCGAACCCTTAGTGCAGGGTTCTAGCGAAAGTGCGGTCGCGGAGCCACTCGCCGGCGCGGGGTTCCTGCTCCAGGAGCTCCCCCAGGGTCTCGGCGATTTCCTGGTAGATCTCGCCGTACTGCTCGGCTGAAACCCGCGGCGAAATGCCGATATCGCTGACGAACAGCTCTTCGGCCTCGGCGCGGATGGCAAAACCGCACAGATCCGGACACCGCGCGAACAGCGATTCAAGTTGCGCTTGCACGTGGCGATGGGGTTTCATGATTCTTACGCTAGCCCCCTGACGTTGCACTGCGACACCTGCCCCCGGTGCCGGGCGGCCTAGGGCCTTTCACTACACTCCCGGGGGCAGCCAATCCTTGGCATCATGCAGTTCCGAGG
Organism: uncultured bacterium; assembly: GCA_965233195.1. Classification (GTDB taxonomy): domain Bacteria; phylum Pseudomonadota; class Gammaproteobacteria; order Burkholderiales; family SG8-39; genus SCGC-AG-212-J23. Next base: position 67,047 of record CBDDSB010000032.1, on the reverse strand, counting down.
AGCCAATCCCATGCCAAAGTTTGTCATTTCCCCCCATTTCCGGCTGCACGAGTGGGTCGCCGAAGAGAAGGGCTACTTCCGCGCCGAGGGGCTCGAGTACGAGTTTCGCGAGGTGTTCGATACCCATGCCACGCCGAACAAGGTCGGCGCCTACACCAGCTTCGAAAAGGGCCGCGACACCAACGTGAGCTGCGCCTGCCACTGGACGGTCAACGTCGCCGCTTCGCAGGGCTTGGGAAAGATGGTTACCGACTCATATTCCGTCTCGCCGAGTGGCGTGTTCGTGCCGCCGGAGTCGGCGATCCGGGAGCCCTCGGACTTAAAGGGCGTGCCGATTTCGGTCGGGCACCAGTCCGGCAGCCACTACTCCACCATGCAGGCGCTCGAGCAGTACATGCCGCGCGAGGACATCAAGCTTTCCTTCGCCGACGGCATCCTCTTCGGCCGCATGGAAAAGCTCATCGACCGCGAGGTCCCCGCCGCCGCGGTGTTCAGCGGCCCCTACTATTTCCTCGAGCAGCTCGGCTTCCGCAAGGTGATCGACACCACGTTCATGATCGCGTCAATGCTGACCGGCGAGCCCGATCCGGAGGACGTGCGCAAATATTTCCGCGCCCTGCGCCGGGCGCAGCGCGACATCGATCTGCGGCCGGAGCTCTACACGCACTACTACCGCAAGGAGTTCCCCGCTCGGTTCCATGGTGAAATCGATACACGGCGCTGGGGACCCGGCGAGCGCATCGTATTCGAGCCCTACACGCGCGAGGTGTTCGAGCAATCGTTTCAGTGGATCGCCGAACGCGAGATCTTCGACCCCGCCAAGATGGGCGCGGGACGTTACGACGAGGCCTGTGTTTCCCTAGTGTAGGGTGCGGACGAACGTGCGGCCGCGCAGTACGTCTTTTGCAGCCGGCCGCTCGAACATGAAGTCCAGCAGCGCGACCGCGATCTCGTTGTAGATCTGCTCGCACTGGTCGGCGTTGAGGTACGGGTAGACGCCGATATCGCTCACCACCAGCTCGCGCTCCAGAGCGATCGCGCGCAGCTCCTCCGGCAACGCCGAAGAGTCCTGCACGGTGAAGCCGAAGAGCTGCGGACAGCGGTCGAAAATCGCGCCGACCCGCATCGCGAGGTCTTCCTCGATAGGGGCGAGGTCGGTGTTGAGGCTTCCGAGCTGGGCGGGTTTCATGCCCCCGAGTACCGCAAGGAACGGACCCGCCGTTATGCTGTCGGCCGTGAGCGACAGCGAAACGCCGCGCCGACGGCCGGGCATCTTCTACGGCTGGTACATGGTCGGCGCCGCGGTCGGGCTGCAGTTCCTGCAGGCGGGCCTGGTCTCGCAGGCCTTCGGCGCCTACCTGGCCGTGCTCTCGGAGGAGCAGAACTGGAGCAAGACCGCGCTCTCCGGCGCCGCCGCGCTTCAGCAGATGGAAGTGGCGCTACTCGGGCCGGTGCTCGGCTGGCTTCTTGACCGCTTCGGCCCCAAGATCTTCGTGCGCGCCGGCGTGGTGGTTTTCGGCGCCGGGCTGTGCCTGTTGTCCCAGGTGCAGACGCTGCCGCAGTTCTACGGCGCGTTTATCGTCATCGCGCTCGGCACCAGCCTGTGCGGCTTTTTCCCGCTCAACGTCTCCCTTATCCACTGGTTCGAGCGCAAGCGCGCGAGAGCGCTCTCGGCGATGTCCATCGGCCTCGCCCTCGGCGGCGTGATGGTGCCGCTGGTGGCGCAGTCGCTCACCACCTACGGCTGGCGCGCCACCGCGCTTGCCAGCGGCATCTTCGCCATCTGCGTCGGCTTGCCGCTCGCCTTCGTGATCCGCAACAGCCCGCACGAGCACGGGGAAGTTCCGGATGGAATTGACGATGTTGCCTCTCGTGAAACCGAAGCTGAGCATTCCGATGCAAGACAGACGAGAGACTTCACCGCCCGCGAGGCGCTGCGCACTTCGGCCTTCTGGCTGATCTCGCTCGGCCACGGCTTCGCGCTGTTCGTGGTGCACGCCGTAGCGGTGCACGCCATCACGCACCTCAAGGAGGGCCTGGGCTACTCGATCGCCGAAGCCTCGCTCGTCATCAGCCTGGTGACGCTGTCGCAGATGGGCGGCGTGGGCCTGGGCTGGCTGATCGGGGACCGCTGGGAGAAGCGCTACATCGCGGCGGGGTGCATGCTCGCGCATGCGGTGGGCCTGTTGCTGCTCACCTACGCCACCTCGCTCACCATGGTGGTGGCATTCGCCGTACTGCATGGCGCCGCCTGGGGGCTGCGCGGGCCGTTCATGCAGGCGATCCGCGCCGACTACTTCGGGCGCAGCGCCATCGGCATGATCCTCGGTCTCTCGTTCATGATCATCGTCGTGGGCCAGGTCGGCGGACCGATCATCCCGGGCATCTTCGCGGACATCACCGGCAACTACCGCCCTGGGCTTCACCATCATCGCCCTGCTCGCCGGCCTGGGCTCGGTGTTCTTCGTGCTGGCGAAGAAGCCGAAAGCGCCGCTCGCCTAGAAAAACACCAGCGCCCGGGCTTCGATGCTCTGGCGCGGCGGCGCGCCCGGCGGCGTGGTCGGATCCTCGAACGACGTGTGCGGCGTGAAGCGCGCGCGCCCGTCTTTCTCCGAGTCGTACACTTTGAACACCAGCGCCTCGTCGCGGCGCATCTGCGGGAAGTAGAACCAGCGGTGCCGCGGGCTGTACTTCAGCCGGTAGGTCTGCCCCACGCGGTGCGGATAGCGGCGCTCGGCGATCAGGAGATCGTCGGGCTGGACGCTCTTCGCGTCGGCGATGGCGAGCGGGTTGGACTGGATCGGCTGGTTGATCGCCCGCCAGACTTGAATAATCGCGAAGCGTTTCTTCAGCAGCTCTTCGCTTTCGTCTGGCAGCAGTTCACGAACCCTGTTGGGTCCCGACCAATCGGTGTAATCGTTGTGCGCCGAGAGCACGGGCTCGCGCAGCAGCCTGGCCTCGCGCTCGGCCTCGTTGCCGGAGCGCAGCGTGTGATCGAAGACATGGACGCGTTTTGCCCCCGACAGGCTCTGGATCAGCGCCGCGACCTCGGGGTAATACGCCTTCTCCAGCTTCTCGCTGAGGAAATCGCGCACCGCGGTCCTGTGCTCGACGAAGACGAAGCCGTTCTCATCCAGCGAGAACCGGCCCTGGCGGCCGTCGCGCACCTCCATCGCATGCCATTCCTGCGTGCCGCTGGTCTTGCGATGGATGTTGTTCGGACCGAAGGTCTCGTTGACCAGCTTCTCGCCGGTGGCGGCGGTATACGGGATGCCGGCCTGCATCCCCTGAAGTTTAGTGCAATGCTCTCTAGTGCAATGCCCTCATGAAGGTGCGTCCCGGGAGCAGCCGCTTGGCTTCGGGCCGGGCGGCGACCGCGCCGCTGATGGCGCGCACGATGTCGTCGTAGACCTCGTCGTACTGCCGCTTGCCCAGGCGCGGCGACAGGCCGATCTCGAAGATGAAGAATTCGCCGGCGAGCACCGTCGGATTGAGGTTGTCGGGTAGCCCGGAGCGGTCGCGCACCGTGAAGCGCCACAATTCCGGGCGCTGCACGAACAGGCGCGCGACGTGCCCTTCCAGCTCCGCTTCCACAGAGTTCATTCTTATGAATCCCCCCACTGCAAATATACTTGGGCCGTGGAGCACGGCAACGATTTTCTGTTTCAGGCCAGCCTTTATTTCACAGCCGCGGTCGCTGCGGTCATGGTCTCGCACCGCCTGGGGCTGGGGTCGGTGGCGGGCTACCTGCTGGCGGGCATCGCCATCGGCCCCTGGGGCTTCCAGCTGGTGGACACCGTGGACCATATCCGGGCGTTCGCCGAGCTCGGCGTGGTGTTCCTGCTTTTCGTCATCGGCCTGGAGCTCGAGCCGAAACGCCTGTGGAACATGCGCTCACAGCTGCTCGGGCTCGGGCTGTCGCAGGTCGTGGGCTCGGTGGCGGCGATCACCCTCATCGGCTGGGCGCTCGGCTTCGAGCTGCGCGTCGCCTTCATCGCCGGGATGGCGCTGTCGCTTTCCTCCACCGCCCTCGCGCTGGCGCCGCTGACCGAGCGCGGCGCGCTCGCCACCAAGGGCGGCCAGGGCACCTTCGCGGTGCTGCTGTTCCAGGACATCGCGGTGATCCCGATGCTCGCGGTGATCCCGCTGCTCGGCACGGCAAGCGGTGCGAGCGCGTTCTCGTGGCAGAAGCTGGCGCTCGCGTCCGCGGTGGTGGTGGTCACGCTCGGCGGCGGCCGCCTGCTCGCGCGCCCGGTGTTCCGCCACATCGCGCGCACACGGCTGCGCGAGATCTTCACCGCCTTCGCCCTGCTCCTCGTGCTGGTGATCGCGCTCGCCTTCGAGCACGCCGGGCTGTCGATGGCGCTCGGTGCGTTCCTCGGCGGGGTGCTGCTCGCCGAGTCGGAGTACCGCCACGAGATCGAGGCTGCGATCGAGCCGTTCAAGGGCCTGCTCCTCGGCCTGTTCTTCATCGCCGTCGGGATGAGCGCGGACTTCTCGGTGCTGGCCGCGCGCCCCTGGGTGGTGTTCGGCCTGATCGCCGGCCTGTTCGTGGTCAAGGGCATCGTGCTCTGGCTGATCGCGCGCCACGCCGGCTTCCCGCGCGCCGAGCGCCCGCTCTTCATCCTGCTGCTCGCGCAGGGCGGCGAGTTCGCCTTCGTGCTCCTCGGCGTCGCGACCAGCCATGGCGGCCTGGGCACCGACGCCACGCCGGCGATCACGCTCGCGGTCGCGATCTCGATGCTGCTCACGCCGTTCCTGCTCGCTTTGCACGACCACCTCGCGCCGCGCTTCTTCGCCGCGCCCGGCGAGGAGCGCGCGCCCGACGTGCCGCAGGCGAGCAAGGTGATCGTCGCCGGCCTGGGGCGCGTCGGCCAGGTGGTGGCGCGCATGCTGCACGCGAGCGGGCACCAGCCGACGGTGCTCGACGACGACCCGGACCACGTCGAGCAGTCCCGCAAGTTCGGCTTCCGCGTGTTCTATGGCGACGCCACGCGCCTCGATCTGCTGCACGCCGCCGGCGCGGACAGCGCCGACTTCCTCATCGTCACGCTGGACGATCCGGACGCCATCACGCGCCTCGCCAAGATCTCCCGCGCGCATTTTCCGAAGCTGCGCGTCATCGCGCGCGCGCGCGACATGCGCCACATGTTCGCCCTGCGCGACGCCGGGGTGGAATTCATCGAGCGCGAGACCTGGCTTTCGGCGCTGAAGCTGGGCGAGATCGCGGTGGCGCAGGTGGGCGCCGACCCGGAGAAAGCGCGGCGCACCGCCGAGACCTTCGCCGAGCACGACATCGACGTGGTGGCCAAGCTCTACGCCGTGCACCGCGAAAGTCCCGACGCCCGCATCATCGTTTCGAACGAGCTGCGCGACCAGCTCGCGCGCACGCTGAGCGAGGATGAGCGTAGGATTGCGGAAATCAAACCAGGACGACCATGAGCGCACCCGCCCCCAGCAATGCACCGGCGAAAGCGTCGGCGCACGATCCCCAGAAGGCCTACATCGATCTCGCCGAGCGCATCTTCGTGCTGCTCTCGAGCCGAGTCTACGGCACGCTCGCGGGCTCGGAGCAGAAGAAGCCCGATCCGAAGGCGCTTGCCGCGTTCAGCTTCAAGCTCGCCGAGGCGTTCGAGCAGGCGACGAAGGAAACCGACCGCATGAAGGCTTCGATCGAGGCGGCCAACAAGGCAGCGGTCAAGCTCGACGAGGTCGACCTGTCGAGCGTGTTCCAGGCGACCAAGAAATAGCGGAGCACCGCATGGCTTTGCCCTCGCTGGAACGCAAGCAATACAAGCTCGGCAAATACGACATCGTGGCGCAGCCGCTGCTCGGCTCGGCGCACATGCTGCGCTACACCGTGATGCTGAACGGCAAGCGCATTGGCGCGCTGATGAGCGTGCCGAGCGAGTCCGATTGCCGCTTCATGGAGGCGCCGCCGCCGGTGCCGCCGCTGCGCATCTTCGCGCTCACCAACCGGCCGGGCCGCCCGAAGAAGGGCACCATGCCTCCTTCGCGCGTCGACGAGCTCTAGGCCCTCAGTTTTGTTGAGGCGTAGGGATTTTCTCGGGATATCGCTAGCGGGGGCGGCATGGCCCTCGTCCGTACTTCCCCAAGCCGCCAAGAAGGACAAGCCGCCACCGGGCATCCTGGTCAACGACGTCCACTCGCAGCTGAACTCCACGCGCGTGTGGCGCATCGTGCAGCCCGACACGCTCGACGGCGTGCGCAGCGCCATCCGCGCGGCGCAGAAGGAGCAGAAACAGGTATGCCTCTCCGGCGCGCGCCACGCCATGGGCGGCCAGCAGTTCCTCGCCGACGGCCTGATGATCGACACCCGGCGCCTGTCGAAGCTCGTCGCCTTCGACGCGGAGAAGGGCCATATCGAAGTCGAGGCCGGCATGCAGTGGCCGCAGCTGCTGCAAGTCCTGGCCGCGAACCAGAAGGGCCGCGAGCGCCAGTGGACCTTCGCGCAGAAGCAGACCGGGGCCGACAAGCTCACCATCGGCGGCTGCCTCGCCGCCAACATCCATGGCCGCGGCCTGAAGATGCCGCCCTTCATCGGCGACGTCGAGTCGTTCAAGCTGCTCACCGCCCAGGGCGAGCTCATCGAGTGCAGCCGCACCGACAACGCCGAACTGTTCCGCCTGGCGATCGGCGGCTACGGCTTGTTCGGCATGATCACCTCGGCGACGCTGCGCCTGGTCGAACGGCGCAAGGTCGAGCGCGTGGTGGAGGTCGCTTCGATTGACGGCCTGCCCAAGGCGTTCGCCGAGCGCATCCGCGACGGCTACCTCTACGGCGACTTCCAATACGCGATCGACGACACCTCGGGCGACTTCCTGAATCGAGGCGTTTTCACCTGCTACAAGCCGGTCGACCCGGAAACCCCGATCCCGCCCAACCAGCGCGAGCTGCGCGAGGGAGACTGGACCGAGCTCTTGCACCTGGCGCATCACGCCAAGGGCGAAGCCTTCCGACGCTATGCCGGCTTCTACCTGCAGACCAACGGCCAGGTGTACTGGGCGGACGAGGCGCAGATGAGCGTCTACCCGGAGAACTACCACCGCGCGCTCGACCAGCGCCTCGCCAGGCAGGCCAAGGGCACCGAGGCCATCACCGAGATCTACTGCGAGCGCGAGCAGCTCGAGCGCTTCATGGCGGAGGTGCGCGATTACGCGCGGCGCGACAAGGTCGACATCATCTACGGCACTGTGCGCCTGATCGAGCAGGACCGTGAAAGCTTCCTGCCATGGGCGCGCAAGTCATACGCCTGCGTGATCTTCAACGTGCACGTCGAGCACACCACCAGCGGCCTGATCAAGGCGGGCGACGTGATGCGCCGCCTGATCGACCTGGGCCTGAAGTACGGCGGCAGCTATTACCCGACGTACAACCGCTACGGCCTGCGCCGCCAGGTCGACGCCTGCTATCCGCAGCTGCAGGACTTTCTCAAGCTCAAGCTCAAGTACGATCCGCAGAAACTCTTCCAGAGCGAGTGGTATCGCCACTACGAAAGGATGTACGAGAAGAAGTAGTTTCTTATGGATCCTTCTCGGCCTGTTCATCCTCAGGGTATTAGGGCAGGCGCTGGTCGCATTCTTCGATGTGCAATTCCTTCCGCCCATGGAAGCCTGGTACTCGGGCCTCATGCCCTATGAGTACCTGCTCCCCTCGCAGATCGTGATCATCGCGGTCATGGCGAAGATCTGCTTTGACTTCAGCCGGCGTGCCGGATTTTTCTACGAGACCAACCGATTTTTCGCAACGGCGTGGCTCTGGTTCGGCTACGTCTACCTCGTCGCCATGATTGCGCGCGCCGTCTTCCTCTGGGACCACCCGATCCCGATCGCCTTCCACTGGGTGCTCGCCGCCTTCGTCATCACCGTCGGACTGTCGCATCGCCGCAGGCGATCCGCATGAACGAGCCGATGACCGTGGTGACCGACTATGCCCTTGGTAGCCTGGCTGCCTGGCTGGCGCTTCTGCTTTTCCGAAGCGCTCAGACCTCCAGGCGGCTGTGGGCCGTGGCCTTCGCCGCGCTGGCCGCGGCGGCCTTCCTCGGCGGCACCTGGCACAGCTTCCTGCAGAGCAATCTGTTGTGGAAGGCGACGACGCTCAGCGCCGGCGTGGCGAGCTTCGGCATGGTGGCGGGATCGTCGTGGGCCGTTTTTTCCGGACCGCTCAGGGCTTTCGTCCTCACGGCCGCGTTGGCAAAGCTGGTGGTTTACTCGGCCTGGATGCTCAGCCACGACGCATTCCTCTACGTGGTCATCGATACCGGCATCGCCTTCATCGTCGTCGCGGCGCTGCACCTGTGGAAATGGAACGGGCCCATCCTCGCCGGCGTTGCGGTGTCGATCGCCGGCGCCCTGGTCCAGGCGAGCGGCTTCAGGCTGCATGAGCATTTCAATCACAACGATCTCTACCATGTGATCCAGATCGCGGCGCTGGTGCTGCTCTACCGCGGCGCGAAGCGGCTCCAGAGCTCGTAGGTGAGCACCGCCGGCATCGCGACCGCGGCAACGAGCGCGGCCCAGAACACGACCTTTGGCTCCGGCGCACGGCCGCGCAGGTGCAACACGACATGGCCGAGCGCCGCGCCCCATACCGCGAGCGGCACCGCGGCGGCGGCGGCGATCAGCGGCACGAAGATGAAGCCGAAGGCGGCCGTCGGCTCCGGCTGTGACAGAATCATCACCGTCGACACGGCCGCCATGGCGAGCGCGCCGGCGATGCCGGCCCACAGCGCCCAAGGCGCTTCGGGGCGTTCGATCCAGCGTTGCATAATTCGGGTTCTATCAGAAGGGAGACTCTGATGCGCTTTGCCGTGACGTTCCTCGCGCTCGTGCTGGCCCTCATGCTGGCCGCCTGCGCACAGCCGGTGACCAAGGATGAAACCGCCGGGCTCGACTACGGTCCGAAGCCCACGCGCTGGCAGGAGGAAGTGAAGAGCTACCTCGCGGTACGGCTGAACGATCCGAAGAACGCGATCATCGAGTTCCGCACCGAGCCGGCACAGATGTACCAGCGCAGGGTCGCACTGCGCAACATGCATTACGGCTGGGCCGCGTGCGTGTGGGTGAACGACAAGAACAGCGCGGGCGCCTACCAGGGCTTTTACCCGATGACCTTCTTTTTCCGGCACGAGAAGATCGTGCAGGTGAACAGCGGACCGGACGACTTCGGGGTGGGCGCGCAGTACGCGCGCAGCCAGTGCGAGCAGCTCGGCGCGCCGTTCAAGAACTAGGGAGTGCCGATGAAGTCCTTCTTGCCGAGTTCGACCCCGTTGGCGCGCAGGATGTTGTAGGCGGTCGTGCAGTGGAAGTAGAAGTTCGGGATGGCGTGCCCCATCAGGTACTGCAGGCCGCTAAACTTCATCTCGCCGGCGCGCATCTTGAGCACCACCTCGCGCTCTTCGGAACCGTCGATCTTCGCCGCCGGCACCGACTCGATGAAGTCCACGGTGCGGGCGATGCGCGCCTTCAGCTCCGGGATGGTCTTCTCGGCGTCTTCGTGCTTCGGGATTTCGACGCCGCCCAGGCGCGCTACCGCGCCTTTGGCGGTGTCACACGCGATCTGCACCTGGCGCGAGAGCGGGAACATATCGGCGATCAGGCGCAGCCCGCCGGGCACCGCCGGGTCGATCTTCTTCGCCTCGGCCCAGGCCTGGGTCTTGTCGAGGACGGCCGAGAGGTTGCGGAGCGCGTTCGCAAAGCGCGGCGCGCTCGCCTGATGCATGGAGATCTTCATTCGCCTTCCCTCCGATGGTGGGAAGGCGAATTCTACGGCTAGACGCTCCAGCGCCTCGACGACGAGGTGCTCGCCAGCGTCGCCAGCACCCCGATAAGGACGCCGACGCCGAAGCCGACGCCGATCGATGTCCACGGATTGGCGCGCACCACCTGGTCGGTGTACTCGCAGGCCTCGCCGGCGCGCTGCCTGACTGCGTCGAGGGTCTCGTTCAGCCGCTCACGCGCGGCAGTCAGTGTTTCGAGTGTTTCTTCCTGCCCGGGAATTTCCTGTACGTTGCTCGGGATTTTTTCGGCCTGCATCGGTTCCATGGTTGCCCCTTTCGGACGTGGTTTCGGCTGCGATCACCGAAGAAAGGAGCAAACGGCGTGCCGGCTAGTGGAACACCCTTGCGAGCGTGCGCCCGCGCAGTACTTCGGCGGCTTCCGGGCGCTCCTCGAGCAGCTCGTCGAGCGCATCCGAGATCTCATCGAGCAGCTCGCTTGCGCGCGCGCCGTGCAGCGCGGGGTGGCAAGCGACGTTCGAGAGCGACAAGTCGTCGCGCACCGAGAACCCGCACAGCGCGGGCTGGCGCCGGAACAGCGCCTGGACCACATTGCTCACTTCTGCGTAAACAGCGTTCATGGGCACCCCCGTGTTGTTCTTCCTGTTCCTACAACGTAAACATGCGCTTGGGAGCCGACCCGCGCGAGGGAGAAATGCCGTGTGTGACAGTGGATTACGCCCGATCCCGGGCGGCTATACTGGTCCCGAGGAGGAATAGTTCATGAAAAGAACACTCGCCGCGCTGGCCTGCGTGCTCGTTTTCAGCGCTCATGCCGAACGGGTCGTCGTCTCCAATTACGCGGTCACCACCAACGGCATGCCGTTCGCGGTGGCCATGGAGAAGGGCTACTTCAAGGAGTTCAAGGTGAACGTCGACGGCATCCTGACCTCGGATGGCGGCGGCACCACCATCCGTAATCTGCTCGGCGGCAAGCTGTCGTATGGTGAAGCCGCGGTGTCGGCTGTCGTATCGGCGGTACAGGGCGGCGCCGACCTGAAGATCATCAGCGGCAACGTGCACACCGTCGCCGAATTCGTCTGGGTGGCGATGCCCAAGTCGCCGGTCAACTCGCTCAAGGACCTCAAGGGCCGCAAGCTCGGCTTCACCAACCCGCGCTCCACCAGCCAGGCGCTCGCGCATTTGCTGATGGAGAACCAGGGCTTGAAGCAGAACGAGGTCGAGCTCGTGCGCACCGGCGGCTTCGGCGCCGGGCTGACCATGCTCGAGATTGGCGGCGTCGACGTGGTGCCGGTGGCCGAGCCGCTATGGTCGAAGAACCAGGGCAAGTACAAGCTGATCGCGTCCGCGCCCGACATTTTGCCGGCGCTGTCCAACGTGGTGGGCGTCACCACCGGCGCGGCGGCGAAAGCGAACGGCGATTTCATCCGCGGCGTGATCCGCGCGCGGCGCAAGGCGGTGGAATTCATGTATTCCAACACCAAGGAAGCCTCGGCGATCATCGCCAAGGCCTACGACCTCGAGCCGGCGGTCGCCGAGCTCACGCTGAAAAACCTGCTCGCCTCGGAAAAGAAGGGCGGCGTCCCCTACTGGGGCCCGGGCGACATTCGCATCGATACCATGGACAACATGATCCGCGCGCAGAAAATCGTCGGCGCCATGCAGGGCGATGCGGACTGGTCCAAGCTGATCGACGAGTCGTTCCTTCCCGACGATCTGAAGACGAAAAAGAAATAACGCCGCGAAGGTGATCTGCTCGCTGCGCGGCGTCACGCGCGTCTATCCGGGCAAGAGCGCGGTGCACGCGCTCGGCCCGATCGACCTGGAGCTGGCACAGGGGGAATTCTTCGCCGTCGTCGGTCCCTCGGGTTGCGGCAAGTCCACGCTGCTCGACGTCATGGCCGGCTTGGCTTCTCCTTCCTCCGGAGAGCTGCTTTTCGAGAACAAGAGGGTAAACGGCCAGGTACCTGACGGGGTGGGCGTAGTGTTCCAGGAGGACGCGAGCTTTCCCTGGCTCACCGTGTACGACAACATCGCCTTCGGCCTGCGCCGTGCGGGCACCGCCGAGGCGGAAGTCGCCGCGCAAGTGGGCTACGCCATCGACTTCATGGGCCTGAAGGAATTCGCGCGCGCCTACCCGGCCCAGCTCTCCGGCGGCATGCGCCAGCGCGTGTGCATCGCGCGCACGCTGGTGCTCAAGCCGCGCCTCATCCTGCTTGACGAGCCGTTCGGCGCGCTCGACCAGCAGACGCGCCTGCTGATGGGCGACGAGCTCCTGCGCCTTTGGCGCGAAACCGGCGCCACGGTGCTGCTGATTACCCACGCGCTGGACGAAGCCACCATGCTCGCCGACCGGGTCGGCGTGATGTCCGCGCGGCCCGGGCGCTTCCTGGAGATCATCCCCACCGGCTGGCCGCGCGAGCGCGACTCCACCATCGTCGCGAACGAATCGTTCGGCAGGATGACCAGCCGGATCTGGAAGCTGCTGCGCGGCGAGTCGCTGCGCGCCATGGGGCACGGATGAAGGTTTTGCTGGCACGCACCCTCCTGATCGTCGGCGCGGTTGCGCTGCTGGAAATCCTCTGCCGCCTCGGCGTGATCCCGAACTTCACCGTCATCCCGCCCTCGGCCATGGCGCAGTCGCTGTGGAACATCCTCGCGTCGGGCAAGTTCAGCGACGACATCGCCGCCACGCTGACCAACGTCGGCATCGCCATCGCCGCGGCGATGGTGGTGGGGGTCGCCGCCGGCACGCTGCTGCAGAGCTGGCCCGCCGCCCGCCGGACCTTCGACCCGCTGTTCGCGACTTACTACGCGGTGCCGATGTACGCGTTCTACCCGCTTCTCCTGGTGATCTTCGGGCTGGGCGACTTTCCGCAGATCGCGATCGGCTTCCTGCTCGCGGTGATGGCGGTGATCATCAACACGCTCAACGGCCTCGATCGCGTGCCGCCGGTGCTGCTGAAGACCGCGCGCGTGCACCGCCTCGGCCTGGTGTCGGCCGCCCTGCGCGTGCGCCTGCCCTACGCCGCGCCGTACGTCTTCACCGGCTTCAAGCTCGCGGTGGCGTACTCCTTCATCGGCGTGGTCGGCGCCGAGTTCATCACCTCGAGCCGCGGCATCGGCTACGAGATCTCGTTCGCCTACAACAATTTCGACAACGCGGTGATGTACGCGATGATCCTCTTCATCCTGCTGCTGGTGATCACCGTCAACATGTCGCTGCACGCCTGGGAAAAGCGGCTGCTCGCGCGCCGCCGCCGCGCATGAGGTGGCGTGATTCAGCGGTTTTGGTTTTTCTCGTTTTCCTGACTTGGGAAATTCTCTATCTGGCCGTGGGCGACGCCGCTCTCCGCTCGCCTGCTGCCACCGTCCAGAATCTGAAAACCTTGCTCGAGGATGCGCGCTTCCTGCCGCACGTGCGGGAGACCGCGCTCGCCTTCGCGCAGGGGTTCGCCATCGCGGTGGTGCTGGGACTGCTGATCGGCGTGCCGCTCGGCGCGGCGCGCTTCGCCGGCGAAGTGGCCGAGCCCATCCTGGTCGCGCTCTACTCGATCCCGAAGGTGACGCTCTATCCGGTGATCCTGCTCATCGTCGGCATCGGCATGCCGGCGAAGGTGGCGTTCGGCGCGCTCCACGGCATCGTGCCGATCTCGATCTTCGCGATGAACGCGATTCGCAACATCAATCCCACGCATCTGAGAACCGCACGCGCGATGCGGCTCTCGACTTTCGATTTGATCCGCACAGTCCTGATCCCTGCCGCGTTGCCCGAGATCGTCACCGGCATCCGCGTCGGCTTCTCGCTCGCGCTCATCGGCACGCTGCTCGGCGAGATGTTCGGCTCGCAGCGCGGCCTCGGGCATCTGCTGATGCAGGCGATGAGCCTGCACAACATCGAGCGCATCCTCGCGCTCACGCTGCTGCTGGTGGTGTTTGCCGCGGGGATCAACGCCCTGCTTCTCGCTCTTGATCGACGGCTGCATGCACGCGCGTAGCCCGAGAAAACGCTCGCCAGCAGCGGCAAGATAGCGTACAACTAACCTCACCCATGCAGCGTCCCAAGCAGGTTTTCCGCAGCAGCCAGAGCTATGAATGGACGCGCGAGCGCGTCGAGCGCCTGCGCAAGCCCGAGATCGAGCAACTGCGCGACAACGCCGGCAAGCTCGGTGCGAGCGAAGTCGTGGTGCTGTGCGAGGAAGCGCTGCGCACGTTGCCCAAGGGCGGCGCGCGCGGTCCGCGCGGCTCGCGGCAACCCAAGCGCCCGCGGCGCCTGGTCTCGCGTATTCGCGCGTTCGAAGCGCGCGGCGTGTGGCTGCAGGATCCGCGCGTGAGCTGGGGCGGCGTGCGCAAGTCCGACGGCGCGGTGGTGCTCGGCATCTGGGCCGAAGCGATCGAGTCGGGCGATGGCAGCTGCCGCTACCTGCTGTGGGCACCCAACGCAGGCGGCGCGCGTCCGTGGTCCGACAAGGCCGGCGGCAAGGAGCGCCTCGAGCACTGCAAGCTCGCGGTGGAGGCGAGCGTGGTCGAAGCCCTGCTCGTCTATGGCGAGACCATGGAAGGCTATATCCCGGAGGACCGCACGCGCAGCGTGCACGGCGTCGACCCGGAGACCGTGGTATCGCTCAAGGTCGAGCGCGCCGGCGAAGAATACTGGGCGGTGTGGGGAAGAAAGCGCGCCTGAAGCACTTCAAGGTCGGCAAGTACGACATTCGTGCCCAGCCTGCCGTTGGCTCGGCGCACATGCTGCGCTATACCGTGATGCTCAACGGCAAGCGCCTCGGCGCCCTTCTCAGCATGCCGGCCGAATCCGACTGCCGCTTCCTCGAGAGCCCGCCGAAAGTCCCGCCGCTCAAGATTTTCCAGGTCACCTTCCGGCCCGGCCGGCCGAAGAAGGGCACGCGCCGGCTGGACGAGAACGGCGAGGAAGCGCCACGTATCCCCTGGACCATCAAAAACCAGCGCTACTGACGTCCCATGGTCATTGATCCCGAAGGCACTCGCCTTCCGATCAAGCTCGACAGCACCTCCAACGGCGAATACCTGCCGGTGCCGCTCGCGCCGGCGAACGTGGCGGCCAATCGCCTCGCACACGAGTTCGCGTCCCTCAACTCCAAGAAGCTCGGCATCTCCCGTCGCAGCTTCCTGGTCTCCTCCTGCGGCGCCGCGAGCACTCTTCTCGCGTTTAACCAGGCTCATGGCCGTGCCGGCATGGTGGGCGGATTTTTCGAGATCGACAAAGATGCCGCGGTGGATGAGCAACTGGCACGGGCGCAGACCGGCGCGGCGAAGAACGAGCTGATCTTCGACGTGCAGGGTCACTTCATCGACACGCCGAAGGGAAATGCGAAGGGCCCGGACGTCTTCATCAAGGACGTCTTCATGGACAGCGACACCGATCTGATGGTGCTGTCCTTCGTGCCCTCGACGCGCGAGGCCGAGCCGGTGACCATCCAGGCGGCCGACGCGGTGCGGCGCATCGTCGACAAGCTGGAAGGCACGCACCGGTTGCTGCTGCACGGGCGCGTGAATCCGAACCAGCCGGGCGACCTCGAGGGTATGGACGAGCTCGCGCAGAAGTGGGGCGTGAGCGCGTGGAAAACCTATACGCAATACGGCCCCGGCGGAAAAGGCTACTTCCTGTCGGACGACGTCGGCGTCCGCTTCATCGAGAAGGCGCGCGCCCTCGGTGTGAAAGTCATCTGCATCCACAAGGGCCTGCCGTTCGGCCGGCAATCCTACGAGCACAGCCAGTGCAGCGACATCGGCGTGGTGGCGAAGCGCTTCCCGGACGTGAAGTTCCTGATCTACCACTCGGGCTACGTCACCAGCGTACGCGAAGGACCCTACGGCAAGAACGACGGCATCGACACCCTCATCACGTCGCTAATGCAGAACGACGTCAAGCCGAATTCAAACGTGTACGCCGAGCTCGGCTCGACCTGGCGCCACCTGATGCGCGACCCGGAGCAGGCGGCGCACGCGCTGGGCAAGCTGATCAAGCACTGTGGCGAGGACAATGTGCTGTGGGGCACCGACTCCATCTGGTACGGCTCGCCGCAGGACCAGATCGTGGCGTTCCGCACCTTCCAGATCTCAAAGGAGTTCCGCGAGCGCTTCGGCTACGCGGAAATCACACCGGCGCTGCGCGCGAAAGTGTTCGGGCTGAATGGGGCGAAGGTCTACGGACTAAGCGCCACGGAAGTGAAGAAGTATGTCGCCAGCGACACGGTATCGACGCAGAAGGTCCAATACTCGCAAAACCCCGACCCGCACTTCCTCACGTACGGGCCGAAGACGCGGCGCGACTTCCTCCGGCTGAACCGCTAAACGTCCCTGCTGCCCCAGACGATGAAGCCGCTATAGACGGCGACCGGCACATAGAAGATCGCCCACCACGCCAACAGGCCCGCCACCGGGTGCAGCGCGCCGCCGAAGGTGAAGAACCCCGAAAGCGTCACGCCGGCGAGCAGGCACACCCCGGCGAGCAGCGCCGCGGCGGGGACATACAGCATGGTGGTCACGATGGCAGCCATCCTCAGAACCTCGGGAAGATAGGCGCGCAGGGCTGAGCCGATCGCCCATGTTAACTCATCGCCTTCATCGACTTCTCGGCGCGCTTTTTCAGCTCTTTCGCCGACACGTCCTCGGTGTGCGTGGCGAGGTGCCAGACGTGACCGAACGGATCCTGCACCGTGCCCATGCGGTCGCCGTAGAACTGATCCTCCACCTTGCGCAACAGCTTCGCGCCCGCCTTCACCGCGCGCTCGGTGAGCGCGTCGGCGTCCTTGACGTAGAGGTGGATATGCACCGTGGTGCCGCCGCGCGACGCCGGCTGAGGAACCCCATCGCCGCGTACTCCCCGGTCAGCTGATGCGCGAGTCGCCGATGCTGATCTCGGCGTGGGCGACCTTGCCGTCGGGTCCCGGCATGCGCACCTTCTCGAGCGCGCCGAACGCTTTCTTGTAGAACTTGATCGCCGCGTCGCCGTCGCCGCACGCGAGGTATGGCGTCACCGTGTGATAGCCGGCCGGAATGGGTTTGACGGCCTGTTTCCTGCTTTTCGCTTTCTTCATGGCGGTATGCTGACCAGATGAAATGGAAAGCCAATTATCTAGCAGCATGCGCACTTTTCGGCCTCGTCGCGTGCAGCACGTCGTCGGACCCCGCGCAGCACGAAGCCAGCATCATCTCGCCCGGCAACTTCAAGGCCGGCTCGGCGGAGATCATGCAAGTCGGCGTGCTGCGCAACGCACGCCCGGATGACGGCTCCAAGGACCGGAACCTCTATCGGCTCTACCTGCGCATGGATCCGCCCGCGTTAACGCAGTCCGTCGACGTCGACCGCAGCCACTTCATGGCCGGCGAGTTCGTCGAGATCACCAATGATGGCCGCGTCGTGCGCTTGAGCGGCACCCGGCTCAACGAAGCGGTAGGCAAGGCCGGTCGCTGATTAGAAAATCGTTGACTTTGGAATGCGGACTCATCAGAATGCGCGCCCTCTTACTCTGAGGTTGCAATGAAACGGTCACCGAAATTGAACGCGATGCACTTTGCGCGAAATCGCCGACTGAACGGCGAGGACCGTGCGCGTTCGGACGCGGGAGACTGCTAGCGCAGCTGCGCTGACTTTCCCTGAAGCCCGGACCGCGCGAGCGCTCCGGGCTTTTTGTTTTCAGAGCCCGGCTTTGCACCGAAAGGTGCCCGGGCTTTTTTGTTTTTGCGGGAGGAAATCTCCCGCCGCTCTTTGACAACTTGGATGTGGCATAGCGACCCCCGCCGCGCGCGCGAGCGAGCCCTCTGTCGGCTGCGCAGGCCGTGCGGCGGGGCGGCCGGTTGCCGTCATCTCGCCGTAGCGCAGCCAGGCCAGCGCGCGTCGTTCGGGACGACGAGGCCGCAGGTTCGAATCCTGCCGGCGAGACCAATTGAAGTGCCGCGCAGTTCCGCGCGCGGCGGACGCACACACGGCGCGTAACTCAATGCAGAGTAGCTGACTCTTAATCAGAAGGTTGCAGGTTCAACTCCTGCCGCGCCGACCATTCATGCTTCTCTAGCTGGTCTGGTGACAGCGCCGGCCTGAAAAGCCGGAGAGCTCCGTTCGAAACGGAGGGGAAGCACCAGTCTTTGTCCAGTAGCTCAACCGGTGGAGCGGCGCCCTGTTAAGGCGATGGCTGCAGGTTCGAAGCCTGCCTGGACAGCCGGTCGATGGAGATCTTGGTGTAACAGCAGCACTGCGGAGCGTGAATCCGCCGGTGCCGGTGCAACTCCGGCAGATCCCCCCCCCCCCCAAAGCTTTGCCACATCCATTGCCTGAAACCCGACGTGTTTTGGACGAAACGAGGACAACGCAGTGAGTGAACAGGAGTGATGGTGAACGAAGTGGTTCAAGTGGTGGTGCGTCTGACCGGACGCGAGGCGGAAGTGCTGCGCCTGATCGCGCGCGGCTGCACCTATGTGCAGGTGGCGGTCGCGCTCGGAATTTCCGCGCACACGGTCGGCAGCCACATCAAGAACACGTACCGCAAGCTCGAGGTTCACTCGGGGGCGGCGGCGGTCATGCGTGCCGTGGAACTACGCATTTTTTGAGGATGAAGAAGAGAGAGACGAGATGAGCAAGAACGAAAAGCAATTCGTCGGCGTGACTCGAGAGGTGCACTACCTGGGCGCGCTGGTGATGGACAGCCGCATGGCCCGCGCGCTCGAAGAAGGCGTATCGCGCTATCCGATCTACCGCGTGCAGCGCTTCGCCGCGCGCGTCGAGCTCGAGGTGCTGCTCGACGCGATCGCGCTCGACTCCGCCTGGCGCGCGGAGCGTGTGCACGCCGAGGCGATGCTGATCGACGGCGACGGCGTCTTCGTCGCCGCGTACGGCAGCCGCAAGGCCGATTATTGCTCCTGCTCGTTCTACATCTGGGCGGCGGACGTCGCACGCGCCGAGCAGGCGAAGGAACGCCTGCTCGCCAAGGCCGGCTCCACCCGCATCACCGAGCCGATGTTCTCGATCGACTGGCACTTCCTCACCGCCAGCGGGCTGCAGAGCGCGGTGATCGAGGAGATGGCGAACGACGTGCTGCTCGACCGCGCGTACCCGGAGATCAAGGGCGGCGTGCGCGGCTTCATCGCGCGCTTCCTCGACGCGCCGGAGACCGTGCTCGTGCTGCAGGGGCCGCCGGGCACCGGCAAGACCCGCCTGATCCGCGCCATCCTCGGCGAGATGTCGCGCCGCAAGACCGGCGACGAGGAAGCCGTGGCGCTGTACACCGGCGACATGAAGGCGGTGGCGTGCGACGAGCTGTTCGTCAAGTTCATCACCGGCTCGCACGACGCCTTCCTCATCGAGGATGCCGACCACCTGCTGAAGCCGCGCGCGGACGGCAACGAGCACCTGCACCGCTTCCTCACCATCGCGGACGGCGTGGTGCGCTCGCAGGGCCGCAAGATTATCTTCTCGACCAATCTGCCGAACGTCGGCGACCTGGACGAGGCGCTGATCCGGCCCGGCCGCTGCTTCGCGCGCGTCCACGTGCGCAACCTCAGCGGCGCGGAAGCGCAGGCGCTGGCGGAAGAGATCGCCGCGGGAGACGCGGACAAGCTCAGCCGCGCCTCGCAGTCGCTTGCGGTCGAGGACGGCCGTCGCCGTTCGCTGGCGGAGGTCTACCGCGCGCTGCGGTGAGGGTGGCCCAGGACAAGGGCGGCGAGACGGGGGAGCCGATATCAGCATCGGTTCGCCGCGCCCCCTTGGCCCGGAGACTGCAGGGTGCCCGCTGGAAATGGCACGCCGCTGGCGCGGTTATGACTTTGTGAGGGCGCTTATGCTAGCGACATGGCCATCAAGCTGAACCACACCATCGTCCACTCGAAGGACCCGCGCGCGTCCGCGGAATTCCTGAGCCAGCTCTTCGGACTGCCGGCACCCAAGCCCTTCGGCCCGTTCCTCGACGTCGAGGTCGCTAACGAGGTGACGCTCGCGTTCCTCCCGGCCGACGGCATGGAAATCCAGATGCAGCACTACGCGTTCCTGGTGAGCGATACGGAGTTCGACCAGATCTTCGGCCGCATCAGGGAGCGGAAGCTGAAGTACTGGGCCGATCCGGGGCAGAAGCAGCAAGGCAAGACCAACACCCACTTCGGCGGCCGCGGCGTTTACTTCGAGGACCCGAGCGGCCACCTGCTCGAGATCATCACCCGGCCGTACGGCAACTGGCCGGCGTAGCGGGCAACTACGCGGCGGCCAGTGAGCGCGAATCCGCCAGATTCTGCGCGGCGAGGTATTCCTCGTAGCCGCCGCGATAGTCGACGAATGTCCTGTCGGACTTGAGCTCGATGACTCGCGTGGCGAGCGACGAAACGAACTCGCGATCATGCGAGACGAACACCAGCGTGCCCGGATACTTGTCGAGCGCGGTGTTCAGCGACTCGATCGATTCCATGTCGAGGTGGTTGGTCGGCTCATCCAGCAACATGACGTTCGGCATGCCGAGCACCAGGCGCCCGATCATCATGCGCTGGCCCTCGCCGCCCGAGATGACCTTGAGCGACTTCTTCTGGTCGTCGCCCGAGAACAGCAGCTGGCCGAGCGTGGCGCGCACGATCTGGTCGTCCTGGCGCATCTCACCTACTAAGTCCTTGCGGCGCCATCTGCTGAGCCACTCCGCGAGCGTTTCATCGCTCTTGAACTCGTCGGCGGGATCCTGCGGCCAGTAGCCGAGGTTGGCTTTCTCGGCCCACTTCACGCTGCCACGGCCGTCCGGCTTCACCTGCCCCGCTAACGCGCGCAGCAGCGTGCTTTTGCCCGCGCCGTTGGGCCCGATGATCGCGATCTTCTCGCCCGCCTCGATCGACAGGTCGAGCTTGCCGTAGAACAGGCCCTTCGCCTCGACCGCGAGGCGGTGCAGCTTTTCCTTGGGGTCGACGAGGAAGCGGATGAACGGGTACTGGCGGCTGGAGGGCTTCACATCCTCCACCTTGAGCTTCTCGATCTGCTTCATGCGCGAGGTCGCCTGGCGCGCCTTGGCCTTGTGGGCGCGGAAGCGCCGCACGAATTCTTCGAGGTCGGCGATGCGGTCCTTGGCTTTCGCGTTGTCCTTCTGCAGCTGCTGCTTCGCGAGCGTGGACGCTTCCATGTAGTCGTCGTAGTTGCCTGGATAGACGCGGATCTCGCCGTAGTCCACGTCCGCCATGTGCGTGCACACGCTCGACAGGAAATGCCGGTCGTGGGAAATGATCACCATGGTGCTGGTGCGCCGGTTGAGCACGTCCTCGAGCCAGCGGATGCTGTTGATGTCGAGGTTGTTGGTCGGCTCATCCAGCAGCAGGATGTCCGGGTCGCCGAACAGCGCCTGCGCGAGCAGCACGCGCAGCTTCCAGCCTGGCGCCACGGCGCTCATCGGCCCCTGGTGCTGCTCGGTGGGCACGCCCAGGCCGAGCAGCAGCTCGCCCGCGCGCGCTTCCGAGGTGTAGCCGCCGTACTCCGCGTACTTGGCCTCGAGCTCGGCCGCGTGCAGGAACTCCTTCTCGCCCGCGTCCGGATTGGCGTAGATCGCGTCGCGCTCGCGCATCGCCGCCCACATCTCGGCGTGGCCCATCAGCACCACGTCGAGCACCCGGTCGTTCTCGTAGGCGAACTGGTCCTGGCGCAGGCGCCCCACGCGCTCGTGCGTATCGATCGCCACGCTGCCCGCGCTCGGCTCGAGCTCGCCGCCGAGGATCTTCATGAACGTCGACTTGCCGCAGCCGTTGGCGCCGATCAGCCCATAGCGATTGCCGCCGCCGAATTTCACGGCGACGTTCTGAAACAGGGGCTTGGCCCCGAACTGCATGGCGATGCCGGAGGCGACGATCACGAATGGCTTTCCAGAAAAAGAAAAGCCGGCCGAAGCCGGCTTTCCGAAGCAGTACGACCCTTACAGCGGCTTGATGTTCGCCGCGGCCGGACCCTTCTGGCCCTGCGTCACGTCGAAGGAGACCTTCTGGCCGTCCTTCAGCGACTTGAAGCCGGAGCCCTGGATCGAGCTGTGATGGGCGAACAGATCCTTGCCGCCGTCATCCGGCGTGATGAATCCGAAGCCCTTGGAGTCGTTGAACCACTTCACGGTACCTGTAGCCATGTCATTCACTTCCTGAAAATTTACTGCAAGCGCGCGGCTGTCCGAGCTGCGCTGCGGGCACGATGATCAAGAGGAATTGACTTGCCACTAGGAGCCGCTTTTGGCGGCGGTAGGAGGTGTGCATTCGCTGACTTGAAATCCTGCGGACCGAACTGTACCACGTTTGTAGCGGGATGCACTAGCCGCGCGAAAGCACCATTCCGGGGCGCGCGCCGGTGGGCTTGCCGCCCCGCCACACCACCTCGCCGTTGACCACCACCGTATCGATGCCCTTCGCCGCCTGGATCGGCCGCTCGAAGCTGGCCGCTTCATCGACTTCGTCACCATCGAAGATGGCGATGTCGGCGGCGAAGCCCTCCTTCAGCACGCCGCGCCCGGCGAGGCCGAAGGTCTTCGCGGTGAGGCCGGTCATCTTGTGCACCGCCGTCTCCAGGGGGAAGAGCTTCAGGCTCCTGGAGTAGTGCCCCAGCACCCTCGGGAAGCTGCCCCAGAGCCGCGGATGGGGCGCGGCGTCGTGCGGCAGGCCATCGGAGCCGATCATGGTGTGCTCGAAGCCCAGGATGCGCTGCACGTCCTTCTCGTCCATCGAGAAATAGATGGCGCCGGCGGGCAGCAGGTCTTCCACCCGAAAATTGAATTTGGCTTTTATTTGGTCCAGGTCCATCCCCGCGACTTCAGGGTGGGGCTTCGACCACGTCACCATCACCTTGCTGGCGTTGGCCACGCGGCTGGCCGAGAGGATGGTGGAAGAGGCGTGGTACGGGTAGCAGTCGAGGCCGATCTCCTGCGAGCGCATCGCTTTCTCGATGAACGGCAGCGTCTCCACCGAGCGCCCATGGTTCGCCTTGCCCGCCACCTTGTGGTGCGAGATGACCACCGGCACCCCGAGCTCGCGCCCGACGCGGAAGCTCTCCTCGAGCGAATCGAGCACGTGTTCGCCCTCGTCGCGCATGTGCGTGCAATAGATGCCGTTGCGCTGGGAAAGCGGCCGGCAGATCTCGATCACTTCCTCGCAGGGCGCGGCATTCGCCGGCTCGTAATAGAGCCCGGTCGAGACGCCGATGGCGCCCGCGGCCATCGCCTCGTCAACCATCGCGCGCATTTGTCCGATTTCTTTTTGGCTGGCGGGACGGTCCACGGCGTCCATCGTCTGCACGCGCAGCATCGAATGGCCGACGAGCAGCGCGCAGTTGGTGGCAGCGGGTTTCGCCTTCAGCGCCGCGACATACTCTTTGAACGTGCGGAAACGAAACCATCCGCCGGCGTCATCCAGCAGGTCAAGCGGCACCGCCACGGGTGCCTTCATGCCGTTGGGCGCCGGGGCGAGCGAGATACCGCAGTTGCCCGCCACCACGGTGGTAACGCCCTGGCTCACCTTCGGCGCCATGTCGGGCGACGAAAGCATCAGGCGATCGTCGTGCGTATGAGCGTCGATGAAGCCCGGGGAAACGATCTTGCCGGTGGCGTCGAGCTCCGTTTTGCCTTTCCCTGTCACGCTGCCGATGCCGGAAATTTTTCCGGCAGAGACGGCTATGTCAGCCTTGAATCGCGGCGCGCGCGTACCGTCGATTACGGTGGCGTTGCGGATGACGAGGTCAATCAACCTTCGCTCCCGACTTCTTCACCACGTCGGCCCATTTCGGCGTTTCCTTGCGCACGAGCTCGAGGAACGCCTCCGGGCCGGCGCCGTCGGGCTCGGTGTCGAGCTGGCGGTAGCGCTCGACGACGGCAGGGGCGGCGAGCGCCTTGCGGATTTCGTCGGTCAGCCTGGAAACGATCTCCTTGGGCAGCTTCGCCGGTCCGATCACCCCGCCCCAGGAATTGGTCTCGTAGCCCGGCACGGCCTCGGCGATGGTCGGCAGGTCGGGGAACTGCGCGGCGCGCTTCGGCGCCGATACCCCCAGACCGCGCACGCGTCCGGCCTTCGCATGCGGGCCGATCGAGGGAACGTTGTCGAACATCACCTGGATGTTGCCCGCCATCAGGTCGTTGATCGCCTGCGGGCTGCCCTTGTAGGGCACGTGGACGATGTCGGTTCCGGTCATGAACTTGAACAGCTCGCCGCCGAGGTGCCCGGTGGTGCCGTTGCCAGACGAGCCATTGGAGAGCTTGCCGGGATGCTTCTTGGCGTAGGCGACGAGCTCCTGCACCGAGCGCACCGGCAGGTCGTTGTTCACCGCAAGCATGTTGAACACCAGCACGCAGTTCGACACCAGCGTCAGGTCCTTCTCCACGTCGTAGGACAGCTTCGGCAGCAGCGCGCGGTTGATCGCAAGCGACACGATGTTGCCGTAGCCGAGCGTATAGCCGTCCGGTGCGGCGCGCACGATGTCCATGGTGCCCGGCACGAACGCACCGCCCGGCTTGTTTTCCACCACGAAGCCCACACCCATCTGCGCGGAGAGCTGCTGCGTGAGGACGCGCATCAGGATGTCGACCGAGCCGCCGGCGGCCGAGGGCAGGATGAAGCGGATCGGCTTCTCGGGATACGCGGCGTGAACCGTGCACGAGCACACCAATAACGCGATCAGCAAACGAATTTTCATCAGCGCACCGAGAATGGGGATTGGTAAGGCCGGCCGAACGGTACACCGGCGAGCACCGCGGTGAGCGGCTTGATGTAGGCCTTGCCCGAGCGCTTGTTGTTACGCGTGTCGACGAACTCCACCGGCCCTTGCACCAGCTCGACCAGCGTCGCGTCGCCCGGCGCGCCGACCTGCAGCGAGCCGAGCATCGGCAGGCGATTGATGACGCGCGCCGGTGCTGCGGTCGCCATCTGCACCACCTGCTCCAGCGTGAAGCCGAGCGCCATGAATTTGCTCATCACCCAGGTGAGGTACGGCATGCCGGGCGAGTTGCCGGAGAACACATGGATGTCGGACGAGATCGTGTCCGGCCCGGCGCCCTGCTGGATCGCCGGCTCGGCGACGGTGAAGTCGAAGCTGCCGCCGCCGTGGCCGATGTCGAAGATCACGCCGCGCTTCTTCGCCGCCAGCGCCGCGGGCAGCAGCTTGCCGTTCTGCACGATGTTGGTGAACGCGCCGCCGAGATTCGGCGCGCCGGAGTAGCAATGCGTGAGGATGTCGCCGGGGCGCAGCAGATCCAGGATCTCGGACATGAGCTCGGGCGTCGCCACGCCGCCGATGTGGCACATCACCTTCGCGCCGCCGCCGGCGATCTCGCAGGCGCGGATCGCGCGCTTGAGCGGCTCGGCGCCGGCCTTGGCGACTACGTTCTCGGAGGTGCGTACCTTGACGCCGAGCGCGATGTCGGCGTTCTCGGCGACCGCGCGGCCCGCGGCGTCGGCGTGCGCGAAGCCAAGGTGGTAGAGCTCGGGCTCGGGAAAGCCGGACAGGCCGATGTTGGCGATGTTGACGAACGCATACAGCCGGCTGCGCGTCGCGGCCATCACGTAACGCCGGAAGGCGGCGAAGTTGTTCGCGCCCGCGTCGCCCGCCGAGACCAGCGTGGTGGTGCCCTGGAACGGAATCAGCTCGTCGGCCGGGATGCCGATCGCCGAGCCATACGGATAGACGTGGGAGTGCAGGTCGATGAGCCCGGGCAGCACCAGCTTGCCGGAGGCGTCGAGGATGCGGTTCGCGCGCGCCGCCGCAATGTCGGCCTCGATCGCCGCGATCTTGCCGAAGCGGAAGCCAAGGTCGCGCTTGCCGCGCAGCTTCTGCGCCGGGTCGAGCAGCTCGCCGCCCTTGATCACCAGGTCGAACTTGTCGTCCGGCTTCATCTGCGCGCGCAGCGCGCCGCTGATCGGGCCCAGCGCGAATGCAGCACCCATTCCGGCGACGAAGCGCCGGCGATCGTGAGATTTCATAGCTTGATCCCCTCGTCTGCCATCACGCGTTGCACGGCCTGGCGCTTCACCATGCGGTCCTTGAAGGCGCCGAAGTTCTTCAGCTCCCCCATCGGATACTCGCGCTTCACGCCCCAGACGTAGAACACGAAGGCGTAGGGATCGAGCACCGAGTACTTGTCCGAGAGCCATTCGCGCTTCGCGTACATGGCGTCGATCTGCTTCATGTACTCGAAGTAGCTTTTCCTGCCCATCGCCTGGATCCCGGGGAAGGCGCCCTTGTCCTCGGTGTAGCGCTCGGGCCGGCCGACGTGCGCGTTCGCCGGATGCACCGTCGCGGCGAAGAAGCCGATGAGGGAAAGCGCCTGCGCCTCCTTCACCGGGTCGGTGGGCCACAGGCCGAAGCGCTTGCCCAGGAACGGCAGGATGCCGGTGTTCTCGGTGAGCGGCGAGCCGTCGTCGAGCTTGAGCGCCGGCACGCGGCCGAGCGGATGGATCCTCAGGTATTCCGACGTCTTCTGCTCGCCCTTCGACAGGTCCATGCGCTTCGGTTCGTATTTCTCTCCGCCCTCCTCCATCACGATGTGGGGGGCCATGGAACAGGCGCCGGGGGCGTAGAAAAGCGTCAGCATCGGGGTGCTCCTCGTCGGGATGTGCGGGTGGGAGCGGCGATTCTAATCTCGTAATTCGCAATTCCGCGAATTACGACCCTGACCCCGAATTCGCCTACTGCAGGTCGATGATGAAGAGCTTGCTGATCTTGTCGAGCCGTTCGCGGTCGGCGAGGATGCGGCCGCCGATGCGCGTGGCGCGCGTGCCGTTGTGCTGCACGCCGAGGTTGACCTGGTCCACTTCGATGTCGACCACCACCGGCTCGCGCTCCTCGCAAAGGATGCGGCTCTTCGGCAGGCGCGTCCCGGCGCACACCGGCACCCCGGCGTCGACCAGGAGATAGGCCCTGCCGTCGAGGCTCATGTCGACCAGCCGGCCATCGAAGGAGATCACGCCCATCGACAGCTCGCAGCGCACGTCGGGCTCGCCCGGCAGATGCTGCGCGCGCGTCTGGTTGCGGTGGTGCTGCATCGCCAGCATGATCTTCGGCGCGCCCATGCGGATCGCCGGGTGCCCGAGGTGCATGCTCTGATGCGGCTTGGTGCAGGCGAAGGCGAACTGTGCGCCGCGATAGTTGCACATGAAGGTCACCGATTTCGACGCCAGCACCGCCGAGTTGGCCGGCTTGTGGTCGGTGAACGCCACCACCACCTGCTGCGCCCCAGGGTCGAAATGCAGCACGCGGGAGAGGAACATGAGGTCGGGCAGCTTGCCCGTCACCGGCGCGCTGTCGCGCACCATCGCATTGAGAAGCCGCTCGATTTCGATGCCGGAGCGGACCAGGAGCTGCCCGGTAGTGGTGGTACCGAGCCGAGTCGCGATGTCAGACATTGTCAGCGGATGTTGCCCGCGCCGCGGAGCCGCGGCGATGAAGAAGTGGCGCTTTGCTGCGGTGCTTTTTGTCGCGCGCTGTGACGTTGTTGCCGCGCGCCGCGGGAACTTCGGGCGCCGGGAGACTTTTTACACCTGCGGTCGGCTAGCGCACTCGAAGCACCAGCTTGCCTCGCAGATGGCGCGCCTCGCTCACCCGGTGCGCGGCGGCGGCCTCGGCCAGCGGATATTCGACCATCGGCGGCAGCGGCACGATCTTCTGCGCGGCGAGCTTGCCGACGCGGTCGAGGTGCGGCCGGTCGCGGTTGACCTTGGGCCGCAGCGACGTCACATCGGAGCGCGGCGACACCGGCGCCGCGGCGCCCGCGGCCACCGTCGCCAGGCGCCCGCCGGGCCGCAGCACCGAGAAGCTCCTGTCGGTCACGTCGCCGCCCGCGGTGTCGAACACCGCGTCGCAATTCGAAACCAGCTTGGTGAAGTCCTGCGTGCGGTAGTCGATCACCTCGTCCGCGCCGAGCGAACGCACATAGGCGTGGTTCGCCGCGCTCGCGGTGGTGATGACGCGCGCGCCGAGGTGCTTGGCGAGCGCGATGGCGAAGCCCGCCACCCCGCCGGCGCCGCCCTGGATCAGGATGGTTTCGCCCGCCTTCAGCTTGAGCGTTTCCTCGAGCGAGATCAGCGCCGTCAGGCCGGCGAGCCCGATCGCCGCCGCCTGCGCGTGGCTCAGGCCTTCCGGCTTGCGCGCCACGATCTCCTGCCGGATCGCGATCTTCTCCGCGTACGCGCCTTCGCGCGGCACCTCGCACACCGCGAACACCGCGTCGCCGACCTTGAAATCATTCGCGCCCTTGCCCACGGCGCTGACCACGCCGGAGAAGTCCCGGCCCGGCACATGCGGCAGCTTGATCTGCGCTCCGTATTGCCCGGCGCGCATCTTCCAGTCGGCGGCGTTCACGCTCGCCGCATGGACGTCGACCAGCACTTCGCCGGGCGCGGGTGAAGGATCCGGCCACTCTCCGTATTCCAATACGTCGGGGCCGCCGTACTTGCGGAAGAAGGACGCTTTCATGTCGGGACCCAGCTTACACGCTCAGGGTCGGCGTCGCCGCCCGGCTACAAGGGATTTCCCCAGATGGTTGCGCTCGTTTTTCGACCTCGTATCATCGAGGGCGCGCATGAGTTCCTCCTCAACGCGCTCCACCGTCCAGTCGATCCTGGGCGAGAGCGAGATGGCGCAGCGCGTCCGCGCGCTCGATTGGGCCGCCACGCCGCTCGGGCCGATGGAGCGCTGGCCGCAGAGCCTGCTGATCGCGGTCGGCATCTGCCTGAGCTCGCGCCTGCCGATGTTCGTGTGGTGGGGCAAGGAGCTGATCAACATCCACAACGACGGCTACGTGCCGATACTCGGCGCGCGCCATCCCGCCGCGCTCGGCCGGCCGGCGCGCGCCTTGTGGGGTGAGATCTGGCCCGACATCGGCCCGCAGGCGGAGCTGGTGATGAACCACGGGCAGTCCACCTGGAACGAGCGCGTGTACCTGCGCGTCGAGCGCCACGGCTACCCCGAGGACACCTGGTTCACCTGGTCCTACAGCCCGATCCGCGACGAAAGCGGCAGCGTGCGCGGACTGTTCTGCGCGTGCACCGAGGACACGCCGCGCGTGCTCGCCGAGCGCCAGCGCGACCAGCTCGCCGAGGAGCAGCGCCGTGCGCAGGCGCGCGATCGATTCCTCCTGCGGCTCGACGACGCTACGCGCCGCCTGAGCGACGCCGATGAGATCATCCTGACCAGCGCCAGGCTCCTCGGCCAGCACCTGAGCGTCGACCGCTGCGCCTACGCCGACATCGAGGCCGACGAGGACACGATGAACCTCACCGGCAACTATCGCCGCAGCGAGGAAGTACGCAGCATCGTCGGCCGGCTGCGGTTCCGCGACTTCGGCGCCGAGGTGCTGCAGCTGATGCGCGAGGACAAGCCCTACGTCGTCGAGGACGTGGACACGCACCAGCCCCCGGTCTCGAGCCTCGAGGCCTACCGCGCCACGCAGATCCAGGCGGTGATCTGCGTACCGCTGCACAAGGCCGGCAAGTTCGTCGCCGCCATGGCGGTGCACAGCATGACGCCGCGCAAGTGGCGGCCCGACGAGGTGGAGCTGGTGCTGTCCGTGGCCAACCGTTGCTGGGAGAGCCTGCAGCGCTCGCGCGTGGCGCGTAGCCTGGGCGAGAGCGAGAACCGCTTCCGCGCGCTGGTCAACGCGACCTCGGACGTGATCTACCAGATGAACCCGGACTGGACGGAAATGCGCCACCTCGAGGGCCGCGACTTCATTCCAGACACTTCCGACCCGAGCCGCACCTGGCTCGAAAAGTACATCCTGCCCGAAGACCACGCGCTCGTCACCGAGACCATCGCGCGGGCGATCCGCGAGCGGCGCATCTTCCAGCTCGAGCACCGCGTGCGGCGCGTCGACGGCTCGGTCGGCTGGACCTTATCGCGCGCCGTGCCGATCGTCGACCAGCGCGGCGAGGTGCTGGAGTGGTTCGGCGCCGCCTCCGACGTCACCGGGCGCAAGGAGGCCGAGCAAACGCTGCGCGCGAGCGAGGCCGCGCTCAAGGAAGCCGACCGGCGCAAGGACGAGTTCCTCGCGATGCTCGCGCACGAGCTGCGCAACCCGCTCGCGCCGATCAGCAACTCGCTGCACGCCCTCAACCTGGGCCGCGACGAAGATACGAGGCGGCGCGCGCGCGAGATCATGGAGCGCCAGGTACGGCAGCTTGTGCGCCTGGTGGACGACCTGCTCGACGTCTCGCGCATCACGCGCGGCAAGGTCGCGCTGCAGAAGACGCTCGTGTCGCTCGCCGAGGTGGTCGATGCCGCGGTGGAAACCGTGCGCCCGCTGCTCGAGCAGCGCGGGCTCTCCGTGGCGGTAGACATCCCCGGCTCGATCTGGCTCGAGGCCGACAAGGCGCGCCTTGCCCAGGTGTTCGCCAACATCCTGAACAACGCGATCAAGTTCAGCCGCCCCCAGGGCCGCATCGAGATCAGCACGCACCACGAGCCCGGCCGCGTAACGGTCGCGGTGCGCGACGACGGCATCGGCATCCCCCCGGCGCAGCTCGGCTCGATCTTCGAGATGTTCTCGCAGGTCGACAGCTCGGTCGGGCGCGCGCAAGGCGGCCTCGGCATCGGCCTGACCATCGTCAAGAGCATGGTCGAGATGCACGGCGGCGAGGTCGAGGCCAGGAGCGACGGCCCCGGCAAGGGCGCGACTTTCAAAATACGCCTGCCCACGCGGGACCGCGGCACGGCGCTCGACGCCGCCGCCCGCGCGGCGAAGGCCGACGCGCGCGGCCTGCGCCTGCTCGTGGTCGACGACAACCGCGACTCCGCGGACACGCTCGCGGCCATGCTGCGGCTCCTGGGCCACCAGGTGGAGCTCGCCTACGAGGGCCCCGCCGCCCTCAACGCCGCCGACACCTTCACCCCTCACGCCGTGTTCCTCGACATCGGCATGCCGGGCATGAACGGCTTCGAGGTCTGCGAGCGCCTGCGCGCCAGCCGGCGGGCGCGCGAGATGGTGGTTGTCGCCCAGACCGGCTGGGGCGACGCGGCGCAGCGCGCGCGCTCGAAGGAGGCGGGCTTCGACCACCACCTGGTCAAGCCGGTCGACCTGCCGACCCTTCAGGGCCTGCTCTCGAGCATCGCGCAGGGCCTGCGCTAGGCTCATTGCTACGCGCATGAACGAACCGCGACGCCCTGGCACCGCCCTGGTCCTCTTCTCCGGCGGGCAGGACTCGGCCACTTGCCTCGCCTGGGCGCTGCAGCGATTCGAGGCGGTGGAAACCGTCGGCTTCGACTATGGCCAGCGCCACCGCGTCGAGCTGGAATGCCGCGAGAAAGTGCTGGCAGGCCTGCGCGAGCAGTTTCCGTCGTGGGGCGCCGGCCTCGGCGACGACCACATGCTGGACCTCGGCGTCCTCAAGGAGCTTGGCGCGACCGCGATGACGGACGACGTGCAGATCAAGATGGAGGAGTCGGGGCTTCCCAACACGTTCGTCCCGGGCCGCAACGTTCTCTTCTTCACCTCGCGGCCGCCATCGCGTACCGCCGCAACATCCGGGTCCTGGTCGGCGGCATGTGCGAGACCGATTTTTCCGGCTATCCCGATTGCCGCCACGACACCATCAGCGCCCTGCAGGCGACGCTCGGACTGGCGATGGATCACCGCTTCACCATCGAAACGCCGCTGATGTGGATCGACAAGGCCCAGACCTGGGCGCTGGGCAACGCGCTCGGCGGCGAAGCACTCCTCAGTTTGATCATCGAGCACACCCATAGCTGCTACCTCGGCGAGCGCTCGACGCGTCATGACTGGGGATACGGATGCGACCAGTGTCCGGCCTGTGATCTCAGGAAGACCGGATTCGCCAGCTACGTCCGCAACGGCGAGACATTTACGTCGCGTTGTTGACGATAGGCGGAGAAGCCGGTTAACGCAGCGCCTTATAGAGAAACGGCAAGCTGACGTCCATCCGGTAATCGATGTCGGAGTGGTCGTCGTCGAATTCCTCGTAGCGATGGCGGATGCCGGCGATGGCAAGGCGCTGCGAGAGGATGCGGGACCCGTAGTGGATGTGGTACTGGTCGCGCCAGCCGCAGTCGATGTAGACCCCGCGCAACGTTTTCAGATTATTTTTATGTTTTGAAACGAGATGGATGGGGTCGTGCCGGCGCCAGTTGCGCCAGCGCTCCTCGATCACCTCGCCGGATTCGGCGTTGAACGGGATCCGGAAACCGAGCGGCGCGCGCGGATCGGGGTCGTAGGTCGCGGCCATGCAGAGGTTCATGATGGCGTGGCCTTCCTTCCCAGAGAGCTTCTCCTTCGCCCACACGTGCGCGAGGAAGCGCTTGATGCGCCCGTCGTCTAGCCCCTCGTCCAGACCTTTGCGGCCCACCTCGCGGCGCGCGTCATAGACGCCGGGCCTGCGCTTGGGCACGCGGTGCTTGGCGAGCTCGTCGAGCGTGTTCGGCCAGTCGTGCCAGTAGACGAAGTCGAAGTACGCGTCGCCCGAATGGCTGGCGACGGCACCCCAGTACTTCGCGTACTTCATGCCGTGGACGATCGCGCCGTAGCCGCCCGAGGACTTGCCGAAGCAGCCGCGGTGCTCCCTGCCCGGGAGCGTGCGGAACTCGCGGTCGACGAAAGGGATGATCTCGCGCGTGAGGTAGTCCGCGTAGTCACCGATGGCCGAGGAGTTCACATACTGGTTGCCGCCGAGCGCGGTGAAGCAGTCCGGGAACACGATGATCGCGGGTCCCATCTTCTGCTCGTCGATGAGCCGCGCCGCGCGCTCTGGAACGTTGTCGCCGAACGGCTTCCAGTTGGCGTGTGCAAGGCCCGAGCCGGTGAAGCCGACGAGGTCGTAGAGCACGGGAAAGCGCCGCCGACCGCGAAATCCGTCGTATTGCGGCGGCAGCCAGACCGCGACCTTGCGCGCGTACGGATCGCCGAGCGGATTTCCCTTGAGGATCTGCGAGGCGTGTTCGAGCACCACGAGCGTGCCCGCGCTGCCTTTTGGGCGTTTCAGAGCCATCGGCCCGCTTAGCTCTGTCCGGCGTTCACGCAGCCAGCGGCGCGGCTTCGCGCCCCATCACGATCATCCGCAGGATCTCTTCGCGCGAGGTCTCCGCCGCCCGCCGGCTCCCCACTACGCAGCCGGTCTTCATCACCGAGATGCGGTCGCACAGCTCGAACACGTGCGACAGGTTGTGGCTGATCATCACCACGGTCAGGCCCTGGTCGCGCATTTCCCGCACCAGCTCGAGCACCTTGCGCGTTTCCTCCACGCCGAGCGCCGCGGTGGGCTCGTCGAGGATGATGACGCGCGCGTTGAAGTAGACGGCGCGCGCGATGCCGACGCACTGGCGCTGGCCGCCGGAGAGCGTACGCACCTTCTGGCGCAGGTCGGGGATGCGGATCTTGAGGCGGCCGAGCAGCCGGCCCGCCTCCTCGTTCATGCGGCGCAGGTCCATGAACGGCGCCAGGATCCCTTTGCACAGCAGCTCCCGGCCGAGAAAGATGTTGGCCGGGATGTCCAGGTTGTCGGCGAGCGCCAGGTCCTGGTAGACCGTCTCGATGCCGAGCGCCTTGGCCTGGCGCGGCTCGCGGATCGAGACCGGTTTTCCATCCACGGAAATGTGACCCTCGTCGGCGGGCGCCGCCCCGGAGAGCGCCTTGATCAGGCTCGACTTGCCGGCGGCGTTGTCGCCGACCAGGGCGTGGATCTCGCGGGGGTAGACGTCGAAGTCCGCCCCCGCGAGCGCCTGCACGCCGCCGTAGCGCTTGCGCAGGCCCCGCATTTCGATGAGAGGTGTCACAGCTTCTTTTGCGAGTTCATCACTTTGTTCCAGTCCGGCGTCGGCTTCTCCTCCACCGGCATCGCCCAGGGCTGCGCGTTCGCCTTCTCGACGATCACCACCGGCAGCGCGATCTCTTTCGGGAATTTCTCGCCGCGCAGGTGGCGAATGGCGGCGACGGTAGCGAGGTAGCCCTGGTCGTGGCCGCTGTAGTCGGCGGTGGCCTGCATCTTCCCGGCCTGGATCGCGGCGATGCCGTCGGGAATCGCGTCGATGCCGACCACCTTGGTCTTGCCGCCGCGGCCCGCGGAGGCGAGCGCTTCGGCCACGCCGACCGCCATGTCGTCGTTGGCGCACACCACGCCGTCGATCTGCGGGAAGCGCTGCATCAGGTTCTCGAACACCTGCACCGCCGGCAGGCGGCGGTAGTTGCCGGGTTGGGAGGCGAGCAGCTCGACCTGCGGGTGCTCCTTGAGCGCGCGCTCCAGGCCCTTCTTGCGGTTCTGCGCGGTGATGGCCGCCGGCACGCCGTCGATGTGCACGATCTTGCCTTGGCCGCCGATCTGCTTGATCAGGTATTTGGTGATCTCGTAGCCGATGGTCTCGTCGTCCGAGCCGACGTAGGTGACGAAGTCGACGTCGCTCATGCGGTTGGAGAAGATCACCACCGGGATGCCGGCCTTGTTCACCTTCTGGATGCTCGGCACCAGCGCCTTGAAGTCGACGGGCACGAAGACCATCGCCGCCGGCTTGCGCACGATCCAGTCCTCGATCAGGCGCGTCTGCTCCTCGATGTTGTCGGGCTTGGTCGGGGCGGCGTGCTCGACGTCGGCGCCGAGCTCCTTGCCCGCCTTGTCGGCGCCCACGCGCACCGCTTTCCAGAATGGATTGGTGACGTTCTTGGTGAATACGACGATCTTCGGCTTCGCCTGGGCGAAAGCGGCCCCTGGCAACGCAATCAGTGCAGCAACGACGACGGCTAACAGCTTCATTGAACCCTCCTCTTGAATGTAACGTCCGCGAATACAGCGAGAATCACGATCACGCCCATGGCGAAGGCCTGCCAGAAGGTGGCGATGCTGAGCATGTTCATGCCGTTGACCACCAGCGCGAGGATCAGCGAGCCGATCGCGGTGCCGACCACGCCGCCGGCGCCGCCGAAGAGCGAAGTTCCGCCGAGGCACACCGCGGCGATCGCGGTCAGCAGCAGCTCCTCGCCAGTCCCGGAATCGGCCGCATTCACGCGCGCGATGACCACCAGGCCGGCGAAAGCTGCGAGCACGCCGGAGAGCGCGTACACACTGACCAGGTAGCGCTTCGTCGGCATGCCGGAAAGCTTGGCAGCCACGGCATTGCCGCCGATGGCATAAAGCGCGCGCCCGAAGCGCGTGAGATGCAGGACGACGTGCAGCACGAGGAGGATCCCCACGCCAATGAGCACCGGGACCGGAATGCCGCCCACGAAACCCGCGCCCAGGGTACGGAAGGCGGCGGGGAACCCGTGGATCACCTCGCCCTTCATGAACACGTAGCCCAGGCCGTGAGCGACCCACAGCATTCCGTAGGTCGCGATGAACGCCGGAATGCCGACGTACGCCACCAGCGCGCCGTTGACCAGGCCGCACGCGAGGCCCGCGCCGAGCGCTGCCAGCACGCCCATCAGCACCGAGCCGCTGGCAATGAATCCCGCGCCGAGGCAGGCGCCGAGGCCGAGCACCGCGCCAACTGAAAGATCGATGCCGCCGGTAAGGACGACCATCGTCAGCCCGGCGGCCATCAGGAACTGCAGCGCCGCCTGGCGCAGCACGATCACCATGTTGTCGGTGGTGAGGAAATGCGGGCTCACGATCGCGAGCAGCACCACCAGCGCGGCGAGGAATGCCACGCGGGTAAAGATGACGAACATCACCTCGGCCGGCATGCGCTGCACCGCGGCGATCATGTCCGATTCCTCAGCGCGTCGAGCGCGACCGCGGACACGATCACCAGCCCGACCACCGCGACCTGCCACTCGGTGGAGAGGCCGACCAGGTTGAGGCCGTTGCGCAACACCGCCACCGCAAGCGCGCCGACCAGCGTGCCCCAGATCCCGCCGTAGCCTTTCTCGAACGAGGTGCCGCCGAGGATCACCGCCGCGATCGCGTCGAACTCCAGCCCGATCGCGATGGTCGGGTGCGCCGCGTTCATGCGCGCGGTCATGATGAACGACGCGAGCGCCGCCAGCAGGCCGGCAAACGCGTACACCGCGACCAGCCACGCGCGCACGCGCACGCCAGCAAGCTCCAGCGCGCGGCGGTTGCCGCCGATCGCGAACACGTAACGCCCGAAGCGCGTGCGATAGAGCAGGACCCAGGTCAGCGCGAACACCGCCACCATGGCGAGGATCGGCACCGGCACGCCGAGCAGCTCGCCCTCGTTGAACCAGCGCACCGCCGGCGGCAGCCCGGTCACCGAATTGCCCTGCGTAAGCACCATCGCGAGGCTTTGCGCGATGCCGTATACGCCCAGCGTGACGATGAACGGCGGCATGCCCGCATAGGCGACCAGCGCGCCATTGCAGCACCCGGCGACGATTCCGATCACCAGTGCCGCGCCGAACGCCAGCGGGAGGGAACCGTGTGTAACCAGGATCATGCTCATCACCACGCCGCACAGTCCGAGCACCGCACCCAGGCTCAAGTCGATGCCCTCGGTAAGGATGACGAGCGTCATCCCGAGCGACACGATGATCAGCGCCGCGCACTGCAGCGCGATGTTCGAAAGATTGCGCGCCGAAAGGAATTCCGGATTCGCCAGCGCGAATCCCGCTGCGAGCAGCGCCAATAGATACGCAGCCCCAGGCAGTTCGGGCACGCGTGCGAACGGCGCGCGCAGTGCGCGCGCAGCGGCGATCATTGCCTTGTCTTCCTCCTCACTTGTATGATGACTGACGAACCTCGCAAGGACAAGCATGCAGAAAACCAAGCAGAAGGTCGTCGTCAGCCGGCGCAAGGAAAGTCCGTTCAAGCCCGGCTTCCGCAGCTACTTCGTCGATCGCGACCTCGGCGTGCGCGAAGCGACCAACGGCGGGTTCATGGCGGAAGTGCACAAGGCCTCCGGCCCGGTGCCGAAGGGCGGCGGCGGCATGCACAAGCATCACATCGATTTCCAGTTCAACTACATGCTCAAGGGCTGGTGCAAGGTGGAGCTGGTCGGCGAAGGCGTGTTCCGCTTCGAGGAAGGCGATACCTGGACGCAGCCGCCCGGGATCCATCACAACTTCCTCGACTGCTCGCCGGACTGCGAGATCCTGGAGATCTGCTCGCCGGGAAATTTCGAGACGATCGAGGTCTAGCCGTCGCCCCCGCGCAGGCGGGGGCCCAATTTGTTGTTGATCTCCGCGCATAATCGCGCGCATGCCCTCCCCCCTGCCGCTCTCCGGCCTCAAGGTCGTCGACCTCACCCGGGTCCTTGCCGGCCCGTTCTGCTCGATGCTCCTCGGCGACATGGGCGCCGACGTGATCAAGGTCGAGGAACCCAAAGCCGGCGACGATGCGCGCGCGTGGGGACCGTTCGTCGGCGACGGCTGGAGCGCCTATTTCCTCGGCGTCAACCGCAACAAGCGCGGCCTCGCCGTCGACCTGAAGAGCGCGGAAGGGGCTGACGTCCTCAAGCGGCTGCTGGAAAGCGCCGACGTGTTCATCGAAAATTTCAGGCCGGGCAGCCTGGACAAGCTCGGCTTCGGCATCGAGCAGACCCGCCGGCTGAATCCGCGCCTGGTGCATTGCACGATCAGCGGCTACGGCAAGAACGGCCCGAAGCGCCATCTCTCGGGGTACGACCCCGTGGCGCAGGCCGAGTCCGGGTTCATGGACATCACCGGCCAGGCCGACGGTCCGCCGATGCGCACCGGCATCGCGATGACCGACTACCTCGCCGGCCTCTACGCCTTCGGCGGCATCCTCCTCGCTCTGCGCGAGCGCGATCGAACCCATCGCGGCCAGCACGTCGATATCGCGCTCTTCGACTCGGTGCTTTCCACGCTCTCCATGCCCGCCGGCATTCTTCAGGCAACGGGCCGTACGCCGAAGCGCGTCGGCAACGACCATCCGGCGCTGGCGCCGTACGAAACCCTGCGCGCCAAGGACGGCATGGTGATGATCGCTTGCGCCAATCCGCGTTTATGGAAGCAGCTCTGTGAGGCCGTGGGTCTCGGGCACCTGGTCGACGACCCGCGCTTCCGCACTAACACCGATCGGGTGAAGAACCGCGCCGAGCTAAAGGTGGAGCTCGAGCGCGCGTTCGCACCGTTCAACGTCGAAGACCTTGCGCGCCGTCTCGAGGCGGCGGCGGTGCCGTGCGGACGCGTCCGCTCGGTCGCCGAGGCGCTCGCCGATTCGCAAATTGAACCGCGCCAGATGCTGCTCGACCTCGACGATCCGAGCCTCGCCGGTTTCCGCGTGCTCGGCAATCCGATCAAGCTCTCCAACCATCCGCAGGGCGGGCCGGCGCGGCGTGCGCCGAAGATCGGCGAGCACAATCAGGAAATCCTGCGCGAGCTGGGATCGAAAGCTTGACGTGCCGGGAAGCGAGGTCTAGTCGCCCGCGCGGGCTGAGAGCTCGTGCAGCACCACCCCGGCCAGTGGATCGGCCGGCGCCTGCCACGGCGCGCGCTCTATCATGCGGCGCGCATCGTCGCGCCCCGCGTGCCAGCGTTGGCGGATCCCGGCAGAGCTGAAGTCGATGTCCTTGAAGAAATCTTCCTTGTCGAGAGTGGGCGCGAGCAGCCGCACCACATGCATGGTGGTGCTGCAGCCCCACGCCGCGAACTCGCGGCGTTCCTCTTGCTTGTTCGCGGGAACGTATTTCGTCAGCTCGCGGATGATGCGGCGCATGTGGTGGATCTGCTTCTGGCGCTCGACGTGGGTGTCGTCGCGGCTCGCGTACTGGATGTCCTTCTGCCGGGCCATCACCTGCCAGATGGATTGCGGCTCCGGGCCGGTGGGCTGCCAGACGTTCACGCCGAAGATCACCGAGCTGCGCCTCGGATAATCGTCGAACACGGCCTCGATCGGCGTATTGGAGTACACGCCCGCATCCCAGTACGCCTCGCCGTCGATGCGGATCGCGGGAAAGCCCGGCGGCAGCGCGCCGGAAGCCATCACATGCTCGAGGTTCAGACCCTCGGGCTCGTCGCGGCTGTCGAAATAGCGTATGCGTCCAGCGGCGACGTGCACCGCGCCGACGGTCAGGCGGCAAGTGCCGCTGTCGTTCACCACGCGAAAATCGATCAGCGGCGCGAGCGTCTCGCGCAGCGGCTGGGTCGAGTAATAGGACGCGTGGTCGAGCCCGAGCGGCGCGGCCACGCCGCGCCAGGCGAGCGCATTCGGCGCGTACATCGCCGGGATGCCGCGCACCAGCGCCTGCCAGTTGGCGAACGGCGCGTCGATTTCCACCCGCTTCCAGAATTCCTGCAGCCGCGGCAGCCGGTCCGCCGGCCGGTTGCCGGTGATGATCGCCGCGGTGATCGCGCCGATCGAGGTGCCGATCACCCACTCGGGCTCGATGCCCGCCTCGTGCATCGCCTCGTAGACGCCGGCCTGATAGGCGCCCAGCGCGCCGCCGCCCTGCAGGACGAGCACTACCTGCCCGGGTAGCTGCATCACTCCGCCGACCAGCCGCCGTCGATGGAGAGCATCGCGCCGGTGATCGACTTCGCACCCTCCGAGCAGAGGAACGCGGTCAGCGCCGCGACCTCCTCGACCTTGACGAACTGCTTGCTCGGCTGCGCGGCCAGGATCACGTCGCGCACCACCTGTTCCTCGGTGATGCCGCGGGCTTTTGCGGTGTCAGGGATCTGATTCTTCACTAACGGAGTCAAGACATAGCCGGGGCAGATCGCGTTCGCCGTGATGCCTTGCTCGGCCACCTCGAGCGCCACCGTCTTGGTGAGGCCGGCGATGCCGTGCTTGGCCGCGACGTAAGCCGACTTGAACGGGCTCGCTACCAGCGCGTGCGCCGAGGCAATGTTGACGATTCGCCCCCAACGCTTTTTCT
Organism: uncultured bacterium; assembly: GCA_965233195.1. GTDB lineage: Bacteria > Pseudomonadota > Gammaproteobacteria > Burkholderiales > SG8-39 > SCGC-AG-212-J23. The sequence goes on along the minus strand of CBDDSB010000032.1, from coordinate 27,541 downwards.
TCATCGCCGGCAGCGCTGCGCGCGTGGTGTGGAACGCCGAAGACAGGTTGATCGCGATGATGGCGTTCCACTTGTCGATCGGAAACTCGTCCACCGGCGCGACGTGCTGGATGCCGGCGTTGTTCACCAGCACGTCGACCGCGCCGAAGGCGGCGATCGCCTTATTCATCATCGCGGCGATCGCATCGGGGCTGGTCATGTCCGCGCCGTCGTACGCGACATTCACTCCGTATTCCGAAGCGATCTGCTTGCGCAGCTTCTCGATCTCGCCCGCCTCGCCGAAGCCGTTCAGCACGATGTTCGCGCCCTCGGCGGCGAGGCGCTGCGCGATCCCCAGGCCGATGCCCGAGGTTGAGCCGGTAATCAGAGCGGTCTTTTGTTTAAGCATCGCAGATCCTATGCGATTTCAGACGGCGGCGAGCTTGCCAATCTCGCCGCGCGCCAGCGCGCCGGACTGGTAATCGGCGATCGCCTGCTCGATCTCCTCGCGCGTATTCATGACGAAGGGCCCGTACTGCACGATCGGCTCGCGCAGCGGCTTGCCGGCGAGCAGCAGGACGCGCGCGCCCTTCGGACCCGCCTCCAGCCGCACGCCGTCACCGTCGGAAAGCAGCCCGGCCGCCCGATGCGCCACTGGCTGGCGCTCCCCGCCTACCAGCGCCTCGCCCTCGTAGACGTAAAGGAAGGCGTTGTGCCCTGCGGGCAGCGGCACTTCCCGCGCCTCGCCTGATGCGAGCTGCACGTCGAAGTAATAGGGATCGGTCGAGCCGCCGTGGATCGGACCCGTGGTGTCGCCGAAGCGGCCGGCGATGACCTTCACGTTGCCCACCACCGGAATGTCCTTCGCGGCGATGTCGCGGTAGGCCGCGGGCTTCATCTTCTCCTTCGCCGGCAGGTTGAGCCACAGCTGGAAGCCGCGCATGCGGCCTTCGCTCTGCTGCGGCATCTCCGAGTGCACGATGCCGCGCGCCGCGCTCATCCATTGCACGTCGCCGGGTCCGAGGTCGCCGGTGTTGCCGTGGTTGTCCTTGTGCTGCATGTGGCCGTCGAGCATGTAGGTCACGGTCTCGAAGCCGCGATGCGGGTGCGCCGGGAAGCCGGCGAGGTAGTCGTCCGGATTGTCGGAGAAGAACTCGTCCAGCATCAGGAACGGGTCGTGGCGCTGCAGCTGGCTCGCGCCCAGGCTGCGGCGCAGCTTCACGCCGGCGCCGTCGGAAGCCGGAATCGAGGGAATCACGCGCTGCAGTTTTCTCGTCGTCATGGTTGTCTCCTTCACGCTGCAAGCCGAATTTCGGTCAAGCGGCGAACCTGCGCCTGCGCGGCCGCGATGCTCTTGCTCGCGCTCTCTTCGCCGAGCGCAAGGCCTTCGGCGAGCACGAGCTCCACGTCGGTAATCCCGATGAAGCCGAGGAACTGGCGCACGAACGGCACTTCGAAGTCGTGCGGCGTACCGGCATAAACGCCGCCGCGTGTCGCCACCACGTACGCCTTTTTTCCGGTCAGCAGGCCGACCGCGCCCTTCTCCGTGTACTTGAACGTCACGCCGGCGCGCGCCAGGTGGTCGAACCAGGCTTTGAGCTGCGAAGGCACGCCGAAGTTGTACATCGGCAGGCCGAGCACGATCACGTCCGCCTGGCGGACTTCGTCGATCAGCGCGTCGGAATACGCGATAACCGCATTCTGCTCCGCAGTCCGCGCGTCCGGCTTGGCGAAGAAAGCCGCCACGCGCGCAGCGTCGAGGTGCGGCACCGGATCTGCGACGAGGTCGCGCTGCACCACCTGAGCGCCCGGGTTCTCGGCGCGCAGTTGGGCGACTAGTTGATCGGAAAGGCGGCTCGACTGGCCGCTCCCGTTGAACACACTGGCTTTGATCTGGAGGATTTTCATGCCCTCAGATTAGTATTGATGGATTAGATAAAAAAGCAGGAATAATTCGGCCATATCAATCGAATTCATAGATGCCAATGGCCACACCAAAGATCTCCCTCGACCAGTGGACCACCCTGGTTTCCGTCGTCGAGTCAGGCGGTTACGCCAAGGCCGCGGAGCTCCTGCACAAAAGTCAGTCCACGCTCACTTATGCGATCCAGCAAATGGAGAAGTTGCTCGCGGTAAAGCTGTTCGAGATCCGCGGCCGCAAGGCGGTGCTCACGCCCACCGGCGAGCTCCTCTACCGCCGCGGCAAGGCGCTGGTCGACGAAGCCGCGCGCCTGGAGCGCGCCGCGGGTGAGCTCGCGCAGGGGTGGGAGCCCGAGGTTCGGCTCGCGGTCGAGATCATCTTTCCGACCTGGCTGCTGCTCCAGTGCCTGGCGCGCTTCGGCGCCGAGCGCCCTGAGACGCGCATCGAGCTCATCGAGTCGGTGCTGGGCGGCACCGACGAAGCGCTCGCCGGCGGCACAGTCGACTTCGCCATCGGCTCCGCGATCCCCGCCGGGTTCGTCGGCGACGCGCTGATGCCGGTGCAGGGCGTTTGCGTCGCCGCGCCGTCGCACCCGCTCCACGCCATGGGACGCGAGCTCACCCTCGACGACCTGCGCCGCCACCGCCACCTCGTGATCCGCGACTCCGGCGTGCAGCGCTCCCGGGCCGCGGGCTGGCTGAACGAGATGCGCTGGACCGTCTCGCACAAGGCCACCGCGATCCGCGCGCTGGTCATGGGCCTGGGCTACGCGTGGTCCCCGGAAGATTCGATCCGCGAGGAGCTCGAGCGCGGCGCGCTGAAGCGCCTCCCCCTGCGCGAGGGCGCCGAGCGCTCCGGCACCCTGTACCTCATCTTCGCCGACCGCGACACCGCCGGTCCGGGCACGCGGCGCCTGAGCGAGATCATCAGGGAGGAAGTAAAGCGCGCTTGCCGCCTGGAAGCCGCGCAGCGCTGACTTAGGCAGTATCCTGCGCTTCGAAATCCGATGCGCCGCAGGGAGATTGCTTGATCGTCCTCGACAACGTCACCAAGCGCTTCGGCGCCGTGACCGCGGTGGACCGCGTTTCGTTCCGCGCCGAGAAGGGCAAGTTCGTGGTGCTGCTCGGGCCCTCCGGCTGCGGCAAGTCGACGCTGCTGCGCCTGATCGCCGGGCTAGAAGAGGTATCGGAAGGCAAGATCCTCATCGAGGGCCGGGACGTCACCCATCTCGACCCGACCAAGCGGCGCATCTCGATGGTGTTCCAGTCGTATGCGCTGTTCCCGCATCTGTCCGTGGCCGAGAACATCGTTTTCGGTCTCAAGGTCCGCCGCACGGCGCCGGCGGATCGAGAGCGACGTCTGACGGACGTTGCAGAGCTCGTCGGTCTTGCCAAGCAACTGGACCGCAAACCGCAGCAGCTCTCCGGCGGCCAGCGCCAGCGCGTCGCGCTCGCGCGCGCGATCGTGTCGCAGAACCCGATCTGCCTGATGGACGAGCCGCTCTCCAACCTCGACGCGCAGCTGCGCCACGACATGCGCGTCGAGATCCGCGCGCTGCAGCGGCGCCTGGGCATGACGGTCGTGTACGTCACGCACGACCAGGTCGAGGCGATGAGCATGGCCGACCACGTGGTGCTGGTGCGCGAAGGGCGCATCGAGGAGGAGGGATCGCCGGCCGACCTATACGCGCGGCCGGCGACGACGTTCGCCGCGCGCTTCATCGGCACGCCCGCCATGAATTTGTTTCCTTTAGAAAGCATAAAACCCGGGTCCGCCACTGGCCTCACCGCCGGCATCCGCCCGGAGCACATCAGGCTCGCCGCCGACGGCGTACCCGCAACGGTCACGAGCGCCGAATACCATGGCGCCGACACCATCGTCACCGCGCAAGTGAACGGCTCGTCGCTCCTGGTGCGGGCGCCGGGCCAGGTCGACCTCGCTACCGGCTCGCAGGTAAGGCTTGGCTGGGAGCCTGCGGCGGTGCATATTTTCGCTTCCGACGGGAGGAGATCATGAAGAGACTGCTGGCATTTGCATTCGCGGCCCTGCTCGCCACCACGGCCTGGGCGCAGAAAACCGAGCTGACGTTCTACTACCCCATCGCGGTGGGCGGCCCGCTCACCAAGGTGATCGACGGCTACGCCGCCGGGTTCGAGAAGGAGCACCCGAACATCAAGGTGAACGCGGTGTACGCCGGCAACTACGACGACACCCGCATCCGCGCGCTCGCCGCGCACAAGGCCGGCCAGCCGGCGCAGCTCTCGGTGCTGTTCTCCATCGACTTATATGAATTGCTCGAGCAGGACCTGATCGTACCGTTCGACGACATGGCGAAGACCGACGCCGACAAGGCGTGGCTGAAGAGCTTCTACCCGGCGCTGATGACGAACGGCACCTACAAGGGCAAGACCTACGGCATCCCGTTCCAGCGCTCGACCATCGTGCTGTACTGGAACAAGGCCGCGTTCAAGGAAGCGGGCCTCGATCCCGAGAAGCCGCCGACGAACTGGAACGAGATGCGCGACATGTCGGCGAAGCTGGTGAAGAAGGACGGCGGCAACGTGAACCGCTGGGGCGTGATGGTGCCCTCGACCGGCTATCCCTACTGGATGTTCCAGGCCTTCGCGCGCCAGAACGGCCAGGACCTGATGTCGCCGGACGGCACGCGCACCAACTTCACCCATCCGGACGTCGTCAACGCGTTGCAGTACTGGGTGGATCTGGGCCGCAAGCACAACGTGATGCCCGCCGGCACGGTCGAGTGGGGCACGCTGCGCCAGAACTTCATCGAGGGCAAGACCGCGATGATGTGGCACACCACCGGCAACCTCACCGCGGTGAAGGACAGCGCCAAGTTCCCGTTCGGCGTCGCCATGCTGCCCGCCTCCAAGCAGCCCGGCTCGCCCACCGGCGGCGGCAACTGGTACCTCTTCAAGAAGTCCACGCCGCAGGAGCGCGAGGCCGCGTTCCAGTTCATCAAGTGGTTCACCGCGCCCGAGCGCGCGGCCGACTGGTCGATCGCCACCGGCTACGTCGCGGTGAGCCCGGCTGCGTATGACACGCCGAAGCTGAAGAGCTACGTCTCCGAGTTCCCGCCCGCCGCGGTGGCGCGCGACCAGTTCAAGTTCGCCACGCCCGAGCTCTCCACCTTCCAGACCGGCCGCGTGCGCAAGGCGCTCGACGACGCGATCCAGGCCGCGCTCACCGGCTCCAAGACGCCCGCCGAGGCGCTGAAGACCGCGCAGGGCGAGTCCGAACGACTTCTGAAACCCTACAAGTGAGAAAAGGGGTCAGGACCCTTTTTCTGTAAAGGGGCCGAACTCCGCCGCGATGCGTTACTTGATCGTTCTGCTCGTGGCAGGGTGTGCCTCAACGTCTGAGGTAGTTCCTTACGGCAGCGGCGTGTACCTGATTACGGCGAAGTCCAATTCGGGTACGGCGAGTCGCTGGGAGTTGCAGGCGATGGCTGCGAAGGACGCAAACGCCTATTGCGCTAAGCAAGGCAAGACCATGCAGGTAAAGGAGGACACCGCAATCGGCAATGTCTGGACAGGCACGTCCTCTCGGCTGCTCTTTACCTGTGCCGACAAATAGCTTTGGTACGGTAACTCCTATATCCCCGAAAAAAGGGTCCTGACCCCTTTATGCGCCACGTGTATGGATGGCTGCTGCTGACCCCGGCAGCCATCCTGCTCGTCGGCTTCACGCACTACCCCGCGGTCGCCACCCTCGCGGACAGCTTCTTCTCGAACGCCACGGCGCTGCGCCCCTCGCGCTTCGTCGGCACCGACAACTACGCCGCGCTCGCCGGCGACCCGGTGTTCTGGCAGGTCCTCAAGAACAATTTCTGGTTCGCGCTCGGCACCATCCCGACCTCGATCGCCCTTGCCCTGCTTATGGCCCTCTGGGTCAACGCGCGCCTCCCCGGCCGCGCGCTCGTGCGCCTCTCGTACTTCACGCCCACCGTTCTGCCGATGATCGCGGTGGCGAACCTGTGGCTCTACTTCTACACCCCGCAGATCGGTCTCCTCGACAAGGTGACCGGCCTCTTCGGCGCGCCTTCGCACAACTGGCTCGGCAACCCCGACACCGTGATGGGCTGCGTCATCGCCATGACGATCTGGAAGGAAGCGGGCTTCTTCATGATCTTCTACCTCGCCGCGCTGCAGACCCTGCCGCCCGAGCTCGAGGAGGCCGGGCGCATCGAAGGCGCCTCGCGCGGCTACTTCTTCTGGCGCGTCACCTTCCCGCTCCTCATGCCCACCACGCTCTTCGTGCTGGTGAATGCGACCATCAACAGCTTCAAGCTGGTCGACCACCTCTTCATCTTGACCAAGGGCGGCCCGGACAACGCCTCCAACCTGCTCCTCTACTACATCTACCAGGTGGCGTTCAGCTACCTCGATTGGGCGTACGCCGCCACGCTCACCGTCGTGCTCCTCGCCATCCTCGGGCTGCTCGCGGTGGTCCAATTCCGCATGATCGAGCGCCGCGTGCACTACCGATAAGCATGAACGAGCGCTGGCGCATCCTCGCGGCCCTGACGTTTGCTCGCACGAGCATGGGCTTCCAGTTCCAGTCGGTCGCGTCCCTCGCGCCCTTTGTCAGCGGCGAGCTCGCGCTCGACAACACGCAGCTCGGCTGGCTGATCGGGCTCTATCTTCTTCCCGGGGCGCTCATCGCGCTGCCCGGCGGGCTGCTCGGCGCGCGCTATGGCGACAAGCGCGTGGCGCTCATCGGCCTCGCGCTCATGACCGGCGGCGGCATTTGGCTCGCAAACGCCGCGAGCTTCGCCGAGGCCGACGCCGCGCGGCTCGTGAGCGGCGTGGGCGCCGTGATCCTCAACGTGCTTCTCACCAAGATGGTCGCCGACTGGTTCGACGGCAAGGAGCGCCTGCTCGCCATGTCCGTGCTGGTCAACTCGTGGCCGATAGGCATCGGGGTCGCGCTTTTGGCGCTCCCGCTGATCGGCGAGGCTATGGATTGGCGCGCCGCCATAACCGGCGCCGCGGTTCTCGCCGCCGCCGGCTTCGCAGCCGTGCTCTTCCTCTACCGGGCGCCGGCGGCGACCGCGCAGGCCGTCCCCGCCGGCATCGGGCTGGGCGTAATCGACTCGAGGGAGTGGCGCCTGCTCGCGATCGCCTCGATCCCGTGGCTCGCCTTCAACGCGGCATACCAGCTCGTCGTGTCGTTCCTGCCGTCCTTTTTCGTGGAGACCGGCTCGAGCCTCAGGTGGTCGGGCGCGATGACGGCGCTGAACACCGCGCTCTTCATAATCTCGGTGCAGGCCGGCGGCGTGCTGCTCAAGCGCTCGCCCCGTCCGGATCTGGTCTGTCACGCCGCGATGGTCGCGTGGTGCGCGAGCCTGCTCCTGCTCTCGAGCGGATGGGCGCCCATGGTTTGGCTCGTTGCCGGCGGCCTGATCGCCGGAATTCCGGCGGGCGCGTTCGTCAACCTGCCTGCGGAATTTCTACGGCCGCAGAGCCGCGCGGCCGGCATGGGCGTGTTCTTCACGCTGTATTACGTGGGTTGCGCACTACTCGCCGCCCTCGCCGGATTCCTCGCCGACCTTAGCGGGAGCACCCGCGCGACGCTCTGGCTCGCCGCGCTGCTCGCGTTGGTCTGCGTGCCGATGCTCATCACGTTCCGGCGCGCGATGCGTGCGCCTGTTCGATAAGGATCGATATGGCCCGACTACCGCCGCTGCCGATCGAGCACACGCCAGAGCTCAAGGACCACTTCGAGTTCTTCGTCGGCACGCTCGGCTTCGTCCCGAACAGCGTCCTCACCATGCAGCGAAAACCCAAGCTCGTGAAGGCGCTCGCGGCGCTCAACGGCGCCGCCATGGACCCGCAGGGCGAGATCGACCTCGGCTTCAAGCGCCTGGTCGGCCATTTCGCGAGCCGAGCCGCCGGCTGCCGGTACTGCATGGCGCATACCGTGCTCGGCGCGAAGAACTTCGGTGTGAGCGAGGCCAAGCTCGCCGCGCTGTGGGACTACGCCACGAGCCCGCTCTACACGGACGCCGAGCGCGTCGCGCTCGAGTTTGCCGCCGCGGCGGCGCAAGTGCCCAACGCCGTCACCGACGAGCTCTTTGCGCGGCTGCGCGAGCACTGGAGCGAGACGCAGATCGTCGAGCTCCTCGGCGTGATCGCGCTCTTCGGGTTCCTGAACCGCTGGAACGACACCATGGCGACGCCGCTCGAGCCGGTCGCGGCCTCGCTCGGCGAGCAGTTCCTCGCCGGCGGCGGCTGGCACGTGGGCAAGCACGGAGGATGACGGCGGTCGAGAAAATCGCCGCCTGGCTGCTCGCGATCCTGTGGATCTCGCCGCTCCTCTACGCCTTCTGGGCGGCGTTCCACCCGCCAGAGTTCGCCACCACCTTCCACCCCTTCGCTCCGCTCACGCTCGCCAACTTCGAGAAGGCCTGGGGCTACGCGCCCTTCCCGCGCCACCTACTGAACACGGTGATGCTCGTCACCATGGTCCTCGCCGCGCAGCTCGTCCTGTGCACCCTCGCCGGCTATGCCTTCGCGCGCTTCGACTTCGCCGGCCGCGACGTCGCCTTCGCGCTCGTGCTACTTCAGCTCATGATCATGCCGGAGGTGCTGATCGTCGAGAACTACAGCACCATGAGCAAGCTCGGCCTGGTCGACACCATCCTCGGCATCGGCCTGCCCTACATGGCGAGCGCGTTCGGCATCTTCCTCCTGCGCCAGACCTTCAAGACCATCCCTCGCGAGCTCGAAGAAGCCGCCCGCGTCGAGGGCTGCTCGTGGATGGGCGTGTTGTGGCGGGTCTACGTTCCGCTAGCTCGGCCTACGTACCTAGCGTACGCGCTGGTTTCGGTGAGCTACCACTGGAACAACTTCCTTTGGCCGCTGGTGGTGACGAACTCGGTGAATACTCGGCCGCTGACTGTTGGCCTAGCAATCTTCGGGGCGCCGGAGTCTGGAGTGGATTGGTCGGTGATTAGCGCCGGCACGCTGATCGCCGTCGCGCCGCTGCTAGTGGCGTTCCTGCTGTTTCAGCGGCAGTTCATGCAGTCGTTTATGCAGGCAGGTATCAAGTAGATACCTGGTGGCAATACCTGCTACGACATTAACCAGCGCTTGAAGCGTGTCCAGGCCTCCAGCAAGAGGCGCCGGGACCGCCGCGACTTCTCGTAGTTCACGCTCTCGATATGTCGTTCTCGCGCCTTGCGATCGTGTTCTCTTCCGAGTTCGATCAGCCCGCGGGACAACTGCCGCGCCCACACGACTCGCCCGCCGGTAATGAAATAGTGCGACCCGCATGGGAAGCTCCAGTTGCCGATCGACGGGTTAAGCGTGGCCCTGCCGTGCTCGATTTCTAACGTCCAATCCGCGGGGCCAAGGGGCGTCACCACCTCTTCACCGCAGCCGCATGCGCACCTGTGTACAGCCGTCTGGTATCGGTTCGACACGTAGAGTACCCCCGCCTCTAGGCGCTCCGGAATGAACTCGACGAACTGGTGCGAGAAGTCCGAGCGCCTCATTCGGTTTGTACCTTCGTGAGCTCGTCCCTCGTCAGCTGGTGGGCGTTAATCGCATACGCAGACTGGTGCTCACCGTAACAGTCCTGGTAGAAGCCGCACAGCTTCTTCCACCTGATGACCGCCATCACCGCACACAACGCATTGAGGTCGGCTACTTGAATGTTGGTGGCGTAAAGGTCATCCGCGATCGCGCCCTCCTCCAGCGAGACATGCTTGGAGAAATGATTGGACTTCTCCGGAGTGCTCAGCGTAACGCGGCACGTTCCGATTAGGCACTGCTCCGCTTCGAGCAACTCCAGCTCCATGCCCGTGTCGATGAACGGGATGTTGGCATTACGCAGGTACTGGGACACGACCTTCCGCACTGCAGGCTTGTCCACGCAAACAAATACGAAATCGAAGCCCGCGAGCTGCTTCACGGTGTCGTCGGTCAAGTAGTCCGGGTGCGGGAATATGCCGCGACGCATCTGTGCATACAGCCGCGCGAAATACTCCACCTTCTTGAGTTTTTGCTCGAGAACGGCGAGAGACGCCGCTGCGGGGGCCCGGAATGCGTTGTGCTGCAGGAAATCGTCCCCGTCGAAAAGATGGATCTCCCGCACCGGCGTCTTCGCAACGAAATCCAGCACATACCCGCCGCTGCCCCCCAAGCCGACGATCGCGATCTTACCCATCGCCGTCTTCATGGCGACGTTGGCGATGCCAGCGCGACTCGACGCCGAATCGGTGTAGAGGAACACCGAATCTTCCTCCGCGGACGCCACCGGCTTGAACGTGCGCGCGTCAACCTTCGCTTCGATAGCCTTGGCCTGGTTCTGGATGATCTCGACGTAGCGGCTGATCTTCGCGTGGTAGTCGGGGTAGCCGGCTTGCGGGTTGCACGAAAATCGGTGCTGCACCACGACGCCGTCGCACAGGGTCGCGCTCGCCGTGGTGTGCTTAATCTGGGAGATGACCGACCCGTCCGCGTTGCACGGATGGTCGCCCGCGAACCACACTTGGTGGTCGGCTGGCTTCTCCGTCTTCTCGTTGTTCAGCGTGAGATCGGTGACTACCTTGCCCAGCGCGACCTGCTTATGCCCGTTCACATACGGCACCGAGTGGACGACGAGGAAGCCGTGCCGCACCTCTATCTCGTACCCCTCGTCGCGCAGGCGCTTGAGGTCGGGGCTACGAGCGATCAGTTTTTCGGACATTGAAGATGATGCCGTCCTTCACTACCACTTCCTGCCCCTCCGTCAGCGAGCCGTCGCGCCCGTGGGGGTTGGAGAACGTGACGGTGAAGACGATCGCCTCGGTGGGCACCTCGCCCGGATACGCCAGTTGCACGACCTGCAGATAGGTGAGCTTGTGATCGGTGACCTCGCGCGGACGACCGTTCACGATGACCGAGTAGGTCTTGCTCTGGCCGGGTGCTTCTACGGAAGTGGTATTGCTCATGGTGCGTAGTCCTTTCTTCGTTAAAAAGAGTCGAATCAACGGACTAGCGCGGTTCACTAGATCGGCGTAAACTGGCTGTCCATGCAAGCAACGCCAGGTAACGCAGACTCAGCGCCTCCCTGCATTCGAGGCAAATGAGTTCCGTTGTCTTACTAGACAACAGTATACTTCTAGAGTTCCCCCGTTGTCAAAATAGCGCGCACGCGCGGGCTCCGCGTTTCCGCGCTTCACGTCCCGAGCTAGCTCCCATTGAAAGGAGATTTCCACCGATGCGATCAGGCCTTGGCGCCGCACTCCGCAAGCTGCGTGAGCGACGAACACTATCGATCCGGGAGCTCGGCAGGCTCGCCGAGATCGACCATGCGTACATCTACCGCCTAGAAGGGGGTGAGAAGTCCAGTCCTTCCCCCGAAATCGTTGCCACCCTGCTCTCCCATCTAAAGGCGAGCGCGCGGGAAGCGGCTATGGTGAAGTGGCTGGTTGAGCACACCGACACCTCGGCAGACCTGGTCGAGCACTGCCTTGACGACCAAACAGTAACGATCGAGGAATTCACGATGGCGGCCGGCGTACGACATCGAGGCAATGCGCGCCCTGCGCCCGCGGATCTCATAGACCGCGTGCGGCGGGCGCTCAGCGACGGCGACGCCTAGCCAATGGACGAGACCGAGGTACAGCAGCGAGCTCGAGCGTTCATCTCGCCTCTTGATCTCCGAAATATCCGGGACGACCTTTCCGTCTACCTTCGAGCCGCGAACGCGACCATGCGTAGGGAAGAATTGGGGGATGGTGAGTCCGGTACGACGCTTACCCGTCCTGACGGGAAGCACATCATTACAGTGAACTCGCGCGAGTCACCCGAACGTCAGCGCTTCACCGTCTGCCACGAAATCGCCCACGTAATCCTGGGCCTACCCTCGAGCCACAGCGAGGTGCCCTCCTGGTCATATGCGAAGCGCCATCCGAATGAGGTCGCTTGCGACTGGTTTGCCGCCGAGCTACTAATGCCCTATAAGCAATGGCTCGCGGCGGTACCCAGCGCCGAGCCGTCGCTTGATATTATCGACCGGCTGGCCGACGAGTTCCGATGCTCCTATCCGGCCGCCGCGTCCCGGTACGCAACGCTCGCCGCAATTCCTTGCGCATTCGTAACCATGGAGCATGGCACCGTGAGATATGCGGCAAGGTCAATGTCACTGCGGCGCGCGCGAGCCTGGATTCCGCCTCGGACGCCCATTCCGTCAAGTTCGGTGGCACATTGGCTACGGGCAAGCGGTCAAAGCGGCACGGATACTAGGACGGTTGCCCAGGATGTGTGGTTCGAAGACTGGCGGCCGGGGTTGGATATGCAGGAGATGAGTCGGCACTATTCGAGCACCGACACGACCACTTCGCTGCTGTGGTTCGACGCCGAGGAGCTTCCCGAGCAGGAGTCAGATCGATTTGGTCGGCGCGTTGATGAAGACGAGCGCCTAGCCGAACTTACGGGCGAGCTGCCGTGGCCGGGAAAGAAAAAACGTCGCTAAGCATTGCCCTTCTCTCGTACAAGGCTTGCGGCACGATTGCGCCGTTGAATCGGTCGCAAAAGCCAACGCGCTCTGATCTACCATTCTCGCCAGCCGCGCAAAAGCGGAAAGTAAAGTCCAACTCGAGCAGTATCAAACGCCGAGGCATAAGCATGGAGCTGTGGCTCGTAACGCGTGCGCTGCTCGTCCAGAAATGCTTCGAGACCGCCCCCCTCATGTCGGCTGGTCTTGAAGTCCACAATCCAGCGGTCGCCGCAGGCGTCACGGAACAGGCGGTCGATTACGTAGTTCCGCACGCCGTCCTTGCTCCGTAAACGGAGGCGGTGCTCGCTGTGCGCCTCGGGGTGCGGACCGAGCAGCCAACGTCCCTTTTCGTCCTGAAGGCAGTTTTTCAGGGCGTCCGCCACCAGCCGAGCCGCCTCGTTGCACCGCGAGCGCTCGATTCCGCGCCGCTCGAGCTCCCGCGCGAAGAGCGGATAAAGCGCATTCACCCGCCTGGTGTCCCAGCCGCGCATCGCGTCATCGGCGATGCATTGGAGCCAGTGATGGACGACCGTGCCGACGTGCCGCGCGGTCTCGCCGGCCCAAGAGAACTCAATATCCTCTTCTCCACGCGCATCGGTAGGGGACGTCCACTGGACAGGCTGGGGCGATGGGGCGACATGAAATCCTCGCGGCAGGCGGTTGACCACCTGAAGATCCGGAGTTCGATTCCCTTCCTCGGACGCCGACACCTCGCGGGGTTCGAAGAAAGGTGTCGCCACGCTCCAAGCGCGCGAGAGGAGCGAGTGCGCGATCGGGTTCTTGAGTTCGCCCCCCTTATCGCACCCGAGGCACGCCATGAGGTGCAGGCGCTGCTCCGCGCGTGTCGCCGCTACATATAAGAGACGCGAGGACTCGACGCCCTCGGCGTCGGCGTTGAGGTCGCGGAGGTAGCGGTAGGTGGGGTCGGTTTCGGCGCCCGTGGGTTTGATGGGGGCGAGCAATAACCCCCCGCTCGCACGCTCGCTTCCCCCCTTGTCAGGGGGGCGAACCGGAGAACCAACTCGCTCGTTGAAGAGCAAGAGATCCGTGTCGCCGCCGCCCGAGGCCAAGTCCAGGCCCGGCACGATCACCGTGCCGAACTCCAGGCCCTTGGCCTTGTGGATGGTCATGATCTGGAGGTCGTCGTCTGTGGCGTCGAGATCGGGGAGCGCGTAGAGGCGGTCGATTGCGTCGCGGAGGCGCGAGAGGTCGGTGAGGGGGCCCTGGTCTTCGAGGGCTTCGAGCTCGTCGAGGTAGCGCTCGGCGTCTTCCAGTTCCGTTTTGTCGGCGACGCAGGCGGGGCCGCCGAGGGCGAGCCAGACGCCTTCGACGCGCTCGCGGAGCGAGCCTCGTTCCCTGTTGGCGACAGCGGGGGCGAGGATGCGCGTGAAGTCGGCGAGGAAGAGGTCGTCCTTGATCAGCTCCCAGATGGTCTTGAAGCGGTTTTTCTCCTCGCCGATCTCCAGCAGCTTGTCGAGCGGAAGCGCGAGCCAGGGCGCGCGCAGGAGGGAGAGCCAGGCGATGCGGTCGCCGAGGTGCAGGAGCGCGCGCGTGAGGGCGTAGAGGTCCTGCACGACCTGCTTCTCGCCGAGGTGCTCGATCTCGATCGCGCGGTAGCGGATGCCCGCGGATTTGAGCGTGGGGACGATCTCGGCGAGCGCCTCGCGCGTGCGCACGAGGATGGCCTTGGTGCCGGTAGCGTTGCGCACGAGGTCGACGATGCGGCCGGCTTCGTCCTTGCGCGACGATGCGTGATGCCAGGTCACCGCAGAGTCGGGCAGCGGATCGTGGTGCGGCGTGGCGGGCGAATAGGGAACGGCGCCGGAGGCGACGTCGGCCTCCGCGGGCAGGATGTGCGGGAAGGAGGCGTTGTACCAGTCGACGAGGCCGCGCTGGGAGCGGAAGTTGGTGGTGAGGGTGAGGCGCTCCAGTTTCACGCTGCCGAGGCCCTGCTCCCAGGCCTGGAGGAAGAGCGCGACCTTGGCCTCGCGGAAGCGGTAGATGGACTGCATTGGGTCGCCGACAAGGAAGAGCGTGCGGCCGTCGCCCGGCTCCCAGCCCGCGGTCAGTCTCTCGAGTAATTCGTACTGCGAGTAGGACGTGTCCTGGAATTCGTCGACCAGGATGTGCTTGATCCTCGTGTCGAGCGCGAGCAGGAGGTCGGTCGGGTTGTCGGGGGTGCCGAGCGCGCGCACCGCGCCTTGCGCGATTTCGGTGAAGTCGGTCTCGCTGTGCTCGCCGAACACCACCTTCAGGTGCGCGGCGGCGCGCGGCAGGAGCTCGAGGATCGCGCCGAGGGTTTCCCACTGGTCGTCGTCGTAACGCTCGCTCGGCATGCGCAGGAGCGTCTCGAGGATCTGGCGCAGGGGTTCCGTCTGCTGCGCGGGCGGGACCGGGTTGCCGCGCTGGCGCCAGGTGTATTTGTCCTTGGTGAGCGCGACGGCGGCGAATTCGGGCGAGGCTTTTGGATGAAGGGCGCGCGCGTGGGCGAGGATGCGGGCGCGCTCGGCCTGGAGGCTCGCTTCCAGCTCGGAGCGAGTGGGGGCAACGCCCGTTTTGCGAAGCCATTGGTCGCGCTTCGCGAGCATCGCGGCGATGAGCGAGGCCGCGGTGTTCATGTTGTTGTCGAGGTGCAGGAGCAGACGGCAGGCGGCCGGTGAGAGCTCGTCGATGGTGCGCTGCGCGGCGGCGCGGTAGTGCTCCTGCGCGTCCTCGACGATCCCGGGCTGCGCGCCGAAGCGCGACATGACCGGCATCTGGCGCGTGAGCGAGGCGCAGAAGGCGTCGATGGTCTGGATACGCAGCCGATGGCCGATCTCTGCAGAGTTCGAAAGCTTCTTGAGAACCCTTGCGCGCATCTCGGCGGCCGCCTTGATGGTGAAGGTGATGGCGACGATCTCCTCGGGCTTCTGCACGGTCTCGAGGAGCGCGCTGTAGCGGCGCACCAGGAGCTCGGTCTTGCCCGAGCCCGCGGGCGCCTGGACGATGAAGGAGCGCCGGGGATCGAGGGCGCGACGACGCTCCGTGTCGTCTTCTATTGGGCGGGCGGCTGCGTCGGCGATCGTAGTGCTCATGGGGCTGGAACTCATCACAAATTGTGATGAGTTCGTTTTCCCTCCGCGCGGTGCTGCGTGTGCCACGCCAATACCGCGGTAGTCCTCCCGAGCAGAGAGACAGCGCAAGTTTTCGCGCGGGTCCGCGTCAACGCCGGTTGCGATCGCTCGTTCTCCGCTGGGGGAGGACGCGTGAAAGTCTCGGAGATCCTGGCAATCCTTCGGCGCGATGG
The DNA here is from genome assembly GCA_965233195.1 of uncultured bacterium. Lineage (GTDB taxonomy): Bacteria > Pseudomonadota > Gammaproteobacteria > Burkholderiales > SG8-39 > SCGC-AG-212-J23. The sequence continues at coordinate 11,849 of CBDDSB010000032.1, read as the reverse complement.
GTGGGTGCAGGTGCGGATGAAAGGCAGCCATCGCCAGTTCAGGCACCCGGTAAAGCGAGGCTGCGTTACCGTGCCGGGCAAGCCGAGTAAAGATTTACTGCCCGCCACGCTTAACAGTATCCTTAAGCAGGCTGGACTCAAGTGACGGGAATTGCGATGCGCTATGCCGTTGTGATTGAGAAGGGCGAAAGCAACTATTCGGCTTACGTGCCGGACCTGCCGGGCTGTGTCGCCGTCGGCGACACACTTGAGGAAACTCAGCGCGAGATCCAGGAGGCCATCGAATTTCATCTCGAAGGCATGCGCGCCGACGGGCTGCCGATTCCTGAGCCAAGCAGCTGCGTGCAGTACGTGGAAGTCGCCGCCTAGCCTCACTCAGGTTCCCCCCGCAGTCCCGAAAACTTCTCGTACACGCGGCAAAGCGTCTGCAGGTCGCAGCGCCGGCAGGTCTTCAAGTCGTTCTTCGGGTCGACCTGCGCCTCGCCCGCTGCGAACGCGGCGCCGAGCGCTTCGGCGTCCCGCTTCCACGCCGCGAGGAGCTGCTGCCAGTTCTCGTGGCCCTTCACCTTCGGCAGCAACCCGTTGGTGCGCGAGTGGCCGATGAAGCGCATGTCGCCCGGCACCACCTTGGCGAAGGTCACCGCGGCGAGGTGCTCCGGCGCGGCGACGGCATAGAGCGGGAGCTGCGGATCGTCGGGGCGCGGCCCTTCCCACTGCCTGGTGTTGAGGATCTTGCTCGTCTTGTAGTCGATGAGGACGTGGCCGCCGTCGGCGGTCCTGTCCATGCGGTCGATGCGCGAGACGAACTGGAGGCCCGCCACCTCGACTGCCCGTTGTTGTTCTACATGCAGAACCTCGAATGGCTCGCGGCGCGACTCGACCTCGAGCCATTCGCGCGCGAGCTTGGCGAGGCGCTGGCGCTCGAGTTCGGCATAGCGGCCCTCGAGGCCCAGCTCCTTCACCGCCGCGGCGGCGGCTTGGGTGATCGCTGGGCCAAGGTCGCTGCTGAGAGAAGCAGAGCCGCGCAACCGCGTCCAGATCTCACGCATGAGCGCGTGCACCAACGTGCCGCGGTCGCGCGCGTCGAGGCCGGCTTCGGGCTCCTCCAGCTCCTCGGTGCCGAGGCGCCACTTCGCGAACGCGCGGAATGGACAGGCCGCCTGGTCGGCGAGCACGCGCGTGCCGCCACGTACTTTGCCGGGCGCGACGGGAGGCGCCTTGGCGTCCTGGAAGGTTTCCAGCTTTCGGGATGCGAACAGCAGATCGCGGTAGCGCGGGTAATCCGGGATGGAGAGAGGCTTTTCTTCAACATCCAGGATCAGGGGGCTGGGCGCGAAGTCGCGGTCCTCTTCCTTGAGCGGCCACGAGAACACCACCTCGCGCGCGGCGCGCTTCCAGCCTTCGGTGATGCTGCGGTCGTAGGCGGCGGCGGTCTCGGCGCTCGCCTGCGGGATGCCGGCCTTCTTCTGCGCGGCGATCGGCAGGAAGGGATTGGGGCGCGCGTCGAGCGGCCACGCCTCGTCGGTGAGGCCGCTTACCCACAGGCAGTCGAAGCGCAGGCCCGCCGACTCGAGCACGCCGAGGATCTGGATCGGCGCGTCGGGTGACTCGGGCTGGAAGAGCGTGTCCGTGCAGTGGCGCTTGAGGAACGCGAGCGCATCGTCGAACGAGAACTTCTGCGAGATGCGCTCGAGCTTCGCGAGCTCGCCGAGCGCCTCGTGCCACTTGGCGCGGGTCTGGAACTCGTCCGAGTCGAGCACGCGCTCGCCGGGGAAGCCGGCGGCCTCGAGCAGCGCGGTGAAGTGCCGCGCCCATTCGGCGGGGGAATCCGGCCGGGTGTTGGTGATTTCGAATACGCGCTCGAGGGTCTTCCTCAGGAGCGGCGCGGGCTGCGCGGCCGCGATCAGCTTGGCGAGCGACACCGTCTCGCCGAAGCTCTTGCGCAGCTTCGCATCCAGCGTGGCGCGGCGCGAGAGCTCGACGTCGGCGTGGGCGAGGAACGGCGAGCGGATCACGTGGCTCGCGACCGCGAACTCCACGCCGCGCAAGGCGAGCTCGATGAGGTTGAGTGCGGCGCCCACCAGCGGATAGCTGTGCAGAGGCTTGCCGAGCGAGACATTGAACGGCATCGGCGTCTTCGCCGCGCCCGGGAGGTTGTAGCCCGGCTGCATGACGCGGGAGAAGACGCGTTGCACTTCGGCGCGTCGCTTGCCGAGATCCGGCACGACGATGCCGATGCGAGGGGAAATCGGGCTCTGACCCCGATTTTCGAGTTGCGCGCGCGCCCACTTCGCGGCCGCTTCGATCTCGTGCTTCGCGGACGGATAGGAGGTGCGCATGCATTCGCCATCAACCGGCTCCGGCGTGCAGAAGGCGTGCTCGAACTTCGAAAGGAATTCGACGGTTTGCGGCGGCATTACATCGAAGCCGTAGGCCACGAGCAGATTCGGCTTCTTGAGGAGGTGCTGCGCCATCAGGTCCGGTAGGCACGCGGCGTCCACTTCGCCCGCGGTGCGCTGCGCGTACGCGGAAGCCCATTGGGAGAAAGCCTGGAGGTCCTCGTTGCCGCTGCCGGGTCGGATGCGCCATTGGTGCATGAGGCGCCACGCCTCGCGGCACTGCGCGGCGGCCTGCGGCACGATGAGGAGGCCGCTCTTCGCCAGGATTTCCTCCCACAGGTGCTGCTCCTGCGCCGGCGTGAGGAGCAGCGGCAGCTTTTCGCCCAGGTCGCTGTAGAGGGCGTCTTCCCACAGGCGCTCGACGAACGCGCCGAACGGCAGGATGTCGGGCGCCTCCCAGACCTTGAGGTCCTTGGCGATCTGGAAGTCGTCGAACTCCGCCATCAGCGCCTGCGAAAGGCGCTTGTTCGGGGTGACCACGGTCACGCCGGCGGCATGGCCCTCGGCGAGGCGCGCGAACAGGTCGGCTTTCGAGAGCGCGCGGGGCATGCGCGAGTTTAGCGTCAACGCAAAGGCCAGCCGCGGCGTTAGACTGCTGTAGAAAGTTCATACAGGGAGGCTGTCAACATGAAGAAAGCACTCGCCGCGCTGGCAGCGGCGCTCATCGCCGCGCCCGCCTTCGCGGACCATAACCAGATCGAAATGCGGGACAACACGTTCATCCCCTCGGCACGCATCGGCATCGACATCTGGCCGCGCGGCGAGCAGCCGTCGGTCCCGCACAGCGGCCACGGCATCGAGATCGGCTTCACCGGCGGCTCGGGGGAGGACAGCCAGACGCGCACCGCAGGCGCGCCGCCGCTCACCTTCGGCGGCCGGGCCTTCTTGGCGCCGACCACCCTGAACTACGACTTCGATTTCCGCTTCGTCGAGATCGCGTACCGCTTCCGGCATTTCTTCGGCGCCTCGCGCACGTTCGGCATCGAGGCGCTCGGCGGCCTGGGCTGGGCGGAGCTCGACGTGAGCGCCTCATCGGCCACGGGGGCGGCGAGCGAAAAGCTGCAAAGCGGCGGCCTGGTGGGCGGGTTCGGCATCGTGTGGAAATTCCTGCCGCAGACCAGCCTGCAATCGCGCATCACGATATTCGGCTCGGGCGACCGGGAAGGTGTCACCGGGGCCGCGCGCTGGGACGTGTTCGTCGCCCAGGCGCTCGGCCGCCACGCCGCGGTGCGCGCCGGTCTCACCAGCTGGGGACTGGTCTCGCAGCGCGACGAGGACGACGACTTCGGCTCGATCAACTCGCACCTGCGCGCCGGCTTCGGCGGCCTGGCGGTCGGCCTCGAGCTCGCGTTCTAGCGTTCCAGGATCGCGGTCACGCCCATTCCGCCCGCGGCGCAGATCGAGATCAGGCCGCGGCCGGAGCCGCGCTCGGCGAGCTGCTTGGCGAGCGTGGCCACGATGCGCGCGCCGGTGGCGGCGAAGGGATGGCCGAGCGCGACGCTCGAGCCCTTGGGATTCATCCTGGTGCGGTCGATGGACCCCAACGCCGCCCGGTTGAGCTTTTCCTTGCAGAAACGCTCGGACTCCCACGCCTTCAGCGTGCACAGCACCTGCGCGGCGAAGGCTTCGTGGATCTCGTAGATATCGAAGTCCTGCAGCCTGATGCCGGCGCGATCGAGCATGCGCGGCACCGCGTAAGCCGGCGCCATCAGCATGCCCTCCTTGGGACCGCTCATGCCGACGAAATCGACCGCGGAGGTTTCGCTGAAGGTGACGTACGCCTGGACCGGAAGGCTTCGGGAAGAGGCCCAATTTTCTGACGCCAGGAGGACGGCCGCAGCGCCGTCGGTGAGCGGCGAGCTGTTGCCGGCAGTCAGCGTGCCGGCCGGGCTCGAGTCGAAGGCGGTGCGCAGCGAGGCGAGCTTCTCGAGTGAAGTATCGCCACGCACGTTGTTGTCGCGCTGCAAGTCGCCGAACGGGATCACGAGGTCGTCGAAAAAACGCGCCTGCCATGCCGCCGCGGCGTTCCTGTGGCTGGCGAGCGCGAGCTCGTCCTGCTCGCGGCGGCCGATCTGCCACTCCTTCGCCATCTCCTCGCAGTGCTGGCCCATCGACAGGCCGGTGCGCGGCTCGGCGATGCCGGGCGCGGCGGGCGCGAGGTCGCCGGGGCGCAGGCTGCCGATGGTGGAGAGCTTGTCGCCCCACGACTTGCCGCGCACCAGGCTGAGCACGGTGCGCTGCAGCTTGGGGCTGTAGCCGAGCGGGATGTCGCTCGCGCTGTCGGAGCCGCCGGCGATCGCGCAGTCGATCTCGCCGAGGGCAATGCGGTTGGCGAGCTGCGCCACCGCCGAAAGGCTGGTGCCGCACGCGCGCTGCAAATCGTAGGCCGGCGTCTCGGGATGGAGGCCGCTGCCGAGCGTCGACTCGCGCGCCAGGTTCCAGTCGCGCGAGTGCTTGATGACGGCCCCGGCTGCCACCTCGCCCAGTTTTTGATTTTTTAATTGAAATCGGTCGACGAGGGCGCTCATAACAGCCGTAAGCATCTGCTGGTTGCCGATCTCGTTGTAAGCACCGTTCGCACGCGCGAAGGGAATGCGCGTGCCGCCGAGGATGGCCACGCGGCGCAATTTCCTGTCCATAGTCAGAAGATCCGTTTCAGTTCCTGGACCGGCATCATTTCCGCCAGCCAGGTGAAGCTGCCCTGCTCCTTCATTTCGCGCGCGCCCTTCATCACGTGGGCGAGCGCCAGCCGGCATAGCGCGCCGCCGATGCTGATGCGCTTGACGCCCGCCTGCGCCAGGTCCTGCGCGGTAATGCCGGGCTCGAGCATGCCGACCACCACGTTGAGCGGCCGCGTGACCGACGATGCCACGGTTCGGATCGTCGCCAGGTCGCGCAGTCCCGGCGCATAGAGCACATCGGCCCCCGCCTTCTCGAACGCCTGCAGGCGGCGGATGGTGTCGTCGAGATCGCGCTTACCGAGGAAGAAGTTTTCGGCTCGCGCGGTCAGCACGAACGGGAAGCCGAGCGAGCGCGCCATTTCCGCCGCCGCGTGCACGCGCTCCACCGCGAGCTGGAAATCGTAGATCGGCGAGCGCTCGTCGCCGCTCGAGTCCTCGATCGAGCCGCCGACCACGCCTGCCTCGGCGGCGAGGCGGATGGTCTGCGCGGCCTCGCGCGGATCGCGCGCGTAGCAATTCTCCAGGTCCGCGCTCACGGGCAGCTCGGTCGCGCCGGCGATCACCGCGCAGTTGTCGAGGATCTGGCGAAGAGTTATCCCGCCGTCGCGCTGCCCCAGGGAACTCGCGACGCCGAGGCTGGTCGTCGCCAGGGCTTCGAAGCCGAGCGCGGCGAAAAGCTTCGCGGTGCCGGCGTCCCAGGGATTCGGAATGATGAAAGCGCCGGCGCGCTCGTGGAGCGCGCGGAATGCCGCCGCTTTCTGTTCCTGGGTTTTCACTGCGCCAGTATAGTAGGCCGTATGGAAGAAGCGCTGCTCCTCGCCCGCGTCCAGTTCGGGCTGAACATCGCATTCCACATCCTGTTCCCGACCATCACCATCGGCCTGGCCTGGCTGCTGGTCGTGTTCCGCCTGCGCTACGAGCGCACGCGCGATCCGGCGTGGCTCGGCACCTACAAGCTGTGGGTGAAGGTGTTCGCGCTCACCTTCGCGATGGGCGTGGTGTCGGGCATCACCATGAGCTTCCAGTTCGGCACCAACTGGCCCGGCTACATGAACAAGGTGGGCAACATCGCCGGGCCGCTGCTCGCCTACGAGGTGCTGACCGCGTTCTTCCTCGAGGCCACGTTCCTCGGCGTGATGCTGTTCGGCATGAACAAGGTTTCCGGCCGGATGCATGTCGCCTCCACCATCATCGTCGCGGGCGGTACCACGCTGTCCGCGTTCTGGATCCTGGCGCTCAACTCGTGGATGCAGACGCCGACCGGCCACGTCATGGAGAACGGCGTGCTGATCGCCGGCAGCTGGCTTGCGGTGATCTTCAACCCGTCGTTTCCCTATCGCCTGACGCACATGCTGCTCGCCTCCGGCATCACCGCCTCGTTCCTGGTCGCCGGCCTTTCGGCGTGGCGCTTGCTCAAGGCGCCCAACGATCCGTCGGCGGCGAAGACGCTGCGCTTCGGGGTGCACATCGCCGCGGTGCTGGTGCCGCTGCAGATTTTCGTCGGCGACCTGCACGGCCTGAACACGCTCAAGCACCAGCCGGCGAAGATCGCCGCGCTGGAGGCGTTGTGGACGACCGAGCGCGGCGCCGCGCTCACCCTGTTCGGCATCCCGAATGAGAAGGAGAAGCGCACCGACTACGCGGTGATGATCCCGAAAGGCGCGGCGCTCATCCTCGCGCACGATGCCGACGCCACACTGAAGGGCCTCGACGCGTTCAAGGACCACCCGCCGGTCGCGCCGGTGTTCTTCGCTTTCCGCATCATGGTGGGCGTGGGCCTGCTCATGTTGCTGCTTTCGTGGAGCGGGACTTTGCTCCTGCGGCGCGGGCCGCTTCCACGGTTCCTTTTATGGATCTTCGCCGGCTTCACCTTCTCGGGCTGGGTGGCGACGCTCGCCGGCTGGATGGTGACCGAGATCGGCCGCCAGCCCTGGCTCGTCACCGGGATACTGCGGACCGCGGACGCGGTGGGCGATGCGACCGGCGCCGAGATCGGCGCCAGCCTTACCGGCTACATCCTGACCTACGCCGCCCTGCTCCTCTCCTACATGGTGGTGATTACGCATCTCAGCGGCAAAGGCGCTCAATAAGCGGCATGAATATCGACCTGCCGATTATTTTCACGGTGCTGATGGGCGCGGCCATCCTCGCTTACGTCGTGCTCGACGGCTACGACCTCGGCGTGGGCATGCTGATGCCCGCAGCGACTCGCGACGAGCAGAACCGCATGGTGGCGTCGATCGGGCCGTTCTGGGACGCGAACGAGACCTGGCTGGTGCTCGGCATCGGCCTGCTGCTGGTGGCATTCCCCGTGGCGCATGGCGAGATCCTCGGTGCGCTCTACCTGCCGGTGGCGGCGATGCTCGTCGGGCTGATGATCCGCGGCGTGGCGTTCGAGTTCCGCATCAAGGCCGAAGGCTGGCACCGCGAGCTGTGGAACTGGCTGTTCTGGGCGGGCTCGACGCTCGCCAGCCTGGCGCAGGGCTTCATGCTCGGGCGCTACATCACCGGCTTCGCGCCGGGCATGGGCTACTGGCTGTTCGCACTGGTGGTGGCCGGCGGCGTGTGCGGCGGCTACGTGCTGCTCGGCGCCACCTGGCTCGTGCACCGCACCGACGGCGGGCTGCAGGCGAAGGCGGTGACCTGGGCGCGATGGGGCCTGCTGTGGGTGGCGCTCGGCATCGGCCTGGTGAGCCTCGGCACCCCGCTCGCGAGCGAGACCGTGCGCGAGAAGTGGTTCGACTTTCCGCGCACGCTCGGGTTGATGGTCTTGCCCCTGGGGACCTTGTTCATGGGCGCGTGGGTCTGGTTCAACCTCGGACGCTCCGACTGGAAGCCGTTCGCGGGCGCGGTGGCAATTTACGTGCTCGCGTTCCTCGGCCTCGCCTACAGCCTGTTTCCGTTCGTGGTGATGGACCGCCTGACGATCTGGGACGCCGCCGCGCACCCGAGCGCGCTCGTCTTCATGCTGGTCGGCACCGCCATCGTGCTGCCATTTATCATCGGCTACACTTTCTACGCCTACCGCGTGTTCCGCGGGAAAGTGACCGGAGGAGATCCCTACCTATGAGGAACGAGAAGATGAAGGCCGCATCGCATTCTCGCCGCCATTTCCTCGGCGCCGCCGCAGGCTCTGGCGCGCTGGCTGCGCTCGGCGTCCACAAGCCATCGTTCGCGCAGACCGAGCCGCCCGGCACCATCTCGAGCGAGATGGTGAAGCAGGAAAAGGTCAAGGAAATGCAGTGGCACTCGGAGCGCCCGCTCACCGGCAGCGTGCCGGCGCACGAGCACGACTTCGACGCGACGCCGAACGACCGCATGTTCGTGCGCAACAACCTGCTCACGCCGGTGATCGACATCAACAAGCACACGCTGACCATCAAGGGATTGGTGGACAAGGAATTGAGTTTTTCTGTTTTCGATCTGGCGAAAAACTTCAGGACCGTAACCATGCAGGGCATGCTCGAGTGCGCCGGCTCCGGCCGCTCGACCTACAAGCCCAACGCGAGCGGCACGCCGTGGCTCGAGACCGGCGGCATGGGCTGCCCGAGCTGGGGCGGCGTGCGGCTCGGTGATCTGTTGAAGGCCGCGGGAGTGAAGGCGAACGCCGTGCATGTCGCGGGCCAAGGCGGTGACCCCGGCATGGTGCCGACCGCGGCACCGGTGATCCGCTCCATTCCGATGAAAAAGGCGATGGACGAAAGCACGCTCGTCGCCTGGGCGATGAACGGCCAGCCGCTGCCGTGGGTGCACGGCTACCCGTTGCGCCTGGTGGTGCCGGGCTGGGTCGGCTCGGCCTCGACCAAGTGGCTGCACACGCTCACCGTGCTGGACGCGCCGTTCAAGGGCACCTACATGGACTCGAGCTACCGCGTGCCGCCGCGTCCGATCGAGCCCGGCACCAAGATGCCGCCGGATTCCGTCTCGGCGGAAGCCTGGCCGATCAAGTCGATGATCACCTCGCCCGCGCCGAACGCCAAAGTGAAGTTAACCGCCTCGGCGCCGGTTGTGGTGCGCGGCCGCGCGTGGGTCGGCGAAGGCTCGGTCGAGCGCGTAGAAATCTCCAGCGACGAAGGCAAGACGTGGCAGCGCGCGCAACTCGCGCCCGCGCAATCGCTGCATCCGTATGCCTGGCGCACGTTCACCTACGAGCACAAGCCGAGCGGCCCGGGCTACGTCACCTTCCTCGCGCGCGCCTGGGATTCAGCGGGCAATGCGCAGCCGGCGGTCTCGACGTGGAATCCGCTCGGGTATTTCTGGAATGGATGGCATCGCGTCGGGGTGCTGGTTGAAGCGTGAGTTGTTGATCGCCGTGGCCGCGGCGGCCATTGCCGCCCCCGCCCATTCGCAGAAGCCCGACAAGCTCATCGAGGGTCCCGGCTCCACGCTCACCGAGACCAAGTGCAAGATCTGCCACGAGCTGCAGCACATCCGGCGCGCGCCGCTCTCGCGCGGCGAATGGGCGGACAACCTTAAGAACATGAAAGAGCGCGGCACGCCGATGACCGAGGCGGAGATGGCGGTGATCCTCGATTACCTCGCGCTGTACTACAACCGCGAGAAGCCGGCGCCGGCGCCTTCGCCGGATACGCTCGCCGGCGCGAGCGGCGATCCGATCGAGAAGCTGCTCGGCGCGAACGCCTGCACCGCGTGCCACGCGGTGGACAAGCGCGTGGTCGGACCCTCTTTCAAGGAAGTGGCGGTGAAGTACGCCAATGACGCCGGCGCGGCGGCGCGCCTCGCGACGAAGATGCGCGCCGGCGGCCAGGGAAGCTGGGGAAACGTGCCGATGCCGCCGAACCCGGGGCTAGCGGAGAGCGATGCTCAGAAACTCGCGAGCTGGGTACTGCAGCAGAAATAAAGAGACCGAAAAACTAGATCGAGCGCGGGATCGGGACGACGAAATTCTCGCGCACCACGTCCTTGCCGGCGATCATCTCCTCGGCTTCGCGGCGCTCTTCGTCAAACACGACGGCGGCGAGTTTCTGCAGCGTCTCGCGCGCTTCGTCCAGGGTTCGGCCGTGCGAGTTCACTCCAGGCAATTCCTCGATGAAGCCGATGTAGCCGTGATTCGATTTGAGGTATACCGCCGTGAACGCGAGCCGTCCCTGTTCCATTCGTCCTCCTCAGTGAATGACAAGGTTACGCGCCCAAGCTTGCAGAAGTATGACTTCGCGGAAAAAAAACTCGCCGGAGTCATACTTCAAAACGTATGTGGTCGGATCGACCACATATTTTTTTTGCGCTGCGCAAATTGCTGCACTGCTCACACGAATTTATTTTTCGAGCAGATGTTTTTTTTCCTTCACCTTCGACCACTCGTCCGCGTCGGCCGGCGCGGGCTTGCGCTCGATGATCGGCTTCCACACTTTGGAGAGCTCGGCGTTGAGCGCGGTGAATTCCTTCTGCGCGTCGGGCACGTCGTCCTCGGCGAAGATCGCCTCCACCGGACACTCGGGAACGCACAGGGTGCAGTCGATGCATTCGTCGGGGTCGATCACCAGCATGTTCGGCCCCTCCCGGAAGCAGTCCACCGGGCAGACGTCCACGCAATCGGTGTACTTGCACTTGATACAAGTTTCGGTGACGACGTAGGTCATAAGAATCAATAGTTTAGCACCGCCCGCAGTTCCACTGACGTCCCTACTTGGGAACGTGGGGGAGCGCCCCCATAATAAAGACCTGTCCGCAACATCCCCCCGAGGAGTCCATGGCGAGCACCACCACTTCCAATTCCAGTTCCATCCGCCGCGTCACCGACGACACCTTCGAGCCCGAGGTCCTGAAGTCCGACACTCCGGTGCTGGTGGACTACTGGGCCGAATGGTGCGGCCCGTGCAAGTCGATCGCGCCGATGCTCGACGAGGTGGCGAAGGAGTACGAAGGGCGCCTGAAGATCGCGAAGATCAACGTCGACGAGAACCAGCTCACGCCGGCCAAGTTCGGCATCCGCGGCATTCCGACGCTGATGCTGTTCAAGAACGGCAACGTCGAGGCCACCCGCGTCGGCGCGCTGTCCAAATCCCAGCTCACGGCGTTTCTTGACAGCAACATCTGAAGCTTTTAGGCTCTGCCAAGCTGATTTCCAACTAAGGTAGTCCGGCGCCCGGCACTTCAGGGCGCACATCCCGAGAATGAGCAGGCCCCAGGCAGTCCCGCCGGAAGCAGTTCGTTCACCGAGTACCGAGTCGACGCCCGCGCCGACTGCAGGCGCGGTGGCGATCCCTACGCATCTGTCCGAGCTGAAGACGCACCACGTCACCCAGCTGGTCGAGATGGCGACCGCCAACGGCATCGAGAACGCGAGCCGGATGCGCAAGCAGGACCTGATCTTCGCCATGCTCAAGAGCCAGGCGAAGAAAGGGGTCTCGATCTTCGGCGACGGCACGCTGGAAGTGCTGCCCGACGGCTTCGGCTTCCTGCGCTCGCCCGACACCTCGTACCTGGCGAGCACCGACGACATCTACGTCTCGCCGTCGCAGATCCGCCGCTTCAACCTGCACACCGGCGACTCGATCGAAGGCGAGATCCGCACGCCGAAGGACGGCGAGCGCTACTTTGCGCTGGTCAAGGTCGACAAGGTCAACGGCGAGGCCCCCGAGGCCGCCAAGAACAAGATCCTGTTCGAGAACCTGACGCCGCTGCATCCGGACAAGGCGTTCAAGCTCGAGCGTGAGATCAAGGCAGAAGAGAACACCACCGGGCGCGTCCTGGACATCGTCGCCCCGATCGGCAAAGGCCAACGAGGGCTGATCGTCTCGCCGCCGAA
>CBDDSB010000031.1:0-124659 GCA_965233195.1 uncultured bacterium | reverse complement strand
GTGAACCACACGAGCTCCGCAGCGGCCCTCGCTACCTACAAAGTGGAGCCGTACGTGATGGCAGCCGATGTCTATGCGGCCGCGCCGCATACCGGCCGCGGCGGCTGGACCTGGTACACCGGCTCGGCGGGCTGGATGTATCGGCTCGCGCTGGAATCGCTATTGGGCCTGCGGCTCGAGGGTGACAAGCTGCGCATCGCCCCGTGCCTGCCGGCGAGCTGGCCGGGATTCAAGCTGCGCTACCGCTACCGCGACACGCTCTACCGCATCGAGGTGGTGCGCGACGAAAGCGGCAGCGCCGAGCATGTCATTCCCCTGATCGACGATCGCCAGGAACACAGGGTCGAGATGAAAATCGCTCTGCGCCCTGGCGCACAGACGCGCCGCGCCATCCGGGGCTAATCTTGCTGCAACCTTTCGACATCGGGTCTCTCTTCGTTTTCGGTCTCCGTGTGCCGTCTGTCCGGCTTTGCGGCTCAACGAACCCACCAGGAGCGACCCATGAACGTAGCGAACAGAAAAACTGCCAACAGCCTGCTCGCAGCGCTGCCTGGCAAGAGCTATCAGCGCCTGCTGTCGGGTCTCGAGCCGGTCACGTTGAACTTCGGCGACGTGCTCTACGAGGCCGGCCACAAAATCCGGCACGTCTATTTTCCCGCCAACTCGCTCGTTTCCCTGCTGACGCTGGTGGACAACCGCATGGCTCTCGAAGTCGGCATGGTCGGCCATGAGGGCATGGTCGGCATACCCCTGGCGTTGGGAGCGGACGTTTCGCCGGTTCGCGCGCTGGTTCAGGGAGCCGGAACGGCGATGCGAATGAAATCGGCGCGCTTTTCGAAGGAAATCCGGAAAAGCCCGCCATTGCAACACGAGGTGTACCGCTACGCGAACGCCCTGATGGCCCAGGTCTCCCAGACCGCCGCGTGCAACCGCTTCCACGTCGTCGAGGCACGCCTTGCCCGCTGGCTGCTGATGACCCGCGACCGGATGCGGTCCAGCGAATTCCGCCTGACGCAGGAATTTCTCTCCCACATGCTGGGAGTGCGGCGGGTGGGCGTGACCAATGCCGCGCGCGCGCTGCAGAGGCGAAAGCTGATCGAATACCGCCGCGGCGCGCTCAGCATCCTCAACGAAAAAGGCCTCGAAGCGGCCGCCTGCGAGTGTTACGCGGCCGTCAACGGCAAGAAGCACAACGGCAGGGCGACGGCCCGGCAGTGAAGCTGCAAGACGTACTGACGGCGAAGGGCCACCGCGTGGTGACGGTGCTGGCCAAGTCGAGCGTCGCCGACGCGATCCGCGCGATGCACGCCGAGAAGGTCGGCGCGGTGATGGTGCCCGACGCCGAAGGCTGCCCGGTCGGCATCTTCACCGAGCGCGACGTGGTGCGCCTGTATGCCGACGGCGAGCGCGACTTCGACACGCTGGCGCTCGAGGCGCGGATGACTTGCAGCGTCGTCGTCGGCCGGCTGTCGATGTCGGTCGACGAAGCGCTGGAGCTGATGACCGAGCGCCGCTTTCGCCACCTGCCGGTGGTCGAGGACGGCAGGCTGCTCGGGCTGGTGTCGATCGGCGACCTGGTGAAGGTGAAGCTGAGTGAAACCGCGGAAGAGACGCAGGCGCTGCGGGCGTACATCGCGGCGTAAGCCGCTTTCCTTGACACCGCAACAACAGAAGGAATCGAATCATGGCCAGGCTCGTCAAGCGCTTTCGCAACACGCCCTATGCGGTCACCGTGCGCGGGGAAACCTCGTCCATCTGCGGCTGCGGGCTTTCCGCCACGCAGCCATTCTGCGACGGCACGCACACGATCAGCGAGTCGGAAGCCGTCGGCAAGACCTATTGGTACGACGATGCCGGAGAGCGCCACCTCGCGGCGGAGGGCGAGGGCTACTACATTCGCAGCGACAAGCAGCCTCACGGGGCCTAGGCAAGCTGGAACCCGTGCTGCTGCTCTTACTGATCGTTCGGCTACACCCATAAACCACGCCACGCGGGCCCTCCCATATGTTCGATTCCGTACAGACGTTGTGTAGCGCGGCTACTACATTGCTCATCCGGTCGCTGGCGTGCTTTCCGTGGGTGGGGGGTGCGTGTGGGCGATAACACGTAGATGGTCTACGGCGGCCGAACTGATTTGCTGCCCGCGGAGGCAGTCATGGGCTCAATCACTGTCGGGCAGGCGGTTTTGCAGAGGGTGGTTGCCAAGCTCGGCGACGCCGCTGCTTCGCAACTCGGAGTCACGCAAGCGGCCTTCGCGCGGTTCCTCGACGGCACAGAAGCGTTGCCGGACCGCGTGTTGCTGCGCGCGGTGGACCTCGTGCTTGATGAGCTCCAGCACATCCCTTCCGCAGGGTCGGCGCACCTCAACCGCGCTGAGCCGCAAAGCTAGCCAGCCTTCCGCCTGGTTCGCATAGAGGTGCGGGATCCTCGGACGTAAAGGGGTACGGCAACGCACAGACGATTAAACTCCGTCCAACTTACAGTCCGAGGATGCTGCATGAATTCTTGAGTACCAACCGAGCGGAACTGATCAGGCGCTGCAGGTCCAAGGTTGGCGGTCGGTCCTCGCCGCGTGTGACACCGTTGGAGCTAGAACACGGGGTTCCACGATTCCTGGAACAACTCGTTGACGCGCTCCGTCGTGAGGAAGCGAACCCCGAATCGTGGTCCGAGGACACGCCTGGTTTGGTAGAAAGTACCCGCACGGCGAACTCCGACGGCGATGAGCTATTCGAGCAGGGGTACACCGTAGGTCAGGTAGTCCATGGTTACGGCGACGTTTGCCAGGTCATCACTCAGTTAGCGATCGAAATGAACACGCCCGTCACCCTGCGCGAATTTCGAACGTTTAATCGCTTGCTCGATAACGCCATCGCTGATGCCGTCTCCTCGTTCATCTTGCATCGAGAGACACCAGCCAGAAGTGATGGGGCCTACGATTTGCACCAGCACCTCGGCTCTATTGCAGAGGAGCAACGCAAGTTGCTGGACGCGGCGATGGTGGCTCTCGATGCAGTCAAGTATGGCAATGTAGGCTTGATGGGAGCTACGGCGAGCATCCTCGAAGATAGCCTGAAGAAATTGCGCGTTCTCATCGAAAAGTCGCTTCCTGAAGCCCGGCTTGCGACGGGGATGACCAATGGCGTGATACCGCTACCAGACCGGCGGGTGCGACAGACGGGTAGGCGACTGGGTGACGCGCAATTTATTGGGGTCCGGAGGCTTTCCAAGTAGTGCTGGTGTTCAATACCTGCGTCCACTGCATTATCTTGAAGGACGCCAGTCCCGACGTTGAGCCGCACGCTGAGCTTAGAAACCCTCGTCCCGGTGGCATGGGTACTTCCTACGATTGCAATTCCTGCGGGACAAAATGGACTTACCACTCGAAAAATGGATGGAAGGCTGAGGCGCAACGCCACAAGCGGTAACAACGCCGCCTAGTCTTCTTGCTCGCCAAGATCGCGCTACGTCGTTCACCCTTCGGAATCCAAGAAAGGCACCATGAGCTGGGACAGAGTTCAGGAAAACTGGAAGAAGGTTTCCAGCACGACCAAAGAGGCATTGGGCAGCCTTGCGCGAAGCGGCTATGGGGTCCTCCAGGGTGTCAGTCTTAGTCCGCAGCGCATCAAGACCAACGATAGCCTGCGCGTCGAACGTGAAAAGACCGACCACGCGGTCGCCGCGAGCCAGGAGAGCGTCGCGAAGCATGCCGACGCGGTGGTGGACCTTGCGCGCGACAATGCCGATGCGGTTCTCAATGTCGCACGCGAGAATGCCGATGCCGTGCTCGGTGTGGCGCGCGATAAAGCGGACCAGCTGCTGTTCCAGTCAGCTCCAGGTCATGTCGACCCGGCGGCCGCCATCCTGATGCAGGAACGAGAACTTGCAGACGACGCGCTGCGCGATGAGCGCGAGACTGCCGATGAGACCTTGCGCCTCGAACGCGAGGACCATGCGCGCGCGATCGAAAAATTCCTTCCGCTGGAGCGCGAGTCCACCGACCGTTTCCTGCGATGGGAGAGGATGCACTCCGACGAAGCCCTGGTGAATCGGGATGATTTCCTTGCCATGGTCACCCACGATCTGCGTGATCTGCTTGGCGGTATCGTGTCGAGTGCCGCGGTGATCTCGAGGAGCGCAGCTCAGAACGAACAGGGCAGCAGCACAGTGGCCGAGACCCAGCGCATCCAGCGTTGCGCTGCGCGCATGAGCCGGCTCATCGGCGATCTCACGGACGTCGCCAGCATAGACGCCGGCAAACTGGCCATCGCCCCTTCATTGCGCGATTTGGCCACCCTCATCGCCGAAGCGCAGGATTCCTTCAAGGCACCGGCATCCGCCAAGGGAATCTCGGTGCTCTCCACCATCACGGCGCCTCCGCTACTGGCCGTGTTCGACCACGACCGCATCCTTCAGGTGCTCGCCAACCTCGTCTCCAATTCGCTCAGGTTCACCCCGGAGGGCGGCAAAATAACAATTTGTGGTGAGCGCGACGCTGCCAGCGTCCGGCTGTCGATCGTCGATACCGGTACCGGCATACCCGACGGTGCCCTCGATTCGATCTTTGAGCGATTCTCTCAAGCAGGGCGGAAAGATCGCAGGGGCGGGTTGGGCTTGGGTCTGTACATCAGCCGCTGCATCATCGAAGCTCATGGCGGGCGCATCTGGGCGGAGAGCCAGCCCGGAGCCGGCGCCAAAATCGTGCTTACGCTGCCCGCCCACGCGCCTGCCGCCTGACGGCAGTGCCTCGCACAACGCGATCCTAGCGCCGGCGCACGGCGGCGGCTGTTTCTTGCGGCGAAGCTTCGGACGGAAGGTCGACGATGAACAGCATCTCGTCGCCGATGCGGGTGACTCCGGGGATGAACGCGAGCTGCTGCTCGTGTGCGGCAGGGTCAGTCCGCACAAAACACAGTGCCTGCCGCTTCCCGGATTTCGCCAGCGTCCAGATGTCGACGCGCGAAGCGATACCCCTTTCAGTGCACAGGGCCTGGATTGCGCATCGCAAGCTTGCAGCGTCGCTGCATCCTGCGAACGGTTTCAGGGATTCGTGCACCACTGCTCCTTGGGTACGACTCGCAGTGTGGCGAATCTCTACCGTACTCTCTGTGCGCTAGGCGCCATAGTTCACGCTGACGCCACGCGGCGTCGGTCCGTTACGTGCTCTAGCGTACATAGCCGGGGGTGGAATCCGTGTAAGGTCGGCGAATGCTGCACGAATTCCTCACCGCGAACCAAGAGAACCTGATCGACCGCTGCCGGTTGAAGGTTGCGCAAAGGCGCGCGCCGAAACCCACCGACACGGAGTTGGAGCACGGCATCCCGCACTTTCTCGAGCAGCTCATCAAGACGCTGCGCGTCGAGCAGACCGCCAAGCCCCTGCAAAGCCGCGCGGTTTCCGGCGAGGCGGGCGGTGAGGGGTCGGCCTCGTCCGAGATTGGCGTGGCGGCAGTGCAGCACGGACGAGAGCTGCTGAAGCAGGGCTTCACCGTAGACCAGGTGGTTCACAACTACGGCGACCTTTGCCAGGCGATCACCGATCTGGCATTCGAGCGGGACGAGCCCCTCGCCGTCGATGAGTTTCGCACCCTCAACCGCTGCCTGGACAACGCGATCGCCGATTCGGTGACGGAATTCGCCTACCAGCGCGATCTGCTGCTGGAGGAATCCGGGGTCCTTGCGCTAAACGAACGCCTGGGCTTCTTCGCGCACGAGCTGCGCAACCTGATTCAGAATGCCACGCTCGCCGTGACCGCCATCAAGGCCGGCAATGTCGGGCTGGCGGGGGCGACGGGCGCGGTGCTCGACCGCAGCCTGATCGGGCTGCGCAACCTCGTGGATCGGTCGCTGGCCGACGTGCGCGTAACCGCGGGAATGCCGCCGCGGCGCGAGCTGATCCCGCTCGCCGCCTTCATCGCCGACGTCAAGATCTCCGCGGCGCTGGAAGCGCAGGCCCGCGGATGCGGGCTCGACGTCTCCGCGGTGGATTCCGGCCTTGCGGTCGAGGCGGACCGCGAGCTGCTGTACTCGGCCGTCGGCAACCTCCTGCAGAACGCGTTCAAGTTCACGCAGCAGAACACCGACGTCCTGCTGCACGCCTATGCGCTCGACGATCGCGTGCTGATCGAAGTCGCGGACAGCTGCGGCGGCCTGCCGGAGGGTGACGCGGAAAAAATGTTCCAGCCGTTCACGCAGGGCAGCGGCGACAAATCCGGCCTCGGCCTCGGGTTGTCGATCTGCCGGCGCAGCGTCGAGGCCAACGGCGGCGTGCTAAGAGTCCGGAACATCCCGAGCGCCGGCTGCGTGTTCACGGTCGATCTGCCGCGCCACGTGGCGCCGCGGCAATTGCCACTCGCCAACGAAGCGGTTGCTTGATCCTCCAAAAACATACGGTGGCGGCCGTCGATTACGGCGATGAGGGCCGCATCACGGAATGCGGCGGCTACGTGCGCGTCGATTTCAACAGTTGCAACGTTGCCGAGCTTTCGGAGCTCTACTACGGCTTCGCCACGTTCTGCCTCGATAACAACGTCACGCGCGCGCTGCTGAAAGCAGGCGACAACGACCCGAATGGCCACTATCGGTTGCGCGATGCCCTGCACAGCATGGCGCAGCTCGCGCAGATTCCGGCGGAATTCAAGCTCGCGCTGATCCCAAGTACGCGCGCCATCGAGGCCATCTACCGCGAGGCGCAGCGCCATCTGCGCGCCGCCGGGCTCAATGCCTGGGTGTTCGCGGACGAGGAGGAAGCGGTGGATTGGCTGGAGGGACGGGCGCTCGCCGGCAGGGCGGCGTCCTAAGGCGCGGCGCCAAGGCGAGGTCCGGGAGCGATAATCCCGGCCTCTGAGCTCCATCCTCATCATCGGCGGTGGCATCGGCGGCCTTTCTGTCGCGCGTGAGCTCGCGCTGCGCGGGATCAAGGCCACCGTGCTCGAACGCGCGCCGCAGCTCAACCCGGTCGGCGCCGGGATCATCATGAACCCGAACGCCATGGGCGTCCTCGAGCGCAACGGCCTCGCCGACGAGGTCCGCCGCGATTCCTGGCCCTACCTTGCACGCGAGACCCGCGACCAGCGCGGACGGCTTCTCGCCACGCGCGATTACAAGCCGCTCTATGAAAGCGGCAAGCTCGCGCAAGGCGCGCTCGTGCACCGCGCGAGCCTGCTCGATGCGCTTTATCGCAGCCTTCCAGCGGGGACCGTGCAATTTGGTGTTTCACTCAAAAGCATCTCCTCGCAAGACGCCGACCTTGTGATCGGCGCCGACGGCATCCGCTCGCAAGTCAGGCGGGAGTTTTTCGGTGAAAGCAAACCGCGCTACATGGGCTACCGGTCGCACCGGCTGATCATGGAGAACGTCGCCGGCGTGCGCTGCTTCACGGAGTACCTCGGACGCGGCCAGCGCATCGGCCTGGTGCCGATCGGTGAGAAGCGGCTCTACATCTGGACCACCTACAACTCGCCGCTCAACGCGCCGGTGATTCAGAATGTGCGCGATTTCTTTCGGCAGTTCACGGATGAAACGTTGAAGCGCCTGTTCGCGGCGCTGCCGCCGCCGGAGAGCATGATCACCACCGAGATCGAAGAGCTGTGGATGGACGACTGGGTGCGCGTCTCGGCGAAGAACAGCGCCGTGCTGCTCGGCGACGCCGCGCATGCGCTGACGCCGAACATCGGGCAGGGCGCGGGCATGGCGATGGAAGATGCGGCCGTGCTCGCCGAGGAACTGGCGAGCGGCGCCGAAATCGAGCATGCTCTGGGCAACTATGCAAAGCGCCGCAAGCCCCGCGTCGAGACGGTGATGCGCATCTCGCGCGAGGTGGGCGAAGACGGGCAGCGCACGAGCGCCCTGGGCTGCTGGCTGCGCAACCGGCGCATCGAGCGCGCCGGGCGCGACGTCGAGCGCTCGCTCGCCGAGCTCGAGCGGCTGCTCGCTTTTTCGGGATAGACCATGGGAAAGATCAGACACATTGCGATTACCGCGGAGGACCCCTTTGTCACCGCGGAGCTGTTCAAGAAAGCGCTCGGCCTCGAGGAGATCTCGCGCGGCGACAGCGAGCTCGCGCGCGAGGTGTACTTGACCGACGGCTACCTCAACATCGCCATCGTCTGCTGGAAGCGGACGAAGGAGACGCCGAATCCGTATCCGGATGGGTACGGCCTGGACCACTTCGGCGTGCAGGTGGACGACCTCGCCAGCGCCGAAGCGCGCGCGCGCAAGGCCGGCGCGACTTCGCAACCGCCGCCGCCGGTCGACCTCTCCAGGCTCGCCGGCAATACGCTCTATTTCGAGAAGAAGCTCGAGCTCGCCGGCGTGAAATTCGACCTCTCGGGACACGGTTGGGCGACCACCAGGGACAAGTAGCGCTCGAGGCGTCCGGCGTCCGCAAGGTCTACAAGAAGGACGGCCGCGAGATGCCGGTGCTCGACGTCGCCAGCTTTGTCGCGCGCGAGGGCGAGTTCATCACCATCATCGGCCCCAGCGGCTGCGGCAAGAGCACCTTCCTGCACATCATGGGCGGGTTCATCCCCGCGGAGGCCGGCACCATCCAGGTCTATGGCAAGGCGGTGAACGGCCCCGGTCCCGACCGCGGCATGATGTTCCAGGAGTTCGCGCTGTTTCCGTGGAAGTCGGTGGCGGGCAACGTCGCCTGGGGGTTGGAAGCGCAAGGCCTTCCACGCGCCGAGATTGACGCCATCGTTCAGAAATACCTCGACATCATGGGCCTCGCGGAATTTCGCAACCACTATCCCGCCGAGATCTCCGGCGGCATGAAGCAGCGTGCCGCGCTCGCGCGCGTCCTCGCCTTCGACCCGAAGGTGCTATTGATGGACGAGCCGTTCGGCGCGCTCGATGCGCAGACGCGCGAGACCATGCAGGAAGAGCTCACGCGCCTTTGGGAGCGTACCGGCAAGACCATCGTCTTCGTCACCCACGACATCGAGGAGGCGGTGTACCTTGGCGACCGCGTCGTCGTCCTCAGCGCGCGCCCGGGCCGCATCCGCGAGGAAGTGCGCATCGACCTGCCGCGCCCCCGCAGCCTGGAAATCAAGAAGTCCGCGCAGTGCCACGAGTATCGCAACATCATCTGGGATCTGGTCCGGCAGGAGTCACTGACAAGGAGGGGCAATGAGACTGACTAAAAATCTGGGCATGCTTTTGCTGGCAATCTGGCTGATCCTCACCGGACTGGTGCCGCTGCTCAATCTGAGCTTTTCGGGATTCGGCACCATGATGGGCATCCTTGCGATCGCTGCCGGTGTCCTCATTCTCATAGGGCGATAGCTCACCCATGGCCGCATGGCTGATTCCCGCATTGAAGGCTGTCCTGCCGCACATCGGGACCATCATTTCCACCGCTTCGCCGGTGTTCACGAAGAAGAAGGCTGAAGCGGTCCCGAATCAGACCGAGCTGCTGCAGCAGCAGATTACGGAGCTTCAGGCCGCGGCGTCGCAGAACACCGCGCACATCAAGGAATTGGCGGCGCAACTGCAGAGCACGGTGGCGGCACTGCAACACGCCGCGGAAGCTGCCGAGCAGAGGCTGCACCGCACGCTGTTCCTGTGCCTAGCGTCCGCGGTCTGCTCCACGATCGCGCTGTGCGTGGCCTTGTTGCTGGTTTTCACGCGCTAAGCGCATGGAGCTGTATGTCACCCCGGGCTCCCCCTATGCGCGGATGGCGCGGATCGTGGTGATCGAGAAAAGCCTGGAGAGCCGCGTTGAAGTCATCTTTGCGCAGACCCGCACTGCGGGCAGTCCGTACTACCAGATCAATCCCTCGGGCCGCGTTCCTTACCTGGTGCGCGATGACGGAGTCGGGCTGGAGGAGTCGGCCATGATCTGCGCCTGGTTCGACCAGCTCGACGGCAAGCCGGCCTTCGGCCTGCCCGCGGGCGAGGCGGGATGGGAAGCGCGCCGGCTGGAGGCGCTGGCGCGAAGCCTGATGGATGGGCTCGCGGTCTGGCTGCGCGAGCTGTACCGTGCGCCGAACGAGCGCTCGCCGGGCGTGGTCCGGCACGAGACCGATCGGGCATCGCGCCTGTTCGATGTGTGGGAGCGCGAGCTCGAGCATCCCTACATGCGCGGCGCGCTGAACATGGCGCAGCTCACGCTTGCTTGCGCGCTCGGCATCGAAGCTCGCAACCCCCACCTCGACTGGCGCACGGGACATGCCGGGCTGCGCGAATGGTACGGCAGGCTGGCCGCGCGTCCTTCGTTCGCCGCGACCGCGCCACCGGCAGCGACCAAGGTGAAGTGATGTCGCCGGCGCCGTTCTTCCGCGAAGCGGGCTCCGGCCCGGGCGTGGTGTGCGTGCACTCGAACGCGAGCAGTTCGGGGCAGTGGCGCGGGCTGATGGACGTTCTCGCGCCGCGCTTCCATATCCTCGCCGCCGATACCTATGGCGCCGGCAAGAGCCCGCCGTGGCCGCAGGACCGCAAGGTCGCGCTACGTGACGAGGTGGCGTTGCTCGAGCCGGTGTTTGCCCGCGCCGGCGATCGCTTCTCGCTCGTGGGACACTCGTACGGCGGCGGCATCGCGCTCGTCGGCGCGCTTGTCCATCGCCAGCGCTTGCACGCAATGGCGCTCTATGAGCCGACCCTGTTTGCGCTGGTCGAGCAGGAATCCCCCTCACCGAACGATGTCGACGGCATTCGCGACACCGTCACGGCATCGGTGGCCGCCCTCGAGGCCGGCGATCCGGCGGGCGCGGCACGATGCTTCATCGACTTCTGGATGGGCGCAGGGTCATTCGACCGGATGCCCGAGCGGGTGCAGGCCACGACTGCCGAATCGGTCAGGAACATCCAGGGCTGGAAAGACGCGCTGTTCGACGAGCCGACGCCGCTGCAGGCGTTCGCCGCGCTCGATGCCCCGGTGCTGCTCATGGCCGGCTCGAAGTCGCCGCTGTCTTCCCGCGCGGTGGCGCAAAGGCTCGCGCGCGTTTTGCCGCGCGTCGAGCTGGTCGAGCTCGACGGCCTCGGCCACATGGGCCCGATCACGCATCCGGACAAG
This sequence comes from uncultured bacterium, assembly GCA_965233195.1. GTDB lineage: Bacteria > Pseudomonadota > Gammaproteobacteria > Burkholderiales > SG8-39 > SCGC-AG-212-J23. The sequence continues at coordinate 113,645 of CBDDSB010000031.1, read as the reverse complement.
GTCAACGCGCTGATCGGCCGCTTCCTCGAGCGGCACGCCGCATGACCGCGACGGTCGCCACGCTCTGGCGCTACCCGGTCAAGTCGATGCTCGGCGAGCCGTGCGACGAGGTCGAGCTGAACGCGCGCGGCGTGCGGGGCGACCGCCAGTTCGCCGTGCGCAGCGCCGATGGAAAATTCGGCAGCGGCAAGAACAGCCGGCGCTTCCGCCACATCGAGGGCCTGTTCACCTTTCGCGCCCGGCTCGCCGGCGAATGGCCCGAGATCACCTTTCCCGATGGCCGGTGCCTGCGCGCCGACGATCCCGCTATCGATAGCGCCCTGACCGCGGCGCTGGGAACGCCGGTGACGCTGGCGCGCGAGGGCGACGTTTCCCATTTCGACGCCAGCCCGATCCACGTCGTCAGCACGGCCTCGCTTCAGTGGCTGCAGTCCCGGCTGCCGCAGAGCCGCGTGGACGAGCGACGGTTCCGGCCCAACATCACCGTAAGTAGCGATGAGCGCGAGCTGTCGTGGCTCGGCAAGACTCTATCTATTGGTGGCGTCGAGCTCCGCGTCACCGCGCCTACCGGCCGCTGCGTCATGACGACTACCGCGCAAACCGACTTGCCCTTCGATCCGAAGATCCTGCGCTGCATCGCGCAGGAGGCGGGCGAGGACTTCGGCGTGTATGCGGAGGTACTGCAACCCGGGCGGATTTCGCGCGGCGATCCAGTCACGTTGCGTTGAAGCAGAAGAGCCTAAAACCTTTAGCCCTCCCCAAGGCGCACGCGAGACGCCTCTGGCTGCGCGCCCAAAGGCTTGACGAGCCCGCGCCCTTCGGTGACGGACCCGAGGCGACGCGTGCCGCGGTCGAGCACCTCGGCTACGTGCAGATCGACACCATCCATGTGGTCGAGCGCTGCCATCACCAGATCCTCTACACCCGCATCCCGGCGTACCAGCGTGAGCATCTGCGCCAGGCGCAGGCCGTCGACAAGACGGTCTTCGAGTACTGGACGCATGCCCTTTCGTATGTGCCGACGCGCGACATGCGCTTCTTTGGGGGCGCCATGAAGCGGCGCTGGCAGGAGCGCAGCGCCTGGTTTCGCGCGGCGAAGGAAGACGACGTGCGCCGCGTGGTGGCGCGCATCCGCAAGAACGGCGCCCTCACGATCCGGGACATCGACGATGACGTGCTGGTGGAAAAGACCCACGCCTGGGGGAGCCGCAAGCCTTCCAAGCGCGCGCTTCAGGTCGCGTTCTTCCGGGGTCTGCTCACCGTCAGCCAGCGCGCCGGCATGCTGAAGACCTACGAGCTCATGAACCGCCACTTCGGCTGGCAACGGCCGCCGAAGCCGGCGTCTGAACGAGAGGTGCTCGGTTATCTCCTGGAGCGCGCGCTGCGCTCGCAGGGCGTGGTCAGCGTGGAGTCTGCCTGCTACCTGGACGCGCCTCGCAAGCCGGCGATGCGGCGGCTGATCGAAAGCAGGGCGCGGCGCGGCGAGCTGCTTCCGGTCGAGCTCGAGGGAGCGGGGAGGTGGCAGCACTGGGCGCAGCCCGAGGTGCTCGAGACTGTCCTCAACCCGACGCAGGAGGCGGTGCACATCCTCTCTCCATTCGACCCGCTGGTGCATCAGCGCAAGCGGCTGCATCTCTTCTTCGACTACGAGCACCTCTTCGAGGCCTACGTGCCGAAGGAAAAGCGGCGCTTCGGCTACTTCACTCACCCGGTGCTGATCGGCGACGAAATCGTCGCGGTGCTCGATTTGAAAACGGACCGCCTGCGGCGAAAGCTGCTGGTGCAGCAATGGACCTGGATCGGCAAGAATGCACGCCGGCTGCGCAGGGCGCGCATCGAAGAAGCGTTGCACCGCTTCGAGCGCTTCCAGCTAGCCGGGAATTCGGGGACGGAGCCCTAACTCCGCGAGGATTTCGTCACCGTCAGGAATCGTCAGGAGGCGTAAGGTGGTCCGATGATGATCGCCAAACGCTCCCTTACGCTCGTCGCCGCCTTGCTCGCGTTTCTGCAGCCTGCGCATGCGGCGTTGCAGGACCGGATGGCCGAGAAGTGCGAGGCTGAAATCGAGAGCGTCGAAAGGCGGATTGCCGCAGCGCGCAAGAAACCGGCATTCCGTAACGAGCAGGGCCGCCAGAATCTCTCGACCGCAGATCGCTGGGTGAATCAAGCCCGCCGGCACGCCGTCAAGGGCGAATCGCGAAACTGTGTAGATGCCGCGAAGAGAGGCCGGGAGCAGGTGTCAGCGCGGTAAGAAGCTCTGGTCGACCTCGAGGAATTTATCCCCGACGAAGATGTCGAGCTCGAGCGGCTGGGCCATTTGACGAAGATCAGGCGATGCGCGCGGCGGCGGCAAGGAACTCGCCGTCGGTCGGGAATTTGCCGACTTTTTCTATGCCGTCGCTTGCGGACTCGACGTTGGCCCAGCTGACGATGCCGTCCCGGTCGATCAGGAACTGGCCCTTGGTCTGCGGCCACTGGCGCTCGATGTCGCGCAGATCGGCCGGGGTGCGCTCGAAGCCATCGGCGCGGTCGAGCAGGGGGCCGAGCTGGGCGAGCGGGAGCGGCTGGGGCAGGTCGCCGGTGGGGTCGACGGGCACCGACTGGTAGGCCTTCATCAGCGCGTCGTCGACCTGCTTGCGCGGCAGGCCGAAGGCGCGGTGGGTGACGAGGTCGGGGTCGGCGGCAAGGGGGACACGGGCGGGCCGGTACTTGAAGTAGAGCTTCGCGTTGTCGAGCTCGGTGGCCACGACGCAGAGGGTCTCGACGCCAAGGCCGCGCAGCTTTTCCTGGGTGCCGCCGAGCTGCGCGATGTTGCGGCGGCAGAACGGGCAGTAGAGGCCGATGAAGATGGCGAGCAGCACGTGGCTCTTGCCGCGGTAGTCGGCGAGCGAGATTTCACCTTCGCGGTGCACTGCCGGCAGGGTGAATTCGGGTGCGGGTTTGCCGATCATAGTCAGACTCCTAACAGAGGAAGGGAAGCACGACAAGCGAGTCGCGGTCGAGGCCGGCGCGCCCGGCGACCTCCGCCGCCTTGACGAGATAGCGTTCCGCCTCGGCGGTGTCGCCGCGGTCGAGGTGGAGCGTGGCGAGGCCGTCGTAGCAGGGAAAGAGGAGCTGCGGCTCGCGGATCTCCTCGGCGAGCTGTAGCGCCTCGCTGTAGTACTCGAGCGCCTTGTCGGGCTCGCCGTGGCACTGGTGGATCTGGCCCAGGACGATCAGCGGCACCGCGAGGTGGTCGAGCTGGCCAAGCTTGCGGTCGAGCGCGATGGCCGCCTCGGCCGCGCGCAAGCCGTCGACGTCGCAGCGGTCGGTGAGCGCGCAATAGGCGACCGCGAGGTTGGCATAGAGGCGCGACTGGAACCCCAGGTCGCCGATCTTCTTGGCGGTCTCAAGCCCCGTCAGGCAGGTCTCGATGGCGCGCCCCGGGTCGAGGCTGGCGTAGAGCACGCCGAGGTTGGCGTAGCTGCGGCATGCGGCCTGGAGCATGCCGCGCTCGAGCGCGATGCCCACGCTGCGCTCGATGTCTTTCACCGCCTCGCGCTCGCGGCCGAGCCTGGCCCGCGCGACACCGAGGGTGTTCAGCGCCTGCGCCATCGCGCCCGCGGCTTCGCTGCCGGCGAGCGAGCGCTCGGCTTCGCCGAGCGCTCGCTCGGCCCATTCGACGGCGCCGCGGTTGTCGCCGCTGCGGAATGCGAGCCGCCCCATCTCCTGGTAGAGGTGCGCGCGCTCGATCGGTTCACTTCCGGCATCGAGGAGCGCCAGCCCTTCCTGGAACGAGGCGAGCCCGCGCTCGCGCTCGCCGGCATCCCAGTGCAGGGCCCCGGTCTTGCGGCAAAGCCGCGCCTGCGCGCTGCGCTCTGCGCTCGCCGCCGCTGCCCGGCGCACGAGCCCATAGTGCTCGAGCCCCTCTGTGCGCTCGCCCGTCAGCCCGAGCAGGTCGCCCAGGCGCTCGTGCACTTCGAGGACTTCGCGCTCGCATTTCTCGCAGCTCTCCAGTGCCGACAAGGCGCGCCGGTAGTGGCGCAGGGCGTCATCGTTGGCATAGATGTCCCGCGCCCAGTCGCCGGCGGCCACCAGGTAGCGGGCGCCGCGGGCGCGATCCTCGCTCAGGCTGAAATGATGGCCGAGAGCTTCGAGATCCTCGAGCCGCTGCGGATGCGGGCCGCGCAGCCGCGCGAGCTCCGCCCCGGCGCGCCCATGGAGCTCGGCGCGCCGGCGCTGCAGGAGGTTCTGGTAGACGACGTCGTGCAGCAGCGCATGGGTAAAGCGGAACGCGCCCTCTCCACAGGCTTCAAGCAGGCCCGCGTCGCAAAGGGCATCCAGCATCGAAGACGCGCTGCCGATTTGCGCGAGGAGGCCGGAGTCGAATGACGGCCCGAGGACCGAGGCTTCCTGGAGCGCGCCGCGCGCCGCGGGCTCGAGCCGGTCGATGCGCGAGAGCAGCAACCCTTCGATGGTGGGCGGAATGTCGAGCTGCGCCGGCGCCGCGGCGCTCTTCCAGCGGCCTTCCTCGCGCACCATGACGCCGCGCGCGATCAGCCCCCGCACCAGCTCCTCGAGATAGAACGGGTTGCCGCCGCAGCGCTCGACGAGCTGGCGCTGCAGGCCCTCGGGCAGCGCCGCGCCGAAAAAAGCGCGCAGCAGGGCATCGGTGTCGGCTGCCGAAAGCGGCGCAAGGCGCACCACGCTGTGCGCGGCCCGCGTGCTGGCAATTCCGGCGCAGGACGGCCGGTAGGTCGCGAGCAGCATGAGCGGGCGCTCGGCGAGCCAGCCGGCGAGCATGCTTAGCCCCTCGACCGATGCGGTATCCGCCCAGTGCAGGTCCTCCACGACGAGGAGCAGTGGCCCCTGCGCTAGCCGCCGCTCCAGCACGAGCCTCAGCATGTGAAGGATCTGGCGGCTCAGCCGCTTGGGCTCGATCTCGCGGGCAGAGCCCTCGGGAGCGATGCCGAGCACGTAGCCCACGACCGATGCGATGCTCAGGGCCTCGGCTTCTTCGGCGCCAAGGGCGCGCAGGCCGTCCTCGATTTTTTGCCGTGCGACTTCCAGAGTATCCGCGGAGTCCACGCCGTAGGCCTCGCGAAAAAACTGCGCCATGACGCCGTAAGGCGGCTCACCGAGGGACGAGCAACTGGCGCGGCGCACGGTCACTTCTGCGTCGAGAGCCGAGATGAGCTCGGCCACGAGGCGGGACTTGCCGCTCCCCGCCTCAGCGCAGATGCCGACGACCTGCGCGCGCCCGGCGAGCGCGGCTTGCAGCGCGGCGCGAATCCGCGCGAGCTCGTTCTCCCGCCCCACCAGCGGGGCGGAAAGGCCGAGCGGCTCCAGCCCGCGCGCGGAGCGCGGCGCGGGGCTTGCGCCGAGGAGCCGGTACACGGCAAGCGGCTCGGCTTTGCCCTTGAGCGAGACAGCTCTCGCCGGAGCGAAGGCGAACGCGTGCTGCGCGAGAAGGTAGGTGGAGCGGCTCACCAGCGTCTCGTCCGCCTCGGCCGAGGACTGCAGCCGCGCCGCGGTGTTCACGGTGTCGCCCGTGACGGCGTAGCTCGCCTGCGGGTCGGAGCCGAGCTTTCCCGCCACCACGCGGCCGGTGTTCACGCCGATGTGCAGCGCGAGCCGGCTTCCCAGCCGGCGCTCCCAGCGCGCGCCGAGCTCGGCGGTCAGCCGGTGCATCTCGAGCGCGGCGCGCATCGCGCGCTGCGGATCATCCTCGTGCGCCTGCGGCGCGCCGAATACCGCGACCACCGCGTCGCCCACGAACTTCTCGATGAACGCCCCGAGCGGCTCCAGCGCGCCGCGCATGGCGTCGAAAAGCTCGGTCTGCAGCGCGCGCACGTCCTCGGGATCGAGCCGCTCGGCGAGCGCCGTGAACCCCGACAGATCGGCGAACAGCACCGTCACGGCGCGGCGGTCGGCCTCGTGCGGGGTGCTCATGTCACAATTCTCCCTCCCCATGAGCGCATCCATCCAGCCCGGCGCGCGCGCGCCGGAGTTCTCGCTGCCCGCGATCAACCGCGACGGCCTCGTCTCGGCTGCGGATTTCCGCGGGCACGCTCTGATGATCGGCTTCTTCCGCGGCCTGCACTGCCCGTTCTGCCGCCGCCAGATCGCGCAGCTCGGCACGGCGCAGCCGGCGCTCGCGGAGCTTGGCGTGGAAACCGCCGCGGTGATCAACACGCCGATCGAGCGGGCGCAGCTCTACTTCCGCTACCACCCGACCCCGGTGACGCTCCTCAGCGACCCCGAATGCCGCACCCACCAGGCGTTTGGCATCCCGCGCATCGAGTTCATCCGGCCGGGCGGCGCGCCCGGGCAATGGCCGCGGACGCGCCCCGAGGATTTCGCGGCGGCCCGCATCGATCCGACCGGGGAGCTCGGCGGGCCGACGCAGCCCATGGAGGCGAACGGAGTGCTCAACCGCAAGGACGGTTTCGAGCTGACCACCGTCGATCAGGAGATCATCGAGCGGCATGGCACGCAGTTCGCGGGTCAGTTCCTCATCGATCGGGACGGCATCGTGCGCTGGAGCTGGACCGAGGCGCCGCACTCTGCCGACGAGCTGTGCCGTTTTCCCGGCGCCTCGAAGATGCTCGAGGTTGCACGGGAGCTCCATGGTTGACCGTCAGCGCGGCAGGTAGCCGAGATCCACCATCGATTCGACATTCACCGGCTTCTCGAGCCACTGCAGCTTCTCGTGCATGAACGTGGAGAGCTTCTTCAGGCTCTCGACGTTGACGCGAGCGTCGGGGTCTCTTTTCCAGTCGGCGTTCTTGAGGTAGATGTCGATCGGGGTGCGCACGAAGCCGGCCTTGTGCAGGTCGCGCTTGCCCTGTTCCATGTTCGCCAGGTAGTACTTGGTCACCGCGACGTAGTCGGCGAGGAAGGCACGTACCGCGTCGGGATTGGCCTTCAGGAATTTCTCGCCGAAGAAGATATCGAGCAGCTCGTGCTCGTAGCCTACGGCCTCGACCGCGGTGAAGAGCTTGCGCAGCCCGCCCTTGGCCATTTCCGCCGAATAGAACGGCTCGACGAAGGTTCCGGCACTCACCTTGCCGGTGCGCACCGCGTCGCCGATCACCGGGAACGCCATCGGCACCACCTTGGTGTCCTTGTCGGGCACCAGGCCGGCGTTGATCAGGCCGGCGCGCGCCCACAGGTCGGTGGCGGTCTTGATGCCGACCACGCCAATGGTGCCGCCCTTCAGGTCCTTGATGCTCTTGATCGGACCGTCGTCCTTCACCATGTACGTGGTGGCGAAGTAATTGCCGCCAGCTTCCAAACAGACGTTGGCCACGATCTTCATGTCCATGCCCTGCGCGCGCGCGAAGATCACCGCGAGGCCGGGGGCGGTGCCGGCATCCAGCTCGCCGGCGAGGAACGCCTGGAAGCGCTCCGGGTTCGCCTGGAAGAGGATCTGCTTGAGCTGGTAGCGCTTGCCCTGGTTGGGCGTGAGGTCCGGGCGCGCGCTCATCAGCCAGACCTGCTCCTCGGCGGCGAAGCCGCGGCCGAAGCGGATGAGAGGGGCGGTTTGCGCGATGGCGTTCACGCCGAAGAAAAACACAACGATTGAAAGAACGGCCCTCACGGTGAAACCTCCTCAGACGTAGTAAGTGTCCAGCTTTTCCCAGTATATCAACCGGTCGCGCGCGAGCACGGCCGCCTTGTCGAGCGCGTAGCCGAGCGCGGCGATCACCACCACGATCGCGAGCATGCGGTCGGTCTTGAACGAGGACATGGCGTAGATCACCTGGTAGCCGAGGCCGTCGGCGGAACTCACCATCTCGGTGATCACCACCACGATCATCGCCACCGGCACCGCCACGCGGAAGCCGGCGAAGATGAATGGCGTGGTCGCCGGGATCACCACGCGGCGCAGGATCGCGGCGGGCGACGCACCCATGTTCTGCGCCGACCACAGCAGCGCCCGGTTGACGTCGCGCGCGCCGGCGTAGGTCATGATCACGATTGGGTACAGGCATTCGAGGAACACCAGCGCCACCTTCGACAGGCTGCCGATGCCGAAGACGAAGATGAAGATCGGGAACAGCGCGAGCTTCGGCACCGCGTAGGTGCCCGAGAACAGCGGATCGAGCAGCGCGGCGACCAGGCGCGAGCGACCCATCACGATGCCAAGCAGGATTCCGACCACCGCCGCAAGGGCAAAGCCGCCCAGCGCTCGCTCGAGCGAGACCCAGGCCTCCATCAGCGATTCCGGTCTGGAGAAGAACAGGACCAATTCGCGGCCGATTTTCTCCAGCGAAGGAAACAGAAGCGGGCTCCATAGGCCGCTGCGCGCCGCGGCTTCCCAGATCGCCAGGGCGATTCCTACGAACGCGAAGGGAAGCAGCCGGCTCATCGGCTCGCTGTTGCCGCCCCCCTGACAAGGGGGGTGTGAGCCGAAGGCGAACGGGGGGTTCGCATTTCGGCAAAATCAAACCCCCCGCTCGCCAAAAGCTCGCTTCCCCCGTTGTCAGGGGGGCGAATCAAGCGGGTTGTTGCTGCCATGACAGAAGGCGCGCGTGAGCGAAGCGCACCAGCCGGTCGCCGGCGTAGCCGAGGATGGCGATGGTGACCAGCGACACGTACATCAGGTCGAAACGCAAAGAGTTCTCGGCGGTGCGGATCATGTGGCCGAGGCCGGAGCGCGCGTTGATCATCTCGGCGGCGAACATGACGATGAACGACAGCGCGAGCGACACGCGCAGGCTGGCGAAGATCATCGGCGACGCGCTCGGCAGCACCACGCGGCGGAACACAGCCCAGCGGCTCGCCCCCATGCCGAGCGCCGACCACACCAGGATGGTGCGCGTCTGGCGCACGCCGTAATAGGCGTTGATGAACACCGGGTAGAAGCAGGCGAGGGCGATGATCAGCACCTTGGAGAGGTCGCCGATGCCGAACCAGATCATGAAGATCGGCAGCATCACGATTTTCGGTACCGGGTAGGTCAGGAACACCGCCGGACTGAGCATGCGGTCGAACCAGCGCGCCACGCCGGCGGTGAGGCCGAGGATCGCGCCAAGCGCACTGCCGAGCACGAAGCCGGGGAGGGCGCGCCCCAGGCTCGCGCCGATGTTCTCGTAGAGCTCGCTCGTGCCGAGGGCCTGGGCGAAAAACACAGCGATTTGAATCGGAGAAAGCAGGTAATCCGGCAGGCCGCGCAGCGCGGCGAGCTGCCAGACCAGCAGGACCGCGATCAGCAGGCTGGCTTTGGCGGCGGCCATCCGTGGATTATCAGGGCCGCCGCCCGGACTGTCAGGCGAAACCCCACGTGTTCATGGGTGAGCGCCGGACAGACACGCGCTCGCGTCTCCCGCACGCTGTGCGGTTGCGCGAACAACTCATCCATGTCCTGACGGAAGCCGCCGAGATCGAGCACAACCTGCTGTGCTCCTATCTTTACGCGGCGTTCAGCTTGAAGCGCGGCGCCGAGGAGGGCCTCACGCCCACCGAGGCGGCGGCGGTGTCCGGCTGGCGCAAGTCGGTGATGAGCGTTGCGCTGGAGGAAATGGCGCACCTCGCGCTGGTCAACAACCTGCTCGTGTTCATCGGCGGCTCGCCGCATTTCAATCGCCCGAACTTCCCGGTTCCGCCGGGATACCACCCGTCGGGGTTCACCGCGCGGCTGACGCCATTCGATGCGGACACGCTGGAGCATTTCCTCTACGTCGAGCGTCCCGCCGACGCGCCGATCGCCGACGGCGCCAAGTTCGTCGACCCCGGCCCTCCGCGCGAGCGACCGCCGACTCGCATCACGCCCTCATCCGAGGACTACGACACCATCGGCGAGCTTTATGAGCTGATCGAGCGCGAGCTGAAGGCGCTATTCCGCCACCGCCGCGACGCCGCCATCGCGCCGCGCAGCGGCGCTCGCCAGCTCGGCCCCGGCATCGTCAAGCTGCCGGGCCTCGCGGCGGTCGGCGGCCTGGACGACGCGTTGCGCGCGCTCCAGGTGATCGTCGAGCAGGGCGAGGGCGCGCGGCACGAATCTTCAACCAGCCATTTCGCCCGCTTCAGCGCGATGCGGGAGGAATGGCGCGAGCTGCGCAGCGCGAACCCGAGATTCCATCCCGCGCATCCCGCCGCGCATGATCCGGTGATGCGCGTGCCGCCGAAGGGCGAGAAGCGCATCTGGATCACCGCGCCGAAGGCCCGCGCCCGGCTGGACCTCGCCAACGGCGTCTACGCGGCGTTGATTTCGGTGCTTTACCAGCTCTACGAACCGGCCGGCGATGCGACCCGCAAGGCGCTGGCGGCATGCGCGCTGGCGTTGATGTCTGTCCTGACGACGCTGGGAGAAGCCCTCGCGCGCATGCCGGCCAGCCCCGAGCATCCGGGCGTGAATGCCGGGGTCACGTTCACGTCGCCGCGAAATGTCGGGCCGCGCCTCGATCCCGCCCTGATCGCCGAACGCCTGCTCGAGTTGTCGGAGATCCATGCCGGGATCGTCGGCGACGCCGCGAACAATCCGATCCCGGCGGCGGTGGACCACCTCAATCGCAGCATCAGGGGTTGACAGTGCACTCGCCAAGCTTCATATTCCATCCATGTGGATGGTATATAGATGGTACATGGATGGCTAAGGAAGCCGAGTCCGAGAAGATCACGATCAACCTCGGGTTCGTCGACCTAGGGCAGATCGATCTCCTGGTCGAGGACGGCTTTTACTCGAACCGGACCGATTTCATCCGCACCGCGATCCGTAATCAGCTTTCCGCGCACGGCGAGGTCGTCAAAAAGAGCGTCGAGCGCCGCGAGATGGTGCTGGGTCTGCAGCGCTACAGCCGGCGCGATCTGGAGAAGGTGGTGGCGGCCGGAGAGCAACTCCAGATCCAGGTGCTTGGCCTGGCCACCATCGATGACGACGTCACCCCACAGCTCGCCCGGCAGGCGATTGCCTCCATCGCGGTGCTTGGCGCGTTGCGCGCCAGCGCCGAAGTGAAGGCGGCGCTCGCTGATCGCACCCGTTAGTTTTTTCAACCGAAGGAAATGGAATGGCAATGAATGACAGCTTGGCTATTGGCCTACTCGAGGCAACTCAACTTACGCGCGCAGGACGGCTTGCCGAAGCCACGGCGGCGATCCAGCGCGCGCTTGGTCAACAGCCGGTTTCCAAGGCCAAGCCGCGTGCGCGCCCGGAAATCATCGAAACCCCCAAGGGCAGCGCGGGGGAGTTCATCGCCGGGTCCTATGCCCATCAACACGGCACGCGCCCGTACAAGCTCTACATCCCGACGAGCTACACGGCGGGCAAGGCGCTGCCGCTGGTGGTGATGCTGCATGGCTGCACACAGAACCCGGATGATTTCGCCGTCGGAACGCAAATGAACACGATCGCCGAGGAGCGGCAATGCCTGGTCCTCTATCCCGGCCAGACCAGGTCGGCTAATCAATCGCAGTGCTGGAACTGGTTCAAGCGCTCCCACCAGCGCCGCGACAAGGGCGAGCCGGCGATCATCGCGGGCATGACGCGGGAGGTTCTGAAGCGCTATGGCGGCGACGCGCGCAAAGTGTATGTCGCGGGGCTCTCGGCGGGCGGAGCGATGGCGGCGGTGATGGGCGCGGCCTACCCCGATGTGTACGCAGCAGTGGGCATCCACTCCGGCCTGCCGGTGGGGAGCGCGCACGATGTTGCGTCGGCCTTCGCCGCGATGAGCGGCGCGCCGTCCGCGTCAGGAGCGGCCGCGGGGCGCGTCGTCCCGGCGATCGTCTTTCACGGCGACCGCGATGCTACCGTGCACCCGCGCAACGGCGCGCAGGTCGCTTCGCAATGCGTCGAGCGCCATGACGCATCGCTGGACGTCGTCGTGCAGCGCGGCCAGGTGCCTGGCGGTCACGCCTACACCTGCACCGTGCATAAAGATGCGGCCGGCCGTATCGTCCTCGAGCACTGGGAAGTGCACGGCGCCGGTCACGCCTGGTTCGGCGGCAGTGCCCGCGGCTCGTACACGGACCCCAAAGGCCCCGACGCGGCGCGCGAAATGCTGCGCTTCTTCCTACGTTCCTAGCGCTCCGCGCTGATGGCGCGGTGCAGCACGCGCAGTGATTGAAATCCCGCAACGAGGGGACTATGGTGCATCCGGGCTTTGGTAAAGCCGATGGTGGAACGCGACGTCCGGGATGCCTTCTGGCGGAACGAGGACGGTTCCTGGATCTGTATTGACCCGATCACGCTCGAGCATCCGAAAGGCCGCATGCAGGTGTCGCCCGGCACGATGATCAAGCCCGGCGTGCCTTTCATGGGCATCGACCTCGCGACCTGGCTCGAGCAGCAGCTGAATTCGGGGTCAGGGTCGTAATTATGTTGGCGCGTATGCGCCAAACATAATTACGACCCTGTCCCCGAATTCAAACCCAGACCTGCAGCACGTAGTCGTACGCCGCCTGCGCGTTGGTCATGTCGACGCGCTGCAGCTTGATGCGATAGCCCTCTTTGGTTTTCTTCAGCTGGTGCATGTACGAGCCGGCGAAATGGCGCACATCGTCGCGTCGCAACTCCATCATGTGGAAGCGCGAGCGCACGATGAGATCGCCGTTCGGCGACTGTTTTTCCAGGATGACGTTGGACACTACATGGTTGGTGCCCCATAGCGGGCGCTGCGACCAGGCGTCCGGATGCAGCACGCGGCCCATGCGCACGCGCATCAGGTTCTTGTCCTCGGCGAAGATCGCGGGCGTCCCGTCCCAGGTGGTGTAGGACGGCTCCGGCGGCATCCAGTACACGCCGTCTTCGGTGAACAGCCCGATCCAGTCCTCCCAGCGCTTGGAATCCAGCAGGTCGGCCTGCCGGTAGAGGAATTGCTCGACCGAGTGCTGCGTCGAGTGCTCGCCTTCGACCGCGCGCTTCAGGCGCTTTTTGACGATCTTCTTCAGCCGCCTAAGCGCCACGCATGTACTCCGCCCAGGCTTTCATCTGGTTGCGCATCGGAGCTTCGGAGGTGCCCATATTCGGTGCGCTTTCGATCGCGCCATTCTTCTCGACGTCGTGCCCGTGGTGCCGCGCGAAGCTCACCCAGTCGCCGCCGTCTGAGGCAAGGCCCTGGTGGCATTTCCAGAAGTTCTCCAGGTCGTCGGCGTTGATCAGGGTGGCGGGCGAGTTCACCAGGTTGTAGTAGGCGAGCGAGCGGCGGTAGATTGCCTCCGGCGCGCCTTTCAGGCGGAAGTGCCAGATCTCGGTGAGCGTGCGGTCGACACCGAGGGGGCGTACCGCGCGCAGCTGCTGCAGCGGCGATTGCACCGACAGCCCTGGATAGACCAGCACGTGGTGGATGTTGACACCGACGATCTCCTCGAAGCGCTTCTGCCCGTACGCCTTGATCATGATCTTGTCGTAGGCGAGCGTGTCGGGGTCCTGCGGCCGCAGACCCATGTAGCCGGCGAGGACGCAGTGGCCGTACGGGTAGCTGATGGTCTGAAAGTTGTCCCACTTGTCGATGGTCACCGTGGCGAAGGCCGAAAGCATGTGGTACGAAAGAGCCTCGCCGCTCTTTGCCCTCTTCGCGATCTCCTTCTCCACTTCGTGCGCGGCGCGGCCGGTCGACTGATGCACCACCGAAGGGTGCAGCGCGTCGATCTGGTTCTCCATGAAGAGCTTCCAGTTGGAGTGCTGGATGACGCGGTAACAGTTCGGCACCACCTCGACCTCGCCCTCCGGCGCCCGGTCGCACATGTCGTCGAACGCCACTATGGCTTTACCCAAAAAGTCCTTTAATGAAGGGCCATCTTTTGCGAGGCTGGCGAACACGAAGCCGCGGTAGCTCTCGACGCGCGGCGCGGGCTTCATGCTGAGCTCGGGGCTTTCCTTGTTCAGGCGGCTGCCCGCGTAACCTGACTCCATCATCGGGATCGAGCGCAGCTTGCCGTCGTGCTTGAACGTCCAGGCATGGTAGGAGCAGCGGAAGAACTGGCCGCAGTTGCCTTGCCTGTCGCCGACCATGAGGTTGCCGCGGTGCGGGCAGCGGTTGTAGAGGACGTTCACCTTGCCGTCCGAGGCGCGCACCATCACCATCGGCTGGCGGCCGAGCTGCACCGCGTAATAGTCGCCGGGCTTCGGCACCTGGCTTTCGTGGCCGCAATAGATCCACACCGTCTCGTGGATGCGCTGCATCTCGAGCTCGAAGATCTGCGCGTCGGTGTACAACTCGCGCCGCACCCGGTCTGGTTCGACGAACTTCGCGATGTCTGCGATTCGTTCCTGGAGCATGATGGGTTCTCCTCGGCCGAAATGATAATCTAGCCGCCCCTCCGCAGGAAAAGGCTCGAGTGAAGGTCGTCGACGTCCACACCCACATGCTGAGCGAGGGGTTCCTCAAGCTCCTGCGCAAGCACGGCAAGGGTTACCAGGTGAAGAAGGTGGTCGGCGGGCAGACCGGCATCTTCAAGGACGGCGCGCCGTTCATGACGCTGATGCCCGGGATGTTCGACTACGACCTGCGCATCCAGGCGATGGACGCCGCCGGCGTGGACATCGCCATCGTCACGCTCACCAGCCCCAACGTTTTTTGGGGCTCCGCGAAAACCAGCCTCGAAGCCGCAAGGCTGGTCAACGACGACATGGCCGAGCGCCAGAAGCAGTACCCCTCGCGCATCCGCTTCATGTGCTCGCTGCCCTGGCAGCATCCGAAGCTCGCCATCGCCGAGCTGAAGCGCGCCTGCGACGAGCTCGGCGCGGTCGGCGTGATGGTCCTCGCCAACATTGACGGTGTTTCGCTCACCGACCGGAAATTTGCTCCGGTGTGGAAACAAATCGACAAACGCGCCCTCCCGGTCCTGGTGCACCCCACCGCGCCGCCCGGCACCGCGGAGCTCGACGTGATGCGCTACAACCTCATCGCCTCGGTCGGCTTCATGTTCGACACTTCGCTCGCCGTGGCGCGCATGATCTACGACGGCTTCTTCGATCGCTATACGAAGCTCAAGCTCATCGCCTCGCACGGCGGCGGGGCGCTGCCCTATATCACCGGACGGCTGGACATCTGCTTCGCCAACATGCCGGCTTGCCGCGCGCGCATTTCCGCCCCACCCAGCTCGTACCTGAAAAGGATCTACTACGACTCGGTGGTCTTCCAGCAGGAATCGCTGGAGCTGGCGCTCAAGGTCGGCGGCGACGGCAACGTCCTCTACGGCTCCGATTACCCGCACAACATCGGCGACATGAAGGGCTGCCTGGCGCGCGTCGACGCCCTGCCGCCGGCGCGGCGCGACGCGGTGCGCGGCGGGAACGCGATGCGGATCTTCGCGCTCTAATAAAGCTTGCAGCGCCGCTGGCTACCGTATCTGGTCGCGCTTGCCGGCGTCTGCGCGGCGCTGGGCCTGCGCGCCGCGCTCGATCCGTGGCTTGGTGCGCGCGTTCCCTACATCACGCTGTTCGGCGCGATCCTCGTTGCCGCGTGGTACGGCGGGTTCGGCCCGGCGCTGCTCGCCGCGGCGACGGCGTGGCTCGCGGCGCAGCTCCTGTTCGTCGAACCGCGCGGGCAGATCAACCTGCGCAGCGTCCAGGACCTGATTGAGTTTGTCGCCTACGCCGTGTCTTCGCTCCTCATTGCCGGTCTCGGCGGCGCGATGCAGAGCGCCCGGCGGCGCAGCACCGAAAGCGAGCAGCGCTTTCGCGCCTTCATGCAGAACTCGCCGAGCGGCGTGTTCCTCAAGGACGAAGAGGGGCGTTACTTGTTCATGAACCGCGCCGGCGAGCGCCTGGTCGGCAGGACCGACTGGCTGGGCAAGACCGATGACGAGCTGATACCGGGACGCGCGGCCAGCGACATTCGTGGCCACGACCGCGCGGTGCTCGAGGAGAGCTCGCCGCGGCTCTACGACCTTCGGCTGCCGACCGCAAAGGGCGCACTTACGCTGAGCAGCGTCAAGTTTTCGCTGAGCGACGCC
Source organism: uncultured bacterium (assembly GCA_965233195.1). Lineage (GTDB taxonomy): Bacteria > Pseudomonadota > Gammaproteobacteria > Burkholderiales > SG8-39 > SCGC-AG-212-J23. The sequence continues at coordinate 97,766 of CBDDSB010000031.1, read as the reverse complement.
GCCGGCCGACGCTATGTCGGTTCCATCACCACCGACGTCACCGAACGGCGCGCAGCCGAGGAAGCGCTGCGCGAGGCCGATCGCCGCAAGGACCAGTTTATCGCCACGCTGGCGCACGAGCTGCGCAATCCGCTTGCCCCCATCCGCACGGCGGTCGCGATCCTCGGCCGGAACGGCGCGGCCGAGCCCGACCGTGCCTGGAGCCGCGACGTGATCGAGCGCCAGGTCGCGCATCTGGCGCGCCTGGTGGACGACCTGCTCGACATGGCGCGCGTCACCAGCGGCAAGCTGCTGTTGCGCCGGGAACGCGTCACGCTTGGCGCCGTGGTGGCGGCCGCCCTGGAGACCAGCCGGCCCGCTATCGATGCAGCCGGGCACAAGCTGGTGATGCACACCCCGGCCGCGCAGGCGGTGCTCGATGCCGACCCGACGCGTCTCGCGCAGGTGCTTGCCAACCTCGTCAACAACGCGGCCAAGTACACGCCACGGGGCGGGATCATCGAGCTGCGCGCCGAGCAGGCGGGAAGCGAGGTTGTCCTCGCGGTGCGCGACAACGGCATGGGCTTTCCGCCCGAGCTCGCGCGCGAGCTGTTCGAGCCGTTCGCGCAATGGGCGCCGCCGGAGCACGCCGCGGCCGGGCTCGGCATCGGGCTCTCGCTGGTGCGCGGCATCGTCGAGCTGCACGGCGGCACGGTGAGCGCGGCGAGCGAGGGGCCGGGAACAGGCAGCCGCTTTGAAGTGCGCCTGCCGCTTTCCGTCGCGGCGCAGCCCGCCGCAGCGCGCGCGTCGACGGCGGCGCCGGTGGCGTCGCCGGGGGTGCGGGTGCTGGTCGCGGACGATAACCGCGATGCGGCCGACACGTTGTGCCGCATCCTCGCGCTTTACGGCTACGAAGTACGCAGCGCCTACGATGGCGCCGCGGCGCTGGAAGTATGCGAATCGTTCCAGCCGCACGCCGCGGTGCTCGATATCGGCATGCCGGTGCGCAACGGCTACGACGTGGCGCGCGAGCTGCGCGCGCGGCGCGGTGCCAAGCTGCGCCTGATCGCGCTCACCGGCTGGGGAACCGAAGGCGACGTGCAGCGCGCGCGCGACGCCGGTTTCGATCATCACCTCACCAAGCCGGCCGATCCCGGCGTGCTCAACGAAATAATCAGGCACGCCTAGCCCGCGCGCGGGCATCATCCTTGCAAGCCTTGGGGGGACGATGGCCTCCGAAGGCAAATCCTTGTTAAGGCGCGCCAATGTCCTGATCGTGGACGACAGGGCGGCGAACCAGCTCGCGCTGGCTGCGGTGCTGGAAGCCGACTACGACGTCGTCCTCGCCGCCTCCGGCGAGGATGCGATCAGGCTTCTCAAGACACGGACGGACATCGACGTCATCCTGATGGATGTGCAGATGCCCGGCATGGACGGCTTCGAAGCCGCCACCGCCATCAAGAAGATGCCGGGCTGTAACGACATCCCGATCGTTTTCGTCACCGCGGTCTACAAGGAAGATCCTCACGTCAAGAAAGGCTACGAGTCCGGCGGTATCGACTACTTCGGCAAGCCTTTCGACCCCGACATCCTGCGGATGAAGATCGGGGTTTATTCCTCCTACCGGCTGAAGAGCCACCTGCTCCAGCAGCGCGAGCGCCACATCCGCGAGTCCGAGGAGCTGATCCGCGTGGGCCGAAAGCTCTCGGCGGTGCTCGAGAGCCTGCCGGTCGGCGTGATGATTGCGGACGTCGAGGGACGCATCTGCCAGATCACCGAAGAAGTCTCCCGCATCCTGCGCTCGGTAGAGCCGGTCGAGAGTGATGCCTACGACAAGATCCTCGGCTGGTGGGATGCCAAGGGCAAGGTCCTGAAAAACGAACAGGGCCCGCTCTCGCGCGCGCTTCGCAGGGGTGAGCGCTCGCATAGCGAGCCGATTCGCATCCAGTGCCTGGATGGCTCGGTCAAGACGATTGTCGCGTCAGCTTCGCCGCTGCGCGGGCTGAGCGGCGACATCGTCGGTGCGGTGGTCCTGCTCCAGGACATCACCGAGAGCAAGAAGATCGAGGAGGCGCTGGAAGAGCGCGTCACCAAGCTGGTCGCGCTCGGTGTGCAGCTGGAGGAGCGGGCGGTTCACTGATCAGGCCTGCAGCTGGGGCTTGACCTCCGCCGCAAAGAGCTCCAGAGAGCGCATCGCGTGCTCGGCGGGCAGATCGCCGAACGAGAGTACGCACATCAGGTAATTGGCGCCCGTCGCCTTCAGCATTTCCTGCAGCTTCTCAAGCGCGGTGCTTGGTGAGCCGGCGATGAGCAGCTGGGCGGAGTCCTCGCCGTACGGCGTGGTCTTGTGCACGTCCGGCCGGCCGGCCTTGCGCGTGAGGTGGTGGATGTGCGACGCCCACGCCGAATAGGCCTGCAAGCCGAGCTTCTCCGCTTCCGCGTCGGTATCGGCGATCACCAGATGCTGCGTCCGCGCGAGGAAGGGCGTTGGTACATGCGCGTTGTGGCGCCCGGGATCGTTGCGGTGCTGCTCCCACAGTTCACGGTAGCGCTCGTACAGCGGCTTGCAGTCGGCATGCTTGCCGATGAAGGCGGTGTGGTAGCCGTGGCGCGCGGTGAACTCGATCGACGCGCGGTTCGAGCTCGGGAACCAGAGCGGCGGGTAGGGCCGCTGGAAGGGCTTCACGTGCAGCTCGGCCTCCACCCCACTGACCTTCATGGTCGGGGACGCGCAGGCGGCGAAAAAGGTTTCCAGCGTTTCGCGATAGCGTTCCCTGGACTCGTCGATGCTGGACAAGCCAAAGATCCGCGATTCGATCGGCGAAACGCCGCGCCCGACCCCCAGCTCGAGCCGGCCGTGCGACATCTGGTCGAGCATGCAGACTTCGCTGTAGAAGCGGTACGGGTGGTACCACGGCAGGCAGAAGGTGAGCGCGCCGGCACGCAGGTGGCGCGTGCGCTGGAACGCCGCCGAGAGCAGCGCGCTTGGCGAACCGTCGATGGAAAGGGGCGTGCCGTGGTGCTCGGCAATAAAGAAGCCGTGGAATCCGGCGCGGTCGGCGGCGGAGGCCAGTTCCAGCTTGTGCTCATAGACCTGGGCCGGCGGACGGCCGGAGGCTTCGATCCAGTCGAAGATGCCGCACTGCAATTTCATGGTTTCAATCGTAATACCTGCGGAACCGATTGCTTCACGAAATTGTCATTGTGAGGGGGCAATCTCCAACGCATGGCACGAACCCTGGGCAATCCCAACCGGCAAGGTCCGTTCGGCAACACGCTGCTGCACTCGGCGGTCGCCGGCGGTGATCTGAGCGAAGTTCAACGGCTGCTTTCCGCGGGCGCGAACCCGCGCATCACCAATCGCGAAGGGCACACGGCCCTGCGGGTCGCGGTGCTCCTTGGCCACGACGACATCTATCGCGCGCTGGCGGCGCGGCGCGAGGACCACGTCGAGCGCATGCTGGACGAGGCACTCAAGGATACGTTCCCCGCGAGCGATCCGATCGCCGTTACGCCGCCCGATTAACCGCCGCAGTTACCCGCGCTTATCGACGAAGCGCGGTGCTTTCACCGCGGCCTCGAAGTCGCGCGCGATCGTGCCGCGCGGCAGCAAAGTGACCTGCGGGGTGACGTGGAAGGCCTTGCGAATCGCCTCGGTGACATGCTCCTTCCCCGGACTGCGGCTCTCCACGTAGAGGTGGAGCACGTCGTGGTCGCCGGCATTCGACACCTCGGCACGGAAATCGACCACTTGCGGGTCGCGGAACAGCGCGTCCTCCAGCTCGGCGTGGTTGATATTGACCCCGCGCACCTTGAAGAAGCCCACCGTGCGGCGGGCGTGTTTCAGCAGCGGAAATACTGACCAGGGGTATTCCTCAGAAAGCCGATCACTCGCTTTCATGGAAACCAAATCTCCGGAAGACCAGCGCAGAAACGGCGTCATCGAGTTGTTCCAGAGCGGCGTCACCACCAGCGAGCCGACCTCGCCCTCGGGCAGCGGCTCGCCGGACTTCTCGTCGACCACCTCGCAATAGAACTGGTCGGCCCAGATGTGCAGTCCATGGTGGCCGACGCCTTCGCCGGCGACGAACGCGCCCTCGGTCATGCCGAAGTGGTCGAACACTTCGGCGCCCCAGGCGTTTTCCAGCTTGCTCCGCTTCACCGGAGACAGCGGCTCCGCGGCCACGATCAGCTTCTTCACAGTGCTGTTCTTTAAGTCATAACCTTTTGTTTCGGCCAGGTTGGCGAGGTGCAGGCCGTAGCTCGCCATGCCCAGCCAGATGGTGGGCTTGAGATGGTCGATGAGCTCGAGCTGCGTTTCCGAGGGAGTGTTGGTCCCGGCGCCGCACCAGACGGTGCCGATGCCGTGGTTGATGGCGGTGCGGGCGTAGAGGTGCGCGACGGGATGCACGCCGAGCGGAAAGGAGATGTGCGCGCAGTCGTCGGGCACCGCGCCGATCAGTGCCCAGGCGCGCGCGAAGGCGCGCAGGCCATGCTCCATGTCCTCGGCTGAACGCGGGTAGAAGAGCGGCCGTCCGGTGGCGCCGCCGGAGCGCCAGTATTCGACCACCTTGGTGCGCGGCTGGATGCAGAACTCGTCGTGGAAGCGCTCGGGCGGGATCTGCCGCAGCTCTTCCTTGGTAAGCAGGGGGATCTTGTGCCAGATGTCCTCGGCGCGCCCCTGGGGAATGCGTTTCCGCAGAAACGGCGACTGTCGCGCGCGCTCCACGGCGACTTCCTTGCGCTCCCGCTGGATCTTTTCCAGCTCGGCAGCGGAAGCAGGCCAGTTCAGCGGAAGCGTGGCATCACCTGGGAAGCGAAAAGCTCGAGCGTGCGGAAGGCGTCGTGGTCGGTGGAGCCGCCGAAGTTGATCTGCATCGACGGCTCGATGCGGCCGAAGGCGTCGATGCAGCTTTGCACCTGCGCCGCGACTTCGTCCGGCGTGCCGACGAACGCGCCGCCGCTCGCCACGATCTTCTCCGGCGTGGTGGCGATGATGCTCGCCACCATCTTGTCGTAGCCGGGATACTGGTCGGAGGACTTGCCCTGCCACGCGGTGCAGGCTTCGGCGAAGGTCTGGAGATAGCGGCGGCAGATGCGCTCGAAGCCGCTTTTCGCTTCCGCCGATTTCTCGGCCACGTAGCAGAACTGCGCGACCTGGATCTGCTCGGCGCCCGCCATGTGGCCGGATTGCGCCCACACCTTCCGGTAGAGCTTGACGTACTCCTGCAACAGCCCCGGCTTGCCGGCGTACGGGACGATCATCAGGTGGAAGCCGTTCTTTGCCGCGTAGAGGAACGACTCCTCGGAGCTGATCGCCGCGATCCAGATCGGCGGATGAGGTTTCTGCACCACGCGCGGCATCAGGCGCACGTCCTCGAGTGTCCAGAATTTTCCCTTCTGGGAAACGCGCTCCTCCATCCACAGGCGGCGAATCATCCCGATCGCCTCCTCGAAGCGCGGCCGGCTCTCTTCCATCGGCACGCCGTAGACCTCGAACTCCTTCGGCAGGAACGCCCGGCCGAAGCCGGCGTCGAGGCGCCCGCGGCTCATGTTGTCCAGCATCGCCAGATCGCCGCCGAGGTGCGCGGGATGGTGGAACGCCGGGATCACCGCGCCGGTGGTCAGGCGCACGCGCGTGGTGCGCGCCGCGATCGCCGACAGGAACACGCAGGGGTTGGGCGAATGGCCGCCATAGTCGAAGAACGAATGCTCGACGGTCTTGAGCGAGTGGTAGCCCAGCGCGTCAGCGCGCTCCGCCAGGCGCAGGCACTGCGCGTAGTAGTCGGCGGTCGTGCTGTCTTCCGCGCGAAAAGATGGGAAAAAGTTGATGCCAAATTTCATTTCACAATTTTCGTTCCTAGATACCAAGATAGCGATGCCAAAGTCCGCGATCGGCGTCAAGCGCCGCCGAAGTTCCCTGCCACGCTACGCGCCCGCGCTCAATGATGGTGTGGCGGTCGGCGAGCTTCACCAGGCGCTCGACGTACTTGTCGATCACCAGGATGGTTTGCCCGGCGGCGCGCAGGCGCTCCAGGCATTTCCAGATCTCCTCGCGCACCAGCGGCGCCAGGCCCTCGGTCGCTTCATCCAAAATCAACAAATGGGGATTCGTCACGAGCGCTCGACCGATGGCGAGCATCTGCTGCTCGCCGCCCGAGAGCTGGTTGCCCTGATTTTCTTCGCGCTCTTTCAGGCGGGGAAACAACTCGAACACCCGCTCGATCGTCCACGGGTCGCTGCGCCCGGAGCGGTTGCCGGCGAAGGCCACCAGGTGCTCGCGGACGCTCAGGTTCGGAAAGATCTGCCGGCCTTCGGGGACGAGGGCGATGCCGAGGCGCGCGATGCGGTCGGGCGGCAGCCGTTCAATGCGCTCGCCGCGAAAACCGATATTTCCCTTGAAAGATCGAGTCAGGCCCATGATCGAGCGCACCGTGGTGGTCTTGCCCATGCCGTTGCGCCCGAGCAGCGTCACCATCTCGCCCGGCACGATGTCCAGGCTCAGGCCAAACAGCACCTGGCTCGCGCCGTACGCCGTCTCCAGGCTCTCGACCTTAAGCAGCAAGCTCGTCCCCCAGATATGCTTTTCTTACTTCGGGGTGATTTCGAATGTCATTCGGTGCGCCGGTGGCGATCAGCCTGCCGTTGACCATCACCGAGATGCGATCCGCGAGGCGGAACACGGCATCCATGTCGTGCTCGACCAGCAGCACGGTGACGTGTGCGCGGATGCGGGCGATGAGGGCGATCATGTGCTGCGATTCCTCGGGACCCATGCCCGCCATCGGCTCGTCGAGCAGCACGAGCTTGGGGCGCGTGGCGAGGGCAAGTCCTACCTCGAGGGCTCGCTGTTCGCCATGAGACAGCTGCATGCCTACGGCGGAGAGCTTCTGGGACAAACCTACTTCGCCGGCAATCGAGCGCGCCTCATCGAACAGCGCCGTCTCCAACTCGACCGGCTTCCAGAATTTGAAGCTGGAGCCGCTACGCGCCTGCACCGCCAGCGCGAGGTTATCCAGCACGCTGAAGCGCTTGAAGATGCTGGTGATCTGGTAGCTGCGGGCGAGGCCGGCGGCCACCCGGGTGTGGGGCTTGGCGCGCGTGAGATCCGCCCCCTGGAAGGCAATTTGTCCCTCATAACCGGGCAGGCTGCCCGAGATGAGCCCGATCAGCGTGGTCTTGCCGGCGCCGTTCGGACCGATCAGCGCGTGCACCTCGCCCGCGCGGACGTCGAGGCTGACGGCGTCGACGGCGACTACGCCGCCGAAGCGCTTACTGACGTTTTTGAGCGAAAGCACCGCTGATTCCCCGGGGCGCGAACAGCACCACCGCGAGCAGGATGATGCCGACCGGCAGCTGCCAGTGCAGCGAGTACGCGCCGAGCAGCGGGCTGCCCGAGAACAGCTCCTCGAGCGCGAGCAGCACCGCGGCGCCGACCGGTCCGCCCCAGAAGCGGCCGACGCCGCCCAGGATCACCATGATCATCAGCGTGCCGGACTGCACCCAATGCAGCAGCGCCGGGCCGACGTAGCTCGTCTGGTTGGCGATCAGCGCGCCGGCGAGGCCGGCGATGGCGCCCGAGATCACGAAGCACAGCAGCTGGTAGCGGTACACCGGATAGCCGATCGCGGTGGCGCGGGTTTCGTTCTCGCGGATCGCCTCGATCACCCGGCCGAAGCGGGACCGGAGCAGGCGGTGCAGGAGATAAAGAATGACGATCAACAACGCGAGCACCAGGTAGTACCAGACGAAATCGTTGCGCAACTCGAGGCCGAGGCCGGTGGAGCGCCCGGGCATCGACAGGCCGTCGTCGCCGCCGTAGGCCTTCATCGAGACGAACACGTAGTACATCATCTGCGCGAAGGCGAGCGTGATCATGATGAAGTACACGCCGCGCGTGCGCAGCGAAATGGCGCCGATCAGCAGCGCGGCGAGCGCCGCCACCAGGATCGCCGCCGGCCACGCGATCCACAGGCTGCGCACGCCCTCGGCGGCGAAGATGCCCACGACGTAAGCGCCGGCGCCGAAGAACGCGGCATGGCCGAAGCTCACCATGCCGCCGTAGCCGAGCACCAGGTTGAGGCTGGCCGCCGCCATTGCATAGATGAGAACGCGCGTGGCGAAGGCGATGTAGAAGTGCTGGTCCAGCGCGTGCATCACGAGCGGGAACACGCACAGCATTGCGAAAACGACGATGAGCTTCTTCATCCGCGAGCCGGAAACAGTCCCTGCGGTCGGAAGAACAGCACCTCCGCCATCAGCACGTAGATGAGAATGGAGCTCAGCGCCGGGCCGAGGTTGGAGGCCACCTGCGGCGAGAACATCTTGGCGAAGGCGAACGGCAGCAGCGCCCGCCCCATGGTGTCCACCAGCCCGACCAGCAGCGCGCCGACGAACGCGCCGCGGATCGAGCCGATGCCGCCGATCACGATCACCACGAAGGCGAGGATCAGGATGTTTTCGCCCATGCCGACCTGCACCGCGAGGATCGGCCCGAGCATCGCGCCGGCGAGCGCGCACAGCGCCGCTCCAAAGGCGAACACCACGGTGAACAAGCGGCGGATGTCCACCCCCATCGCAATGGCCATTTCGCGGTTGGAGGCGCCAGCGCGCACCAGCATGCCGGTCTTGGTTTTCGTCACCAGGAAATAAAGCAGAACGGCGACCGCGGCTCCGACGCCGATAATCGCCAGGCGATACGACGCGTAGCGCACCCCGCCGGGCAGCTCGACCGGACCGGTGAGCGCCGCCGGCGGATTGAGCATGATCGACTGCGTGCCCCAGATCAGGCGCACCACCTCGTTGGCGATCAGGATGATGGCGAACGTGGCAAGCACCTGCGTCAGATGGTCGCGCTCATAGAGTTTTCTGAGGAGACTGACTTCCAGCGCGGCGCCGACCAGCGCCGTAGCGGCGAGCGCGAGCGGCAGCGAGAGCCAGAACGAGCCGGTGGCCTGCACGAAGCTCGCCATCAGATAGGCGCCGATCATGTACAGCGAGCCGTGCGCCAGGTTGATCATGTCCATGATGCCGAACACCAGCGTCAGCCCGGCGGCGAGCAGGAACAGCATCAGCCCGAACTGCAGGCTGTTGAGCGATTGCTCGAGAAGCAGGATTCCGCTCATCGAGAAAAGGGGTCAGGACCCTTTTCCACGAAAAGGGTCCTGACCCCTTTTTCCCTTCCCATCACTTCATCTTGCAGTCTTTGGCCCAGAAGTCCTCGTGGGCGCTCATCACGGTGCCGATCTTCTTGTTGACGATGCGGCCCTTGTTGTCCTTGGCGACCACGCGCAGGTAGTAGTCCTGCACCGGCGTGCCGTTGTGCGCGAACTTGATGTCGCCGCGCGGGGACTTGAAGCGCGCAGGCGCCGACATGACGGCCTTGTGGAAGGCGGGCACGTCCTCGATCTTGCCTTTCACCCCGCGCACCGCGGCGTCGATCAGCAGCGCGGTGGTGTAGCCCTGCTCGGCGAAGAGCGAGGGGATGCGGTTGTATTCCTTCTCGAAGCCGTCGACGAATTTGCGGTTGGCTTCGTTGTCGAGGTCATAGGCCCAGTGCGAGGTGTCGAAGATGCCGAGCATCGGCTCGCCCACCGCGCGGATGATGTCCTGGTCGGCGGCGAAGCCCGGCACCACCAGCGGCACCTCGGAGGAGAGTCCGGCGGCGACGAACTGCTTGATGAAGTTGATGCCCATGCCGCCGGGCAGGAAGGCATAGAGCGCCGCGGGCTTGGCGGCGCGGATCTGCGCCAGCTCGGCGGAGTAGTCGAGCTGGTTCAGCTTGGTGTACACCTCGGCGGAAATCGTGCCGCCGTAGCTGCGCTTGAAGCCCGAGGTGGCGTCCTTGCCGGCGGGATAGTTCGGCGCGATCAGGTACATGTTCTTGTAGCCCTTGGTCTTCGCGTAGTGCCCGGCGGCCTCGTGGTGGCCTTCGTTCGGCCAGGAGGCGGAAATGAAGTACGGATTGCAGCCTTCGCCGGAAATGCGTGTGGGCGTCGCGTTCGGCGCGAAGTAGACCACCTTGCCGTCCTGGATCGTCGGCCACACCGCGAGCATCACGTTGGAGAACACCACGCCGGTCATCAGGTTCACGCGGTCGCGCTTGATCAGCCGCTCGGCGAGCTGCTTGCCGACCTCGGGGTTGAGCGTGTCGTCGGCGAACACCACTTCGGTCGGCAGGCCGCCGAGCTTGCCGCCGGCCATCTTCAGCGCCAGGTTGAAGCCGTCGCGGATCTCGACGCCGATGGTGCCCGCCGGGCCGGACAGGGTCGACAGGAAGCCGATCTTCAGCTCGTTGGCCGCCTGCGCATTCAGCGCGAATGCGGCCGCAAGGACCGCTCCAACTATTGTTTTCAAGGGTGATTCCTCCTCATTTGATTCTACGTCCGATCCAGTGGATTTGGCGCTGGTAGGGCTCGGAGGGCTCGGCGGCCACCATCGCGGCGAGGCGCGCCTCCTTCTGCGGCGTGTTCTCCGGAATCGCGTCGAGCGCGTCCTTCAGCATCGATTCGTAGTCCGCGCCGACCGGACACACGTCGGCGCAGCGCCGGCAGCCGGTGATCACCCCGGCGCCGCGCAGGATGCTTTGCCAGAGATTGAAGCTGTCCTCCGAGCGCAGCATGGCCTTCTTCTGCTTGGTATCGGGCTCGTCGATCACGCGCCCCAGGTATTCCGACAGCTGCGCGAAGCCATGCGGCGAGCGGTACTGGTCGCACGCAGGCCAGTCGCGCTCCCACTGGCGGATCACGTCGCCCGGGCAGGCCTTGAGGCAGCGGCCGCATTCCGGCCCCAGGCAGAGTGCCTCGGTCATCGGCCGGTCGCACTCGACCTCCACCGAGCAGAGCACCGCCGTGAGCAGAACGCGGGGCCCAAACTCTGGGGTTAACAATTGAAGATTTAATCCAAGGGTGCCGAGTCCTGCTTCCACAGCGGCATGCGGCAGCGAGATCAGCGTGCGCTGGTGCTGCTTCGGGTCGCCGTCGTAGCGCCACGGATCGACGTGCGTCGGCGGCACGATGATCGCCGGATAGCCCGCGTCCTCCAGCCAGTACACCAGCTCGAGCGATACCTCCTCGAGGAAGGTGAGCGAAAGCTCATCGTTGTAGAACTTGTTGCGGTCGTTCCACTTGAGGATGCGCGAGCTGCCGGCCTGCACGCGGGTGGCGAGCACGATGACGCGGCCGCCGTCGTGGTCGGTGATGTGGCTGGTGTCCACGCTTTTTCCATCCGCAATCCCCACCAGATCCGCGCCGAGCTCGCGCGCCTTTTCCTTGATCTGCTCAGCCGTCAAAGGCCGTTTGAAGATATTCACTGCTTCTCCTTCTCTTTCTGCAGCCGCTTGAACTCCTGCAGCTGCCGCGCCACGATCCCCTGGTAGCCCTTCTCGCCCACCCAGCGGACGTTCCACTCCGACAACCCGGGCAGGTCGTGGCCTTCCTTGCGCGCCTGCTTGAAGCCCGCGGCCTTTGCGACTTTCTCAGGCGTCTTCTCGGGGATCTGCTTCTGGATGTCGGCGAGGTGCGCGTGGTAATCGTTGCCCACCGGGCACACCGCGAGGCAGCGCGGACAGTCGCCGAACGAGCCGACCACGCGCAGCAGGCCCTGCCAGAAGCCGAAGAGATCGCGCGATCGGAGCGCTGCTTTTTTTGCTTCCGAATCCGCCGCGTTGAAGTAACCGTCAAAAAACTTCGTGATCTGCCCGAACCCGAACTCCTGCGCCTCGGTCGCGCAGGCTGCCTTGTCCAGGCCCCATTGCCGCACCGCGTCCGGCGGGCAGGAATGCAGGCAGCGGCTGCACGACTCGCCGATGCACACCTGCTCTTCCATGCGCTGGTCGGGCTCGAGCTCTAGCTCCGTGAGGATCCCGGTGAGATAAAGGCGCGGGCCGAACTCCGGCGTAAGGATGTTCACCTCGAGCCCAAGCGTGCCGAGGCCGGCCTCGACGCCGAGGTGGCGCGTCGAGAGCTGGCCATAGCTCGCGCGCTTCATGTCCCAGACCGTTTCCTGCGCGGCGAGGGTGAAGGTCGGATGCCCGAGGCGCTCGAGCTCCTGCGCGAGCTTGAGCGCGATGCGGTCCATGCGCCGCAGCACCAGCATGTCCAGGTACTGCACCGGCACGTTGCTCTTGCAGCGGAACGCGCCGACCGGGATGCGCTGCACGATCACGATCACGCTCTTGATGTACGGCGAGATGCGCTCGGGCGTCTGCGGCCAGCGCGGGTCGGGCGGAAATGCGTTGAGCGTCGCGGCGGAGGCGATGCCGCACAGATCCGCGCCGAGGTCGAGGGCTCTCCTTTTGACTTCCTTCGAAGTCGAAGAGGAAAGCGGCGTTCCACGACGGAGGGTACGCGACATACGCCACCGTATGCTAGTCTTTCCCGGTGAAAGCGCAATGGCTGAGCGCGGGGCTGGAGGCGCTGCGCAAGGGCGGCGTCGGCTCGGTGCGCGTCGAGCGCCTCGCCGGCGACGTCGGCATCACCAAGGGCAGCTTCTACCATCACTTCCGCGACCGCGGCGCGCTGCTCGACGCCGTGATCGAGTACTGGTCGAGCGAGATGACCGACGCGGAGTTCGAGCGCATCCAGGGTTTGCGCGGCGGCGATGCCAGAGTGGCACTGCGCGCTCGCCTCGTCGCGCTCGCCGAGGACGTGCTGGAGAAAGGCATGGGCCGCTACGATCCGGCGATCCGCGCCTGGGCGCGGGCGGACCGCAAGGTCGCCGCCGCGGTGGCGCAGGTCGACCGACGCCGCATCAAGGCGCTGGCCGGATTCTTCGAGGAAGGCGGCTTCACACCGGCCGAGGCGCGCACCCGCGCGCGAACCTTCTATACGTTCCTATTGGGCGAGCCCCAGGTTCGCGCACCCGCCCGGGAAGCAGGCGAGCTCGAAAAGATGGTCAAGATCCTCGCCGAATGAAGCTTCCCGCGTCCCGCGCCGAGATCCGCCGCCTGCAGAGCGAGCGCAAGCGCCGCGCCGTCGAGCAGGCGATGCTTTCGCCGTTCTGGAAAAAAAGAATCCCCCAGCTCAACCTGGCGAAACTCGACGACCCGGAGGTCTGGCGCGAGATCCCGATCCTGGACAAAGAGACGCTGCGCGCGATGACCGACGCGCAGTTCTACGGCGAGTTCTGCATCCCGGAGCACGACGGCGTCGCTGAATACTGGCGCTCGGGCGGCGTCACCGGCCAGCCGCTCTTCTATCCGCGCAGCTTTGGCGACATCGAAGTCGGTCTCGAGTCCTTCGCGCGCACCTTCGACTGCGCCGGTGCCGGCCGCGGCGACCGCGCCCACATCTCGTTCCCACTCGGCATCCACCCGGTCGGGCAGATCTTCGCCCGCTGCGCCACCTCTCGCGGCATCACCGTCAACTGGGCCGGCTCCGGCACCTCCACGCCATCCGCGCTGCAGCTCGAGCTGATCCAGCGCCTGCGTCCCACCATCTGGCTCGGCATGTCGAGCTACGCGCTGCACCTCGCCAATCTCGCCGAGGCCAAGGGCATCGATCTTTCCAAGCTCGGCATCAAGCACGTGATGTGCTCCGCCGAGCCGGTGTCGCAGGCCAAGCGCGACAAGATCGAACGCACCTTCGGCGCGAAGCTCACCGACACCTTCGGCATGACCGAGGCCGGCATGATGGGCGGCGAGTGGAGGGAGGACGAGCCCGGCCTCGGCTTCCGCATCTGGAGCGACCTCTATTTCGTCGAGGTTCTGGACCCGAAGTCCCTTGAGCCCGTGAAGGAGGGCGAGGTCGGCACGCTGGTCGTCAGCACGCTTTACAGCAACAACGTCACACCGTTCCTGCGCTGGAGCTCCGGCGACCTCGTCACCTACAGCGAGGCGGAAAAGGGGTCAGGACCCTTTTCGGTGTTCCCGCGCATCAAGCACGCCCACCGCACCGCCGGCTTCTTCAAGATCCGCGGCATCAACCTCGGCCACCAGGACCTCGAGGACTTCATCTTCCGCACCGTGGAGATCGGCGACTTCCGCGCCGAGGCAATGAACGAAGGCGGCAACGACTTCCTGAAACTCTCGATCGAAGTCCGCCGCGGCTGCGATGCCTCGGCAATCTGCGCCACCATGGCTTCGCAGATGAAGCAGAAGTTCGAGCTGACTCCTCAAATCGCGGTGCTGGAGACTGGCACCCTGGCCAAGGAGTTCGAGGCGAACGTCAAGGCCGCGAGGTTTATGGACCGCCGCGGCTGACGCACTGAGCGGAGGCGTGTGCACTGCAGCAAGCACCGCGGCGGGGCGATTGTGGGCTTAAATAGCGCCTCTAACCCTGGCATGGGTCGTGCGACATCCGCAGACCAACCAGAAAGGGAGGTCCCATGAGACGCCGCCAATTCCTGAAGTCCACTGCCGCCATCGCCGGCACCGCAGGGCTAGGGTTTTCCCAAAACAGCTCTGCACAGGCGATGCCGGACGTCATCAACGTCGGCCACCTGGTCGGCATCTGTATGTCGCCGCTGTTCTATGCCCAGGCCACGGGACTATTCGCCGCCGAGGGACTGAAGGTGGAGATGAAGTTCATGCCCAATCCGGGCGACGCGCTCACCGCGCTGACCGCGGGGGTGCAGCAGATCGTCCACATCCCGTTCACCAACATCATCGTGGCTGCCAACAACGGCGCGCCGGTGCGCATCATCGGCGGCAGCGGCGCCGGCGGCCTTTTTCTGCTTGCGCAGGGAACGAGCGGCATCAAGAGCATGGCCGACTTGCAAAAGCAAAAAGGCAAGAACCTCAAAATCGGCGCGATGCGTCTCAACACCTTCGAGCTGATGCTTTTCCGCGCGCTCGCCTCGAACGGGCTCAAGTACGACGATTTCCAGATGGTGTGGTTCAGCGACACGCTATCGATGGCCGCCGCTTTCGAGGCGAAGGCGGTGGATCTGGTGACGCACGTGGAGCCTTTCGCCACGCGCCTGGTCGACAAGCTGGGCGGCGTGCCGATCGCCTCCAACCTCGACACCTGGGGCAAGGACGGCCCGGATTGCGTCACCAACGCGCGCACCGACTTCATCGAGAAGTATCCGCTCGCCACGACGAAGTACCTGCGCGCGCTGCTCAAGGCCGACGCGGCGATCAAGGCGAACCGCGACAAGGCGGTCGAGGTGCTGGATGCCTCCAAGTTCTACCGCGTCGACAAGGAAACGTTGCGCGCCGCCCTGCCGCGCCAGATGCCGCAGGTGAACCTGATCGGCGCCGGCGAGACTGGAATGCGCACCGCGATCCAGGACATGACCACCCTCGGCTACATCAAGTCGGTGCCGGCGAACCTGATCGACTTCAGGTTCCTCAAAGAAGCCCTGAAAGCGTAAAAAGCCGGAATGGCGAGAGCAGCGGCCGCGGCCCTCATACCGTGGCTGATCCTGGTTGCGCTCTGGGAGCTCGCCGCGGCGCGCGGCTGGATGACGACCACGCTGTTCCCGCCGCCGTCGTCGTTCATCGGCTACGCGATCGAGAGCGACTTTCGCGTCGGCTTCGGCAAGGAGGGGATGACGATCCCGGTGGCGATCTTCGCGAGCGCGTTCCGCGTGGTGGCGGGCCTGTTCCTGGGCTTCATCGCTGCGGTGGCGACCGGCATCCTGGTCTCCATGTCGCGCGTGGCGTCGGCCGCCGTGCTGCCGATCGTGCGCGGCCTGGCGCCGATCGCGCCGATCGCCTGGATCCCGATCGGCATCATCGTCTTCGGTATCGGCAATCCGACCGCGGTTTTCGTGGTGTTCACCGGGGTGTACTTCATCCTCACGCTCTCCACCGTGGCGGCGGTGCAGTCGGTCGACCCGCGGCTGGTCAAGACCGCGCGCACCTTCGGCGCCTCGCGCGCGCAGGTCTGGGCCCGCGTGATCTTCCCCGCGGTGCTGCCGCAGGTGTTCACCATGCTGCGCCTCAACTTCTTCGCCGCCTGGATGGCGGTGCTCGCCGCGGAAATGGTGGGCCTCAAGAACGGCGTCGGCATGATCGTGATCCTCGGCCGCGAGATGTTCAACCCGAACCTGATCATGCTCGGCATCTGCATCATCGGCATCACCGGGTATGCCGTCGACGCTCTGCTTCTTTTCGTTCAACGGCGGATTCTCTGGTGGCGGGCGCCATGAGCTCGCTGCAGATCCGCAACGTGAGGAAAGTGTGGCAGGGCGCGCGCGGCCTGACGGTGGAGGCGATCCGCGACGTCAGCCTCGAGGTGTCCTCGGGCGAGTTCGTCGCCATCCTCGGACCGAGCGGCTGCGGGAAAAGCACGCTGCTCGAGCTGTGCGCGGGGCTGGAGCCGGTGTCGGGCGGCGCGATCCTGATCGACAGCGAGAAGGTGGCCGGGCCGAATCCCAAGGCGGTGATGGTTTTCCAGGAACATTCCCTGTTCCCCTGGCTTAACGTCGAAAGCAATGTCGTGTTCGGCCTGGCGATGAAAAAGGTAAGCCTGAACGAGCGCTGGCGGCGGGGGCGCGAGGTGCTGGAGCGTGTGAAGCTCGTCAAGTTCGCAAGACACTACCCGCATCAGCTCTCCGGCGGCATGAAGCAGCGCGTGGCGATCGCGCGCGCCCTGGTCGGCAGCCCGGAGTTCATCCTGATGGACGAGCCGTTCGCGGCGCTCGACTTCCAGACGCGCGTGCTGATGCAGCAGTTCCTGCTCGAGGTGTGGGCCGGGTTCAAGTCGACTATCCTGTTCGTCACGCACCACATTGACGAGGCTGTGCTGCTCGCGGACCGGGTGGTGGTGATGAGCGCCGCACCGGGGCGCGTCCTCGAGGAGGTGAAGATCGATCTGCCGCGGCCGCGCCGCATGATCGACCCGGAGTTCAACGCCTACCGTGTGCGCCTGACGTCGCACATGGAGCGCGAGGTGATGCGTGCGGTGGAAGCGGAGTAACGTCGTGAAGTGGAGTGACCTCTTTGACGGGCTGGGCTACAGCTCGCGATGCGAAGCGCTGTCGGGAACGACGGTCGAGATCGCGGGCTACGTCGTCGATACGCACGATAGCCGCGACCAGGTGCTGGTTGCCGAGCCCGGCGGCTGCCCGCATTGCTCGCCGGTCCCCGCGATCTCGCTTCCCGACTTTAGAATCGAAAGGAAAGCAGAAGCGGTGAGACTGCGCGGCACGCTGTCTTACGGCTTCAAGGTCGATGGCGACGGCGCGGGCTCGTTCCTGCGCCTGGAGAAGGCACGACTCACATGATCCTCATTCAGAACGCGCTGGTACTGACACCGTCCGGCGAGGCCAGGGCGCTCGACGTGCTGGTCGACGGCGGCTCGATCGCCGATGTCGTGGCCCGCGGCGCGGTCAAGGGAGATGGCATGGAGCGCGTCGATGCCGCCGGCCGTGCCTTGATGCCGGGCCTGGTGAACGGTCACAACCACGCGCAGACCGGACTTTCCAAAGGCCTCTTCGACCGCTACAACCTCGAGACCTACCTCAACGCCCAGCCCGGCGCGACCGGCAGTCGCACGCTCGAGGACAAGCATCTTTCGGCGCTGATCGGCGCCGCCGAGATGGTGCGCAAGGGCTGCACCGCCGGCTACGACATGTTTGCCGAATTCCCGCTGCCCACGGCGGACGGCGTCGAGGCGGTGGCGCGCGCCTACTCGGAAGCCGGCATGCGCGCCGCGATCGCCCCCATGATGGCGGACAAGACCTTCTATCAGGCGATCCCCGGTCTCGCCGAGGCGCTACCCGAGCCGCTGCGCAGCCAGGCGCTCAAGGCGAGATACGCACCGTATTCAGAAACCCTTGCGTCGGTCCGGAATCTGCTCAAGGACTGGAAGTTCGATCGCGAGCGCATCAAGCCCGCGCTCGGCCCTACGATTCCGCACCACTGCTCCGACGAGCTGCTGGTCGAATGCCGCGATCTCGCCGGCGAGCTCGGCCTCGGCATCCAGATGCACGTCGCCGAATCCAGGCTGCAGGCCGCGGTGGCGCCGAAGATCTATGGCAAGAGTCTGGTCGCTCATCTCGACGCTCTGAAGCTGTTGAACGGGAAATTCTGCGTCGCCCACGGCGTCTGGCTGGAGGACGACGACCGCAAGCGACTCGCCGACGCCGGCTGCTCGATCTCGCACAACCCGGGCAGCAACCTCAAGCTCGGCGCGGGAATTGCCGACATGCGTGCGATGCTCGCGCGCGGCCTGAACGTGGCCATCGGAACCGACGGCGCGGCTTCCTCCGACAACCTCAACGCCTTCGAGGCGATGCGCCTCGCGTGCTACGTCTCGCGCGTCAAGGGCAACCCGCCGGAGCAATGGGTGAGCGCGCGCGAGGCGCTCCACGCGGCCACCGAGGGCGGCGCGAAGGCGCTCGGCTTCGACAAGCTGGGCCGCGTCGAGAAAGGCTGGAAGGCCGATCTCCTGCTGCTCGATCTGAGCGCCTTGCATTACATCCCGTTGAACGACCTCGCCAGCCAGATTGTGTTCGGCGAGGACGGCACCGGCGTGGAGAGCGTGATGATCGGCGGGCGCTGGGTGATGCGTGGCGGCAAGCTGCTCACCGTCGACGTCGAGGCGCTCAGGCGCAAGGCGGAAGCAGCGGTCGCGCGCCTAAGGGCAGCGAACGCCGAAGCCAAAGCGCTGGGTGAGAAGCTCCAACCCTACGTCGGGCACTTCTGCGCAGGACTAACGAATCAGGCGAGCGAATCCCAGTACTGAACGATCCTCCTGCGCATCGCCGCGTCCGGAAGCGCGCCGCGGGCGGCATCGAGGTTGTCGAGCATGTACTCCGGCTTGTCAGTGCCCGGAATGACGGCGGTGACCGCGGGGTGCCCGAGGATGAACTTGAGGAAGAACTGCGCCCAGGTGCGGGCGCCGAATTCGGCGGCGAAGTCCGGCAACGGACGGTTGCCCGCTTTGCGGAACAGCGAATTGCGGCCAAACGGCAGGTTGACGAGCACCGCTGCTCCCGCGTCGCGCGCGGCGGGCAGGAGCGTTTTCTCGGACTCGAGCGCGCCGAGCGAATAGTTCACCTGGAAGAAATCCGGCTTCTCGCGCGTGACGACCTTCGCCATCGCGTCGTAGCTGCGCACCTGGCTGGTGGTGATGCCGGTGTAGCGGCAAAGGCCGGTTTTTTGCCACTCGCGCAGCAGGTCCAGCTTGTAGCCGCCATCGGTGACGTTCCAGGCCTGCAGCAGCTCGACGCGGTCGGTGCGCAGCCGGCGCAGCGAGGCGCGCAACGAGGCCTCCGCTTCCGCGCGCGGCAGGTCGAAGGAGAACTTCGTGGCGAGGAAAAGCTTGTCCCTGACGCCCTGCTCTTTCATTCCTAATTCCGCGACGATTTCCCCCAGCCGCTCTTCCGCGCTGCCGTAGCCCGCCGCGGTGTCGATCAGCCGGCCGCCGCCGGCGATGAGCGTGCGAATCACTTCCCGGCGCGCGGCCTGCTTCGCCGGGTCGTTCTGGTAGTCGAAGATCACCGCCGTGCCGATGCCGACGATGGGCAGCCGCTCGCCACTTGACGGGATCGGCCGCGTCGCGACCGGTCCTTCGGCACCGTGCGCCGCCGGGGCGAGCCATGGCAGCGCACTCGAGAGCGCCGCACCACCGGCCGCGGCCATAGCCCGCCGGCGCGAAAGATCAACCTTGCGCATCGAAATACGCTGCCATCTTCGTTCTTTGCTCCGCGGTCGGCAGCTTGCCAACCCCGGCGCCGAGGTTGTCCTGCATGTGCTTCGGATTGCCGGTGCCGGGGATGGCGCAAGTAATGGCCGGGTGCGACACGATCCACTTCAGGAAGTACTGCGCCCAGCTCCCGATCCCGAGCTGCGCCGCCCACGGCGGCAGCGGCTTGTCCTTCACGCGGCGGAACAGCGCGCCCTCGGCAAAGGGGCGGTTCGCGATCACGGCCACCTTGAGGTCGAGGGCCAGGGGGAGAAGGCGGTTTTCGGCTTCGCGTTCCCCGAGCGAATAGTTGATCTGCAGGAAGTCGTGCTGCTTCGTTTTCAGCCAGCGCTCGACCTCGCCGTAGGCGGAGGAGGTGTAGTGCGTGATGCCGATGTAGCGGATGCGCTTTTTCTGCTTCCACTCCTTGAGCGTTTCGGTGTGAGTCGCCACGTCCGCCAGGTTGTGGACCTGCATCAGGTCCATGCGCTCCACCCGCAGGCGCTTGAGGGAGGTCTCCATCTGGCGGATGCCTTCCTCGCGGCCGCTGGTCCACACCTTGGTGGCCATGAACACCTTCTCGCGCACGCCGAGCTCGGCGATCAGGTCGCCTGCGACCGTCTCGGAGGTTCCGTACATCGGCGAGGAGTCAACTACGTTCTTATCTAAGAGCTTGAGGACTTGGCGCAATGACGCGCGGGCGCTTGCGTCCGAGCCGACGTCGAACGTCTGCCACGTGCCGACGCCGATGACGGGCAGCGCTTCGCCGGTGGAAGGAATCGGTTTCGTCGTCATGCGCTTCCGGGCCAGAGCGGGTCCTGCTGCCGCTGCAGCTGCAAGAGCGGCGAGGAGCGCACGGCGCCGCGGGTCCATGAATCGATTCTAGCTGTGATAGCCTGACTTCGATGGAGACCTCGATGAAGCGGCGCGCACTGCTGCTCGCGGTGGCGGCGGCCGCGGTGGTTCCGCCGGCATTCGCGCAGAGCAAGTCCATGAAGATCGGCGTGATCGGCTCGGGCAGGATCGGCTCGACCATCGGCGGCCTGTGGGCGAAGGCGGGCCACGAGGTGATGTTTTCCGACCGCGACCCGGAGCAGGTGAAGCGCGCGATCGAGGGTCTCGGGCCCGAGTTGAAATCCAAGGCGCGCGCCGGCAGCGTGGCCGAGGCCGCGGCGTTCGGCGACGCGATCCTGATCGCGGTGCCTTACGCGGCCCTGCCCGCCATCCAGCAGCAAGTCGGCGGCCAGCTCAAGGGCAAGGTGGTGGTCGATCCGAACAATCCGGTGCCCTCGCGCGACGGCGAGCTGGGCGCCCAGGCGCGGGAGAAGGGAGCAGGGATCTCGACTGCCGCGCTGCTTCCCGGTGCGCGCATCGCGCGCGCCTTCAACTCCTGGGGATACGGCGTGATGGCGCGTGAAGCCAACCGGCCGGCGCCGCGCATGGCGATCCCGGTCGCCGCGGACGACGCCACTGCGCTGAAGGTCGGCATGCAGCTGGTCGCGGACGCCGGCTTCGACCCGGTGGCGGCCGGCTCGCTCGCCGCGTCGAAAGCCTTCGACCTGGGTTCTTCGGTCTCCGGTCGGGTGCTGACCGCGCCCGAGATGCGCCAGGCGTTGCAACTCAAGCCCTGACTTTTCTTTCCCGATTTGTCGTCGTGCGGCCTGAGGAAGTCCGCGCGCTCCTCTGGTCGTTCGCGTACTTCTTCTGCCTGCTGGCGGGCTACTACATCCTGCGTCCGCTGCGCGACGAGATGGGCGTGGCGGGCGGCGTGCGCAACCTGCAGTGGCTCTTCACCGCCACGTTCCTCACCATGCTCGCCGCGGTGCCGCTCTACGGCGCGCTCGTTGCGCGCCTGCCGCGCCGCCGCTTCATCCCGCTGGTCTACCACTTCTTCGTCGCCAACCTGGCGGTGTTCTGGCTGCTGCTGACGCTCGACGTCGAGCGCCAGATCGTGGCGCGGGTGTTCTTCGTCTGGATCAGCGTCTTCGTGCTGTTCGCGGTGTCGGTGTTCTGGTCGTTCATGGCGGACCTCTACAGCGCCGAGCAGGGCAAGCGCCTCTACGGCTTCATCGCGGCGGGCGGCAGCGCGGGCGCGCTGGCCGGCCCGGTGCTGACGATCGGCCTCGCCGAGGTGCTGGGCCCGGTGAACCTGCTGATCCTCGCGGCGCTGCTGCTGGAAGGCGCTGTGCTCTGCGCCATGCGCCTCGAACCGAAGGCGGAATTGACTTCGCCAAAAAGCAAGGAGGCGGTCGGCGGCGGCTCCTGGGACGGCATCATGATGGTGCTGCGCTCCCCCTACATCGCCGGCATCATGCTCTGGGTGTCGCTGATGTCGGTGGCCGCGACCTTCCTCTACTTCGTGCAGGCCGCCATCGTCGCCGCCGCCTCGGACGACCCCGCGGTGCGCACGAGAATTTTCGCCGCCGTCGATCTCGCCGTCGGCCTGCTGACGATCGCGGTCCAGTTCTTCGCCACCGGCAAGCTGATCGCGCGCTTCGGCGTCGGCCCGGCCCTCGCGCTCGTGCCGCTCGTGTTCGCGGCGGGATTCGCGGTGCTCGCCGCGGCGCCGGTGCTGGCCGTGGTGATCGCCTTCCAGGCGCTGCAGCGCACGGCGAACTTCGCGATTTCCAATCCCGCGCGCGAGGTGCTGTTCACGGTGGTCGCGCGCGACGAGAAGTACAAGGCCAAGAACGTGATCGACATCGTCGCCGTGCGCGGCGCCGACGCCGCGGGCGGGTGGCTGTTCACGGCGCTGCGCTCGCTCGGCATGGAAGTGCGCTCGATTCCGCTGGTCGCGATCGCGCTGGCGGCGGTCTGCCTTGCGCTCTCGGTGGCGCTCGGCCGCGCGCAGGAGCGCCGGGCCGGAATGCAGCGCCGCAACGCGTAGGCTATAGTAGGCAACGGGAGGGACGCATGAGCACTGGCGGCTGGGTGGTACTCGCGATCATCGTGGTGATCGCGATCTGGGCGATCATGATCTACAACGGGCTGGTCGCGCTGCGCAACCGGTTCAAGAACGCCTACGCGCAGATCGACGTGCAGCTCAAGCGGCGCTACGACCTGATCCCGAACCTGGTGGAGACGGTCAAGGGCTACCTCAAGCACGAGCGCGAGACGCTCGAAGCGGTGATCAAGGCCAGAAACCAGGCAGTGGCGGCAGCGCAGGGCGCAGCGGCGAATCCCGGCAACCCGGCGGCGATGCAAAGCCTCGGCCAGGCCGAGGGCGCGCTCTCCGGCGTGCTCGGACGCCTGTTCGCGCTCGCCGAGGCCTATCCCGACCTCAAGGCCAACCAGAACATGATGGCGATCCAGGAAGAGCTCACCAGCACCGAGAACAAGGTGGCGTTCGCGCGCCAGGCGTTCAACGACTCGGTGATGGAATACAACACCAAGCGCGAGTCCTTCCCGGACAACATCTTCGCCGGCGTGTTCCGCTTCGACGCCGCCGAGCTCCTGAACGCGACCGAATCGGCCGACGAGCGCAAGGCGCCGAAGGTCTCGTTCACGTAGCTTGGATTTTTTCGAGCAGCAGGAGCGCGCGCGCCGCAGTTCGCGCCGGCTGGTCTTCTGGTACGCGCTGGCAGTGCTCAGCGTCATTGCCAGCTACTGCGTGGTGGCCGGGGCGCTCTACGCCTTCATCGCGCTCTTTATCGGTGCCACGCCGGTGCGCGTCCCGCTGCAGGTGTACTTCGCGGTGGGCGGAATTGTCGCCGCCTTCATCCTCGCGGTTTCGGCCTATCGCATGTGGCAGTTGAGCGACGGCGGGCCGGCGATCGCCCACCTGCTCGGCGCGCGCTATGTCGAGCCGGGCCGATGCACGGCATCGGAGCGTCGGCTGCTCAACGTGGTCGAGGAGATGGCGATCGCTTCCGGCATTTCGCTGCCGCCGGTCTACGTTCTCGACGGCGACGATGCGATCAACGCGCTCGTCGCCGGGCATTCGCCGAACGAGGCGGTGATCATCGTCACGCAGGGCACGCAGAAACTCTCCCGCGACGAGCTGCAGGGCGTGATGGGGCACGAGTTCAGCCACATCCTGAACGGCGACATGGCGCTCAACCTGCGCCTGGTGGGCATCCTTGCCGGCTTGACGCGCATCGGCGAATACGGCGAAGCCGTGGTGTTCTGGGCGGCGGACCGGAACAAGCGCGTCGCGCGCGAGGAGCGCGGCGCCGGCGCAGTCGAGGCGCTGTGCGGTGCGCTCATCGCGTTCATCGGCTTTCCCGGAACCTTTGCCGCGGGCGCAATCAAGGCGGCAATCTCGCGCGAGCGCGAGCTGCTCGCCGACGCGGCGAGCGTGCAGTTCACCCGCAACCCGGACGCCATCGCCGGCGCGCTGGACTCGATCCTCGCGCTGCGCGCGCATACCACGGTCCGCGCCGTCGCCAGCGAGCAGTTCTCGCACATGTTCTTCGCCACCGCCGTTGGGCACTGGTGGGGGTTCCCGAGCCATCCGCCGATCGCCGAGCGCATCCGGCGCGCCCATCCTCGATTCATGCGCGACGATTACCGCGCCACGCGGCACGGCACGCGCGCCGAGGTCGCCGTGCTTGACGGCGCCGGCAATGTGGTCAAGACCGTGCGTATGACGGCGTCTGATGCCGTCGCTTCGGTCGGACAGCCCGCCGCGCAGCACGTCGACTACGCGGCGCGGCTGCTGGGCCGCCTGCCCTCGCGGCTGCGCGAGGCGCTGCAGCGCGCCGATGAGGCGGAGCTCGCGATGTTTGCGCTTGCGCTCGAGCCGGACGCGGCGACGCGCGAGGCCGAGCTCGGGGCGGTGGCGACCCGGCGCGGCGACCAGACGCGCAACCGGGTTGCCGATCTGCACGTCTACGTCGGCGTCCTCGCCCGTCACCACATGCTCACGCTCGCCGACCTGGCGGTGCCCGCGATCAAGGAGCAGCGCCAGAAGGCGCGCGATGCCTTCCTTGCCGACCTGACTGCAATGGTCGAGGTTGACCGGCGCGTGACGCTGCGCGAGTTCGTGCTGCTCACGCTGCTGCGGCAGCGCCTGCGCGAGGGCGCCGGCCAGCCGATTTGCACCCAGTTCCGCAGCATCGAGCAAATTGCCACCGACGCGCACGCCGTGGTCTCGCTGGTCGCCCATACCTCGCGTGGCGATACGCAGGCGGCGTTCGAAAAGGGCGCCGCGGTGCTCAAGCTCGGCTGGCAGGCGCCGCTCGGCATGGAGGTGCTGAGCACGGCGAAGGTGAACGAGTCGCTCGAGCGCCTGCGCCATCTCGCGCCCTTCGCCAAGCCTGGCCTGCTCAAGGCGTGCTTCGAAACCGCGGCAGCCGATGGCGTGCTCAGGCTCATGGAGGGGGAACTCGTGCGCATGGTGGCGGCCACGCTCGACTGCCCGGTGCCACCGCTTCTCGCCGCCCAGGATCCAAAGGCCCTCGCGGCGTGAAGACATTCTTCGAGCACCAGCAGCTCGCCCGGCGCAACAGCCGGGCCATGGTGGTTCTGTTCCTGCTGGGTGTGGCTGCAATCATCCTTGCGGTCGACTTTGTCCTGGGCGTGGTCTGGTTGTGGACCAACGAAGCACCCGCCACCACCGGCGTGTACGTCACCGGCGCGCTCGCCACCGCCGGCCTGATCTTCATCGTCTCGCTGTTCAATGTCTTGCGGCTGGGCAGCGGCGGCGCCGCGGTGGCGCAGATGGTGGGTGCGCGGCCGGTGGCGCCGAACACCGCCGATCCGCTGGAGCGGCGGCTGCGCAACGTGGTGGAAGAGATGGCGATCGCTTCGGGCACGCGTGTGCCCGAGGTGTACGTGATGCAGGAAGAGAGCGGCATCAACGCGTTCGCCGCCGGCTGGAGCGTGTCCGGCGCGGTGGTGGCGGTGACGCGCGGCACGCTCGAGAGCCTGACGCGCGACGAGCTGCAGGCCGTCATCGGCCACGAGTTCAGCCATATCCTCAACGGCGACATGCGCCTGAACGTGCGCATGCTGGGCGTGCTCGCCGGCATCGTGTTCCTCGGCTCGATCGGGGAGTTCGTGATGCGCAGCGTGCGCGGCACCAAGGAGAAGGAGGCGCTCGCCCTCTTCGTTCTCGGCGTGGCGCTTTTCGTCATCGGCTACGTCGGCCTGTTCTTCGCGCGCTTGATCAAGGCGGCGGTGTCGCGCCAGCGCGAGTACCTGGCCGATGCCTCGAGCGTGCAGTTCACGCGCAACCCGGACGCCATCGCCGGCGCGCTCGACCAGATTCGCTCCTCGAGCACCGGGACGCTGATCGGCAATCGCTACGCCGAGGAAATGTCGCACATGTTCTTCGGCCAGAGCGTGAAGATGTGGATGGGCGGACTGTTCAACACGCACCCGCCGCTGGACGAGCGCATCCGGCGCGTCAACCCACGCTTTGAGGTCTCGGGCTATCGGGCGACGCGCGGAAGCGTTGCTGCGGTGGAAGCGCCAGTTGGCGAGGTGAAACCCACCGGCCGCCGGTCGTCGGATCTTTCCGCCGCCTGGGGGCACACGCCGGCGCAAAGCGCGGCGCTGGTCGGCACCATGGACGCGGGCAAGGTTGACTACGCGTCGCGCCTGCTGGCGGCGATTCCCGCCGGACTGCGCGACGCGCTGCGCGACCCCGAGCAGGCGGGCGCGGTGCTGGTCGCGCTGCTCCTCGCGCAACCGGAAGCGGCGATGGAGCGCCAGCTGCAGGCGATCCCGGGCGCTTCAATCGCCGCGCGGGCGCGCGCCGCGGCGCCGCTGACGCACGGCCTCGGCCTCGCCTACCACCTGCCGGTGATCGACCTCGCGCTCGCCGCGCTCAAGCGGCTGCAGGCCGCGGCGAAGCTCGAGGTGCTGGCGGCGATCGAGGCGGTGATCCAAGCCGATCGCCGAGTGTCGCTGCACGAGTTCGTGGTGCTTGCGCTGCTGCGCAGCCAGCTGCTCGAGCGGCCGAAAGTGCCGGAGACGCGCAAGCTCGCCGAGTTGGGCGACGAGGCAGCGACGGTGCTCGCGCTCGTCGCCTATGCGGGGACGCGGGTCGATGCCACCGGCGCGCGCGAGGTGGCGCTGCAGGCTGCGGTCGCCGCGGGCGCCGCAATGCTGGGAATTCCCGCGAACGTGCCTTCGCCGGTGGGACTCACGCTGGATTCGGCCAGCCACGCGCTGGACGCGCTGCGCAGCCTCGCGCCGATGCAGAAAGGCCTGCTGGTGAAGGGATTGTTTGCCGCCGTTACTGTGGACGGCACCATCCGCGTGGCGGAGGCAGGCCTGATGCGCGTGGTCGGCGCGGTGCTCGACTGCCCGCTGCCGCCGTTACTGGAGTCGCTCGACCCCGCCGCGCTTGCTGCGTAGCCGTTAGTGGGATGCGCGGCGGAGCCGCTCAGCGATGGCGTCGCGGGTTTTCTGGGCAGAACCCACAAAGGGTCCGCCTGCCGCAATCGCGCGCTCCGCGAACGGCAAGGCTTCCTGATCGCGCCCGAGGTCGGACAGCGTCTGCGCGAGGTTATTCAGCACGACCACCGAATCCGGCGCGCTCGTGACCGCCTTGCGCAGCACCGTTTCCGCTTCGGCGAGCTCGCCCAAGGCGTGATGCGTGTTTGCCAGCCCCACGGCCGCGTTCACGTTCTCCGGCCAGCGACCGAGAAAGGTGGTGTACGCGGTGCGCGAAGAACGCGCATCGCCCGCGCGCTCGAGCGCGGCGATGGCGGCGAGCCATCGGTTTTCGTCCGCGGTGGCGGGGATCCTGTCCGGCGGCACCGTCACCATCGCCCAGTAGCCGCCGCGCATCCATACCACCTCGTGCACGGCGAAGGGCATCACCTCGCGCTCTTGCGTCCCCGAGCGCAGCACCAGCGTGCCTTTCTGATAGTCGTAGCCGATGGCCACGGCGTAATGCCAGCCGCTGGAGAACAGGCCGAGGTTCTGAAGCACCACCACCGGCGTACCCGCGGCGATCTCGCGCATCATGTCCTCGAAGCGCGGCGCGAGCTGGTAGGAGACCATGCCGTGGCGCCGCGCGGCCGCCAGCATCTCCACCTGCAGGCTGCCCTTGCGCTCGGGAAGGTAGACCTGCGGCACCAGCTCCTCGTCGGTGACTTTGACCCCGCTGGCAACGAGCACGGTGGCGAGCGCCGCCGGTCCGCACTGGTACTCGGTCTGCGGGAAGAACGGGGTCGCGGTGAGCTCGACCTGCTCGGGCAGGCCCGCGGGCAACGCCTTGGAGAGCTCCTTGGTCTGCGGCATCAGGCTCGCGCAGCCCGACAGCACGCTCACCGCGGCGAAAATGAAAACGCCCGCAACCAGGCGGGCGTTGTTGAGGACGGAGCGAATGGCTAGCGGCGGAACCAGATCCACCATACCGCCGCACCCACCAGCAGCAGCAGCACCAGAATGCCGACGCCGTCTGCGCCGGCCGGCATGCTGTTGATCTTGCCCGCCAGCATCTGCACTTCCGAGTCGGTCATGGCGGCGACCCGCTCGGTTGCGCTCTTGGCGTCCAGGCCCAGCGATTGCAGTTGGGTCGCGACGTCGGCGCGGCCGAGGAACTCCAACACCGTCGTGCGATCGGTTTGCGAAGCAGCAGTCACGATCTGGTCCGTCCCGATCATGCCGGCCTGTGCGAACTGCACCGGCGACCAGATCATCAACACCATCAACAAGCGGCAGAGCAATTTGGCCCAACTGGATTTCATATGTGAGGTTCCTCGGAGAAAGTTTGACTGAAACATCTTGACCGCGACGGTGTGCCACCGGTTCCAACCGTCTGCGAACCAGCGTAGTGCCGGCTTACTTCGAAGTCAAGGCCGGAAAGGCGATGTGCAAGAATCGCTACACATGGTCGATTCCCAACGACTCGCGACTGCGCTCGGCGACTCATTGACCGGCGAGGTGCGCTTCGACGAAGGCATGCGCGCGGCGTATGCCGCCGATGCGTCGAACTATCGTCAGGTGCCGATCGGCGTCGTGCTGCCGCGGAATGTCGAGGACATCGTCGCCGCGATGCGCATCTGCTCCGCGCAAGGCGTGCCGGTGCTGGCCCGCGGCGGCGCAACATCGCTCAACGGACAGACCGTCAACGTGGCGGTGGTCATCGACTGCTCGAAGTACCTCGACCGCGTGCTCGCCATCGACGCGCGGGCGCGCAGCGCCCGGGTGGAGCCCGGCGTAGTGTGCGACACGCTGCGCGACGCGGCTGAAGCCCACGGCCTCACCTTCGCCCCCGACCCGGCCACGCATTCGCGCTGCACGCTGGGCGGCATGATCGGCAACAACTCGTGCGGTCCGCACTCCGTGATGGCCGGCACCACCGTCGACAATATCGAGCGCCTCGAGGTGCTGACGTATGACGGAGAACGATTCTGGTGCGGTCCCACTTCGGACGCGGAATTCGAGCGCATCGTGGCGTCCGGAGGGCGACAAGGCGAGATCTATAAGAAGCTAAAAGGCATTGCCGAAAAGTACGGCGACGCGATCCGCAAAGGCTTCCCGAAAATCAAGCGCCGCGTGTCGGGCTACAACCTCGACCAGCTGCTGCCGGAGAACGGCTTCAACGTGGCGCGCGCGCTGGTCGGCTCCGAAGGCACCTGCGCGCTCACGCTGCAGGCCGAGGTCCGGCTGGTGAAGAGCCCGCCCGAGCGCGTGCTGGTGGTGCTCGGGTTCCCGGACATCTACGCGGCGGGCGACGCGGTGCCGCGCATCCTGGCCGCAAAGCCGATCGCTTGCGAAGGACTCGACGAGGCGATCATCGGCGGCCTGCGCGAGCGCGGCCTGCGCCTGGACGACATCGCGCTCCTGCCGCCGGGCAAGGCCTGGCTGATGGTCGAATTCGGCGGCGACACGCGCGAAGAAGTTGTGCTGCGCGCCGCGGCGCTCGGCGGCGGTGTGATCACCGACAAGGCGATGATCGCGCGGCTGTGGACCATCCGCGAGACCGGCGCCTCGGCCACCTCGCTCAACCTCGGCGGCAAGGGAATCGATCCGGTCGTGGGCTGGGAGGACGTGGCGGTCGACCCGCTGCGCCTCGGCGATTACCTGCGCGAGTTCCAGGCGCTCGTCGACCGCTTCGGCTACCGCACTTCCTTGTATGGGCATTTCGGCGACGGCTGCATCCACGCGCGCATCGACTTCGACCTGCGCACCGGCGCCGGCCTCGAGCATTGGCGCAAATTCCTGACCCAGGCCGCGCGCCTGGTGGTGAAGTACGGCGGCTCGCTCTCGGGTGAGCACGGCGATGGCCAGGCGAAGGGCGAGCTGCTGCCGATCATGTTCAGCCCGGAGCTGATGCAGGCGTTCCGCGAGTTCAAGGCCGCGTGGGATCCGCGCAAGCGCATGAACCCGGGCAAGCTGATCGATGCCTACCCGGTGGATGCCAACCTGCGCCTGGGGCCGGACTACCACCCGCTGCCGCTCAA
Organism: uncultured bacterium; assembly: GCA_965233195.1. Classification (GTDB taxonomy): domain Bacteria; phylum Pseudomonadota; class Gammaproteobacteria; order Burkholderiales; family SG8-39; genus SCGC-AG-212-J23. The sequence continues at coordinate 67,846 of CBDDSB010000031.1, read as the reverse complement.
GACCAACTTCCAGTTCCGCAGCGAGGTTGGCAACGGCTTCGCGCGCGCGGCCGAGCACTGCATCGGCATGGGCAAGTGCCGCAGCCACGTCGGCGGCACCATGTGCCCGAGCTACCGCGCCACGCGCGAGGAGCGCTATTCCACCCGCGGCCGCGCGCGCCTCCTTTCCGAAATGCTGCGCGGCGAGGTGATCACCGACGGCTGGGCCAGCACCGAGGTGCGGGAGGCGCTCGACTGGTGCCTGGGCTGCAAGGGTTGCCGCAGCGACTGCCCCACGCACACCGACATGGCGGCCTATAAGGCCGAGTTCCTTTCGCACCATTACGACACCCGCCGCCGCCCGCGCCAGGCGTTATCGATGGGGCGCATCGGCGAGTGGGCGCCGCTCGCGGCGAGATTTCCTAAAGTAGTGAACGCAGTATCGGGTCTGAGCCTTTCCAAAGCGCTGGCCGGTGTAGCCCGGGAACGAACACTGCCGAGATTCGCGGCGAATACGTTCCGTGCGCAATTCAAACCGGGCGCCGGCGGCGAGCGCGTGGTGCTGTTCGACGATACGTTCAATAACCACTTCCGCCCACAAACTGCCAGCGCAGCGCAGAAGCTGCTCGAAGCGGCCGGCTGCGCGGTCGAGCTGCCGGCAAAGCACGTGTGCTGCGGACGACCGTACTACGACTACGGCATGCTCGACGAAGCCAGGCGCGCGCTCGAGGGTGTGCTGGAAGTGCTGGCGCCTCAGCTCGACGCCGGCGCGCCGGTGGTGGTGCTCGAGCCCGGCTGCCTCTCGGTGTTCCGCGACGAGCTGCGCCAGCTGATGCCGGACGATCCGCGCGCGGCGAAGTTGACGGCGAGCGTGACCAGCCTCGGTGAATTGCTGCAGAAAAAAAGTTTTGCTGGAAAGATCCAACGGCAAGTGTTCGTCCATTCCCATTGCCACCAGAAAGCACTGTGGGGAGCGAAGGCCGACCACGAAGTGCTTGTGGCCGCGGGCTGCGAGGTGATTGCGCCGGATACCGGCTGCTGCGGCATGGCGGGGTCCTTTGGCTACAAGCCGCAGCATCTCGAAGCTTCGCGGCGCATCGCCGGGCTCGCGCTGCTGCCGGCGCTGGAGGCCGCGAAGGACGCCGTAGTGGTGGCGAGCGGCTTTTCGTGCCGGGAACAGATCGAGTCCCTGGCGAGGCGGCCGACGCTTCACCTGGCCGAAGTGCTGGCACCGCGGTGAGCGCGTAGTTGTGAGCATCGAAGTGCTGGCGTACGTCGCGCTGGTCTGCGTGCTGTCGGGATTCGTGCACGGCGCGCTCGGCTTCGGCTTCCCGCTGGTGGCGACACCGCTCGTCGCACTGGTGATCGACATGAAATCCGCCATCACGCTGCTCGCGCCGGTGACGCTGGCACTGGTAGTGATCTCCGCGCTGCGCGGCGGCGGCCTGCGCGACCTGGTGCGGCGTTACTGGTTCATGCCGGTCGGCATCGCCGCCGGCGCGTGGCTCGGCACCAAGGTCCTGCTCGCTGCACCGCCGGAGCCGTTCATGCTCGTGCTCGCGCTGGTATTGGTCTTGTATCTCAACCTGGATCGGGTGGGCCGCGGGCAAAGCGCCACGGTGCAGCGGCTGCACGCGCCGTTCGGCTTCGCGTTCGCCTTCCTCGCCGGCATCTGCGAAGCGATCGCCAACGTCGCCGGGCCGGTCCTTTTCGTGTACTTCATGCTGCTCGGCGCGGCGCCCGCGCAGGTGGTGCAGACGCTCAACATGTGCTTCACCGTGGGTAAAGGCTCGCAGGTGCTGACGCTCGCCGCGGCGGGCGCGCTGAGCTCGGCGACCTGGGCGGCGGTGGCCGGCCTCACGCTGCCTTCCGTGGCCGCGCTCGTGGGAGGCATGCGCGTGCGCGATCGGATCGACGCGCAGACCTACCGAGCTTGGCTGCGCAAGGCGCTGTGGGTGATGGTTGTGCTCCTCCTGCTGCAGTTCTCGCGAAGTGTGTTCGCAAGCGACGCGCTGTTCGGCGCGATCGCGCAGCATCAGGAGTCCGCTGCGCTGGAGCTGGTTGGCAAAAGCGATCTCCAAACCAGGGATGCGAACGGCGACACGGCGTTGCACCGTGCGGTCGAGACCGGCATGCGGCGCCTGGTGCAATCGCTGCTCGCCGCGGGCGCCGACCCGCAGGCGCGCACCGTCAACGGCGAAACCGCGCTACACCTTGCGACGCTTCATCCCGAGCCTCAGTTCGCCGACCTGCTGCTCGCCGCGAAAGCCGATCCGCGCGCGCAGAACGCCGACGGCGAATCGCCGCTGCACTGGGCCGCGCTCAGCGGCCATATCGTGGTGGTGCAGCGCCTGCTGGCACGCGGCGCGGACGCGCGCCTCAAGAGCCGCAAAGGCTTCAGCGCGCGCGATTACGCGCGCCGCGAAGGCCATGCCGAGATCGCCCGGCTGCTAGAACGCGCCGATCAGTAGCTCGTAGGAGCGCCGGCGCGACTCGTAGTCGCCGGTGATGGTCAGCACCATGAGCTCGTCGGCGCCATATTGTTCTACCAGAGCGTTCAGTTCTCTCTTTGCCTTCTCCGGTCCTCCGATGACCGCTCGCGCCCGCTGCCCAAGGACATAACGTCGCTCCTCGTCGCTGTAGCGATGGCGTGCGGCTTCCACGAGGGTGGGCACCGGCGAGTCGATGTTGAGCGCCATGTGCAGCCGGCGCAGGTCGATGGAAGCGGCGAGGCGCTCCGCGTCGTCGTCGGTCTCGCCGACGATGGCGAAGGTGCAGACGATGACCTGGGCCGTCGGCCGCGACTCGGTCGGCTTGAACATCTCGCGGTAGGCGCGCGCCACGGCGTCGCCGCCGCGCGGATTGATGAAGTGCGCGAAGGCGAACGCGAGGCCGAGCTCGGCGGCGAGCGCGCCGCTGAAATCCGAGGAGCCGAGCAGCCAGACCTCGGGCACCGTGTCCACTTCCGGCTGCAGGCGCGCGGGATGATGCTTTCCTTCCAGCAGTGCCGTCAGCTCCCAGACCTGCTGGGGGAAGCGCTCGGCATCCGGAAAGCGCCCGCCGCCGACCGCCTGCGCCGTGCGCGCGTCGCCGCCGGGAGCGCGGCCAATGCCGAGGTCGATGCGGCCGGGATACAAGGCCTCCAGCATGCGAAAGGTTTCGGCGGTGCGGAAAGCGCTGTAGTAGGGAAGCAGCACACCGCCGGTGCCGACGCGCAAGCGGCGCGTTTCGGCGCCCAGCCGCGCCAGCAGGATCTCCGGACACGGGTCGGCGAGCGCCGCGATGGCATGGTGCTCGGCGAGCCAGTAGCGGTGATAACCCAGCTCGTCGGCGCGGCGCGCGAGCGCGAGCGTTTCCTCGATCGCCCGGCGCGCGCCGAGCCCGCTGATGATCGGGGACTGGTCCAGGATCGACAGCTTCATTTGTCGCCGCTACCCGACGAAAAAATCCGTAGCTGTATCAACGCAGCGACGGCCAGTGTGACATTTGTCGTCGGGCGGCCCCGACAAGACAATGCGTTGCGCAGCCGTTCGGCCTAGTAGCCGGCCGCTGGCACGCACGTTGCAGGTACGGGGTGGCCCGAAAGAACTGCATGACTCCCACGACTCCCACGTCGCTCCGCTTCAAAAACGAACTCTATTCGATCGCGCAGGCCGTCGTCGGTCTGACGATCCTGGGGCTGGTCCTCGCCGGCATCGGCGGCACGATCTACAAGGTGATCTCGCCCGACGGCTGGCTCGCCCTGGTTTTCGGCCACAGCCTGTCTGCCGGCGCCGCGGCGCTCGGCTCGCTCGGGCTGGTCGGCGGACTTGCGTGGTTCTCGCGCAGCTGGGGCGACGTCACCCGCCGCACGCTGTTCTCCGACTTCCTGGTCTACGGCTTCGCCGCCGCCGGATTTCTTTACCTGGCGCAGCTCTGGACGCGAGGGGCGCTATAGCTCAAGCAGCCGATTTTTGAAGTCCTCCCCCGGGGCCCGTCTTCCCCCCTACAAGCGGGCCCCGTTTTTTTTGCCCCGACGCTACGGCGGCGTGAGCTTCGCCGGTGAGATCAGCACGCCGAACTGCTCGCACCACACGACGGCGCTGGCGTATTTCGACAGGTCCACGCCGGCCGGCACCTCGTAGTTCTGGCTGCCCTTGAAAGCGCGCAGCCGGCCAAGGTCGACGAACATGGTCTTGGCGACGTTGGTCGAGGGCAGAACCTCGGTTTCCGGCACGAGATACACGTGGTATTTCGGGCCCGGGCCGACCTCGAAGTCCGGCTCGAGGTGCAGCAGGCTTTCGTACAGCGTGACGCGCCCCTTGCCGTAATGGATTGGATCGGAAGGGTTGGCATGGATGAAGGTGCCGCGGGCGAGCACTTTGCGCTCGGGCGCGCCGGGCGGCGGCTTCGCGACCTTCTCGTTGGCGACGATGTCGGCGAGGAACGCATACGGATACACGAAGATCCCCAGCGCGACGCCGCCGGCGATCCCGAGGATCGCCCCCATTACGAAAGTAAGAACGTAGGCGCGCAAAGCTATTGGCCGCGCCGCGGCGCGCTCTGCAGCAGCTTGCCAAGCTCGGCCGCCCAGAATTTCGCCTGCCCGGTGGTGCCGTGGCCGGCGGTGTTCTCGCTCGCGGGAATGAGCAACACGCGGCCGTTCTTCACGCGCTTGATCTCGCGATCCATCACGCCGGTGTGCGGCGGGTTGCGCTCGTCATCGGCCGAGTTGATCGCCAGCACCGTGGCCTCGATGCGCTCCAGGCCAGCGGACGGGTTGTAGTCGCGCGAAGAATCCCACATGTAGAGCGCGTCGTTCGCGTCCAGCGTATAGGGCGCCTTGAGGCGCCGGTCGAGCAGCTCGTCGGCCTTCTGGCGTGTCGGCGCCTGCTTGTAGAGCGCCTGGTCGCCGCCGCTGGTCGCGATGCCGAAGAACACCGAGGCGAACTGCGCGCTGCGCGGCTGGGTCGTGTACTCGCCATTCTTCCAGTCCGGGTCGTTCTTGATCGAGTCGATGATCAGGCGGCGCGTCATCCAGTTGCGGCTCGCCATCTCGGTGGGCGTCGCGGCCATCGGCGCCGCCGCGTCCATGAAACCGGGATACTTCTGCGCCCAGATCCAGGTCTCCATGCCGCCCATCGAGTTGCCCATCACCAGGCGCGCATGCTTCACGCCGAGGTGCTCGGTCACCAGGCGATGCTGCGCATCCACCATGTCGTCATAGTTGTAGCGCGGAAACTTCATCTTCAGGCCGTCGGACGGCTTGCTCGAGCGCCCGTGGCCGACGGCGTCCGGCAGGATGATGTAGTAGCGCTTCGCATCCAGCGGTTGCCCTGCCCCAAACAACTCCCCCGCGAAGGTCGGCGTCAAGAAACCCGCGCCTGATCCGGTAGTGCCATGCATGATGATCACCGGCTCGCCGCTCTTATCGCCGACCGTGCGGTAGTGCAGCTTGAGCTCCGGCAGCGCCTCGCCGGTATGGAACTTGAAGTCGCGCACGACCCAGGTGCCTTCCTGTGGCGGGGGATAGTTTTGAGCCCACGCCGCAACGCTAGCGAGGATGAACAGTAGTCCAGCGGATAGACGCTGCATGTTCAGTTCCTTTCCGTAAGAAAAACGACTTTACTGCTACTAACGAGCCAATTGCTTGAGTGCCGCTGTGCCGGGGTCATACTGATACCCAGTAATAGTTCCGTCCTTAATACGGCTTACTGCCTCGTCGATCACGAATAGCGGGACGAGGAACCATTCTCGCGGCACAACGGGAAGTCCGAAACGATCCTTAATTTCGATGTCCAGTCTTGCCGGATGAAAAATGCGATGGATAATATTTTCGAGCTTCGTGCGGTTAACGTTGGAAAGTTGGTAGGTCGCAACGATCTCGACGTCCGCCAAGAGGAACGTGGGATCCAGTTTCGCGTTGTCGATGCGCCGGTGGACGCTGCCCCCGGTTACGCCAATCTTGTGCACGACCTCCCGGTTTGCGGCAACGACAGGATTGTTTGATTTGCTCCGCAAGACATAGATTGTGCCGCTGGCTAGGTCGCCTTCCTCAACTTCACCGGAGAAGAGGGGACCGGGATCGGGGTCCGTAATTCGCCGTCCGGCGCCGTCCCGATGAAGGGCGCGCTGGAGCGAGCGCAAGAGAACATCACTCTCGGTGGCGTTGTCGTAAATTACGCGCAGCCTGCTGTCGCGCCGGTCGTATTCGGTTACGAACTCCTCGCCTACTTCCGCGACATAGGCAATTTGGCCCCCGACGACGAACCACTGGCCTTTCTGGATCTCTGCCATCGTCTGAAACGGCACCGTGCGGCGCGCGCCGGTGTCAAGCTCTTGCTTGACATTGAGGAACATCGGCTCGAACTCCCCAAAGTCCTCGCATTTCTTGCGATTGGCGATTTCTTCCGCCTCCCGCTTTTCGGCTGTCGAGCGGACATGTCGCAGTTCCGTTATCCCCTCTGGGACAGCATCGACACCGAGTTCCGCCAAAAGCGCATCATCGCTTATGTCGTCTGCCGCAGGTATGAGCGTGGACGCCGCCGCACCCGCCAGCAGCCCCTGCCGGTCTAACGGTGCGAGCAAGGCTCGACACTCTGTTAGGGCGCGCAGGCGATCCAAGCGCACGGCATAGATCCGCTCGAAGATATCTTTGCCCTCGCCATGCTCGGGCCTGTGCCCGTGCTGATCAACGAACCGCTGGATCTCCTCGAAGCCGGCAACGACGCGTTCCTCGCGTGGCGTCGTGGCGCCCGTGGGCTTCGTCTCGACTTGAACGCCGAGCTCTGCGAGAAGGGCATCATCGTCTTCCGTAAATTCAGCCACGTGCGGCTTCCGCCTTCATACGGGCCAGGTAGGCGATGCCCTCTGCCATGCGCTTCTCCCAAGCGTCTGGCGAAGTGATGGACGGCAGGCGCCCGCGCTCCTGCTTGAACCGCAACGCCCGCTTCGCTAGCTCGCGCGCTTCCTCAACCGTCAGGTTGATGCGCTTCGCCGAGATTGCCGCTTGGACTTGCTTCAAGCTCTCCTCGCTCATGGTTTTGGCAAGGATGGCGTAGGCTCCACCGAATGGATTGATGCGATCGATAAGGTCAATGTCGAGTTCGCGCACGTCCATAGCAAACTTGCGGATACCGTCGATCAGGGCAGTATTGGCGGTTGGTTGGTTAGTGCCGTCCGTTTCGGCAAGTGCCGCCTGCTTGGCCTGTTGCGTGAGATTCAACACGGCGACAGCATGCTGGCGCACGGCTTCCTGATCTTCCTCGTTCAGCTCGGGGTACTTGTCTTTGATGATCTTACCCATGCGACCTTGGGTCAGCTCCTCGGGCACAAGCTCCTGATCGAACAGGCCGCGCTCGATGGAGGTTTTGTCTTGGACGAAGGCCGCGATCACCTCGTTTAGGTCTTCGCGGCAGATCCGCACAGCTTCCAGGCTCTTGGGCTCAGCTAGGCCCCTTATCTCTATCTGGTATTGCCCTGTCTCTTGGTTGACACCGATATTGCACCTGCTGGGGTCATAGCCGCCCTCGCCATAATTGAAGCCCGGACTCGGCCCACTGTTTGGATTCTTTGGTTTGAACTCGAAGCGCGGGGCGAGCACCTGCTCCATGAGAAGGCTGGCGGCAATCGCCTTGAGGGTGTCGTTCACCGCCTCTGTGACGGCTTCTGCCGACGCGTCCGGTTCGGCGATCAGATTGGTGAACCGAGCGCGAGTTTTTCCTGGTGCGTCGCGCGTTGCGCGACCGATGATCTGCACAATCTCGGTCAGACTGGCCCGGTATCCAATGGTTAGGGCGTGCTCGCACCAAATCCAATCGAAGCCCTCCTTGGCCATGCCCAACGCAATAATGATGTCCACATGATCCCTGTTGTTCTTCTGCGTCGGGTCCTTCAGCGCCGCCGATACCCGATCCCGCTTGGCCGCGTCGTCATCAACCAGATCCGCAATCTTGAGCACTCGGCCAGACACCGTCTTAACCAACTGGAACCCGGTTACGGGATCCGTCCCGTGCCACTCACCCAACTCCTCGATGATGTGCTCGACTTCCTTGATCTTGTCCTTCGTGCTTTCGCGCGAAGTCACGCTAGGAATGTGGATGATGGTTTTCTCATCCGGTTCCAACACTTTCCGAATGTCGTCCGCATAGGACCCGGAGTAGAAGAAATAGCCTATGTCGAGTCGCTTTAGGTACTCGTAGCCATTGAGCTGCTCGTAATAGGTATAGGTGACGGTATCGAATTTGGCCTCGTCATGTGGCGCAAGGACGGCCTCTGCGTCTCCACGGAAGTACGAGCCCGTCATGGCAACGAGGTGCGTTTTGTCGCGGGCGATGAGCTGGCCAAGATGCTGGCCCAGCCTGTTATCGGAATCCGCCGAGACATGGTGAAACTCGTCCACGGCGATCAGGCGGTTGTCGAACTTCTCAACGCCAAACTTATCGACTGCAAATCGGAAGGTGGCATGAGTGCAAACCAGAACCTTGGCATCCCCGTCCAGGAAAACGCCGACGGAATTAACCTTGCCACCATTGTCGTCACCGGGCGCGTCGCAAAGATTCCATTTCGGCTCAACCTTCCAGTCCGCCCAAAACCCGTACTTGGTCAGCGGCTCGTTGTGGAAGCTCGCGCCAATGGCACGCTCCGGTACGACGATGATCGCCTGCTTGATACTCTGGTTCTGTAACTTATCGAGCGCAATAAACATTAGCGCCCGGCTTTTCCCAGAAGCGGGCGGTGATTTGATGAGAAGGTACTGTTCGCCGCGCCGCTCATAGGCACGCTCCTGCATCGGCCGCATCCCGAGGGCATTGGCCTTTATCGCATTGCCGTTTCTGGCGTACGAAACCGAGATTGAAGGAAACGGCTTTTTGTCGTCACTCACGCGCTTACGCTCGTCTTCCGCTTCTTACTCGTTCCCTGATCTGCGGTCATCTTTGTGTATAGGTCGAATAGCTTCTCAAGTCGCTCGGTGTCATTGCGGAACCGCCGCCCAATATAGATGCGCTCTAAAATTTCGTCATTGCGCTCATGGACGTCCCGCAAGTTCGCAGGCATATTTTCTGGATCGTATAGGTCAGCAATCGTGGCCGGGAAATGCGCCTCACGTGCCAGGAGAATATGTTCGGCAGAGCGAGTTAGATCTACCTTGTTCTTGTCGGTTAGCGTTGGAACCGGAAAGGTGTTCCAGCCAAGGGTATTGGAGTAGCGATAGTCTGTCTTGAGTTTGCCGCAAACCGCCGCTACCCAGCAGATATGCAGCTTCGACGCGATTACAGATAGGAGCCAAGAAGGACCGTCGTAGATCGCGCACATCTGGTCGTTTGGGACGCTGTCAGCATCCAACATGTCTACCGGCAGAAACTGTCTTCGAATCGAACTCACGCGCGAAACGGCGAGCGTTTGGAGCTTGGACTTACCTGCCAAGTACACGAAACGATATGGATGCTCGGCAAAATCTTGCGTGGACTTTAGCGTGCTTAATGCACGCATATTTTTGACGGCATCAAAGCGAGCAACAAATTCAGGGATTCCGAATGCTTGATCTCGATCCGTATCCTCAACCCAAATGCAGTACCGTTGGAGGCCCTTTATCAGGTCCTCAGAACCAAGGTAGCGGCGAATGAGGCGTCTCGCTTGCGGATACTTTTCGCTTAGTGCTCGCGCCTGTCGGGCGTCCAGAAGCAGGTTTCCGCCATCACGAGGCATGCTGCCCATCACCATCCTTGGCAGGTCTGCAATCGGCTGCGGTGATGAATCCACGAAGACGGTTTTTCCGGGGATTAGATACGGCGTCAGGCTATCAACTTCACGAACTTGCCCATCGTCAATGAACAGCCGTTTTTGTGCGTAGCGGGTCGTAGATAACCCGACAACCACAACCGTAACCCCAGCGTTTTTCTTGGCGAGATTGGACCAAGAAAATGGGCGATGCGCGAACTTTAGGTCAACGCCCTCTTTACAGATGTGTGGCCACAGTACGGAAACCTGAAGCCCCTCACAGACGGAACTGGTTGTGACGAAGGCGACTTCTGCAGCCGTAGACTTCATGTACTTGTGCGCAAGGAGCAACCATCCAGCGACGTAGTCCAACGATTTCCACTTGTCGATGAAGTCGGAACAGAGCACCCTCAGTTCTTCCTTTTGGGTGTCTACCTGTTTTCTACTTCCGTAATATGGTGGATTCCCGCAAATGTACGTCTCGCCGCCTTCATTCGCGAAGTCGATTTGAGTCCGATTCGGCGGTGTGCTGAACAAGTCGTCAGACAGTAACTTCACGCCCGTTCCTGTCGGGGGGCAGACGCTCAACCAATCTACGCTAAGAGCATTTCCACAAGTAATCCAGTTTTCCGCCTCCAAGGGCAGGAACTCAGCCAACGCCAGTTTCTGCCCACGGTAAAGAACATCGCACTGATAATCCGCAATGATGAGAGCCAAACGTGCAATTTCCGCGGGAAAATCGCGCAACTCAATGCCGCGAAAATTCGTCAGCGGGATTTCTGAGACACGGTCTGGCTCACCTCGGCGCCTGTTTGTCTCCGCCTCTATCGCCCGCATTTCCTTGTAGGCAATAACGAGGAAGTTGCCGCTGCCGCAGGCCGGATCGAAGACGCGGATACGCGACATACGCTTACGGAGATTTAGCAATGTCCGGGCGTTGTCTCCGGCTTCTTCGAGCCGCGCCCGGAGGTCGTCTAGAAAAAGCGGATTGAGCACTTTTAGGATGTTCGGGACGCTGGTGTAGTGCATCCCGAGTGCGCCGCGTTCCTCGTCCTCCGCGACAGCCTGGATCATCGATCCGAAGATGTCCGGATTAATCTTCGTCCAGTCGAGACTGCCGATATGAAGGAGATATGAGCGCGCGATCTTGCTGAACTTGGGTACGTCCAGGCTGCCCGAGAACAACCCGCCGTTGACGTAGGGGAAGTCGTCGGCCCAGCGCGGAATGCCGACCGCGTTACGGTCGGTCCGCTTGGTGTTCAGGGCCAAGAATATCGTTCCAACTATTTCATGGGTGTTGGAGGAATCGCGGGCGCTCATGCGCTCGACGGTGGATGTAAACAGGCGGCCCATCTGACCGCCGGGGAAGATGTCGGTATCTTCGGCGAAGAAGCAGAAGATCAGCCGGGCCATGAAGTGGTTCATGTCCGGACGGCGTTCCGTGGTATCCCAGGCCGGATTGTCCTTCCGCAGTTCGACGTAGAGGCGGTTAAGGCGGCTGGTCGCCCGGATGTCGAACGAACTTTCGCGCACCTGCTGGACGGTGGTGATACCGGCCAGCGGCAGAAAGAATCCAAAATGATCCGGAAAATCGCGGTATGCGCAGGCAACTGTCCCGCCACTGGCCAGATCTTCGGCTTCGAAAGTCTCCCCATCCGTTGCCAGGACAAATCGGGCCTTGGCTTTGGCCGTCGCCGGGCTGGCCTTGAGGGAGGCCAGGGTCTTCGTGACCTCGCCCGGGACCGCTACGGCGATATGAATGTTGCTGGTTTGGAGGACCCCGCCAACATCTGACTTATTGGACTCGCCCTTCCTCAGGCGTTTGAGGGTGGTGTCCTTGTTGCCGAATGCTTGCAGGAAGGCGAACGGGAATTCCGCGGGTTCGAAAGTCTGCTCGGCTAGGGCCGAGATAGCTTCCTCGATCTCAACGGCGTTCATTCAGTCCGCAACTTCCGTGACCTTGCCCGAGACGTCAACAAAGAGTGCCGTAATCCGCGTCCGCTCCTTCGCTAACCTGGGCAGGCGAGTCCACAGGTTGCGGAACTGCTGAACGTTCGGCAAGCATATGGAGTACTTCATTCCGGTGTCATTCATTCGCTGAAGCGTTTCCCCCAAGATGCACAGAAAGTAGTTAACCCGCATCGCGGGGAGCGAGCCTATGCCTTTGACCTCAATAATCCAATGCTTGCCGTCGCGAGTGGCACGGATGTCGATACCACGATCACGGGCCCACAGAACCTCGACCTGCCAACCTTCGGAAACCAACCATTCCTTAACCCAGTGTTTGATCTTGTCCTCTGACTGATCCATAAGATCAGCCTTCGCGGGTGCGGCTGTGCGAGTCGCAACGACGGCGACATATTTTCCGTCTGACGGGAAATTGCCAATCAGGCCGTCTGTGCGCCGTTTGCGCAAGAGCTGTCCACTAGTAACCAACGCCCGCGCTGCAATGTTGATTGGTTGCTGTGGCGCAGACTCTCCGCGAAGGGCGTCCGTGATCTCGCGATCGGTCAATCCGGGCGACTTCTTCACGAACTGCAGCAGCTCCTTGGGCAGGCTTGCCATGGCTTGCGTGCTAGCTGACTTGGATCACAAATTGGCTGACAGTTTAGGCGGTTTGCAACCCGCCTAGATGCAAATGGCGTTGAATCTTGTTGTGCGTTGAAGGCCTGGGTCCGCCGATTGGCTGCTACTCCCGCTAGCAGCACGTTGCGAGACAGCCTTAGGCCACGGCGAGCACTGCAGTAGGTCGCCCGCGTTGCGTGGGGCTTACTGACTAAACGGCGATGGGCGCCTTGATGGCGGGATGCGGGTCGTAGCCCTCGAGCGTGAAATCTTCGTAGCGGAAGTCGAGCAGCTCCTTCACCGCGGGGTTCAGCTTCAATCGCGGAAAAGGCCGCGGCGAGCGCGAGAGCTGCTCGCGCACCTGGTCGAGATGGTTGAGGTAGATGTGCGCGTCGCCGAGCGTGAGGACGAACTCGCCGGGCTTGAGGTCGGTTACCTGGGCGACCATCAGCGTAAGCGCGGCGTAGGAGGCGATGTTGAACGGCACGCCGAGGAAGAGATCCGCGCTGCGCTGGTACATCTGGCAGGAAAGCTTGCCGTTGGCGACGTAGAACTGGAACAGGGCATGGCAGGGCGGCAGCGCCATCTTGTCGACGTCGGCCGGGTTCCAGGCGGACACGATATGGCGTCGGGAATCCGGTTTGGTTTTCAAATTCTTTAAGACGTCCAGAATCTGGTCGATTTCTCTGCCGTCCGGGGTACGCCAATGCCGCCATTGATAGCCGTACACCGGCCCGAGATTGCCGTTCTCGTCGGCCCATTCATCCCAGATCGATACGCCGCGCTCCTGCAGCCACTTGATGTTGGTATCGCCGCGCAGAAACCAGAGCAGCTCGATCAGAATCGACTTGGTGTGCAGCTTCTTCGTGGTGAGGAGCGGGAAGCTATCGGCGAGGTTGAATCGAAGCTGGCGACCGAACACCGACAGCGTGCCGGTGCCGGTGCGGTCGGTCTTGCGCGCGCCGTTCTGCAGCACTTCGGCGAGCAGATCCAGGTATTGCCGCTCGCTCATGCGCCTATGTCCGCCAGAAGATCGCCGGCGCTCTGATACCGGTCGTCCGGAGATTTCGCCAGCAGCTTCTCCAGCACCGGCTGATAATCGCCGAGCAGCACCGCCAGCTTTGGAATCGGCGCCTTGACGTGCATGGTGATCACCTCGGCGGAGTTTGCCGAATCGTAGATCTTCGACCCGGTGAGCATCTCGTAGAGGATGCAGCCCAGGCTGTAGAGGTCGGAGCGCGCGTCGACCGGCTTGCCCATGCATTGCTCCGGGCTCATGTATCGCGGCGTGGCGATGAACGACTGGCCGGCGATGGTGAGGGTGGAGCTCACCGTCATATCGCGCGCGAGGCCGAAGTCGACCAGCACCGGCCGGCCGTCGGCACGGAACAGGATGTTGGCGGGCTTGAGGTCGCGATGCACGATGCCGCGCGAATGGATCGCGTCGAGCGCCTGCGCGATCTGGCCGGCGAGGCGCATGGCGACGCGCGTGGTGATGCCCTCGCGGATGCGGCTCGCCAAGGTGCCGGAGGGCAGGAACTCCATGGCGATATACGGATAGTCGCCGGTGAAGCCCTGGTCATAGATGCGCGCAACGAAGGCGCTGTCGAGGCTCGCGACCAGCTTGTATTCGCGCACGAAGCGCTCGAGGAATACGCGATCGTTGCGCAACGCGCGGTTCAGCACCTTGAGCGCGACGCGCAGCCCGTCGTGCTCGCGCTCGGCGAGATACACCTGGGCCTGTCCGCCCTGGCCGATGATGTGCACCACGTTGTAGCCCGCGACCAGCTGCTCCTGCGCCATCGGGCTATTCTGCCATTTCACCGTGGTACGATCAGTACGGGGGGATAAACGCATATGAAGCTCTTCGGCGCGGGCAAGCCGGATCATCCCATGGCCGAGCGCAAGGAGGCCATGCGCCTCCTCAGCGAGCTACCGGCGCACAACCTCAAGGCGCTGGAAGAACTGGCCCACTGGCACGAATCGTTGAGCGCCGCGCAGAGCTTCAAGCCCGAGGAACGCTCGCAGCGCCTCGCGATGGTGGATGAGGCCGCGGAGCCGTGCGTGCGCAAGGCCTCGCGCGAATACCTCGCCTCCGTGCGTTCGCCCAAAGGTTCGCGCGCGCAGCAGAATCTGATCTGGGCGCGGGTGCACGAATACTGGCGTCAGGCGGGTCAGGCGTTTGCCCAAGCGGCCGATGCGAGGCCACAGCCCGCCATTCTTGCCGCCGCGCTGCGCGCGCTCGGCCAGCAACTCAAGTGGCAGCAGCTGCGCTACGGGCCGATCGACCCGGCGGTGTGGGGCCTGATGAACCGCATGTTTGCCCTTGCCGACTCGCGCGGCATCCTGGAGGCGAAAACACATTACCTGCGCGCGGCCATGTTCAGCGCCGCATCGCCGGACACGCGGCCGGTGGCCGAGATCGAGCTCGCGGAGCGCATCATCGCCGAGCTGGCAGCGGAGTTCGTCATGGCCGCGGCGCCGGCAGCGGGCCTGCCGTACTGCATCGACCTGGCACAGGCGATGATGCCGGCGCGCACCACGCGCACTCCGCAGCCGAGCGCCAGCTTGCGCTTTTTCGGGCCGGGCACGGCGCTCGGCACGCTACAGAACTATAGCGAGCGTCTGCTGGCGAAGCGGCAGATCCCGCCGCAGCTCAAGCTCGCGACGGACGATGATCCCGACACGGTGCTCGGCGTGCTGCGCCACCTCGCGGCATACTGGGCGCCGGCGGCGCCCGAGCGCAAGCACAAGCGCCACAGCGTCCAGTCGCGCCTCACCATCGCGCACGGCTTCGATGGCGTGCTCGGCGCGCTCGGCGGCGACCCGGACGACTCGCTCAATTTCAACCCGCGCGTGGCCGACGTCAACTGGACGGTGGACAACGTC
This sequence comes from uncultured bacterium, assembly GCA_965233195.1. Classification (GTDB taxonomy): domain Bacteria; phylum Pseudomonadota; class Gammaproteobacteria; order Burkholderiales; family SG8-39; genus SCGC-AG-212-J23. The sequence goes on along the minus strand of CBDDSB010000031.1, from coordinate 52,714 downwards.
AGCGCTGGCGGCTTCGGCGCGCTTGCGCCGCAGGCGAAGAGCGAATGGCTCAAGGTCGGCGCGCTGCTCGCCGCGCTGCCGGATGGCAGCAACAACTGGCTGGTCGGCACGGTGCGGCGCGTGTCCAAGGTATCCAAGGACGAAATCCGGGTTGGCGTGGAAACCTTGTCGCGCGCCCCCGCGGTCTCGCAGTTCGCCGTGCGCGGCACGCAGCAGGCCGCAGGTGTCCTCCTGCCGCCAGTCGCGCCCGCCAACGGCGACCCGGCGATCGCGTTGCGCGCCGGGGTTTATGCGCGCGGCGAGAACCTCGAGTCCAACGTCGGCGGGCGGCAGCATGTCTACATGCCGCAAGGCGTTGCCGAACGCGGCGACGACTACGAGATCGTGCGCTTCAAGGAGATGGTCCGAGAACCCTGACCAGGAACTCCGAGAGGTCGCGGATTTCTTCGGCGCAGACGGAATGTGGCATCGGGTACTCCTTCCACGTCACCGGGTAACCCAGTTTTTCCAGCATGTCCTTCGACTTGCGCGCCCGATCGATCGGAATGATGTCGTCGAACTTGCCGTGCGCCATGAAGACCGGCACGTCGTGGTTCGACTTGTGACGTTCTTTCTCCACCGTCATGGACAGCGGCAGATAGGTCGATAACGCCAGTACCCCCGCCAATCGCTCGGGATGACGTAACGCCGTCTGCAGCACGATCGCGCCCCCCTGCGAGAAGCCGGCGAGCACGATCTGTTTTCCTTTTTCCGCGGCGATCAGCTCGTCCACCAACTTCTGCGACGCACGAATGCCCGCGTCGTCCTCCGGCCCGCCGCCGAACTGGAAAATGTCGTACCACGCGCGCATGCGCATGCCCTGGTTGATGGTCACCGGCCGGATCGGCGCGTTAGGGAACACGAAGCGCACCGGCATGGTGAGGCGCAGCTCCGGCACGATGGGCTCGAAGTCATGGCCGTCGGCGCCCAGGCCGTGCAGCCAGATCACGGTGGCGGCGGGGTTCGGGCCGGTTTCAAGTTTGAGAGCGTCCATGAGCTCAGTTTATCTTGGTGAGCCGAACGAGGGTCTAGCTCGAGCATCCGCACCGCAAACTAGTAAGGCTTAGGATGTAGCAGACACCGTGAGCGACGAACTAGAGAACTTGGGGAGCGAGGAGGAGGAAGAGCGTCCGGCTGACCCAAAAGAAGACGAAGCGGCAGCTCAGCTGGAGAGATTCTTCAAGGCAAATAAGGAAGCGGTTTATTTTTCCCGCCAACTGGAAGTCATCCATGAGGACCGTTGGTTCCATTGGATAACTAACCGGGCCTTGGGGCGACTGATTGATGGAGGTCTAGTCAAGAGTCAACAACGAGCGTTGCCTAACGGGGGCAAGATTATCTTGTTGTGGAATAGGGCCCATCGCTACTACAAGCGTGATGCAGGTCGATTGATCGGGCTTGTTGGCGAATACGCTGATCCGAATATTGGCTCTGCAATCGGCCTGAATGCGGAACTACTGGTGCTGGAAGGCTTCGCAAAGTCGGAGTTCGTTACCAGGGGCCGTAACACGAAAATTTTCAGAGGAAAGGAATGGACCGCAACTGGCCATGACCTTGATTTTATATTTGAGCGGGACGGCATCGCGTATGGGGTAGAGGTGAAGAACAAGCTGGGGTACATGGACTACAAGGAGTTGAAGGCCAAAGTTGCGTTATGCAGATATCTGGGCCTTCGGCCCTTGGTGGTTGCCAGAATGTTGCCGAAGGCCTGGATCAAGGAGGTGATCGACGCGGGTGGATTCGCGTTGATCATGAAGTGGCAGTTGTATCCGTATACACATAAGGAGTTAGCCCGAAGGGTGAAAGCCGACCTCGGGCTTCCAGTAGACGCGCCCAAGGCACTTGAAGATGGAACGATGGCGAGGTTTACAAGGTGGCACCGGGAAAACCGGTGAATAGGGAACGTAATTCACATCGCGGGGGGTATAAGCCTCTGATCTAACAAGGGAGGTTGTGCGCCCCCATGAATACGTAGTTCCTAGCGGCTGGGTTCGATAAGCCAGAGATAAACGGGCCGCTCCCGGCCCCCGCCGGGCCGCAGGCGCACGGTACGGGCGGGCGGCCAGTCGCCCATGTCGTGCCAATGGGAGACCACGCGCGCGCCGGGCGCGAGCTCGCGCAGCAGCTTCGGCCGCAGCTCGCGGTTCAGCCCGGGCGAGAGGAAGAGCGTCACCACGCTCACGCCTTGCAGGTCGACGCCGAACATGTCCTGGTTGAAGAACGTGACGCGATCGGCCACGCCGGCGCTGCGCGCGTTCTCGCGCGCTTTCACGATGAGATCGGGATCGATGTCGACGCAAAGGGCGCGCGCCGCGCCGCGGCGCAAGGCTTCGATCACCAGCCGGCCGTCGCCGCAGCCAAGATCCGCCACCACGTCGGTGCTCCGGATCGCCGTGAGATCGAGCATCGTGCCCACGACCTCCATGGGCGTGGGCTCATAGCGCACGTCAGGCGGACGAAAGCTTCCCGCGGCGCACCCGCCGACGAGCAGGGCGCAGGCGAGAAGGATTTTGCGAAAACGAGTGCTTTTGCGAGCCGTCATGGCTAAATTGCCCAAGGGGAGGGGATGCACCCGATCTTAATCGCGGACGTGCCGTCGATGGATGCGCGCTACTGGGCAGCGCTCGCCGGATGGTCGCTCGCCTTCGCGCGCACCATGGACGAAGCGCGCGCCACGCTCGCCGCCCAGCGCTGCGCCGCGGTGGTGATCGGCGTGTACTTCGACGATTCGCAGATGTTCGACCTGGTGCGCGCGATCCGGGCCGACGACTTTCAGAACGAGGTGCCGATCATCTGCGTGCGCGGCAGCCCGGGTTACACCGCGGTGACCACCCGCACGCTGGAAACCGCGGTGAAGGCGCTGGCGGCCGATACCTTCATCGACCTGCTGCACTTCGCCGATGAGCAGTCCGGCGATGCGGCGCTTCGGGCCGCTGTGCAGCGCTACCTCAAGGCGTGAGCAGCCCGTCCAGCAGCCTGCGCACTTCGGCGTTGCCGTGCGCATCGTCCGGATACCTGGTGAGATCGAGGAACAGGTTGCAGGCCAGCGCGCGCGCCGCGATCTGGAGCCCCTCGAGCGAGATCGCTGCCGCCGAGACGAAGCGATGACTGCGCACGCAGGCGACCGGCTTGTCGGCGTGGTGACCGCCGGCGCGCACATGGCGCATCAGATCGAACATGCGCGAATCATCGAAGTGCACGCCGATCATCACCAGGTCGAATTGCTGCTGCTCCAGCAGGCGTTGCGCCTCGCCCATGGTGCGCGCGAACACCACGTCGTGCCCGGCGAGGATCGCGGATAGCCGGCGATCGCTGTCGGGCGTGTCCGCAACGAGGATATGCTTGGGCATGTAGGGCAGTCAGTGATCGCGCGCTCATGCTACGCACCCAAAGTCTGTCCCTTTATGCACGACAAGTAGTTCTACTTACGCAGGGCGGACTTCGGCCGGAACGCCTTGACGACCGCCTCGTGGGTCTCGATGTACGGCCCGCCGATCAGGTCAACGCAATAAGGCACCGCCGCGAACACCCCGTCGAGGGTTTCGCGGATCGCCTTGGGCTGGCCCGGAAGGTTGATGATCAAGGCTTTTTTGCGAATCACGGCCACCTGGCGGGACAGGATCGCGGTCGGCACGTACTTCAGGCTCACCGCGCGCATCTGCTCGCCGAAGCCGGGCATCACCCTGTCGGCGACCGCCAGGGTGGCTTCCGGCGTCACGTCGCGCGGCGCCGGGCCGGTGCCGCCGGTGGTCAGGACCAGGCTGCAGCCTTTTTCGTCGACCAGCTCGCGCAGGGTGGCCTCGATCACGGGTTGCTCGTCGGCGATGAGCCGGGTCTGGTCGCGCCACTCGGGCGCGGCGATGGCGGCGCGAAGCCACTCCTTGAGCGAAGGAATGCCTTCGTCCTTGTAGACGCCGGCAGAGGCGCGGTCGCTGATGGAAACCAGGCCGATGATCATTTGACCTCGTACACGTCCAGCTCGACGGCCGCGGCGCGCCGTGCCCCGGTGGCAACACACACCATGCGGTTGAGCCATGAATAGCGCTCGTCGCCGGTCTCGAAGCTCGGCGTGGTGCGCATGTAGTACAGCGACGGATCCACCGCTTCTCCCAGGGATAACTTCTTCAACACGTCGGCCGGACCGTGGCGGTACCCGCGATTGCGCACGTAGATCAATGCGCCATCGCCCGTCTCCAGCGTGTAGCGCGCGTCGAGGTCCGCCACGCCGTCGGCGCGGATCACCTGCCAGTCGGCGCCGCCGGGAAGCACGCGGCCCGAAAGCCGCTCACCGCTGAAGCGGCCGCCGGTGATGCCGATGATGCGGCGGCGGCCTTGCGGCGTATCGCCCAGCTCCTGCGGCGGGGCGAGGGTGATCTCGGCCTTAAACAGAGGCTGGAGGTTCAATGTCTTTGAGCAACCGGAACAGCTCGCGATAGGCGTGCGGCGGCTTGCCGAGGCTCGCTTCCTTGCGCGCGTTGCGGATGAGCGTGCGCAGCGCCTGCAGGTCGGCGCCAGGATGTTCCGCGGCGAAGGCGGTGAGCGCTTCGTCGTCGCCGATCAGGCGCTCGCGCCACGCCTCCAGGCGGCGGTGGCGCGCGGTCGCCTGCGCCGAGCTGCCTTCGAGCTCCGCCATGCGCGCGCGGATCGGCGCTGCATCGACGTCGCGCATCAGGCGGCCGATGTACTGCATCTGGCGGCGCTTCGCTTCGTGGCTCTTGATGCGCTTGGCTTCCAGGATCGCCGCGAGCAGGCCCGGATCGAGCGCCATGGCGTGCAATTGCCCCTCGGGCAGCTCGACCAGCGCGGCGCCGAGCACCTGCAGCTCGTGCATTTCGCGCTTGCGCCGCGTCTTGCTGACAATTTCGGGATCCACGCGATTATGATAGCGCCCCCATGCCGAAGCGCCACGCATTCACCTGCGACGCGGGCGAGCTGCGCGAGCTTGCGCAGGCCGTGCTCGAGCGCGCGCGCCGCGCGGGCGCGAGCGGTTGCGACTGCGACGTCTCCGAGGGCTACGGCCTGAGCGTCACCGTGCGCAAAGGCAAGCCCGACACCATCGAGCACAACCGCGACCGCTCCATCGGCGTCACGGTGTATTTCGGCGAGCGCCCCCGCGCAAGGCGGGGGCATGCCAGCACCTCCGACTTCTCGCGGCCCGCGTTGGAGCAGACGGTCGACGCGGCGGCGGCGATCGCGCGCCACACCGCGGAAGACGACTGCGCCGGCCTGCCCGAGCCCGAGCTGCTCGCGCGCGACACGCCCGATCTCGATCTCTTCCACCCGTGGCCGATCTCCACCGAGGACGCGGTCGAGGTGGCCAAGCGCTGCGAGGCCGCCGCGTTCGCGGTGTCGAAGAAAATCCGCAATTCTGAGGGCGCTACCGTCTCGGCGCAGCAGACGCAGTTCGTCTATGCCAACAGCCTGGGGTTCAGCGGTGGGTTTCCCGGCTCGCGCCATTACCTTTCCTGCGCCGTGATCGCCGAGGACAAGGGCCTGATGCAGCGCGACGACTGGTACAGCGCCTCGCGCCTGCCCTCGCGCCTCGCCGATCCGCGCGCGCTCGGCCGCTATGCCGGCCTGCGCACCGCGGCGCGCCTCGGCGCTCGCAAGATTCCCACCGGCCAGGCGCCGGTGCTGTTCGAGGCGCCTGTCGCCCTCGGCCTCATCGGGCACTTCGTTTCGGCGGTGAACGGCGGCAATCTCTACCGCAAGACCTCGTTCCTGCTCGACAGCCTCGGCCAGGAGGTGTTCGCGCCGAAGGTGCGCATCGACGAGCGACCGCTCGAAGCGCAGGGCATGGCGAGCACGCCGTTCGACGAGGAGGGCGTGGCCACGCGCGAGCGGCCCATCGTGCGCGACGGCGTGGTCGAGGGCTATTTCCTCGGCAGCTACTCGGCGCGCAAGCTCGGCATGAAGTCGACCGGCAGCGCCGGCGGCCACCACAACCTGGTGGTCGACTCCCGCGGCCCGGATTTCGAGGGCATGCTGAAGGCCATGGGCCGCGGGCTGCTGGTCACCGAGCTCCTCGGCCAGGGCGTGAACATGGTGACCGGCGACTATTCGCGCGGCGCCGCCGGCTACTGGGTGGAGGGTGGCGAGATCGCCTACCCGGTGGAGGAGATCACCATCGCCGGCAACCTGCGGCAGATGTTCAAGCAGATCGCCGCCATCGGCAGCGACGTGATCGTGCGCAGCGGACGCTCGTGCGGCTCCATTCTTGTCGAGAACATGACAATCGCCGGCGAATAAGCATAGGCGTAAGCTGGTCGAACCCAGGGCGGCAACAGGCGTCTAATTCCAATGGGCCATGTCTGCACCCACGAGCATTTCCGGGGACCCGACAAGGAACACCCGGTCGTCGCGATCCTCGCGGTGATTGCCATTGTCGCCGCCATCCTGTTGATTGGATTGGCGCGCGTGGCGGTGCACGGCACCGAGGATCTGCAGGAGGCGCTCGCCGACCCCGTGGTCAGCGACCTGGTCGTCGTGCCGCCAAAGCCCGACAACATTCCGCAGGAAGAGCGCGAAGTGGACGCCGCGGTCACTTCGAGCCGCTTCGCCACCGGCTTCTCGCCGTAATTGCCCGCTCAGGCATAATTTCCCGCATGCGAATTCTCATGGCTATCGCCACGGTTCTGTTCGCCCTGGCGCCGTATCAACTTCTGGCCCAGGCCCCGGCGCGCAAGCCCAGCCAGCACCCCGACGTCATTTATGTTCCCACGCCGCACGAGGTGGTGGACGACATGCTGCGCCTGGCGAACGTGCGCAAGGGCGACGTGCTCTACGACCTCGGCTCGGGCGACGGCCGCATCGCCATCGCCGCGGCGAAGAAATTCGGCATCAAGGCGGTGGGCATCGACATCGACCCGGATCGCATCAAGGAGGCCACCGAGAACGCGAAGAAGGCCGGCGTCTCGAACCTGGTGGAGTTTCGCAACGAGGACCTGTTCAAGGCCGACTTCAAGGAAGCCACCGTGGTCACGCTGTACCTGCTTCCCGACCTCAACGTGAAGCTGCGCCCGCGCCTGTGGGAAGACCTCAAGGCCGGCACGCGCATCGTGTCGCACCAGTTCGACATGGGCACCTGGAAGCCGGAGAAGCGCCTCGAGTCGAACGGCCGCACCGTCTACTTCTGGACCATTCCCGCGAAAAAGTGATGAAGACCCTCGCCATCGAAGTTGCTTCCGACGTGGTTTGCCCGTGGTGCTACATCGGCAAGCGCCGCCTGGAAAAGGCCGTCAGCCTGCTCAAAGACGAATTCCAGGTCGAAGTCCGCTGGTTGCCGTTCCAGCTCAATCCCGACATGCCCGTTGACGGCATGCCGCGCGCCGACTACCGCAAAGCCAAGTTCGGCTCGCTGGAGCGCTCCAAGCAAATGGATGCGCGCGTTATGGCGGAAGGCAAGGGCGAGGGAATCGACTTCGCTTTCGACCGCATGGAGCGCCAGCCCAACACCACCCAGGCGCACCGATTGATCGCCTTGGCTGAAAACCAGGATGCAGCAGTCGAGGCGCTATTCCGCGCCCACTTCGAGCAGGGCCGGAACATCGGCGATCCGAAGGTGCTGGCCGAGATCGCCGCGCAATGCGGCGTAAAGGGCTGGCCGCAGGAGGCGGAGAAGCAGGCGAGCGAAGTGTCGAAGCTCGAGGAAGAAGTGCGCGGGCTGGGAATCTCCGGCGTGCCGACCTTCATCTTCGAGCGCCGGCACGGCATCTCCGGCGCCTATCCGCCCGAGCAGCTGGCCGAGGCGATGCGCCAGGCGGCGACGGCAACTACCGCCTAATTTTCCTCTCGCTCGGTGCTGCCGGGCGGGGCGCCGAGCACGGCCTCCAGGCGATCCATCTCCACGGGCTTTACCATGTGCTCGTCGAAGCCAGCATCCTTCGCGCGCTGCACGTCGCTCGCCTGCCCCCAGCCGGTGACGGCGACCAGGATGCTCGCCGCCGTTGCGGGCAGCGCACGCAGCCGCTTCGCGAGCTCGTAGCCGTTGAGCTTCGGCATGCCTATATCAAGGAAGGCGAGGTGGGGAGAGAAGGCCTCCGCGGTGGCGAGCCCAGCCTCGCCGTCGTGTTCGACGCGCACGTCATGCCCCATCGCCTGAAGCACGCTCGCCAGGCTGGTGGCGAAGTCGCGGTTGTCGTCGACCACGAGTACGCGCCGCGAGCCCGCCTCGTGCCCCGAACCGGCGGTGATCCGGCGCGCCGGAGCAGGCGCCTCAACACCGACTGCCGGCACGCGCACGATGAACTCCGCGCCTTTGCCCACGCCGTCGCTGCGCGCTTCCAGCGTGCCGCCGTGCAACTCGACCAGCTTGCGGCTAAGCGACAGGCCTACGCCCAGGCCCATCGTGCTGCGCTCGAGCGACCGGTCGGCCTGCGCGAACATTTCGAAAATCTCGTCGATCATGTCCGGTGCGATGCCGACGCCGCTATCCTTGACGTGCGCGTGCATTTCGCCGTCGCGCACCGCGAGCGAGAATTCGATGCGCCCGCCCGGATCGGTGAATTTGGCGGCGTTGTTCAAGACATTGAGAAGCACCTGCGCGAGCCGCGTGGGATCGGCGTTTACCGTCAGGCCTGCCGGCGGCAGCTCGACCGAAAGCTGGTGGCGGCGCTCGCGCATCATCGGCTCGACCGCCTCGAGCGCCGCGGTGGCGACCGCCCGTAGCTCTACGCGCTCTCGCCGCAGCGCGAGCTTGCCGGTCGTGATGCGGGACACGTCCAGCAGGTCGTCGACCAGGCGCACCATCTGGCGCACCTGCCGGTCGATGATGGCGCGGGCGCTCGCCTGAGTTTGCGCATCGCTGCCTTCCGCCTGCAGCAGATAAAGCGCGTTGCGTACCGGGGCGAGCGGATTACGCAGCTCGTGCGCGAGCGTGGCCAGGAACTCGTCCTTGCGGCGGTCGACAATGGGCAGGGCCCCCACGGCGCCGCGGCGCTCGTCGATCTCCCGCACGAGGTCCGCGAGCATGCGGTTCATCGCGTCGGCGAGCACGCCGATCTCGTCCTCGGTGGTCTTGCCCGCGCGCACTGAGAAGTCGCGGCGCTCGACCACGCTGCGCGCCGCATCGGCGACACGCAGGATCGGCGCGGTGACCGCGCGTTGCAGCCATGCCGAGAGCACCAGCGCGGCGGCCAGCGCGCCGGCCATCACCCCGACGAGAATGACCAGATAAGCGAGCAAGCGCTCGCGCAGGCCGTAGTCCGCCTGCACCAGCACCGTGCCGAGGCGCTGGCCGCCCTCCACCAGCGGATAGACGAGGACCAGGTGCTCGCCAGTGATGGCATAGCCTGGGTCGGCGGCCCGTGCGAGGATCGCCGGCACCTCGCCGCTGCGCGCGTACGACGCGAACACGGTGCCGTCGGCGGCGTATAGCACCGCGTGCTCGATGTCCGGCCGGGCCTTGAGAATGGCCAGGTCCTGCGTCGCTTCCTTGCGATCGTTGAACGCCAGTGCCGGAACGCTGGCGCGGCCGAGGATCTCGGCCTGGGTGCGAATCTCGGCTAGCCGCGTCTCGCGGTAGTCGTGCATGTTGTAGTAAATCAACGCTACGGCGGTGACGACCAGCGCGGCCAGCGTGGTCGCCACGACCAGGGCGGTCACCTTGCCGCGCACCGAGCGGCGCAGGAACGGCGGCAGCCTCATGGGCGTCCCGGCCGTACGTGCTGCGCCACGGCGAGCATGCGCGAGCTGATACGCAGCCCGCGGCGCTCCGCGGCGTCCGGCGCGACCTCGAAGCGCACCCGGCCGTCGATGCCCACGAAGTTGATCATCGCGCCCTGCTCCAGCGCGCCCTCGGCCTCGCTGACGACGAGCAGGCCCGGCTGCGCGCCGAGCTTCGGCAGCGAAGCCGTGGCGGCGCGGCCGACGAACAGCATGTGAACCCCCGCGGGCCGCTCGCCGTCTTTGACCTTGCGCAGCTCGAGCGGCCGGCCCTGGGCGCTGCGCCCGGGCACCACGTCCCGCAGGCTGGCGTGCGCTTCATCGGCGCCGAGCACGCCAATTACCAGCGGCGCATCGGCGTGCGCAAAGGACTGCGCCGGCCACTCGACGAACGACAGGAACTTGTAGAGGAACGCCGCCTTGACCTCGTGCTCCTGCGGCTGCGCCGCTGCAGCGCAGGAGAGCGCGAGACCCAGCGCGAAGACAACAGCTCGCACGGGCTAGAGGTCGAGCCTCGCCCGCACGAACAGTGCGCGCTCGAACTCCGGGCGCCCCGGTGCCACACCCCACTCGGGATGGCGCCGGTCGCCCAGATTCTGCCCGATCAGCGAGAGCTCGAGCGCCTTCGTGGCGCGCCATCCGAGGCGCAGATCGAAGGCGGTGTATTCGGGTACGCGCGGATCCGGCAGCGCGTCGTAGTGCCGCACCATCACGTCGAGCTCCAGCGTGCTGGAGAGATCGAACGCCGAGCGCAGCTTCCACCAGTTGCCCGGGTCGTTGCCGGTCGCCGACGCGCCTTGCACGTCGGTGGCACCCTCGCGCAGGCGCAGGTCCTGGTCGAGATAGGTAAAGCCCGCGCTCAGCCGCCACCACTCGGCGGCGCGCCAGGCGCCCCAGGTTTCGAAGCCCGAGGTATGTCCTTCCAGGTCGTTGACGAACACCGAGCCGCCCGGCTGCGGGCGCAGCGTGCGCAGCTTGTCGTGGTCGTGGTAGAAGCCGGTGATCGAAAACGACGCGTCGCGCGTGGCCTGGGCGCGGTAGCCGAGCTCGTAGACGTTCGACACCTCCGACTCGAAGTCAGGGCCTCCGGCAATAAAGAACGGCGGATTCGCCGGCGCGAAAAACTCGCGGTCGATGCGCGAAGGTGCCCGCACCGCGCGCGACGCTGCCGTCCACACCAGCTGGCGCTCGTCGGGCCGCCACGCCAGCCGCGCGCTCGGCAGGAACTCCTCCCCGGTGTAGCTGTTGGTCTCGACCTTGGCGCCGAGCGTGAAGTCGATCGACTCGGTGAGCGCGATCTCGTCCTGCGCGAAGAACTGGTTGCGGTTCAGGCTGCGGTGGGGCGGCAGGAAGGCGAGCGCGGCGAAGTTTTCCACCCGGTCGCGGTAATGCCGCAGGCCCAGGCCCCACAGCAGGCGGTGGCGGCCGAACTTGCCCACGGCGTGCTGCAGCTCGAAGTCGAAGGTGTCGAGGTGCTCCTTGAAGGTGCCCGGGTGGTGGCGGTAGCTGTTGTCGTAGTAGGCCTGCACGCGAAGCGAAGAGTCCGCGCCAAGCGAACGCGACCAGCGCCCAAGCAGATTGGCGCCGTTCGCCTCGCGCGCCGCCGGCGCCTGATCGAACTCGGCGCCGTAGGCGTCGCCTTGCAGGGTGAAGCTGTCGCCCGCCTTGCCCCAGTCGCTGCGGAAGCCGACCTGGGTCAGGTCGCCCTGGTCGAGGACCGGCGTGCCGCTGGCGTTCGAGGTGTTGTCGCGCCGTACCGTTTTCGCGTACAGGCGGTAATGTCCGGCGCCGACTTTCCCGCCGTAGCGCGCCCCCGCGTCGCGCTGCGTGGTCCCCGCGGTGACCGTGGCGAGCGCGCCCTGCGTGGCCGATGCCGGGCGCGTGATGACGTTGATCACGCCGTTCACCGCATTGGCGCCCCACAGCGCCGAGCCCGGCCCGCTGATGACCTCGATGCGCTCGACGTCCTCCAGCATCACGTCCTGCACCTCCCAGAACGTGCCGGAGAAAAGCGGGGTGTAGATGGTGCGGCCGTCGATCAGGACGAGCAGCTTGTTGGCGAGTGTGTTGCTGAAGCCGCGCGCGGAGATGGCGTACTGGTTGGCGTCGGCGCGCGCCACGATGAGGTTGGGCGCGAGGCGCAGCGCCTCGGGCAGGCTGGTCGCGCCGGAGCGGCGGATGTCATCCCCGCTGATCACGTAGATCGAGGCCGGCGCACGCGACAGCGGCTCATCGCGCCGCGATACCGAGTGCACCACGATGTTGGAGAGCTGCTCGAGCGACAGGTCGACCAGCTCGCGCGCGGCGAGCTGGGTTTCCTGGCCGAGCGCGCCCCAGGTGCACGCGAGCAGCGCCGCGGTCCCGACCGTGCCCAGTTTGTTCTTCATCATCCCGCCTCCCGTTCTCGGCGTATGCTAATCGGCGGACCGTGCAGGGGGTAGAGGGCTTTTCCTTACGCTGCGTTGGCCCGCAAGCGCTTGATATCGCGGCTCGCGATTACCACCTCGCCACCTGCGTCGCCTTTCTTCACCCGGCTCGCCACCGACAGCAGGCGCGACGTAAGTCGCAGTCCCGCGCGCGTGGCGGCGGCGGGCGAGGCCTCGAACTGCACCCGGTCGGTGGTGAGAAAGTTGAGCATGCTGCCGCGCTCCAGGCCATCGGGTGCGTCGGTCACCACCAGGATCGCAAGCCGGCCGGAGGCCGCCACCCAGCGCGACAGGCTCGCATCGCGGCCGCCGATAAAGAGGATGTGCACGCCCTCGAGATCGGCGGCGGTTTCCACCTGGCGCACGACTGGCGGTCGATCGCCGATCGGCCGCAGCGCGGCGTAGCGCCGCAGCTCGGCTTGCACGCCGCTCGCATTCACCACGCCGAATACGATGCCTTCGTCGCTCCGGCTTTTCGCCGGCCATTCCACGAAGGAGGCGAAGCGAAAGAGGAACGCCGCTTTCACTTCCTCGGCAGAGGGATCCTGCGCCGCTGCTGCAGACGGCAGCATCAGCGCGAGCGACACCAGCAACAGGAGCAAGCGGCTGCGGCCGGTCATGGCCGCCATTGCATGGTCAACATCACGGAGCGGGCGATTTCGGCGCTGGTGGTGTTGTCGCCCCATTCGCGATGGCTTTCATCCAGCGCGTTACGTAGCGTGATGCCCAGATCGAGATCGGTGCTCGAGCGCAGCATCCACTGGTAGTCCGGGTGGTTGCCGAGATTCCGGGTGCCGGCTGGATCGGTGTCCGCGCTCGTGCGCAGCCGGCTGCTGATGCCGCGGATGTTGCTCAGTTCCTCCAGTGAGAGGTCGACCAGCGGGCGCGCGGCGAGCTGCTGCGCGTCGCACGGCGCATGAAGCGAAGTCGCGATCGCGAGTACGGCAACTTGAACACATCGCTGAGCGCGTCTGCGCACGTTCTCCTCCCCGAGCGAACCGATCATATATTGCCGTTACGCTGCTTGCGCGCGCATTTCGCCGTTTACGCAGCGTGTAAGGGTTTTCCCGGGTGTGATGCGCAAGTGAGCGCGGGTATGCTCTGCCGCTGCATGAGCACCGGCCGCAAGCGCATCCTCGTGGTGGACGACCTGCATGACAGCGCCATGTCACTCGCGCTCGTCCTCCAGCGACTAGGGCATCACGCAGAGTTCGTGACGGATCCATGGCAAGCGCTCGAGGTTGCCCGGCGGTTGCGTCCCGACCTGGCATTTCTGGACATCGGCATGCCGGAGATCAATGGTTACGCCTTGGCGCGCATGCTGCGCCAGGAATTTGGGTTCGAGGCGCTGCGCCTGGTGGCGCTTACGGCATGGGACCGCGATGAGGACCGCGCCGAGAGCCGCCGCGCCGGGTTCGATGCGCATGTCGCCAAGCCGGCCGATCCGGAAACGATCGACAGCATCCTGAAAACCGTTTTCGGGCACGACCGTACGGCAATCTAAATCTGCTTTGCATTGTGCTCAGGGCGGCGGATTAGTAGCACTTGTCGGGTTTCGCCCGACATCCCGTTGGAGTCTCGCGACATGTCCTAGCGACCAAGCTAGGCATGTCACTTGCCCGCCTCGCTACGTTACAGCGAGCAGGGGCGCGCCAGGCTTGAGCGAGACAACGAAGCAACGGCTTCTTCGGAAGGCGGTGAGCTTAGTCGGGATGGAGGAATTGGCCGTCCATCTGGGCGTGCCAGTCAACCTCCTGGACGCATGGATTCGCGGGATGGCCAGCATGCCCGACCGGAAATTCTTACTTCTAGCTGACCTGATCGAAAAATTCGGCCGCCCGGAGAAGGGATGACTTGCGGGCATAGACATGTGCGCATGCTTGGCAAAGCAGCCGGCAACGCTGAATGATCTCGGTGCGACCCACGCCCCTAACGTCGATTTTTCGCATCACCGGTTTTTAGCCGCTGTGTACCCGCCGCGGGCTTCTAGCCAAAGCCTTCGCCTGAGCGATCAATTCTGGGGACTCTCTGATTAGCCGTTTGGCTGTCCGCCGTAGCTCTTCGTTATCACGGGACACCGGACTTTTGTTTTTCAACGGGCGCCCGGTGATCGCGTAGAAGGGCGCTCGCGGGAAGTGTCTTTAAGCGCGGCACCGGGCTTCGTCCCGCCGCGGAATGACCGACCCAAAGGGAACAATGCAGACAGACCCTGTAGGCGCTCGCCGCAGGTGTTCCGGCAGCGCGCCGTCCATTAGGCCGAATTCATTGGATGAGACGCAAAGCGGTCACTAACGGCGGACGTGGACACGTCGCACTCCGTTAGCGGTCATTGTGTCTGGCCGGCGCGTTCCCGGCGCGCGCGCCTATCTTGGCGAAGAGCGTCCTTACGTAAAGTCCAGCCGCGTCTCGAGCACCATGCCGTAGATCGGCAGCGGCGGGCGCTTGCCGCCGAGCTCGAGCACCGGCAGCTCCTGTGCCCCAAGGGTCTCGACCTTCGCGCGCAGCGCCTTCATCAGGTCGAGGGAGATGACGATCTCGCCGGCGCGCGCGCGGTGCACCAGGCGCTCGGCGATGCTGACGCAGTCGCCCAGCGCAGTGAATTGCTGTGAACCCGGCGGGCCGGCCATGCCGAACACCGTCTCGCCGATGTGCACGCCGAGCGAGACGGCGGCCGGCAGGCCGTACTCGGTCTTCCAGCGCTCGCCGATCGCGCCGAACTGGCCCTGGATGGCGCGCGCTGCCTTGAGCGCGCTGTTCGCGAATTCTTCCGCGGCGCCGGCGTCGAACGCGGCGAGCACCGAGTCGTTGTGCACCGAGACCACGATGCCGTCGTTCGCTTGCGCCGCGTTCGCCGCAAGGGCGAAGAACTCGTTCGTGAGCGCGAGTACCCGGTCGGCCTGCAGCACTTCGGAGAGCCGCGTGAAGTTGCGCAGCTCGGCGTACATGACGGCGGCCAGGCGCCGC
Organism: uncultured bacterium; assembly: GCA_965233195.1. Lineage (GTDB taxonomy): Bacteria > Pseudomonadota > Gammaproteobacteria > Burkholderiales > SG8-39 > SCGC-AG-212-J23. The sequence goes on along the minus strand of CBDDSB010000031.1, from coordinate 37,622 downwards.
TCGGGGCTGGTGTTCATGCGAACACCAGCGTAACGCGCTTGTTGCGCTTGCCTTCGGAGCGGATGCGGGCGATCTCGAGCCGGCCGACCTCGCCGGTGTTCTTCACGTGCGTGCCGCCGCAGGCCTGCAGGTCGATGCCGGGGATCTCCAGCAGGCGCACGCGGCCTTCGCCGCGCGGCGGCGCGACCGACATCGTTTTTACCAAATCGGGTCTGGCATCCAGCTCGGAATCCGTGATCCAGCTTGCTTTCGTGTCGACGGAGCTGGCGATCAATTCGCGAAGGCGGGATTCGATCGCCTCCTTCTCCAGCTTCTCCATCTCGATGTCGAAGTCGAGGTGCGCCTTGTCGTCCGCGATGCGCCCGCCGGTGACCGGCGCCTTCACCACCGCCCCTAGAAGATGCAGCGCGGTGTGGTAGCGCATGAGTCGATAACGTCGTTCCCAGTCGAGCTCGAGTTCTACCTTCGTGCCGGGTTGCGGAACAGCGCCGGGTTCGAGGACATGAACCACCGAATTTTCTCGTTTGCGGGTGTCGCGCACGCGCCAGGCGCCCATCCTGCCAGTGTCGCCCGCCTGCCCGCCGCCGAGCGGGTAGAACACCGTGCGGTCGAGCTCGACTCCTTCGGCGTGCACTGCGACCACGGTCGCTTCGCACGAGCGCAGGTACGAGTCCTCGCGGAACAGCAGCTCAGCCAAAAAGCGTCACCAACGCGACGATGAACACGACCAGCGAGCCGGCGGCGAAGAAGATGAGCGTGGTGTTGGAAACCGACGGCGGCGCCGCCGCGCTTTTTTCGGCGCCGCCATGGCCGTCGGCCGGCACGGCGGCGATGACCACCGTCGTGTCTTCGCCGACGGCGGACACCCGCTTGTTGAAGTTGTTGAAGAACTCGTCGGCGACTTTCTTCGCCGCGGCGTCCACCAGGCGCGAGCCGATCTGCGCCAGCTTGCCGCCGACGTTGGCTTTGACGTCGTAGACCAGCTTGGTCTGGTCCTTCTCGGGGAACAGCTTGACCTGCGCGCCGCCTTTGGCGAATCCGGCGGCGCCGCCCTGGCCTTCGAAGGCGAGCGCATAGGAATGCGGCGGCTTGATGTCGGATAGCGAAAGCCGCCCGCGGAACTTGGCGCTCACCGGGCCGACCCTCGCAGTCATCAGGACCTGGTACTCGTTCGGATTGACCAGGGTGATCGACTCGCAGCCCGGCACGCAGGCCTTGAGCACCTCGGGATCGTTCAGCGCGGTCCAGGTGTCCTGCTGGGATGCCGCGATCAGTTGTTCGCCGCTCATTTCCACTGGGGGATTTCCTTGTTCAAGGGACGGCTCAGGGTTTTTGCCAGGTCGACCAGGCTCTTGAGATTATGCACCGGCAGGAAGAGATCGACGTGCGGCAGCATCGCGCGCACTCCGGCCGGCCGCGCCTCGAACTTCTCGTAGCGCAGCAGCGGGTTGAGCCACACCAGGCGGTGGCTCGACTTGGCGAGCCGCTCCATTTCCTCGCCCAGGCCTTCGCCGGCCTCGCGGTCGAGGCCGTCGGAGACGAGCAGCACGCAGGCGTTCTGCGCCAGCACGCGCCGCCCCCACTTGAAGTTGAATTCGCGCAGGCTGTGGCCGATGCGCGTGCCGCCCGACCAGTCCTTGATCGCGTCGGCAACCCTCGCCATGGCGACGTCGACGTCGCGGTGGCGCAGCTGGCGCGTGATGTTGGTCAGCCGCGTGCCGAACACGAAAACGGTGACGCGGTCGCGGTCGTTGGTGATGGCATGCAGGAAGTGCAGGAACATGCGCGAGTACGGGTTCATCGAGCCCGAGATGTCGCACAGCACCACCAGCGGCGGGTGCAGCTCGACCCGGGCCGCGCGCACCAGCGGGATCATGCCGCCGCCCTCGCGCATGCTTTCGCGCAACGTGGCGCGCAGGTCGACGGTTTTGCCGTTCTTCGACACCTTCTTCCTTCGGGTCCGGATCAGCGGCAGCGGCAGGCGCAGCCGCGAAAGCATCTTCTTCGCTTCGACCAGCTCGGCCGCCGACATGGTGTCGAAGTCCATGCGCGCCAGTACTTCGCGCGAAGAGAAGGTGAGCCTTGCCTCGAATTCCAGCTTCTCCTGTTCTGCCTCGGTTTTATTTTTTTCACTGAACAAGGCATCGGTGAGCCGCTGGCTCTGCTGCTGCTCGGGTTTCCCGGCGCGGCCGTAGGCTTGCGGCAGCATCAGCTGCATCATGCGCTCGGCGAGCTTTGGATCGCGCCAGAAGAGGCGAAACGCCTGGTCGAAGATCGGCCGCTGCTCCTGGCGCGAAAGCAGCACCGCCGACATGGTCCAGTACCAGTCCTCGCGCCGCAGGGGAAACTCGTGCTCGCCGGCGATTTCCAGCGCGCGCACGCAGTCGATTACGCGATCGGAGCCTACCCGCAGGCCTGCCGCGCGCAGCAGTCGCGCGAAATGCATGACGTTCTCGGGTAAACGACCGCTGGTGGTTGACTCTGGCGTCATGCGGTAGCGCCCTTTTCCGCGGAAGACGCGAGGACGCATTCGCGCGCCAGCTTCTCCACCGCCGGCGAGGCGGCAATGAGGTGCTCGCGGAAGTAGCGCTCGTGGTTGCGCTCCACCTCGTTCAGCCAGTACACGTAATTCACCATCAGCCCGGCCGAGCGCGCCATGCCGGTCTCGGAAACGTCGCCCAGCCAGTTCAGCCGCTCCAGCGCCGCGCCGTTGCCGAGGTGGAAGCGCGCCACGGGGTCGAGGGGCTCCTGCCCCTGCTTTGCGTACAGGAGGTAGTAGGCGCAAAGCCGCAGAACATTGCGCTGCATCGCGTCGGACACCTCGCCCCGATGCCAGTCGGGCTGCTCGAGGCGGCCGAGGAATGCGAGCTCCTTCGACTTTTCCGCCCTTTTCTGGTCCAGCCAGCGGCGAAATCCGGGAATCGGCGACAGCGTGGCGAAGCGGCGCAGGTGCGGGAACTCGCGCCGCAACTCCTCGGCCACCTGCTTGATCAGCAGGTTGCCGAAGGAAATGCCGCGCAGCCCTTCCTGGCAGTTGGTGATCGAATAGAACATGGCGCAATCGCAGTTCGCCGGCGTGACCGGCGCGCCGATGTCGAGCAGCGGCTGGATGTGTGCGCTCATGCTGCGGGTGAGGGCGACCTCGATGAAGATGATCGGCTCGTCGGGCAGCTGCGGATGGAAGAAGCCGAAGCAGCGCCGGTCGGCCTCCAGGCGGCGGCGCAGGTCGCGCCAGCCCTGCATCGCGTGCACCGCCTCGTACTCGCTCAGCTTTTCCAGCACGATCGCCGGGGTGCGCCAGTCGATGCGCTCCAGGCGCAGGAAGCCGCGGTTGAACCACTCGCGCAGCAGGTGCAGCAGATCGGCGTCGATCACCTGCCACTCGGGGTTGGCGCGCAAGTCCTTCAGCAGCTGCTTTCTCATTTCCACCAGCGCGGCGGTGCCGCCGGGCGCCATATTCAGGCGGCGGAACAGCTCGCGGCGCAGCGACTCGACCGATTCCTGCAGGCGCGCGAGATTTCGCGGCGACGGATCGGCCTGGTACGCGGCCGCGCTCCGCGTCACGGCCTCGGGCGTCGGCGAGTAATCGCGCGCCAGCCGGTCGAAGAACTGACCGCGGCCGCGCTCGTCGAGCGCCTTGTAGGATTCGAGCGCCTCGCGCGCCAGCGTCATGCTGGCGTACTCACCGCTCACGGAGAGGAGCGCGTCGCACAGCCCGAAGAGAGGCTGCAAGGTGCTACGCCGCCGCGGCGGCCTTCGCTTCGCCGACCAGCCGCCCGGCTTCGTCGCCGGCGATGCGCTCGAGGTCGTCGCGGTACTTGAGCAGCACGCCGAGCGTGTTGTTGACCGTCTCCGGGTCGAGCACCACGCGGTCGAGCGCCGCCAGGCAGTTCGCCCAGTCGATGGTTTCGGCCACGCCCGGAAGCTTGAACAAATCCACCTTGCGCAGCTGCTGCACGAAGGCCACCACCTCGCGCGAAAGGCCTTCGGCCGCTGTCGGTGCCTTGCGCCGCAGGATCGCGAGCTCGCGCTTGGCGTCGGGATAGTCCACCCAGTGGTAGAAGCAGCGGCGCTTCACCGCGTCGTGGATTTCGCGCGTGCGGTTGGAAGTGATGATGACGACCGGCGGCTCGGCGGCGCGCACCGTGCCAACTTCCGGGATGGTGATCTGCCAGTCGGACAGCACTTCCAGCAGGTAGGCCTCGAACGGCTCGTCGGTGCGGTCGAGCTCGTCGATCAGCAATACCGGCGACCCGCCCGCCGGCTGTGATGCGGGCTGCAACGCACGCAGCAGCGGCCGGCGAATGAGGAAGCGCTCCGAGAAGATGTCCTGCTCGAGTCCCTCGCGCGACTTCACCCCTTCGGCCTCGGCCATGCGGATCTCGATCATCTGCCGCGGGTAATTCCATTCGTACGCGGCCTGCGCGATGTCGAGGCCTTCGTAGCACTGCAGGCGGATGAGCTCGCGCCCCAGCGCCTGCGCCACCACTTTGCCGATCTCGGTCTTGCCCACGCCGGCCTCGCCTTCGAGGAACAGCGGCCGTTTCATGGAGAGCGAAAGGAAGAGCGAGGTCGCGAGGCTGCGGTCGGCGACGTATTCGCCTTGCGCGAGCAGGGTTTGCGTGTCGTCGATCGACTTCGGTATGGCTTTCGACATAAGGCCTTCATTTTCGGGCATTTGGCGGGGACCTGCCACTGCGGTTCGAATCGGCGCAGACTAGTGGCCGGGAGCCATGACTAGCCGGCGAGCTGTGGTCGGATTGCTGTGCCTCGCGCCGTTCGCGGCGCGAGCGCAGCAGGGGCGGCGCATCTACCGCGTCGGCGTGCTCGAGACCACCTCGCTGCGCGCGAACGCCGAGAACTTCGAGCGCTTCCGCAAAGGCATGGAAGAGCGCGGCTACGTCGAAGGGCCGAGCCTGGTGATCGCCTATCGTTCCGCCGAGGGCCGCACCGAGCGCTTCGCCGAGCTTGCCGCCGAGCTGGTCCGCAGCAAGGTCGATTTGATCGTCACGCGCGGCACGCCGGCCACCCTTGCCGCCAAAGCGGCGACCAGCGAGATCCCGATCGTGATGGCGGCGGTGGCCGATCCGGTGGAAAGCGGGCTGGTGGCGAGCCTCCCGCGTCCTGGCGGCAACGTCACCGGCCTCACCAGCGCCGCCACCGAGCTGGCACCCAAGCGCCTCGAGCTCCTCAAGGCGCTGGTGCCGAAGATGACGCGCCTGGCGGTGTACGCCAATCTCGACAACATTGCGGCCGCCGCGGGCTGGAGGGAGAGCGAGCAGGCGGCGCGCGCCATGGGTATCGAGCCGGTGCTGCTCGACGTGCGCAGTGCGGAGCATATCGGGCCCGCGTTCGACGAGGCGGTGCGCAGCCGCGCCGATGCGCTGCTCGTCGGCATCGAGACCCTGGCGCAATCCAACCGCGACGCCATCGTCCAGCTGGCAAACCGGCATCGGCTGCCGGCCATGTACTCGGCGCGCGAATTCGCCGACGCCGGCGGGCTCGTGGCCTACGGCGTGGCTTATTCCGACCTCTATTACCGCGCCGCCGGCTACGCCGACCGTATCCTCAAGGGCGCGCGGCCGGCCGAGCTGGCGATCGAACGGCCCGCAAAATTCTCGCTTTTCATCAACCGCCGCACCGCGAACGTGCTCGGCGTGATCATTCCCCCCGACCTTCTGCTGCGTGCGGACTGGACCATCAACTAGCGGGAATAGGGATTGCTACGCGTCTCCCGAATTCCAGAAAAGGAAACGTCATGGAAATGAAAATGGTCAAGGAGCTGCTCCTGCAGGCGCTGGAGCACGAGATGGGCGGCGTGAAAGTGTACGAAACCGCGCTCAAGTGCGTACAGAACGAGGACCTGAAGGAAGAATGGGAGAAGTACCTCGAGGAAACCGAGAAGCACGTGCAGGTTTTACACGACGTGTGCCTGCAGATGAACCTGGACCCGGAAGAGCAGACTCCCGGCCGCAAGATCACCCATGACATCGGCGCCTCGCTCGTCGCCGCCATGGAAGCGGCTTTGGGCACTGGAGAAAAGGAAATGGCGGAATGCGTGGCCTGCGAGATGGTGACGCACGCCGAGATGACCGACCACTTCAACTGGCAGCTGATCGGCGAAGTGTCGAAGAAGATGACCGGCGCCGAGGGCAAGGCCCTGAAGCAGGCCTACCAGGAGATCGAGGACGAGGAGGACGAGCACTACTATCACTCCAAGGGCTGGCTGCGTGAGCTCTCACTGCAGGGGCTCGGGCTGAAAGCCGTGCTGCCGCCGCCGGAGGAAGAAAAGCAGGTCAAGTCGGCAACCGCGCAGGCGCGCGTCGAGCAGCAGCGGCGGAGCTAAAGCGAGGCGAGCGGCGCGCGGATCAATCGCGCCTTTCGACTACTCGTTACCTTTCGACCGCATCGATTTTCGCGAGCGGCAGGACCTCTATCGCATCGGGCGTGGCGAGCAGGGCGTGCTGCTGGTCGAGCCCTACAAGAGCGAAATCCTCCCGCTGTGGCGCTTTCGCACCCCGGCCCTTGCCCGGCGCTCGAGCGCTGCGATCCTGCGCAGATTTCGCGGGTATCGGCGAAAGCGCGACTTCGTCGGCATGGACATGGCGCGCAAGTTTCTGCAGATGGGCTATACGCGCGCGAGGCGGTACGCGAACTATCGCGGCGGGCGGAAATACGCCGCGGGCGGGACGGGTGTCCTGCCGCGCGGCGGCGATCCGGTTAAGGCGCAGTCGGCGAGCATCTTCTATTCCGCCTGGCGCGAAGCCGCCGCGGACCCGACGTATCGGCGGCTGATGACGGAGCATCGCAAGACCGGCCGGCGCGGCGTGTTTCTTGCGGCAGCTGACACCGAACCTCAACCAGATACCTACAGGAGCAGTCAAATGGCAAAGTCCCGCAGCACCCCGAATGCGATCGACCTTCTCAAGGAGGACCACGCACGCGTCAAGCAGTCCTTCAAAGAGTTCGAAAAGCTGGACCAGGCCGACACCGCGACCCTGCAGGAAATGGTGCACGCGGTGTGCGCGGAGTTGAAAGTGCATACCACGATCGAAGAGGAGATCTTCTACCCGGCGGTGCGGGAGGCAATCGAGGACGAAGACTTGCTGAACGAAGCGCAAGTCGAGCACGCCTCTGCCAAAGACCTGATCGAGCAGCTCGAAGGCATGAAGGCGGACGACCCGATGCTGAGCGCGACGTTCACCGTGCTAGGTGAATACGTCCTGCACCACGTCAAGGAAGAGGAATCGGAGATGTTCCCGCAGGTGCGCAAGGCGAAGCTCAACCTTGACGACCTCGGCGCGAAGATGATGGCGCGCAAGGAACAACTCACTGCCGAGACCACCGCCTAAGCGCTGTTACTTCAGCGCGGCCTCGACGGCGCGCTTCGCCATTACCGTGATGAGGTGAGCGCGGTATTCTGGCGAGGCGTGCAGGTCGTTGTTGAGGCCGTCCTGCTTCACTTTGATGTTCGCCACGGCGTCTGGTGCGAACTTGGAAGCCAGCGCCTTCTCCATCTCGGCCTGGCGGAACGCGCACGGACCGGCGCCGGTGACCGCCACCCGCACCTTGCCGCCGCCGAAGTCCGCGACGAACACCCCGACCAGCGCGAAGCGCGAGGCCGGGTTCTTGAACTTCATGTAGGCCGCGCGCTTGGGCGCCGGGAACGACACCGAGGTGAGGAGCTCACCCGGCTCGAGCGCGGTTTCGAACAGTCCTTTGAAATACTTGTCGGCTTCGATCTTGCGCTTGTTCGTAGAAATGGTGGCGCCAAGGCCGAGCACCGCGGCGGGGTAGTCCGCGGCCGGATCGCTGTTGGCGAGCGAGCCGCCGATGGTGCCCATGTGGCGCACCTGGCGGTCGCCGATGATGCCGGCGAGCATGGCGAGCGCGGGAATCGCCTTCTGCACCTCCTTCGAGCCGGCGACGTCGGCATGGCGCGTCATCGCGCCGATTTCCACCGCGCTGCCCGAGACTTTGATGCCGACGAGCTCTTTGATCGTCCCCAGGTCGATGAGGTCGCTGGGCGAAGAAAGGCGCAGCTTCATTGCCTGAACCAGGCTCTGCCCGCCCGCGAGATACCGCGCTTCTTCCTTGTTGGAACCTAAGGCAAGCGCGTCCTTGGTGGACGAAGGACGGTGATATTCAAACGCGTGCATGGCTTTTCTCCTGGAGGTGTTTCCACACGGTCTGCGCGGTGGCCGGCATCGCCACTTCCTTTACGCCGAGCGCGTCGGTGAGCGCGTTCATTACGGCCGCCGGTGCGCCGATCGCGCCGGCCTCGCCGCAGCCCTTCACGCCGAGCGGGTTGTGCGTGCACGGCGTCTCGCGCGTATCGATCTGGAACATGGGCACGTCGCCCGCGCGCGGCAGGCAGTAGTCCATCATCGAGCCGGTGAGCAGCTGCCCGCTCGCCGCGTCGTAGCGGCACCCTTCGGTGAGCGCCTGGCCGATGCCTTGCGTCAGGCCGCCGTGCACCTGGCCTTCGACGATCATCGGATTGATGACCTTGCCGAAGTCGTCCACCGCGGTAAACCGGTCGACGCGGACTGCGCCGGTATCGCGATCCACTTCGACCTCGCAGATGTAGGTACCCGCGGGGAAGGTGAAATTGGCCGGATCGTAGAACGCGTTTTCGTTGAGGCCCGGCTCAAGCTTGTCGTGCGGGTAGTTGTGCGGCACGTAGGCGGCGAATGCCACCTCGCCGAACATTTTCTTCCGGTCGGTGCCCGCCACCTTGAACTCGCCGCGCTCGTACTCGATATCCGCCTCGCTCGCTTCCAGCAGGTGGGCGGCGATCTTCTTGCCCTTGGCGATGATCTTGTCCAGCGCTTTCACGATCGCCGTGCCGCCGACGGCGATCGAGCGCGAGCCGTAGGTGCCCATGCCGAACAGCACCTTCGAGGTATCGCCGTGCACGATGGCGACGTTCTCGAGCGGCATGCCGAGACGGTCGGCTACGACTTGCGCGAAGGTGGTCTCGTGACCCTGGCCGTGCGAGTGCGAGCCGGTAAACACCGTCACGGTGCCGGTGGGATGCACGCGCACCTCGCCCGCTTCGAACAGGCCGGCGCGCGCGCCCAGCGAGCCCGCCACGGCGGAGGGTGCAATGCCGCAGGCTTCGATGTAGGCGGCGTAGCCGATGCCGCGCAGCTTGCCGTTCTTCATCGAGTTTTCTTTCCTCGAAGAAAAACCAGAGACGTCGGCTAGCTTCAACGCCGCCTCCAGCGTCGCATCGTAGTCGCCGGTGTCGTATTGCAGAGCGACCGGCGTCTGATAAGGGAACTCGCGAACGAAGTTGCGCCGGCGCAGCTCCGCCGGGTCGATCTTCAGCTCGCGCGCGGCGGTCTCGACCAGGCGCTCGACGACGTAGGTGGCCTCCGGCCGTCCGGCGCCGCGGTAGGCATCGACCGGCGTGGTGTTGGTGAACACCGCGGTCACTTCGCAGTAGATCTGCGGGGTGGTGTACTGGCCGGCCAGCAGCGTCGCGTACAGGATGGTCGGAATGCAGGAAGCGAAGGTGGAGAGGTAGGCGCCAAGGTTGGCCGTGGTCTTCACCCGCATGGCGAGGAATTTGCCGCTGTTGTCGAGCGCGAGCTCGGCCACCGTGATGTGGTCGCGGCCGTGCGCGTCGGACAGAAACGCTTCCGAGCGGTCCGAAGTCCACTTCACCGGACGGTTGATCTGCTTCGACGCCCAGGTCACCACCACGTCTTCGGCGTAGAGATAAATCTTCGAGCCGAAACCGCCGCCGACATCGGGCGCGACCACGCGCACCTTGTGCTCGGGCAGGCCGAGGACGAACGCGGTCATCAGCAGCCGCTCGACATGGGGATTCTGGCTGCTCACATAAAGCGTGTACGCGTCATCCGCCCGGCTGAACGAACCGATCGCCGCGCGCGGCTCGATGGCATTCGGGATCAGGCGGTTGTTGAGGAACTCGAGGCGCGTCACGTGCGCAGCGCCCTTGAACGCTTCATCGGTTTTGGCTTTGTCGCCGAGCGCCCAGACGTAGCACGTGTTGTCCGGGGCGATGTCGTGGATCGGCTGCGCGCTGCGCGCCTTCGCGGCATCGGTGACCGCGGACAATTCCTGGTAGTCGATCTTGACCAGCTCGGCGGCGTCGCGCGCCTGGTCGAGCGTCTCGGCGATCACCACCGCGACCTGGTCGCCGACGTGGCGCACCTTTCCTTGCGCGAGGCACGGATGCGGCGGCTCCTTCATCGGCTTGCCCTGCACGTCGGTGATCAGCCAGCCGCACGGCAGGCCGCCGACTTTGGCGTCGGCGAAGTCCTGACCGGTGAAGACGGCGACCACCCCTTTGGCGGACTTCGCTTTTTGAAAATCGATTTTCTTGATAACGGCATGGGCGTGCGGCGAGCGCACAAAAGCCGCATAGGCCTGGTTGGGCAGCGTGATGTCGTCGGTGAACTGGCCGGCGCCGGTGAGGAAGCGGTAGTCCTCCTTGCGCGCGACACGGGCGCCGATGAGGGAAGCAGGCGCGGGGGCGTTCACAATTTGCCTCCCATTGCTTTGGCGCCGGCGACGATGCTCTTCACGATGTTGTGGTAGCCGGTGCAGCGGCACAGGTTGCCCTCGAGCGCCTCGCGCACTTCCTGGTCGGTGGGGTTGGGATGGCTCTTGGCGAAATCGAGCGCGTTCATCACCATGCCGGGCGTGCAGAAGCCGCACTGCAGGCCATGGTTCTCCTTGAAGGCCGCCTGCATCGGGTGCAACGTGCCGTCGGGCTTGGCCACCCCCTCGATGGTCATGAGGTCGGCGCCTTCGGCCTGCATGGCGACGATCGAGCAGCTCTTGATGGCGCGGCCGTTCATCAGCACGGTGCAGGCGCCGCACTGCGCGGTGTCGCATCCCACGTGGGTGCCGGTCAGGCGCAGGTTCTCGCGGATGTAGGTGACGAGCAGGGTGCGCGCCTCGACGTCGGCGGCAACGGGCTTGCCATTGACTTTCATGGATACTTTGATGGTCATGCGGCCTCCTCGGGGGAAAAATATCCTAGCGCGGCGTTATCATTTGCGCCACAAGGCTTTTACCGACCCATGCGACTACTGATCGTCGAAGACGACGCACCCCTCGCTTCCGGTCTGCAGCGCATCCTCGAAGCGGAGGGTCACGCCGTCGACGTCACGCCGCGCGGCGAGGACGCGGTGCTGGCCGCCTCGCACGAGAAGTTCGACCTGGTGATCCTCGACATCGGCCTGCCGCAGATGGACGGGTTCGAAGTGCTGCGCCGCCTGCGGGCCGGCGGCCCGGGCCGCGGCCCGATGCCGGTGCTGGTGCTCACCGCGCGCGACGCGGTCGATGATCGCGTGCGCGGCCTCGACCTGGGCGCCGACGACTACATGGTGAAACCATTTGCCATGCCGGAGCTCACCGCGCGCGTGCGCGCCTTGCTGCGCCGCTCGCAGTCGCACGGCGGGCCGCGCATCGCCCACGGGCCGCTGCAGCTCGATACGGTCGCCAGAAGGGCTTTCTTGAAGGACGAACCCCTGGAGCTGGCGGCGCGCGAATGGGCGGTGCTCGAAGTGCTGCTGGCGCGCGTCGAGAAGATCGTGTCCAAGGAGGCGATCATCCAGGCGGTCGCGGGCTGGGGCGACGACCTGTCGCCCAACGCGATCGAGGTCTACGTCTCGCGCCTGCGCTCGAAGCTGGAACCCGCCGGCATCAGGATCCGCACGGTGCGCGGCTTCGGCTACATGCTCGAAGAACACAAGTAGGACGCGATGGCGGCGAGAAGCCTGCGCGCCCACCTGCTGCGCATGCTGCTGCCGCCGATCGCCGCGGCGCTCGCGCTCGGCGCGGTGATCAGCTACTTCCCCACCATCGAGCCCGCGACCCAGGCGTACGACCAGGCGCTGGTCGACATCGGCCTGGCGCTCGGCTCGCACGTGCGCGTCTTGCAGACCGAGTACCGCTTCGAGCTGCCGCCGGTGGTGGAGCAGGTACTGCGCACCGACCGCTTCGATCGCATCTACTACCGCGTGATGAGCCCGGCGGGAATGGAGATCGCCGGCGACCCGGGGCTCCCCTCGCCGCCGAGCGAGGCGGTCGCGCACAACACGGTCTACGACGGCAACAAGGTGCGCGTGGTCTCGGTGCACGCGCCGTGCGGACGCTCGACCTGCACCGTGCTGGTCGCGGAAACCATGGTCAAGCGCGAGCGGATGGCGCGGGATCTCCTGCTGCAGAGCATCCTGCCCGAGCTGCTGATCGCCGCCGCCACGCTGCTCATCGTCTGGTTCGGCGTGAAGCGCGGCCTGCGGCCGCTTGCCCGTCTCTCGGAGGAGATCAAGTCGCGCTCGGCCGGCGACCTGCGGCCGATCGACGCGGCCGGCGCGCCCGAAGAGACCAGGCCGCTGGTCGGCGCGCTGAACGGCCTGCTCGACGAAGTCTCGGCTGCGAGCCGCAAGCAGCAGCGCTTTCTGGCCGACGCCGCGCATCAATTGCGCACGCCGCTCGCCGGCCTGCAGGCGCATGCCGAGCTCGCGCTGGCGCAGCCGCTGCCCGAGCCGAGCCGCGCGCAGGTCGAGCGCGTGCACCAGGCCACCATCCGCACCGGTCGCCTGGCCAACCAGCTGCTCGCGCTCGCGCGCGCAGAGCCTGGCGTGCGCATGAGCCTCGCGTCGCTCGACCTGAAGAGCCTGGTCGAAGGCGAAGCCGATGCCTGGGTGCACCAGGCCCTGCCGCGCGATATCGATCTCGGTTTCGAGCTCGAGGTAGCGCAGATCGAAGGCGATGCGTTTCTGCTGCGCGAGGCGCTTGCCAACCTGGTGCACAACGCACTCGAGTACTCCCAGCGCGGCGCCCGCGTGACGGTGCGTACCGGCCGGCGCGAGCGCGCCGCGTTCATCGAGGTGGAGGATGACGGGCCGGGAATCGCGCCGGCGGAGCGCGGCCGCGTGCTGGAGCGCTTCTACCGCGTGCCGGGGACCTCGGGCACCGGCAGCGGTCTGGGGCTCGCGATCGTGCGCGAGATCGCCAGTGGTCACGGCGCGAGCATTGCGATCACGGATTCGCCCTCTGGAGGGTGCCGGGTTGCGATAACATTTCCTCATGGATAGCGTCGATATCGAAGTCCTCCGCAGCGCGGAAAAATGGAGGAAGGAGGGCCACAAGGTCGCCCTCGGCACCATCGTCAAAACCTGGGGCTCGGCGCCGCGCCCGGTCGGCGCGATGGTTGCCGTGCGCGATGACGGCCAGATCGTCGGCTCGGTGTCGGGCGGCTGCGTCGAGGACGACCTGGTCGACAAGGTGAAGGCGAAGCTCGCGACGTGGAACAAGCCCGAGCTGACGACCTACGGCGTGACCAACGAAGAAGCCACGCGCTGGGGCTTGCCGTGCGGCGGCACGCTGCAGCTCGTAATGGAGCCGCTCTCCGAGCGCAGCGGCATCCAGGAGTTGCTGCAGAAGGTCGGGTCGCAGCAGCTGGTTCGCCGAAAGCTCGAAATGGAAAGCGGCCGCGCGACGCTCGAGCCCGGCCGCTGGCAGGATGTGCTGGAATTCGACGGCCGCGTGCTCTCGGCGGTGCATGGCCCGCGCTGGCGCCTGGTGCTGATCGGCGCCGGCCAGCTCACGCGCTACCTCGCGGAGATGGCGCGCATGCTCGATTACCACGTGGTGGTGATCGATCCGCGCGAGGAATACGCCGCCGGCTGGGACCTCGCCGCGGTGCCGATCGACCGCGGCATGCCCGATGACGTGGTGCGCGAGCTGCAGCTCGACGGGCACAGCGCGCTGGTCGCCCTCACGCACGACCCGAAGCTCGACGACCTCGCGCTGATGGAAGGGCTGAAGTCCGCCGCGTTCTACGTCGGCGCCATCGGCTCGAAGAAGAACAACGACGCGCGCCGCGAGCGTCTCAAGGAGTTCGACGTCTCCGTCGACGAGATCGCGCGCCTGCGCGGCCCGGTCGGGCTCTACATCGGCTCGAAGACCCCGCCCGAGATCGCGGTCGCGATCCTCGCCGAGATGACCGCGGTGCGCCACGGTGTGAAGGAGCCAAGCTGGGCGGCAAAGCCGGAGCCGCGCTTCGATCCCTCGGCCTGCGAAGTCAAACAGAATTGAACATCGTAGGCCTGCTCCTGGCGGCAGGCTCGGCGACCCGCTTCGGCTCCGACAAGCTGCAGCATGCGCTGCCGCACGGTGTATCGATCGCCGTGCAGTCGGCACGACACCTGAAGTCGGAAGTGGCGCGGGTGGTCGCGGTCGTACGCCCGGGCAGTGATGCCCTTTCGCAAGCCCTGAAGAGCGAAGGCTGCGAAATCGCGGAATGCGAGAACGCCGCCGAAGGCATGGGCGCGAGCCTGGCCTGCGCGGCGCGAGCCGCAGGTGCTGCGGACGGTTACCTGATCGCCCTCGCCGACATGCCGTTCCTGCGCCGTACGACGATCGCGGCGGTGCGCGACGCGTTAGCCGGCGGCGCGCCGCTCGTGGCGCCGTACTTCCGCGCGCGCCGCGGCCACCCGGTCGGACTCTCGCACCAATTTTTTCACGAACTCCTTACGCTGCGCGGCGACGAGGGCGCGAAGCGCCTGCTCGCCGCGCACGAGAAGCAGATGGTCAAAATTCCGGTCGGCGATCCGGGCGCGCTGCGCGACATCGACCGGCCCGAGGACCTCGCGCCACCCCTCAGAATCTGACGTATCATCGTCGCGAGGGAGGCTGACATCCGCAACGCAAGCTCGCAGCTCGCGATTCTGTTCGTCGACGTCTGCGATAGCACCACCATCTACCAATCGATCGGCGACACGCAAGCGCTCGCGCTCATCAACCGCCTGCTCGGCCTGCTGCAACAGAAAGTGAAGGACGCGGCCGGCAGCGTGGTGAAGTCGCTCGGCGACGGGCTGGTGTGCCACTTCGCCGAAGCCGATGTCGCGTTCCGCGTCGCCTGCGAGATGCAGCTCGCCACCGCGAAGCTCGACCCCGCGGGCGGCCGCAAGCTGTCGATCAAGGCGGTGTTTACGTGGGGCTCGGTGGTCACCGAGGCCGGCGACGTGTTCGGCGATACGGTGAACGTGTGCGCACGGCTGGTGGGCCTCGCCAACGCCGACCAGGTGCTCACCACGCAGGAAACCGTCGACGCGCTGTCGGCCAACATCCGGCACCGCTGCCGGCATCTTTTCCCGGCAACGGTCCGCGGGCGCGTGGGCGAGGTCGACGTTTACGACGTGCTGTGGCGCGCCGACCCCGACGTGACCGAAGCCTTTGGCCAGCCCCAGGCCGCGGCCGCGCGCCGCGAATGGATCCTCAAGCTGACCTACGCCGGCGATACGGTGGTGGTCGAGCCGCAAACCTCAGTCAAGGTCGGCCGCGACAAGGCCAACGACATGGTGGTGAACAGCAGCAAGGCTTCGCGCGTGCACGCGCGCATTTTCGAGCGCGGCGGGCACTTCATCGTCGCCGACCAATCCTCCAACGGCACCTACGTCGCGATCGACGGCAATACCCGCGAGGTCACGCTGCGCCGCGAGGAAACCGTGCTCGGCGAGCGCGGCTACATCGGCCTCGGCGCCCCCGCCACCGGCAACGGCGACCACGTGCTGCGTTACCGGCTGGAGAGCCGCAAGCCCTGAGTTCGGGGACGGAGCCCTAACTCCTCACCAGCCCACGGTGAGGCCGATGTTGGCCACCGGGTAGTACTTGTACCTGTCCACCTTGTCCTGAACCCGCCGCCGCTCGTCTTCGAGCCGCGCCCGCGCCGTGTTGCAATCCGTGGCGGATGCGGATCCGCAGTTCAGGTTCAGGCTCACCTCGGGCGACCCTTGGAACATTACGCCGAGGTCGAAGTAGAAGTTGACGCCTCTCGTCCACACGTTGCCGTACCCGATGCCAAGGTACGGCGCAAAGCTGCGCTCCGGTTTCACCTCTCCGGTAAGGCTGCTGCCCGCCGGGAAGCTGCCGCCGCCGCTCGGCTGGCCGGTGAGATCGATCTTGTTGCGATTCGGCATGAAACCGCCCGAGATGCGAAACGGCCCGAGCGGGCTCCAGTCGAGCAGCAGGCTGCCGGTCAGCACTTTGACTTTGGCGTCGTAGCGCACGTCGCTGGTGTCGACGTCGGTATTCACGTTCATCCCCGACAGGCCGAGCCGCCAGCCGAGCGTCGGAATCACATCGCCGCCGAGATCGACGCCGACGCCGGTGGTGCCGGCCCGCACTCCGATTCCACCGGCCTGCGCCGTACCCGCCATCGCGGCGAGTGCCGCCAGGACGATTGCTCTGGTGTATCCGCGAATCTTCATCTCGATCTCCAAAGTTAAACCTGCATCTGGCCGCGCGCGAGCGCCAGCCACTGGTCCTGCGCCTCGCGATAGTGCTCCGGCAAACGGTCGGCGTTGCGCAACATCCGGTGGAACACTTCTTTCGCCTCGTCCGCACGTCCCATGCGCGCAAGCAGGGCGCCGAAGCGCCAGCGTCCCTCCTCGCCGCTGTAAGTGTCAGCGAGCACGCGGTATTCCGCCAGCGCCGCGTCGAAACGGCCGCTGCCCTCCAGGCCACGCGCGGCGATGAGCTGCACTTCGGCAGCGCGGTAGGAAGCGTGCGATTGACGCAGCGCCTGCGCGATCGCGTGCGCCTCTTGGAATTGCTCGGCGCCGAGCAGCGCGCTGGCCAGGCCGTGGCGGATGGCCGGATCGGATTCATGCACGCCCGAAAGGCAGCTGCGGTAAAGCGAGGCCGCGTCGCGATACATCGCACGGTCCATGCACGAGCGCGCGAGCGAAAGGCGGTTGTCCACGCTGCCGCAGTCCTCGAGATTGGCGACGTGCTCCCGCAGGCTTCGGTCCGGATCGAATGAGCGCGCGATCGCGCGCGCCGCTTTCTCCGCCTTGCGGCTTTCGCGCGAGCTCGGGAACACTTCGATGAAGTAGTACAGCAGGCAGCCGAGCACCGGGAACCCCATGATGACGAACAGCCACCAGTACGGCCGGCCGGTCTTCAGCGCGTGATACGCGAAGCAGGCCTGAATCAGCAGCAGGATTGCGCCCAGGATCGGCATTGGATCCCTCCCTTTTGGAAGGACTATAAGGCGGGGGAGGCTATTTCGCGCAGGTCGGATTTAACGCCCACGGCCGCGGGACGCGTTCAGCGCCACGGCCGCGCGAATAAGGGCCTTCAACGCGCGCTCGTCGATCTTGTCGCCCTCGTGGAAGTCGATCGCCCGCCTGGTGTTGCCCTCGAGGCTGGCGTTGAAGAGGCCTGAAGGGTCCTCGAGTGCGGCCCCCTTGGCAAAGGTCATCTTCACCACGTTCTTGTAGGTCTCGCCGGTGCAGATCAAGCCGTCGTGAGACCAGACCGGAACGCCCCTCCATTTCCACTCCTCGACTACCTCGGGGTCGGCTTGCTTGATCAGCGTGCGGATCCTGGAGAGCATCTTGCCGCGCCAGTCGCCGAGCTCCCTGATCCGGTCGTCGATCATCAGAGATGGCGACATTTGTTTTTTGCGGCTGGCGCCAGGCGGCATGCGGGAAATGCTAGGGGCATCGATAGGGTGAAAGCAACTATCCGCTGGTAAAATCGGGCCCCCTTCCCGCAGGCCGAAAAATGCTCGCTCCCGACCTTCTCGCGCAGTCCGATCCCGAAGTCTGGGCCGCTATCCGCCAGGAAAACCAGCGCCAGGAAGACCACGTCGAGCTGATCGCCTCGGAAAATTACGTGAGCCGGGCGGTGCTGATCGCGCAGGGCAGTCAGCTCACCAACAAGTACGCCGAGGGCTATCCCGGCAAGCGCTATTACGGCGGCTGCGAGTATGTCGATATCGCCGAGACCATCGCCATCGAGCGCGCCAAGAAGCTGTTCGGCGCGCCGTGGGCGAATGTACAGCCGCATTCGGGCTCGCAGGCGAACCAGGCGGTGTATACCGCGGCGCTCAAGCCCGGCGACACGATCCTCGGCATGTCGCTCGCCATGGGCGGCCACCTCACGCACGGCTCGCCGGTGAATCTCTCCGGCAAGCTTTATCGCGTGGTTTCGTACGGGCTGACCGCGAAGGAAGAGATCGACTACGACGCCGCCGAGAAGATCGCGATGGCGGAGAAGCCGAAGCTCATCGTCACCGGCGCCTCCGCGTACGCGCTCGCCATCGACTGGAAGCGCTTTCGCGCCATCGCCGACAAGTGCGGCGCGCTGCTCATGGCCGACATCGCGCACTACGCCGGCCTGATCGCCGCGGGCCTTTATCCTTCTCCCGTCGGCATCGCGGACTTCGTCACCACGACCAACCACAAGACGCTGCGCGGGCCGCGCGGCGGGATGATCTTCGGCAGGCTCGACCAGGAGAAGCCGATCAATTCCTCCATCTTCCCCGGGCTGCAGGGCGGGCCGTTGATGCACGTCATCGCGGCGAAGGCGGTGGCGCTGGGCGAAGCGCTCAAGCCCGAATTCAAGACCTACCAGAAACAGGTGATGGAAAACGCCAAGACCATGGCCGCAGTGCTGCAGAAGCGCGGCCTGCGCATCGTGTCGGGGCGCACAGAGTCGCACATGTTCCTGGTCGACCTCACGCCGAAGAACCTCACCGGCAAGGACGCCGAGGCGGCGCTCGGGCGCGCGCATATCACGGTCAACAAGAACGCGATCCCCAACGATCCGCAGAAGCCGATGGTGACGAGCGGCGTGCGCATCGGCTCGCCGGCAATGACCACGCGCGGGTTCAAGAAGAACGAGGCCGAGCTCCTCGCCGGGCTGATCGCCGACGTGCTCGACAAGCCGGCGGACGATGCCAACCTCAAGCGCGTGGCGGGTGAGGTCACGGCGCTCTGCGCCAGGTTCCCGGTGTACAAGTGAAAAGCGCATGAAGTGCCCCTTTTGCGGCTCGGATGACACCCAGGTGGTCGACACCCGCGCCAATCTGGAGGCGAACACGGTACGCCGCCGGCGCAAGTGCGTGACCTGCGAAAAGCGCTTCACCACTTACGAGCGCGTCGACCTGAAGATGCCGCGGCTGGTGAAGAAGGATGGCAGCCGTACCGACTTCGACCGCGACAAGATCATGGGCAGCATGATGCTCGCGCTGCGCAAGCGCCCGGTGTCGACCGAGGACGTGGACGAGGCGGTCGACCGGGTGATCGAGCGCCTGCGCTCGCTCGGCGAGCGCGAGGTGCCGACCACGCGCATCGGCGACTTCGTGATGCGTGAGCTCGCCAAGCTCGACAAGATCGCCTACATCCGCTTCGCCTCGGTCTACCGCAGCTTCGAGACGCCGGACGACTTCCGCGAGGCGGTGCAAGAGGTGAAGGCGGCGAAAAAACGTCGCAAGTGAACGCGTTTTCCGCCTTCGACCACGCCATGATGCGGCGCGCGCTCGCGCTGGCGCAGAAGGGGCTGTACACCACGACCCCGAATCCGCGGGTCGGCTGCGTAGTAAGCCGGAATGAAAAAACCGTGGGCGAAGGCTGGCACGAGAAGGCCGGCGCCCCGCACGCCGAAGCCATGGCCCTCGAGCGCGCAGGCGCGCAGGCGGCGGGGGCGACGGTCTACGTGAATCTCGAGCCCTGCAACCACCGGGGACGCACGCCGCCATGCGTAGAGGCGCTGAAAAAGGCCAAGGTCAAACGCGTAGTGGCGGCAATGCGCGACCCGAACCCGCAGGCCGCGGGCGGTGGGGCGGCGCTCGAGGCCGCCGGCATCGGCTTCGAGCATGGCTTGCTGGAGGGCGATGCCCGCGAGCTGAACATCGGCTTCGTCTCGCGCATGACGCGCAACCGGCCGTGGGTACGCCTCAAGGTCGCCGCCACGCTCGACGGACGCACCGCGCTTGGGGAGGGAAGTGGTGCAAATGCAGGTACTTCGCAGTGGATCACCGGCGCGGAGGCGCGGCGCGATGGGCATCGCTGGCGCGCGCGCGCGTGCGCGATCCTCACCGGCGTGGGTACGGTGCGGGCCGATGACCCTCAGCTCACCGTGCGAGAGATCGCAACGCCGCGCCAGCCGCTGCGCGTGATCGTCGACAGCCGGCTGGAAACCTCGCCCGGTGCGCGCATCCTCGAGGGCGACAAGGTGTTGGTGTTTTCCGCCGGGAGCGGAACCTTGCCGAACGCGGAAGTCGTGGCGCTGCCCAACCGGAACCATAAAGTCGAGCTGCCACGCATGCTGGAAGAGCTCGCGCGGCGCGGCGTCAATGAGCTGCACGTGGAGGCGGGGTTTCGCCTGAACGGCTCGCTCGTGCGCGAGGGCTGCGTGGACGAATACGTGATCTACCTCAACCCCAGCCTGCTAGGCGACGCGGCTCAAGGGATGTTCGACCTGCCGGCGGTCGAGGGGCTGGAAAAGCGCCCGCGGCTGAAAATCCTATCGCTGGAGCGCTTCGGCGAGGACCTGCGCATCCTGGCGCGGCCCGCATAGCGCGGCGCCGAGCAGGTCGACCGCGACGCGCCCGGTGAGGCCGTCGCGATCCAGGCGCGGCGAATACTCCACCAGCTCGATCGCCGCGAGCGCGGGACGTCCGGCGACATCCTGCAGCGCGCGCGCCAGCTCCGCGCTGGTGACGCCGCCGGCCACCGGCGTGCCGACGTTGGGCGCCTCGTCCGGAGTGACCACGTCGAGGTCGATGCTCACGCCGAAGCCGCTGGTCCCCGCAGTGGCGATGTCGAGCGCCTCGTCCAGCACCGCGTCGATGCCCCGGCTGCGCACCTCGTCCATGAAGATCACGCGCACCCCGAGGCGGCGCAAGCGCTCGTCCTCTTCCTTCTCGTAGCTGCGCACGCCCACCAGGCAGACGTGCTGCGGCTTGACCACGCCGGCGCCCAGGCCGTACAGGGGATCGTCGTCCTGCCCGAGGAGCCAGGCGAGCGGCATGCCGTGCAGCCGGCCGGTGTGACTGGTGGCCGGCGTGTGGCTGTCCATATGTGCGTCGATCCAGACCAGGCCGAGCGCGCCCTGCAGCGTGCGCGCTACGCCGGTCCATGTGCCGCCGGCGCAACTGTGGTCGCCGCCGATCACGCAAGGCAGCCGTCCGCCGCGCCGCGCATCCGCCACCGCGGCGGCGAGCTGGCCGCACAGCTTGCTCACCGCGAATTGCCTGCGCCGCTCGCCGGGCGAAGGCTGGAGGATCGGCCCGGCGATGGCAGGCAGGCCGCACGCCGCGAGCCGTTGCGCGAGCAACGGCACGAGTGCGGCCGGCGCGTCGGCGCATCCCGGATCCGCGCCTCCCAGGCCCCAGGCTGCGCCAATCATTTCAATCTGTCGTTGCATCGTTACGTCCTGTACTTGCAACCCACTACGCGCGCGTCCCGAACGAGCACCACCTCATGTCGGTCGAAATCAGTATGGCAGCCATGTCTAGCAAGTGGCAGGACTGGGCGAGCTTTGCGCTCGGCCTGTGGCTTGCCGTTTCGCCGTGGATCGCCGGCTACGCGGAGCACGAGGTGGCGACCGCCAATGCGATCGTCGCCGGCCTGGCGCTCGCGCTCGGCTCGCACTTCGAATGCGTGGCCTGCGACGATTTCCCGATGGAATGGCTCAACCTGGCGATGGGCCTGTGGCTCGTGTGCGCGCCGTTTACCTTCGATTTCGGCTCGCGCGTGGCGATGGTCAACTCGATCGCCGTCGGCGGGTTCGTCGCGATGCTGGCGGCGTCCGCACTGTCCCTGGACAAGCACATCGGCAAACTCTGGCATCGGGCGCATTAGTCCTTAGTTGCGTTAACCTGCCCGGATGTTCACGGGCATTGTGCAGGCGGTCGGCAGGATCGTGCGCACCAATCCCCTGGAAATCGACTGCCCGGGCCTCGACCTGGCCGATCTGGCAGTAGGGGATTCGATCTGCGTGCAAGGCGTCTGCCTCACGGTTACCGCGACACGCGGTCGCGGCTTCACGGCCGACGTGTCCGAAGAGACCCTGCGGGTCACGACCGGGCTCGACCGGACGGGCGAGGTCAACCTGGAGAAGTCGCTCAGCCTCGGCGGCAAGCTGGGCGGTCACCTGGTCACCGGGCATGTGGACGGGGTGGGAGAGGTGCTGCAACTCTCCCGGGGTCTTCTCCAGGTCCGAATGCCGAAGGACCTTGGTCCCTATCTCGCCCGCAAGGGTTCCATCTGCATCGACGGGGTGAGCCTCACCGTGAATCGCGTCGAGGACGCGGTGTTCGAGGTCAACCTGATCCCCTACACGCTCGAAGCGACCACGCTAGGGCGCCTGAAGTCCGGCGCCGGAGTGAACCTCGAAGTGGATCTGATCGCGCGTTATGTCGCAAGGCTTCTTGAGGCTTCCAATGCGATCCGGCCGGCATAGCGCCTTCCCCCCGCCGCGCAAGGATTTAGCGGTCTTGGCGTTGGCCCGCAGCGCTGTTGTTTGCGTGACTCGCTGCTCGTTCCTCCCTGCTGAGCCTGTCCAGAACGCGTGCCAGGTCCATCAGTTTGCCGTCCGGCATGGTGGCGTCCCCGCGAATCCAAGTCTCAAGGAGGGTCGATGGGACGTTCAGACGACGCGCAAGGTCAATTGCGTCCAATAATTTGGCGGCCCGTTTCAGCAGTTCTCGCTTTAGGTCCGCGGGGCTGGAATCGCTAGCCATGACTAGCGCTGGTGCTAAACGCGCGGCCGCAGGAACCCCAAGCGCGAGAGAGCGCCTCGGATACCCGTGACAGCCTTGGGCGGCCGTGTCGTCGATGCTGGAGGGCCGTTCTCCTGCTGGATGGCTGCGCGCTGCGCCACTTGCCGCATGGCAGGTTGTGGAACTGCGATCCCCATGGCTCTCAGCCCGGCATCGGTAATTCTGAACAACTGCGAGCCGTTGTCACTGATCAGTTTCTTCGCAACCAGCCCGGCAAATGCGGCTCTGTAGGCCTCGTGCTGCGTCGGCGGCCATAGGCCCAGCAACGCCTTGACCTGTTGCTCGCGCTTGGCCGCGTTGTAGTAAAGAACGCGAATTTGAGCCAGTACCGAGTTCTCCCCGGGTGTGAGATCCACTGGGCTGCCCCCTCGTTAAGGTACGCAGCGAACATCCCACAGGCTCGGCGGCGTTGAGCGGAAGAAAGCCTGCGCTCTGACGCAAATACACTCGACGCTGAAGGATTCTTACAGGGCTAGGGGCGGACGCTGATGCCGGCGCTTATTTCTCGCGCCACGGCCGCGAGCAACTGATCTGCGAGGACAGGTTTCTTGAGGAAGGCGACAGCGCCGAACGATTTGGCTAGATCCTCGAGATCGTCCCGAGAACTAACGAATATCACCGGCGTATGGGAGATGGAATGATCAGACTTGAGCGCTTGCACGAACTCCAAGCCGTTCATAAAGGGCATCTCTATGTCGGCCAGGATCAGGTCTGGGGACTTTTGCAGAACCAGGTGCCCGGCAACGATGGCATCCTCTGCAACGAGTACGTCATAGCCGGCATTGGAGAGATGCAGTCCCATCAACTCTCGCATGTACGCATCGTCGTCCATGACAAGAATCGTTGCCATTATGGGAGGACTTCTCCGCCGGTTGAACCTATGAAGGCACCAACGGCACTTTAGCGTACTAACCGCTCTGCCCGACCGAGCGCTTAAACATTATTACGCACGAAACGGGCAAGCGCCCGTATCGTTCGGTGCCGGTCTCGCGGATCCAGACCTCTTGCCGGGGCGCCCCCAGCGAGCAGACCAGCGAAATGCCCTCTGACGCTTCAGCCTGTGCGTCCGGTTATGCTGAGAAAAATAGGACAGTCTCTTGAACGCGGCACTGACAAATCGCAGACGCATTCTTGTGGTCGATACCAATATCGACATGGCGACCGCATTGGTCTATCTGCTCGAAATCAAGGGCCACCAGGCGCTTTACGTTTCCGATCCGCGCCACATCCTGACCAAAGTCGATGAATTTCGTCCCCACGTCGCGTTCCTCGATATTGGCATGCCGAGCATAGATGGCATCCGCTTCGCGCGATTGCTTCGTGATCACTATGCGCGCTACGAGCTCCGCCTTGTCGCCGTATCGACTTACGGTGACGCAAGAACTAGGGATGAAAGCATGACGGCTGGCTTCGATGCGCATCTGGTGAAGCCAGTGAAGGAGCAGGACGTCGATACGATTCTTGGCATCCTGTTCGACGAGCCGCGTCGCTGAAGTCGCCTAGCGCTTTGGATCCTTGTACACGGCTACCCGCATCGGCCCTTTGTGTCGGCGGCGCACCTTCTTGGGCGTTGTTAGCCCCAGCTCGTCTGCTAACGCACGAATTACGCTGGGTTCCGGACGCGCTTTGCGCTGCCCCGTCTTCTTACTTGCCGGCATCTCACTACCGCCTTGGCGCTACAACACGCCTATGGCAAAGCGGGGATCGGCAGTCTCACCGTCGTAGTGATAAAACCCCCGCTGGCCTGTAGCACTTAGTTTCTTCTCGTCCAGTTCGCACATGTAAAGCGGCGTGCGAATACCGCCGAGGTCGATCCAATCGAGCAAGACACGACGTTCCCTAATCGGCATGGCGGTCGGCACGTCGGCAATGTAAGCAACCGCTGTGCCGCAGCACAGGCCGTGTAGCGGATTAGCGACACCCCAATCGTATGGATTGGGATACCGAGGCGCGACGGCCGGTGGCTACACTCCGCGCATGACAAGAAGATCGGGGGAGTCCGTCTCTACAGCCGAGCCGCCAAAAAGGCTCAAGCGCCTGCGCGTAGTTGTGGCGGACGACGACCGTGATACGGCGCTTACGCTCGCCATGATCCTCGGCGAGGAAGGTCACGACGCGCGAGCGGTCTACGCAGGCCGAAACGTCATGGGCGCTGTTCTGGACTTTGATCCGGATGTGGTAGTGCTCGACATCCATATGCCGGGACTAAGCGGATGGGAAGTGGCCAGGACGATCCGAGACCGCCGCGGTAAAGAGCGCCCGCTACTCATTGGCATAAGCGGGGAGTACAAGATGGGTGCCGACAAGATCCTGTCGGAGATTCTTGGCTTCGACCACTACTTGTTGAAGCCATGCGAGCCGCGCACCGTACTGGCGTTGCTTGAGCCACTCAGAACCCCCGTCCAGACTTCGCTACTTTAGCTCTGCCGCTATGCAACAGGAGGACGACACCTACCGGGCCGCCCTGGTACGTGCCGCTGTCCTCCTTGGGGGCGCGGTTCCCCTCAGCAAGTACCTACGCGTACCCATGGCCGCTCTCACACACTGGCTCGCCGGCGACGGCAAGCCGCCGATGGGAATTTTCCTCCGGGTAGTCGATATATTGATCGAACACCGAGATGCGCCGCGGCTTCGTTCGATTTCTGGCGACGTGGTGAAGTTTCCTACCCCACCTGCCGCCGAATTTCCGAAAGACAAAGCTTGACGAAGGTTGGGAGATGACCCAGAGCAACCGGCAGCAATTGCTTCGGAGGGCTTTAGCCCTTATGGGCCGTGACCTACTCGCCGCAAATTTGAAATGTCCGCCAGCCCTGTTAGACGCTTGGATTAGCGGGCACGCCAGCATGCCGGATCGTAAGTTCATGATGCTTGCCGATGCGCTCGACAAGTGCAAGACGACCCCTCGCGTCGAGTAAGCCTATGCCTCCGGTAGCGCTAAGCTCTGGTTGCATCGTTCATGGAAGGCGGACCAATCCGACGCGCTCCGGCGAATAGGAAGTGGGTCCGAAGCAGCTAAGGCTGGCGCCACCCACCACAGGCAACACCGCAATTCCGGCGCTGCCTCAGACCCGGGCGCATCTAAGCAATGGTTGTACCTGTACTACAAAAGGACCGTGTACCGGCACCGTAGCCGCTCGCCTTGAGCTTTGGTACCAGGCAAATCGGTGCGGCGACGCGTTACTTGGAGCGGATGCTCAGCCAATCTGATCGTTGGGTGCGACCGAGGCGACGAGCTTCAGCAAGGCGTCCGGGTCGTACGGCTTTCCCACATGATGCCGAAACCCGCTCTTCGCGGTGAGGCGCCTGGCGACCTCGCTGCTGTGAGCCGTGACGGCAATCAATACCGGGCACTGCGTGCCGTAGTCGCGGGTGAGTTCCAGAGCCACTTCCAGCCCGCTGCGATCGGGCATGGCGATGTCGAGCAGCACTGCATCGGGTCGAAACTCGGCCACGGCGGAGCGCACTTCAACACCACGGGTGGTCGATCGAACCACCATGCCTTCGCTGCGAAACAGGATGCCGAGCAGCATCACGATGTCGCGGTTATCGTCGGCAATGAACACGCGCAAGGGCCTGACTGCCATCTTCTTACGCCTTTGAAGGCTGCGGCCGCGCTTTTTGTGTTCCGACGCCGATTGCGCTCAAACCTGTTTCGGTAAGCCTGAAAACTTGAGCGTTCACGTCCTGAATCAGCAGCTTTGCGAGCAGGCTGCCGTAAGCGCGCTTGTAGGCCTCGTGATGAATGGGCGGCCACTGCATCATCAGCGCCTTGAGTTGATGCTCCCGCCGTGCTTCGGTCGCGTAGAGAGCACGGATTTGCTTCAGTACCGCCTTCTCGCCCGGCGTGAGATCCACTTGGCTCCCCCTGTTCCAACGCTTTGTGATTCCAGCTTGGCACAAGCGCGTTACCGGGTTCGCAAAAGAATGCGGGGATCCGAGCCAAAGTGCACTGCCGCTAAAAGACTTTGACAAGCGCGCGGAACCCGGAACGTCGATTGCTCGACTTCCGCCATGGGAATGATCGGGGCGAAGACGGTGGTGGCTGTGTTCGAAAGCATGCCGGCCGCAGAAGGCGCCAAGGCAACGCTGATGCGGGCCGGCGTGCCCGAGAAGCGCATCGCGGTCAGCGCACACTTGACGGACGATGGCATTGCAGCAGAGGTACCGGGGCAGTCCTATGAGAACCAGCCCGGCCAGCCGCCCGAGGAAAGCGAAGCCGCTCGATGGGGCGAGGCGGTGCGCAGTGGCGCCTGCGTAGTCAGCGTGCTCGCGCGCTCGGACGAGGAAATGGACTACGTCACGCAGCTTCTGCGCCGCGAGAATGCGTACCGGACTGGCATTCGCCGCTGAGGCGGAATCAATCCGGCGGGCGGGGTGTATACGAGTCACACGGTGTGTTTACGAGTCAACCAATGCGCGCGCTACCACTCGTCTGCCTGCTGCTCGCCGGGTGCGCGCTTTTTCCGCTGAGCGAGGCCGATTGCCGGCCGGCGAGCTGGCAGCAACGCGGGTACGACGACGGCTACTTCGGCAACCTGCCGCAGGACCTGCGCCTGTCGCAGGAATGCCGGCGCTTCGGCATCCAGGTCGCGCAGGACGATTACCTTGCGGGCTGGCGCGCCGGCTACGACGAGTGGGACCGGCTCATCGGCTCCTTCCGCAAGGCCAGCCGTTGAGCGCGCGCCTGGCCTGGCTGGCGCTCCTCCTCTCAGGATGCGCGATCTTCCCGTTGAGCGAAGCCGATTGCCGCCCGGCGAGCTGGCAGCAGCGCGGCTACGACGACGGCTATTTCGGCAACCCGCCGCAGGACCTGCGCCTCGTACAGGAGTGCCGCCGCTTCGGCGTCCAAGTGCCGCAGGACGATTACCTCCGGGGCTGGCGCGACGGCTACGACGAGTGGCAGCGCCTGATGGGCTCGGTCGACTTCAACTAGGACTTGATCTTCGCGTTCTTGTCGCCGAGGGCGTCCTCGACGTAGAGCATGCCGACGGCGACCATCACCGCCGCGGCGAGCGGCGTGGCGACCGCAACCCCGAGGGCGCCGACGATCGCGCCCATCAGCACCTGCGCGAAAAGAATGGTCGCGGGCGGCAAATGCACCGCCTTGTGCTGGATGAGCGGCGCCAGCACGTAGCTTTCGATCATCTGGATGGCGAGGAACAGCAGCGCGACCTTCAGCGCCAGCTGCGGGCTGTCGCCGAAGCCGACGAGAATGGCCGGCACGGCCGCCACGAAAGGCCCGATATACGGCACGAACTCCATCAGCCCGGCGAGCAGGGCGAGGGCGAGGGCGAACGGCGCGCCGAGCAGAACGAGGCCGACCCCGGTGAGGAGCGCGACGCACACCGCGAGCAGCGACTGGCCGACCAGCCATCGCTTCAGCACTTTGCCAATCTCGTAGAGCACTTCGCGTCCGCGCGCGCGGTGCCGGCGCGGCACCAGAAAGAGGAATCCCTCGACGTATGGCCGCGGCTGCGCCGCCATGAAGACGGCGAAGAACACCACGATCAGCACGTTTGCGATCGCGCCAAAGGTCGAGCCGATCAGGCCGAGCCCGCGGCCGATGAACTGGCCGTCGCCGCCGCCGAATACGCTGCTCGAATCGGCGAGCGCGACCAGGCGGCTGCCGAGCTCGCTCTGGCTCAACCGCTCGCGCCTCGTCTCGAGGATCTCCGGAATGCGGTCCACCAGTTGCAGCGCCTGGGCGATGATGCCCTGGCCAAACAGCAAGGCGGCGCCGACCAGAAGCGCGAGCGTGACGACGCCGACGATGGCGAGCGACCAGCCCTCGCGCAGGCCGAAGCGCGCGGTGAGCCAGTCGGCAGGGGCGCGCAGCAGGATAGCCAACAGGACGCCGACGAAGGCCAAAAGAACTACGTCGATCGCATACCAGAGGAGCACCAGCACGATCACCACCGTGACGGCGATGCCGACGTAAACCAGTGCGTGCTGGGCGGTGTCCTTGCGCTCGGCCTTGTCCATGGCCCTCTATGGACCGGGCGGCGGCGCGGCTAGTTCTTGGGAACTGCCGTGCTAAGCGGCTTAACTGCGTACCTTTATCGGCTTACCGCTGCGCGCGGATTGCTGAGCAGCCTCACACAGCAGCAGGACCCGCCGGCTGTGTTCCGGCGGCACTTCGGAGGGCTTGCGCCGCTCGACGCTGTTGATGAAGGACGACAGCTCGGCTGCATAGGCGGCCGCGTAACGCGTCTGGAAGCTCGGCCAGGGGTTGTCGCCGCACGTGGACTCGCTGCCCGAGCACTCGACCGTGGTCGGCGTCAGGTTGCCGGCGCGCAGCATGCCCTTCGAGCCGAATACCTCGATGCGCTGGTCGTAGCCGTATACCGCGCGGCGCGTATTGCTGATCTGGCACATCTTCCCGCTCGCCGTGCGCAGCATCAGCATCGCGGTATCGATATCGTTGCCTTCGGTCTTCACGCGCGGATCAACCAGCACCGCGCCGCGGGCGAAGACCTCGACCGGCTCTTCGCCGAGCAGCCAGCGCGCCATGTCGAAGTCGTGGATCGTGAAGTCGAGGAACAGGCCGCCCGAGGTAGCGAGGAAACGCATCTCCGGCAGCCCCGGGTCGCGGTTGGTGATGATCACCTGCTCGACCTTGCCGATGGCGCCGTCGTCGAGACGTTGCTTGAGCGAGCGGAAGCTCGGATCGAAGCGCCGGTTGAAGCCCACGAACATGGGCACCTTGGCCTTGCGCACTTCCTTGATGCAAGCCTCCACCTTCTTCAGCGTAAGGTCGACGGGCTTCTCACAGAAAATGGCTTTGCCGGCTTTCGCGGCGGCGATCGACAGATCGGCGTGGCTGCCGGTCGAGGAAGCGATGAGCACCGCCTGCACCGCCGGATCGGCGAATGCTTGCGCCTCGGTCGCCTGCCGCGCGCCGAGCGGCTCCGCAAGCGCGCGCGCCGCTTCGGGCTTCGGGTCGACGACGTAGAGCAGCTTGGCGTCGCTGCGGCGTACGAGGTTCTCCGCGTGCATCTTGCCAATGCGGCCCGCGCCGAAAAGAGCAAAGGTGATCATGGGATCGGTTCTGCTTGTCCGGATTTCAGCGACTTGATCGCCGCTTCGGCCAGCACCAGGGCGCGCCGGCCGTCGTGCGCGCCCACCGGCATCGCGCTGTTTTGCCTTAAAGCCGAAACAAAACTGGAAAGTTCTATTCGATAAGCCTCGGCGTAGCGCTCGAGGAAGAAATCGAGCGGCCGGTCGCTCACCGTGCCGCGCGGCGTGAACTGCTCGACCGTGGTCTCGCCGAGGTTCTCGGCGCGCAGCAGGCCCTTGGCGCCGAACACTTCGATGCGCTGGTCGTAGCCATAGACGGCGCGGCGCGAATTGTTGATATGGCACATCTTGTCGGAGGCGGTGCGCAGGATGAGCATCGCCGAGTCGATGTCGCCCGCCTTGGCGATCTTTTTGTCGACCAGCGCTTCGCCCCAGGCGAACACCTCGACCGGCTCTTCGCCGAGCAGCCAGCGCGCCATGTCGAAGTCGTGGATCGTCATGTCGCGGAACATGCCGCCGGTCTCGCGCTACTTCGACCGCATCATGCGGCCGGAGCAGCTCCTCACCAGCCTGCCGGCCGCGTTGCGCGTGCTGCTCGATCCCGCGGAATGCGGCCCGGCGACGCTCGCGCTGCCGCAGGATGTGCAGACCGAGGCCTACGACTATCCCGCCGAGTTCTTTCGCCGCCGCGTGCACCGCATTCGCCGGGCCCTCCCCGATGGCGATGAACTCGCTTGGGCAATCACTGCATTACAAAAATCAAAGAAACCCCTGATCGTCGCCGGCGGTGGCGTGAAGTACGCGCTGGCCGAAAAGCGGCTCGCCGCGTTCGCCGAGCAGCACGGGATCCCGGTCGCCGAAACCCAGGCAGGGAAGGGCAGCCTCGCCTGGGATCACCCGTGCAACGTCGGCGCCATCGGCGTGACCGGCACTGCTGCGGCGAATACGCTGGCGGCGCGCGCGCCGACGTGGTGCTGGCGGTCGGCGCGCGGCTCGGCGACTTCGCCACCGGCTCGCGCGCGCTGTTCGCCGAGGCCAAGCTGGTGCAGCTCAACGTGGCGGCATTCGATGCCGCCAAGCATGGAGCCATCGCGCTGGTGGCCGATGCCGACGCCGGGCTCGAAGCGCTGGAGCGCGGCTTGAAAGACTGGAAGGCGTCCGCGTCGTGGACCGACCAGATTGCGCAGCTGATTCGTGCGTGGAACAAGAAAGTCGACGAAATCGTTGCCCCGACGCGGGCAAAGCCCACCGATGCCCAGGTGCTGGGCGTGGTCAACAGCCTCCTGCCGAAGAACGCCGTGGTGGTCTGCGCCGCAGGCGGCTTGCCCGGCGAGCTGCACAAACTGTGGCGCGCCACCGATTCGGTCAGCTACCACCTGGAGTATGCGGTGCCCGGCGACGTGTTCGCCGTGCCGGGGGATGGCTCGATCGATTTCGCGCCGTTGCTGGAAGGACTGGCAAAGGCCGGCTACAACGGATGGGTCGTGGTGGAGGCTGACCAGGACCCGGCCAAGGCGCATCCGCTGACGCACGCCCGCATCGGCCATGATTGCCTTAGGCCACTCGCGAAGCGATACTGGACCCGATGATCATCGGCACCGAGGAGCTCGATGCTCGCGAGCCGGCGCTCGTCGCGGTGACCCGCGAGGCAGGCGAGCTCGCGCGCGAGCTGTTCTCCAAGCCAATCGAAGTCAGGCTCAAGGGCAAGCAGGACTACATCACCGAGGCTGACGGGCAGGTCGAACGCATGATCATCTCGCGCCTGAAGGCGCGTTTCCCCGACGATGCGTTCCTTGGGGAAGAAGGCGGCGCCGACGGGAACAGCGACCGGCTGTGGGTCATCGACCCGATCGACGGCACGGCCAATTTCGCGCACGCCATTCCGCCACTTCTGCATATCGATCGCGTTCATGGCCGGGAGCGAGCTCGCGGCAATCGCGGCGCCGATGTACGGCGAGCTCTATCGCGCGCGCGCCTCGGGCGTGGCGCTTTCCTCAACGACCGCGCCATGCGCGTGACGGACACCGACATCAAACAGGCGGTGGTCGAGCTGGGCTGGTCCTCGCGTCGGCCGGTGCGAGCCTACACCTCGCTGATCGAGCGCGTGCTGGCAACCGGCGCGACGTTCCTGCGCGCGGGCTCGGGTGCGCTCGGTCTCGGGTGCGCTCGGTCTCGCGTACGTAGCTGCGGGCCGCACCCACGGCTACTGCGAACTGCACATCAATTCGTGGGATACGCTCGCCGGGCTGCTGATGGTGCGCGAGGCCGGCGGATGGACCGACGATTTCCTGGGCAGCGACGGGCTGAAACGCGGCAACGCTGTGCTGGCGTGCGCGCCGGGATTGAAGGATCCGCTGGTGGCAGTCACCGGCGTCGGGCAGGCTAACGAGAAACTGGAGAGGAGGATTTCATGAAACACATCATCGCAGCGCTGGCGCTGGTCATTGCGCCGCTGGCGTCGGCTCAAGGCAATCTCGTTCTTTACAGCAGCGTGCAGGAGGAGTGGTGCCGCGCCATGCTGACGGCGTTCGAAAGGAAAACCGGGGTAAAGGTCGCGATGACGCGCAAGTCGAGCGGCGAAACCTACGCCCAGGTGAAGGCGGAGGCGTCGAACCCGCGCGGCGACGTGATGTGGGGCGGGACCGGGGACCCGCACCTGCAGGCGGCGGAAGAGGGCCTCACGGAGGAGTACAAGTCGCCGATGCTGAAAGAGCTGCAGCCCTGGGCGGTGAAGCAGGCGGAGCAGTCCAAGTTCCGCACCGTCGGCATCTACGCCGGCGCGCTCGGCTTGGGCTACGACACCGAGCTCCTCGCGCGCCGCAAGCTGCCCGAGCCGAAGTGCTGGAGCGACCTGCTGTCGGACAAGTTCGACGAAGTGCACTCCAGCTCGGCGTCGGCGAGCGCAAGCTGGGGCGGCGGGAGGTCGTGGCACTGCAGGGGGCAGCCTGATGGTTGAATTCAAAAACGTAAGCAAGCGCTACGGTCCGGTGACGGCGGTGGACGACATTTCGTTCCGCATCGAGGCCGGCACGCTCTCGACCCTGCTCGGCCCCTCGGGCTGCGGCAAGACCACGACCCTGCGCCTGATTGCCGGCCTGGTTCGGAGCGCGACGTGAGCATGGTGTTCCAGTCCTACGCGCTGTTCCCGCACATGAATGTGCTCGAGAACGTCGCTTACGGACCGAGCGTCAGCGGCGACAAGGCGGCCAAGGACAAGGCGCACGAGAAGCTGCGCATGGTCGGCCTCGACGCGTACGGCAATCGCATGCCTTCGGAGCTCTCCGGCGGCCAGCAGCAGCGCGTCGCCGTGGCGCGCGCGCTGGTGCTCGAGCCGCAGGTGCTGCTGTTCGACGAGCCGCTTTCCAACCTCGACGCCAAGCTGCGCCGGCGCGTGCGCGAGGAAATCCGCGAGCTGCAGCAGAGCCTCGGCCTCAACGTCGCCTACGTGACGCACGACCAGCAGGAAGCGCTCGCCGTCTCCGACCAGATCATCGTCATGTCGAACGCGCGCATCGCGCAGATCGGCGCGCCGCGCGAGCTGTACGAGGCGCCGCGCGACCGCTTCGTCGCCGATTTCATCGGCGACGCCGACCTTGTCGAAGCCGAGCTCGGCGCGCATCGCGGCGCGCGCGCGCCCTTGCGCCTTGGCGGCCTCGACCTCGAGCTCGACCATCGCGGTGCCGCGCCCGGCAAGGCGAGGGTCGCCATCCGTCCCGAATCGATCGTGCTCAAGCAGGAGAATTCTTCGGGACTGCGCGGAACGATTCGCAAGTCCGCGTATCTTGGAACGCATATGGAATACACGGTGGAATCGCCGATCGGCTCGCTGTTCGTTGTCGACCGCGAGGTGTCACGGCCGATGCCGATGGGCACCGAGGTGTCGATCACGCTGGCGAATCACGGCGTCGCCCTGGTCCCCGGCTAGCGGTGCATTTCGACCCCGCGCTGCCGATCAACGCGCGGCGCGACGAGATCCGCGCGGCGATCGACGCCCACCCGATCGTCATCGTCTGCGGCGAGACCGGCTCCGGCAAGACCACGCAGCTGCCCAAGATCCTGCTGGAGCGAGGCCTGGAGAGAGGCGCCGCGCCCCGCATCGGTCATACCCAGCCGCGGCGGATCGCCGCACGCGCCGTGGCGACCCGCATCGCCGAGGAGCTCGGCAGCGAGCTCGGCGACCGCGTCGGCTACAAGGTGCGCTTCCACGAGCAGGTGGGCAAGCGCACCGCGATCAAGCTGATGACCGACGGCATCCTGCTCGCCGAGACGCAGGGCGACCGCGAGCTGCGCCAGTACGACTGCCTGATCATCGACGAGGCGCACGAGCGCAGTCTCAACATCGATTTTCTGCTGGGCTACCTCAAGCAGCTGAGCCGTTCGCGACCCGAGCTGAAGATCATCATCACCTCGGCGACCATCGATGCCGAGCGCTTCTCCACGCACTTCGACGGCGCGCCGGTGATCGAGGTTTCGGGCCGGCTGTATCCGGTCGATGTGCGCTACCGGCCGGTCGGCGGCGATGCGGAGGACACTACGCGGGACGAAGAAGAGCAGGCGCTGGCGGATGCGGTGGACGAGCTCTGCCGCCAGGGTCCGGGCGACATCCTGGTTTTTCTGCCGGGGGAACGGGAGATCCGCGACGCGGCTGACACCTTGCGCAGGAAAGGTCCGAAGGGGCTGGAACTGCTGCCGCTCTATTCCCGTCTCTCCGCTGCCGACCAGGACCGCGTGTTCAAGCCGGGCAAGGAGCGGCGCGTGGTGCTCGCGACCAACGTCGCCGAGACTTCGCTGACCGTGCCGCGCATCCGCTACGTGGTCGACACCGGCGATGCGCGCGTCAAGCGCTACAGCTACCGCAACAAGGTCGAGATGCTGCGCGTCGAGCCGATCTCGCAGGCGGCGGCGCAGCAGCGCGCGGGACGCTGCGGCCGCGTCGCCGACGGCGTCTGCATCCGGCTCTACTCGGAAGAGGAATTCGCGAAACGCCCGGCGTTCACCGATCCGGAGCTGCTGCGTTCCTCGCTCGCCTCGGTCATCCTGCGCGCGAAGAGCCTCGGCCTGGGCGACGTGGAGGCGTTTCCATTCATCGATCCGCCCATTCCGCGCGCGATCGCCGATGGCTATGAGCTGCTCGCTGAACTGGGCGCGGTCGACGAGAAAAGAGATCTAACCCCGATCGGCGAGGAACTGGCCCGACTGCCGCTCGACCCCCGCGTGGCTCGCATGCTGGTCGCCGCGCGCGCCGAGCGCTGCCTGGCGCAGGTGCGCATCATCGCCGCCGCGCTTTCGGTGCAGGATCCGCGCGAGCGGCCGATGGAGCGCGCGGCGGCGGCCGACGAGCGCCACGCGCGCTTCGCCGACGAGCAATCGGATTTCCTGTCGCTGCTCAAGCTCTGGAAGCTGCAGGACGAGCAGGGCCTGCGGCGGCTGTGCCGCGAGAACTTCCTGTCGTATGCGCGGATGCGTGAGTGGCGCGATGTGCACGAGCAGCTCAAGCAGACGCTCGAATGGGATGAGTCTTCTGTCAAGCCTGAGAAGGCGGACGGATACCGCGCCATTCACCGCGCATTGCTGGCCGGCCTGCTCGGCAACGTCGGTATGCGCGACGACGACGCCTCGTACACCGGGGCGCGCGGCATCAAGTTCTGGGTGCATCCCGGCTCGTGGACCAAAAAGCCGGGAAAATGGATCGTCGCCGCCGAGCTGGTGGAGACCACTCGCCTGTTCGCGCGCACCGTCGCCACGGTGGAGCCGCGCTGGCTGGAAGAAATCGGTGGCCACCTGCTGAAGCGCAGCCGTGGCGATCCGCATTGGGAGAAGAGCCAGGGGCAGGTCATGGCGCTCGAGCGCGGCGCGCTCTACGGTTTGCCGGTCTACACCAACCGGCGCGTGCCCTTCGGGCCGTTCGATCCCGACCTCGCCCGCGACGTTTTCATCCGCGCCGCCCTGGTGGAAGGCGATTTCGAGACGCGCGCGCCGTTCTTTTCGCACAACCGGCGCCTGCTCGCCGATATCGAGCGCCTGGAGCACAAATCGCGGCGGCCGGACATCCTGGTGGACGACGAGCTGA
Source organism: uncultured bacterium (assembly GCA_965233195.1). GTDB lineage: Bacteria > Pseudomonadota > Gammaproteobacteria > Burkholderiales > SG8-39 > SCGC-AG-212-J23. The sequence goes on along the minus strand of CBDDSB010000031.1, from coordinate 1,971 downwards.
TCCACGCGTTCTACGACGAGCGCATTCCGCGCGAGATCCATACCGCCGGCGATTTCGAGCGCTGGCGCCGGCAAGCCGAGGCCGCGAAGCCGCGCCTGCTCTACCTCGCGCGCGAAGACCTGATGCGCCACGAGGCGGCCGGGATCACCACCGATAACTTCCCGCCGACGCTCGCGCTCGGACCGAACCGCTACCAGCTCGAGTACCACTTCGAGCCCGGCTCTGCGCGCGACGGCGTGACTTTGAACGTGCCGCTCGCGCTGCTCAACCAGGTGCCGACGGGCCGCACCGAGTGGCTGGTGCCGGGGTTGCTGAACGAGAAGGTCAAGGCACTGGCCAAGTCGATGCCGCAGCGCCTGCGCCACAAGCTCGGCGGCCTCGACGACTTTGCCCTGGCGTTCACCGCCGCGGTACCGCCCACCGACCTGCCCTTGGCCGAAGCGCTGCGCCGCTACGTGCGCGAGCACTTCAACCTGGACCTGCCGGTGGACGCGTTCCGCCCGGATTCCGCGCCGCCACACCTGCACATGAACTTCCGCGTGGTCGACCAGGACGGCCGGCAGCTCGACATGGGCAGGAATCTGACTGAGATCAAGAGCTCCCTCGGAAAAAAGACCGAGGAGATCCTGCAGGAGGAGGCGCCGGTCGACGAAGGCGAGCGCTATACCGGATGGACGATGGGTGACCTTCCCGAGCTGATGGAGATCGAGCGCGGTGGCCACACGCTGGTCGGCTACCCGGCACTGGTCGATGCCGGCGACGCGGTCACGCTTCAGGTTTTCGATTCGCCTGAGAAGGCGCGCGAGCTGCATCGGGCGGGGGTCCTGCGCTTGCTCGCGATTGCTTTCCGCGACCGCATCCGCGATATCGAGCGCTCGCTCGCCAAGGACGTGGTGCTGGGCCCGCTCAAGGGCGACGTGGTGGCGGCGGCGCTGGCGCGCACCTTTCTCCAGGACGGGGTTCCGACCTTGCAGGCGCAGTTCGCCCGGCGCGTGGACGAAGGCCGCAGCCGGTTCACGCTCATCGCGCAGGAGCTGGCGCGCACCGCCGCCGGCATCCTCGCCGAGCGCGCAGCGCTGGAGAAGAAGCTGGTTGCGATGAAGACCTTTCCCCGCGAAACCGAAGACGTGAAGCAGCAAATCGGCCGCCTGCTCGCGCCCGGCTGGCTGGCGCGCACGCCGTGGGAGCGCCTGCAGCATCTGACGAGGTATCTGAAGGCGGCTTCGCTGCGTCTCGACAAGCTGCGCGTCGATCCGGCGCGCGACGCGCGCCTGGCCGCGGACCTGGCGTCGCTCGAGGTGCCGTACCGGCGGGAGGCGGCTGCGCGCGCTCGCCAGGGCGCGCCGACGGAGGCGTTCGAGCAATTCGGCTGGCTGCTGGAGGAACTGCGCGTCTCGCTTTTCGCCCAGGAGCTCAAGACGCCGGTCCCGGTCTCGGTAAAGCGCCTGGCGAAACTCTGGCAGACTGTCCGGCGATGAACGCCGCCGGCGCGCTGCTTTACGGCCTCGCCAACCTTTTCCACCCGCGCATGCTGTGGCTGATGATCTGGCCGATGCTGGTGTCGCTCGCCGCCTGGGGCGCCGTGGGCATCGCGTTCTGGGGCCGCCTCGCGCTTTGGCTGTCGGAGCTGCTGCGCGACTGGCTGGCGCCAGCGGCAGTGTTCCTGCGCCTGGACTTCGGCGCGGCGGCGCTGGTCGCGGCGAACTTAGTGCTGGTGCTGTTATTGGTGCCGCTCGTCTACCTGACGGCGCTCTTCATCCTGGGCGCGTTCGGAATGCAGAAAATGGTCGAACACGTGGCGCAGCGTTCGTTCCCTACGCTGGAGCGAAAGCATGGCGGCGGCGTCGCCGGCAGCGTGAGGAACGCTCTGGCGACGCTCGCCGGCATGGCGCTCATCTTTCTCCTGACCCTGCCACTGTGGCTGCTGCCGCCGCTCTGGCCTGTCATCCCCCTCGCGATCTTTGCCTGGGC
>CBDDSB010000030.1:0-7625 GCA_965233195.1 uncultured bacterium | reverse complement strand
CGCGTGCGCTGCAACGGCACGATCAAGTGGAAAGGCAGCTTCGTTCGCGTAACCAACGTGCTCAGCGGCCAACCGGTCGGCCTGTACCAAACCGACGAGCACGCCTGGGCCATCTACTACGGACCAATCGAGCTGGGCAGGCTCGATGCTCGCAGCGCTCGCATCGAGCCTAAAACCCAAAAAAGTGTTACCCATGTCCCCGGATAGAACTGTTACCCATCTACCCGGTTGCACAGCAGGCGAGCGGGGGGTTTGGTTTGGTGTTTGTATTTCGGTTCGAGAAAAACGAACCCCCCGCTCACTGCGCTCGCGTCCCCCCTTATCAGGGGGGCAAAAAGCAGGCGTCATATCGCCGCCTGCTTTGCGCCCACGCGAGCCGCGGCAAATAGCAACAACAGGGAAGAGGCAATCAAAACCACCGCCAGCGCCGCGCCGATCGACCAGTCGAGGAGCTGGGTCATGAAGCCGTAGATCGCGGTGGCCATTACCTGCGTCGCGGGGCCGCCGAGGATCGCGGGCGTGGCGTAGGCGCTGATCGCGATCGAGAATGCGAGGATGAAGCCGCCCGCGATGCCGGGCACGCAGAGCGGCAGCACCACGTGGAAGAAAGTGCGCGTGCGGTTGGCGCCGAGGCTCATTGCCGCCTGCTCGAGGTTCGGGTTGATGCCGTTCAGCGAGCCCATGATGGTGAGCACGGTGTACGGCAGGAGTGCGTGCGTCAGGCCGATGATGATGGCGCCGGTGCTCGGCATGAATGCAATGCGCTCCTTGATCAGTCCCAGCCAAAGGAAGAAATCATTCGCCGCGCCGAAGCGATTCAGGATGATGTACCAGCCGTAGGTGCGCACCACCACGCTCGCCAGCAGCGGCGCGAGGCAGACGGCGATCAGCACGCCCTTCCAGGGGCTGCGCGTGCGCACCAGGAAATAGGCGAGCGGAAAACCGAGTAGCACGGTGAACAGGCCGACCGCCGCGCCGACGATGAAGGTGCGCAGCAAGGCCCACTGATAAATCGGCTTGCCGAAGAGGAAGGCGTAGTTCTCGAGGGTGAGCTCGCTGGTGAGCTGCTGAGCCTCAGACTTCAGAAAGCTGGTCGAAAGCAGCAGCGCGTTCGGCAGCACGAAGAACGCTAGCAACAGCGCCATCGGCGCCACCACCAGCAACCACGGCGTGCGCGTCACGCCATGATTTCCTGCCACTTCAAGGTCCAGTCCTTGCGCCGCGCGCCGATGGTCTCGGAGTCCGGAAACTGGGTCTTGGCGACCTGCTCCTTGCTGACGATCTGGCTGGCGGCGAATTTGGCCGGCAGCTCGACGCCCGGCCGCGTCGGGCTGCTGAAGTAAGCGAGCGCCCAGGCGCGCTGCACCGCCGGGTCGAGGCGCCAGTTGAGGAACTCGTAGGCCAGCTTCTTGTTCTTCGCGCCGACCGGGATGCACGCCACGTCGAGCAGGCCGATCACGCCCTCCTCGGGAATGACCATTTCGAACGGCAGCCCGCGATCGATGTAATAGCCGGAACGCGCGCTCCAGTACGGCGAGATCCAGACCTGGCCGTTCTCGAAGTGCGGCACGGCTTCCGCCGAGCCGGTCACCACCACGCCGACGTAGGGCTTCTGCGCCTTCAGGCGCGCCCACGCCGGGTCCATGTTTTCGACGCCGCCCTTGCCGAGCTGTGCGGCGTGGATCAGCGCGTAGACCGACAGCAGATTCGCCGGGTTGTAGTTGATGACGTGGCCCTTGACCTTGTCGCCGTATTTTTTCTGCGGCTCCCAGTAGTCGGCCCACGAGCGCGGCCGCTCGAGCTTGTCTTTGTTGTAGACCAGTGCGGCGTATTGCAGCGTGTGCGGCGCGCCGGAACCGCCGGGAATCACCTGCCAGGTCTTGTCCCACAGGTGCTTCAGGTTCGGCACCTCGCGCTCGGTGAGCTTCTCGAGCAACCCCTCCTTCACCCCGAGCATCACTTCCGGGGGCGTCAGCAGGCCGGCCACGTCGAAGCCGGGCGCGCCGCGCGCGGCGCGGATCTTGGCGTAGTCCTGCGACGCGGTGCCGGTCGCGTCGTGGATCACCTTGACGCCGAACTTCTTCTCGAAGGGCTGGATCACTACCTTCTCGACCAGCTCCTGGTACTCCCCGCCCTGCGTGTTGACGATCAGCGTTTCCTGGGAGCGGGCGGTGATCACATAAGGCGCCGCGACCGCGAGTGCCGCGCCGCGCTTGAGCAACTCTCTGCGTTTCATGAACCCTCCTTGCCTTCAAGCATAACGCCAAGCCGGTACAGCGAGCGTACCGCCGCGTCGGGGTCCAGCGTGCGTGTTTCGATGCCGAGCACAGTTGCCGCCTGCTGGTAAAGCGCCGTCAGCTCGGCAGCGCCAAGGAGGTGAAACCGTTTCGCGTCCTGGGAGCGCAGCTCGTGGCCGATGAGGATGCCGGAGAGATAGGACGCCGACGCGGCGGCATCGAGCTCGCCCATCAGGCCGCGCGTACGAACGCCGAACAGGTGGTGAAGCAGGCCGCCCGCTTCCCTCGAGCGCTCGACACCCTCCGCGAACGCGCCGGCATCGCGCCTGCCCTCTTGCATCATGCGGCCGAGAATGCTGTGCTGCTTCAGCACCGCGTACACCTCGCCTGTCATGGCGGTCGAGAAGCGCTCGATCCGCCCTTTCTTCACCTCGACCCACTTGCTGTGCGTGCCAGGCAGGCAGATGGTGCCATCCACGCCGCAACCCAGGATCTGCGTCTCCTCGCCGCGCATCACGTCCGGCACGCGAGAAGGTTCGGTGCACGAAAGGCCCGGCACGATCCAGCCCTCCCGGTTTGCCCAACCCACTCTGACGAGCTTGGCGGCGATCTCATCAAACCCGGCAGGGCATCGCACATAGGGCACTTCGACCCAGCCCTGGCGGCTGCCCACCATGCCGCTCATGACGATCGGCGCTTCCTCCCAGCCGGCGATCTGTCTTTCCAGTGCTTCTGAAAATTTCCCGGGCCCGACGTTGAGAATGCCGTCGTTCGAAGACCGGGACTCCACGATGCTCCCCTGTGCGTCCAGCCGGTAGCACCGCAAGCTGCTCGTGCCCCAGTCGATCGCAATCATGTCGAGAGCTTAGCCACTCGCTCCTTGAAGGTTGTCGCGGCGGAGAAAAAGCCGCCGTCGGCTCCATCGATGAAGTGGAGATGCCGACCGGCGTAGTTGAACACGAGGCAGGTCATGTGCGCGCGGTCGGTGACGTGCAGGCCGTAGGCAAGCTCGCGCCGTCCGTATCGCTCTTCGAGCCAGGCAGTGAGGGCCGCGCGCTGCGCCGCGGTGCCGGCGAGCACCTGCCGATACACATCGTTGAATTTGCGCACGTCGCTGTTGCGCACGAGCGTCGGCTGGTAGCGGCTCCAGTCCGTCTCCTCCGTGCGCAGGCCGAATCTCATCAGGAACCAGCCGAGCAGCACCACCAGGCGGATCCACATCCGGTAGCGCCACCTGCCCCACGCGTCGCGACCGGCGGCGCGCACGCCGACTTCGTTGTCGAGGCGCCGGCCCTCCAGCGTCATCGAAAGCGCGGGCAGCGTGACCGGGTGGCACTGCTCATCAGTGCCGTAGATCTCTGCCACCTTCGCGATCAGCTCGCGGTAGATCCACGCATCCGCTCCAGCGGCGCGGACGATGAGGCTCACCGTTTCGCCGTGCCGGCTGGGAATGTCTCGCCAGCGGCATTCCAGGCCGTCGTGGCTGCCGCGAGCCGCGACCTGCGCGCCGATCGCGCACAGGCCTGCGGTGGCGGCATCCTTCATATAGCGATCGGCCCAGGCCATGCCGCCGCCTGCAAACACCGCTTGCGCGTAGTTCTCGGACACCTGATAGCGACCGACGAGGATGTCGAAGCCCGCTTCGCGCACGCGCGCCGCCGGCACGGTCGCCACCCGCAGCTCGAGGCCGAACGAGGCGCGCGCCATGTCGCGGGTCTTCGCGAGCGCCGCCTGCACGTCGTCCAGCAAAGACGCGGGAACGCAGAACGCGCTGCCGTCCCCCTCGAAGATGAATGGGATGTCGGTGTCGCCCGCCGCATTCAGGACCGCGGTGACTGCCGCCGCGGCGACGGTATTGACCTGCTTGTACTCGCCAGCCTGCACCGCGGCGGTCGAATTGCGCACATCGCAAGTCGCCACGTGCCAGTCCGAGGGCAAGGCCGCGAAGCGCTCGACCTGCGTCACCGCGCTGAACTCGGTGAGCACCGGGAGATCGGCGTAAAAACGGCTCACCGCGGCCCTATTTCGCCAGCTCGAGCCACTCCGTCTCGACCTGCTCGAGCTCCTTGGCGACGTAAGCCTGGTCGAGCAGCAGCCCTTTCAGCACCTCCGCATCCTGATACACCGCCGGGTCGCCCAGGCGCGTCTCGATCTCGCCCTTGCGTGCGTTGAGCCGCGCCATCATTTCCTCAAGGCGCTTGATGCGCGCCTCCTGCGGTCTGCGATTGGCAGGCTTGGCTTTTTCCGGTTTCGGCGCAGGCTTCTTCTCGACGGGAGGGGCTGTGTTTCTCTTCAGCAGCCAGTCGCGGTAGTCCTCGAGATCGCCGTCGAAGGCCTGCACCGTGCCGTTGGCGACAATGAGGAACTGGTCGGTGGTCGCGCGCAGCAGGTGCCGGTCGTGCGACACGAGGATCAGCGTACCCTCGAACTGCGCGAGCGCTACCGCGAGCGCCTCGCGGGTGTCGAGGTCGAGGTGGTTGGTCGGCTCGTCGAGCAGGAGCAGGTTCGGCTTTTGCCAGACAATCAGCGCAAGGGCGAGCCTCGCCTTTTCGCCGCCGGAGAAATGCTCGACCGGGTCGGTCGCCATATCGCCGGGAAAGTTGAAGCTGCCGAGGTAGTTGCGCAGCTCCTGCTCGCGGACATTACTTGCCGCAATTTTTTTCAAATGCCAGAGCGGTGACTGATCGTCGCGCAGCATCTCCACCTGGTGCTGCGCGAAATAGCCGATCTGCAGGCCTTTGTTGAACACCGCGCTGCCGGAGAGCACCGGCTGCACGCCGGCGATGGTCTTGATCAGCGTGGACTTGCCGGCACCGTTGACGCCGAGCAGGCCGATGCGTTGCTCGGACTGCAGTGAAAGCTTCACATCGCTGAGGACCTTTTTGTCCGGGTAACCCGCGATTACGTCCTCCAGCACGAGCAGCGGGTTCGGCGCGCGCTCGGGCTCCCTGAACTCGAAGGAGAAAGGGGCGGCGACGTGCAGCGGCGCCAGGTCCTCCATCTTCGCCAGCATCTTCATCCGGCTCTGGGCCTGGCGCGCCTTGGTGGCCTTGGCGCGGAAGCGGTCGATGAACGACTGCAGATGGTCACGCTCACGAATTTGTTTTTCAATGAGATTTTGAGTAAGAACGACTTGCTGCGCGCGCTGCACCTCGAAGCTCGAGTAGTCGCCGCTGTAGCGCCGCAGCTTTTTCTGATCGATGTGGATGATGGACTTCACCACGCCGTCGAGGAAATCGCGATCGTGCGAGATCACGAGCAGGGTGCCGGGGTAACGCAGCAGCCAGTCCTCGAGCCAGATGATGGCGTCGAGGTCGAGGTGGTTGGTCGGCTCGTCCAGCAGCAGCAGGTCCGAGGGGCACATCAGCGCCTGCGCGAGGTTCAGGCGCATGCGCCAGCCGCCGGAAAAGGTCGAAACCGGCTGGGTCAGCTCCGATTCCGAAAACCCCAACCCCATGAGCAGGGTTTCGGCGCGCGAGCGCGCGGTGTAGGCATCGGCGTCGCCGAGCGCGGCGTGCAGCTCGCCGAGGCGGTTGCCGTCGTGGGTGGCTTCGACTTCCTGCTCCAGCCGGCGCAGCGCGGTATCGCCATCGATCACGTACTCCACCGCGGCGCGCTCCAGCGCCGGAGTCTCCTGCGCGACGTGCGCGATGCGCCAGTGCGCCGGCAGCTCGACGTCGCCCTTGTCGGCGTGCAGCTCGTCGCGCAGCAGAGCGAACAGGCTGGTCTTGCCGGAGCCGTTCGCGCCGATCAGGCCCGCGCGGTCGCCGGCGTGGAGGGTGAGGTCGGCGCCTTCGAGCAGCGCCTTCGCGCCGCGCCTGAGGGTTAGCTGGGAGAGTCGGATCACGCTGAAAAAGCGGCGATTCTACTGACAAACAGGCTATGCGTTAATGTCAACCCTCGACATGAGCCTGGCTGGCAAAGGCGTGGTGGCAATCTGGCACGGCATCCGGCCCGAGGGCCGAGCCGATTTCTACGAGTGGCACAACCGCGAGCACATGCCCGAGCGCGTCGCAATCCCGGGGTTCCTGCGCGGCCGGCGCTACATCGGGCACGAAGGCGTTCCGGAGTTCTTCACCCTTTACGAAACCGTTACGCCGGAAGTTCTCGCGGGCGCCGATTACCTCGCGCGCCTGAATGCGCCTACGGAATGGACGCGCCGCGCGACGCTGCATTTCACCGACGCGTCGCGCTCCCTCTGCCGCGTCGTGCTCTCGCTTGGGCCTGGCGCGGGCGGTTGGCTCATGACCTGGCGCTATGACGTCGCGCAGGGGCGGGAAGACGAGCAGCGTTCACGGCTCGAGCCCGTCCTTAAAGAGATCGCGCAGGCGCACGGTGTTGTCGGGGCGCACCTGTGCATTGCCGATGCGAAGGCGAGCGCCATCGAAACCGAGGAGAAGAAGGGCCGGCCGAAGAACGCCGTTCCGGGCTGGGTCGTGATGGCGGAGGGCGGCGCGGACCGCAATGCGCTGCCAGCGGCCTGCCGGCGGCTGATGACGCCCGCGTTCTTCACCGAGGCCGGCGCGCTGCCGGAAGTTCAGCGCGGCTTGTACCAGCTGCAAAATGCGATACTCCCCGCGTGCTGATCGATTTCTTCCTGAAGCTGAAATCGCACAAGCTGCCGGTCTCCATCAAGGAGTACCTGACGCTGCTCGAGGCGATGGGCAAGGACGTGATCGGCCCGTCGATCGACGAGTTCTATTACCTCTCGCGCACCGCGCTGGTGAAGGACGAGGCGAACTTCGACAAGTTCGATCGCGCCTTCGGCGAGTTCTGGCAGGGGGTGGAGACCATTCCCGGCATCGAGACCGAGATCCCGCTCGAGTGGCTGCTGAAGCAGGTCGAGCTGCACCTCACGGAGGAGCAGAAGAAGGAAATCGAGGCGCTCGGCGGCTGGGAAAAACTGATGGAAACGCTGCGCCAGCGCCTGGAGGAGCAGAAGGGTCGCCACCAGGGCGGCAACAAATGGATCGGCACCGGCGGCACTTCCCCGTTCGGCGCCTATGGCTACAACCCGGAAGGCGTGCGCATCGGCCAGGAGAAGTCGCGCAACCGCAGCGCGGTCAAGGTCTGGGACCAGCGCGAGTACCGCAACCTCGACGATTCGGTCGAGCTCGGCACGCGCAACATCAAGGTGGCCTTGCGGCGCTTGCGAAAATTCGCCCGCCAGGGCGCGCCGGACGAGTTCGACCTGGAAAACACCATCACCAGCACCGCGCGCAAAGCCTATCTCGACATCCACATGCGGCCCGAGCGCCGCAACGCCATCAAGGTGCTGATGCTGATGGACATCGGCGGCACCATGGACGACCACATCAAGCTCGCCGAGGAGCTGTTCAGCGCGGCGAAGACGGAGTTCAAGCACCTCGAGTTCTTCTACTTCCACAA
>CBDDSB010000029.1:0-58970 GCA_965233195.1 uncultured bacterium | reverse complement strand
GCCGCCAAGAAGTGGCACAGCGACAAATACTGGGACGACACCTAGAGCCCACCCGCAGACGCCTCGCCGAACTGCCGAGCGCCGACGTTGGAATTCATTGGCGATAGCGCTTGGCTCGGCGGTGCCCATGACGTCTAACGTTAAATCATCAGAATCATCGTCCGCCTATCTTAGCCGGCAAGGTGGAGACCGGCAGTCAACCTTTCCCTGAATCAACGCGTTAGTGTGATGTGCGCTTTTTCGGTTCCGGGATATCCAGATGAATTCGGAGCAGTCCTCTGATTTGTCTGGCGAATCGCCGGGTGGCTCGGACAGGAAGGAACGGCGGCTGGTCGAGCGGCTGAGGGAGGCCATCCGCAGCCGGCACTACAGCCGGCGCACTGAAAAGGCGTACTGGTACTGGGTGCGGTATTTCGTGTTGTTCCACGGCAAGCGCCATCCGGCGGAGATGGGCGCGGCGGAGGTGTCGGCGTTCCTCAGCTGGCTGGCTACCGAGAGGAACGTGGCTGCGGCGACGCAGAATCAGGCGCTGTCGGCGCTGCTGTTTCTCTACAAGCATGTGCTCGGCGTAGAGTTGCCGTGGCTTGGCGCGCTAGTCCGGGCGCAGCGGCCGGTGCGGCTGCCGACGGTGCTGAGCGAGGGCGAGGTGCGCCGGCTGCTCGGCTGCACATCGGGCGGGGCGCGGCTGATGATCGGGCTGCTGTACGGCGCCGGCTTGCGGCAGATCGAGTGCCTGTCGTTGCGCGTGAAGGACGTGGACTTCGCGTACCGACAGATCCTGGTCAGGGATGGCAAGGGGGCGCGTGACCGCGTGACGATGCTGCCGGAGAACGCCGTGCAGCCGCTCCAGGCGCATCTCGGCAAGGTGCGGCTGCTGCATGCCCGCGACGTGAAGGAAGGTTTCGGCGAGGTACGGCTGCCGTACGCGCTCGCGCGCAAGTATCCGCGCGCCGGGCGTGCCTGGGCGTGGCAGTACGTGTTTCCGTCGGCGCATCGCTCGATCGACCGGGAAGGCGGGGTCCCGCGGCGGCACCATCTGCATCCGGACACGCCGAGCCGTGCGCTTGCGCGGGCGACGGCGCGCGCCGGGATCGAGAAGCGGGTGAGCTGCCACACGCTGCGCCATTCGTTCGCCACCCATCTGCTCGAGCGCGGCTATGACATCCGCACCGTGCAGGAACTGCTCGGGCACTCGGACGTGTCGACCACCATGATCTACACGCACGTGATGAACAAGGGCGCGCGTGCGGTGAAGAGCCCCCTCGATAGGCTGGAGCAGCCGCCCGCCGCTTACGCCTGAAGCTTCAGCAGCCGCGTCGCGTTGCCGTTGAGGATCTTGGCGCGGTCTTCGTTGCTGAGCGGGACGGTTTCCATCCACTTCACGCCCGGCGGGTTGGGGACGAAGGGGTAGTCGACCGAGAACAGGATGCGGTCGACGCCCATTTCCATCACGCAGCAGAGGAGCGACGGCGTGGAGAAGGCGCCGCTGGTGGTGATCCAGAAATGCTCGCGGAAGGTGTCGCGAAACGGAGTGGAGCGGTTGCCCTGGCGGGCGAGGGCCATGTTGATGCGCCAGAGGTAGAAGGGCAGGCCCTCGCCGAGGTGGCCGAGGATGATCTTGAGCCTCGGGTAGGCCTCGAACAGGCCGGAGAGCACGAGGCGGATGCCCTGGGTGGCGGTTTCGACGCCGAAGCCCCAGGCGGCGCTCATCAGGCCGGGGAACTGGTCGAGGTAGTCCTTGTAGTAGGCCTCGATCACCGCCGTGTGCGGCAGCGCGGGGTGCATATAGAGCGGCACGTCGAGCGCCTGCGCACGCTCGTAGATCGGCCAGAAGCGCTTGTCGTCGAGGAATATCTGCGCGCCGCCGACAGTGGCAAGGCCGTGCATCATCGCGCCCTTGAAGCCGAGCTTCGTCACCGCGCGCTCGAGCTCGTCGGCGGCGGCGTCCGGGTCGGCACTGGGCAATACGGCGAACGCATGGAAGCGCGCCGGATTTTTCTTGATCGATTCGAACAAGCGGTCGTTGGCGCGGCGGGCGAGCGGCACCGCGGTCTCGGCGTCCAGGCGCTGCGTGCCCGGCGCGCCGTGCGAGAGCACTTGCACGTCGATGCCGGCCTCGTCCATTTCCTTCAGGCGCAGGACGTCGAGGTCGGCGAGGCGCTCCATCATCTGCGGGTTGCGCATCTCCGGTCCGCGCTCTTTGAAGTGGCTGGCGACTTCCGGGTCCCAGTAATGCTCTTCGAGCGCGATGACTTTCATGGTCAAATCCTACCCTTGATCGGCACCGGCTATCGAGTCGAAGGCAACGGCCCGCGTTGGGTGACGCTCATCACCGGCATCGCCAATGACCTCACGATGTGGGACGGGCAGATGCCGGTGCTCGAACCGCACTTCAACGTACTGCGCTACGACTTGCGCGGCCACGGTGGCACGCGCGCGAGCGCGGGCGACTATACGACCGATCTTTTGGTGCAGGATCTCCTCGAGCTGCTGGATGCGCACCGGATCGAGCGCACCTCGCTCGTCGGCCTCGGCCTGGGCGGGGCGCTTGCGCAGGCGTTTGCCATCCGCCATCCGCATCGCCTGGAGCGCCTGATGCCGTGCTGCTGCCGCGCGCAGATGGTGCCGGACTTCGCGGCGATGTGGCACAAGCTGCGCGACACCGTGCGGCAGAACGGCCTCGAGTCCATCGTCGAGCCCACCGTGCAGCGCTGGTTCTCCGAGGACTTCAAGGCCGCGCACCCTGAAGTGCTGGAGCAGGTGCGCTCGATGATTCGCCGCACCACGCGCGAGGGCTACCTGGGCGTGACCGCGGCCTTCCTCGGCCTGGCGGAGGAAGGCCGGCTGCACCAAATCAAGGCGCCGACGCTCTATGTCAGCGGCGCCGACGACAAGCTCGGCGGCCCGCCGGCCTTGATGGCCGGCCTTGCGGCGAAGGTGCCCGGCGCGCGCCACGTCTCGGTGCCGAACGCGGCGCATATCGCTAATATCCAGAACCCGAAAGGGTTCAACCGGGTCCTGGAGGATTTCCTGCAATGAAGTTTGCGATGGTGCTGGCCGGCGCATTACTGGCCAATCTCTCTTTTGCTCAAAGCTATCCGGCGAAGCCGGTGCGCTGGATCGTGCCCACCGGGCCGGGCAGTGCGGTGGACGTGAATGCACGGCGCATCACCCCGAAGCTCTCCGAGGCGCTCGGCCAGCCGGTGATCGTGGAAAACCGGCCGGGCGCGAACAGCATGATCGCGGCGCGTGAAGCGGCACGTTCGCCCGCCGACGGCTACACGCTGTTCCAGGCGGTGGTGAACAACGCGATCAACGACGCGCTCGCGCCGGACGCATGCTGCGTGCTCAACGACAAGTTGGTGCCGGTGACGCGGCTGTATACGACGCCGCTGGTCATGGTGGTGCATCCGTCGCTGCCGGGCACGATGAAGGAATACGTCGAGCTGGCGAAGTCCAAGCCGAACGAGCTGACCTACGCGGCGGGCGGCACCGGCGCCATCACGCAGATGGTGGGCGAGCTCCTCAAGCTCACCGCCGGGATCCAGCTGCGCGAGATTCCGTACAAGGCGATCGGCGCCGAGCTGCCCGACCTGACAGGCGGGCATGTCAGCACGGCATTTCTCTCGCCGGTGGTGATCCGCGACATGGTGCGCTCGGGCAAGCTGCGCGGCGTCGCCGTGGCCGCGCGCCAGCGCCTGGCCATCCTGCCCGACGTGCCGACGATGGCGGAGGCGGGCTACCCGATCGAGGGCCTGGGCTGGAACGGCATCTTCGTCCCCGCGGGCACGCCGCGGCCGGTCATCGACCGGCTGCACCTGGAGATCGGCCGCGTGCTGCAGAACAAGGAAATCCAGGACGACGCCGCGTCGCTCGGTACCACGGCGGGCGGTGACAAGCCGGAGGAATTCGCCGCGTTCGTGCGCGGCGAGGTGCAGAAGTGGGGCAAGGTCATCAAGGACGCCAACATCAAGGCGCAGTAGCAGGAGGAGAAGCGGATGAAATGGCTCGCATTATTTGTATTTCTTGTCAGTAACACCTGTTTCGCACAGAGCTGGCCCACCAAGCCGGTACGCGTGATCGTCAACGTTGCCGCCGGCGGCGTGGCCGACGTCACCGCGCGCATGATCGGCGCGCGCCTGGCCGAAGCGCTGGGCCAGGGGTTCCTGGTGGAGAACCGCGCCGGCGGCGACGGCTACATCGGCTTCGACGCGGTCGCGCGCTCGGATGCCGACGGCCACACGCTGCTCTACTCGCCCGGCTCGAGCATGATGATCGCGCCGCACATCGTGAACCGGCCGGACCTGGATCCGCTCAAGGTGCTGGCGCCGGTCGCCGCCACCGGGCGCGTGTCGCTCTATGTCATCGCGCATCCCGAGCAGCCGTTCAAGAACTTCGAGGAGTTCGTCGGCTACGCCCGTGCCAACCCCGGCAAGCTCAATTACGGCACGCCGGGCAACGGCACCTCGCCGCACATCGCCACCGAGGTGTTCAACCGCGAGGCCAGGGTCAAGCTGAACCACGTGCCGTACAAGGGGGCGGGACCCGCGCTGCAGGACCTGATGGGCGGGCAGATCCAGATCGTGTTCGACCCGGGCGTGGGCATCGCGCCGGCGAAGGCCGGCAAGGTGCGCATGATCGCGATCGCCGGGCCCGCGCGGCACCCGGATTTCCCGGGCGTGCCGACGCTCGAGGAAAACGGCATCAAGGGCGTGGACGGCGGGCCGCATTTCGGCTTCTATGCGCCCAGTTCCACTCCCAGGGAGACGATCTCGAGGATAAACGCAGAAGTGCAGAAGGCCATGCAGCACCCACCGGTTCGCGAGCGCTTCAACGCGCTGGCGGTGGACGTCGCCGCGCCGATGACGCCGGAGCAGTTCGCCGCTTACGTGCGCGGCGAGCATGCGCGCTACGCGAAGCTGATCCCGGAGCTGGGAATCAAGAATTGAGTCCTGACACCATCCTCGAAACGCGGGGGCTGACCAAGGAGTTCAAAGGCTTCGTCGCGGTCAAGAACGTGTCGCTCAAGGTGCGCCGCGGCAGCATCCACGCCCTGATCGGGCCGAACGGCGCTGGCAAGACCACCTGCTTCAACCTGCTCACGCATTTCCTCGAGCCCACTCGCGGCCAGATCTTCTTCAAGGGCCGCGAGATCACCGGCTCGGCGCCGGCGCGCATCGCGCGCATGGGCCTGGTGCGCTCGTTCCAGATCTCGGCGGTGTTCCCGCACCTGACGGTGCTGGAGAATGTGCGCATCGCGCTGCAAAGGAAGCGCGGCCGCTCGTTCGACTTCTGGCGCTCGGAGCGTGTGCTGGACCGGCTGGACGACGCCGCGCGCGCGCTCATAGCGGATGTGAATCTCTCGGAGTTCGAGGAGACCGTCGCGGTCGAGCTGCCCTACGGCCGCAAGCGCGCGCTGGAGATCGCCACCACGCTCGCCCTCGACCCGGAGATGATGCTGCTGGACGAGCCGACGGCGGGCATGACGCACGCGGATGTCGATCGCATCGCTGCGCTCATCAAGCGCGTGTCCGCGAACCGCACGGTGCTGATGGTCGAGCACAACCTCTCGGTCGTGTCCACGCTGTCGGACACCATCACCGTGCTGCAGCGCGGCGAAATTCTCGCCGAGGGCGACTACGCCACGGTGTCGAAGAACCCGCAGGTCATCGAGGCCTACCTGGGCTCCGGCCATGCGTGAAACCGGCGGAGCTATGCTTCAGGTGAAAGGCCTCAACGCCTGGTACGGCGAGTCTCACATCCTGCATGGCATGGACCTCGAGGTGCGCGAGGGCGAGGTCGTTACGCTCCTTGGGCGCAACGGGGCTGGTAAGACGACCACGCTGAAATCGATCATGGGCATGGTGGGTCGGCGCCAGGGGTCCATTCGGTTCAAAAATACGGAATTGGTGAAGCTGCCCTCCAACGAGATCGCCCGCCTCGGAATCGCCTTCTGCCCCGAGGAGCGCGGCATTTTCGCCAGCCTCGACGTGGAAGAGAACCTGATGCTGCCGCCGCAGGTGGCGACCGGCGGGCTGTCGCTCGAGCAGATCTTTCGCCTGTTCCCCAACCTGCGCGAGCGCCTGCATAGCCAGGGCACCAAGCTTTCCGGCGGCGAGCAGCAGATGCTCGCCATCGCGCGCATCCTGCGCACCGGCGCCCGGCTGCTGCTGCTCGACGAGCCTACCGAAGGCCTCGCGCCGGTGATCGTGCAGCAGATCGGCGCTACCATCTCGCAGTTGAAGCAGCAGGGCTTCACCATCCTGCTGGTCGAGCAGAACTTCCGTTTCGCACAGAAGGTCGCGGATCGCCATTACATCGTCGAGCACGGCCGCGTGGTCGACATGGTGCCCGGCGCCGAGCTGGAGGCGAACCTCGGCCGCGTGCATGAATATCTAGGCGTTTAACTCAAGGAGAAGCAATGAAGTCGAACAAGCTTGTAGCAGCAGTAGGCCTCGCGATGTGCGCCATGGGCGCGCAGGCGCAGATTTCCGACGGCGTGATCAAGATCGGCGTGCTCAACGACCAGTCGAGCCTCTATGCCGACCTCGCGGGGCAGGGCTCCGTGGTCGCCGCCCGCATGGCGGTGGAGGACTTCGGCGCCGCCAAGAAAGGCATGAAGGTCGAGATCATCTCGGCCGACCACCAGAACAAGGCCGACCTCGGCTCGCAGGTCGCGCGCCAGTGGTACGACGTCGACAAGGTCGACCTGATCGCCGACGTGCCGAACTCCGGCGTCGCGCTCGCCGTCAACCAGATCACGCGCGACAAGGGCAAGGCGTTCATCGTCTCCGGCGCCGCGACGGCCGACCTCACCGGCAAGGCATGCTCGCCGAACACCATCCACTGGACCTACGACACCTGGATGCTCGCGAACGGCACCGCCAACGCGATCGTCAAGACCGGCGGCAACAGCTGGTTTTTCCTGACCGCGGACTACGCGTTCGGCCATGCGCTGGAGCGCGACACCGAGGCGGTGGTGCAGAAGGCGGGCGGCAAGGTGCTCGGCAAGGTGCGCCATCCGCTCAACACGCAGGACTTCTCCTCGTTCCTGCTGCAGGCGCAGAGCTCCAAGGCGAAGATCATCGGCCTCGCCAACGCGGGCGGCGACACCACCAACGCGATCAAGCAGGCGGCCGAGTTCGGCATCGTCAAGGGCGGGCAGAACCTCGCCGGGCTGCTGGTGTTCCTGACCGACGTGCATGGCCTGGGGCTGCAGACCGCGCAGGGCCTGATCCTGACCGAGACGTTCTACTGGGACCGGACCGACGAGACCCGCGCCTTCGCCAAGCGCTTCGCCAGCGCCAACCGCGGCATCCATCCGACGATGATCCACGCCGGCGTGTATTCGAGCGTGCTGCATTACCTCAAGGCGGTGGAAGCGCTGAAGAGCGACGACGGCGGCAAGGTGATCGCGAAGATGAAGGAGACGCCCACTGAGGACCCGCTGTTCGGCAAGGGCCGCATTCGCGCCGACGGCCGCAAGGTGCACCCGGCCTATCTGCTCGAGGTGAAGAAGCCCGCCGATTCGAAGAAGCCGTGGGACTACTACAACATCCGGGCCACGATTCCGGCGGAAGAAGCATTCCGGCCGGAGAAAGATGGAGGTTGTTCTTTAGTTAAATAAAAAAATGACGGAGCTCTTCGGAGTACCGACCCAGGCCCTGTTCGGGCAGCTTCTGATCGGGCTGATCAACGGCTCGTTCTACGCGCTGCTCTCGCTCGGCCTGGCGGTCATCTTCGGCCTGCTCAACATCATCAACTTCACGCACGGCGCCCAGTACATGCTGGGCGCCTTCTGCGCGTATTTCCTGCTGCACAAGCTCGGGCTGGGCTACTGGTGGTCGCTCGCCGTCGCGCCGCTGGCGGTCGGCCTGCTGGGTGTGATCATCGAGCGCACCATGCTCAAGCCGCTGTACCAGCTCGACCACCTGTACGGCCTGCTGCTGACCTTCGGCCTGGCGCTCGTCATCCAGGGCGTGTTCCGCAACGAATTCGGCTCGTCGGGCCTGCCGTACCCGATCCCGCAGGAGCTCACCGGCAGCCGCAACCTCGGCTTCATGTTCCTGCCGAACTATCGCGCGTGGGTGATCGTCGCCTCGCTCATCGTCTGCGTCGGCACCTGGTTCGTGATCGAGCGCACCAAGCTCGGCGCCTACCTGCGCGCGGCGACCGAGAATCCGGCGCTGGTGCAGGCCTTCGGCATCAACGTGCCGCGCATGATCACGCTCACCTACGGCTTCGGCGTGGCGCTGGCTGCGCTCGCCGGCGTGATGGCGGTGCCGATCTACCAGGTGAGCCCGCAGATGGGCGCCGACCTGATCATCGTGGTGTTCGCGGTGGTGGTGATCGGCGGCATGGGCTCGATCATGGGCTCGATCGTCACCGGCTTCGGCCTCGGCATCGTCGAGGGCCTCACCAAGGTGTTCTATCCCGAGGCGTCGAACACCGTGATCTTCATCATCATGGCGATCGTGCTGCTCATCAAGCCGGCCGGGCTGTTCGGAACCCAGAAATGAAGCACCAGAAAATCGCCTTCGTGGTGATGCTGGCGATCTTCGCCGCGGCGCCGCTCGTCGTGTACCCGGTGTTCATGATGAAGGTGATGTGCTTCGCGCTCTTCGCCTGCGCCTTCAACCTGCTGATCGGCTTCGGCGGCCTGCTGTCCTTCGGCCACGCCATGTTCCTCGGCACCGCCGGCTATATCACCGCGCACGCGGCCAAGGAGTGGGGATGGCCGCCGGAAGCGGCCATCCTGGTCGGAACGTTCAGCGCGTTCCTTCTGGGCATCGTCACCGGCCTGCTCGCCATCCGCCGGCAGGGCATCTACTTCGCGATGATCACGCTGGCGCTCGCGCAGATGATCTTCTTCTTCTACCTGCAGGCGCCGTTCACCCACGGCGAGGACGGCATCCAGTCGGTGCCGCGCGGCCGCCTGTTCGGCTTCATCGACCTCTCCAACATCTGGATCATGTACTTCACCGTGCTGGTGATCTTCACCGCCGGCTTCCTGCTGATCTACCGCGTGATCCATTCGCCCTTCGGCCAGGTGCTGAAGGCGATCCGCGAGAACGAGCCGCGCGCCATCTCGCTCGGCTACGACACCACGCATTACAAGTTCATGGCCTTCGTGCTGTCGGCGACGCTCGCCGGCCTCGCCGGCGCCACCAAGGCGCTGGTATTCCAGCTCGCCTCGCTGACGGATGTGCACTGGACCATGTCCGGCGAGGTGGTGCTGATGACGCTGCTCGGCGGCCTGGGCACCATCTTCGGCCCGGTGGTCGGCGCGCTCATCATCATCACGATGGAGAACTACCTCGCGCAGCTCGGCGCGTGGGTCACCATCGTGCAGGGCGCGATCTTTGTGGTCTGCGTGCTCACGTTCCGCCGCGGCGTCATCGGCGAAATTGCGCACTACCTCAAGAAGCCGCTTTAGATAAGGGCTGTCGTTCCCGCGAAGGCGGGAACCCATGTTTAGAAAAATGGGCCCCCGCCTTCGCGGGGGCGACGGGTTTAACCTCTGAAGCGCAGCACCTGCTCGGCCGGGCCCGTCTTTGCCGTATCTTTCTTCGAAATCCCCCAATGGTCGATGCGCCCGGGCGGCCACTTCCAGTCCTCCGGCGTGCCGACGCGGTAGTCGTCGCCGACCTCCGAAACTTCCGCGGTGTACTCGATCACGCCGCCGTAGGGCGCGATGAAGTAGCCGAACACATTGTTTCCCGGACCATGCCGCCCCGGCCCCCACACCGCCTCGTAGCCCGCCTCGCGCAGGCGCGCGATGCCGCGCATCACCGTGTCGACGCCGGACATTTCGAACGCGATGTGGTTGAGCGACGGTAGCGCGGCCTTCGCATAGGCCACGCAATGGTGCTTGCGGTTGCAGCGCAGGAAGCGCATGTGCGCGGTGCGGTCGGAAACGATGAAGCCGAGCTTCTCGACCGCGAAGCGCTCGGCGGCATCCTGGTCCGCGGTGTTTAACACCGCGTGCGTTAACTGAATCGGCCGCTCGCGATCCGCGATGGGCTCCGCCGTTTCACTCTCGACGATGAACCGGTAGTTCTGCGCCTCGGGGCCGCGGATCTCGAAGCCTTTTCCGCCGCCTGGAACGTCATAAGCCGCGAGGTGCTTTCCGTTCCGTTTCCCTACGGTCTCTATTTCCGCGAGATTCCCGGAAAAAGTGATGGCAGCAACGGCGGGTGCCGGCGCCGGGATGAGCGAGAGGATGTACGGATGACTGCCGGTGCCGCGGAAGAACAGCGTACCGCCGGACGAGCCCGCCGGCAGCAGGCCCCACGCGCCGCCCAGGAAATCCGCCGTCCCGGCGACATCCGGAAGCTCGAGCTCGACGCTGCGCAGTCTCATGCGAGCTGTTTTGCCATCCCGGCGAGCTGCCGGTCAAGCGCGGGGTTGCTGTTGGCGATGCCGTACACGTAGTGGTCGGGCCGCACGATGGCGGCGAGGGCGTGGTAGCGCTCGAACCAGGCGGTGAGATAGGGCGGGTCATCCGGCGACCGGACCACGACGCGCATGCCGGTCTTGCCGTCCTTCGGAAACAGCGTGCCATTGGCCGAATGCGGATGGATCGAGCGCAGGCCGCCTTCGAGCGGTGGGATCAGGTTTTGCCGCGGCACGGTTTCTACCCTGCCGCCGGCCTCCTTGAGCAGCTGACTATCGCGCTCGCGCGCCGCTTTCGCGTCGCGCTCGCCGATGATTTTGCCGATGTCCTTGATGATCGCCGTCAGCCGTCTCACGTGCGTGCTGCGCTCGACCTCGTAGGTATCGAGCAGCCCGTCGCCCGCCTTGCCGGTCAGCATGTATTGCAGCTTCCAGCTCAGGTTCGAGACGTCGCGGATGCCCTGGCACATGCCCTGGCCGGTGAATGGCGGCTGCTGGTGCGCGGCATCGCCGGCCAGGAACACGCGGCCGCAGCGCCACTGGCGCGCTACCAGCGCGTGGAAGCGGTAGGGCGCGGCGCGCCAGAGCTCCGCATCGTCCGGGGTAATCCAGCGCGCGAGCAGCTTCCATGGATCCGGGCTTGGCTCGCCGGGGTGCAGCATCAGCTCCCAGCGGCGATGCGCGCCGACGCCGACCAGGTAGGTGGAAGGCCGCGCCGGCTCGCAATACTGGATGCTGACCTGCGGCAGCTTCGCCAGGCCGCGCTCGCTCACGCGCAGGTCGACGACCAGCCATTCCTGGTCGAAGTCCAGGTCTTCGTATTCGATGCCGACGCGCTTGCGCACGGTGCTCGCCGCGCCATCGCAGCCCACCACGTATCGTGCGGATATCTTGCGCCCATCGCCCAGGTGGAGGCGGACGTAATCGTCGGCGTGGTCCAGGTTGACGACCTCCGCGTACAGGACCTGCGCAACTTGCGCCGCCTTCTTGCGCAGCAGCGCCTCCACGGCCGGCTGCTCGAACACCATGCTCGGCGGCCAGCCGAGCGGCCAGGGCGGGGGCAGGGCGCCGAGGCGCTTGATGAGCTGTCCCTTCGCGCCGTAGTACTCGGACGGCGTAAAGGGCGCGGTGTGCGGCGCGACCGAGTCGGCGATGCCGAGATCCTCCAACACGCGCATGATCTCGTGGTCCAACGCAAGCGCACGGGGTTTGTCGTAAACCTCGGCGTTGCGCTCGATCGCAACCGTCTTCACCCCGAGCGTGCCGAGCAGCGCGGCGCAGGCGGCCCCCGCCGGGCCGAGGCCGACGACCGCCACATCGAAGCTATCATTCATCTGCAGAAGCATGCCATTCAAACCACCCCCGCTCGCTTGTGATTCGCATTGCCACGTCTTCGGGCCGGCGGCGACGTTTCCCTACGATCCAAAAGCGGCCTACGTCCCGGCGGATGCGCCTTTCGAGGGCCTGCAGCAGCTGCATGAACGGTTGGGGCTGCAAAGGGCGGTGATCGTGCACGCCAGCTGCCATGGCGCGGACATGCGCGTGACGCTCGACGCCATCGCGCGCTCGGGCGGCAGGTACCGAGGCACGGCAAT
Source organism: uncultured bacterium (assembly GCA_965233195.1). Classification (GTDB taxonomy): domain Bacteria; phylum Pseudomonadota; class Gammaproteobacteria; order Burkholderiales; family SG8-39; genus SCGC-AG-212-J23. Next base: position 46,980 of record CBDDSB010000029.1, on the reverse strand, counting down.
TATCGATCCTTCTATTTCAGACCGGGACTTCGAGCGCATGCACAAGGGCGGCATTCGCGCGGTGCGCTTCAATTTCGTGCGCCACCTCGGCGGGCGGCCGGACATGGGCTTTTTCAAGACGACCGTCGAGCGCGTGAAGTTTCTGGGCTGGCATCTCATCCTGCACCTCGACGCCGAGGACCTGGTCGAGTTCGAGAGCACCTTCCGCAGCCTGCCGGTTCCCTTCGTCATCGACCACATGGGGCGCGTCAAGGCGGCCGCCGGGCTGGATCAGCCGCCTTTTCGAACTCTTCTGAGCTTCATGAAACAGAAAAATGCGTGGGTGAAGATCTGCGGCGCGGAGCGTGTGTCTTCCGAAGGCCCGCCGTTCACCGATGCGGTGCCGTTCGCGCAGGCGCTGATCGCCGTTGCGCCCGACCGCGTACTGTGGGGCACGGACTGGCCGCATCCCAACGTGAAGTGGATGCCGGACGACGCCGCGCTGCTGGAGCTGTTCCCCCTCATGGCGCCGGACGCCGCGTTGCAAAAGCAGATCCTGGTGGATAATCCGGCCCGACTTTATGGCTTCTAATCGACGGTTTCCAGCAAGGACCCGATGAAAATCTGCCGCTTCGACGACAACCGCGTGGGGGTAGTGCGCGGCGACCAGGTGGTCGACATCACCGCCACCGCGGGCGATCGTCTCGTACCGTCGGTACCCTCCAATCTCGAAGGGTTGCCGAAGAAGCCGCTGGCCGGCGTGCGGCTCCTCTCTCCGGTGAAGAGTCCCGGCAAGATCATCGCCGCGCCGGTGAACTACAAGGCGCACATCGAGGAGATGAAGAAAGCCAACATCTCGCCCGGCTTCAATATCTGGGACATCGAGAAGGCGGGACTCTTCCTCAAGGCGACGTCATCGCTGGTGGGGCCGTCGCAGGGCATCGCGCAGCGCTTCCTCGACCGGCGCACGGATCATGAGGTCGAGCTGGTGTTCATCATGGGGAAGAAAGCTTCCCAGGTGAGCCGGGAAAAGGCGCTGGACTACGTCGCGGGCTACTGTTTGGGTCTCGACGTCACCGTGCGCGGCAGCGAGGACCGCAGCTTCCGCAAATCGATCGACAGCTATACCGTGCTCGGGCCCTGGCTCACCACGGCGGACGAGATCCCCGACCCGCAGAACGTGCAGATCACCCTGCGTCAGAACGGCGAAGTGCGCCAGGACACGAATACGTCGGACATGCTCTGGGATGTGGCCAGGCTGATCGAGTTCGCCACGCGCTTCTATACGCTGCAACCCGGCGACGTGTTCTTCACCGGCACGCCTTCGGGGGTGAGTCCCATCCGCCCGGGCGACCGCCTAGTCGCTTCCAGCCCCGAGCTCGGCTCGATGGAAGTCTCGGTCCGCGCCCATGGCTAGGGTCATCGGCGGCATCGGCGCCTCGCACGTGGACCATCGGCATCAAAAATGGGGACGGACCCCATCGATCATCCACGGCAAGACTAGGCGATGTTTGCTAGATTGCCTGCAAGATCGCGCGCCGCCGTTCGCGATACTCCTCCTCTGTGATCAGGCCTTTGGCTTTGAGCTCTTCGAGAATCGTGAGCTTGGTTTCGATTTCCCGGAGCCGTCCTTCTTGCGCCGAGTGCGGCGTCTGCGATGATGGCGTAGTCACCACGGGCACTGCGGACCGATCGAAGATCACCCAGTCGGTGCGTTCGCCAGCCACGATTTGACCGCCGCCAGGCGCAAGACGCGAGCCGGATCCGACCCGCCTGGCGCGCGAACCGGGTATCAACTCCGGACTCCGCCCGCTTGCCAGATCGCGGGGGTCGTCGAATCGCTCCTGCACCACACCGAACACGATATTCAGCTTCGAACTCTGCGCGAAAAGGCGGCCGGTGGTGTGCGCCTTGCGCGAATATGCTCCGAAAAGGCCGCGCGGTGCGCCGACAGCGAAAGTCACGTCCTCGTTCGGGCCAGCCTTCTCCAACGCCGCCGCGAGGGGCGGGATGACTTCGTCCAATTCTTGCTGCGTGAATACCGGCACCGGCGCGCCCGGAGAGCTGTCTTGTAGTATTTGGATGCCGCCCAACAGCTGTCTCAACGCAGCCGTCGAGATGCGATACGGATGGTCGTTGGCCGGTGCACCAGCTTCGATGCCTTCGAGCCGGACAAAACTGTCGAACTTCCGATACTCGTAGGCGACGACCTTATCGCCGCCGCCAACAGCAACTCCGGCAGACCCGCAAGCCGACATCAGCAGCGCGAGACTGATAGCTACGAAAGAATTGAGCATCATTTCAGCAAAGGTTTGGCTGGGCGGCGACGGATACAGCCGAGACAATGCGAACGGACGTTCCCATATTTTGACCGCAGTGCTTTGCTTCTCTGGCCTGTTCGTTTCGGCACACCGGCGAAGAATAAAGCAGTCGACAGGAGGAGTAAACTCTGAGGGATCGTCACCAGATGGCGCCGAAGGTGAAGCCGGCGAAGCTCGGGCTCGAGTACTTGATCGCGTTGCTCGCGCGCGTGGGGATGAACCCATTGCACAGGTACGCCGTGGCGAAGGTGGCGTTACCTGCGGCCGAGGGTCAGGCGTTGGATCGGGGGATGCGGAGGCTGAGGAACGCGCGCCGCGGGTCACAAGTACTATAGCCGTCATATGGCAAGAATCATCGGAGGCATTGGCACTTCCCACGTGCCGACCATCGGCATCGCGTTCGACAAGGGCAAGCAGGACGATCCCGACTGGAAGCCGCTGTTCGACGGCTACGCGCCGGTGGCGAAGTGGCTGGCGCAGAAGAAGCCCGACGTGCTTTTCTTCTGCTTCAACGACCACGCCACCACGTTCTTCTTCGATCACTATCCGACGTTCGCGCTCGGCGTCAGCGACGAGTACCGCATTGCCGATGAAGGCGTCGGCGTGCGGCCCATCCCGTTGCTCAAGGGTCATGCAAAGCTGGCACGGCACATCGCGAGCTCACTGGTGAACGACGAGTTCGACCTCACCATCTTCCAGGACCTGGCGCTCGACCACGGCCTGCATTCCCCGCTCACGCTGATGTGGCCGAAGACGCCCGACTGGCCGGGCGCGGTCGTCCCTCTGGTGGTCAATGTCCTGCAGCACCCCTTACCGACACCCAGGCGCTGCTTCAAACTGGGTAAAGCGATCCGCAAGGCGATCGAGTCCTATCCGGAGAACCTGAAGGTGGCGATGGTCGGCACCGGCGGCCTGTCGCACCAGATGATCGGCGAGCGCGCGGGCTTCAACGACGAGGCCTGGGACCGCGAGTTCCTCGATCTCATCGAGCGCGACCCCGAGCGCCTGGCGAGCATGACGATCGAGGACTTCATGCGCCGCGGCGGCAACGAGGGCGCGGAGGTGATCATGTGGCTCATCATGCGCGGCGCGCTCGATGCGGGCGCGAAAACGCTGCACCAGAACTACTACTTGCCGATGACCACCGCGATGGCGGTGGCCCTCTTCGAATGAAAAAGGGGTCAGGACCCTTTTCTGGACAAAGGGTTCTGGAAAAAGGGTCCTGACCCCTTTTTCGGATAGATGAAATACGTTTTCGATCTGGAAAGAAGCGCACGCGGCCTGCGGCTAAACCGGTTCCTGCACGGCCTGACGCAAGCTTCGAACCGTCAGCTCCTGCTGCAGAATCCGGATCAGGCCCTCAAGGATCTCTCCCCGCAGGAACAAGACATGGTGCGCCGGCTCGACTGGAAGGCGATGCAGGACTACGGCGCGAGCTTTTTCTGCCTGGAGAAGCTGGCGCGCACGAAAGGCGTATCGAACCCGGAGATGGTGGCGCACTTCCGCGGCGAGACGCTCGAAACCTTCCTCAAGACGCGCCGCGTGCCGGGGGCCCGATGAAGCTCAAGACGCTGATCGGCGATTACCCGGTGACGAAGCAGTTCCGCACGCTGACCGACCGCTTCGAGTTCGGCCAGTACCAGGGCAGCGTCGCGACCGCATTCAAGCGCGTGGTGCGCGACCTCGAGTTCGACGTCGCCGAGCTGGCGATCATGACCTACCTCGTCGCCAAGGCGCACGGTAAGCCATACCGGCTGCTGCCGTTTGTCGTCATGGCGCGTTATCAACACCCTTATCTGGTTTACGACTCGAGCCGGGAACCGCTGGCGCCTAAGGACCTCGAGGGAAAAAAAGTCGGCGTGCGTTCCTACTCGGTCACCACCGGCGCCTGGATCCGCGGCATCCTCGCCGAGGACTACGGCGTGGACCTGTCCCGCATCCAGTGGGTGACGTTCGAGGAGGCCCACGTGGCCGAATTCCGCGACCCGCCGAATGTGCAGCGCGCGCCGGCGGGGAAGGACATCAACGCCATGCTGCTCGCGGGCGAGCTGGATGCGGCGATCCTCGGCGCTATCCCGCAGGACGGCAGGCTGAAGCCCGTCATTCCCGATCCGCAGGCCGCGGGCAAGAAGTGGGGCGAGCAGCACGGGGCGATCCAGCTCAACCACCTGGTCGGCGTGAAGAACACCGTGTCCAAGACCATGGCGGAGGAGGTTTACGGACTGTTGCTGCAAAGCAAGAAGGCCGCCGGTGATCCGCCGATGCTGCCGCACGGCGTGGCTGCGAACCGGCGCAACCTCGACGTGGCCATCGACTGCGCCTGGAAGCAGAATATGATTCCGCGTCCCTTCACGGTCGAAGAGCTCTTCGAATAGCGTCAACCGACGCGGCGTAGAATCGTTGGGATGGCGATGCAGGAACTGATCGAGGCACCGTTAAGCGCCGATGAGCTGGCCGCGCGCTATCGGGCGCTGTGCGCCGACCCGTGCTACGCCAACGTTCCTGGGAAGGTAGAGCTCGACGTGTGGGGTCGCTTGCTGATGAGTCCGGCGAGCAACTACCACAGCGCCCTGCAAACCGCGTTGGCGGGCAAGCTCGCGGTTTTGGGTGGGCGCACGTTTGTCGAAGCATCGGTGCTCACCAGTACCGGGGTACTGGTCGCTGACGTGGCGTGGGCTAGCAAAGACTTCATGCGGGCGCGCGGGTTCGAAACGCCTTACACAAGGTCTCCAGAGCTTTGCATCGAAGTGGTTTCACCGTCGAACTCGCGCAAGGAGCTGCGCGAGAAGGTGGCGGCCTACCTCGAGGCGGGCGCCGTGGAGGTCTGGATCGTGTTTCCACAGTCGAAGCGAATCGAATGCCACGGCTTGGAAGGCCCGCTGGCGCGTTCGCAGTACGTAATCGACTTGGCGGACGTCTTCGGCTAGCGTTGCATCGAGGAGGAGGCCAATGAGAAAGCTGCTGGCGGCGCTGCTCGCCGCACCGATCGTTGCATTCGCACAGTCCTACCCGGCGAAGCCGGTTCGCATCATTGTTCCGTTCGCGCCCGGCGGCGGCTCGGATCTCGCCGGGCGGCTGGTCGCGGCGAAGCTGAGCGAGCGCATGAACGGGCAATTCATCGTCGAGAACCGGCCCGGCGCCGGCAGCAACCTCGGCGCCGAGCTCGCGGTCAAATCGCCGCCGGATGGATACACGCTGCTGCTCATTTCGGCGAGCTACACGGTCAATCCGAGCGTGTACAAGCTGAGCTTCGATCCGATCAACGACATCACGCCGGTCATCCAGATCTCCGGCGGGCCCTACGTCGTCGCGGTGCATCCGTCGGTGCCAGCGAATACGCTGGCCGAGTTCGTGGCGCTGGTGAAGAAGGAGCCGGAGAAGTTTGCGTACGGCTCGTCCGGAAACGGCAGCATCATGCACGTGGCGAGCGAGTACTTCCTCGATGCCGCCAAGATCAAGGTGCTCCACATCCCGTACAAAGGCACCGGGCCGGCGGTCCAGGACACCATCGGCGGCCAGGTGCAGCTCGTGTTCGGCGCCGTGCCGGTCACATTGCCGCACGTGAAGGCCGGGCGCCTGCGCGCGCTCGCGGTCACGACCGACAAGCGCATCGCCGCGGCGCCCGATCTGCCGACGGTGGCGGAGTCCGGCTATCCGGGCTACGAGGTGACGAACTGGCACGGCCTGGTCGGGCCGAAGGGCTTGCCGCGCGACATCGTCGAGCGTCTGAACCGCGAGATCGGCGAGGTGGTTAAAGGCCCCGAGATGAAGAAGAGCCTGGAGGCCGACGGGCTCGAGCCGGCGGGCGGCTCGTCCGCGCGCTTCGCCGAGATCCTCAAGACCGAGATGGCGCGCTGGGGCAAGGTCGTCCAGCAGGCCGGAATCAGGATCGACTAGAACATGCTCAAGCGAATCTTCGTTCTGGCGCTGTGGCTTGCGTTGTGGGTTCCTATCTGGGCGCTCGCCCAAGGCTATCCCTCCAAACCGGTGCGCATCGTGCTGCCGTTCGGCCCGGGCGGCGTGGCCGACATCACCACGCGCACCATCGCGCCGAAGATGAGCGAGGGCCTCGGACAGCAGGTGGTGGTGGAGAACATGCCGGGCGCCGGCGGCATCCGCGCCGCCGAAACCGTGGCGCGCGCCGAGCCCGACGGCCACACGCTGCTCCTCCTCACCAACGGCAACGCCGTGAGCCAGGCGCTGTTCAAGTCGCTGCCCTACGACCCGGTCAACGACTTCGCCATGATCTCGACGGTGGGGTTCTTCAGCATGGTGATCGTCACCGGCGCGGATTCGAAGGCGAAGACGCTGCAGGAAGCGATCGCGATGGCGAAGGCCAATCCCGGCAAGATGAACATCGGCACCATCACGCCCGGCGGCACGCAGCATCTCGCCGGCGAGCTGTTCCGCTCGACTGCGGGCATCGATGCGCTGGTGGTGCCGCACAAGACCACCGGCGAGGTGATCATCGCCGCGCGCAACGGCAACGTGGACCTCGCCGTCGACTTCATCGCGCCGCTGCTCTCCAGCATCAAGGCCGGCGCGCTGCGCCCGCTCGCGATGACGGCGGGCAAGCGCTTTCCCGGTCTACCCGACGTACCGACCGCGATCGAGGCCGGCGTCGGCGGCTACGACGTGGCGTCGTGGAACGCCCTCGCGGCCCCGGCCAAGACTTCGCGCGCCGCCGTCGATCGCGTGCGCCAGGAGCTCGTCAAGGCGGTCGCCGATCCGGACGTGCAGAAGCGCTTCGCCGAGCTCGGGGTGGAGGCGCGCACCAGCACCCCCGAGCAGTTGCGCGAGTTCTTCGTCAGCGAATCGAAGCGCTGGACCCGGGTGGTGGAGGCGGCAAAAATTCCAAAGCAGTAAAGCCCGGCTCGCAGTCCCAGGGAACCGGCTGCCCGGCGACGAATGCCGTCTCCCATGGGTGACCGAGCACCGGCTCGTAGCGCGGGCGCTCGATGCCGGTTCCGGCATCCCATTCCGCCATCTGCCGCGCCTCGGCCGCGTCCAGGCGGAAGCTGAAGCCGAACCCGGTTTTGTCATCCATAGTCAGCACGCGAGCGACCAGCGCCTCCTGCCCGGTCTGCAGGCGCATCGAGTACACGTGGACATATTTCAGATTAATGGGTTCAGTCCGCTGCGGGTGACCCGCCCATGCAGTTCCCGCCCGAGCGTCTGCTCGCAGAATTCCGCCGTGGCGAGCAGCCCGCCGACGTCGATGCCGGTGTCAATGCCCATCGACTCGAACAGATTCACCAGGTCCTCGGTGCACACATTGCCGGTGAAGCCGCCGCCGTATTTCACTTTCGCCGGATGCCCGCCCACGCCGCCGAACGAGGAATCGAAGTGGCGCACGCCCGCTTCGTACGCCGCGACGCAGTTCACCAGCCCGGTGCCGCGCGTGTCGTGGAAGTGGGCGATAGGAACCAGCGGTTTTTGGAGTTTCTCGAACATCCTTGCGACGGCTCGCGGCGTGGCCATGCCGGTGGTGTCACCCAACGCAACATGATTCACCCCGAGCTCACGGAAACGATCGAGATCGGACAGCACTGAGCCCGCATCCACCTTGCCCTCGAACGGACAACCGAAGGCTGCCGACACGGTACCCACCATGCGGAAGCGCCCCTTCGCGGCGTCGACCATCGCGGCGATGTTCTGCCACTGCTCGGCGCGGGTGCGGTTCAGGTTCTTCTGGGTGTGCGACTCGGTGGCCGAGACCAGCAGGCTGATTTCGTTGGCGCCGTGGCCGGCCTCGAGATCGGCAAGGGCGCGTTCGACTGCTTTGACGTTGGCGCAGGTGGCCTTGTAAGAGACGCCGGGTTTTCTTTCAACGGATTTCAATACTTCCGACGCGTCGGCAAACTGGGGAACCACCTTCGGATTGGAGTAGGAGGTCGCTTCCACACGCGGAAAGCCAAGCGCGGCGAAGCGCTCGATCAGCGCGCGCTTGGTGGCGGTCGGCACGAAAGCCGGCTCGTGCTGCAGGCCGTCGCGCGCGAAGCACTCGCAAAGAACTACGGCGGTCATAGTTGACATCATCAACTATCGTCGATTACCGTGTCAACGACCCATGGCGATCCGCATCGAGCCTCGTGATCCGCTGACCCAGGCGCAGGGCGTGGAAGCTGGCTACGCACAGACCGCCCGGCGCTGGCCGTCGCAGCCGCTGGTGCGCCGGCCGCTGGGCGCCGCGGAGCTCTCCGGTCCTCGGCAGCTCGCGCGCCGGCTGCCGCCGGCCGGGGGAGGAAAGGCGGGCGACCTCGCGGGCTACGGCGACAAGCGCGCCATCGGCCAGCTCGCGCGCCTGCGCATCCGCGTGCTCGACGAGGACGGCGCGCCGCTGCCGGGCACGGTGGTCGAGGTCTGGCACTGCAACGCCGCCGGCAAGTACATCCATCCGAACGACACGCACGACGCGCCGGTCGATCCCAACTTCTACGGCGCCGCGCGCCTCGTCGCCGGCGACACCGGCCTGATCGAGCTGCGCACCATCAAGCCCGGCGCTTACCCGGTTCCCGACACCGGCGGCTGGTGGCGTCCGCCGCACGTGCACCTTTCGGTATGGGGACGCGTGTGGCTCTCGCGCCTGGTGACGCAGATGTTCTTCCCCGGCGAGCCGCTCAACGAAGCCGACGCCATCCTCAACGCGATCCGCGATCCGGGCGCGCGCGAGCGCTGCATCGCGCGCCTGGTGCCGTCCAAGACGAGCGAGATGATCTTCGAGCACCCGCTGGTGGTGCGCGGGCGCAAAGGCAGCGCCGCTCTGCCATGAGCCGGCTCATTCCCACGGCGGAGATGACCCTCGGCCCCTTCTTTCCCCGCGAGTTCGCGCAGGGCGCGAACGATCTTGCCCAAGGTGCATCGGGTGACCTCATCGAGATCACCGGCCGGGTGACCGAGCTCGACGGCAAGGCGCTCGACAACGCGATCCTCGAGATCTGGCAGGCGGATGCGGCCGGCCGCTTCGACAACCCGACGTTTTCCGGCTGGGGACGCGCCGCGACCGACGCCCAGGGCAACTATCGCTTCCGCACCATCCGGCCCGGCGCGGCGCCCGGGCGCGCTCCCCACGTCAACTTCCTCATCCTTTATTCCGGATTGATGCGGCAGCTGCAGACGGTGATGTATTTCGAGGACGCGACTGATCCGGTCCTTGCTGTCGTGAAAGCGAAACAACGGCTGATCGCCAAGCCGGACGGTCCCAACCGCTACCGCTTTGACATCCGCCTGCGCGGCGGCGAAGAAACACCGTTCTTCGATGACTGAGATCAAGGACCTGATCTCGTACCAGGTGCACATGGTCGCGAACCTGCTCTCGCGCGGCGCGGAGCTGCGCTACCGGCGCGAGTTCGGCGTCAGCCTGTGGGAATGGCGCACCATCGCGCTGCTCGGCGCGGCCGACGAGCCGCACTCGCTCGGCGACCTCGCGCGCGCCGCAGGCATCGACAAGAGCCAGATGAGCCGCGTGGTGTCCGGGTTGACCAAGCGCAAGCTGGTCATGCGCGCCGCGAACGACGAAGACGGCCGCGGCGTGCAGCTGCGCCTGAGCAAGAGTGGGCGCAGGCTGTACGCCGGGCTCATCGGCGCGGCGGCCGAGCGCGATGCCGCGCTTCGCGATTGCCTATCCGCCAACGAGAAGAGCGTTTTCGAACGTGCACTTACCAAGCTGGCCGGCCAGGCGCGCGAGCTGATCCAGCAGGAGAAAAAGTAGAAGTGAGGCATGAAAACACGCATCACCGAGCTGCTCGGCATCGAGCATCCGATCTTCCAGGCCGCGATGAGCTGGGCTTCGTCCAACGCGCCGCTGGTGATCGCGGTGTCCAACGCCGGCGGCATGGGCGTGCTCGGCGCCGGACCGATGCGGCCGGCCGATTTCCGCCGCGCATTGGAAGATATTCGCTCGAATACAAAAAAACCATACGGGGTGAATATCCCGCTCAATGGCACCCGCGCGAAGGAGTTGCTCGATATTGCGTACGAGCATCGAATTCCCGTGATGGTGGCGTCGCAGGGCGGGCCGCGCGAGCAGCTGCCGCGCTTTCGCGCCATCGGCACCAAATGGCTGCATGTCGTCGCCTCGGTCGAGCATGCGAAGAAAGCCGAAGCGGCCGGCGTCGACGGGCTGGTGGTGGACGGCGCCGAGGCCGGCGGCCACCCGCCGCCTTCGCAGGTCAGCACCCTTGTCCTCGTGCGCCGCGTCGTGCGCGCGAGCAAGTTGCCGGTGGTGGCGAGTGGCGGCGTCGCCGACGGCGCCGGCATCGCCGCGCTGCTCGCGCTCGGCGCCGAAGCGGTGCAGCTCGGCACGCGCTTCATCGCGACGCCGGAGGCGAGCGTGCACGAGAATTACAAGCAGGCGGTGCTTGCCGCCGACGTCCAGGACACCTGCCTCGTCGGTCCGGCCTCGTTGCCGATCCGGCAGTTGAGGAATGCCTTCACGCAGAAATTCGATGCCGCGCGGCCGGAAGAACGCGAAGCGCTGTTCAAAGCCTCATCCCTGAAGAAGGCCGCCCTGGAGGGCGACGTCGAGTGGGGCAAGGTGGAAGCCGGGCAGAGTGCCGGGCTGGTGGATGACATCCTGCCGGCCGCCCAAATCATGAAACGCCTGGTCGAGGAGCTCGAGCAGGCACGCCGGAGGCTCGCATCGCTATGACCCTGCTGATCGAAAACCGCGGCGCAGTCCGCATCCTCACGATGAATCGCCCGGAAAAGCGCAACGCGCTCAACGCCGAGCTCGCGAAGGGGCTGCTCGATGCGCTGCGCGCGGCCGACACGGACGAGTCGGTGGGCGCCATCGTGCTGACCGGCGCGGGGCAGGGATTCTGCGCCGGCGCCGATCTCTCCGAGTTCAAGGAGCTCGGCACCGGCCTGGCGGCGGAGGATCGCGCCGAGCTGACGATGCAGCTCCACCTGGCTTTCCCCCGCCTCTCGAAACCCATCGTTAGCGCAATCAACGGCCACGCCATGGGCGGCGGGGCCGGCCTCGCGATCGCGGCCGACCTGGCGGTGATGGCTGAAGGCGCGAAGCTCGGTTATCCCGAAGCGAAGCACGGCATCGTTGCCGCGATCGTCATGGCGTACCTGGTGCGCCAGGTCGGACGCAAGGCGGCGTTCGAGCTGGTCTCGCTCGCCGAGCCGGTCGACGCGCAGCGCGCGTTGCAGTTGGGCATGGTCAACCGGGTCGTGCCTCTCGCCCAAGTGGTCAACGAAGCCATCTCGCTCGCCGAAAAACTCGCCGCCGTCAAACGGCCCGCCATGGCCGAAACCAAGCGTCTGTTCCACGAAGTGGCCGACCTTGCGCTCGCGCCGGCGCTCGAACGCGGGCGCGACACCAACAAGCGCATGCGCAACTTCGCCCAGCTCGGACGAGGGAAAGACGCCCCATGAAACCCCTCGAGGGACTGACGATCCTCGACCTGTCGCGGGTGCTGGCGTGCCCGTTCGCCTCGATGATCCTCGCCGAGCTCGGCGCGCGCGTGATCAAGGTCGAGCAGCCGGGAAGCGGCGACGAGACGCGCAGCTTCGAGCCGCAGCTCGCCGCCGACAGCGCGTACTACTTCGCCTGCAACCGCTCGAAGGAATCGATCACCGTCAACCTGCGCTCCGACGATGGACGGAAGCTGATCCGTGGCCTCGCGCAGAAGGCGGACGTGGTGCTGGAGAATTTCCCGGTGGGCACGCTCGCACGCTATGGGCTGGATTTTTCCTCGCTCTCTTCCCTCAAGCCGGACCTGATCTATGTCTCGTGCACTGGCTTCGGTCAGAACGGCCCTTACGCGGAGAAGAAGGGCTACGACACGGTGTTCCAGGCGATGGGCGGCATCATGAGCCTTACCGGCGAGCGGGGCGGCGGCCCGGTGAAGCCGGGGCTGCCGGTCGCCGACCTGACTTCCGGCCTGTGGATCGCCATCGCCATCCTTGCCGCGCTCGCCGGCCGGGCGCGCACCGGCAAAGGCAGCTACGTCGACTTCTCCATGCTCGACGGGCAAGTTTCCCTGTTGACGCTCGCCGCGGCCAGATATTTTGCTTTGAATGAAATACCGCCCAGGCTCGGCACCGAGCACCCCGGCCGCGTGCCCTCGGCGACGTTCCGCTGCAAGGACGGGAAGTACGCGCACATCACCGCCAGCGACCAGCACTGGGCGCCGCTGTGCAAGGCCCTGGGACTGGAGGCGTGGGGTGCGCCGTACTCCGACAATGCCGTTCGTGTGGACAAGCGCGGTGAGGTCATGGCGATGCTCACGGAGAGAATTTCCAGGTTGCAGCGGCCCGACCTGCTTTCCATGCTCGACGAGGTCGACGTTCCGGTCGGCCCGGTGAACGATGTGGCCGAGATCCTCGCCGATCCCCACGTGCGCGCGCGCAAGCTGATCGGCAGCTTCGACTACGCCGGGGTCGGCGAATTCAAGGCGCTCGCCATCCCGTACAAGTTCCTCGGCTGGGACAACCCGCAGATCGGCAAGCCGCCCGCGCTCGGCGAGCATACCGAGCGGGTGCTGACCGAGCTGCTTGGTTTTTCACACGAGCAGATTTCCAGGCTTCGCGCGAGCAAGGCGATATGACGATCGAGCTCAAGATCCTCGAGGGCGGGGTGGCAATGATTGCGCTCAATCGCCCGGAGGTCCGCAACGCGCTCAACCTGGAGATGTGCAACGAGCTGATCGAGACGATTGGACGCATTTCGCGGGATGAATCGCTAAGGCTGGTATTCATTCGCGGGAACGGCCCGGTGTTCTGCGGTGGTGCGGATCTGAACGAGCGCAAGGGCAAGAGCGAGGAGTGGATCCGCGAGCGGCGCATGCGTGCATTCGCGGCCTATCGCGCCATCGAATCGCTCGCCATGCCGTGCGTGGCGCTGGTGCACGGCGCGGTGATCGGCTCGGGTGTCGAGATCGCGGCCGCGTGCGATTTCATCGTCGCCACGCCGAGCGCGGCGTTTCGCACGCCCGAGGCGCAGCGCGGCACGATCGGCGCCACGCAGCGCCTGCCGCGCATCCTCGGCAAACGCCTGGCGAAGGACCTGATGTTCACCGGCCGGGCAATGACCGCCGAGGAAGCGCGAACGGCCGGCTTCGTCGCCCGGGTAGTGGAAGACCTGCACAAGGAAGCAACCCTCATTGGCGAAGCGATCCTCAAGGCGTCGCCGCTGACTTTGAAGCTCGCCAAGCGCACCATCGACCGCGGCATCGAGCTTGACCCCAAAGGCGCCCTGGAAGCCGAGCTCGAGGCGATCGAGGAGCAGCTCGCCGCCGGACAGTGGATGGGAAAGACGTGAGCTGGCAGGCGCAGACATTGGGGCAGGTGCTCGAGAGCCGCGTTCCAGACGCGGAGGCGCTGGTTACGCACACCGGGCGGTTCACGTACCGGCAGCTCTTTGAAAGGGCGAAAAGCGCCGCCGGCTCGCTGCAGGCGCTCGGCATCCGCAAGGGCGACCACGTCGGCATCCTGATGGGGAACGACGAGCACTGGCTGTCGCTGTTCTACGGCGCGGCGCTGATCGGAGCGGTGACCGTGCCGGTGAACACGCGCTTCAAGACCGCGGAGATCGCCTTCTGCCTGAAGCAGGCGGACTGCAAGTTGCTGATCTACGCCGAGCGTTTCCTGAATATCGATTTCGGCGCCATGGTGCGCGAAACGGGCTTCGGGAATGCAGTTGAACTGGAGGATGTTCCGCGTGGGACGTACGAGGCGCAGCCCGTTTCCCCGAGTGACATCCTGCTGATCCAGTTCACGTCCGGCACCACTGCCTATCCCAAGGGCGCGATGCTCACGCACGACAACATGCTGCGCAACGCGTGGGCGGCGGGGACGCGCGTCGGCGTGCGAGCGGAGGATCGCTACTTCAATTGCCGGCCGTTCTTCCACGTCGCCGGCACGACGCTGTCGGCGCTGATGTCGCTCGTGTTCGGTGCCTGTCTGGTGACGCTGCCGACGTTCGAGGCCGGCGCCGCGCTGGAGATGATGGAGCGCGAGCGCTGCACGCTCATCTCGGGGAACGACACGCTGTTCCAGATGCTGATGGGCCATGCCGATTTTCCCAAGCGCAAATTGAGCCTGCGCGGCGGCTGGTCCGCCGCCGGCCCGGAGACGATGCGCGCGATCATCGACCGCATGGGCTGCAAGACGATCTGCGCCGCCTACGGCCTGTCGGAGGCTTCGCCCAACGTGGTAATGAGCGACTGGCGCGACCCCGAAGAATTGCGGGTGCAAGGATTGGCTCTACCCCATCCCGGGATCGAAATTCGCATTTCACCTGAAAACGAAATTCAAGTCCGCGGCTGGAGCATCATGCGCGGCTACTGCAACAACCCGGAGGCCACCGCGAAGGCGTTCACTGCCGACGGCTGGCTGCGCACTGGCGATCTCGGCAGCCTGACGCCCGACGGCCGGCTGCGCATGACTGGCCGGCTGAAGGATGTATTCCGCGTCGGCGGCGAGAACGTCGCGCCGGCCGAGGTGGAGGAGGTGCTGCTTGCGCATCCGGCGGTGCAGACGGCACAGGTGGTCGGTGTGCCGGATTCGAGGCTGGGCGAAGTGGGATGCGGCTACGTGACTCTCAAATCCGGAAAAAATGCGGGTGAACAGGAGCTAATCGATTGGTGCAAGGCCCGGTGCGCCAACTTCAGGGTCCCGCGCTACGTGAAAATCGTCGAAAATTTCGAAGCGATCGGCATGACCGCGAGCGGCAAGGTGCAGAAGCACAAGCTGCGCGAGCACGCGCTGCGCGAGCTGAAGCTATAAGGAGGCGTTCATGAGACTTAAGCTGTTGCTGGCGGGCCTTGCCATCAGCGGCGCGGCCGGCGCGGGGCAATACTCGGTTCCCGGCCTCGGCGCCATGGAGCTCGAGGTTCCCGACGAATGGCGCCTGCAGCAGCAGCCCGGCGCGATCTCCCTGTACCTGCGCATGGGCCCGGGAACCGGCGACGCCTTCAGCGTGCAGGTGAGCTCGAACTGGCTCAACAAGGAGCAGCGGGAGAAGGTCACGCGGGAGTTCGTCCGGCAGCGCGTGGAAACGATGAAGAAGGAACTGCTGGCGCAAGCGGTCGAATCCGACGTGCCGCTGGTCGAGCTCAAGGGAAAGGACGGCACGGGGTACTACTTCTCCCTCACCGACCGCACCGCGGCGCCCGCCGGCGCGCCCGCGTTCAAGCACCTGACGCAGGGAATGCTGGCGACCAGCGTCGGCATGAGCACGTTCACCGTGCGGCAGCAGGATGCCGCCGCGCCGGAGCGCCAGCAGGCGCTCGACATGCTCGCGCGCGCGACCTACTCGAGGCAATCCGCGGGCGACGGCGGGCCGCAGGGCGACGATGCGCTTCGCGTCATCGAGCGCCAGCGGGGCTACGAGCTCTGGGTCCCAAGCAGCCGCATCTACATGGATCTTCCCCGCACCCGGCAGATGGCCCGCGGCCCGCGCACCGGCGGCGCCACGGATCACCCGCGCTACTTCTATTTTCGCGACCGGCTGTTCAACGTGTCGGGCTGGTTCGAGCCGGCGCCGAAGTTCAAGGGGATGCAGGAGTTCTGGGCAAGCGAGACGCGCGCCTGGCAGCAGAGCGGCCTGCCGCTGCCCATCGACCCGGTGTTCAGGAAGATCGGGGAATGGGATGCGGTTTTCTACGACCAGTCGACCCCGCTGGGAATCAACTCGCACCTCCGCGCGCACTGGCTGCAGGCTGGAACCTGGATCGACATCCACGTCTCGCTCACCGGCACCCAGCCGAGCGAGAAGATGCGCGAAGTGCTCGAGAGCTACCTGAAGGGCGTCCTGGTCCACGACCGGACGCAGTGACGGAGCGCGCGCCCGGCTAGTTCGCCACCACACGCGTGCCGGTCTCGCCGCGCAGGGCGCGCGCGACGTTCGGCGGATTGGTGATCAGCCCGAGGCGGCCGCCGCCGCCGACGAAGTCGATCAGCGCCGCCACCTTCGGGCCCATGCTGCCCTTGTCGAACTGGTCCTCGGCCTGGTGGCGCTGCGCCTCGGCGACCGTCATGCGGTCGAGCCAGCGCTGCGTCGGCTTGTTGAAGTCGAGCGCCACCTTCTCGACACCGGTGGGCAACACCAGCGCATCGGCTTCCAGGCTGCGGGCGAGCAGGCTGGAGGCCAGGTCCTTGTCGATCACGGCTTCGACGCCCTGCAGGTTGCCCTGCTCGTCCTCGATTACCGGGATGCCACCGCCGCCGCAGGCGACGACGATGTAGCCTGCTCGCGTCAGGCTGCGGATCACGCCGGTCTCGACGATGGCCTGCGGCTTCGGCGAGGGCACGACGCGCCGCCAGCCGCGGCCCGCATCTTCGCGCACGGTCCAGCGGTACTTGGCGGCAAGGCTCTTGGCGCGGGCTTCTTCCATGTGCGAGCCGATCGGCTTGAGCGGATTGGCGAACGCAGGGTCGTTGCGGTCGACCACGGTCTGGGTCACCACCGCGATTGCCTCGCGCCGCAGGTGGCGGCGGCGGAAGGCGTTGTGCAGCGCTTTGACAAACATGTACCCGACCGCGCCCTGGATGTCGGCGCCGGCGTAATCCATCGGCACCGGCGGCACCTCGGCGATCGAGATTTCGGAGCGGCGCAGGATGAAGCCGACCTGCGGGCCGTTGCCGTGCGTGATGACGATGTTCCAGCCGCCTTCGAGCATGCCGGCGACCTCCTCCGCCAGGCCGCACACCATCTCGTACTGGTCGGGGATCGATTCGTGCGCGCGGTCGCGGATGAGGGCATTGCCGCCGATCGCGAGGACGGCGAGACCCATGCTTTTCATTGCAGCTCGGGGGAGGCGGAAAGGGCCAGCAGCGCCTGCGTGAAGCAGGCGAGCGGCGCGTGCGTCACCCCGGCGCCGATCTGCCCGACGCCGGCGTCCTTGTGCGCGATGCCGGTGTTGATCACCGGCAGGATGCCGGTGTCGACCACTCGGCGCGCGTCGATGCACGCCGGCGTGCCGGCGAAGTCCAGGGCCGGCAGCGTGAACGCGCCGTTCCGCCTGAGCGTGATGTGCGTCATGGCGAGCGTATTGGCGAGCGCGTCCTGCGACGAGCCGCCGACGAACTTGACGATGGCCGGCGCCGCGGCCATGGCGAAGCCGCCGACCCCGGCGGTCTCCGTGATCGCGCTGTCGCCGAGATCCGGAGCGGCATTCTTGATCGATTGATTGGGGAAATACAGGCCGTTGACGACCGGCGCCGGGGCCGTGAACCAGCGATTGCCCAGGCCGCTCAAGCGGATGCCGAACTCTACGCCATTGCGCGCCATCACCGTCAGCATGCTGCTGCCCGGAACGCCCTGCGCCGCGTCGAGCATCGCCTTGCACGCGGCCATCGAGATGTTGAGGAAGAAATGGTCGTTGCCGCCGATGAACTCGATGGTCGCGGCGATATCGGCGGGTGGCGCGCCCGACTTGAGCAGCGCCGGCACCAGGCGCTTGATGAGCAGCGACGAGGCGGCGACGTTGCGGTTGTGCACCTCGTCGCCCATGTGCAGCGCTTGGGCCATGAGCGGTTTGATGTCCAGGTCTTTCAGGACATTGAGACCAGCTTGCAGGGTCGGCGCCAGCGTCTTCTCCATCCACTTCAGGCGCTCGATGACCTCGGCGCCGTTGGCGCCGAAGCGCAGCACCTTGCCCAGCCCCTCGTTCAGGTTGCTGTAGGTGCGGTTGCCGTGCACCGGGTCCTCCACCATCCACACCGGCATCGACGGGCTGATGATGCCGGCCATCGGCCCGACCGCGGCGTGGTGGTGGCAGGGGGCGAAGGCGATCTCGCCGGAGCGCGCCAGCGCCTCGGCCCGGCCGGCGTCGGTTGCCCAGCCTTCGTAGAGGATGGCGCCGACAATGGCGCCTTTCATCGGGCCGCACATGCGCTCCCAGGCGATCGGCGGCCCGGCGTGCAGGATCATGCGCTCGCCCATGCCGGGCAGCGCTTCGCGCGCCACGCCGATGCCCGCGATCTTCGGCTGCGCGGCGAGGTAGCGCTCCGCCGCCCGGGCATTCGCTGCCTCCACTTTCGGATGGTTGACCAGCCGGGCGAGCGCGGCCCCGACCTTCGCGTCGCCGTTGGCCGGCGGCGACCAGGTCAGCGTCGTCGCGGCGCCGCCGCGCTGCGCGATGGCGTCGGCGAACGAAGCCAGGCCGACATTGAGGACCGAGAGCGGCTGGCCGAACAGGGAATTCATGTGTTCCTGACCAGTGCTGAAGCCAGCATCACCGCCCGCGCGTTGCTGTCCGCCAGGAGCACGCCCGCCTCGCGCAGCGCCGCTTCCTGCCGCGCCAGGCCCTGCGGGTCCTCGTCGGTGCCGCAGACCGACGCGACGAGCGCGATCGGGCGCTTGCGCGCCTTGCGCAGAGCGGGAAGCATCTCGGCCGCCGGGTCCGGGTGCGAGCCGTAGCCGAGCACCACATCCAGCAGGATCACCGCCACCGTCGGGTCCGCCGCCTCCTCGAGCAGGCGCTCGTTGCGCAGGCGATGATCGATCATTGGGTGCGGCCGGCCCCGGGTGAAGACGTCGTCGCCGAGGTCGACCAGCGTGTGCTCCTTCGACTTCCAGGGATCCGCCAGCTTCCTCGCGGGATCGATGGGCGTGTTGGTCCAGGCATTGCCGAGGAGGGCAGTGGCTTCGTAGCAGAAGGTGCCGCCGCTGTAGAGGCCGCGGATGAACTTCTGGCCTTTTTTGAATTTCACCTTGGGAATCTTCGACGCAGAGATAGAAGCGCGCGGAGGGCGCTTGCCGGCCGCGAGCGCAACGGCCGCCTGCGCCGCTTCCTCCAGGGTTTTTACGGCAAAAAGATTCTTGTCCTTCAACTGCAAAGAGGAGCCGACGAAGTTGATCACCACCGGCTTGCCGGCGCGCCGTGCCGCGTCGAGCACCGCCTCCGCCACTTCGGGCGCGGGCGGCTTCGAGATCAGCACGATCGCCTTGGTCTCTTTGTCGCGCGAGAGGCGCTCCAGGCCCTGCAGCATGGTGATGCCGCCGACGTCGCGGTGCAGGTCATGGCCGCCGGTGCCGATGGCGTGCGAGATGCCGGCGCCCAGCCGGTGCACCAGGCTGGTCACCTGCTGCGTGCCGGTGCCCGAAGCGCCGACCACGCCGATGGCGCCGCGCCGCACCGCGTTGGCGAAGCCCAGCGGAATGCCGTCGATGATCGCGGTGCCGCAATCGGGCCCCATGACGAGGAGGTTGCGCTCGCGCGCGTACTTCTTCAGGGAAATTTCGTCGGCGAGCGAAACGTTATCGCTGAACAGCATCACGTTGAGCCCGAGGCGCAGCGCCTTCATCGCTTCGGCCGCGGCGTATTCGCCGGGCACCGAGATCAGCGCCAGGTTCGCCTGCGGCGCCTGCGCGAGTCCCATCTGCTGGCTGCGCGGCGGCTGCAGTCCCGGAGCGCCGCCGGCAGCCCGCTCGGGCGGCTTGTCCAGCGCCGCCACCGCCGCGGCGATCGCCGCTTCCAGCGGCGCGGCCGACTTGCCGCGCACCGCGACCAGCAGGTCGTTGGGGCTGGCGGCAAGCTTGCCGTCCATCAATCCGGCTTCGCGCAGCAGCTCGAGGTTGGCCGGGGTCGCCATGATCGCGGAGGCCTGCTCGACGCCGGCCATCTTCGCGAGCGCGGCCGAGAGCTGCATCAGCGACACCGAGTCGCGGTACAGGTTGGCGACCACCTTGTGCATGTACACAGGCTTGTATACTAGAGTATGCTTCCGCGGTGCTGCAAGCGAACGACCCCCTCGATCTTGCCACCCTGGGAGCGCGCTACGCCGCGGGATCGCTGCGGCCGGCGCAGACGGTAGCCGGGATCCTCGAGCGCAGCGCGCGGCGCGGCGAAGACGGCGTCTGGATCCACCGGCTGCCGGCGCGGGAGCTGGAGGCGCGCGCCGCCGAGCTCGAGCGCCGCCGTCCTCAGGACCTGCCGCTCTACGGGATCCCGTTCGCGATCAAGGACAACATCGACGCGGCCGCCCATCCGACCACCGCGGCTTGCCCGGAGTTCTCGTATGTTGCCAAGGAGAATGCCTTCGTTGTCGGCCGGCTGCTCGCCGCGGGCGCGATCCTGGTCGGCAAGACCAACCTCGACCAGTTCGCCGCCGGCCTGGTCGGCGTGCGTTCGCCCTACGGTGTTCCGGGCAACACCTTCGACCCGCAGTATGTGCCCGGGGGCTCGAGCTCCGGCTCGGCGGTCGCGGTGGCCGCGGGGCTGGTCAGCTTCAGCCTCGGCACCGACACCGCCGGCTCGGGCCGCGTGCCGGCGGCATTCAACAATCTCGCCGGGCTCAAGCCGTCGCGCGGCCTGCTCAGCACCCGCGGCGTGGTGCCGGCATGCCGCTCGCTCGATTGCGTCTCCATCTTCGCGCTGACCGCCGCCGACGCCGCGCAGGTGCTGCAAGCAGCCCGTGGTTTCGACGCGCGCGATGCGTTCTCGCGCCCGGCGGCGCCGCCGGCGCGCGCCATGCCGCGCAGCTTCGCGGGCTGCCGGGTTGGCGTGCCGCGCGAAGACCAGCTCAAGTTCTTCGGCAACCGGGAGACACCAGGGCTCTTCGACTCGTTCATCAGAAAAATCAAAGAGCTGGGAGCCGAGGAACAGCGCATCGACTTCGCCCCGTTCCTCGAGACCGCGCGCCTGCTCTACGAGGGGCCATGGGTCGCCGAGCGCTACGTCGCGATCCGCGAGTTCTTCGAGCGCGCGCCCGAGGCGCTGCATCCGGTGACGCGCACCATCATCGGCGGCGCCACGCGCCACAGCGCGATCGACGCCTTCGCCGCGTACCACCGCCTGCAGGAGCTGCGCCGCGCGACCGCGGCGGTGTGGAAGGACATCGACCTCCTGCTGACGCCGACCGCGGGCACCATCTACCGCATCACCCAGGTCGAGGCCGACCCGGTGCAGCTCAACAGCAACCTCGGCTACTACACCAACTTCATGAACCTGCTCGACCTCGCGGCGATCGCGGTGCCGGCGGGCTTCCAGCGCGACGGATTGCCGTTCGGCGTCACGCTCGCGGCGCCGGCGTTCACCGACGATGCGCTCTGCGAGCTGGGCGAGATCGCGCAGAGAGCCATGGTGAAGACGGTAGGGGCGACGGGCCTGCCTTTTCCGCGTGTCCAACCCGCGCAGGATTGGGAAGATAAAAATCTGATTCGCGTCGCCGTGTGCGGCGCCCACATGTCGGGGCTGCCGCTCAACGGCCAGCTCGTCGAGCGCGGCGCGCGCCTCGCGCGCAAGTGCCGCACGGCGCCGCAGTACCGGCTCTACGCACTTACCGAGTTCGCGCCGCCGCGGCCGGGGATGGTGCGCGCGGATGCCGGGGGCGCGATCGACGTCGAGGTCTGGGAAGTGCCCTCCGGCGCGTTCGGCAGCTTCGTCGAAGGCATCCCGGCGCCGCTCGGCATCGGCACCGTGACGCTCGAGGACGGGAAGCAGGTGAAGGGCTTTCTTTGCGAGACCCACGCCACCAGGGGGGCGCGGGACATTACCAGCCTGGGAGGCTGGCGACAGTTCATAGAGGGGGGAAAAGCATGAGCGCAGTTCCTGCGAATGACCAGGCATCGGCAGTGCACGGAAGCGACCGCGGTTTCGCCAAGCTTGACCTCGAGCTCAACGACTACCCGGGGCCGCTCAAGACCTCGCTCTTCGGCATCCAGCACGTGCTGGTGATGTTCACCGCCATGGTCGGCGGCCCGCTGATCGTGGCGCGGCTGCTCAATCTGCCGGAGGAGACGCGCATCGCCATGCTGAGCGGCACCATGATCGGCTGCGGCATCGCCACCATGATCTCGGCCCTCGGCATGGGGTTCATCGGGCCGCGGCTGCCGATCGTGATGGGCGTGTTCTACATCTTCATCGGGCCGATCGTCGCCATCTCGAAGGAGATCAGCCTGGCGGCGGCGATGACCGCGCTCATCATCGGTGGCCTGGTGCAGTTCGCCTGGAGCCCGCTGATCGGCAAGCTGCACCGCTTCTTTCCGCCGATCGTCACCGGCACCACCATCCTGCTGATCGGCACCGGCCTGATGAAGATCGGCATCAACGTCGCCACCGGGTTCGGCACCCCGGCGTTCGCCAAGCCGCTGACCATCGGCCTCGCCACGCTGATGGTCGTGCTGATCCTGGTCATCACGCGCTTCTCGACCGGCTTCGTGCGCGCGCTGTCGCTGTTCATCACCATGGTGATCGGCTATGTCGTCGCGGCGATGTTCGGCCTGATCGACATGGGCACGGTGGCCAAGGCCGACTGGCTGACGCTGCCGAAGGTGTTCCCCTACGGCGGCCTGGAATGGCCCGGCATGATCGCGGTGATCACGGTGGTGGTGTGCTTCTTCGCCACCGCGGTCGAGACCACCGGCCATACGCTCGCCGTATCGCGCATCGTCGGCGTGCCGCAGGAGGGCTGGCGCATCCGCGGCGCGGTGGCCAACGACGGCATCGGCTCGAGCCTGTCGGCGCTGTTCGGCGGCATGGCGCTCACCTCCTACTCGCAGAACATCGGCGTGATTTCCCTGACCGGGGTCGGCAGCCGCTTCGTGGTCGCTTTCGGCGGCGCCTTCCTGATCGTCATGGCGCTGGTGCCCAAGGTCGGCGCGATCATCGCGCTGATGCCGAATGCCGTGCTGGGCGGGGTGCTGCTCTTCATGTTCGGCATGGTGGCGTCGGTCGGCATCGACATCATCGGCCGCAACCTGACCTCGCGGCGCGACGCGGTGATCGTCGCGGCCTCGCTCGCCGTGGGACTGGGCATCCAGGCCGCGCCGCCGGGCGCCTTCGAGGTGGTGCCGCCGGCGCTGCGCATCCTCGTGACCGACGGCATCGTGATGGGCATCCTGCTGGCGATGCTTCTCAACCTGGGCTGGCCCAAGGAAGAGCGCTGACTAGGTAGTCTTTGAATCCAGGTGCGCGAGGTGCAGCCGGTGCAGGCTGATCTTGCGCACCTCGGACTTGCTCTGCTCGATGTGTTCGCGCAGCAGCGCGATGGCCTTCGCCGGCTTGCGCGCGAGGATGGCGCGCAAAATCTGGCCGTGCTCGATGTAGGTGTAGACCACGCGCTCGGGGTGCGTGAAGTCCAGCCGGCGCACGATGCGGATGCGCTCGGTGATCGTCTGGTGCAGGCGGGCGAGCTCCGGATTGCCGGCGGCCGCGACCAGCTTGCCGTGGAACTCCTCGTCGAGCCGCGCCACCCGCGCGCCGTCGGTCAGCCGTTGCCGCGGCGCGACCAGCCAGATCTTCTCCAGCCCGGCGAGCGAGACGCGCGGATTGCCGGCGCTCAGCTTGCGCACCGCCTCGCACTCCAGGATCAGGCGGACGTCGTAAAGGTGGTCCAGCGCCGCGAAATCCAGCGCCCGCACGCTCCAGCCGCTCTTGGCGTGCACCTCCAGATAGCCCTCGCGCTCCAGGCGAAATAGCGCCTCGCGCACCGGCGTGCGCGATACGCGCGCGCGGCGGGCAACGTCGTTTTCGGAGAACCGTGTGCCGGGCAGCAGGCGGAATTCGAAGATGTCGGACTTGAGCTGCTCATAGACCGACCCGGCTAGCTTGTTCACGCGCAGATTCTATATGCTGCAGTCATGAGCCTGCGCGGCGCCGACCTGCTAGTGCGCATCCTCGTCGCCTCGGGCGTACGCAATGTGTTCACGCTGTCGGGCAACCACGTGATGTCGGTGTTCGATGCCGCGCTCGACGCGAAGCTCTCGCTCATCCACGTACGGCACGAGGCGGCGGCGGTGCACATGGCCGACGCCTGGGGCCGGCTCACCGGCGAGCCCGGCATCGCGCTCGTCCCCGGCGGTCCGGGCCACGCCAACGCGCTTGGTGCCCTCTACACCGCGCTCGCCGCGCAATCGCCGATGGTGCTCATCCCCGGCCATGCGCCGCTGGACGAGCTCGGCAAAGGCGCGTTCCAGGAGATGCCGCAGTCCAGTCTCGCCGCGCCGCTCACCGTTGCTTCGTGGACCGCGCAGTCGGCCGATACGCTGGGCGCGGACCTGGCGCGCGCGCTGCGCGAGGCGCGCAACGGGCCGGTGCATCTCAGCGTGCCGAATGATGTGCTGGACGCCCGCACCGATGCGCAGATTCCCCCAGTGGAGGTGCTGACGCCCACGACGGGAAAAATCCCGGAGGCTCTTGCGCAGGCCAGGCGGCCACTGGTGATCGCCGGCCCGGCGGCGATGCGCATTCGGAGAACGGGCGGCATGCCGGTGATCGGCATGGAAAGCCCGCGCGGGGTGAACGATCCAAGCCTCGGCAAGCTGCCGGAAATCCTGGCGAAGGCCGATGTAGTGCTGCTGCTCGGCAAGCCGCTCGATTTCACGCTGAAATTCGGCAAGGCGTTCGCGCCGGATTGCCAGATCCTCAAAGCGGAGGCGGCCCAGGCGTTGCCCGAGCCCGCTCCCTCGCAGCGCGCGTGGTTCGAACAGGTGGACGCCGCGTTGCGCTACCGCCCTGCGGAATGGGCGTCCATCCGCTCCGCGCCGGGCGCGCCGCTGCATCCGGTCGAGGTGTGCCGCGAAGTGCAGAAGCTTCTGGACGCGCCGGGTGCGGTTCTCGTCGCCGACGGCGGCGAGTTCGGCCAGTGGGCGCAGGCTTGCCTACACGCGCCGCGCCGCGTCATCAACGGCGTGGCAGGGTCCATCGGCTCGGCTCTGCCATTCGCGGCAGCGGCCAAGCTCGCGCTGCCGGACGCGACGGTGGTTGCGCTGCTCGGCGACGGCACGCTCGGCTTCCATCTTTCCGAGATCGATACCGCAGTTCGCTATGGCCTTGGGTATGTCGCGGTCGTCGGCAACGACGCGTGCTGGAACGCCGAGCACCAGATCCAGCTGCGCGCGTATGGCGCGGCCCGCGCGCATGGCCTCGATCTCCTGCCCACGCGATACGGAGCCGTTGCCGAGGCGCTTGGCGCGCATGGCTCGGACGTTTTTTCAGTTCCGGAATTGAAAGTGGCGTTACAGCGCGCTTCGGGTGGCCCCAAGACTCTGCTGGTCAACGTCATGATCGAACGCGCCGCGGCGCCGCGCTATTGAGAACGCTTTTATTCGGCTGTTTGTTCTGGGTGAGCGCGGCGTTTGGCCAGGACTGTCCTCCGGTAAACATCGAACAGCAGAAAGCCAAGGAAGCCGAATGCCGCGCCGCCGGCGGCCAGTGGTCGCGCTTCGGCGTGCATGCGCACCTGTGCGGCATCTACAGTTGCGCCGCGCGCACGAAAGATGCCGGCAAGCCATGCCGCCATCGCTCGGATTGCGAGCACCTTTGCGTGACCAGCAGTGCGCCACGCCTTGGGGCGGAGGCGACGGGTGAATGCACTGCGGTGAAAACGACGTTCGGCTGCTTCACCCACGTCGACGGAGGGAAGATCGTCGGGCGGGTATGCGTCGACTAATTCGGGGTCAGGGTGAGCTGACCCCGAATTACTGTCGTTCGATCTTTCGCGACTCGACCAGCTTCTTCCAGCGCTCGACCTCGGTTTGCACCTGCGAGCGCATCAGGTCGGGGGTGGTGGGCGCGGAGCCGCCGCCGAGCGCGGCGAGGCGCTTCTGCACTTCGGGTTCGTCGAGTACCTTGCGTAGCTCGCGGTTGAGGCGGTCGACGATCGCGGGCGGCGTGCCGGCGGGGGCGGCGATGCCCAGCCAGGACTGGAACACGACGCCCGGCACGGTCTTCGCCACCGGCGGTACGTTCGGCAGGTAGTCCTTGGGCTCGGGCGAAGTGACGGCGAGCGCGCGCAGCCTGCCGGACTTGATGTGCGGCAGCACGAGGGTCATGGTCTCGAACATCACATCCACGCGGCCGGCGACGACTTCGGTGACCGGCGAGGTGCCGCCCTTGAACGGCACGTGCAGCATCTCGATGCCCGCTTCCGCGGCGAGCCACTCGCCGAGCAGATGATGGCTGGTGCCGACGCCGGCCGACGAGTAGCTCAGCTTGCCGGGAGCGGCCTTCGCGCGCGCGATCATGTCGTCCAGGCTGCGGATCGGCGACTCGGCAGCGGTGGCGATCACGAACGGGTACGTGGTCACCGTGGTGATCCACGCGAAGTCGCGCACCGCGTCGAACGGCAGCTTGGCCATCATCGCCGCCGCGGTGGAATGACCGGCGGTGGCGAGGAGCAGGGTGTGGCCGTCGGGCGCGGCCTTGGCCACGAGGTCCGAGCCGATCACGCCGCCCGCGCCGGGCTTGTTTTCCACCACGACCGGCTGGCCGAGCAGCGGCGACAGGGACTGCCCAACCACGCGCGCGACCGTGTCGGAGCTGCCGCCGGGCGGAAAGCCGACGATCAGGCGCACGGGACGCTCGGGGTATGACTGCGCGAACGCATTGCCCGCGAAGAGGACGACGAGGAGCAGAAGGGTGCGCATCGTCATTGGAGCTTGATCCCCGCGGTTCTCACCACTTCTCCCCATTTCTTCGTTTCGTCGCGGATGATGCCTGCGAATTCCTCGGGCGAAGTGGGAAACGGCTCGGCGCCCGCGGCGAGCGCACGCTCGCTGACCTCCGGCGCGGAAAGCGCGGCACGGATCTCGCGGTTCAGCTTCTGGATCACTTCGCGCGGCGTGCCGGCCGGCGCGACCGCGCCGAACCATCCGATCGCCTCGTAGCCCGGCAGGCCCGCCTCCTCGAAGGTCGGCACGTCGGGCGCGGCGCTGACGCGGCGCTTCGTCGTCACCGCGAGCGCGCGCAGCTTGCCCGACTTCACGTGGGCGATGGCGGAAGGCACGTCGACCACACCGAGCGGCACCTGGCCGCCGAGCACGTCGGCGGACACCGGGCCGCTGCCCTTGTAGGGCACCGCCTGGATCTTCACCTGCGCCAGCATGTTCAGCAGCTCGCCCGCGAGGTGCATGGTGGAGCCCTGTCCGCCGTGGCCATAGGACAGTGGTTTTGCTTTCGCGGTCTGGATGAGTTCCTTCAGGGAAGCGGGCTGGGACGGGTGCGCCACCAGGAAGAACGGAATCATCGCCAGCATCGAGATCGGCGCCAGGTCCTTCTCCGGCTGGTAGGGCATCGAGGGGTAGAGGTGAATGTTCGACGAGAGCGCGCCCGCCGCGGCGAGCGCGATGGTGTAGCCGTCGGCCGGCGCCTTCGCCACCGCGTCGACGCCGATCATCCCGCCCGCGCCCGCCCGGTTCTCGACCACCACCGGCTGCCCGAGCTTCTCGCTCATGCGCGGCGCGATCGCGCGCGCGATGAGGCCGGCGCTGCCGCCGGGCGGGAAGCTGACGATGAAGCGCACCGGCTTCGAGGGATAGGCCTGGGCGGAAGCGATTTCCGTCCACAAGGCGGCGAGGATCAACAGCCACTTCATGGTCATCCGTCCGCGATCGAGTTCTCGAGCACGCCGACCCTGTCGATCTCGATCTCGACCTTGTCGCCGGGCTTCATCCAGATCGGTGGGGTGCGCCGCGCGCCCACCCCGCCGGGCGTGCCGGTGACCAGCACATCGCCCGGCACCAGCGTGGTCCAGGTCGAGACGTACTCGATGATCTTGGGAATCTTGAAAATCATCTGCTCGGTGGTGGCGTGCTGCATGCGCTCGCCGTTCAGCCGGCAGGAAAGCGTCATCTTGGTGTTCGGCGGAATCTCGTCGGCGGTGACCATCCACGGGCCGAAGCCGCCGGTGCGAGCGAAGTTCTTGCCCGCGGTCCACTGGATGGTGTGGCGCTGCCAGTCGCGCACCGAGCCGTCGTTGTAGCAGCTGTAGCCGGCGATGTGGCCCCATGCTTTTTCTTGACTGATTCTTCTCCCAGTTTTTCCGATAATGACCGCGATCTCGGCCTCGAAATCCATGTGGGTGGACTCGCGCGGGCGCACGATCGGCTGCAGGTGGCCGACCTGCGATTCGGCGAGGCGCAGGAAGATCGCCGGCTGCTCGGTGTTGTCGCGGCCGGTCTCGACCACGTGCTCCTGGTAGTTGAGTCCGACGCAGACGATCTTGTCCGGATTGGGAATCACCGGCAGCCAGGTGATGTCCGAGGTCTTGTAGTCCGGGGTCTCGTTGAGATGTTTCTTCGCCTGATCGACCGCGTTGGCGGCGATGAGGGCCTTGAGGTCGGGATACTGGTTGCCCAGAAAGCGCCGCAAATCGACGATGCCTTTGCCGGTCACCGCGCCGTAGCTTTCGCCTTGCGCGGTCTTGAATGTCGCGAGTTTCATAGGGTGTCGGGCTCCAGGGTGCGGATCTGAGAAAAAACGGTTTTGCCGATGCGGCTCCACGTGCGCCAGTCGTGGCTGCCGGGCATTTCGACGTAGCGGTCCTCCGGCAGCGTGGTGGCCAGAAGGCGTGCGCCGCTCAGCAGGTAGTCGTCGCTGCCGCAGGCGAGCCATACGCGGCTGGCAAGCGCGGAATGTTCACGAATGTGCTTCCAGATTTGCCGTTGATAGTTGTGGGCATCGACCTCGGCCGGTAGCGGGCCCGGGTCCCATTGGCGCACGCCACCCGCGCGGCGGATCTCCTCGAGCAGCGGCTTGTCGCCGAGGAAGGGCGCGAACAGAACTACCCCGGTGACGGTCCCCGGATGCGCGCGCTCATAGAGCATCGCGCCCATGCCACCCATCGAAGCCCCCGCCAGCCAGACGCGGCGGTAGCCGGCGCGCAGCGCGGGCTCGACGACGTCCTCGTGCAGGCGCTCGACCACTTTCCCGTCCCGGTAGTAGACGTACGTCGCGCTCGCGAGGAGCACGTCGGCGCCGGGCCAGGCCTCGTGGATCGCCTTCGCCATGCCGCGCTCGTTCTCGCCCCGGCCGCCGTCGTTGCGGCCCGGCAGCACGATGACGAGCGTGCGCAGCGACGAGGGCCGCGGAGCGGGCAAGAGCTCGGTCGCGATCGGCGCGCGCGAATCGCCGAACGAAGCGCAGGCCGCGGCGCCGAGCCCGGCGAGAAGGATTAGGATGCGGTTCATGAGTGAAGTGGCGCCCGAAGTTCCGCCTTTTGCCTTCAGCCACATGGGCCTGTACGTGACCGACGCGGCGCGGATGGAGGATTTTTACACACGCGTGATGGGGTTTGCCGTCACCGATCGGGGAAATTTGGGTTCGATCAAGATCGTGTTCCTCAGCCGCGACCCGAAGGAGCACCACCAGATCATCCTGGCCACCGGCCGGCCCGAGGGCGGCGGCTTCAGCCCGATCAACCAGATCTCGTTCCGCATGGCGGACTTCGCCGGCCTGCGCGAGATGCACCGGCGCCTGGAGAAGGAAGGGGTCAAGGAGCTCTCGCCGGTGTCGCACGGCAACGCGCTGTCGCTGTACTTCCGCGATCCCGAGGGCAACCGCATCGAGCTGTTCGTCGACACGCCGTGGTACGTGCAGCAGCCGGTGCGCATCCCGATGGACATGAAGCTCACCGACGCGGAGCTGTGGAAGTGGGCCGAGACGGAAGCGCGCAAGCTTCCGGACTTCCAGCCGGTCGAGCAATGGCGCAGCGAAAAATGGGGACCGACGAAAGCGCGCTGATCGTCGGCGCGGGGCGCGGGCTGAGCGCGTCGCTCGCCCGGCTGCTCGAGCGCGAAGGCTTCAACGTCGCGCTTGCCGCGCGCAATCCGGAAAAGCTCGAAACCAAAGGCCTGGCGTTGCGTTGCGATGCCACCGATCGCGTGCAGGTCGAGGCCGCGTTCGATGCCGTCGAAGGCAAATGGGGCGTGCCCAACTTCGTGGTCTACAACGCGAGCTTCCGCACGCGCGGCCCGATCGCCGAGCTCGATCCCGCCGAGGTGCAGAAGGCGCTCGCCGTCACCGCGTACGGCGGTTTCCTCGTCGCCCAGGCCGCGGTGAAGCGCATGCTGCCGCGCGGCTCCGGCGCCATCTTCTTCACCGGCGCCTCGGCGAGCGTCAAGGGTTACGCCAACTCCGCGCCGTTCGCCATGGGCAAGTTCGCGCTGCGCGGCCTCGCGCAGAGCATGGCGCGCGAGCTCGCGCCCAAGGGCATCCACGTCGCGCATTTCGTCATCGATGGCGGCATCGGCAAGGATGCGGGCGACGCCAAGCTCGATCCAGATGAAATTGCGAAGACCTACCTTAGCGTCTACCGCCAGCACCGCAGCGCCTGGACCTGGGAAGTCGAGCTGCGTCCGTGGGTGGAACGCTTTTGAAATTTATCTATACCGGATTGCCGATGCGAGTGGTATTCGGCGCGGGTTCGGTGTCCCAGCTGCCGTCGGAGCTCGAGCGCCTCGGCGTGAAGCGCGCGCTGGTCCTCTCCACGCCCGAGCAGGCTTCGGCGGCGGGCGAAGTGGCGAAGGCGCTCGGCAGCCGCGCGGCGGGCACCTACGACAAGGCGGCGATGCACGTGCCGCTCGAGATCGCCGAGGAGGCGCGGCGAGTGGCACGCGAGCTGGGCGCCGATTGCTGCGTTACCGTCGGCGGCGGCTCGACCACCGGCCTCGGCAAGGCGATCGCGCTCACTTCACCGCTGCCGATCCTTGCCGTGCCGACGACCTATGCCGGCTCCGAGATGACGCCGATCTACGGCATCACCGAGGGCGGCGCCAAGAAGACCGGGCGCGACCTGCGCGTGCTGCCGAAAGCCGTGATCTACGACCCGAGCCTCACGCTCAGCCTGCCGCCGGCGCTTTCCGCGGCGAGCGGCATGAACGCCATCGCGCATTCGGTCGAGGCGCTCTACGCGCAGGACGCCAATCCGGTGCTCTCGCTGATGGCGGAGGAGGGGATTCGCGCGCTCGCTGAAGCCTTGCCGTCCATCCTGAAGAATTCGAAGGACGTCGTAGCGAGGACGCAGGCGCTTTACGGTGCGTGGCTTTGCGGCGTCGCGCTCGGCTCGGCCGGGATGGCGCTGCACCACAAGCTGTGTCACGTGCTCGGCGGCAGCTTCAACTTGCCGCACGCCGAGACCCATTCCATCGTGCTGCCGCACGCCATGCGCTACAACTACGACGGTGCGCGCGAGGCGATGGCGCGGGTGGAGCGCGCGATCGGCAGCGGTTACGCCCCCACGGGCATATTCGATCTGGAAAGCGCACTCGGACTTCCCATGCGGCTTGCCGACCTGGGGATGAAAGAAACCGACCTCGAGCGTGCGGCGCGCATCGCGACCGACGCGCCGTATCCGAACCCTAGGAAAGTCGAGTACGCGCCGGTGCTGGAGCTGCTGCAGCAGGCTTACGCGGGTCGCCGCCCGTCTTGAGCCCGGCGGTGAGGAGAAATTTCATCGCGGCTTCTCGCGACATCTCGATCGGCGTGATTGCCCCGCGCGGCACGATCACCGTGTAGCCGCCGATGCCGTAGCTCATCGGCAGGTACACCGCGACTTCCGCGGGGCCGCCGACGCCGGCCGGCAGGTCGGCGAAATCGCTGCGCGTGACGAAGCCGATCACCCGCCAGTCGCTTCCCGGCAGCGTGAGCGAGACCACCTGCAGCGCGGGACCCTTCTCGTCGCCCAGAAGGCCGATCATGTCCTTCACCGCGCCGTAGATCGAGCGCACCACCGGCACGGACAGCATGGCGCGCTCCGCCATGCGGAACAGGCGCCTGAACAGCACGCCGTGCATCAGCACGCCGACGGCGAACACGAGCATCACCGCCACGACGATGCCCATGCCGGCAAGATAGGCCTCGTCGGGGATCAGCCAGCGCAGCGGCTTGCCGAACGTGCGGTCGATCGCGCCGATCAGCCAGGCCAGCAGATAGAGCGTGGCGACCGCGGGGATGACGGTGAGCAGCCCGGTGATGAAAATACGGCCGAGGTTGGGTTTCACGCCCGACATTTAACCGCGTTTGCCGGGGCGGTTGCCTTATTTCTGCCGCGTAGCGCATGATTCCCGGGAGGAGGGTGCGCATGATTGCGGTGATTTTCGAGTTCACGCCAGCCGACGGGCGCTTCGCGGACTACCAGAAGCTGGCCGAGGGGTTGGGCGAGGACGTGGCCAAATTCGACGGCTTCGTCTCGATCGAGCGCTTCCAGAGCATCTCGGATCCGGCCCGCTTCGTCTCGCTGTCCTTCTGGCGCGACGAGGAGTCGGTGCGCCGCTGGCGCAACCTGCAGAAGCACCGCGAGGCGCAGGCCAAAGGGCGCGGTGGCGTGTTCAGCGCCTACCGGCTGCGGGTGTGCGAGGTGCTGCGCGACTACGGGATGGAGAAGCGCGGTGAAGCGCCGCGCGACAGCGTGGCGGCGCACGGTTAGTGGCGCACACCTTCCTGTTCGAGGAGGGCAGCTGGCAGGTGGAGGGGGAGCATCGCGACGCGGCCGGCGCGGTGTCGCCGGTCTCGGGCGAGAACTCGATCCGCCACGAGCCCGGGCGCTGGCATTTCGAGGCCGCGCTGCGGCTGCGCGGCGACGCGCTGCGCGTCACGCACAACCGCTACCAGATCGAGCCCTTCTCCCCCGGCGCCGCCTCGACCCACTGGAGCTCGAACAACCCGGTGCTCGGCGCGCTGCGCGGGCGCTTCGTGATCACCGGAGACGCAATTCTTTCCTCGTATACCAGCCCGACCTCGCGCTACCGCGGCTTCGAGTGCATCCAGCAGCGCGACGCGCGGCGCTACAGCGTGCGCGGCGCGATGCTGGAGGAAGACAAGCTGATCTCGACCTGGGCCCTCGAATTAACCCGACTCTAAATCAGGGACAGACCACGTTTTTCCGCATCTTTACCTCCGGAAACGTGGTCTGTCCCTGATTTAGAGGGTCGGCATGGTGATGCGCCGAGCCGATTCGAACGCGCGCGCGGCGCGTAGCACCAGCGCATCCGCATAGCGCGGCCCGACGATATGCAAGCCCACCGGCAGGCCGGCCTTGGTGAGGCCGCAGGGAATCGATGCCGCCGGCTGCTGCGTGAGGTTGAACGGGAAGCTGAACGGCGTCCAGTCGGTCCAGCGCTCCTGCAGCATCTTGTCCGCCACTTCCTTGCCGGCGTCGAACGCCGCGATCGATAGCGTCGGCGTGAGCAGCAGGTCGTATTCGCGGTGGAACAGGTTCATGTGCAGGCCGAGCGCGCCGCGTTTCATCTGCGCGTCCAGCAGCTGGTCGGCGGTGATCTTCTCGCCCTGCGCCGCCACTTCGCGCAGCCCGGGGTCGACCAGCTTCTGGTTCTTGATGCCTTTCATGAGGAACGCGGCGCCGGAGAACCAGTGCGTGGTGAAGATCGGCGCCGGGTCGGTGAAGCCCGGATTCTTCTGCTCGACTTTCGCGCCGAGGTCGCTGAACACCTTGACCGCGTCATCCACGATCTGGCGCACTTCCGGATCGACCTTGGCGTAGCCGAGATCCGGCGAGTACGCGATGCGCAGGTCCGCCACGCCCCCGTCGAGACCCATGCGCCAGTCGCGCGCGTCGTAAGGCAGCGCATGCCAGTCACGCGCGTCGGGCTGCGCCAGCACGTTCAGCATCAGCGCCGCATCGGCGACGCTGCGCGTGATCGGACCAACGTGCGCCACGGTGCCGAACGGAGACAACGGCCACGCCGGCACGCGGCCGAACGACGGCTTGATGCCGAACAGCCCGGTGAACGAGCACGGGATGCGGATCGAGCCGCCGCCGTCGGTGCCCACCGCGAGCGGTCCCATGCCGGCAGCCACCGCGGCCGCCGCGCCGCCGGAAGAGCCGCCCGGTGTCTTCGCCGTGTTCCACGGATTGCGCGTGATGCCGGCCAGCGGACTGTCGGTCACGCCTTTCCAGCCGAATTCCGGCGTGGTGGTCTTGCCGAGTATCACCGCGCCATGCTCTCGCAGCCGCGCCGTCGCCGGCGCGTCGTCGTTCCACGGTCCTTTGGGATCGATGGTCTTCGACCCGCGCAGCGTCGGCCAGCCTTTCGTGAGGATGATGTCCTTGATGGAGACGGGGACGCCGTCCAGCAGCCCTCTCGGCTGCCCTGCGGTCCAGCGCGCTTCGGACGCCTTTGCATCTTCGAGCGCGGTTTCGGAAACCAGGCAGAAGGCGTTCAGCTTCGAATTGAGCTGCTCGACGCGCGCTACCACCGAGCGCGTGACCTCGACCGGCGACAGCGTTTTCTTCCGAAAGCCTTCGACCAGCTCGCTTGCCGTAAGCGCCCAGAGCTCGCTCATGCGCGGTCCGCCTTCGCCTTGGCGAGCGCCTTCTCACGCCATAGCGGCCAGGCGCGCTTGTAGTCCTGCACCGGCGCTGAGGCTTTCACTTCAGCCGCGTCGAAATAAGTGATCTTTTTCGAGAGCAGCAGCGCCTGCATCTGCATGATGGCGCTCATCTCGAGATAGACGCTTCGGCCCACGGCGCGCTGCAGGTTCTCGCCGACGGTGACGGAGCCATGGCCGCGCATCAGCGCTGCAGCGCTGTTACCTAGGGTCCTGGCCAAGGCTGCGCCCAGCTTCGGGTCACGCACGAGCAGATCGGATCCCTTCTTCACCTTGCGGATTTCGAAGTTGGGCAAGCCGTCGCCGATGAAGGAAGCCATGTGGAAGAGGGCGCGCATCTTCACGCCGGTCACGCTGAAGGGCACCACCGATGGCGAATGGTTATGCACCACCGACATCACGTCGGGCCGCGCGCGGTAGATCTCGCTGTGGATGAAGCGCTCGTTCACCGACGGCTGCCCCTTCGGCTCGATCGGATTGCTGTCGAGGTCGTATTCCAGAATGTCTTCGATCTGCACCGTCTCGGGAGCGATGGCCCGCGCTAGAAAGAAGCGCTTTGGCTTGTAGGGCGAGCGCAGGCTGACGTGGCCGTAGGCGTCGATCACGCCGTGCTCGGCGAGGATGCGGTTCGCGGCGACCAGGTCTTCGAGCTCGGAGCGTTGCATCAATCCGCCTTGATGCCCGCGAGCTTGACCACGCACGTCCAGCGCGCGAGCTCGCGCCGGACCAGCTCCGCCAGGCGATCGGGCGGGCCGCCCGCAGAGGTCATGCCCTGCTTGGCCAGGAATTCGCGCATCTGCGCATCCTGCAGCAATGCGTCGAGATCGGCGTTCAGTTTCGAAATCGCGGCGGCGGACGTGGCGGCGGGGGCGAACACGCCGTACCAGGTGTCGACCTCGAGCTGCGGCAGTCCCTGCTCGCGCATCGTCGGCACCTCGGGAAACGCCGTCGAGCGCTCGGCGCTCATCACTGCCAGCATGCGCAGCCGGCCGGACTGCACGTGCGACGCCGCCGACTGCAGCGCCGAGACGCCGGCCTGCACATGGCCGCCGACCAGGTCGTTCAGCATGCCGCCCAGGCCCTTGTACGGCACGTGCACCAGGTCGATGCCGGCCTCGATCTTGATCAGCTCCATCGCAAGATGCTGCACGCCGCCGTTGCCCGGCGAGCCGTAATGCAGCTTTCCCGGCTGGCGCCGAGCCGTGTCGATCAGCTCGCGCATCGATTGCGCCGGAACCTGCGGATTCACCAGCACGCAGAGCGCGCTGGTGGCGGCGACGATGACCGGCGCGAAGCTCTCCAGCGGGTCGTAAGGGGCGGGACTGAGCGCCGGGTTGGTCGCGAACGAGGTCGCCGCGACGAGCAATGTGGTGCCGTCCGCCGGCGCCTTGGTGACCTCGCCGAGCCTGGGACCGGGCGCGCGGGCGAGGATGTCGGCGCCGGTGCCCGGCGTATAGGGAACGACGAGGTGGACGGTGCGCGCCGGAAATTCCTGCGCGTGGGCGACCGTGCAGGCCAGGGCGAGCGCGACGATGATCGCTCTCACGCGCTGATTATAATGAGCCGATCGATACCGAAGTTCTGATTGTCGGCGCGGGACCGGTGGGGCTGGTGCTCGCCGTAGAGCTCGGCCGGCGCAACGTACGCTGCACGCTGATCGAGCGCAAGGCGCAACCCCAGTTCCTGCCGAAGATGGAGCGCTGCAACGCGCGCACCATGGAAATCTTCCGCCACATGGGGCTCGCGGCGAAAGTGCGCGCCGCCGGCCTGCCCGCCGACGTGCCGATGGACGTGTACATCGTGCGCGCCCTCAACCTGCCGCCGCTACTGCACTCGCCGTATCCGTCGGTGAAGCAAGCGCGGCGCGCGATCGATGCGTGCAACGACGGCACCATGCCGCTCGAGCCTTACCAGCTCATCTCGCAGTACACGCTGGAGCCGCTGCTGAAGTCCGTGGCGGAGAAGTTTGCCCTTGTCAAGTACAACTGCGCATTTGACTCCTTCGAGCAGGATGCAACCGGAGTCACGACGCAGACCTCGACGGGGCCGATCCGCTCGCAATACCTGGTGGGCTGCGACGGCGGCGGCAGCGCGGTGCGCCACCAGCTCGGCATCGCGCTGAGCGGAGAAGCCGACATCCTGCGGCTGCGCCAGGCGCTCTACCGGTGCGACGAGCTGTTCGATCGAATGCCGATCAACGGCGGCCCGGGAAAAGGCCGCCACTACCACGTCGCCGATGAGCGCTCGACCTTCCTCATCATGCAGGACTCGACGCGGCACTGGACGCTGCACGCCACGGTCGACGAGGACAGCGACATGGCATCGCAGTTCGAACAGACCATCGGCGTCCCGGTGAAGTACGACATGCTTTACGTCGGCGAATGGAAGCAGAACCTGCTGCTCGCCGATCGCTACGCCCGCGGGCGCGTGTTCCTCGCCGGCGATGCGGTGCATCTCATGATCCCGACCGGCGGCCTGGGCATGAACAGCGGCGTAGGAGACGCCATCGATCTCGCCTGGAAGCTCGAAGGCACGCTGCGCGGCTGGGGCGGCCCGCAGCTTCTCGCCTCCTACGAGAGCGAGCGCCGGCAGATCGGCGAGCGCAACGTCGCGGCGTCGCGCTATGCCTCGCAAGGCCGGCGCAAATGGCGCAGCCTGTGGCGCAACCTGGACGAGCTGGTCGTAGTGGCGAAGGTCGAGCAGCCCAAGTCGAGCGAGATGATCGGCGCCGAGCTCGGCTACCGCTACCAGCACTCGCCGCTCATCGCCAACGAGCCCGGCGGGCCGGAAGATCCATTGCGCAAGTACGAGCCGACGACCTGGCCGGGCGCGCGCCTGCCGCACGTCTGGCTCGACGGCCACAAGGCGATCCAGGACCGCATCGGTCGCGGCTACACGCTGCTGCGGCTGGGGGGTTCGACCGAATCGGCCCAGACGCTGGCGCGCGCGATGAAAGCGCCCTTCGAGCTGCTCGATATTCCGGACGCTGTCGCGCGCGACCTCTACGGCTTCGACCTGATCCTGCTAAGGCCGGATCTGCATATCGCCTGGCGCGGGAATCGCATGCCGGCAGACCCGCGGCATCTGGCTTCCATGGTCACCGGACACCATGAACGTCGCCGGGCGCGGCGCATCTAACCTCTCTGGAGGTTTGCATGCGCCCGCAGCATCTGCCCGTCCTCATCGCCGCTCTGGGCGTCTCAGCCTGCTCCGAGATGTCCCAACTGCCGTCGGGCGCCGACACCGGCCCCAATCCGACGCTGCCCGAGCCGAACACCACGCTCATTCCCACGGTGAAGATCGCGCCGGCGAAAGGCTGGCCGGCCGGCGTGACGCCGAAGGCGGCCGCGGGAACGCGCGTGGCCGCGTTCGCCACCGGCCTGCAGCATCCGCGTTGGGTGTATGTGCTGCCCAACGGCGACGTGCTGGTCGCCGAAGCCTCTGCGCCCGAGCGGCCGGAGGAGGGTAAGGGCATCAAGGGCCGGATCATGTCGAGCTACATGAAGAAGGCAGGCTCCGCGGTGCCGAGCGCAAATCGGCTCACGCTGTTGCGCGACGCCGACGGCGATGGGGTTCCGGAACTGCGCGAGGTTTTCCTCGAGGGGCTGAATTCGCCGTTCGGCATGGTGCTGGTCGGCAATGACTTCTACGTCGCCAACACCGACGCGGTGGTGCGCTTCCCTTATCAGAATGGTCAAACGCGTATCACCGCCAAAGGCGAGAAGCTGGTCGAGCTGCCGGCGGGCCCGCGCAACCACCACTGGACCAAGAACATCACCGCGAACCCAAGAGGGAGCAATGAGGCAACCAAGCTCTACGTCACCGTGGGCTCGAACAGCAACGTGGCCGAGCACGGCATGGGCGAGGAGGCGGGACGCGCGGCGATCTGGGAGGTCGATCGCAAGAGCGGCGGCCATCGCATCTTCGCTAGCGGCCTGCGCAATCCGAACGGCCTCGGCTTCGAGCCGAAGAGCGGGATCCTGTGGACCGTGGTCAACGAGCGCGACGAGCTCGGCAGCGATCTCGTGCCGGACTACCTCACGTCGGTGCAGTCCGGCGGTTTCTACGGGTGGCCCTATAGCTATTGGGGCGCGATCGTCGATTCGCGCCCCAAGCCGTCGCGGCCCGATCTGGTCGCGCAGGCGATCAAGCCGGACTACGCGTTGGGGAATCACGTCGCAGCGCTTGGCCTTGTCTTTTCACAAGGTTCTTCTCTTCCGTTTGGTGACGGCGCTTTCGTCGGTCAACACGGCTCATGGAACCGTCGTCCGCCGAGCGGCTATAACGTGGTATTCATTCCCTTCCGTGACGGCAAGCCCTCCGGTTCACCGCTCGAAGTGCTTTCCGGCTTCCTCAGCGCGGAAGGTGATGCCTACGGCCGGCCGGTCGGCGTGGCCATCGACCGGCGCGGCGCGCTTCTCGTCGCCGACGACGTGGGGAACACCATTTGGCGAGTAAGCGCCTTGCGCTGATCGCGATTCTGAGCCTGGTGCCGACGGCGGCGTTGGCGCAGGAGCTTCCCGAAGAAGACCCGCAGCAGAAGACCGGCGTGCGCCTCACGCTTGGCGCCGGGGTCGCTTACGTGCCGAGGTATCCCGGTGCCGACCAGTATCGCGTGCGTGGGTTGCCGGTGTTCGGCATGGGTTACGGCCGCTTCTTCGCCGGCGGCGATGAGGGAAGCGGCGGCGCGGGCGGCGCCGTCGGCATCAACCTGCTGCGCGATTCGTCCTGGCGTCTCGGGATGGCGCTCGCGCTGGGCTTCGGCGACGCGCGGCGCGAATCGGACCACCCGAGCCTCGCCGGGCTGGGCGACATCGAGCGCGGCTCGCGCCTGGTGGTGTTCGGCGGCTACACATGGCGCTGGCTGAGCGCCGCGCTTCGCATTGCGACCGACGTCGAACGCAAGGACCAGGGCACGCTCGCGTTTTTCGACCTCACGGCGCGCTATCGCCCGAGGCCGGAGCTGACGTTCAGCGCTGGTCCCGGCATCACGTGGGCGAGCGACGATTACATGATGACCTTCTTCGGCGTGACGCCCGGGCAAAGCGCGCGTTCCGGGCTGCCGGCGTACGAGGCCAACGCCGGTGTGCAGGCGGTGCGGTTCGGCCTGGGGGCGGGCTACCGCATCGATCGGTCCTGGAGCATCGGTGCCCGAATCGGCACGGCACGCCTCGACGGCGACGCCGGAACCAGCCCGATCACGCGCGACCGGGAACAGCGGCTGGCTGCGGTCTTCGCGTCCCACCGCTTCTGACCTAAACTCCGGGCAGGAGGAAGCGCCATGTTCCTGATGAATTCCTGGTATGTCGCGGCGTGGGACCACGAGCTGATCGACGGCAAGCTGCTCGCGCGCACCATCCTCGGCAAGCCGGTGCTGCTCTACAAGGGCGAGAGCGGCCGCGTGGTGGCGCTCGACAACCGCTGCTGCCACCGCGGCGCCAAGCTCTCCAACGGGCGCATGGAAGGCGACGACGTGCGCTGCATGTACCACGGCCTGAAGTTCGACCCGAGCGGCAAGTGCATCCAGATCCCGGGGCAGGACAACATCCCGCCCAAGCTCGGCGTACGCAGCTACCCCGTGCTCGAGCGCCAGCACCTGATCTGGATCTGGATGGGCGACGCGGCGAAAGCCGACCCGTCGAAGATCCTGGAATTCACCTATCTGCGCGACCCGGCCTGGCGCGGCAAGCCGGACTACATGCACTACGACGCTAATTTTCTGCTGATCGTGGACAACCTGAGCGACTTCGCGCACCTCGCTTTCGTGCACACCAAAACGCTCGGCGGCTCGGAGGAATACGCCTTCAAGTCCAAGCCGACCGCGATCGAGCGCCTGCCCGACGGCTTCCGTGTCGAGCGCTGGCACATGGATGCGGAGGCCCCGCCGTTCCATAGAAAAGTTGTCAGAGAAAAAAATAAAGTCGATCGGCGCAACATTGCCCGCATGTACGTGCCGGGCATCTTCTTCATGGAGACGCTGTTCTCGCCGGCCGGCAGCGGCGCGGAAAAAGGCAACCTGGAAGGCGCGAAGCAATATCGCAACTGCCAGTTCTTCACGCCGGAGACCGAGCGCTCGACGCATTTCTTCTGGGATTACCTGCACGACTACGACTTGCAGGATCCCACCATCGCGCAGTCGCTGAACAAAAGCATGATCGAGGGTTTCCTGGAGGACAAGTTCATCATCGAGGGCCAGCAGCAAGTGCTCGACGCCGATCCGGACTTCAAGATGAACGGCATCGTCGCCGACGCGCCGCTCGCGCATTTCCGCAGGACGCTCGGCAAGCTGATCGACGCCGAGCGCGGGCAACAGCAGTCCGCGGCCGCCTGAGCCCGCTATCCCTCGACCAGGTGGTGCACGAAGCGCTGCTCGTTCCGTGGCGGCGGCGTAATGAATTCGCCTGGTCGCTCGCGGTTCCGCTCGCGCTGCTGGCGGGGCTCAGCCTGGCGTGGTATTACGCCGGCGAGCTGCTGCGGCAGGCGGAGGGTTGGCGGCTTTTCCTTCTGTATTGCGTTCCGTTCGCCATGTTCTTCACCTTGTTCGCGGTGACCTGCCATCGCCTGGTGCTGCTGGCGCCGCGCGGGCTGCAGGGCATTCAAACTCCGCGCTGGTCGGCACGCGAGAGCCGCTTCCTGTTCTGGGTAGTCACGCTCTGGATGATTTACCTGGTGGTCTGGTGGTTGGGGATGCTGCTTGCTGCCAACACCTGGTGGCGCCGCGGCGACGTCGTGGGTTGGACCAAGGTCATCGAGTTCGTCGCCACTATCCCGGCCTTGTACCTGATTGCCCGGCTGTCACTGGTATTTCCCGCCACCGCGATCGACCGGCCCGCTGGCTTGAAATGGGCGTGGCGCACGAGCCGCGGCAACGGCTGGCGGCTCGTGGTCGTCGTTGCGGTGCTGCCTTGGCTCGTCTCGCACCTCGTCGGCCTGCTCTATCGCGACGAGGCGACCGCGGCTGAAATCGTGGTGCTGACCGTGCTCGGCACCGCGATCTTCGCGCTCGAGATCGCCGCGCTGTCAATCGCCTATCGCGAGCTGACGCGGCACGATGACAACGTTTCTGCATAAGACTATGAGGAGCTATCGATGATGACTCGCGCATGGCTTGCGGTGCTTACCGTCGCCTTGTCGGTTCCGGCGCTGGCGCAGCAGGACTATCCGAACAAGCCCATCCGCCTGATCACGCCGGCGGCGCAGGGCGGCACCACCGATCTGCTGGCGCGCATCTTCGGCCAGAGGCTCTCCGAAGTGTTCGGGCAGCAGGTGCTGGTCGACAATCGCGCGAGCGCGGCGGGCGTGATCGCCGGGCAGCTGACGGCGCAGGCCGCCCCAGACGGCTACACGCTGCTGCTGGCCTACCACCAGCACACCGTCAACGCGGCGCTCAACCCGAAGCTGCCGTATCACACGGTCAACGATTTCACGCCGATCACGCAGCTCACCTCCGCCGGGCTGATGCTGGTGGTGAACCCGAAGTCGCCGGTGAACAACCTGGCCGAATTCATCCAGTGGACCAAGACTTTCCAGGGCTCGCTGAATTTCGGCTCGGCCGGG
Source organism: uncultured bacterium (assembly GCA_965233195.1). GTDB lineage: Bacteria > Pseudomonadota > Gammaproteobacteria > Burkholderiales > SG8-39 > SCGC-AG-212-J23. Next base: position 5,099 of record CBDDSB010000029.1, on the reverse strand, counting down.
ATCGGCAGCGGCGGGCACCTGGCGGGCGAGCTGTACAAGCTGATGGCGGGAGTGAAGGCCGAGCACATTCCGTACAAGGGTGCGGGCCCGGCGATGGCGGATTTGATCGCCGGCCAGTACCACTTCAACTTCTCCGGCCTGCAGGGATCGCAGGTGCAGGTGCGTGCGGGCCGGCTGCGCGCCATCGCCGTCACCACGCCGAAGCGCCTGCCGTCGAACCCGGACCTCCCGGCGATGGCCGAAGCGTTACCCGGATTCGAAGTCGTCGGCTGGTACGGCGTCATCGGCCCGGCCAACATGCCGCAGCCGCTGGTCAAGCGGCTGCATGACGAGCTGGTGAAGGCGCTGAACTCGCCCGACATCAAAGGCCGCATCGAAGCCGACGGCTCGCAGCCGGTCGGCAGCTCGCCGGAGGAATTCCGGCGCTTCATGCAGGCGGACCTCGACAAGTGGGCGAAGCTGGTCAAGGAAAGCGGCGCCAAGCTCGATTGAAAGCGTTCAGGCTAGAGATCCCGGACGCCGCGCTCGCCGATCTGCGCGAGCGCCTGAAGCGCACGCGCTTTCCCGACGAAGCGCCAGGCGAGCCGTGGAAAACCGGCACCAGCCGCTCCTACGTCGAAGAGCTGCTCGAGTACTGGCGCAGCGGCTTCGACTGGCGTGCGCAGGAAGCGCGCATCAATGCGTTCCCGCAGTTCAAGGTGCCGATCGACGGCATCGATCTTCACTTCCTTCATGTTCCGTCCAAGCGGCCGAACGCAATGCCGCTGCTTCTCGTGCACGGCTGGCCGGGATCGATCGTCGAGTTCCTCGGGCTCATCCCGCGGCTAACCGAGCATTTCACGGTGGTCGCGCCTTCGCTGCCGGGCTACACGCTGTCCTTCGCATCCGGGCAGAAGCGCTTCGGCGTCGAGCAAATCGCCGACACGTTCGTGAAACTGATGACCGAGGTGCTCGGCTACAGGGAGTTCGGCACGCAGGGTGGCGACTGGGGCGGGTTCATTACCTCGCGCATGGCGGCGACGCACCCGGAGCTGTTCACCGGCCTGCATCTCAACTACCTGACGGTGCCGCGTGACAAGTCGGACGATCCCGATTGGCAGGCGCAGCTCGCGGACTGGGTGAAGGAGCGTTCGGCGTACTCGATCATCCAGGGCACGCGCCCGCAGACCCTGGCCTACGGCCTCACCGATTCACCGGCCGGCCTCGCCGCGTGGATCGCCGAGAAGTTCCACGCCTGGACCGACAACGACGGCACGATCGAGAGCGCGATCGCGCGCGACGACATGCTCGCCAACATCTCGCTCTACTGGTTTACCGGCGCCATCGGCTCGTCGTTCTGGACCTACTACGCGCGCAGCCACGGCCCGTGGCCGGTGCCGTTTCCGGTGACGGTCCCGACCGCCTACACCGCATTTCCCAAGGAAATCCTGCGGCCGCCGCGCGCGGTGGCCGAGAAGTACTACACCAACATCAAGCGCTGGACGGCAATGCCGAAAGGCGGGCATTTCGCCGCGCTCGAGCAGCCGGAAGCGCTGGCGCGCGACATTGTAGAGTTCTACAGCCTATGAAGATCGCTCTCGCAGGACTCGGCGCAATCGGCGGAGCGGTCGCCCGCCGCGTGCTCGCGAACAACATACCCGGCATCCAGCTGGTGGCCGTCTCGGCGCGGGACCATGACAAGGCGCGCGCCACGCTGAAAGCGATGAACGGGGCCGCGGTGCAGATCGTTGAACTCGCCGACCTCGCCGGCATGGCGGATCTGGTGATCGAATGCGCGCCGGCCGCGCTGATGGACGAGATTGCCCAACCCGTGCTGCGCGCGGGCAAGAAGCTGCTGGTGCTGTCGGCGGGTGCCCTGCTGCCGCGACCGGAGCTCCTCGAGCTTGCCAAAAAGCACGGCGGCCAGATCATCGTACCCAGCGGCGCGCTGCTCGGCCTCGATGCCGTGTGCGCGGCCGCGGAAGGCCAGATCCACTCCGTGCAGATGACGACGCGCAAACCGCCCAAGGGCCTGGCCGGCGCGCCGTTCCTGGTGGACAACCGCATCCGGGTCGACAACGTGCGCGAGCCGCTGCGGGTTTTCAGCGGCAGCGCGCGGGACGCCGCCAAGGGCTTCCCGGCGAACGTGAATGTCGCGGTCGCGCTCTCGCTCGCCGGCATCGGACCGGATCGCACGCGCATCGACATCTGGGCGGACCCGGGCGTGACGCGCAATACGCACCGCATTCAGGTGGAGTCCGATTCCGCCCGGATCGACATGACGATCGAAAACATCCCGAGCGAGAATCCGAAGACCGGCCGTATCACCGCGCTCAGCGTCATCGCGGCGCTCCGCAAGATCCACGCTCCGCTGCGCGTCGGCACCTGAAGTCAGCGGCGAAGAACTAGTGGGAAGGGCATGAAGACCATTGCCGCGGAACTCGCCCGGCTCGTGACGACGACGGTCGAGGGAACGCTCCCGACGCTCGCGCTGGAGCGGGCCAAGATGAGCCTGGCGAGCACCGTGGCGAGCGCCGCGATGGGCGTTGCAATTCCGTCGGCGCGCGCGATCCGCGAGCTCGCGCTCGCGCGCGGCGGTGCGCCGCAGGCGCCGGTCTGGTTTTCACCAGAAAAAAAGCTCGACGTCGCCGGGGCCGCGCAGGTGAACGCGGTGGCGAGCGACGCGGCGGCTTGCGACGACAGCGACCTGCGCAGCATCGCGCATATCGGCACGATCGTTTCGACCGTCTCCATCGCCGTCGCGGAGCATCTCGGTCGCGGCGGTCGCGAGGTGCTCGAGGCCATGGTGCTCGGCTATGAGGTCGCGGGCCGCATCGACGAGGCGCTGACGCCCGGCCGGATGAAGCGCGGCTTCCACGGTTCGGTGTCCACGATCTTCGGCGGTGCGGTCGCGGCCGGCCGGCTCCTCGGCCTCGACCAGGCGCGGCTCGCGCACGCCATCGCCCTCACCGCGTCTTCCGCCTGCGGCATGGCGATCGCCGCTGATACGAGCTGCGGGCGCGAGTACCACGCCGGGCTCGCCGCCCAGCTCGGCGTGCAGGCGGCGTTTGCCGCGCAACGCGGCTTCACCTCCGAAACCGCAGTGCTCGAGGCGCCGCGCGGGTTTTTCCAGGCGATGAACGGCCAGGCGGTCGAGGAAGTCACCCGCGACTGGGGCGCGGCTTGGGACATCTGTACCGACATGGCGATCAAGCTGATGCCGGGCGCGCATCCGTTCCATGCCATCGCCGAGGCGGCGATCGAGGCGGCGACCGCAGGCGACGTCGATCCGCGCCAGGTGGAGCAGCTCGTGATTTCGGCCATCCAGATGCGCGACTGGGGCGCGGCGAAGCATCCGCACGACCTGGTCAGCGCCGCGCACAGCGTGATCTACTTCGTCGCCGCGGGCGTGGCCGAGCGCTGTTTCGGGTGGGAGCACATGACCGAGCGCAAGTTCAGCGACCCGCTCATCGCCGGTCTGCAGGAGCGCGTGGTCTTCGATCCGGATCCGCCGCCGCTGCCGGACCGCTTCCCGCATCGCCACGGCGGCACGGTGTCGATCCGCATGCGCTCGGGCGAAGTTTTCAGCCATACCTGCAAGGCGCGGCGCGGCTCGGGACCGCGCGGTGTTGAATGGGCGGACGTGGATGCGAAGTACCGAAGCCTGGTGCCGCGCTCGGGTCTGGCTGCTTCGCGGGTCGAGGCTAGCCTCGACTTGATCCACGCCCTCGACCGCCGCGCTTCGGTCAGCGATCTGACTTCCTTGATCGCTGCCGTTTAGGGCAATATTCCCCGAACCACTCTTGAGGAGGAGCGGACATGTCGGCGTCCGACACCACGTATCGCGTGTACGCGGTCAAATACGCGCGCCACGAGCGCATGTCATCGGCCAATTTCATCGGCGGCGACGACCACGACGTATCGATGCCGCTCGATTATTTCGTCTGGGTGGTGAGCGGCGGCGGCCGCACCTTCGTCGTCGACACCGGCTTCGACCGTACGATGGCGGCGAAGCGCGGCCGGCACATCACGCGCCCGATCGAGGACGGGCTGAAAGCCGTCGGCGTCGACCCTGCCACGGCGCAGGACGTGATCATCACGCACATGCACTACGACCACGCCGGCAACCGCGATCTCTTCCCGCAGGCGCGCTACCACATCCAGGACCGCGAAATGAAGTACTGCACCGGCCGCTGCATGTGCCATCCGGTGATGCGCTTCCCGTTCGAGCCCGACGACGTCGCGGGCATGGTGCAGCGCGTGTTCCAGGGCAAGGTGGTGTTCCACGACGGCGACTCGACGATCGCGCCCGGCCTCTCGGTGCACCACATGGGCGGCCACACCGACGGCCTGCAGGTGGTGCGCGTGCGCACGCAGAAGGGCTGGATGGTGCTCGCCTCGGACGCCACACACCTCTACGCCAACATCGAGCAGCAGCGCCCGTTCCCGATCGTCTACAACGTCGGCGACATGATCGAGGCCTACGGGCGCATCTATGCGCTCGCCGACGCCCCGCAGCTCGTCATTCCCGGCCACGACCCGGAGGTGCTGAAGCGCTTTCCGCCGTCCGACCGGGAACGTGAGGGCTGGATCGCGCAGCTGGACGGCGGCCCGCGCTGAACGTGCTGGCGACGATCGAGAACGTGACGCAGAGTGCGGTGGCGGGCCTGCTCACCGGCTCCATCTACGGCCTGATGTGCGTCGGCCTGGCGCTGATCTTCGGCGTAATGCGCGTGATCAACTTCGCGCAGGGCGATTTCATGATGCTCGGCATGTACGCCGCCTACTACGCCGTCGGCCTGCTCGGCCTGGAGGCCCTGTTCGGCAGGCTGGGCGGGCCCTACGTCGGGATCCTGCTCGCCGTTCCGCTGCTCTACCTGATCGGCTACCTGATCCACAGCCTGCTGATCTCGCGCGTCTCGGGCACGCGCACGGCGGCGCTGGAAGGCGAGGGGCACTACGCGCAGCTCATCCTCACTCTCGGCATCGCGCTGGTGCTGACCAACGGCGCGCAGATGATCTTCGGCTCGGTGATGGCCGCGCTGCGCACGCCGCTCACCACCGCGGCCTGGCAGATCCCGCTGGGCGGCGACATCAGCGTGTTCCTCAACAAGTCGCGC
>CBDDSB010000028.1:0-78324 GCA_965233195.1 uncultured bacterium | reverse complement strand
CGTTGATGCCGCCCTGCTCGTTCACCATCTTGAAGTAGGCGGCGATCGACTTGCCGATGGTGCCGTAGGCCGACGCCGGGCCGCTGTACGGATTGGTGTTGCCGATCTTGATCTCGCGGTCGGACGCGCCCGGGTCGTACTTCTTCTGCGCCGCCGCAGGCAACGCGAAACCCAGGGAAATCGCTAGCAAAATGATGCTGCGCTTCATGGAAACCTCCTCCTTGCTGTGAGCAGGCGTAGGGCGCCCGCGACGCCGGTCGGCATCAGGTAAACGAAGCCGATCATGAACACTCCGAACACTGCCCACGGCGCCGCCTTCGAGATCTCGTCCGCGATGTTAGGCACGAACTGGATGAAGAGGGCGCCGTAGAGCGCTCCGGAGATGGAAGCGAGCCCGCCGATCACGATGCCCACCAGCAGCACGATCGACAGGAAGATGTTGAAGCTGTCGGGCGCGACGAACTGCACGGCGATCGCGCCGAGCGCGCCCGCCACGCCGGTGTACATCGCCGACACGCCGAAGGCGGCCGACTTGTAGAGCGCGCCGTTCACGCCCATCGCCTCGGCGGCGATGTGCTGGTCGCGGATCGCCACCAGCGCGCGCCCGACGCGTCCGCGCAGCAGGTTCCAGGCGAGGAGGAACATGACGATGGCGACGGCAAGCGTGAAGAAATAGAGCCAGCGATCCGGGTTCAGCGGCAAACCGAAGGGCGCGTCGGGCTTGCCGATCACGATGCCTTGCACGCCGCCCGTCCACTTCTCCAGATGGTGGTACTTGAGGAGTTGCGGCATGGACACGCCGAGCGCGAACGTGGCGAGCGCGAGGTACAGGCCCTCCAGGCGCAGCGCCGGCAGGCCGAAGAGAAACCCCGCCACCAGGCACACGGCGCCGGCCGCGGGCACCGTCGCCCAGTAGGGCACGCCGGCCTTGTCCATCAGGATCGCCGCGACGTAGGCGCCGAGCGCGTAGAACGCGCCGTGGCCGAGCGAGATCTGGCCGCTGTAGCCGGTGAGGATGTTCAGGCCGAGCAGCGCGATGGCGTACACCAGCACCAGCGTGAGCTGGAAAGTGCGGTAGTTGCTGACCAGGAACGGCAGCACACATGCCACCAGGAGAACAACCGCCAGCAACAGGAGATTGCGTCTGGTCATACGCGAGTGACGTGCACTTTGCCGAAAAAGCCGGAGGGCTTGAAAAGAAGCACGCCGATGATCAGCACCAGCGCGACCGAGAGCTTGAGCTCGTTACCGATGACGAAGGCGCCGAGCACGTTCTCCAGCACGCCGACCGTGAAACCGCCGATCACCGCCCCCACGGGTGAGTCGATGCCGCCGACCAGCGCGGCGGCGAAGGCGTAGAGCAGGATGCCGCCCATCATGTTCGGATCGAGGTACACGATCGGCGCCACCATCATGCCGGCCACCGCGCCCACCGCGGCGGCGAGGCCCCAGCCGAGCGCCAGCATCCAGCCCACGCGGATGCCGACCAGGCGGCTCGACACCGGGTTCTGCGCTGCGGCGCGCATCGCCAAGCCGAGCGGCGTGAAGCGGAAGAACGCATACAGCGCGAGCAGCACGAGCAGCGTGACGCCGATGGCGCCGAGCTCGTGCGGCGACATGTACTTGCCGAGCGCCATCTCCTTGGGAAACGGGCTGGGGAACGACTTGATGGTGTAGGTGTAGATCCAGCCGGTGACGCTGTTGAGGATCACCAGCAGCGCGATGAACACGGTCACCACGCCGAGCACCGGCGCATTCTCCACGGGACGGATAACCATTCTTTCAATAGTGATTCCAAGGAAAAACGAAATCGTCACCGTGAGCAGGAAAGCTGGCCAATAAGGCATGCCGGCGTTGATCAGGCTCCAGGCGATGTAAGTGGAGACCATCGCCATCTCGCCCTGCGCGAAGTTCACCAGGTGCGTCGCCTGGTAGATCATCACCAGCGCGAGGGCCAGGCTGGCGTAGATGCCGCCGGTGGCGAGCCCTGCGAGAACCTGGTGGAGGAAGGCTTCCATCAATAGCCCAGATACGAACGACGGACTGAGTCGTTGCTTTTCAAGTCGTTTGAACTACCTTGTAAAACCACGCGGCCGGTCTCGATCAGGTAGGCATGGTCGGCGAGGTCGAGCGCCATGGCGGCGTTCTGCTCGACCAGCAGCATGCTGACGCGCTCGCGCTGGTTGATCGAGCGCAGGATGTCGAACAGCTCGCGCACCAGCAGCGGCGCGAGGCCGAACGACGGCTCGTCGAGCAGCATCAGCTTGGGCGCGAGCATCAGCGCACGCGACACCGCGAGCATCTGCTGCTCGCCGCCCGACAGCGTGCCGGCCTGCTGCCGGCGCCGCTCGCGCAGGCGCGGGAAATAGCCGAACATGCGCTCGAGGTCCGACTCCACCGCTTTCTTGTCGCGCCGCACGTAGCCGCCCAGGCGCAGGTTCTCCTCGGTGCTCAGGTTGAGGAAAGTGCCGCGGCCGTCGGGCACGTGCGCCACGCCCAGGCGCACGATGTCCTCGGTGGCGCGGTGCTCGACGCGCCTGCCCTCGAAGCGGATTTCGCCCTGCGTCTTCACCATCGCGCACAGGGCGCGCAAGGTGGTCGTCTTGCCCGCGCCGTTCGCCCCGAGCAGGGCAGTGATCGAGCCCTGCTCCAGGGCGAAATCGAGGCCGTGCAGCACGCGCGTCTGCCCGTAGGCTGCTTGCAGACCTTTGACTTCAAGCAGCGCCAAGGTAGGCCTTCACCAGTTCGGGGTGCTCGCGCACTTCGGCCGGCGTGCCCTGCGCCACCAGGCGGCCGAAGTTGAGCGCCACCACGCGCTCGGAAATGCTCATCACCAGGCTCATATGGTGCTCGACGAGCAGCACGGTGAGCCGGAAGCGTTCGCGCAAGTCGCGGATCAGCGCGCCGAGCTGCGACACCTCCTCGTGGTTAAGGCCGCTCGCCGGCTCGTCGAGCAGCAGCAGCTTCGGCTCGGCGGCGAGCGCGCGCGCAAGCTCGACGCGCTTCTGCGTGCCGAAGGGCAAGTCGGCGACGCGCGCGCCGGCCACCCGCTCCAGCCCGAGCGCGCCGACCAGCGCGCGCGCCTTCTCGGCGATGACCTCGTCGTCGCGACGAGCGCGCGGCAGGCGCAACGCGTTGGCGAAAAACCCGCCGCGCGTGCGGCAGTGATGCCCAACCATGACGTTGTCGAGCACGCTCATGGTGCGGAACAGCGCCAGGTTCTGGAACGTGCGGCCGATGCCAAGGGCGGCGATGCCGTGGCGCGGCACGGGCAGTAGGCTGGCGCCGTCGAACCGGATGTCGCCGCTGTCGCACTCGTAGAGCCGCGACACGCAGTTGAAGAGCGTGGTCTTGCCCGCGCCGTTCGGTCCGATCAGGCCGACGATCTCGCCGGGTGCGACGTCAAAGGAGACGCCGTCGAGCGCGACGATGCCGCCGAAGCGCACGGCGACATCCTCCACCCGTAGCAGGGGCTGCGCGGTGACTGCTTCGGCCAATCCCCTCCTCCTCGGGCTGGATTGTATCCGCACAACAGTTAAAATCGACCATCCCCTTGGAGCCTCCCGCATGAGCGACGTCGCTGCATACGCCGTCCGCGACGGCATCGCCGTCATCACCATGAACAATCCGCCGGTGAACGGCCTGGGCAACGCGCTGCGCGCGGGCTTGATGGATGCCCTGAACAAGGCCGACGCCGACGCCGCGGTGAAGGGCGCGGTGCTCATCGGCTCGGGGAAATTTTTCTCCGGCGGCGCGGATATCCGCGAGTTCAACCAGAAGCGCCTGCCGCCCGACCTGCCGGACGTCAACGACCGCCAGGACACGATGAAGAAGCCGCTGGTCGCCGCGATCGGCGGCTTCGCCCTCGGCGGCGGCCTGGAGCTCGCGCTCGCCTGCCACTACCGTGTGGCGGCGCCGAAATCGCAGGTCGGCCTGCCCGAGGTGAAGCTCGGCATCCTCCCCGGCTCGGGCGGCACGCAGCGCCTGCCGCGCATCATCCCGATGGCGGAGGCGGTGCGCCTCATGACCACCGGCACCATGCTGCCGGTCGAGAAGGCGAAGGAATACGGGCTGGTCGACGAGATCGTGCAGGGCGACCTGCTGGAAGGGGCTTTATCTTTTACAAAAGCAATTCTGGGCAAACCGTTGCCGCGCATCCGCGACCGCAAGGCACAGCTCGATGGCGATCCGAAGGCGTTCTTCGCCCAGGTGCGCGAGCAGGTGGCGAAGGAATCGAAGGGCTATCCGGCGCCGCTCGAGATCGTCGCCTGCGCCGAGGCCGCGGCCACCAAGCCATTCGACGAGGGCCGCCGCGAGGAGCGCGAGCGCTTCAACAAGCTGGTGGTCGGCAATGAGTCCAAGGCGCTGCGCCATATGTTCTTCGCCGAGCGCCAGACCTCGAAGATCCCGGACGTGCCGGAAGACACCCCGGTGCGCGAGCTCAAAAGGGCGGCAGTGATCGGCGCCGGCACCATGGGCGGCGGCATCGCCATGAACTTCGCCAACGCCGGGATCCCGGTGACGCTGATCGATATGAACCAGGGCGCGGTGGACAAAGGCCTGAGCACAATCAAGAAAAACTATGCGGCCACCGTCTCCAAGGGGCGGCTCAAGCAGGAGGACATGGACAAGCGGATGGCGCTAATCAAACCCTCCACGGAGCTGCCTGCCGACGCCGACATCTTCATCGAAGCGGTGTTCGAGCGCATGGACGTGAAGAAGGACATCTTCCGCAAGCTCGACGCGCTGGCGAAGCCCGGCGCAATCCTCGCCACCAACACCTCCACGCTCGATGTCGACGAAATCGCGGCGAGCACCAGGCGCCCGCAGGACGTGATCGGCACTCACTTTTTCTCACCGGCGAACGTGATGCGCCTCTTGGAAGTCGTCAGAGGAAAAGAAACCGACAGAAGCGTGCTCGCGACCACGATGAAGCTGGGCAAAGCGCTGAAGAAGGTGCCGGTGGTCTCGGGCGTGTGCGACGGCTTCATCGGCAACCGCATGCTGGAGAAGTACGGCCAGCAGAGCCTTTTCCTGCTCGACGAGGGTGCGACGCCGCAGCAGGTCGACGCCGCGATGGCGAAATTCGGCATGGCGATGGGCCCGTTCACCATGTACGACATGGCCGGCAACGACATCGGCTGGGAGATCCGCAAGCGCCGCTACCAGGAGCGCCCCGACTTCGTCTACTCGAAGATCGCCGACCGCATCTGCGAGCAGGGCCGCTTTGGCCAGAAGACCGGCAAGGGCTTCTATATGTATGAGGCGGCAGGAGGGGCAAATGCGCGCAAGCCGATCCCGGACCCGGATGTCGAGAAGATTTTTTCTGAGTACCGCAAGGAGATCAACGTAAGGTCGCGCGCGATTTCCGATCAGGAAATCGTCGAGCGATTGATCTACGCGCTGGTGAACGAGGGCGCGCGCATTCTCGAAGAGGGCATCGCGTTGCGCGCCTCCGACATCGACATGGTGTACCTCACCGGCTACGGCTTTCCCGCGTACCGCGGCGGGCCGATGTTCTATGCCGATACCGTCGGACTCGAAAAAGTTCTGAAAAGCATTCAGTCGTTTCAGAAAGGCTATCAAGGCGCGCAGTGGCAACCGGCGCCGCTCCTCGTGAAGCTCGCCAAGGAAGGAAGGAAATTCAATGAATGAGGCCGTGATCGTCTCTACCGCAAGGACGCCGCTCTGCAAAAGCTGGCGCGGCTCGCTCAACCTCACGCACGGCGCGAAGATGGGTGGCCACGTGGTGCACGCGGCGCTCGAGCGCGCGAAGGTCGACGCCGACGAGGTGGAGGACGTGATCATCGGCTGTGCCAATCCCGAGGGCGCGACCGGCTGGAACATCGCGCGACAGGTGGCGATCCGCGCCGGGTGCCCGGTCACCGTGCCGGGCATGACGGTGAATCGCTTCTGCTCTTCCGGCCTGCAGACCATCGCGCTCGCCGCGCAACGCATCATGTCCGGCGAAGGCGAGATCTTCGTCGCCGGCGGCGTCGAGTCGATCTCCTTGGTGCAGAACGAGATGAACAAGCACCATTTCCAGGACGAGTGGCTGCACCGCCACCATCCCGAAACCTACTGGCCCATGCTGCAGACGGCCGAGTACGTGGCGCGCCGCTACGAGATTCCACGCGAGAAGCAGGACGAGTTCGGGGTGCAGAGCCAGCAGCGCGCGGCCAAGGCCCGGGCCGAAGGCAAGTTCAAGGACGAGATCGTGCCGATCACCACCAAGATGAAGGTGGTGGACAAGCACACCGGGCACGAGACCACGAAGGAAGTCATTGCCGCGGAAGACGAAGGTATCCGCGCCGACACCACCTACGAAGGGGTGTCGCAGATCAAGCCCGCGATCGAGGGCGGCTGCATCGCCGCCGGCAACGCCAGCCAGTTCTCCGACGGCGCTTCCGCCTGCGTGGTCATGTCCGGAAAGGAAGCCGCGCGCCGCAAGCTGAAGCCGCTGGGCATTTTCCGCGGCTTCGCCGCCGCGGGCTGCGATCCGAAAGAGATGGGCATCGGCCCCGTGTTCGCAGTACCAAAGCTCCTGGAACAAACCGGAAAGAAGGTGAAGGACATCGATTTGTGGGAGCTGAACGAAGCCTTCGCGGTGCAGGTGCTCTACTGCCGCGACCGCATCGGCATCCCGAACGACAAGCTGAACGTGAACGGCGGCGCGATCGCGCTCGGCCATCCGTACGGAATGTCGGGCGCGCGCCTCACCGGCCATGCGCTGATCGAGGGCAGGCGCCGCGGCGCGAAGTACGTGGTGGTGACGATGTGCATCGGCGGCGGGATGGGCGCCGCCGGTCTTTTCGAGGTGACCTGATTATGGCGAGATACGCGAATATTCTAGAGACGGTGGGGAATACCCCGGTAGTGAGGATCGGCAAGCTGGCGCCGCCGGGGGCAGAGCTGTACGTGAAGATCGAGGCGTTTAACCCGCTCGGCTCGGTAAAGGACCGGCTCGCGCTCGGCGTGATCGAGGACGCCGAGCGCACCGGGAAGCTCAAGCCCGGACAGACGGTGATCGAGGCGACGAGCGGCAATACCGGCATCGGCCTTGCTATGGTGTGTGCGCAGAAGGGGTATCCGCTCGTCGTCACCATGGCGGAAAGCTTCAGCGTCGAGCGGCGCAAGCTGATGCGCTTCCTCGGCGCCAAGGTGGTGATCACGCCCGCACCCGAGCGCGCCATGGGCATGGTGAAGAAAGCCGTCGAGCTCGCGGAGATGAATGGCTGGTTCCTGACGCGGCAGTTCGAGAACGAAGCCAACGCGGACATCCACTCGCGCACCACGGCGCGCGAGATCCTGCGCGACTTTGAAGGGCAGCGCCTGGACTACTGGGTCACTGGTTTTGGCACCGGCGGCACGCTCAAGGGCGTGGCGCGCGTCCTCGCCAAGGAGCGTCCTGAAACCAAGATCGTGGTCTGCGAGCCCGCCGATGCGCCGATGCTCACCAGCGGCGCGGTGCAGGAGCGCCGGCCCGACGGGACGCCGGCGAAGGCGAACGCTTCCTGGAAGCCGCACCCGATGCAGGGCTGGAGCCCGGACTTCGTGCCCAAGCTGACGGGGGATGCGGTCTCGATGGGAGTGATCCACAAGGTGCTGACCATTTCCGGGGCCGAGGCCATGCAATGCAGCAAGCAACTCGCGCAGAAGGAAGGCATCTTCGTCGGCATTACCGCCGGAGGAACCTTCGCCGCCGCGCTGCAGGTTTGCAAGGAAGCGCCGCGGGGCGCAGCGGTGCTCTGCATGCTCCCCGACACCGGCGAGCGCTACCTTTCGACGCCGCTTTTCGCGGACATCCCGGTCGACATGACCGAAGAAGAGCTGGGCATCATGCGCTCCACCCCGAGCTGCCAGCTGCCGCCGAAGGCCTGAAAAGAAAAATCGCCACCGAGGTCATTGCTTGGCGACACCCTGGCGGCCCATCTCAGGGGACCCGGGTCGTAACAAAGCGGGGACAAGATAACCGCCGTACCCGAACCAAGGAGACGGCAAATGACCCTCGACGACGTGTACGGCCCGGATGAAGACCAGTTCCCCCTCGAGCAGGAAGCCGAGGAATGGGACGAGGAAACCCTCGGCCTGGACTGGGAAGAAAGCGAAGCGCAGGAAATTTGCCGCGAAATCACCTCGATTCGGTGAAGCGGGCAGGGTTGGAACTGTCAAATGTTCTCAAGGCGCTAGCCAACCGACGGTAAAGCGCCCACGATCTGCGCATGGCAAAGCGGCTTTATCGACGCACGGCGAAGGGCACCGCGGGCTGGCAGCGGCAGGACCCCAGCGTGCCGCTCGAATTCCGCCGCATCCTCGGCATCATCGACGGCGACATGCATCCGGATAGCATGCGCGGCCGCCTGCCGTTCACGGAAATCGGGCTGCACCAGCTGCTCGAGGAGCTGGTCGAGGAGGGCTTCCTGGAAGCGGTCGATGCTTCAGAGACCCACGACCTCGATTTCACCGGCAGCCTGAACCTCACCGACCTGCGGAAAGCGGCAGCGACACAGTAAAGGTCGATCCCTGGCCCGGCGTGCTGTGCAGCCGGATCGCCCCGCCGTGCAGCTCTACGAAGCGCTTGGTCAGCGCCAGCCCCAGGCCGGTGCCTTCGGCCTTGCGCATCTGATCGCGTCCCACCTGCCGGAATTCCTCGAACACCGCCTGCTGGTCCTCCGGCGCGATGCCGATGCCGGTGTCGCGCACCGCCACCTCGACCGCACCGTTCGCCCGCTTGGCCAGGACGTCGACCTTGCCGCCGTCCGGCGTAAACTTCACCGCGTTCGACAGCAGGTTCAGCATGATCTGCTTGAACTTGCGCTCGTCCCCCGAAAACTCCCCTAGCGCCGGATCGAGCTCCATGCCGAGCTGGATGCCGTGACGCTGCGCGCGCTCGCGGATGAGCGTCATGGCGTTGGATAGCGCGGTCGGCAGGTCGAAGGTGCTGACCTCCAGCTCCATGCGCCCGGCCTCGATCTTGGAAAGATCGAGGATATCGTTGATGAGCGAGAGCAGGTGCCGGCCCGACTCGTGGATGTCCTTCAGGTACTCGGCCTGCTTCTCGTTCACCTCGCCGAACATGCGCTCCGACAGCACTTCGGAGAAACCGATGATCGCGTTGAGCGGCGTGCGGAGCTCGTGCGACATGTTGGCCAGGAACTCCGACTTGTGCTGGTTCGCGACCTCCAGCTGCCGGTTCGCCATCTCCAGCTCGACGCTCTTCTCGCGGATCTCCTTGAACAGGTGGGCGTTCTGAACAGCGATGACGGCCTGCTCGGCGAAGGTTTGAAGAAGTTCGATCTGCCTCTCGGCGAACGCGCCGGCCTCCGCCCCGGTAACGGTGATCGCGCCGATCGGCTTGCCTTCCAGCAGCATCGGCACTGAAAGAACGCTGAGGTACGCTGCTGCGCCGGCAAGATCCTGCAGCGCGTACTCGACATCGTCTCGGATGTTCGGAATGTAGACGACATTGCTCGTAAGGATCGCGCGCGCCGTGGCGGCACCGCGGCCCGGGCGCATCGGGTAGTCCTGTCGGAGAACTTCAACCGCGTCGGGCCTCAAACCGTGGGCAGACGCAATGTGGATGAGGTCGCCGTCGAAGCGATAGACCCATCCGGTCGTCGCTCGACACAGTGCGAGTGCGTTGGCCGCGATGGCATCAAAGACGGGTTGCAGGTCGGTGTTGAAGCGGCTGATGACCTTCAGTATGTCCGCCGTGGCGGTCTGCTGCTCGAGCGCCTCTTTCGTCTCGTTGAACAAGCGCACGTTCTCGATCGCGATCGCTGCCTGGTTGGCGAAGGTCTGCAGCAGCTCGACCTGGCGCCGCGGTGTCTCGCCGGGCTCGCGCCATGCGACCACCATCGCGCCTAACGGCTCGCCTTCGCGCAGCATCGGCACGCCGAGCATCCGGCGCCAGTGGCCGGTGATCACCGAGTTGGGGTCGTAGTGCCGGTCGGCCGCGGCGTCCGGAATCTCGACGATGGCTTTTGTGAGGATGGTGCGCCCGCTGAGGAGCTGCGGGCTCGGCGGCGACGGATAGACCTTGGAGAAGTATTCGAGCGCTTCGCGCGACCAGTTGTGCGTGGCGCCGAGGTGCACGAGCTTGCCGTCGAACGGGAAAGTCGCGGCGAGCTCCGCACCGCAAAGCGCGACCGCGCTTTTCAGGATCGCGTCGAACACCGGCCGCACGTCGGTCGGCGAGCCGCTGATGACTTTGAGGATGTCCGCGGTGGCCGTCTGCTGCTCGAGCGACTCCTTGGTCTCGTTGAACAGCCGCACGTTCTCGATCGCGATCACGCCCTGGCTGGCGAAGGTGCTGACCAGGTCGATTTGCTTCTGCGTGAATGGCCGGACTTCGGCGCGGCGAATGGTGATGCCGCCGATGACCTGTCCATCCTTGAGCATGGGCACCGCGAGGTAGGTTCGCGCTCCGCCCAGTTCCACCGTAGCGACCGATCGGGCATTACCTTCGCGGTACGAGGCGAGCTGCCGATAGTCGGCGATGTGGACCGGCCGCTGCTCGGCAATCATCAGGCCCAGCGTGGAGCCGGGGCCGGGCTCGAATGATTCCTTGAAAAGCCATTCCGTATATTCGGGACTGCCGCCGCGCTGGGCGACGTGTTGGTAGCTTTTTCCGTTGTACAAGCCCACGGTGCCGAGGCCCGCATCGCACAAGCGCATCGCATGCTCGACGATGGAATCGAATACCGGCTGGATATCGTTCGGTGAGCTGCTGATGACGCGCAGGATTTCCGCCGTCGCGGTTTGCTGCTCCAGCGCATCCTTGGTCTCGTTGAACAGGCGCACGTTCTCGATCGCGATCACCGCCTGGTCGGCGAAGGTCTTGAGGACGTTAATCTGGTGATCGGTGAACGGCCCGGGGTCGCGGCGCGTCACCGCGATGGCGCCGATCGCAACCTGGTGGAGAAGCATCGGCACAGCGAGCAAGCTGCGATACCCGCGTTCGCGCGCGCTCTCGCGGAATGCAGCCGAATAGGCGGGATCGGTCTCGACGTCCGCGATCCAGTTCGGCTTGCTGCTCAACACCGCCTTGCCGAGCGCTCCCTGGCCGGTCACCTTGGCGGGGAACAGTCGCCGCAGCGACACCACCGACGACTCGGGCCCGGTGCATGCGGCCAGGTGCAGCTCGTCGCCGACCAGCTGAGTGACGTTCGCGTAGTGCGCATCGAGGAGCTTCTGCGCACTCCGCGCGATGGCGTCGAAGACCGGCTGCGTTTCCGCCGGCGAGGCCGCGATGACCTTCAGGATCTCGGCCATCGCGGTCTGCTGCTCGAGCGCCTCTCTGTGCGCACGGCGTGCGACGGCCAGCTTCGCCAGCGCCGGATGAGGCGGCTTCCCTTGCCGCGCGCGCCGGAGCGGCTTCGTACCGTTGGGCTTTTTCTTGCCGCCCGTTGCCATCAGCGCTTGAGCGAAAAGGCTGGCACCGGCTGAGAAAAACCCTTCAAGGTAAGCGGACCGACGGGATCGAATTCAAAGGCGCCGTCAAGCGCCGCCATGGTCTTGCGGTCCAGCAGCACCTGGCCGGCCTTGGCCTCGCCGCAAAGGCGCGCGGCGAGGTTGGTGACGTTGCCGATCGCCGCGTAGTCCCAGCGCCCCTCGAAGCCGATTGCGCCGAGCGTGGCATAGCCCTGCGCGATGCCGACGCCGAGCGCGAGGTCATAGCCGCGCTTCTCCCAATGCTTGCCGATCGGCACGAACGCCTCGTGCATGGCGATGGCGGTGCGCACCGCGTGTTCCGCGGGCTTATCGATCGGCACCGGATCGTTGAAGAACACCATCACCGCATCGCCGGCGAAGCGCTCGAGCGTGCCCTGGTGCTCGAGCACCAGGGTGCCGAGCGCGCGGTGGTAGGTACGCAGCAGATCCATCACCTCCTCGGGCTCGGCGCTCTCGGTGAAGTGGGTGAAGCCGCGCAGGTCGAAGAATTCCACCGTGATCTCGCGCCGGTGCGTTTTGAGCAGGTCTTCGCCCTTACCGGCGGCGATGGCCTCGGCGAGCTGCGGCGAGAAGAAGCTCTTCAGCCGTGCCAGGCGCTCGTCCTGCAGCCCCTTGATGCGCAGCAGCGAGCGCACTCGCGCGAACAGCTCCGGCTGGTTGACAGGTTTGGAGAGGAAATCGTCCGCGCCCGCCTCGATGCCCTTCACCCGCTCCTGGTTCGGGTCGAGGGAGGTGCACATCACGACCGGGAGCAGCGCGGTCTCGGGATTGGCGCGTATGCGCTTGCACACGTCGTAACCGGAGATCCCCGGCATCATGACGTCGAGAAGTACCAGGTCGGGCTTCTCCTTCGCAACCTGGGCCAGTCCGTCCTCGCCATTGGCCGCGGTGCAGACCTGATAGCCCTTCACCGAAAGCAGGTCGGCGAGCAGCTTGACGTTCTGCGGCGTGTCGTCGACTACCAGGATCTTGGCCGCGCTCATGCTTGGCTCAACCCTTCTTCCCTTCGACCAGCCGCTTCACGGTGTCGAGAAATTCCTTCAGGCTGATCGGCTTGCTGATGAAGGCGTCGAAACCCGCGGCGCTGATCGCGCTACGGTCGGTCGGCGTCACCGAAGCGGTCAACGCGACCACGGGGATCGAGCGCGTCGCCGCGTCGCCGCGGATCTGGCGGAATGCCTCGATGCCATTGATGCCGGGAAGCTGGATGTCCATGAGCACGAGATCAGGCTTCCTTTCTTTAGCAAGCTTCACGCCCTGCTCGCCGGTAATGGCTTCTAGGGTCTGGTAGCCCTTCGCCTGCAGCACATCGCGCGCGAGCTTCATGTTCTTCTCGTTGTCCTCGACGATCAGCACCGTGCTCATGCGCGCACCCTCATTGGCGTACCGGTAGCGTAATAGTGAACGTCGAGCCCTTGCCGAGTGCGCTCTCAAGACGCACCTCTCCGCCGTGCAACTCAACGAACCGGCGCGTAAGCGCGAGGCCTAGTCCCGTCCCCTCCGCCTTGCGCGTGTAATCGCGCCCGACCTGCTTGAATTCCTCGAACACGGCGGCGTGGTCCTCGGGGGCAATGCCAATCCCGGTGTCCTTGACCGCGATGGCCACGTGGTCCGTGTCGAGCTTCGCGCTGACCTCGACCCTGCCGCCATCGGGCGTGAACTTAACCGCGTTCGACAGCAGGTTGACGACGATCTGCTTGAACTTGCGCTCGTCGGCCTCGAAACTGCCCAGGCGCCTATCCACGTCGAGCGAGAGCTGGATGGCATGGCGCTGCGCACGCTCGCGCACCAGCGTCATCGCGTTCGACAGCGCGCTCGGCAGGTCGAAGGTAGAGAGCTCGAGGTCCATGCGGCCGGCCTCGATCTTGGAGAGATCCAGGATGTCGTTGATAAGCGAGAGCAGGTGCCTGCCCGACTCGTGAATGTCCTTCATATAGTCGGCCTGCTTCTCGTTCAGTTCGCCGAACATCCGGTCAGAAAGCACCTCGGAGAAGCCGATAATCGCGTTGAGCGGCGTTCTCAGCTCGTGCGACATGTTGGCGAGGAACTCCGACTTATGCTTGTTCGCCACTTCGAGCTGCGCGCTCTTCTCCTGGATCTCGCGGAACAGGCGCACGTTCTCGATCGCGATGACGGCTTGGTCGGCGAATACCGTCACCAGCTCGATCTGCTTGTCGGCGAACGGCCGCGCCTCGCCGGTGCGCGCGAGCGTCAGCACGCCAATCGGCACGCCCTCTCGCAGCATCGGCACAGCTAGGATGCTTCGATAGCCGGTCGCGTCGGCAAGGTCTAACCGTCCGTAGGCGGAGTCCGCGCGCACGTCCGGAATGTGCACGGTAACCCCGTCCACGATCGCTCGGCCAGTGGCGGAGCTGCGGTCGGCCCGGATCGGCTCGCGTCGGATCGCCTCCTCGAGCGGCTGCCCCGACGCCATTGCCGCATCGGTAGAGAAGGCGAGCGCAACATAGCGGCCATCCGCGTCAGGGCGGAAGATGGTGCCGCGGTCGGCGTCACATAGCTTGCGGGCATTTTCGAGCACGATGTGCAGCACCGGCTGCAGGTCGAACGTCGTGCGGCTGATGACCTTGAGCACCTCGCTCGTCGCGGTCTGGTGCTCGAGCGCTTCCTTGGTCTCGTTGAACAGCCGCACGTTCTCGATCGCGATTACCGCCTGGTCGGCGAAGGTGCGCAGCAGGGCAATCTGCTTATCGCTCAGCGGTCCGGGATTCTTCCGCACCACGCTGATCGCGCCGATTGCCGACTCGCCCTTGAGCATGGGCATGGTGGTTTGCGCACGCAGCCCGCTTGCCAGGAAGTTCCTGGCGCCGACAGCAAGCACCGGATCGGTGTTCGCCGCGACGTCGGGAACGTCGACCATGCGGCGGTCGAGCATCGCGACCCCGTGCATGTACGCGCGCCCGAGCGGGAACGGGAAGCGCCTGCGCCATTCCTCCCGCTCGCCGGCGTCGCGGCCCGCCACCGCGGCCAGCCGCACCTGATCCGCCTCGGGCAGCGCGACGGAAACCAGCGCGTCCGGAAAGAGCTTGAGTCCGCTCTGCACGATGGCGTCGAACACCGGCTGCACGTCGGTAGTCGAGCTGCTGATGACCTTGAGAATTTCCGCGGTCGCAGTCTGCTGCTCGAGCGACTCCTTCGTCTCGTTGAACAGGCGCACGTTCTCGATCGCGATCACTGCCTGGTCGGCAAAGGTCTTAACCAGCGCCAGATCCTTCTCGGAGAGCTTGGAGCCCGGCTCAGGACGCGTCAGCACGATGGTCCCGATTGCTTCGGACTCGCGTATGAGCGGAACTGCGGTGACCGACCGATGCTTGGCGAGCCGCCCGATCCTGCGTGCGACCTCGCTGGATTCCACCTCGGTATCCATCACCTCGACAGCGCGACGTTCAATAATGGCGCGTGCAGATATGCTGACGGTCGGATCGAGCGGCAGCGGATACAGGCGCTCCAGTTCCTCCTGCTCTTGCTTGGACATCACCAGATGTGGTCCGGCTCGGGCCTTTCGTTGCAGAAAAGCGCCTTCGCGCATCGTGATTACCGCGGTGAAAGACGGGAACAACCGCGTGGCGCTTTGTACGATAGCGTCGAACACCGGCTGGACGGCGGTGGTCGAGCTGCTGATGACCTTGAGGATCTCGGAGGTAGCCGTCTGCTGCTCGAGCGTCTGCTGCAGCTCGGCGGTGCGGTCCTCGACCTTCCGCTCGAGGCCGGTGTACGACTCACGCAGTTGCGCCGTCATGCCGTTGAACTGGGCAGCGAGCGCCTCTAGCTCGTCGCCGGTGCGCACGTCGATCTGGCTTTCGAGGTCGCCCGCGCCAATGCGCTGCGCGCCCTCCTGCAGGGTGCGGATCGGGCGCACCATGCTGCGTGCCAGGTACATCGCCGCCAGCGCGGAGAACAGCAGGCCTGCGACGATCAGCGCCACGGTGCGCACGATGGTCGCGTCCAAAGCGGCGTAGACCTCCGCCACGGGCTGCTCGACGAATACCTTCCAGCCCAACGTGCTCGCCGGCCCGCCGCGCGCCGCCTGCTCGCGCGCCGGCTCGATGGGCGCGTAGGCGGTGAGCACGCTGTGGCCGTTCAGGTCCTTCGCCAGCATCGCGAGCGAGTCGTCGGCGCCGGGCGCAAACGCGGCTTGCACCTGCTCGAGCGCTGAGAGGTTGGTCTTGCGTAGTACCAGGCCGATATCCGGGTCGGCCACCAGGTGCCCGGTGGAGTCGACGACATAGGCCTTGCCCTTCTGGCCGATGCGGATGCGCGTCACCACGTCCCAGATGAACTTGAGGTTCACCTCGGCCACCGTCACCGGGCCGGACTCGCCGCCCGAGCGCACGGCGATCGACATGTAGGGCTCGGTCTCCTTGCGGAAGTACACCGGGCCAAACCAGGTCTGGCCGGGGCGCGCGTTCTTGAATGCCGGTTCCTGTGATCGATCCTTGTCGGCGCCCGCCACGTCCATGGCCAGCCGCGACACAGCGAGCTGCTCGCGGCCCTTGGCGTCGATTTGCGCGATGTCGGTGACCGCCGGCACGACGCGCAGCAGCTTGAGGAATTCGATGCGCCGCTGCTCCAGGCCCTCGGCGCCGAGCTGCGGCAGCGCGGCGAAGGCGAGCTGCTGCTCGATCTGGCTGACGAACTGCTCGATGCGCGCCGCCGCGCCCGCAGCCTTCTCGCGCTGCAGGCTGGCGAGCGCTTCCTTGTTCTCCTGGTAGGCGAAGTACAGCCCGACGCCGCCCGAGATCAGCAGCGCGCCGCAGACCAGCGCCAGGATCAGCAGGAAATACTTGCGGAACAGCTGGCCGCGGTGCACGCGCGCCACGGCGGCCGGTCGGGCGCCGACGGATTGCTCGACGACGGGCTCCGCGCGATTCAGGCCTTGCTCTCCTTGCGGTTCACTCTATCACCCGCTCGGCGCGCGGGACGAGGTGCGCCGGAAACGAAGCCAGACGGGGCCGATGCGATAGACGCGCCCCGCCTGCTGCGCGAGCGCCACGCGCGTAGCGAGCAGAGATCCGCACGCCGCGGGGAAATGGCGGCGTTTCATTCGATCACCCTGCTCACCCGCAGCAAGAGCGGCTGCGGAATCGAGATGCCGAGCGCCTTCGCGGTCTTGAGATTGATCATCAGCTCGAACTTGGTCGGTGCCTCGATCGCCAGCTCGCCAGGCTTGGCGCCCTTCAGAATCCTCGCGACGTAGCCAGCGGCACGCCTGCCGAGATCCGCACTGTCGACGGCGTACGACATGAGGCAGCCATGCTCGACGAGCTCACCCTGCCCGCAAGAGCTCGGCAGGCCGCTCGCGGCGGCGAGCGCGCCGACTTCGCTGCGATGACCGTATGCCCGGGTGCTACGCTCGACGATGATGCCGTGCACCCGCTCCTCGCGCAGGCGCGCGAAAGCGGGCGCGAAATTGCCGTAACCGCTGTCGACCAGGACCAGCGTGATGCCCAGCCGCTCGGCCGCGGCGCGCACGTTGAGCACGTACGGATTCGACCACTCTTCGCGCGCACCGAGATAGGCGAGGCGCTTGGCGTGCGGCGCAAGCTCGAGGAGAAGTTCCAGCCGCTTTCCCTCGACCTCGTCTGCCAAATCGAGGCTCGGCCCGGTGACATTTCCGCCCGGGCGTGCGAGGCTTTGGATGACCTTCGCCGCGAGCAGGTCCACGCCCACGAGGGCGACGATCGGCATTTCGGGCGCGACCTTCATCGCGCGAGGCACAAGGGCAGGCGAAGGCAGAAAGATCACCTCCGCCCTTAGCCGCGCAAGCTCGGCAACAATCGGCTCCAAGCGTTCCGGTTTGCCCTCGAGCGAGCGCATCTCGAGCGCCAGGTTGCGGCCGCCGACGTAGCCGAGGTCGCGCAACGCATGCACGAAAGTCCGCGCGAACGGATTGACCGGATCGGGGCCGGTGATCTCGGCGCGCGGAGAGATGGTGGCAATGAAGCCGACGCGGTGCACTTTCTGCGCGGGCTGCGCAGATACGGCAAGCGCCACAGAAACCACCATCAGCCCGGCGAATAACTGATGCTTCATTCGATCACCGGGTTGGCGCGGATCAGCATCGCCGGCGGAATCCGAACCCGCCGATCCGCGCGCGCGAGCACGCTCACACAATCACCCGGCCCGCGCGCAGCAGAACCGCCGGCGGGACGGTGAGGCCGAGTGCCTTCGCCGTCTTGAGGTTGACGACGAGCTCCACCGTGCTGGGCCAGCTCGATCGGGAGCTCCGCGGGCCTGGCGCCGCGCAGGATGCGGTCGACGAAATAGGCAAGCCGCCGGTAGCACTCCTGGAGATTGGGCCCATAGGTCATGAGGCCGCCGCCGTCTGCGATTGCCGCCCACCCGGAGATGAGGGGCACGCGCCGCTCGAGGGAAAAACGCGCAATCGCCGCGCGCTGCTCGACCATCAGGGCATCGGGATGGACCACGAGCGCTTCGGCGCGCGCGGCAGCACTCGCGGCCAATGCGCTCTCCATCTGCTGCGCGTTGGACGGCTGAGTGGTTGCTCGCGCGCATCCAGCCCCGGAGGTCCTGCGGGAGCAGTTTGGCGCGGGTGCGGAGCACTTGCTCAAGCCCCGGCGCGCGCGGCCGCCGAAAGTCGGGCGCAAGCGTGCCATCAACATCCGGCTCTCGCCCGAGGTACTCGAGTATTTCCGCGCGAGCGGCCCCGGCTGGCCGACGCGGCTGGAGGCGGTGCTGAAAAGGCACGTCGCCAGGGCGCGTCCTCGATCCGAGCGCGCGCGGCGCCGCACAAAAAGCCGAGCCGCGCGCACGTAGCTCATTCGATCACCCGGTCGGCGCGGACAAGAACCGGGCCGGGGACACTTAGGCCGAGCGCTCGCGCGGCCTTGAGGTTCACGACCAGCTCGAAGTGCGAGATCTGGTCGACCGGGATGTCTCCCGGTCGCCCACCCTTGAGCACGCGGGCGACGTGGTCGGCACCGTGGCGGGTAATAAGCGCCGAATCAGTGCCGTACGAAACCAAGCCCCCGAGCGCGATGTCCTCGCTGTCGGACATCACGAGCGCGACCCGGCGCTCGGCGGCGAAAGCGACGAGCGCCTCGGCCGTGAAGCGCTGACCCGACCCCACCAGCGGCAGGTAACTCAGCACCGCCGTGGCGCCCCTGTCGGTCGCGCGGCGCAGCGGCACTTCCCATGACCCGCTCATCTGGTCGATATCGACCAGCTCGAAGCCGAGGCTGGCTGCGGCCTTGTGCAGGGATGGCTGCGCCGCCTGAAACGACGGTTCCCAGAAATACCCGAACAGTACGACGCGCTTCGTCTTCGGCAGGAGCTCCCGTATCAGCTCCAGACGTTTCACGACGAGCTCCGCATGCCGTGTCGACACTCCTGTGACGTTGCCGCCGGGCCGCGCAAGGTTCGTCACCAGGCCGGAAGCGAGCGCATCACCCACCTGGGTGAAGACCACGGGGACGGAGTTCGTCTCCTTCTGGAACGCGCGCGTAAGGACGGTGCCGAAAGCCAGGACGGCGTCCGGGCGCCAGCTCAGCAGCGTGCGCGCCGCCTCGCGCGCGAAATGCTCGCCACAGCACGCGTCGGTAGTCACGCGCAGCTCGAGGTTTTTTCCCTCCACAAAGCCCTGGGAAGCGAGCCGCTGCGCGATCACGCCAGTCAGCTTGGCCGTCAGCTCTTTCCCTTGCACAAATCCCACGCCCACACGGTACTTCCGCCCCGCGCCCTGTCCCCACGCCGCGAGCGGCGCAGCGAGCGTAGCGAGGAGCAGCGCGCGGCGCTTCATTCGATCACCCGGTCGGCGCGGATGAAGAAAGTTGGCGGCACGACGATGCCGAGGCGCTTCGCCGTGCCGCGATTGACGATGAGTTCGAAGGTCGAGGCGCGCTCGACCGGCAGATCCCCCGGCTTGACGCCCTTCAGCAGCTTGTCGATGAATAGCGCCGCCCGGCGATAAAGCGCAGCGTCGACCGGGCCGTAGCCCAGCAAGCCGCCCGCGCTAGCGAACTCCGGGAAACCGATGGACGATAGGCGGTGCTTCTCCGCGAGCTGCGCCACTGCCGGTGCCGTCGCACGCAGAAGCGAAAATTCTGGGACCACGACCGCGTCCATCGTTTGTGCCGCAGCTTTGGAAATCGCAGCGGCAACTTCCTGGATATCGCGCACCGTCATCGGAACCAGCTCCACCTGCAATGCTTTCGCGAAGCGTTCGAGTGGCGGCCATAACCGCTCGGTGATGGGGTTGCCGGCGACGGACAGATAGGCCACCCGCCGCAAGCCGGGCAAAGCCTCCTTCAGGAGGTCAAGTCGCTTCGCGCCGACTTCCGGTGCAAAGAATGTCGAGCCGGTGACGTTGCCTTCCGGACGGGCGAGGTTTGTGACCAGCCCGGTGGCGGCCGCGTCGCCGGCGCTCGCCATGACGATCGGCACGGTCTTGGTGGCGCGCTTGGCCGCGGTCGTCCCGGGCACGCCGTGCGTGACGATGACTTCCACTTTGCTGCGAACCAGCTCTTCGGCGAGTCCGGGAAGGCGGCCGTATTGTCCGTCCGCCCAGCGGAATTCGATCGCGATGTTCTTGCCTTCGACGTACCCCTGCTCGCGCAAGCCGGTGCGGAGCGCCTGCAGGTGGCTGCCGTATCCAGACGCGGACTCGGCGCCCAGGAAGCCGATACGGCGGGGCCGCCCCTGCCCGAACGCGCTGCGGGCGAAAGCGAGGATAGGCCCCGCCGCCGTCAGAACCGCGAGCGCGCGCCGCTTTGCTTCGATGACGCCTCCCTCCTCAAAGCCGGGCGCCCTTCCGCCCGGCACAGCCTCGAGCGGGCCAGTATCGCGCTTTTTTGGGTGTTATTCGGCCAGGTTGTGGTCGCAGCTGAGCTCGCCTGAATGGATCGGGCTGCTCACGGCCACGGTCATGGGCGCGTGGGGGGCCTCGCTTGCCGGGAGGGCGAGGTCGGCCATCGACACCGCGGCGGCGCCGAGGATGACGAAGGTCGGGATCAACAGGACCAGGAACTGAAGGTGCTCGATCTTGCCCATATGCGCCTCCGTGGATCGGATGCGCCCACACTAGGCGCGTCCATCGCAGGACGCAGCGAACCAGGACTACCGCCGGGAGTGATTTATTCACCCACCTGCCGCAGAATGGCCGTTCGTCACACGGAGGGTGGGTGAAGGACCGTACCGTAGAGCTGCTACCCAAGCCGCTGCTCGACAAGATCGCGGCGGTCGCCACGGTGCGTGCCTTTGCGAAGCGGGCGATCATCGTCACCGAGGGCGACGACAGCGACTCGCTCTACGTGATGATCTCCGGCAAGGCCCGGGTCTTCGTCGCCGACGACAAGGGGCGCGAGGTGCAGCTCAACCAGCTCGGCGTGGGCGAGTATTTCGGCGAGGTGACGCTCGACGGCGGGCCGCGCTCGGCGTCGGTGATGGCGCTCGAGGACTGCCGCTGCGCGGTGGTGAAGCGCGCGGAGCTCACGCCCTTCATCGAGAAGAATCCGGAGCTCGCGATCCATATCGTGCGCAAGCTGGCGCGCCGCGTGCGCGACCTCACCGAGAACGTGCGCAGCCTCGCCCTGATGGACGTCTACGGGCGCGTCGCGCGCCTGCTGCTCGAGCTCGCCGAGGACAAGGACGGCCGCCTGGTGGTGAGCGAGCCGCTCACCCACAAGGACATCGCCTCGCGCGTTGGCGCCTCGCGCGAGATGATCAGCCGCATCTTCTCGGACCTTGCCGACGGCGGCTATATACGCAAGGAAGATGGCCTGCTGGTGATCGCGCGCAAGCCGCCGCCGCGCTGGTAATCCGCCACAAGGCCGGCGCGCAACCGGTCATCGCACGCCACTCCGCGGTTACCGTAGCGTGGCGAGGTGTTTTCCGAATTCGTCGAAGTCCTGATCCTGGTGGTGCGCGGCGCGCTGTTCGCCGGCCTGTGCTGGGGGGCGTGGCTCTGCCTGGGTAAGCAGACCGCGCAGCGCCGGCCGGCGAACAGCCCGCCGCCGAATCACCAGCCGCTCGAACGCTTCGCGACCTTCGCGGTGCTGCTCCTTGTGCTCACCGCGCTGGGTGGCCTGGTCCAGGCCGGGTGAACTTCCGCATCCGCAAGGGCACCCATATCTCGCATTTCCATCGCGGCTGCCCGCGGTGGCCGGCGGAGAGCTTCTACGAGCAGGAGCTGCCATTGTGGTGGGCAACCTGTGCGTCGAATGCGTCAAGCTTGCCGACGTGGACGCTGCCGGCAGCACGAAAAACGGAACAGAAGGCTAGAGCTTCAACGCCTTCAAGCGAAAGGCCGGCACGGGCTGCTGAAAGCCGCGCAGAGTCAGGGCGCCGACGCACTCGGTCTCGGCGATGCCGACGATGTCCTGCTCGGTCTGGCCGTCCAGGATGATCTCGCCGGCGTGCGCCGAGCCGCACAGGCGGGCGGCGAGGTTGGGGACGTTGCCGATCGCGGCGTATTCCCAGCGCTGCTCGAAGCCGATGACGCCGAGCGTGGTCTCGCCCTGCGCGATGCCGATGCCCAGGCCGACCTCGTGGCCGAGCTTCTCCCAGGCGTCGGAAATCGGGCGGTAGGCCTTCTGCAGCGCGAGCGCCATGCGGATCGCGCGCTCGGCGGGGTTGTCCACCTCGATCGGGTCATTGAAGAAGATCATCACGCCGTCGCCCGCGAAGTGCTCGAGGGTGCCGCCGTACTCGTCGACGATGCGCCCGAGCGTGGCGTGATAGGCGCGCAGCAGGTCCATCACCTCGTCGGGGTCCGCGCGGTCGGTGAAGGCGGTGAAGCCGCGCAGGTCGAGGAACACCGCGGTGATCTCACGCCGATGCGGCTCGAGCAGCTCCTCGCCGCCGGCGACGATGGCTTCCGCCACTGCGCGCGAGAAGAAGCGCTTCATGCGCGACAGCCGCTCGAGCTGCGCGACCTGGTCGCGCACGCGCTCTTCGAGCCGCGCGTTGAGCTCCTTGATCTCGTCCTGCAGCGCCTTCACCTGCAGCAGGCGCTTCACGCGGCCGAAAAGCTCCGCCCAGTTGACCGGCTTGGCGATGAAATCGTCGGCGCCGACCTCGATGCCCTTGACGCGCTCGGTCTGCGGGTCGCCCGAGGTGACGAGGATCACCGGCAGCAGCATGGTCGCCGGGTTGGCGCGCAAGCGGCGCACGAACTCGTAGCCGTCCATGCGCGGCATGAGGATGTCGGAGATGACGAGGTCGGTGCCCTTGCTGCGCACCAGCTCGAGCGCGGTTTCGGCCTCGAGCGCGACGTCCACTTCGTAGCCGAGATTGCGCAGCAGTCCGGACACCATCTCCGCGTTGGTGCGCTGATCGTCGACGACCAGGATCCGCTCGGCCATCCCTAGAACACGATCACGCCGCGGGCGTTCTTGCCACTTTCGAGATCGGCGAACGCCTGCGGCGTCTCGTCGATCGAGTAGCGGCGCGTGATCAGCTCCTCGAGCTTGAGGCGCCCTGCCATATAGAGGCCGAGCATGCGCGGGAAGTCGATGCGCGGCACGCACGAGCCGAAGTAGCTACCGGTGAGTGTTTTCTCCTCGAAGGGCAGGGTCATGGTGCGCACCGAAGTGGAGTCGCCCGGCTTCGCCACGCCCACGACTACGGCAAGGCCGCCACGGCGGATCGCCCGGTAGGCAGCGGCCGCAAGCTCCCCGGAGCCTACGCACTCGAAAGCGTAGTCCGGTCCGCCGCCGGTGAGCTTCTTCAGGGTCTTGGCCACGTCTTCGTCTTTGGTGGCCAAAACCGTATCCGTCGCGCCGAACTTCTTTGCCATCTCCAACTTGGGCGCAAGCGTATCGATCGCAATGATGCGTCGAGCACCGGCTATGACCGCTCCCTGGATCACCGAGAGGCCGACACCACCGCAACCGAACACCGCCAGCGACGAGCCCGGCTCGACCTTAGCGGTGTTGAACACCGCGCCCACGCCGGTTGTGACGCCGCAGCCGACCAGCGCCGCGCAGTCGAGCGGAATCTTCGGATCGATCTTGATCAGGTTCTCGGCCGACACCGTGGCGTACTCGGCCATCGCGCCGCAACCCGAGAAGATGCCGAGCGGCGCACCCTTGGCATCGTGCGCGCGCGTCGTGCCTTCGAGCGGCGTGGTGAGCGCCTTGCCCTGCTCCAGGCACAGCACCGGACGTCCGGCGACGCAGAAGCGGCATTTGCCGCACATGTAGATGAAGGAAAAGATCACGTGATCGCCCGGAGCAAGGTCGGTGACGCCTTCGCCGACCTGCTCCACCACGCCGGCGCCCTCGTGCCCAAGGACCAGCGGCAGCGGCAGCGCGATGGTGCCGTTGATCGCCGACAGATCGGAATGGCACACGCCGCAGGCGCCAAGCTTGACCGTGACTTCGCCGCGCTTCGGCGCATCGATCGAGATCTCCTCCACTACCACCGGCTTGTTGTGCTCGCGGCAGAGCACCGCTTTCGCTTTCCGAGGCATGACTTGAGTATAGCTAGAATATGGAATGCTCCTCCGTGACCAACTGTTCATCGGCGGCGCGTGGGTCGCGCCGTCCGGCAGAGAAACCATCGAAGTGCATAACGCCGGCAACGGCCAGGTGATGGGCCGCGTGCCGCTGGGCGACGTGAAGGATGTCGAGCGCGCGGTCGCCGCTGCACGCTCGGCGTTGGATTCGTGGTCGGCGACCCCTCCGGAACAACGGTCACAATTCCTCGAAAAGATTTCGGTTGGGCTCAAGGCGCGCGCCGACGAGCTCGCCAGGCTCATCGCGCAGGAAGTCGGCATGCCGCTCAAGATGTCGGCGCGCATCCAGGCCGGGCTGCCGATCGCGAACTTTTTGAACTATTCGAAAATCACGCGGGAATTCGCTTTTGAACAAAAGGTGGGAAATTCCCTGGTGGTGCGCGACCCGGTGGGCGTGGTCGCGGCGATCACGCCGTGGAACTATCCGCTGCACCAGATCACGCTGAAGGTCGCGCCGGCGCTCGCCGCGGGTTGCACGGTCGTGCTCAAGCCCTCCGAGGTCGCGCCGTTCAATGCTTTCCTTCTGGCGGAAGTCATCGAGGCCGCCGGCCTGCCGAAGGGCGTGTTCAACCTCGTCACCGGCACAGGCGCGGAGGCCGGCGAAGCGCTGGTGAAGCATCCGGGCGTCGACATGATCTCGTTTACCGGCTCGACGCGGGCCGGCAAGCGCATCTCGGAATTGGCTTCTCAGTCGATCAAACGAGTTGCCCTGGAGCTCGGCGGCAAGAGCGCCTCCGTGATCCTCGACGACGCCGATCTCGCGACCGCGGTGAAGAGCACAGTCAACGGCTGCTATCTCAACTCAGGGCAGACTTGCACCGCCCTCACGCGCATGCTCGTGCCCGAGTCCAGATATGAGGAGGCGGCAAAGGCGGCCGCGGAAGTTGCCAAAGGCTTCACGGTCGGCGACCCGCTGGCGGAATCCACCCGCCTCGGTCCGCTCAGCTCGGCGGCGCAACTCGAGCGCGTGCGCGGCTACATCCGCAAGGGCGTGCAGGAGGGCGCCGAGCTCCTCGCCGGCGGCGCCGAGGCGCCCGAGGGCGCGCCCGCGGGCGGCTACTACGTACGGCCGACGGTATTCGGCAAGGTGAAGAACAGCATGAGCATCGCGCAGGAGGAGATCTTCGGCCCGGTGCTTTCCATCATCCCCTACCGAGACGAGGAAGAAGCCGTGCGCATCGCCAATGACAGCCCTTACGGCCTCGCCGGCGCGGTCTGGTCGAAGGACGAGGCCCGCGCGCAACGCGTGGCCCGCCGCATCCGCGCCGGACAGGTCGACGTGAACGGCGGCGCCTTCAACATGAACGCCCCCTTCGGCGGCTTCAAGCAGTCCGGCCATGGCCGCGAAGCGGGCATCTACGGGCTGGAAGAGTTCCTCGAGTACAAGTCCCTGCAACTGAAGGGATGAAGCACTGATGCGACTCGTCAGGCTGGTCACCGGCCTGATCGTGGCGGCGTTCGTCGTAGGCCACTTCCTCAACCACTCACTGGGCGTGGTCTCGATCGAGGCGATGGACCGCATGCGTGTTGCGCTGGCCTTCTGGTGGCGCAGCCCGGTCGGGACCGTGCTGCTCTACGGCTCGCTGCTCACGCATTTCGCGCTCGCCCTGGCTTCGCTCTATGGCCGCAGCACCCTGCGCATGCCGATCTGGGAAGCGGCGCAGATGCTCCTCGGCCTGGCGATCCCGCCGCTCCTCATCGGGCACATCGTCGGCACTCGCCTCACCTGGACGCTGCTTGACCACAACATCGACTACGAGCGCGTGGTGGGCCTGCTGTGGTCGAGCGAATGGGGAATCACGCGCCAGTCGCTGCTGCTCCTCATTGTCTGGGCACACGTGTGCGCGGGGTTGCACTATTGGCTGCGCGTGCGCCAGTGGTACCAGACGGCCGAACCGCTCGCCTTCGCGCTCGCCCTCCTGCTGCCGGCCATCGCGCTGGCGGGCTTTGCCAGCGCCGGCTTTTATCTCTGGCCAAGCGTGGAGAGCGTCGGCGGCATGCAGAAATACAACGTCGACCTCGCCGGCATGAGCGACGCCCAGCGCGATCGCATGGCGGCCTGGCGCTCCGGCCTCGAATGGGCGTTCTGGATCGCGCTCGCGGCTACGCTGCTCGCGCGCTGGCTGCGCAGTCGCATCGGCGCCACCTACCGGGTGCGCCACGCCTCCGGCCGCGTGATCACCGCGCCGGTCGGCCGCACCATCCTGGAGGCGATCCGCGACGAAGGGTTGCCGCACGCGTCCGTCTGCGGCGGCCGCGCGCGTTGCACGACCTGCCGGGTGCGCGTAGGCGATGGGCTCACGCACCTGCCGCCGCCGACCCGCCGTGAGGCGCAGGCGCTCGGCCGCATTCACGCGCCGCCGAACGTTCGCCTCGCCTGCCAGTGCCGCCCGACGCGCGACGTCGCGGTGACGCCGCTGCTACCGCCGAATGTCGGCCCGCGCACGCCGCGCCAGCCGCCCGGGGGCGCGCAGGGGCGCGAGCGGCCGATCGTGGCGATGTTCGTCGACCTGCGCGATTCCACGCGCCTCGCCGAAGGGCGCCTGCCCTATGACGTGGTGTTTCTCATGAACCAGTTCTTCGCCGAGATGCACGCCGCGCTGCGCGCGACCGGCGGTTACTACGCGCAATTCCGCGGTGACGGGCTGCTCGCGCTCTACGGCCTGGAAACCGATCTGCCGGCTGCCTGCCGCGCCGCGCTCGACGGCGCGGCACAGATGCAGGAACGCATGGACAACCTGAACCGCAGCCTGGCCGATGACCTCAAGTCGCCGCTGCGCATCGGCATCGGCATCCACGCCGGCGTGGCGATCGTCGGCACCCTCGGTCCGCCGGAAGCGCCGATCCACTCCGCGATCGGCGACATGGTGAACACCGCCGCGCGCTTCGAGGACATGACCAAGGCCTTCAACTGCACCATGGTGGTCTCGGAGGAGGCGCTGCGCCAGGCCGGAATCGAGCCGGGGGATTCCCCGCAGCACCAGGTTCGCGTGCGCGGCAAGACCGAGCGGCTGACGGTTTACGCGGTCGCGGACCCGAGGACTCTTTTAGGGACGCGTACCGCTGAGCGTGCGGGATAGCTGAGCGGTGGTATTTGCGAGGCGCGCGGCGAGCACGCGGATCAGCTCGAGCGCGGCGTCCGGGTTCTCGCGGATGATTTTCTCGAACAGTTCTTTGGAGATCTTCAGCGTTTCGAGCTTGGTCTGCGCGGTGGCGGTCGCGGTGCGCGGCACATCGCCGAAGATGGCGATCTCGCCGATGATGTCGTTGCGGCCGAGGGTATTGACCAGGATCGGCCCGGAAGGGCTCGGCACGCTGATCTGCACCGTCCCCTCGATGATGATATAGGCCGCGTCACCCATGTCGCCGGCGTTGAACATGACCTGCCCCGGGGCGTAGGTCAGCCGCTCGGCGCTGAAGCACAGCAGCTTCTGCATCGCCGGCTGGATCCTGGCGAAGATCGGGAACTGCCTGATCAACTCGACTTCCTGTTCGAGACTCATCCGGTTTTCCTTTTCAGCTCGGCGGGCGCCCCGCTTTCGACCAGGCGCCCGCGCTCCATGACCAGCACCACGCCGAAACGCTCGGCGTACTCGGGCCGCGACAGCACCCAGATCACGCCCTGCGCCTTGCGCTCGGCCAGCACCTGCTGCACCACGCGCTGCTGCGACACCGGGTCGAGCACCGCGGCTGCCTGATCCAGCACCAGCAGCACCGGGCGCTTGAGCATCGCGCGCACCAGGGCCACCTTCTGCCGGTCGGGCACCGCCAGCCGCGCGCCGCCCACGCCGACCTGGAAGTCCAGGCCGTTCCTGACCACCGCCGGCCTCAGGCCGAGCTCGTCGAGCATTTCGCGCACCAGCTTGGTGATGCGCTCGACCGCGCCGGCCTGCCCGGTGACGATCCTGCCGAAGAGGATGTTGTCCTGCAGGGTCGCCGCACCGTTATAGCGCGCCGGATCGAAAAATTCGATCGCGCCCTCGAGCGCCTTCGGCAGCTTGTCGGCGAAATGGCGCCGCGCCTCGATCACGCGCGCTTCGAAGCCCTCGTCGATCAGTCCCAGGCGGTGCCGGGCGGCGATCAGCTTGAACGGCAGCGCGAGCAGCTGGCGGGTCTCCGTTTCCTCCAGCCCCTTCAGCCCGACGTCGTCCACGCGCTTCAGGATGGCCTCGAACTGCGGCAGGTCGTCCTGGTTGATGAAGCTGTACTGGGCGAAGAACTCGTGGCCCGGCGGCAGGCCGCTGAACAGCTCGACCATGGTCTCGGCGACCTTGTGGCCGGTGCGCACCAGGAGCTCGTGCAGCCCGGTCTCGCGCAGCACGTGGCGCACGTAGGCGTTGCCGCCCAGGTTGTCCATGTCGAACACGCGGCCGACCGGCGTGCCGAACAGCAGGTTCTCGGCGACCGTCGCGTTGCGGTTATAGACCGCCGGATCGAAGCGCTCGACCCAGTCGCGGATGCCGAGCGAGTCCAGCCGCTCGCGCATCTGGCGGCGCGCCTCCATCACGCGGTCGCCGAAGTTGTCATTCGGCCCGTGGGCGCCTCCGACCGGGCTGCGCAGACCGAGCTCGAAGATGGTTTCCTCCAGGTCGACCACGCGCAGCAGCTCGACGATGCGCTCCTCGATGTCTTCGGGCCCGCTGCAGCCGGCGCACTCGTAGTCGATCCAGTCGGCCTCGATGTCGAGCGTGCTGTTGCCGGTACGCGCGGCCTCGCGCAGGTGGAACTCGCGCTCGCTCGCCGCCTCCCCCTCCGGGATGCTGCGGCTGCGCACCGGCTTGTGCTTGAGGCCATAGAGCACGTTGTCGCGCACGCGCGCCGGGAAGAGATATGCCGGCGAGCCGACGTAACCAATGGCGCGGCCGATCAGTGCCTCCGGCGCGCGCGTGATGTCGACCCCGCCCATGTCGATCGAGCCGCTGGTCGGCGGCACCAGGCGCGCGAGCATCTGCGCGAGGTCGCTCGCGCCGGCGCCCGGCCGGCCGACGATGGCGACGTGCGCGTCGAGCCCGGCCTCGAACGAGACGCCCTCGACCAGCTTGGTGCCGGATTCGTCGACCAGCAGGAGGTTCGAGGCCTTCAGCGTGCCCTCGCGGGGCAGCGCGGGCGCGTCGACGATCGCCTGCATCTCGGCCGGCGCCACTTCGCCGTCGCTGAATTGCTCGACCACCTGCTGGTACTTGATCTCGACGTCGAGGCGCTGCTGGTCCCAGTCGATCAGCTCCTTCACCGGGCTGGGCAGGTCCTTGTAGGCCGCGATCACCGCCACCAGCGCGCCGATGTCGAGCCGCCCCATGATCACCAGGTAGCCGCCCACCGTATAGAAGAGGAACGGCGTCACCTGCGAGAGGAAGTTGTTGAGGAACTTGATCAGGAACTTTCGCTGGTAGAACTCGAAGCGGATCTTGAAGATGCGCCCGAGGCGGGCCGAGATCTCGGCGCGCTCGTATTGCGAGGTGCCGTTGGCGTGGATCTCCGCCGCGCCGTCGACGGTCTCGGCGATGCGCCCGGCGAGCGCGCGCGCGGTGAGCTGGCGCTCGCGGCCGAGCACCAGCAGGCGCTTGCGCAGCTTCGGGATCACCACCGCCTGGATCGCCACCACCGCGAGCGCGATCAGGCCGAGCGCCCAGTGCTGGTAGAGGATGAAGAACATTGCCGTCAACGCCTGCCCGCCGAGGAAGAGTGGCGTGATCAGCGCCTCGCCGATGAAGCCGCCCAGCGGCTCGACCTCGTCCTTGATCATGGTCGCCATCTCGGCGGCCTTGACGCGCCGGAAGCGCGAGATCGGGAAGCGCAGGATGGTGTCGTAGAGCGAGAAGCGCAGGCGGCGCAGCATGCGCTCGCCCATCCAGCCCTTCATGGTGTTGATCTGGAACTTGAGCCAGCCGTTGAGCACGATCAGGCCGAGGAAGATGAGCGACAGCGCGAGCAGGTACTCCAGGCGCGAGAGCTCGAAGCCGAGGAAGCGGGCGGTGGCGTCGGGCTGCTGGAACCGGTCGCCCTGGATCGCCTCGTTGATGATCGTCTTCGGCAGATCGAGCGACAGGTAGTACACCACCATGGTGCCGATCACCAGCGGCACGATCAGCAACTGGTCGCGCTTGCTGTAGCGGAAAATGAAGCCGAAAAGGCTGCGGTCCACTAGCGGTCCACTCGAGTCTCTCCCCGAGGTGAATCTTACCGCCCCGGGGCATGCTTTTTTGCCGCTATAGTGGGCCCATGGCTTCTGACTTCAGCCTGCGCTTCTGGGGGGTGCGGGGCTCGATCGCCTGCTCGGGCCCGCGCACGCTGCGCTACGGCGGCAATACCTCGTGCATCGAGGTGCGCTGCGGCGAGCGGCTGCTGATCTTCGATGGCGGCACCGGACTGCGCTACCTCGGCAATACGCTCAAGGGTCCGGTCGATGCCGATCTTTTCCTTACCCATACCCACTTCGACCACGTCTGCGGCCTGCCCTTCTTCCGCCCCTTCTTCGAGCCGAGAAATCGCTGGCGGCTATGGGCGGGCCATCTCGCCGAGGGCATGACGCTGCGCCGGGTGCTGGGCGAATTCATGATGTCGCCGCTCTTCCCGGTGCCGCCGCAGGTGTTCCGCGCGCGCATGGAGTACCGCGAGTTCAAGGCCGGCGAGACGCTGCAGGCGGGCCCCCAGGTCGTGGTGCGCACCGCGAGCCTGAACCATCCCGACGGCGCCACCGGCTATCGCATCGAGTACGACGGACGCTCGCTGTGCTATCTCACCGACACCGAGCATGTGCCCGGCGCGCCCGACCGCACCATCCTCGGGCTGATCGCCGGCGCGGATCTGGTGATCTACGACAGCATGTACACGGATGCGGAGTACGACACCTACGTCGGCTGGGGCCACTCGACCTGGCAGGAAGGCGTGCGCCTGTGCCGCGCCGCGGGCGCGAAGCGGCTCGCGGTGTTCCACCACGACCCGGAGCACGACGACGACCTGCTGGACGGCATCGCGCGCGAGGTCGAGAAGGAACTGCCCGGATCGTTCGTAGCCAAGGATGGCCTCGCTTTTAGATTTGATTGAGCAGTACGCGCCGGCGCTCGAGTCCATCGGCGCGGCGCCGCCGCCGGCGCCGCGCTGGGACCAGGACTGGTTCCCGCGCCTCGACGCGGCCGCGGCCTACGCCATGGTGCGCAGCCTGCGGCCGCGGCGCATCGTCGAAGTCGGCTCCGGCCATTCAACGCGCTTCCTGGCGCGCGCCGTCGCCGACGGCGGGCTCGACGCCCGTATCACCGCGATCGATCCGCAGCCCAGGGCCACCATTGAGAAACTGTCGGTGGAATGGCTGCGCACCCCGGTGCAGCGCGTAGCGGCGTTTCCGCCGCTCGGCGAAAACGACATCCTGTTCATCGATTCGAGCCACCAGCTCAAGCCGGGCAGCGATGTCGAGTTCCTGCTCAAGGCCGTGCTGCCGATGCTGCCGGCTGGGGTACGCGTGCACTTCCACGACATCTTTCTCCCCGACGACTATCCGCCGGCCTGGGAATGGCGCCGCTACAACGAGCAGGCGGCAGTGGCGTCGCTGATCGAAAGCGACATCTTCAAGGTGGATTTCTCGAGCCATGCCGTGGTCTCGCGCTCCCCGGAGAAGATTTCAGGGGTGCTGGCGCGCCTGCCGCTCATCCCCGGTGCGATCGAGTCGAGCCTGTGGTTGACCAAGCTCTAGATATCGAGCCGGTGGTCGACTGGCTCATTCAAGGCGCGCGCCCCTCGCGCCTGCCGGGGGACGTGCTGCTCGATACCTGCCGACGCACCGTGGCGGCCGGTCTTCCCCTCTACCGGGTCGGCGTGTTCGTGCGCACGCTGCACCCCAACGTGCTCGGCCGGGCGTTCATCTGGCAGGCGGACAAGGGCGCAGTCGAGATGACCGAAGCCGCGCACGACCTGCTCGAGTCCGAAGTCTTCCTGAAGAGTCCCATCCGCGTGGTGTTCAACGAGCATGTCGAGGTGCGGCGCCGGCTCGCCGATGCCAGCTGCCCGATCGACTTCCCGATCCTGGAGGACCTGCGCCGGGAGGGCGCGACGGACTTCATCGCGGCGCCGCTGCGCTTCGTCAATGGCGAAGTGCACGCCGCGAGCTTCGCGACGCGCCGGGCCGGAGGCTTTCGCGACGAAGAGCTGCTCGCCCTGCGCAGGCTGCTCGCGCCATTCACTCGCATGGTCGAGATCTACGGCAACATGCAGAAGGCGCGCAACATCCTCGACGCCTACCTCGGCCCGAGCGCCGGCGAGAAGGTGCTCGCCGGGCGCATCAAGCGCGGCGACGGCCAGGACATCAACGCGGTGATCTGGTTCTGCGACTTGCGCGATTCGACCCCGCTGGCCGATTCGATGACGCGGCGCGAATTCCTCGCGCTGCTCAACGACTACTTCGAGTGCGTGCTCGGCCCGGTGCTCCAGCACCAGGGCGAAGTGCTGCGCTTCATCGGCGACGCCGCCCTCGCGATCTTCCCGGTCGGCGAGCGCCCGGCGGAGGCCTGCGCCAAGGCGCTCGCCGCCGCCCGGGCCGCCCTCGCCGGGATGGAGAAACTGAATAAAAACAGGGCGCGGCCGCTGCGCTTCGGCATCGGCCTGCACCTGGGGGAGGTCACCTACGGCAACATCGGCACGCCAACGCGCATCGAATTCACCGTGATCGGGGCAGCCGCGAACGAGGCGGCCCGCATCGAGTCCCTGTGCAAGGTCCTGGGGGCAAATGTACTAGTCTCGGAACGCGTGGCGCAGGCCCTGCCGCATTCCTCATGGCGTTCGCTGGGGAGCCACACGTTGCGCGGCGTCGGAGATAAGATGGAGCTATTCACGCTGCCTTGAGGCCTACAGCAAAATGCTCGCCCGCTTTTTGGTCCTGCCGGCCGGTGGCCAAGGCATCGAAAGGACGAGTAGAGTCGTCGGTTTTGCCTTTCCCGCCTTTCCCCTGTGAACACTAGAACGTCCGCACTCAGCGGGCTTTTCGCCGACTGGTACTGGGAGATGGATGCCCAGTTGCAGATCACGCTGACCTCCGAGCCCTTCACGGAGAAGACCGGCCTCGACGCTGCCGACGACTACTGGGAGCACAACCGGCGCAGCCTGGAGCGCCATGAGCCGTTCCGCGACTTCGAGATCCAGCGCCCGCTGCCCGACGGACGCAGCGTGTGGCTCGCGCTAAGCGGCGAGCCACTATTCGACGCCGAGGGCATGTTCCACGGTTTCCGCGGCATCGGCCGCAACGTCACGCCGCAAAAGCGCGGCGAGCAGCTGCTGCGGCTGGAGCATGCGGTGGCGCGGGCCCTCGCGCAGGCCAGTGGCGTGTCCGAGGGCTTGCAGGCCGGCCTGCGCGCCATCTGCGACATCGAGGGCTGGGACTATGGCCGCTGCTTCCGGGTCGAGCCGGCGAGCGGCGAGATGACGCTGGAAGAGGCGTGGTTCGCGCGCGAGCCGGCCACCGACCAGTTCCTCAACCGCTCGCGCAATGCCTGGCAGGAGGGCAAGCCGGTGTTCGCCAAATCGCCGCGCGAGTCGAGCGGCGCGTTCGCCACCTTCGCTTTCCCCGCGGTGGCGCAGGGCCGCACCATCGGCCTGATGGCGTTCTCCGGCCATCGCGGCGGCGAGCCCGACGAGGGGCTGCTCGAGGCCACGCAGGCCATCGGCAGCCTGTTCGGCCAGTTCCTGCAGCGCAAGCAGGCCGAGGAACTGCTGCGCGAGAGCGAGGATCGCTTCCGGCGGCTGACGCATCTCTCCTCGGACTTCTTCTGGGAAAGCGACGCCCAGCACCGGCTCACCAGCATCGTGCACGGCCCCAACGGCTCGACGCAGATCGGCCGCGGCATCATCGGCAAGCACCCGTGGAGCGTGGCCTCGGCGAGCCCGGACCAGGCCGGCTGGGCGGCGCACATGGCGACGCTGAACAGCCACCTGCCGTTCCGCGACTTCGAGTTCTCGCGGGTGATGCCGGACGGCGGCACGCGCTATTTCGCGGTGAGCGGCGAGCCGCGCTTCAACGCCGACGGCGTATTTCAGGGCTACCGCGGCATCGGCCGCGACGTCACCGAAATCGCGCTGGCCCGCGAGCGCATTGCCTCGCTCGCCTACCACGACGCGCTCACCGGGCTATCCAACCGCACCAGCCTCGGCCCGGCGCTGGAACAGGCGATCGAGCGCACGCGCCGCCACCGCTCCAAGCTCGCCGGCGTCTTCATCGACCTCGACGGCTTCAAGCAGGTGAACGACATGCACGGCCACGCCGCCGGCGACGCCTTCCTGGTCGAAGTCGCGCGCCGGCTGCGCCGCACCCTGCGCGCTAGCGACGTGGTCGCGCGCCTCGGCGGCGACGAGTTCTTCGTGGTGCTCGAGCAGATGCAGGACACCGCGGCGGTCGAGCGCGTGGTCAGCAAGCTCGCCGGCGAGATGCTGCGGCCCTACGACCTCTTCGGCGGTGTCAAGGCGCGCGTCTCTGCGAGCCTCGGCGTAAGCCTGTTCCCCGACGACGCGGGCGATGCCGCCACCCTGATGGCGCACGCCGACAAGGCGATGTACTCCGCGAAGCGCGCCGGGAAAAACGCGTTCTGCATCTTCTCGGCGCCGAGCGCGAACCCGAGCCCGCCGCCGGAGTCCGCTCACCGCGCTGCCTAGGTCGCCGCGCAGCGCGACCCGGGCGCGGTCGAAGCTGCAAGCATCACCACCGCTAGGTTCTTCGTGCGCTCTTCCGCGCCAGTCGCCGCGCCAAAATCCTCATTCGATGACTTGGTCCGCGCGCAGCAGCAGGGAACGCGGAACGTTCACGCCGATTGCCTTCGCGACCTTGAGATTGATGAGCAGGTCGAACTTCGTCGGTTGCTCGATCGGCAGGTCAGCGGGCCGCGCACCCTTGAAGATCCGGTCGACGAAACGCGCGGACCGGCGGTAAAGGTCCTCGAAGTTCGTTCCATAAGCCATGAAACCGCCCGCCGCGATGAAGCTGCTTGTCGTATAGACCGCGGGAATGCGGTGCTCCATCGAGTACCGGGCGATGCGCTGCATGTTCGTCGTCAGCACGAAATCTCCCAATAGCAGCAGGCCGATGCTCGACTCCTTGCTGAGCTTGCCAAGCGCGCTGTCGATATCCTCGAGCCTGCGCACCGGAAGCGAAAGGATGCTCAATCCGATCGCGGGCGCGGCGCGCTCGAGGTCCTTCAGCTGGCGCGCATTGGTTGCACTGTCCAAATTCCACAGAACTGCTACCCGCTTGAGCCCGGGAATCGCCTCGTTCATCAACTCCAATCTCTTGGTAACGCTCGCGGCGTGGAAATCGGACATGCCGGTGATATTGCCGCCCGGCCGCGCCAGGCTCCTTACCAGGCCGCTCGTCACCGGGTCCTGGACGTTCGCCATCACGATCGGTGTATTGGCCGAAACCGCCTTCACGGCTTCGGCGGCCGCCGCACCCGCGCCCACGACGAAAACATCGGGCTTGAGGCGGGCGAGCTCGGCCGCGAGCGCGGCCAAGCGCTCGGGCTTGCCGCCGGCCTCACGCCTGTCGATAGCGATGTCGCGACCCTCGACGTAGCCCAGCTCGCCAAGGCCGCGCTTGAACGCTTCAAACAGTGGCCTATCGATCTCGTCGGAGTATCCAGTGAGGTAGGCGATCCGGTACCGCCTCTTGCTCTGGCCGGTCGCGATGCGAGGCGCACTAGCGAGGGCGAGAATTAGAACGAGCACCAGGCGTCTTTGCATCCGGATACGGGGCCTTCGAGAATTAGTGGTTCTACGTACGCGCGGTGCTGCTGTAGGGGTCGGCGGCGTCGCGCAGGCCATCGCCGAAGAAGTTGAAGGCGAGCACCACGATGAACACCGGGACGACCGAGAGCATCAGCCAGGGGTAGAGCGCTACCACGTTGATGTTCTGCGCCTCGTTCAGCAATACGCCCCAACTGGTGACTGGGGGTCTCAGCCCCAAGCCCAGGAACGACAGCGCGGTCTCGCCGAGGATCATCGCCGGCACCGACAGCGTGGCGGAGGCGATGAGGTGGCTGGTGAAGGACGGCAGCAGGTGGCGGCGAATGACGCGCGCCGGGCTGGCGCCCATCAGCACGGCGGCGGTCGCAAAGTCTTCTTCCCTTAATGCTAAAAGCTTGGAACGAACCGCACGGGCGAGCCCCGGCCAGTCGAGCAGCCCGAGGATGATGGTGATGCCGAAGTACACCAGGATCGGGCTCCAGTTGATCGGCAGCGCGGCCGACAGCGCCATCCACAGCGGCAACTCCGGGAACGAGCGCACCATCTCGATGAAGCGCTGGATCACGTTGTCGATCCAGCCGCCGTAGAAGCCCGAGATGCCGCCCAGCGTGATGCCGATGAGGAAGCTCACCGCGATGCCGAACAGGCCGACGGTGAGCGAGATGCGCGTGCCGTACACGATGCGCGAGAACAGGTCTCTTCCCAACCGATCCGTACCCAGGAGATACAGCGTGCCGTTCTTCGCCGGGCAGGCGAAGTGGAAGCTGCCCGGGATCAATCCCCAGAACTCGTAGTCGTCGCCCAGGCAGAAGAAGCGCAGGTGGTAGCGCGTGTTGCGATCGTCGGCGTACTCGCGCTTCAGCGTCTCCATGTTGAGCCGCATGCTGTAGCCGTAGACGAATGGCCCGACCAGGTTGCCGTCGTGGAACAGGCGCACGCGCTGCGGCGGCGCGTAGATGTGGTTGGTGTCGCGCGTGTGCAGGTCGTAGGGCGCGATGAATTCGCTCACCAGCGTCGAGGCGTAGAACAGCAGCAGGATGGCGCCCGCGATGACCGCGATGCGGTGGCGCTTGAACTTCCACCACATGATCTGCCATTGCGAGGCGCGGTAGAAGCGCTCCTGCTCCGGGGTGAGCGTCTCGGCCGCGTGCGGCTCGAACGGCGCCTGCGAGACATAGTGTTCCAGCTTGGAGCGGTTTTCGGGGCGGTTTTCTATTTGGCCGCTCCCCCGCTCAAGCGGATTCTGGGATCGAGCGCAGCCAGTAGAACATCCGAGATGAACATCCCCACCACGGTCAACAACGACAGAAACATCAGGAAGGATCCCGCGAGGTACTGGTCCTGGCTGCGCAGCGCTTCGAGCAGCATCGGCCCGGAGGTCTGCAACGACAGCACCACGGCGACGATCGCCGAGCCCGAGATCACGCTCGGCAGCAGGTTGCCGATGTCGGCGATGAACGGGTTGAGCGCCATGCGCAGCGGATACTTCACCAGCAGGCGGAAGGGCGGCATGCCCTTGGAGCGCGCCGTCACCACGTAGGGTTTCTGCAGCTCGTCCAGCAGGTTGGCGCGCAGGCGGCGGATCATGCCGGCGGTGCCGGAAGTGCCGATCACGATCACGGGAATCCAGAGGTGCTCCATCACCGAGCGCACCTTGCCCCAGCTCCAGGGCTCCCCGAGGTACTCCGGGTCCATGATGCCGCCGATCGATAGCCCGAATTGCACGTTGGCGAAGTACATGAGCACCAGCGCGAGGAGGAAGTTCGGCGTCGCGAGGCCGATGTAGCCAAGGAAGGTCAGGCCATGATCGCCCCAGCTGTACTGGCGCGTCGCGGCATAGAAGCCGATCGGAAACGCCAGCGCCCAGGTAAAGAGGATCACCGAGAAGTTGAGGATGAAGGAGAGCAGCAGGCGATCGCCGACCACCGCCTTTACCGGCAGGTCGTGCTCGAAGGACCAGCCGAGGTCGCCCTGCAGCAGGCCGGAGAACCCGTTCTCGCCCGGCCAGACGCCGATCCAGATGCCGTATTGCTCGACGAACGGCTTGTCGAGGCCGTATTGCTTGCGCAGGAACTCGGCCTTCTCGGCCGCGGCCTTGTCGCCCTGGCTCTGCAGCTCCGCAATCTGGTTGGAGAGGAAGTCGCCCGGCGGCAGCTGGATGATGACGAAGGTGACGAAGCTGATCACCACCAGCGTGGGGATCATGATCAGCATCCGGCGCAGCGTATAGCGCAGCATGAGGCGTTTCTTCTACTTAAACCAGAAGGTATCGGGGCGATAAATTCCAAAGAACGCGCCCGGGTCCCAGTTGTAGAACCCCCGCTCCGGCACGTTCATCAGCGTCTGGCGCGCCACCACCGGCTGCGGCACGCCCGACACCACGCCGATCGTGAACTGCTGCTCGGCGTGCAGCTCGAGCATCGCGTGCCAGGCGCGCTCGCGGTCGGCGCGCGTAGCGCTCGACATCCACCGGTCGTAGAGGCGCGCGAGCTCCTTCGCCTCCGGGATATCGACTGCCTCGCCGGACTTGCCGCCGGTCTCGAGATACTGGCCAAACTTCGGCCATTGCAGCTGCGTCTGGCTGGTCGGCGCCAGCTCGTCCGGGCTCGAGTCCGGCGTGGCGAGGCCGTTCTCTATCCCGCTCCACACCGACATGACCGTCTGGCCGGCGAACACGCGGTTGCGGAATGCTTCGCGCTGCGACGGCTTGCTGAAGAGCTTGATGCCCACCTCGCGCCAGGTCTCGCGGATCAGCTCCAGCACGTCGGTATGCTCGGTGCTTTCGCCCGCGGTCTCGACGATGATCTCCAGCGGGCGGCCGTCGGGCAGCCGGCGGATGCCGTCACCGCCTTTCTTCAAGCCCATCTGGTCCAGCAATTGAGCGGCTTGCTTCTTGTCGTAGCGCGCCCAGCGGTCGCGATAGGCCTCGCGGAACAGCGGGCTCTGCGGCAGCACGGTGTTGTTCGACTCGATGCCCAGGCCGAAATAAAGCACCTGGTTGACGAGCGAGCGGTCGATGGCGAGCGACAAAGCGCGCCGGAAGCGCACGTCGCGCAGCAGCGCGCGCCACACCGGGTCGGTCACATTCAGGTTCGGATACAGCGCGAAATGCGCGCCCTTTCCCGGCCGCCAGAGCAGCGTGCGGTAGCCGTTCTGCTTCTCGCCCTGCTTGAGGAAGGTGTAATTGTTGAAGTGCACGTCGCGCGCCTGCAGGTCGGCTTCGCCGGCGCCGGTCTTCGCCGGGATCAGCTTCGGATCCGCCACCGCGAGGATGAAGCGATCGATGTAGGGAAGCTGCAGGCCGTTCTGGTCCACGCGATGGAAGTACGGGTTGCGCACCGCCACGAAGCGGTCGGCCGGCGGCCGGGTGGTGTTCATCCACGGCTGCAGCGTGGGCAGGTCCGGGTTGTCCGACTCGTAGAGGTTGTCGGCGCGGTTGTGCACCGCCGACCAGCGGCGCTTCGCCGTGCCGTCGGCGTCGGCTTTTCTCACCTTCTCGGAATATTTCTTGTGCAGCGGCTTCAGGTGGTGCGCCGGCCGGTAGATGAAGAGCGGCGAGGCGCCGGCCTGGCGCGGCAGAAAATGCGGATTGGGCTTGTGCCAGCTATAGCGCACCTCGGTCTCGGACAGGACCTCGAATTTGGGCGGCTGCCCGTCCACCAGCAG
Organism: uncultured bacterium; assembly: GCA_965233195.1. Classification (GTDB taxonomy): domain Bacteria; phylum Pseudomonadota; class Gammaproteobacteria; order Burkholderiales; family SG8-39; genus SCGC-AG-212-J23. Next base: position 38,996 of record CBDDSB010000028.1, on the reverse strand, counting down.
GTCGCGCGGCGGCCCGGAGGGCGAAAGCTCCTTGTTATTCGCCACATCCTCCCAGTAGTAGCGGAAGTCTTCGGTGGTGAACGGCTGGCCGTCGGACCAGCGGTGGCCCTTGCGAAGCCTGAGGGTGAACACGCGCCCTTCGTGCGTTTCGAATGACTCCAGGATGTCGGGCACCAGGTCGAGGTTGCGGTCGTAGCCGACGAGGCGCGCATAACCGTAGACCACGAGCAGGCGCGTGTCGCGGCTGCGCCCGACCAGGCTGTGCAGCGTGCCGCCGTGCTTTCCCGGAAATGCCGTGTTCACCACGAGGGGCGGTTGCGGCAGCCGCTTCTCGAGTGCCGGCAGGTTTCCGGTCGAGACGTCGAGGCGCAGCATGGGTGGTTCGACCTGCGCCAGTGCCGGTAAACAAAATAGCAATAGGAAAAAAGATCTCATGCGGCCCTGACCAAGTGTCCCTTGCCGATGTCCTGCATGCCCGGACGCGCGTCGCCCGCGATGCGGAACTCCGCCGGCCAGGCCGCCGGGTCGGAGGCCTTGCCTTCCATCAGCGCGTCGAAGTCGAGCTTGCGGCCGAGGTCGGGCTCGGGCACGGCGGCGAGCAGCGCCTTGGTGTACGGATGCACCGGATTGCGGAACAGCTCGGCCGACGGCGCCACTTCGACGATGCGACCGGCGCACATCACCGCGATGCGGTCGGCGAGGTAGTTCACCACCGCAAGGTTGTGCGAGATGAAGAGGTAGGTAAGACCAAGCGCCGAGCGCAGGTCCGAAAGCAGGTTCAACACCTGCGCCTGCACCGAGACGTCGAGCGCGGACACCGGCTCGTCGCAGATCAACAGCTGCGGGCCAAGGGCGAGGGCGCGCGCGATGCCGATGCGCTGGCGCTGCCCGCCCGAGAAACTGTGGGGGTAGCGCCGCAGGTGGCGCACGTCGAGGCCCACCAGGCCCATCACTTCCTTCACGCGGGCGAAGCGCTCGTCCTTGTCGCCGATGCCGTGGATCAGCAGCGGCTCGCTCACGATGTCGCCGGCCGTCATGCGCGGGTTGAGCGAGCCGAACGGGTCCTGGAATACGAACTGAACCTGGCGCCGGTAGGCGAAAAGCTCGTCCCCCTTGAGCGCCAGAACATCTTCATTCTTGAAAAAAATCTTCCCCGCGTCCGGCGCCACCGAGCGCAGGATCATGCGCGCGGTCGTGGTCTTGCCGCAGCCGGACTCGCCGACCAGGCCGAGGCACTCCCCGGCGCCGATTTCGAAGCTCACATCGTCCACCGCCAGATGATCGCTGCCCGCGCCGCGCCCGAGGAACGAGCGCTTGCGCGTCGCATAGCGCTTCCTGAGGTTGCGCACCTCGAGCAGCGGCTTGGTGAAATCGATGCGCGGGCGCATCCCGGTGGTGAGAAGGTGATCCTGCGTCACCTGCACCTCGCGGATCGGTGTCAGGCGCTCGCCCGGCTTCATGTTGAAGCGCGGCACCGCGCGCATCAGCGCCTTCAGGTACGGATGGCGCGCGTCGCGGTAAATGTCGTCCACGCTTCCGGATTCCATCACCTGGCCGCGGTGCAGCACCACCACTTCGTCGGCCATGTTCGCCACCACGCCGAGATCGTGCGTGATGAGCAGCACCGCCATGCCGAATTCCTTCTGCAGGTCCTGGATCAGCTGAAGGATCTGCGCCTGGATGGTGACATCGAGGGCGGTGGTGGGCTCGTCGGCGATCAGCAGCGCGGGACGGCACACGAGCGCCATCGCGATCATCGCGCGCTGACGCAGGCCGCCGGAGAGCTCGAACGGGTAGGTGTGCTCGGCCTTCACCGGGTCGGGGAAGCCGACGCGGCGCAGGATGTCGATCACCGCTTCGCGCCGCTCGCGCTTGTTGACCTCGCGGTGCAGCGCCAGCGACTCGCCGATCTGGTTGCCGATGGTGTGCAGCGGCGAGAGCGCGGTCATCGGCTCCTGGAAGATGATCGAGATGCGCCCGCCGCGGATGTCCCGCATCGCGCGTCCCGCCGGATCCAGACGCGAAATGTCGACTTCTGAAGAATCCTTGGGGTCTCGGAAGATGATTTCGCCGGACTCGATGCGCGCAATGCGCGGCAGGATGCCCATGATCGACTGCGCGACCACCGACTTGCCCGAGCCGGACTCGCCGACCAGCGCCACCGTGCCGCCGGCGGGAATGCGGAACGACACGCCGTCGACGGCCTTGACCACCCCCGCGTCCACGTCGAGATGGACCTTCAGATCGCGGACCGTAATCAGGTCAGTACTACGGAGATCAGCCATGCGCCGGGGCAGTATACGAGAACACCTCCGCCGCCGAGAGCCAGCGGACATTCTTCAAAGTGAAAAGTCGTTCGAGGAAATCCCACGTCGCCGCGTCGTGCACCGCGTGGTGCGTGAGCCAGCCGACGGGCTCGCGGGTGATCAACCACTTTATCGCTTGTGAGAGCGCCTGCTCCTCCCCCACGAAGTGCCGGCCGCGCCGCCACGCCACGACATCGACGTGCGTGTTTACCTGGCGCAATCCCGGTGCCGGCTCGCGGCTCTTCTGCGGACCGTAGGCGCTGATGCCGCGAATGCCGATGCCCGGAAGCTTGTCGAGGAGGTCATTGCGCATGCGGTTCCACGGCGGTGCAAGCACCGGGATGAAACCCGACACTGGACGGAGCGTGGCCATGCCCCTCGAGATTCGCTTCAGCGCGGCATCAGCCGGCTCGGCAGCGGGGTATTCGGTTTTCTTCTCACCCGCATCCGCGCGGTTGCGATGATCCGTGCCGTGCTGCAGGACCGTGACGCGCTCATGCAGGTCTTGGAAGAGCTGCGGTGTTGCCTCCTGCGGGATGACGGCGAGCGCCAACGGAATGCCGTATTTCCTGGAAAGCCCGACCGCCCGCTCCAACGCCGGGCTCGGAGCCGAGGCATCATCGTCGCGCCACCAGAACTGTACCGGGCGGCCGGCAGCGTTTCGCTCCTCGAGAGCGGCTTGGAGCTCCCGCCACGTCATGCCAGCCAGCTCCTCAGCAATTCCGCGCTACGCCGCGCGCCGCCGCGGTCGATGGGGCCGGGCGCCGGGGGCGGCCGGGTGGCGGCGCGGTCGACGGCCGCCGCGAGCGTCGCGGGCGTGAGCGCAGCCTCTTCCACCACCTGGACCAGCCCCCTTTTCGCCAGCAGCGTCGCGCGCAGCGTCTGCTCCGATTCGGAGCCGGCCGCGAAGGGAACCAGTACCGCGCGCGCGCCCGCCTGCAGCGTCTCCAGCACTGTGTTGTACCCGGCCTGGCTCACCGATAGCACGCAATTTCGCAGCCGCTGCGTGAAATCGTTCCGGAAGCGCTCGACGATTACGCCGGTATCCGCGCGCGCCTGCAGTCCGGGGAGGTCTGCGGAGTTGATGCCGGCGAGCACCCGCCATGTTCGATCACGCAACGAGCTAAGAGGACGCGCCGCGATTGCCGTCTCGAGCAGTTGGCGTCCCACCGCGCCGCCGCCGGCCGACACCACCACTTCCCCAGCGCCGGCCTCGCGATCCGCGGGTGGCAAGTCCTGGACGACATAACCGGTGTAGTGCAGCTTGCCAGCAATGAGTTCGGTCGCGCCGAAGCTGCGCTCGAATCCGGCGACACGCGGATCCCCGTGGACCAGCAAGCGGTCGTAGTAATGCTCGAAGCACTCGGTAATTTCCCGCTCGCGCGCCGGCTTGGCCTGGATCAGGTCGCGTACCGAGCAGACGATGAGCGGGCGGCGCGGCGCTGCCCGGGCTTGGTCCAGGAGCGGCAAGAGCTCAAAGCGCATTTGGCGCCGGCCGAAGGGGAAGAGCTCGATCAGCAGAACGTCCGCCGCCGCCGCCGCGTACGCGCCCAGTAGCGCTTCACGCCGCCGGCGCTTCCAGGCGTCGTCCACCGGGTTGCCGTTCTCGTCCAGCAGCTGCTTGAACTCGGCATCGCTGGACGCGGGCGGCAGCTGCAGTACGCGATATCCCTCGAGCGGCCGTCCCCCGCTGGCCAGCGTGACCTGGAAGCCGGCCTTTTCGAACGCCTGCGCCAGAGTGGCGGCGCGCCGCAAGTGGCCGACGCCCAGAAGATGTTGTACGTAAAAAAAAATTTTCATCTCACATTCAGGCGCTCGATGCGCGGCGTCCCTTCCTGGTCGACGCTGAATAGATGCACCGCGCTCCAGTCCAGCCGGGCGGGCGGCTTGCCGCGCATGTCCCAGCCGGTCGCCTCGGCCAACAGCGCCCGGATCACGCCGCGGTGCGTGACGGCGAGCGTCGGCTCGCCTGCCTGCGCTACGTCCTTTAGCCAAGGTTTCACTCTTGCCAGCACGAGGCGAGGGCTTTCTCCGCCCGGCGGCCTGAAGTCCAGGCCGCGCGCCTCGTTCGCGCGCATTTCCTCGCCGAGGCGCTCGCGCAACGCGGTGAGCGACTCGCCCTGCCACTCTCCCCAATCCATTTCGATGATCCTCGGTTCCCGCGCCGCATCGGCCGCCCCGAGCAACACAGCGGTCTCCACGCAGCGCCGGAGCGGGCTCGTCACCACGCGCATCCCGTGACATGCCTCCGGAAGAATGGGCTGGGTCCCGGTAGACAAAGGAATGTCCGCACGCCCCTGGATACGCCCCGCCGCGCTCCACGCGGTCTCGCCGTGGCGCAGAAGAGCGAGCAGCGTCATAGCGCGGCGAAGATCTTGCCGAGCCGCTGCGCCGCGGCGTCCAGGCTGCGCTCGCCGTGGATGAAGGCCGCCGCTTCTTTCGCCATTTTTTCGCGACGCGGGCGATCGGTGAGCAGCGCGCGCAACGCTTCGGGCAGCGCCGCCGCGTTTTTCGCCAGCACGCCGGTGCGCCCATCCAACACCACATCCGGCACGCCGCGCGTCGCGACCGAGACCACCGGCACGCCGGCGGCCTGCGCTTCGAGCAGCGACATGCCGTAGGCCTCGTTCACCGCCGGCCAGGCATAGAGGTCGCAGGCCGCATACGTGCTCGCGAGCTGGCGCGCTTCCAGCGTGCCGAGAAAGCAGGCGCGGCCGGGCGCGGCGCGCTCGAGCGCGGCCTCGACTTCGGCGCGCCCCGATCCGTCGCCGGCGATCACGAGACGCCACGGCAGATCGACGAGAGTCGAAAGCGAATCGGCGAGCGCGCGATACGACGCCACCTTGTCTCCGGCGCGCATCATCGCGGCGACCACGATCCAGGGCACCGCGGGGTCGAGCGCGCGCTCGCGCGCGAGGATCGCGCGATAGGCGGCCCGTTCCTTCGGCGTGACGCGATAGGGCGTGGCGTCGAGGAACGGCGGAAAGTGCACGATGCGCTCCTTCGGGACCAGGGCCTCCAGCCCGGCGACGTCATCGCGCGAGGGCGACAGCACGAGCCTCGCATGCGCGATCGCCTCGGCCGCGGCCTCGTGCCCCATGGCCCACGGCCCGCCGGCGCGCTTTTCGGCGTAGGACGCCTCCGCGATCACGTACGGAATGCCGAGCGCGGCGCTGACCGCCGGTCCGAGCCAGTCCGGCGCCTTGTAATAGACGTGGTAGGTAAACCACAGGGTGGGCCGCAGCTCGGGCGGCGCCGCGCGCCATCCCTGCACCAGCCGCTCGGCGAGCGTCGCTCCCTGACTGCGCAAGGCTTCCTGCCGCGCGCCATCGCCGTCACCGTCGAAGCTGCGAAAAGTCGAAACCAGCTCGATGTGGTCGGCGACGCGCTCCAGCGCATCCATCAGCAGCCCGGCTACGCGCCGGTCGCCGGAGGGCACCGCGTGCGTCGGCGGCTTAAGCGGAGCGTAGAAGGCGATTCGCACCGGCTGCAGTTGCGTCTGTGCAGTCCCCAAGCCCGAACTTGCGCGCGAGCGGCTCGAGGTTGGCGTCGAGGCCGAAGACTTCCGCTACGCGAGCCTGGCCGGCGAGGCCGAGCGCGCGGCGGCGCGCCGGGCTCGAGATCAGCGCCTCGAGCGCGCGCGCGAGCGCGTCCGGGTCGTTCTCCTCGACCAGCAGCCCGGTCTGCCCGTCGCGCACCAGCTCCGGGATCGCCGAGACGCGGGTGGCGACGCAAGGCAGTCCCTGGCTCTGCGCCTCGAGCAGCACGTTGGGCAGGCCGTCCCGGTCGCCGTCGCGCGCCACGCGACTCGCGAGCGCGAACAGGTCGGCGTTACGGTATTCGACCAGCAGCTCGTCTTGCGTGAGCGCGCCGCGCCAGGTTGTTTTTTCGCCGAGACCGAGAGCTCTCGCCTGGTGATGGAGGCTGCCCTTGAGCGGCCCATCACCGACCTGCACGAACCTCCAGTGCAGCTTGGGCGAAATCCGCGCCAGCGCCTCGAGCAGTACTTCGATGCCTTTCTTCTCGATCAGGCGCGCCACCGACAGGATGACCGCCGGCTCGCCGTCACGCGAAGATGGTGGTTGCGAAAACCGCGTGAGATCGACGCCGTGATAGACCAGCTCGACGCGTCCAGGGGGCGCGAGCGCGGCCAGGTGCTCGCGGTTCGCCGCGGTGCAGGTGACGAGCCAGTCGCAGCTCGCCAGCTTCTCGCGCTTCTCCCATTCCGGCGTGGTCCAGATGTCCTTGGCGTGCGCCGACCCGCTCCACGGCAGGCCCCGGAGCAGCGCGGCGTAGCGCGCCACCGACGCCGGCGTGTGCAGGAAATGCGCATGCAGGCGCGTTACGTCCGGCGGCAATTCGGCGGCGAGCACCAGTGCCTGACCGAAGCGGCGGATGCGGTTGGGCGTTGGATCGCGCCGCAGGTCGCGCAGCCAGAGCGCCCTGACCTTCGGATAAGAGTTGAATGCGCGCATGCGCCACCACGCGCGCAATACGCGTAATGGCTCGCGTAACAAATATTCGGGCAGATAGAGCAGCGGCGCGCGAATCTCATCGTGCACCACGTGGCGGCGCGCGTCGGTCGGATGACGCAGCGACACGATGGTGATCTGCAGCCCGCGCCGCTCGAGCGCGGCGATCTCCTGCGCGATGAACGTCTCGGAGAGCCGTGGGTAGCCCTTGAGAACGAAAGCAACCCGCAAAATTCAGCCGATGCGCGAGACGCGCGCGCGCGCCGGCTCGACCCCCGGCTGCTCGATCCAGGGCTCGACCAGCCGGCCGACGTTCTTCAGTCCCTCGAGAAGGCCGGGCACCACCACTTCCGAGGGCAGGCTCTGGCGCGGCAGCGCGCGCAGCGCCGCGGCCATCACCGCCGGATCGTAGTTGCCGTCATCGGACAGCATGCTGATCAGGCCGAGGTCCGCGGAGCGCGAAGCGCGGATGAATTGCTCGAGGCGCGGCTCGGTGCGTGGCACGATGAGGGCCCGCTTGTTCAGCGAGAGCACCTCACAGAACGTGTTGTAGCCGCCCATGGCCACCACGCCGGCCGCGCGCGCGACCAGGGCCTCGAGCTGGCCGTGGAAGGTAATGGCATCGACCCGCTTCAGCTTCGCGGCGCGATCCATGAATTCGGCCTGGCGCTCCGATTGCATGAACGGCCCGAGCACCAGCAGCGCGGGATACGGCAGTAGCGGATCATGCTCGTAGGCGCGCAGCACCCACTCGATCAGCCCCTCGCCGTCGCCGCCGCCGCCGGTGGTGACGAGGAGAAACGGCTTGTTGGTGATCTCCGGCAGGCGCGGCGGCGCGCCATGCGTCGGCACCTCGCGGTGCAGGTAGCCGGTATAGACCATCTTCTCGCGTACGCGCGCCGGCAGCGCGATGCCTTCCAGCGGATCGCAGATCTGCGGCAGGCCGTAGACCCAGATCTCGTCGTACAGGTCGCGCAGCGCCGGGATCGCCTTCTTGCGCTGCCACTCCGGCTCGAGCAGGCGCGGCTCGTCCATCACGTCGCGCAGCCCGAGCACCAGGCGCGTGCCGTTGCGCTTGAGCATCTTCAGCGTCTGCGTGAGCTCGCCGCGCAGGCCCACCGGCTCCTTGTCGACGATGAGCATGTCTGGGCCAAACGCCTCGGCGGTGTGCTGGATGATCGAGGCGCGCATCGCCATCGTCTCGCGGATGTCGAGGTGCAGGTTGAGCGGCGTGTACTCGCCATTGCGCAGCTTGACCACCCCGGGCACGCGCACGAAATCCACGCGCGCCTTGAAATCGAAGCTGCCGATGATCGGCGAGCCGGAAAGGATGAGCACCGAGAGCTGCTTGAAGCGCTCGACGAGCGAATGCGCAATCGTGCGGCAGCGGCGCAGATGGCCGAGGCCGAAGGTGTCATGGCTATAGATCAGTATGCGGCCGTCGCCCCGCCTGGTCCTCATGACGCCCCCTCCCCCCTTAGGAGATCTGATTTTGGGCCGCCTCGGCGGGGGTGCGCAAGCCCCGTGCGAACTGCCTTGCTTTGCATGCTTTGCAGACGAGGCAGGGGCGCGACCCCCCCACGGGTCGGCGACAGGACCATGTCAGGTCGAGGAGCTCGGCTGGGAGCGCTGCAGCAATTTCGTCCTTTGGCGTGCCATAGACGGGGTAAATCCATTCCACGTGCGGCTCGCCGAGCTTGCGCGCGCGGTAGCAGGCGTACATCTCTTCGAAAACGCGGCGCTGGCGCGCGCTGCGGTTCTCGATGTCGGTATCCGCTGCGAGCGCGCCGGTCGCGATGCGCGTGCACCGCGGCGTATCGATCGCCACCTGGCAGGCGACGAACGCAATGGAGAGATAGTCGATCGGGATCGCCTCCAGCCCGCGGAAATCGAGCCCCGATTCCGAGTAGCGGAATGGCCGGTAACGCTCTCGGCACCAGGAAAGAATTGAATCCACCGCACGCTGCTCGGCCTCATCCCTGCCCTCGCGATTCTGCATGTGGATGTGGTGAACGCGCAGCTCATCGGAGTCTCCCGTGAGCAGCTTCACCAGCATCGCCGTGCTGTCGATGCCGCCGGAGAACATGACGAGGGTGGTCACGCCTCCATTCTACTTGTACTAGGATGGCGCCCCATGGGCGTCAAATCACTGTTGGATCTTACCGGCCGCGTGGCGCTCGTGACCGGGGGCTCGCGCGGACTAGGCCTGCAGATTGCCGAGGCGCTCGGCGAGATGGGGGCGCAGGTCGCCATCACCGCGCGCAAGAAGGACGAGCTCGATCTGGCGGTCAAGCACCTCGGCAAAGCCACGTCATTCGTCGGCGATATCGGCAAGCGGGAAGCGATCGCGCCGCTCGCCGAAGCGGTGCTGAAGAAATTCGGCAAGGTCGACATCCTGGTGAACAACGCCGGCGCCACCTGGGGCGCGCCCGCCGAGCAGCACCCGCTCGAGGCATGGGACAAGCTGGTGAACGTGAATTTGAGCGGCGCCTTCGTCCTCACCCAGATCATCGCGCTGAAATCGATGATTCCGGCGAAATGGGGCCGCGTCATCAACGTCGCCTCCATCGCGGGCTTGATGGGGCAGGACCCGCGCTTCGCGCCAACCGCGGCGTACACCGCGACCAAGCACGGACTGGTCGGACTCACGCGACAGCTCGCCGCCGAATGGGGCGTGCACGGCATCACCGTGAACGCGATCTGTCCGGGATTCTTCCCCTCGAAAATGACCAAGTCCACCCTCGAAACGTCAGGTGCGCTGATCAAGGAATGGACGCCGACGCGCCGCTTCGGCGGCGAAGAGGATTTGAAGGGCCTCGCGGTGCTGCTCGCCTCCGAAGCCTCGCGCCACATCACCGGTCAGGCGATCGCGGTGGACGGCGGCGCGACGATCATATGAACGCTCTGGAACCGGGAACGGCGCGATGAACCCGCTTGAATACACGCGCGACTACCAGAAGCGCATCCCGTTCCTGCAGCACCTCAGGATCCAGACCGACGAGCTCGGCAAAGGCACGGCTCGCCTGTCGCTGCCGATCGAGCCGCAGCTCACCAACAGCCTCGGCACCGCGCACGGCGGCGTGATCATGTCGCTGCTCGACGTGGCGCTGTGCACCGCGGCGCGTACGCTGCACCCGGACTCGATCGGCGTCATCACCATCGACCTGAGCACTTCGTTCATCGGCGGCGCGAGCGGCGCGCGGCTGCTCGCCGAAGCGCGCGTGCTCAAGGACGGGCGTAGCATGAGCTTCGTCGAAGCGGAGGCGAAGAACGAGGATGGCTCGCTGGTGGCGAAAGCCATTGCCACCGTCCGGGTTCGACTAAAACAGGGGGAAAAATGACAACCAATCCGTACGCGGCACCCAAGGCGGCGGTGGCCGACGAGGCTGTCGTCATCAACGCCGATTTCATTCCCGGCGGGCAGTCGCAGCCGGCGGGCAACGGCTGGTCGTGGATCACCGCGGCCTGGAATCTCTTCAAGCGCCAGCCCGGCCTGTGGATCGGCATGTGGCTGCTGTTCGTAGTGATCCTCATCGGCATGAGCGTGATTCCACTGCTCGGCACGATCCTCACCGGCCTTTTCTGGCCAGTGTTCGTCGCCGGTTTTGCGGTCGGCTGCCGCGCGCTCGACGAGGGCGGCGAGCTCGAGCTCGCGCACCTTTTCGCCGGGTTCCGCGACCGCCTCGGCACGCTGGTCGGCGTCGGAGCGCTGAGCCTGCTCGTCTCCCTGATCGTTGGCATGGTGGTCGGCCTCGGACTCGGGGCCGGCGCATTCACCATGATGAAGGGGGACCCCGAAGCGATGGCGGCACTCGCCGGGACCACCATGCTGCTGCTCATCTTGATCACCATGGCGCTGCTGCTGCCGGTGATGATGGCGGCCTGGTTCGCGCCCGCGCTGGTGGTGTTCCAGCAGCAGGGCGTAATCGAGTCGATGAAGACGAGCTTCAGCGGCTGCGTGAAAAACCTGGTGCCGTTCCTGATCTACGGCGTGGTGATGCTCGTGCTCGCGGTACTCGCCACCCTGCCGATCGGCTTGGGTTGGCTGATCCTCGGGCCGATGCTCTCGGCTTCGGTCTACACCTCGTACCGCGACATCTACCTCAAACCGAGGGGGTAGAAAGTCCCGTCGCCCGACTGGCGAGCAGCCCGCGCCCGCTCCACATCCAGGCGAGGCCGGCGAGCTGCACCGCCCATGCCATGCCGAGCGACCAGGCGTAGCCCTCGGCAGCATAGCCGCGCTCGGTCGGCGGCCAAAAATCGAGCACCAAGCCGATGCCCCACTGGCCGCTGAACATGCCGATGAACCCGAACACGTTGATGGCGGTGTTGGCGCGTCCGGCCATCGCCTTGGGATAGCGCAGCGACAGGATCGGATAGGCGAGCACCACCGCCGTCCCGCCGGCGACGAACACGCACCAGAGCAACAGGCTTTTCATTCCGCCAATCACCAGCAACAGACAGAGCGACGAAGCCGCCACGCCAGCGATCAGCAGCGGCAGCGCGTTGCGGCCGCGCCGGTGCAGCTGGTCGGCAGCGCGGCCGAACACCAGGTAGCCCACGATCATCGACGCGTTAACCGCGAGCAGCCCGCGCGCGACCTCCGCCGGCCCATAGCCGGCAACGTCGCGCAGCCAGGTGGCGATCCACAGCGTCTGCAGCGCCACCGAGGCGAACTGGCTGGCGCCGAGGCATAGCGCGAGCCGGCGGAAAGCAGCATCGCGCAATAGGGTAACCAGGCCCCGGACGATCTCGCTCGTCGTTTCATTACGAGGACGCGCACTGCGGTCCGGGACCCAGAGCCAAAGCACGAGGCTCACCGCGACCGTAGCGCCCACGATCAGCATGAATGCCTGGCGCCAGTGCCAGCTGCGCAGCAGCAGCTCGAGCGGAACCGTGGTGGTCATGGCACCGAGCGCGCCCGCCGAGAACGCGATCGCGTTCATGGTCGACAGTCGCCCCGGCGGATACCAGAGCACGAACGCGGTGAGCGAAGCCATCAGGCAAGCCGACACACCGACGCCGATCACCGCACGCGCGGCGATCGCGGCCGCCGCGCTCTCGGCATAAGCGAACCAGGTACCGCCCACCGCGGCGACGAGGAGCAGCGCGGCGTTGACGCGGCGCGGGCCGAAGCGGTCCATCGCCACGCCCACCGGCAGCTGGCAGACCGCGAAGGAAAGAAAGTACATGCTGGAAAGCAGGCCGAGCCCGCCGGCGGTGAGGCCGAACTCGGCGGCGAGCGTGGGCGCGAGCACCGCGTTCACCATGCGGTACACGTACGAGACGAAATACCCTGCGATGAACGGCAGGGCTACCCGGAGAAAAATCAGTTTTTGGGTGATTCCAGACCGCCGAGATAAAAGCGGTTCCAGGTCGGGCTGATGATGAGCTCGTTCACGCACGCGCGCGGCGGCAGCATGGCGACGAACAGGATCGTCTTGCCGAGGTCCTCGGCCTGCAGCATGCGCGCGCGCTCTTCGGGCGGCGGCGGCACCGGCCGCTTCTCGAGGATCGGCGTCGCCACCTCGCCCGGCAGGATGGAAGTAGCGCGGATGCCATTCGCGCATTCCTCCATGTTGATCGACTCGGTGAGCGCGACCACCGCGTGCTTGGTCGCGTTGTAGCCCGGACCGGTGAGCGTGCTGGCATAGCGCCCGGCCCATGACGAAATGTTGATGATCAGGCCTTCCTTGCGCTCGCGCATACCGGGAAGCACGGCCTGGATGCAATAGAACATGCCCGAGAGGTTCACCGCCACGATCTGGTTCCAGCCGTCGATCGAGACGTTGCGGAAGGCGCGCTTCGGATGGTTGATGCCGGCGCTGTTGATGAGCACGTCGATTCGGCCGTGGCGCCTGGCGATCTCCGCGGCCCCTTTCGCGACTTCCTGCTGGTCGGCAACGTCGAGCGCGATGCTTTCGCCGCTGCCCGCGGCCTTGATTTCCTTCTCGGCCTTCTTCAGCGTCTCCGCGCTGCGCCCGGAAACCACGACATGCGCGCCGGCTTTTGCGAGCTCTATGCCACCGGCCAAGCCGATGCCGGAGCCTCCGCCGGTGATCCACACCACCTTACCTTTTGGCATATTGCTCGGCGCCGAAAAGATTCTTTCTCTGCTCGTCGGTCATCTGCGTACGGCGCCGGTCGGCGAGCACCTGCACCGCCCGTTGCACCGCCGGGCGCTCGAGGATCGCGTCGCGCCACTTCTTGAGCGCCGGAAAATCGTCGATGTTCACACCTTGGCGCTCGGGCGCGCGCAGCCACGGCACCGTGGCCATGTCGGCGATGGTGTACTCGTTGCACGCCAGATACTTGCTTTCCCGCAATCTTCTATCCACCACGCCGTAGAGACGATTTGCCTCGTTCTTGTAGCGGTTCATCGCGTACTCGATCTTCTCCGGCGCGTAGCCGAGGAAGTGATGCGCCTGGCCGAGCATCGGGCCGACGTGGCCCATCTGGAACATGGTCCACTGCATCACCTGCCAGCGCTTGCGCAGGTCCTTCGGCAGGAATCTGCCGGTCTTGGACGCCAGGTAGAACAGCATCGCGCCGGACTCGGCGAGCGCGAACGGCTTGCCGTCGGGACCGTCGGGATCCACCATTGCCGGCATCTTGTTGTTCGGCGAGATCTTGAGGAAATCGGGCTTGAACTGATCGCCGGCGCCGATATCGACCGGGATCACGCGGTACGGGGTGCCGGTTTCCTCGAGCATGATGTGGACCTTGTGGCCGTTGGGCGTCGGCCACGTGTACAAGTCGATCATGAAATCGTTTCTCCTTCTAATCCTCTGAGTTGATCACGACCGTCCTGGCGATCTTATCGTGCCAGCCTTGCTTGCGCCGGTCGACGCCGATCCACAAGAAGCCGAGATAGAGCGGGAGCGCGGAGACGAAGTAGGCGAGGAACCGCAGCGCGAGGCGGCCGAGCGTGGGCGGCTTGCCGCTCGCCGCATCCACCACTTTCAGGCCGAGCACGCTCTTGCCCGGCGTTGCCCCGCAATAGCGCCAGAAGCCGATGACCACCGCAGCGATGGCCACCAGCGCGAGCAGGTCCCAGGAATGCTCGGTGGGATCGAGCGAGATGCGGCGCATGCGGAACACCACCACCATCAGCGGCGTGAGGATGACGATCACCAGCACCGCATCGATGAGGACCGCCGCGGCGCGCTGCCAGAACCCGGCGTAGTCAGGCGAGCTTGACCAGCTGCTTGCCAAAATTTCCGCCCTTGAGCAGGGAGATGAATCCCTGCGGTGCATTCGCCAGACCGTCGACCACCGATTCGCGCGTCTTCAGCTTGCCGGCGGCCAGGTAGCCGCCGAGCGCCTTGAGCGCCTCGCCGTAGCGATCCTTCCAGTCGAACACGATCATGCCCTGGACCTTCAGCCGGTTCACCAGGATCGCGCGCCAGTTCTTCACGCGGTACGGATCCGTGGCGTTGTAGTCCGAGATCGTGCCGCATACGACGACGCGACCGAAGAGATTCATGCGCGCGAGCGCGAGGTCGAGGATCTCGCCGCCCACGTTGTCGAAGTACACATCGATTTTCGTTCCGCGGAGCTCATCGCGCAGGTTTCCGGCCTTGTAATCGAGGCACGCGTCGAAGCCAAGCTCGCGCGTAACGTAATCGCATTTCTCGCGCCCGCCGGCGATGCCGACCGCGCGGCAGCCCCACAGCTTCGCCAGCTGGCCGACGACGCTGCCCACCGCGCCCGACGCCGCCGAGACGACCACCGTCTCGCCCGGCTTCGGCTGGCCGATTTCCTTCAGGCCGAAGTACGCGGTCAGACCCGGCATGCCGAGCACGCCGAGGTAATAAGACAGCGGTGCACGTTTATCGTCTATTTTCTGGGCCTCTGAAGTAGTCCCAAACAGCTGCCAGCCGAGCTGGGTGAGGACATGGTCGCCCTTGCTGAATTTCCCATTCTTCGATTCGACGACCTCGCCTACTGTCTGGCCGACCATAACTTCGCCGACGTCGACGCCCTTCACGTAGCTCTTGCTTTCACTCATGCGGCCGCGCATGTACGGATCGAGTGAGAGCCACAGGTTCCTGACCAGCACCTCTCCGTCCTTGGGGGACGGCACCGCGGCCTTCTCGAGGCGGAAATTCTCCGGGGTCACCCAGCCCTCCGGCCGGCTGGCGAGCACGATGCGCTGGTTTTCCATGGCGCCGAGTCTAAGGGCAGGCGCGCGTGTTGTGCAGCGTCGCCGGCCTCAGGACGCGCAGCGCTTCGGGCGAGCCCTCGATCTGCGCATCCAGGGAAACCAGCGCCGGGCCCTTCTGCTTCTGAAACTCCTGCCGCAGGGTCTCGGCGGCTCGCGTCTCGGCGAAGCCCCAGCTGATCCCCGTAAGGCATTCCTTGAAGCGCGCGCCGTCGTACAGGCCAACCATGCGGAACGGGCCGCGCAGCGTCTCCACCTGCGCGGCGCGCCGCAGGCTGCCGAGCGCATAAGTGCGCTTGTCGCGATCGCCGGCGAGCTCGAGCGTGCCATCGGCGAAGCGCCAGCGCCCGAAATCGTAAAACTCCGAGGCGCCGAGCTGATCGCGCAGCAGGAAGCTGCTGTCGGGCCGCAAGGTGATGGTCGCCGCCAGGCAGCCCGGGCAACCCGACTGGCTGACGTAGGTGGCGGGCAGCGCGCCAAGCGTCGCGGGTTCGCGCACTTCTTCCGCCGTCCGCTTCACCGGTTCGGGCGCGCCTGCGCACGCCGCAACCACGGCGACGGCCAGAACTGCGCTAAAGCGAGGCAAAGCGCGCGAGGTGGTGGTCGGCGTCACCGAAGCGCCGCATCAGCACGGTGAGGCGGCGGAAGGTGTGGCTGACCTTCAGCTCCTCGCTCATCCCCATGCCGCCGTGCAGCTGCACTGATTCCTGGCTGATGTGGCGCGCGCTGTCGGCGATCTTGATCTTCGCCGCCGATACCGCCCGCGCGCGGTCGGCGGCATTCTGATGCGAATCGATCTTGGAGCATGCCAGGCAGGCCATCGACTTCGCCTGCTCGTAGGCGATGAACATGTCGACCATGCGGTGCTGCAGAGCCTGGAACGCGCCGATCGGCACGCCGAACTGCTTACGCGTTTTCAGGTACTCGAGCGTCGTGTCGCAGGCAAACTTCATGGCGCCGACCGCTTCGGCGCAGCTCAGAGCCGCGCCGAAGTCGAGCACCTCCTCTAGTACCGACGTGCCCGCGCCCTCAAGACGTTCTCCCCGCTCGATGCGGATGTCCGCAGCCGCCAGATCGTCTACCGTGCGATAGGCTTTCGCCACGCCCGGTTTGCCGATGACCACTTCGTTCCCTCGAACGAGAACCACCCGGTGCGCCATTGGCGCACCGATGACGCCGCGCTCGCCGATCGCCAGCGCGAGCCGCATCTTTCCCTCCGCGACCGGCGGCAGGATCGCTTTTTTCTGCTTTTCATCTCCACTCTTGGCAATGAGGAGCGAAGCAAGGACCGTGGGCAGGTACGGCTCCACCACCAGCGCCTCGCCGAACGCTTCCATCACGCTCATCAGGTCGATCGCGCCGCCGCCGAAACCGCCATAGTCGGGCGACAGCGGCAGGCCGGTGAGGCCCATCTCGGCGAAGGTCGCCCACACCCGCTCGCTCCAGCCTTCAGGCGTCGCAAGAATCTTCTTGCGCGCTTCGAAGTCGTAGTCCTTCTGCAGGTAACGCCGGACGGAATCCGCAAGGAGCTGCTGCTCTTCGTTGTAATCGAAGTTCATAGGCCTGCCGTTATGCCTTACAACCCTAAGGTCATCTTCGCGATGATGTTCCGTTGAATTTCATTCGAGCCGGCGTAGATCGTCGTCTTGCGCATGTCGAGGTAGCGCCGCTCGAGCGCCTGCGTGTCCCGCGCGGCAGGGTCCGCGGCCTGCATCGCGAGCTCGGTCAGCGCCTGCTGGATCTCGGTGCCGCGGATCTTGAGCATCGACACGTCGGCGCCGGGCGGCTGGCCGGTGCGGCGCATGCGGTCGAGGAAGCGCAGGTTGGTGATCTCGAGCGCCATCAGCTCCACTTCGACGCGCGTGAGGCGGTCGCGCCAGCGCATGTCTTTCGATTTGTCCGCAAAAGATTCTTTCAATTTTCGAAGCTCGCGTTTGGACTCGCCAATCCGGCCGGTATTCATGCGCTCGTAGCCGAGCAGGTACTTGGCGACGGTCCAGCCCTTGCCTTCCTTGTGCACCAGGTTGTCGGCCGGCACCTGCACGTCGTCGAAGAACACTTCGTTCACCGAGTGGCCGCCGTCCATCAGGATCAGCGGGCGCACCGTGACGCCCGGGGTCTTCATGTCGATCAGCAGGAACGAGATGCCTTCCTGGCGCTTCTCCACCGTCGGGTCGGTGCGCACCAGGCAGAAGATCCAGTCCGCGTAGTGCGCGTAGGAGGTCCAGATTTTCTGGCCGTTGACGACGTACTTGTCCCCATCGCGCTGGGCCTTGGTCTTCAGCGAGGCGAGGTCACTCCCCGAGCCTGGCTCGGAGTACCCTTGGCACCAGAAATCGTCACCGTTGTAGATGCGCGGCAGGAAGCGCTTCTTCTGCGCCTCGGTGCCGAACGCGAGCAGCACCGGTGCACACATCGACAGGCCGAACGGCATCAGCGGCGGGCAGCCGGCGAAGCCGAGCTCTTCCTCGAAGATGTAGCGCTGCACCACGTTCCAGCCGGTGCCGCCCCATTCCTTCGGCCATGCCGGCGCCACCCAGCCCTTTTTCGCCAGGATGCGATGCCAGCGCAGCAGGTCCTCGCGCGACAGGTGCGCTTGGTCCTTCAGCTCGGCAGGCAGGTTGCTGGCCAGCCAGCTCCTGACCTCATCACGGAACGCCAGCTCTTCGGGGGAGTAATTGAGATCCATAGCTAGAGAATGGTAACGCCGCCGTCGGCCACGATGCACTGCCCGGTGATGAATGCAGAAGCTGGCGAAGCCAGGAATACCGCCACGCCGCCGATGTCGCGCGGCTCGCCCAGGCGCCGCAGCGGCGTGGCGTCGATGCGCTCGCGCGCCCGCTTCTCGTCCTCCCACAGGGCGCGGGCGAACTCGGTCTTCACCAGCCCGGGGGCGATGGTGTTGACGCGCACATTTTTCGGGCCCCACTCGGCGGCGAGGTTGCGCACCAGGTGGTGGCCGGCCGCTTTCGACAGGCCGTAGGCGCCAATCACCGTATTCGCGAGGATGCCGCCGATCGACCCCACCAGCATGAAGCTGCCCCCGCCCCGTCCCGCCATGCCGGGAAGCGTCATGCCGGCGAGCCACAGCACGCTCTTCACGTTGTTGGCCATGATCTTGTCGAAGGCGTCATCGGCGATCCCGGTCAGCGGGCCGTAGTACGGGTTGGAGGCGGCGTTGGCCACCACGATGTCGATCCCGCCCCATTTCGCCGCGGTGGCGTCCACCAGCGCCTGCAGCTCTTCCTTGCGCGAGACGTTGCACGGCCGGGCGAGCACTTCGAAGCCGCTTTTCTCCAGCTCCAGCCGGGCCTGCTCGCAAGCCTCCGCCTTCCGGCTGCAAATCGCCACCTTGGCGCCGGCACGGGCGAGCTCTTCGGCTATCGACCTGCCGATCCCACGCGTCGCGCCGGTGATGAGGGCCACTTTCCCGCGGAGGTCGAAGAGGGGGTGCATATTTCGCTATGTGAAATCCCGTACAACCCATTGACACGCGCGCCGGGGCCGACAGAATAGCGAAACACGACACGTTTCGCTGCAATCCCCCAAAGAAATAAACGAAAGCCAAGGAGGAGCATTTTTCATGGGCGCACCCGAACCCGCGGCACCGATTTCCCAGGCCCCGGCGACTTTCAGCTATGAGCACGAAGGCGACCGACAGTTTGCCACCACGCTGGCGCGCGGCCTGGAAGTCCTGCGCTGCTTCACCCCGCTGGAACCGCTGCTCGGCAACAAGGAGATCTCGGTGCGCACCGGCTTGCCCAAGCCCACGGTCTCGCGCCTGACGTACACGCTCACCAAGCTGGGCTACCTGCGGCACAACATGCGCCTGGGCAAGTACCAGCTCGGCTCGGCAGTGCTGTCGATCGGCTATCCACTTCTCGCTTCGATGAACGTGCGCCAGGTGGCGCGCCCGCTGATGAAGGAGCTCGCCGACTACTGCAACGGCTCGGTGTCGATGGGCGTGAGAGACCGGCTCAACATGGTGTACGTCGAGTCGTGCCGCAGCGGCAACGGCATCACCACGCTACCCGACATCGGCACTTCGGTGCCGATCTCCCAGTCGGTGATCGGCCGCGCGTTCCTTTCCGCGTGCACCCCGCCCGAGCGCGAGTCGGTGCTGAACCACATGAAGGTGAAGGAGCCCGAGGCGCATCGCAAGTTCCGCCCCTCGATCGACAAGGCGCTGGAGGACATTCGCGCGCGCGGCTTCTGCGCGAGCACCGGCGAGCTGCGCCGCGAGGTCTACGCGGTGGGCGCACCCATGCGCCGCACGGTCGACGGCGAGATCGTCTCGTTCAACTGCATCGTGCCCGGCTTCATGGTGAAAAAAGGCCAGCTCGAGGACGACCTCGGCCCGCGCCTCGTCGCCATGGTGCGCAACATAGAGGCATCGCTGGGTCTGCACTGACCGCTGGACGAGTTTGACGAACTAGCGACGTTCGTATCGGGCCTCGACGACGAGGCCTGGTACGCGACCACGCGCCTGTGGCGCATCTTCGTAATCCTGGCGGTGGCGTGGGTGCTGCAGGCGCTCGCCATCCGCCTGATCCGCCTGTTTCGCAACTACATGGCGAAACGCGCGAGCGGCGCGGACGAGCTGCGCCGCATCGACACCGTCGGCAGTGCCTTCCGCTACTTCGCCTCCGTGGTGGTGGTGCTGGTCGCCGGCATGCTGGTGCTAAGCGAGCTCGGCATCTCGATCGCGCCGGTGCTGGCCACCGCCGGCGTCGCCGGCATCGCGATCGCGTTCGGCGCGCAGAGCCTGATCAAGGACTACTTCACCGGCTTCTTCCTGCTGGTCGAGGACCAGATCCGCCAGGGCGACGTGGTGGAAATCGCCGGCAAGTCGGGCGAGGTGGAGGAAGTGACGCTGCGCTACGTCCGGCTGCGCGACGGCGACGGCTACGTGCACTTCGTGCCGAACGGCGAGATCAAGGTCGTGGTGAACCGCACGCGCACGCACGCCTTCGCCAACATCGACGTCGGCGTGCCCGACGACGCCGACCTTGAAGCGGTATTCCAGGCGATGCGCGACGTGGGCGCCGGCTTGCGCGCCGATTCCGCATTCGGCGCCTTGACGCTGGGTGACACCGAGATCCTCGGCGTCGAGCGCTGGGAGCTGTGGGGCATGATGCTGCGCTGCCGGATGCGCGTGCTGCCGCACGAGCGCGACAACGTGCGCCGCGAATTTATCCGGCGGCTCGCGCGCGAATTCCAGACGCGCGGTCTAAGGACCGCTTGAGAACTTGGTGAATCTGGCGCACCCCGTCGGTGAGCGCGGCGGGGCCGGGCTGCAGGATGTCGGCCGACTTGATCTCGTGCAGCTCGCTGGTTTTCACGGCGGCGATGTCCTGCCACCCCGGCCGCGCCGCGAGCCGATCCGGCCTGAACTTCTTGCCGCACCACGAGGCAAGGATCACCTCCGGGTTTTTCTGAATCACGAGTGTGGGGTCCGCCACCACGCGGCCGCTGGCCGCTTGCGAATGCGATAGGGCGGAAAAGATATCCTCGCCGCCCGCGATCTCGACCAGCTCGCTCACCCAGCGGATGCCGCTGATCATCGGCTCGTCCCACTCCTCGAAGTAGACCCTCGGCCTGCGCGGAAACTTGTTCGCGCTTTCACGAATCTGCTCCAGCCCACGCTCGAGCTCCTGGATGAGCTGCGCGCCCTTCTCGGCCGCACCCACCAGCGAGGACAGCGCGAGGATCATGTCGAGGATTTCCTGCACCGAGCGCTGGTTGAAGATCAGCACGTTCAGGCCGCGCTTGGTCAGGTCGCGCGCGATGTCGGCCTGGAGGTCGGAGAAGCCGATCACCAGATCGGGTTTCAGCTCCAGAATCTTTTCTTGTTTCGCACTTAAAAAAGCAGAAACGCGGGGCTTCTCCTTCCGGGCCCGCGCCGGGCGCACGGTGTAGCCGGAGATCCCGACGATGCGCCGCTCTTCGCCGAGGAGGTAGAGCGTCTCGGTGCTTTCCTCGGTGAGGCACACGATGCGCTCGGGGAGTCGCGCCGGCATGGCGTGGAGACTATAAACTAGGTCCCGATGAGGTTCCTCCTGCTCTCGGTGTTGTTGTCCATGCCGCACGCGCACGCATTCCCCCTTGCAGGCAAGCCGGTACGCATCGTGGTGCCGTTCCCGCCCGGCGGGCAGACCGACATCCAGGCGCGCGTGATCGCGCAGAAGATGGGCGAGGGGCTGGGCGCCGGCGTGATCGTGGAGAACCGGCCGGGCGGTTCAACCCTGATCGGCGCGCGCGACGTGCAGAAGTCGGCGTCCGACGGGCATACGCTGCTCTACACCATCGCGATTCATGTGCAGCTGCCGCACCTTTATCGAACCCCGCCGTGGGACGCTTTCAAAGATTTCACGCCGGTGACGACCGGCGCGCGCAGCGCCACTGTGCTCACCGCGCATGCCGCCGCGCCATTCAACTCGGTGCAGGAGCTGGTGGTGTACGCCCGCGCCAATCCCGGCAAGCTCAACTATGCCTCCTTCGGCACCGGCACGACCTCGCACCTCAACGGTGAGCTGTTCAAACGCCTCGCCGGTATCGACATCGTGCACGTGCCCTATAAAGGCAGCGGCGACGCTATGAAGGATCACCTCACGGGCGCGGTGCAGCTCTTCTTCGACGGCCCGACCACCGCCATCGCCAATGCGAAGACCGGCAAGGTCAAGTTGGTCGCGACCGCGGCCGAGACGCGCAAGGCCGCGCTGCCCGAGGTACCGACGATGCGCGAGGGCGGTTCCGAAGCGATGGCCCTGCCGCCGGCGGAAATGATGCGCGTATCGCGCGATCTGCATGATCGCTGGGGCACGATCATCCGCGAGCTCGGCGTGAAGCTGGACTAAAAGTGGGGCCGCTTTCCGGGATTCGGGTCCTGGAGTTCGAGTCGATCGGTCCGTCGCCGTTCGCCGGCATGCTGCTCGCCGACATGGGCGCCGACGTGCTGGTGATCGACCGACCCGCTAACACCGACCTCGGCCTGAAGCGCGAGCGCTGGTACGACGTGATGATGCGCGGCAAGCGCTCGGTGACGCTGGATCTGAAGAAGAAGCAATCCGCGGAAGCCGCGCTGCAGCTGCTCGCCCGCGCGGACTGCCTGATCGAAGGAATGCGCCCTGGCGTCATGGAGCGGCTCGGCTTGGGCCCCGACGTGGCGCTCGCCCGGAATCCGAAGCTGGTCTACGGCCGCATGACCGGCTGGGGCCAGGACGGTCCGCTCGCGCCGCGCGCGGGGCATGACATCAACTACATCGCGCTCGCCGGCGTGCTGCATGCCTTTGGCCGCAAGGGCGAGGCACCGGTGCCGCCGCTCAATCTGGTGGGGGATTTCGGCGGCGGCGGCATGCTGCTCGGCTTCGGCGTCGCCTGCGCGCTGCTCGAGGCCGCGCGCTCGGGCCGCGGCCAGGTGGTCGACGCCGCCATGGTGGAAGGCGCTTCGCTGCTCGGCGCCATGTTTGCCGGGTTTTTGAAAGCGGGTAGCTGGAGCGAAGCCAGGGGCGACAACATTCTCGACACCGGGGCGCCCTGGTACAACGTCTACGAAACCAAGGACGGCAAGCACGTTTCGATCGGCTCGATCGAGACGCGCTTCTACGAGGAGCTGCTGCAAAAGCTCGGCGTGCCGGACCTCGGGCAGCACGACCGCAAGCGCTGGCCGGAGATGCGCGAGCTCTTCGTCAAGACATTCAAATCTAAAAGCCGCGACGAATGGTGCAAGGTGTTTGAAGGCTCCGACGCCTGCTTCGCGCCGGTGCTTTCGTGGTCGGAGGCGCGGCGGGACGCGCACAATATCGCGCGCAAGTCATTTACGGAAGTGGCAAACGTGGAGCAACCGTCGCCCGCGCCACGCTTCTCGCGCACGCCCGGCGCAGTGCGGCGCGCATCGCCGGAGCGCGGCGAGGGCGGCCGGCGAGCGCTGGAAGACTGGGGATTCGAAGCTGAAACCATCACGAAGCTGAGCAAGCTCGGGCTCGGCATGGGGGAATAGCAATGCTCGGACGCCTGATGCCCCGCGAGGGGAAGTTCTTCGACCTGTTCGACGCGCATGCCGCGCGTATCGTCGAGGGCAGCCGCGAGCTGGCCGCGATGATCGGCACCTTCAGCGAGCTCGAAGCGCACGCGCAGCGCATCGATGCCGCCGAGCGCGCCGCCGACAAGGTGACGCACGAGACCATCGCGCTCCTGCACAAGACGTTCATCACGCCCTTCGACCGCGAACAGATCCACCAGCTGATCACCGCGATGGACGACATCCTCGACCTGACCCAGGACGTCGCCGAGTCGGTGGCGCTGTACGACCTGCGCAAGATCACCCCGGAGGCCAAGCAGCTCGCCGACATCTGTCACATGAGCTGCGAACGCGTGGCGGCCGTCGTCGCGCTGCTGCATAACGTCAAGCGCCCCGACGCGATCATGAAGATCTGCGAGGAGATCGACCGGCTGGAGTCCGACGCCGACCGCGTGATGCGCTCGGCGCTGTCGAAGCTGTTCCGCGAGGAGAACGACCTCAAGCAGGTAATGAAGATGCGCGTGATCTACGACCTGCTGGAGTCGATTACCGATCGCTGCGAGGACGTGGCGAACGTGGTCGAGGGCATCGTGCTGGAAAACTCCTGATGGATGGGGCTGGCGGCACGCTAGCCCTATGGGTGGTGGTCGCGCTGGTGCTGGTGGCGCTCGCCTTCGACTTCATGAACGGCTTCCACGACGCGGCGAACTCGATCGCCACTGTGGTCTCGACGCGCGTGCTGAAGCCGTATCAGGCGGTGCTGCTGGCCGCTTTTTTCAACTTCGCCGCGCTCTTTGTGTTTCACCTCAGCGTGGCCACCACCGTGGGGCGCGGCATCATCGACCAGGGGATCGTCGACCACTATGTGGTGTTCGGCGCCCTGGTGGGCGCCATCGCGTGGAACCTGATCACATGGTGGTACGGCATCCCCTCGTCCTCCTCGCACGCCCTGATCGGCGGCTTGTGCGGCGCGGCGGTCGCCAAGGCCGGGACCTGGGCCCTGATCCCGGCAGGACTTTTCAAGACCATCGCCTTCATCCTGGTCGCGCCGCTGATGGGAATGGTGTTGGGTGCGCTGCTGATGGTCGCGGTGTCGTGGATCTTCGTGCGCTCGACGCCGTCGAAGGTCGACCGATGGTTCCGCCGGCTGCAGCTGGTATCGGCGTCGCTCTACAGCCTGGGCCACGGCGGCAACGATGCCCAGAAAACGGCGGGCATCATCTGGATGCTGCTGATCGCCGCCGGCTACCTCGGCACGAAGGATCCGCTGCCGATGTGGGTCGTGGTGAGTTGCTACGTGATGATCGCGCTCGGCACGGCGTTCGGCGGCTGGCGGATCGTCAAGACCATGGGGCAGCGCATCACCAAGCTGCGGCCGGTGGGCGGCTTCTGCGCCGAGACCGGCGGCGCGGCGATGCTGTTCATTGCCACCAATCTCGGTATTCCGGTTTCCACCACCCACACCATCACCGGCGCCATCGTCGGCGTGGGCGCCGCGCAGAACGTATCCGCGGTGCGCTGGGGAATCGCCGGCAATATCGTCTGGGCGTGGATTCTGACCATCCCCTGCTCGGCGTTCATCGCGGCGCTCGCGTGGGCCGCCGGGCGGGCGCTGCTTTCCTAGTGGTGCGGCTTGCGGGAGCCGAGCTCCTGCACCTCGAACTGCACCTCGACCTCGCCGGCGCGCTCGAAGCGCAACGTCATGCCGAAGCGCTCGCCTTTCTTCAGCGGCTGCAGCAGATCGACCAGCATGAGGTGCGCGCCGCCCGGGCGCAGCTCGAGGCGCTCGCGCCCCGGAATCTCGAAGGCGCGCAGCTGCCGCATCTTCGCCACCTCGCCGGCGTGCTCGGTGACGTGCATCTCCACGCGCTTCGAGGCGGAAGTCGTCGCCGACAGCAGCCGGTCGGGCTGCGAGCCCTTGTTGCGGATCTCGAGGTAGCCGACGCCGACCTTGGCGCCCGGCGGCGTCGCGCGCGACCAGGGGTGGCGCACCTCGATGTCACCCTTTTCTTGAGAATGGGCGAAGGCGGCAATGGCGAAAAACAGCGACGAGAAAAAAATCCACTTCACTGGAGACTCACCTTCTTATTTTCCTCTTCCTGCAGCTTGCGCCAGAGTATTTTCCCGGTGGCCGTCTTGGGCAGCTCGTCCACGAACTCCACCAGGCGCGGCACCTTGAACGCCGCCATCCGCTCGCGCGCCCAATCGATAATGTCTTTTGGCGCAATGTTTTTCACGGCACTCTTCAGCACCACCACCGCTTTGACGGTCTCGCCGCGATAGGCGTCGCGCGAGCCGATGACGCACGCTTCCTGGATCGCCGGATGCGCATACAGCATCGCCTCCACTTCCGCGGGCCACACCTTGTAGCCCGAGCAGTTGATCATGCGCTTCAGTCGATCGGTGATGAAGAAGTAGCCCTCCTCGTCGTAGTAGCCCAGGTCCCCGGTGCGAAAGAAGCGCTTCCCATCGTGCTCGACGAAGGCCTGCGCGCTCGCTTCCGGCTGCTTCCAGTAGCCCTGGAACACCTGCGGGCCGTGCACCACGATCTCGCCGACTTTGTTCGGCCCGAGTTCTTTCAGCGAATCCACATCCAGCACCCGGGCATCGGTGTTGTAGAACGGGATGCCGCCGCATTGCCGCTTCGGGCGGTGCGGCGGGTTGATGTGCGACGGTGCCATGGTTTCCGACAGGCCGTAGCCTTCGACGAACGGCAGGCCGATGACCTCCTCCAGCCGCCGCGCCAGGGCCTCCGGCATCGCCGCCCCGCCGCCCCCGAGAACGCGGAGGGAGGACAGGTCGTAGTCCTTGAGCCTTGGGTTGGAGAGGAAGTCGACCAGCATGGTAGTAATCGCGGACCAATTCGTCACGCGTGCACGCTCGATCTGCATGCCCGCGCAGTCGCGGTCCCAGCGTGAAAGCACCACCAGCGTAGCCGCGGTGTGGATCGGCGCGTTCATGCCTGCCTGCATGCCGGTGACATGAAACATCGGCAGCGCCGAGAGCACCACGCTGTGGTCCTGTGCGCCGCGCCAGTAAAGGTAGGCAACGGTCGTCGCCTGCACACTGGTATGGGTGTGCATGCAACCCTTCGGCCTGCCCGTCGTGCCCGAGGTGTACGGCATCACGGCGAGGTCATCCGGGCTGGCGAGATGCGGGCCGGGCGCGAGCGGCGCAGCGACCGCGTCCTTCCAGTCGCGACTACCGCGCGCACGTACGAAATCGGGCACCGGCAGGTCGGTCGCCGCCTCGAGGTAGTCCGAATACACGATCGGCAGCACATGCGTCAGCCGCAATGGGGCGATCTCACGCAGCACGTCCTGGCCGGCGATCGCGACGCGCGCGTCGGAATCCTCGACGTAATGGCGCAGCTCCTCGGTGCGGTTCATCGGGTTGACCGGCACCACCACCGCATCGGCGCGCAGAATGGCGTAGTAGGCGACGACGTACTGCGGGCAGTTCTGCGCATAAAGCAGCACCCGATCGCCGCGCGCCACGCCGAGCTGGTGCTGCAGGAAGCCGGCGAGTGCGTCGACTTCCTGCTTGAGCCGCGCGTAGGAAATCCGGCTGCCGTAATAGTCGATTGCCGCGTGCTGCGGATGGCGCGCGGCGCTGGCGGCGAGGTTGGCGTAGACCGTTTCCCTGGGCAGCTCGAGGGTCGTAGGCTGCCCCGGCGGCCAGTGCGGGAAGTGCCGGGTAAACATTAGGCCTGGTACTGCTTGACGGCTTTCTCATCCCACTTCAGGCCGATGCCTGGCGCATCCGGGACCATGATGTGTCCGTCCTTGACGCGCAGCGGCTCGGCGAGCACGGCGTCGGCCCAATCCACGTATTCGAGCCAGTGCGCGGTGGGCGTTGCCGCCATCAGGTGGCAGCTCACTTCCGGGAACAGGTGACTCGACATCTCCACGCCCGCGCCCTGCGCGAGCGCCGCAGCGCGCATCCAGCCGGTGACGCCGCCAATGCGCTCGGCGTCCGGCATCACGTAGTCGCAGGCGCCGGCGGCGAGCGCTTGCGCCATCTGCTCGGGCCCCATGAAGTTCTCGCCGATCTGAATCGGGGTTGCGATTTCCCTGGCAATCCGGGCATTGCCCGCGAAATCGTCAGCGCGCACCGGCTCTTCGATCCAGGTGACGCCGCCCTCGTCGTCGATCATGCGCCCGCGCTTGAGGGCTTCGGCGACGCTCAGCGCCTGGTTGAAATCCACCATCAGCGTGACGTCCGGACCGATCTGCTTCTTCACCGCCCGCAGCATCTGCAGGTCGTCGCGCGCTTCGGGCCGTCCCATGCGCAGCTTCACGGCGCGGAAGCCCTCCTCCAGCAGCTCGCCCGCTTCCTTCACCAGCTCCTTTTCCGGGAGGATGCCGAGCCCCTTGGAGTTGTAGGCCGGGATCGGCCGCGGCGTCGAGCCCAGCAGCCGCGCGAGCGGCTGGCCGAGCGAGTGGCCGAGCGCGTCCCAGGCCGCCATATCGATGCCCGCCATGGCGAAGAGCACGATGTTGTGCACGCCGAGCAGCGTGTATCGCGCGCGCAGCTTGCGCTCGAGGTCGAAAGGCGCGACCTCGTCGCCCTTGAGCATCTCCGCCATCGCCTCGACCAGCTTCGCCAGGGGAGCCAGGTTGTGCCGGCCGATGGCGAACAAATAGGCGCGCCCGGTGACCCCGGCGTCCGTCTCGAGGTCGATCAGCACCAGCGGCGCCACCGTGAGCTTGCCAGTGCTGGTCGCCAGCGGCCGCTTCATCGGCGCGGCCACCGCACGCACGCGCAATTCACGGATCTTCATCGGCCCTTGAAGTTGGGCTTGCGCTTTTCCATGAACGCGCGCCGCCCTTCCTTGTAGTCGTCGCTGCGCGCGCAGCGCTCGATCGCCGCGCGCATGCGGGCCGCGTCCGGCGCTCCCGAGGACTTCACATATTCCTCGATGATGGTCTTGGTATTGGCAATCGACAGCGGCGCATTGTCTGACAGCGTCTGCAGAACCGCACTCACAAAGGGCTCCAGCTCGCCGTCCGGCAAAACCTGGTGCACCAGCCCCATCGCCAGCGCCGCATCCGCCTTGTAGCGCCGGCCGAGAAACATGATCTCCCGCGCGCGCGCATGGCCGACGGTCTCGAGCAGGCGCTTGTGCCCCTCCACGTTATAGGCGAGGCCAAGGCGTGCCGCCGGCACGCCGAACTGCGACGAGGCCGAGCAGTAGCGAAGGTCGCAGGCGAGCGCGACCTCTACCCCGCCGCCAAGACAGTAGCCGGAGATCATCGCCACCGAGGGCTTGAGCGAGCCCTGGATGGCATGCAGCACCTGGTCGAGGAGGTCGTCGTATCCGCCGACCGCTTCGGTGGACGAGCGATTCTTGTCGAACTCGGTGATGTCCGCGCCGGCCGAGAACGCCTCGGTCCCGGCACCGCAGAACGCCACGCAACGCACCTCCGGGTCCGCGTCGAACTGCTTCATCGCCGGCGGGATGCCGCGCCACATCGCGTCGTTGATAGCGTTGCGCCGCGCGGGCTGGTCGAACACGATCCAGCCTACGTTGCCTTTCTTCTCAACTACTAATTGGCCTTTCAGGGTTTCCCCCCGGGCCCATAAATCGAAGGCACCGTCGAGCGCTTGTCGCGCTTGGTGTAGCGCCCGGTGTCGACCTGGCGGAAGAAGTCCTCGACCAGCTGGTTGAATAGCGCCGGCTCTTCCAGATTGATCGCGTGCCCGCTGCGCGGCAGGAGAGCGAGCGCGGCGCCGGGGATGGTGCGCTTCATCAGCAGATTGACTTCGATGCAGGGCTCTTCCTCGTCGCCCGACATGATCAGCGCGGGCACGTCCATGCGCGCCATCTCGGCGGTCAGGTCGTAAAACGACGGACGGCGGCACTGAACGCCGAGCAGGGTGTTCATGGCGCCGAGGGCCGAATGCTCCTTGAAATTGCGCAGGTACTCGGCGAAGGCGCGCGGATCCTTGATCTCGAGCTGCACGCGCTGCGGACCGACGCCGTAGGTCTCGACGAAGTGCGCCATGCCCTTGCTCTTGATCAGCTCGGCATTCTTCTTCGAGTCGGCCTGGAATTGCTTGTACTGCGCAGGATGCGAGCCGTAGCCGCCTCCCGCCACGGTGATGGAGAGCGCGCGATGCCCGTAGGTCATGCCGAAATGCAGCGTGGCGAACGCGCCCATGGAGAGGCCGACCACGTGGGCGCGCTGCAGGCCGAGCGCATCGAGCACGCAGCGGATGTCGTCGCGCGCTCGCGCCTGCGAGTAGCGCTCGAAATCCTCCGGCACGTCCGACGGCGGATAGCCGCGCGCGTTGTAGGCGATGCAGCGGTAGCGGCGCGAGAAGTGCCGCATCTGCGGCTCCCAGCTGCGGTAATCGCCGCCGAATTCGTGTACGAACACGACCGGCGTGCCGCTGCCGGATTCCTCGTAGTAGAGCTTGATACCGTCGTCGGTGGCGAGGGTTGGCATAATGCAAGCCTACGATGAAAGCGGTGCTCTGCAAACAGTTCGGCCCTCCCGATTCGCTGGTGATCGAGGAGCTGGCCTCGCCCCGCGCCGGGCCAGGCGAGGTGGTGCTCTCCGTGAAGGCCGCGAGCCTCAACTTCCCCGATGTGCTCATCATCCAGAACAAGTACCAGTTCAAGCCGCCGCTGCCGTTCTCGCCGGGCAGCGAGCTTGCCGGCGTGGTGAAGGAAGTCGGCGAAGGGGTGCAGGGCGTTCGCCCCGGCGACAAGGTGATCGCCTTCACCACGTATGGCGCGTTTGCCGAAGAGGTGAAGACGGAGGCGTCCCGCCTCGTGCCGCTACCCGAAAAAATGGACTTCGTGACCGGCGCAGCGTTTCTGCTCACCTACGCGACGACCGACCACGGCCTGCGTGATCGCGGCGCGCTGGCGGCCGGAGAAACGCTGCTGGTGCTCGGCGCCGCGGGCGGGGTCGGGCTCGCGGCGATCGAGATCGGCAAGGCGCTGGGCGCGCGCGTCATCGCCTGCGCCTCGAGCGAGGACAAGCTCGCGGTGTGCCGCGCCCACGGCGCCGATGCGGCCATCAACTACGCGGCGGAGGATCTGCGCGAGCGCATCAAGGCGCTCACCGACGGGCGCGGCGTGGACGTAGTCTACGACCCGGTCGGCGGCCCCTACACCGAGCCTGCGTTCCGTTCGCTCGCCTGGCGCGGCCGGCACCTGGTGGTCGGATTCGCCGCGGGCGAGATCCCGAAGCTGCCACTCAATCTCGCGCTGCTCAAAGGCGCGTCGCTGGTCGGCGTGTTCTGGGGCGACTTCGCACGGCGGCAACCGAAGGA
Source organism: uncultured bacterium (assembly GCA_965233195.1). Classification (GTDB taxonomy): domain Bacteria; phylum Pseudomonadota; class Gammaproteobacteria; order Burkholderiales; family SG8-39; genus SCGC-AG-212-J23. The sequence continues at coordinate 8,747 of CBDDSB010000028.1, read as the reverse complement.
GTTCGCACAGAGCGTCCGGCAGCTCGGCCGCTGGTACGCCGAAGGCAAGCTCAAGCCGCATGTCTCGCAGACGCTGCCGCTCGAGAAGGCCGCCGAAGCGCTCAAGCTGATGGCGGCGCGTCAGGTGAAGGGAAAGCTCGTTCTAACCGTCGACAATTCGGGGTCAGGGTCGTAATTATCTGAGCGGATAATTACGACCCTGACCCCGAATTAGCATCGCTCGCGCCTAGCGGTCGCTGCATGTACACGCTGTCGACCCAGCGCCCGAACTTGAATCCCACCGAACGCAGCGTTCCCACGCGCAGGAAGCCGCACGCCGCGTGCACGCCGATCGACGCCTGGTTGGCGCTATCGCCGATCACCGCGATCAGTTGCCGGTAGCCCAGAACCTCGCAGCGCCGGATGAGCTCGTCGAGCAGACGCTTGCCGACGCCGCGTCCGGTCATGTCGTGACGCACGTAGATCGAGTCCTCGAGCGCATAGCGGTACGCGCTGCGCGCCCGGTAGGGTGAGCAGTAGCCGTAGCCGGCGACCTCGGTTCCGTACTCCGCCACCAGGTAAGGCAGTCCGCGGCCGATGACATCGCGATAGCGCCGCGCGAGCTCTTCCACGGAAGGCGGCTCCTCCTCGAAGGAGGCCAGGCCGTGCAGCACGTGATGCGCGTAGATCGACTGGATTGCCGGCAGATCCGCGGCCTCTGCCGGGCGAATAGAGGCGACCTGAGCGACTGCCACTTCAGCGAGAGTAGGCCGGTTCCTCGCGGTCGAGGATACGCTTGAGCGCGTCGAAGTGCGCGCCGGCGTATTTGGGGGCGTCGGCGCACATCAGTTTGTAGGCTTGTTGAATCACCTCAGGGCGTACCGGGCGAAACTTTCCGCCCATCGAGCGTGCGAGCACCTGCAGGCGGCACGCGCGCTCGAGGTAATACATGGCGTCGAACGCCTCCGCGACGGTGGGACCGACGACGATGACGCCATGGTTGGCGAGGAACATCACGCGCTTGCTGCCCATGGCTTGCGCTAGGCGATCTCCCTCCGCGTTGTCGACCACCAGGCCGTTGTAGATGTCGTCGTAGGCGATGTCGTCGTGGAAGCGCAGCGCGTTTTGCTCGACCATCGCCAGGCGGCCGCCCTCGATCAGAGTCAAAGCCGTCGCATACGGCATATGGGTATGGAGCACGCAGGTCGCGCGCGGGTTGGCGACGTGGATGCGCCCGTGGATGTAGAAGGCGGTCTTCTCGTACTCGCCGTCGCCCGCGAGCACGTTGCCCGCGGCATCGAGCGCAAGGAGATTGCCGGCAGTCACTTCGCTCCAGTGCAGGCCGTAACGGTTCAGCAGGAACCGCTTGCCATCCGGAAGCATTACGCTGAAGTGGTTGCAAACGCCTTCGTGCAAATCCAGGCGCACTGCGAGGCGGAAAGCCGCCGCCAGGTCGACACGCATGGCGCGTTCGACCGCCCTGTCCTTCAGCTCCGTGTCGTTCCACTCCTGGATTGTTCCCATGAGGCCGATTATAGGAGCACAAATAAAAAAGGCGCCCGAAGGCGCCCTTTTTGACGCTGGAAAAAGCCTTAGCGGCCCTTTTTCTCGTCGTAGCGCTCGCCCATCTGGTTGCCGACTGCGCCGCCGATGACCGCGCCGCCGATCGTGCCGAGCGGGCTGCCGCCGGTCGCTGCCGCGCCAACCGCGCCGCCGGCGACCGCGCCGCCCACGGTGCCTTGGGTTTCACGCGAAACGCCGCGCTGGTCCAGGGACGAGCATGCGGTCAGGCCCAGGGTTGCAATGCCAACTGCAATAAGAAGCTTGTTCATGTGGTGCCTCCAATAGTGAAAAGGAAGGGAATGCCTGCGTGTCGGCTCAGGTGCAGCCGCGCAGCAGGAAAACGACGAACAGCAGCGGGATGGGCACGCCGAGCGCCCACAGCAGGATGTAACCGAGCTTGCCTTCCTGCTTCCGGCGAAACTGTTGCAGCTTTTCCATACCTGACCTCCAGACTCCGTACCGATAGGGCTGGAGGAGCAAGCCGCGTGCCGGGGTCGCGCCCCGTTGTAGGGCTTCGGCGACTAGTCTTCGACGTCCACGTCCACCTTGTTTTTCGACTCGGCGAATACCCAGGCGAAGGCGATGCCGGCGGTGAAGGCATAGTCCCGGCGCATGAGGGGGCTGGACTCGAAGGCGACGCCCTTCAGCGCTTCATAGCGCGCGAAGCCGCCGACCCAGATTTTCTGGAAGCGCCGCGTGAGCGACGCGGCAAGCGCGGCGCCCGAGTACCCGCCGGTGGCCGTATAGGCCGGTCGATCCGGCGTCGCGAACGCTTCATCCACGCCGTAGAAGTAGCGGTGGTAGCGGCTGGTGGCATAGAGCAGACCGGCCTGCAGGCCGAGCCGCCAGCGGTAGTCGAAGAAACGCGGGCGCGCGTCGTAGGTGATGTTCGGATACACGGTGAAGCCCTGCCCGTCGGCGTACGAGAGGTCCGTGGCGATCACCGCGCGCACCGGCAGGCGAAAGCTGAGCGCGCGGTTGCGGCTCTCGTCGCGCAGCAGGATGACATTCAGGCGCGGCCCGATCTCGAACGTCGGATCGAGGTCCGGCATGCCCTCGCGCGCGCGGTTCTTCGAACTGTCGACCGGCGGTGTGCCGCTCAGGCTGATGTCGAACTCGACGCGGTCGCTTTCGAAGAACACGCCGCGCACCCCCTGGCGATCGACGCGCAGCACGTTGCCACGGTAGATCACATAAGGAAGCGGCAGAACATAGCCGCGGCTTTCGTCCGAGCCGCGGTAATCGGGAAAGGTGAAGCCGGTCGCGCCCAGGCCGAACTCCCATTCCGGGCGCAGTTCCGCGCGTGCCGCCACGGACGACAGCAGCGCAAATACCAGCAGCAATCTCACGTGGTCCGGCGCCCGACCAGCGTCAAGAATTCCTCGCGCGTGGCGAGATGGTCGCGGAACACGCCCAGCACCGAGGAGGTGACCATGGTCGAGTTCTGCTTCTCCACGCCGCGCATCATCATGCAGAGATGGCGCGCCTCGATCATTACGCCGACGCCCTTGGCGTCGATCGATTCCATGATCTCGCGCGAGATATCCTCGGTCAGGCGCTCCTGCAGCTGCAGCCGGCGCGCGTGCACGTCGACCAGGCGCGCGAGCTTGCTGACGCCGAACACCTTGCCGTTCGGGATGTAGCCGATGTGGCAGCGGCCGAAGAACGGCAGCATGTGGTGCTCGCACAGGCTGTACATCTCGATGTCCTTGACGATCACCATGCCGCCGGTGTCCTGCGTGAAGAGCGCGTTGTTGATCACCTGCCGCACGTCGGCGCGGTACCCCTGGGTGAGGAAGCTGAGCGCCTGCGCCACGCGCAGTGGCGTCTTCTTCAGGCCCTCGCGCTCCGGGTCCTCGCCGAGCTCGATCAGCAGCTGCCGCACAAGCGTTTCGATCTTCTGGACGTCCGGTTTCATTGACAGCCGCCTCCAAAAAAGCAAGGGCGCCCTTGGGGTCGTCCTGGAGTTTACGGCGCTAATGAGGCATCGGGACGTAACGCTGCGGCTCGGCGCCGCTTCGTTTCACCTCTTCTTTGCCGAGAAGCAGCGGTGTGCTCTGGTTGGCAAGCCAGCGCCCGAGGAACTGGCGGTAACCGGGGCTGAGAGGGTCGCCGCTCGTGCCGCCGGCCCAGATCGATGCTGCCCGGTTCGCGTCCGCGCCCAGTTCGTAGACCGAGCGGTGCGCCGCGCCGAAGCTATAGACGAAATCCTGCGGCGCCGTTGCGCGCACATTGAACGAAGCCGGATCCACGGTCTGGAAGCCGCCATCGGTCGGTATCGGCGGAATGCTGAATGGGCCGCCGAGCGAATGGTTCAGTGCAACGCGCTGCAGCGCACCCCAGCGGTAGTCGTCCTGGTTCGTGTTGCCGCCGAACATCGCCGCCAGCAACTCGAGTCCCGAGCGCAGGCTCGCGAGCAGCGCGTAATCGCGCCGGTCGGCGGCCTGGGCAATGCCCGGCGCGGCGAAGAAGTCGATGCCGGACGCGCCGACCCCGCCGGCCGCCGCGAAATTGTCGAGCAGGTGGCGCAGCGCGGCGACGCTGTCCTGCTCGCCGGGCTTGGGCAAGGCGCCTAGAGGCGCATCGATGACGCGCGCGATCAGCCGCGAGCGCCAGAGGGCGTAGATCGACGCTTCTACGCTGTGCGTCGGCGTCGAGCCGTCCCATGCGCGCAGGCGCGCGATCGCGCCGGCAACGTGCGGGTCCGCGGCAAGCGCGATCAGCTCGGCGGCCGCGCTCGCCGGGGCACGGTCGAACGCCGCGACGAGGTAAGGCTTGAGCACCTCGGCGTCGCGCAGGATCACGTCGCCCTGCACCGCCTGCATTTCCTCGAACGACGCGCGCTGGTCGCCGGTCGCGAGCAGCTCTCGCAGCCGGGCGTTAATGCGCTGAGCGCGCATGCCGGCGTTGAAGGAATACGCGAGATAGAGGAGGCCGCCGCCGGGCCGCACCTGGTTCACCGGGTTGTTGTCGCGCGTCACGCCGAGGGGGTCGTTGTTCGCGTTCACCAGCCAGCCCGCCGGCGGATTGACCAGCTGCGGCATCTCGTTGAACGGCACGATTTCGCGCGGCGTCGCCTGGTGCGGCTGCGGATTCTGCACGCCCAGCCATTCGTTGCCACCGCGGCCGTCGCGCACCAGCCACGGCGGTGAGCCGCTGACGGTGTAAGCCTGCAGGTCCTCCCTCACCGGCACTTCGCCGGCGCTGAAAAACCCGATGTTGCCTTCGACGTCGGCGTAAACGAAATTCTGCGCGCCGGCATCGAAGCGCTGCAGGGCGTCCTTGAAGTCCGCCAGGTTGCGCGCGCTGTTGATCAGGAGAAACGCCTCGATCTCCTGAGTGGGGCCGAAGCCGACCCACTGCACGCTCAGCGCGGCACCCGTGGCGTTGTCCAGGCGGACGATGGGCCCGCCGTCGCGGCGCGGCACGACCAGCGTGGCCGGCGGCACCGCAGGCGAGGCAACGACCACCAGGTCGTTCGCGACGCCATTACCGGGGACGTTGGCTCGGAACACCTGGGGGATCGGGACCAGCGCTTCGCGCGCGCCAAGGTAGATCGTCGACAAACCGCTCGGCGACGCCGCGTCCGGAACGACCTGCTCGCTAAACCAGTCGGTCACGTCGGTGAAGCTGTTCGTCGTGCCCCAGGCGATATAACGGTTGTAGCCGTGGATGATGCCCGGGCTGCCGGCGATGCTGCTGCCGAAAACCGGCTCCTCGCCGAGCTCCAGCCCCATTGGATAGAACAGGGCCGGGATCGCCAATGTGACATGCGGGTCGTTGGCGACGAGCGGCCGGCCATCGCGTGTGAGCCGTCCGGAAATTGCCCAGAGATTCGAGCCGCCACGCGCTTCTCGCGAGACCGCGCCGCGGAAGAGAGGCAGCTCGCGCATGCGCTCGACGTGGCCGCGCAGCAGCCCGGCCGATGACTCGCCCGCATGTTTCGCGTGCCCGAGTCGCGGCTCCGCGGCTTGGACATCGACCGCGCTGGCGCCGACCATCGCATCCGGCACCGTGGCGTCGGGCTCGAAGCCGGCGGAGCGCCAGAGGTCTTGATGGAAGAGCGCGTTGGCGCGCTGCGCTCCGAACGCTGCCTGGTAGGCGAGGAATGCCACCGTCGCAACGGTGTCGTCCTCGAAGGACTGCTGCCAGATGATGAGCTTGCCGACGGCCATGCTGTCCACCGCCGACCACGGCGTGAAGGTCGTCAGCTCGAGCGCGCGGTATTCAATTGGGAGTGCGTGGGCCTGTGCCCATGCATTGACGCCCTCGGCGTAGGCTTGCAGCGCGCTGCGCGTACGCGGCGCCGCAGCCGCGTAGGAGCGCTCCGCGGCCCGGCGCAGGCCCAGCGTGCGCAGCGCCACATCGGTCGGCAGCGCTGCCGCTCCGACCAGCTCCGCGTAAGTGCCGCTCGCCAGGCGCCGGAAGGAGTCCATCTGGAAAAGGCGCTCGCGGGCGTGGGTCCACCCCTGCAGGAAATAGAGGTCGTGCTCGTTGTTTGCGCGCAGATGCGCGATGCCTTCAGCGTCGATGGTGATCGTCGCGGCCTCGCGCAGGCCCTGGAGCGGCACAGGCGGTTCGGCCCGAGCGGATGAGGCAAGCAGCGAAAGGAACGAGCAAGCGGTAAGCAGCACCTGGAAGCGTCGCATCATGGTCCCCCCTTTTAGCGTTACGCTGGATGGTCGCTGCAGTCTGGCCCGGAAACATCACCGCGCCTATCCCGTATTCATGCGATCCCGATTTTCAGAGCAGCTTACGCAGCACGTGGCGACGGTTGCGGGTGAAGGGGCGCACCTCGGAGGGCCAGCGCCCGGCCTCGACGGCCTTGGCCCACGCTTGGCTGGTGAGCACTTCGGCGCTTTCCAGCTCGTAGTACGCGCTGTAGCGCGGCTCGCCTTCGGCGACGATGGTCTTCTTTTCCCCGCCGATGAACATGGTGAGCGGCTCCTGCGCGCCACGGCGCACCGAGAGTACGCCGGGGACCTTGAGCAGCGCCGGGATGTGCTCGGTGTCATACACCTCGTTGAACAGCGCTTCCTTGTGCGCCTCCACGTCCATGCTGGCGATGAACAGGTACCTCGCTTTTCCGGCCATCGAATCCTCCTGGTTGGCAAAAAAAAGGGCGCCTGGGGCGCCCTTGAATAGTAGGGTTATAACCGCTTCGTAAACCCGGCCTAGTTGCCACCCCCGGCGGTTGTGGCCGTGGTCTCGGCCGGCGGCGCCTCCGGCGCGCTCACCGGCAGCTCGGCGAGCACCGGCTCGGCGGCCTGGGCCTTGCGGATCAGGTGATACGCGAGGCCGGTTCCCGCCGGGATCAGGCGGCCGACGATCACGTTCTCCTTGAGTCCCCTCAGCCCGTCGCGCTTGCCCATGATCGCCGCCTCGGTCAGCACGCGCGTGGTTTCCTGGAAGGAGGCCGCCGAGATGAACGAATCGGTGGAGAGCGAGGCCTTGGTGATGCCGAGCAGCATGTTGGCGTAGACCGCGGGCTTCTTGCCTGCCTTCTCGGCCTTCTCGTTCTCCTCGAACACCTCGGCGCGCTCGGCCTGCTCGCCGGTGATGAACGTGGTCTCGCCCGGGTCGGTGATCTCCACGCGCCGCAGCATCTGGCGCACGATCACCTCGATGTGCTTGTCGTTGATCTTCACGCCCTGCAGGCGGTAGACGTCCTGCACCTCGTCGATGATGTATCGCGCGAGCTCCTCGATGCCGAGCAGGCGCAGCAGGTCGTGCGGGTCCACCGGACCGTCGACGATGCTCTCGCCCTTGTTCACCACCTGGCCGTCGTGCACCAGCAGGTGCTTGTCCTTGGCGATCAGGTATTCGTGCTCCTGCTTGTCGAGGTCGGTGATCACCAGGCGCTGCTTGCCCTTGGTGTCCTTGCCGAAGCTCACCGTGCCGGTGACTTCCGCCAGCATGCCGGCGTCTTTCGGCGAGCGCGCCTCGAACAGCTCCGCCACCCGCGGAAGACCGCCGGTGATGTCGCGCGTCTTCGACACTTCCTGCGGGATGCGGGCCAGCACTTCGCCGACCTGTACCTGCTGGCCGTCGCGTACCGCGATCACCGCGCCGACCGGGAAGCTGATGTTCACGGCGTGGTCGGTGCCGGCGATGCGCACTTCGTCGCCCGCTTCGTTGATCAGCTTCACCGACGGGCGTTGGCCCGGCTTGGCGGCGGTGGTGCGCCGCTTGGCATCGATCACCACCAGGGTGGATAGCCCGGTCACATCGTCGATCTGCTTCGCCACCGTCGAGCCTTCCTCGACGTGCTCGAACTTCACCGTGCCGGCGTACTCGGTAATGATCGGCCGGTGGTGCGGGTCCCAGGTGGCGAGCTGCTTGCCCGCGCGCACCGTGTCGCCGTCGGACGAGAGCAGCAGGGCGCCGTACGGCACCTTGTGGCGCTCGCGCTCGCGGCCGTTGTCGTCGGTGATGATGACTTCGCCGGAGCGGCTGATCGCCACCTTGTCGCCCTTCGCGTTCGACACGTAGCGCATGGTCGAGGTGAAGCGCACGGTGCCCGCCGACTTGGCCTCGACGTTGCTCTGCACCGCGGTACGCGATGCCGCGCCGCCGATGTGGAAGGTCCGCATCGTCAGCTGCGTGCCCGGCTCGCCGATGGACTGCGCGGCGATCACGCCGATGGCTTCGCCGACGTTGACCGGCGAGCCGCGGCCCAGGTCGCGCCCGTAGCACTTCGAGCAAACGCCCCAGCGCGTGTCGCAGGAAAGCGCGGTCCGGACCTTGACCTCGTCGATGCCGAGGCTGTCGATGGTGTCCACGCCGTCCTCGTCGATCAGCGTCCCCGCAGGGAACAGCACGTCCTGCGTCTCCGGGTGCACCAGATCGATCGCCAGCACGCGGCCGTGGATGCGCTCTTTCAGCGCCTCGACCACTTCGCCGCCTTCGACCAGCGCCTTCATCGACACGCCGTTCTGCGTCTTGCAGTCGTCCTCGGTCACCACCAGGTCCTGGGTTACATCCACCAGCCTTCTCGTCAAATATCCTGAATTGGCGGTCTTGAGGGCGGTATCAGCCAGACCCTTGCGCGCGCCGTGCGTCGAGATGAAGTACTGCAGCACGTTCAGGCCTTCGCGGAAGTTGGCGGTGATCGGCGTCTCGATGATCGAGCCGTCGGGCTTGGCCATCAGGCCGCGCATGCCCGCCAGCTGGCGGATCTGCGCCGCCGAGCCGCGCGCGCCGGA
>CBDDSB010000027.1:0-83611 GCA_965233195.1 uncultured bacterium | reverse complement strand
CGGCCAGGCGCGTACGCCGATCTGCAAGCTGCCCAACGTGGAGCACACCGAGCAGAGCTTTCCGGTGCTGTTCCTGTACCGAAAGGAAATCACCGATTCCGGCGGCGCGGGCAAATGGCGCGGCGGCCTGTCGGCGGAGTCGTGCTTCATCCCGCATGGCACCGACAGCATCACGCACGACACGCTGTCCTCCGGCAACGCGATTCCCACCTCCACCGGCATGATGGGCGGCTACCCCGGCGCGGTGAATCGCTATCGCTTCCTGCGAGACTCGAACGTGGGTGAGCACATGAAGCGTGCGGAGCTGGTACGGGATATCGATGAATTGCGCGGAAAAAAGGAAGAGCTCGGGCTGCGCCAGCAGGATTTCTCGCAGAACCCATCCGACGTGTATGCGGTGCTCTGGTCCGCGGCCGGCGGCTTCGGCGATCCGTTGGAGCGCGACCCAGCCAAGGTGAAGGCCGACATCGACAACGGCGACGTGACCGAGAAGGCGGCGCTCGAGATCTACGGCGTGGTGTCGGGAGATGCCCGCGCCACCGAGCGCCGGCGCACCGAGTTGCGCGCGCGGCGGATTTACGGTTTCGCGGGAGAAGTGAAGAAACTTTCAGGGAAAGTGCGCTTCCTCGCCACCGAAAACCTGGCGGTGCACGACAACCTGCATTACGGGTGTGCCAAGTGCGGCACCGACCTCGGCCCGATCAGCCGCAATTACAAGGAGCGCTGCGTGCGCAACGACCTGCCGATCGAGGCCTCGAACCCGATCGTCGGCGACCCGAAGCGCTTCATCGACCCGCTGCCGCAATTCCGCCAGTTCTGCTGCCCCGGCTGCGGCCTGGCGATCGAGAACGAGATCGCGCTGTCCAGCGACCCCGTGCTCAAGGACGTCGAAATCCTATCGCAGTGAATTTTTCCGGCGTCAATTACGACGAAGCGATCCGCCGCGCGCGCAGCATCGTGCCGGCGCTGCGCGAGCGCGCGCAGCAGTGCGAGGAAGCGCGCGGCCTGCTGCCGGAGAACGAGAAGCTGCTGCACGAGACCGGCCTGTTCCGCTTCCACCAGCCGAGGTCGTTCGGCGGCATGGAGCTGCCGTTCGTCGCGGTGGTGGACATCGTCGCCGAGCTCGCGCGTGGTTGCCCTTCCACCGCGTGGAACGTCGGCAATCTCGGTTGTCACCACTGGATCCTCGGCTATTACGAGCCCGAGACGCAGCACGAGTTGTGGGACGCGAATCCGGATGTCCTCATCGCGTCTTCGATCGCGCTCGCGGCGGGACGAGGTAAACGGGTGGACGGCGGATTCCAGGTGTCGGGAAAGTGGCCCTTCTCCTCGGGCGTCGACAACTCCGACTGGAACATGCTCGCCGTCACGGTCTACGAGGATGAAAAAGCCGTGGACTGGCGTCTGTGCGTGGTGCCGAAAACGGACTACCAGGTGATTGACACCTGGTACGCGATGGGCATGGTCGGCACCGGAAGCAAGGACATCGAAGTAAAGGAAGTGTTCGTACCGGAGCGGCGCGCCCTCGCCCTCGCGCGCTGCCGCGGCGGCCTCGAGCATCCGGGAGCCAAGCTGAATGCCGGTCCGCTGTTCCGCGTGCCGATCGTGGCTTCGGCGGGGCATCCGCTTTCCGCTACCGCCCTGGGTACCGCTGAGGGAGCGTATGAGCATGTGCTCAACGCCTTCAAGACCAGGACCGGGACCTATACCGGCGCCAAGGTCGCCGATTTCCAGGCGGTGCAGGTCAAGCTGGCGCGGGCGCGCTGCCTGATCGACTCGGCGCGTTACCTGATGCGCGAATCCGCGCGAATATTTCAGGAACATGACACCCTGGATCTGGAAACCAAGCTTCGGCTGCGCGCGCAAAACGCGTTCGCGGTTTCGCAATCGCGCGAGGCGGTGGAGACGCTGTGGTCGTTCTACGGCGCCAATGCCATCTATACTCGCGATCCGCTGCAGCGATATCTGCGCGACGTGCAGGCGGCAAGCCAGCACTTCTCGTTCAACTTCGATATCGCCGGCGCGGCTTTCGGAATCGCCGCGCTCGGCGGAAAATACGTGAACCCGACCTTATGAGCCGTTAATGACAACAATACGCCCGCTGCATTTCCTCCTGCTCTTCACGGTGTTCGTCTTCGGCCAGTCGCGCGCGCAGCAGGCCGATTATCCGAACCGGACGGTCCGGGTCGTAGTCCCCTTTCCTCCGGGCGGGGCGCCCGATCTCGTCGGCCGCACCCTCGCCAACCGCCTGAGCGAGCGCCTCGGGCAGCCGTTCGTGGTCGAGAACCGCACCGGCGCCGGCGGCAACATCGCCGCGGAGGCGGTGGCGCAGTCGGCGCCCGACGGCTACACGCTGTTCGCGCCCTCCGACGGCCCGCTGGTGATCAATCCCAACGTCTACGAGAAGGTGAACTTCAACCCGCTGAAGGACTTCGCGCCGATCTCGCTGGTCGCGAGCGTCGGCCTGACGCTGATGGCGTGCCCGAGCGTGCAGGCGAATACGGTCGAGGAAGTGATCGCGCTGGCAAAGAAGCGCAAGGTGTCCTACGCCACCTCCGGCTTCGGCAGCAGCCAGCACATGGTGGGCGAGATGCTCAAGGCCTCTGCCGACATCGACCTCGTGCACGTGCCGTACAAGGGCTTCGGCCAGGCAGTGACCGACGCCATGTCGTGCAACGTCGATCTCATCTTCGGCGCCATCTCCACCGGCATCCCGCACCTCAATTCGGGCAAGCTGAAAGCGATCGCGGTCACCATCCCGCGCCGCCATCCCGGCCTGCCGACGACGCCCACTTTCCGCGAGGCCGGCCATCCGCAGGTGGCGATCGAAGCCTACATGGGCCTGCTCGCGCCCGCCGGTACGCCGCAGCCGATCATCAAGCGCCTGCATGCCGAGGTGATCGCTATCCTGAAGGAGAAGGACACCGTCGCGCGCCTCACCGGGACCGGCCTCGACCTCGTCGGCAACACGCCCGACGAATTCGCCGAGCGCTTAAGAGCGGACCTGGAGAAGTTCGGCAAAATCGCCCGCTCGCTGGACGCGCGCGTCCAGTAGCTTCTTCCTCGAGCTGAGGAGCAGCTGCGCGAACACATCGCGCTGCGCATGGCTGCCGCCAAGGTGCTGCAGGCGCCCCAGCAGCGGCGACATGAGCGACACCACCTGCGCATGCTCGCCGCGTCGATGTGCAAGCACCGCCTGGCACACCGGTAGCGCGACCTCGCGCACCGCCGACGAAGCGTTTTGCTTCATCGCATCGAGCATCGCCCGCGCCGGCGCGTCGCGCCCGGCAGCCGCAAGCGCCATCATCCAGTGCGGCAGCGTAAACACGGAAACGCAGTCACCGATGCGCGATTGCGCCTTGTCGGCAAGCTCCTCCCACCGCTCCCCGACCGGGACGCCGCGCAGCTCGAGCCGCAGCAGCATCGAGGCGGCGTTCTGGACGTCGACGTAGAAGTCGGGCATCGCCACGACCATGGGCGAGGCCAGGTTGCGGAAGCGCTGGTCGTAGAGCTCGAGCACCGCGTCGAATTCGCGCCGCGCGAGGTGGAACATTGCGCGATGCCACCACAGGTGATGCAGGAAGGCGCCCTTGCCGCCCCAGTGCGGCTCGAGGGAGGCGAGCCAGGCGATGCCTTCGCCGGGCCGGCGCTCCATCTCCATCACGTGGGCCACCGCGTGCGCGCCCCACACGTCGGTGGGATCAAGCTCGATCGCGCGGCGCCCGGCTCGCTCGGCGGCGGCGTAGTCGCCGCTTTCCTCGAGCGAGAAAGCCAGGCAGGCAAGGAAGCCCGCATGGCCCGGCTGCGACTCCGTCCAGTGCGGCGCCACGCACTCGAGAGAAGCGCGCATTTCGGCCTGCCGGCCGAGCCAGAAGTAGTTGGAGTGCAACAGGCGCAGCGCAAGGACGTCGCGCGGCCACACCGCGAGGATGGATTCCCACTCGCGCAGCGCGGCGTCCAGGTCCCCGGCCACCCAGTGCCCGAGCGCGCGCACATGCGCCTGCTCGCGCGCGGTAGCGCCCGGCGCGTGCTGTGCGGCGACGCGCTGTGCGTCTGCGGCAACGCCGACCGCGGCGCGGTTGTAAGCGAGCATCATGAGGTAGCCCCGGAGGCAGTGCCCCAGCGCAAATGCCGGGTCGGCCTGCAGCACGGCCTGCGTGCGCTCGACCACGTCGGCGTCGTAGCCGACCAGGGAGCGCAGCGCGCGGTTGTAGGCATCGCCGCCGGCGGCGACGGTCGTGGTGATCGGGAATTCGTAGGTGTCGTTCATGGGCGCGCAGCTTAGCGGCCGCATGTATCCGGAGTTCTTCGCGATTGTTTCTGCGAAGTAACTCTGACGCCTCCTATCGTCCGTATCTAGGTGGGGACAGCAGGCCCGTCGATCGTCACGGGGGCATCGTGCCGGCGGAATTTTTCGATCATCGGCTTCAGCTCCGGCTTCACGTGGTCCTCGTCATAGCCATTGAAGATCGTGCCCACCAGCCCGCGGTCCAGATCGCTCGTGCCCATGAACCAGTCGGCGATCGGGAAGGTGAGGTTCATGTTCCTCGCCATCATGATCCCGTAGTTGTGGTGCGCGGTGTGGTGGCGGCGGATGGTGTTGACGAACGGAATGTTGCGCACGAACCAGTTGTCGCGCACGTGGCAGCAGTAGTGGAAGGCCTCGTAGATCAGGTACTGGCCGATGATCGTGATCATCAGGATATAGCCGGCGTTGGGATTGACCAGCCAGCCCAGCGCGATGGCGAACGGCGTGCCCATCGCCATGAACGTGAAAAGCGCGCGCCAGGGGAAGAAAATGATGCGCCACTCGCGCGTGCTGTCGACGGTCATCTCGTTGTCGGTGAAGTACTGGTGGTGCTGGCGCGTGTGGCGGTCGTAGATCGCGCGCAGCGCCCACACGTCGACCAGGCGATGCATCACGTACTTGTGGATCCACCATTCGAACAGATTCGAGAAGAAGAACACCGGCACCACCAGCAGCCATTCCCAGCTCGCGCCCTGCAGGCGGCTTGCGCACCAGCCGATGGCCGAGAGGCCGACGAGGTAGATCACGCCGATATGCGCCGGCCCGCTATACCAGGGATGCACCTGCGCCATGTAATCCGCGCGGAACTTCTTCTGCCGCTCGCTGATGGAATGCCGATCGATTAGTTTTCCCATGAAAGGCTCACTGACACACTACTGACATATTAGACGCCCAGCGTGGCCCGGGTAAAGGCCTGGATGTTGTCGAGCAGCCGGTCTAGGGCCGCGCCGGCTTCCTTTTCGTCCGCATCGGCGATGGCCCGCGCAATGTCGGCGTGCAGCTTCGCGGTCTCGGGCATGTCCGCCGCCTGCTTGTAGTGGTGGAACCAGAAGCGACGCGAGAGGGAATTCATCAGCCCCATCGCCCCGGCGGCGAACTCGTTCTTCACCGCCGCCAGGCAAAGCTCGTTGAACTCCCGGTCGGTCCGCATGAAGGTCTTGTCGTCGCCGGAGCGCCCGGCCTTCTCGAACTGCCGCGCCAGCTCGCCGAAGCGCTCGCGCTGCTCTTCGCTCGAGCGCCGGGCGGCGCCGCGCGCCACCAGCCGCTCGAGCTCGCGGCGGACTTCGAGCAGCCGGAGCTGCGCCGCGACATCGATCGCCGACACCACCACGCCGCGCCGCGGAAGGATCGTCACCAGGCGCTCGCGTGCGAGCCGCTGCAGCGCCTCGCGGATCGGCGTGCGCCCGATACCGAGGCGCTCGGAGAGCATCTGCTCCGACACCGCGCTCCCCGGCTCGAGCTGGAGCGTAACGATTAGCTCCTCGATCCCGGTGTAGGCCCGATCGGTTAAGGTTTCAGCGCTGTTTGCGTTTCTCGACGAGCGTGAGGAACTTGTCGTACTCCTTGTCGTCGACCGCATAGCTGTGATCCTCATCCGGGAACTTGCCGCTTCTCACCTCGGCGGCGTACTGCTTGAGGCCGCTGACCGCGACCTCGGTCAGGTTGGTGTAGCGCTTGGTGAACTTCGGCTTGAAGTCGGTGAATACGCCGAGCAGGTCGTAGGAGAGGAGGATCTGCCCGTCCGTCCCCGCGCCGGCGCCGATGCCGATGGTCGGGATCTCGAGCTGCTCGGAGATCGTCTTCGCGATCTTCGCCGGCACCGCCTCGAACTCCAGCATGAAGCAACCGGCGTCCTGGATGGCGAACGCGTCCTCGAGGATCTTCATTGCGGTTTCGGCCGTACGCCCCTGGATGCGAAAGCCGCCGAACATCGCCACGGTGTGCGGCGTGAGGCCGATGTGCGAGGCGGTCGGGATACCGGCGTCGACCAGCGCCTTGAGGATGTGGGCCTGCGATTTCCCGCCTTGGGGCTTCACTGCGTCGCATCCGGCTTCCTGCATGAAGCGCGTCGCGTTGGTGAGCGCGCGATCGACGGTGTTGTAGCTCTGGTAAGGCATGCAGCCGAGCACGAAGGTATTGGGCGCCCCGCGCCGCACCGCCTGCGAGTGCAGCACCATCATCTCCATCGTCGCCGGGATGGTGTTGGGGTGGCCATGGCAGGTCATCGCAAGCGAGTCGCCCACCACGCACACGTCGACCCCCGCGGTCTCCGCCCATTTGGCCGAGGTGTAGTCGAGCACCGAGGTGTAGACCATCTTCTCGCCGTTCTTCTTCGAGTCGCGGATCTCGGTGATGGTGCGCTTCTTGCGCTCGGTGCCGGCCGTCGCCATGCCGCCCCTCCATTGATATTCGACTGATATGTTACTGCAGGCTAAGGGAGGAGGATGATCTGCCCCGTGGTGCGGCGAGCCTCCAGGTCCCGATGCGCATCCGCCGCTGCTGCGAGCGGATAACGGTGGCGGATGTCCGTCCTCAGCACGCCGTCGCGCAACGCCGCGAATACGCGTCCCGCCATCTCCTGCAGGTGCGCGGCGGTGTAGTGGAAGAGCACGGGCCGCGACAGCGTCCCGGATTTGGCGGTCAGGTCGGGAAACGAATCGTGCGCGCCACTCGCCTGCCCATAGCTGACCCAGTGGCCGCGCAGCGCGAGCGCCTCGAAGTTCTCCTTCGCCGCCGCCTGTCCCAGACCGTCGTAGATCACGTCGGCCTTCTGTTTCATCTGGGAAACAAACCGGTAGTCGCGCGTGACGATCGCCTGGTCGCAGCCGTTCGAGCACGCCAATTCCGCCTTCGCTTCGCTCGACACCGTGCCGATGACCCTCGCGCCAAGCGCTTTCGCCCACTGGCATAGAAGCAGCCCGACGCCGCCGGCGGCTGCATGGACCAGCACGACATCGCCGGGCTTCACACGATGCGTGCGGTGCAGGAGATATTCGGCGGTCATGCCCTTGAGCATCAGCGCGGCCGCCGTGTCCCCGCTGATGTACTCGGGCAGCAGAACCAGCTCGCTCGCCGGCATCGCGCGCATCGTGACGTACGCGCCCGGCGTCCCGCTGGCATAGGCGACGCGATCGCCGGGCCTGAAGCCGGGTGAATTGCTCTCCACGACGACGCCCGCCGCTTCCATGCCGATCGGCGCGGGCGGCGTGATCATTTTGTAAAGGCCCTTACGGATGTAGACGTCGATGTAGTTAACGCCGATGGCCGTCTGCCGGATGTGAACCTCTCCCCGCTTTTCTTCGATTTTTCTGAACTGCAGAACGTCGGGCCCGCCGAATCCTGTCGCCACCACGCCTTGAGATTCCACAGCGCCCAAATGAGAAAAATGGGGTCTGTCCCCATTTAAGTATTTCCTCAGGCCTGCGAAGCCGCCTTCGTACACGCCGCCGCCGACCAGCTGCTCGAACTCCCGCTCGCGGCCTTTCGGCACGTCGAAGGTGGATTCCCAGTGCCAGAAGGTTCGGTCGCCATCCGTGACCTTCTTCAGCTGAACCGTGGCGACGTAGTTCCGCATCGGCAGCGTCGCATCGAGGATGCAGTAGGTCGAGATGTGCTGGCTATCCGACAGCGCGAGCAGCTGCTCGCGGATATGGTTGCCGTCCTTGAGGAAGAAGTTGCGCACGCAGCCGACCTGGTCGGCGGGCTCGTTACGCTCGATGCGCGACTCGCCGACGGCCGGATGCCAAGCGCTGTGACTGTTGAAGTCGCGCAGCGCCGCCCACACGCGGTCGATCGGCGCGTCGATAACGGCGGAGCGTCTGACGCGAATCATCGCAGGCGAGCGGCCACAATCTTGCGCAATGAGGAGGGCTCGACGAGCGCCAGCGCCTGCTTGCGCAACTCGGCCGCCTTGGCGCGTTCTCCGGTACCCCGCAGGATCGCTGTCAGCAGCGCGACGTCCTGGCAGTAGATCCTGATGTGCGCTTCGCGGCTGGCGGCCTTCCACGTGCGCGCCTTGCGGTTCGACCACTCCATCCCTTCCTTGAACAGGCTGGCGTGTCGGGACAGGAGCGCCTCGGGATCCTTCAGATGACGCCGCGCCCGCTTGAAGTCCCGGTGGCGCACAAGCGCCGGCATCGCCAGGCTGGCGCATTTGGCTGCCAGTGCGGGTCGCTTGCCATCCAGATTCACGAAAAGGCGGTACGTGTCGCGCTGCTTGTCGAGATGGTCATTGATCGAGACCACGTCGTGGAAAGTCTCGCGATTCCCCCGGCCGTTGCGCAGCGCCGCTGTCTTGTCACGCCGGATGCGTTCCAGGGATCGACCGGCCTTCGGGTACACCTTCGCGAGTTCCGTCCAGTACAAGAGCGCGAACGAAAGCCGTACGCCGTAAAAAGCCTGGTCGTGCTTGAGGGCGTTGCGATGGAACCATTCATACCCCCGCAGCGCCTCCGCATGACGGCCCGCGGCGGCCGCCTCCTGCGCCTTCGTCAGACGTGCGCGGGGGTCCAAGAACCGGTCAGCGCAGCTTCTGCTTGAGGGAGTCGAACGCGGCTTGGAACACCCCCTGCCCGATGCCCTGCGCGAGCTCACGCTCCTTTTCCGGGGCGCAGTCGAACTCGGCCCACCACTCGGCGAAGGTCTTGTTGCCGTCGGTCACCGGGGTGAGCTTGAGCGTGGCGACATAGTTCTCCACGCCCATCGGGCTCTCGAGGATCGAGTAGCTGCACTGATAGTCGTAGTCCGACAGCGTGAGGAGCTGCTCGCGGATCACGCCGCCATCGCGCAGGCGGAAGTTGCGCACGCAGCCGATCCGGTCCGCCGGCATGTTGTTTTCGATGCGCGACTCGGCGACGAACGGCGTCCAGTTGGGCAGGCCATTGAAGTCGCGCACCTGCGACCAGACTTTGTCGGCCGGGGCCTCGATCACCGACGAGGTGTACACCTTGATCAAGGCTTCTTGCCCTCCAGCAGGGCGTTGGCCGCGTTGCCGAGGTCGCCGCCCTGCACGCCGATTTCGCGCAGCAGCTGGTCGACTAGCGGTGCCTGGGCGCGGAAACGCAGCGCGGAGTTGACCACGCTGTCGGCGATGTTCCCGTTGCTGTTACCGCTACCGTTGCCACCGCCCGGGCTGCCGCCGAGGCCCTCCACGTGCAGCACGCGGATTCCTTCGATGCGCTCCATCGGCTTCACGGACTCGCGGATGATGCCCTCGAGCTTGTCGATGAGCTGGCGCCGCATCGCCGACTGGCGCGCTTCCGGCGTGAGCAGGTTGGCGGCCTTGTTCATCAGGGTGAGGCCTTCAGCCTCGACCTCGTGGCGGATCTTCGCCGCGAGCGAGCGGATGCGCGAGGTGTCGGCCTCGGCTTCGGCGTTGGAGACGTCGACCAGCTTTTTGCGTTGAGCGAGCTCGACCTCGCGTACGGTGAACACTTTCTCTTCCTCGGCAACCGCCTTGGCGCGCGCCTGGTCGGCGGACGCCTGGGCCTCGGACTGCGCCTTTGACTGCTCGGCCACGGCGATGGCGCGGTGCTGTTCGGCGAGCTCGATGGCCTGTCGACGGCTGATCTCCATTTCCTGGACGCTGCGCTCACGCCCGATGCGGTCCTCCTCCACCGCGCGCTCCGAAGCGATGCGCGCGCGCTCCACCGCCTCGCGCGCGGTGATCTGCGCGCGCTCGGCTTCCTGCTCGCTCGATGCCTTCTCGCGCGCCACGTCGGCCCGCTGCGCCGCGCGCTTCACCTCCAGCTCGCGCTCCTGCGACAGGCGCGCGTACTCGAGCTCGCGGTCGATGTCGAGCGCCTGGCGCTCGGTGTCCAGGTTCTTGTTGCGGATCTGGATCATCGTGTCCTGCTCGATGTCGTTGCGCATTTTCTTGCGCGTCTCGATGGTCTCGGTGAGGCGCGTCAGGCCCTCGGCGTCGAACGCGTTAGACGGGTTGAAGAATTCCATCGCGGTCTGGTCGAGCTGCGTGAGCGATACCGTCTCGAGCTCGAGGCCGTTCTGCAGCAGGTCCGCCGCGGCGGCATTGCGCACGCGCTTCACATACTCGCCGCGCTTTTCGTGCATCTCCTCCATCGTCATCTCGGCCGCGACGGTGCGCAGCGCGTCGACGAACTTGCCCTCCACCAGCTCCTTCAGCATGTCGGGCTGCATGGTGCGCTGGCCGAGGGTCTGCGCCGCGGCGGCGATCGCTCCCGGCTCGGCCTGCACGCGCACGTAGAACTCGCTGGTCACGTCCACGCGCATGCGGTCCTTGGTGATCAGCGCCCGCTCCCGCCCGCGCGAGACCTCGAGGCGCAGCGTGTTCATGTTCACCGGGATCACCTCGTGCACGATCGGCAGCACCAGCGCGCCGCCGTTCATCACCACCTTCTGGCCACCGAGGCCGGTGCGCACGAACGCCCGCTCCTTGGAGGAGCGCAGGTACAGCCAGTGCAGCAGCCAGACCACGATCGCAACGACGACCGCGACGCCGATCACGGCGAGGATGAATTGTCCGAATTGAGCTCCAGTCATGAGGCACCTCTCTTGATGCTTTTGAACTTTCTGGTGGTTTCAGTCAAAGCGATTTCGGTGGGTAGACGTTCCATGCTGGAAGCGCCGTAGAAGCCGTTGCAGCCTTTGCTCTTGCTCAGCACATACGAAGCGTCTTCCGGGGTAGCGATCGGCCCGCCGTGGCACAGCACAAGCACGTCGGGGTTTACACCGCGCGCCGCTTGTGCCCAGCTTTCGATCAGAGGGACGGTTTCTTTCAAACCCAAAGCCGTGTGAGCGCCGATCGCGCCGCCGGTGGTCAGCCCGAGGTGGCAGACGATGATGTCCGCCCCCGCCTTCGCCATGTCGCGCGCGTTCTGTTCGGAGAACACGTAGGGCGTCGTCAGCAGATCCATCTCGTGCGCCTTCCTCACCACGTCGACCTCGAGCCCATAACCCATGCCGGTTTCCTCCAGCTGGGCGCGGATCGTTCCGTCAAACAACCCGACGGTGGGAAAGTTTTGGATGCCAGAAAATCCCAGGTCGCCCAGCTGCTTCAGAAAATGGTCCGGAATCAGGAATGGATCGGTGCCATTCACACCGGCCAGCACTGGCGTGCGCTTCACCACCGGCAGCACCTCGCGCGCCATGTCGAGCACGATCTCGTTGGCGTTGCCGTAGGCCATCAGCCCGGCGAGCGAGCCGCGCCCCGCCATGCGGTAGCGGCCGGAGTTGTAGATCACGATGAGGTCGATGCCGCCCGCCTCCTCGCACTTGGCGGACAGGCCGGTGCCGGCGCCGCCGCCGACGATCGGCTCGCCGCGGCGCACCTGCGCCTGCAGCTTCTTCAGGATGTCCGAGCGAGCGATGCGGGCCATGCGGCTTTCGTGATCTGGTTGAAGTTGGCGACCAGCGCTTCGGCGAAGGCCGCGTCGTTAATATGATTTGGCAAGCGGATCAATTTCCGCGCAGAGGTCGACCTGAACCCCTGCGCAATCGCGTCAAACAAAGCCCGATCCGCGGCGGGATCCCAGAACGGCTTGCCCGGCGCGTCGAGGCCGGAGACGCCGCCCTCGGGGATGAGGAAGCGCACCGGGCCTTCCATGCGATTCAGCTTGTCGGCGATGAAGCGGCCGATGCGTGCGTTCTCCTCTGGAGTGGTGCGCATCAGCGTCACATTGATGTTGTGTTTGTATAAAACCCGATCCCTGAAGTGCGAGGGCACGGTTTCCATCGCCCAGAAATTCACCATGTCGAGCGCGCCGCACGAGCCGACGTAGGGAACCGGTTTCTTCGCGAAAACATCCATCCGCGTCGGTCCCGCGCTGAGTACGCCGCCCACCATCTCGTCGGCGATCTCGGTGGTGGTGACATCGAGGACTCCGGAAATCAGCCCGGAATCGACCAGCTTCTCCATCGACTGCCCGCCGGTGCCGGTGGCGTGGAACACGATGCAGTCGTAACGCGCTTCAAGCTGCTTGCACACGGCCTGGACGCAAGCCGTGGTCAAACCGAACATGGTCAGGCCGAGCGCAGGTTTCCCCTCGGCGGATTCTCTTTTCGACGGCGCATAGGCGATCATGCCGGCCAGCGCATGGGCCGCATTGGCGAGCACTTTTTCAGAAATGCGGTTGATGCCCGAGATGTCGGTGACGGAATACATCATGCAGATGTCGGAGGGCCCGACGTAAGGCTTCACGTCGCCCGAGGCCACGGTCGACACCATCACTTTGGGGATGCCGATCGGCAGCCGGCGCATTGCCTGCGTGGCGAGCGCAGTACCGCCCGAGCCGCCGGCGGAGATCAGGCCGCCGAGGTCGCGGCGGCCGGCGACGAAGTGCTCGAAGGCGAGCGCCATTTCGCTCACCGCCGAGCCGCGGTCGCCGGTAAAGACCGCGCCCTCGCCTTTCGGATGATGCCGTGCCACTTCGCGCGGATGCACCATCGCGGACGACGGCTTGCCGGAGGTCGCGAGGTCGACCGTCACCGTGCGCAAGCCGAGCTTCTCGAGGCAGCTGCGCAGATAGAAGAGCTCGCGCCCCTTGGTGTCAAAGGTGCCGGCGATATAGGCGGCGCGCCCGGCGGTCTGCGCCACCGGGAACTCGACGACGCGGGGTTCCGGCTTGGACTCCTCAACGGGGAGCGGATTCGTGGAGATTCCCCAGCGGGTGGTGCCACCGATGCTGCGCTCGCCGTCGTCGGGCGGAACCAGCTCGTCGTTGGCCCGCTTAACGGTGAGGATACGGACCGATTCCACCGCAGATTCTTCTTTAGGAGCCACTTCGTCCTCGGCCATCCTCACGCCGAGGAGGCGCTGTTGCAGCCCGACGTCCGCGGCGAGCTCGCTGGCGCGCATGGAGCGCGCGATGCGGCCGTTGACCATCACGTCGACGGTGTCGGCGACCTCGATCGCCACGCCGAGGTTCTGCTCGATCAGCAGCACCGAGATCTCGCCCTCGGCGGCGAGCGACTTCAGCATCGCCGAGACCTGCTGCACGATGACCGGCGCGAGGCCCTCGGTGGGCTCGTCCATCACCAGCAGCTTCGGGTTGAAGAGCAGCGCGCGCGAGATGGCGAGCATCTGCTGCTCGCCGCCGGAGAGCTCGGCGCCGCCGTTCTTCTTCCGTTCGGCGAGGCGCGGGAAGGTCTGGTAGACGCGCTCCACGGTCCATGGGCCCTTGCGCACGACCATGCGCAGGTGCTCGTCGACCGAGAGCGAGGGCCACACCCGCCGTCCCTGCGGCACGTAGCCGATGCCCTTCTCCGTGATCACGTTCGGAGCGAGGCCGAGGATCTCCTCACCCGCCAGCTTGATGCTCCCTTGGGCGCGCACCAACCCGGTGATCGCATTGCAGAGCGTGGTCTTGCCCATGCCGTTACGACCCACCACCGCGAGGACTCCACGATCCAAACTTAATGAAATCCCTTGGAGCGCGTGGGCCCGACCGTAATGCACGTCCAGGTTTTTGATCTCAAGGATCAATGGTGCTTTCCACCCATGTAGATCGCCTGCACTTCGGCATCGTTCTCGATCTCGGCCGGCGTGCCGTGCTTGAGGATCCGGCCGTTGTGCATCACGGTGACGCGCTGCACCACGCGCAGGGCGATGTCGAGGTCGTGCTCGATGATGATGAAACCCATGTGCGCGGGCAGCGAGGTCAGCAGCGCCACCAGCTCGGCGCGCTCCGCCGGCGACAGGCCCGCCGCCGGCTCGTCGAACAGGATCAGGCGCGGCGCGCCGGCCAGCGCCATGCCGATCTCGAGCTGGCGCTGCTGACCGTGCGACAGCGACGAGACCGGGGTATCGGCGAGATGCGAGAGACGCACGCGCTCGAGAAGATCCTGAACCGGCTGGCTGCGCCTCGGCCGGAAAAACGAATAGCGGTTGCGGGAAACGCCGCGTACCGCGAGGAACAGGTTGTCCCGCACCGAAAGGTCGCGGAACAGCAGCGAGGACTGATAGGTGCGCCGCAGGCCCATGCGAATGCGCTCGAAGGGGGCATGCAGCGTGACATCCTCGCCGAAGAATAAGACCCGGCCTACGCTGGCCGGGAAGTCGCCGGTAATGACGTTGAACAGCGTCGTCTTGCCGGCGCCGTTGGCACCGATGACTGCGCGGCGCTCGCCCGCGGCGACCGAGAACGACACGTCCTCGATCGCGCGCAGGGCGCCGAACATGCGGGTGACGCCCTCGAGTACGAGAGCTTCACCCCCTCTTTGAAGCACTGCACTCATCAGGGGCAGTTGGGCTCGTCGCGCGAGCCGATCTTGAACTCGGCGGGCGGCGTGCCGAGCGTCTGGTTGACGTTGTCCACCCGGCGCAGGACCTTGTTGAACAGGTTGCCCTGCTTGTCCTTCACTACCTCGGTGATGAAGGTGCTGCCGATCGCCTGCCGGTTCGCGTCCAGCTTGTGCTCGCCGGTGGGAAGCTTGAGCGTCATCTTCGACATCGCCTCGCGGTACTTCTTGTGGCCGTCGGAGAGGTCGCCCTTCACCGCGTCGAGGGCGTCCAGCGTCGCCTTCATGTTGGTGTAGTACACGACCGCGAACAGCGACGGGCTCGGGTAGCCATCCGGGAAGTTCTTCTTGTAGTCGGCGACGAACTTCTTCCACTCGGGCGCGTCATACGCGTCGGCCAGCGGGCCGGCGGACAGCGTGCCGACCAGCGAGTCGCGGCGCTTGCCCTTGTAGTTCAGCACGTCCTGGCTGACCGTGATCGAGCCGCCGATCATCGGCTTGTCGCCGCCGGCCTGCTCGTACTGGTTAAGGAAGTTCACCGCGTCGGCCCCGCCCAGCACCACCAGCAGCGCGTCCACGTCTTTAGGGATGCGCGCGATGACCGACGAGTAGTCCTTGCCGCCGAGCGGTACCCAGGCCTTGAGCGGCACCTTGCCGCCGAGCTTGCAGTACTCGGCCATGAAGCCCTGCACCTGCGAGTACGGGAAGGCGTAGTCCTCCGCGATCACCATCACGCGCTTGTAGCCCTTGTCGAGCGCCGCTTTGCCGAGGCCGAACATCCACTGCCCGCCGTCGGTGTTCCAGCGGAAGAAGTTGGCCGACGGGTCCTGCAGCGTGGTGCCCTGCGCGCCCGAGCCGCCGTTGATGAACGTCACCTGCGGCTGGGTCTTGGCGTAGTTCTTGACCGCGATGCCCTCGCCGCCCGAGAGCGGGCCGACCATGAGGTCGACCTTGTCCTGCTCGACCAGCTTGCGCGTCGAGTTCACCGCGACGTCGGGCTTGGCGTCGGAAGACGCCTTGATCAGCTCGATCTTGCGGCCGGCGACCACGCCGCCGCGCTCGCGGATCGCGAGCTCGGCGCCGCGCATGCCGTCCTGCCCGCCTGCGGCAAACGGTCCTTCCAGCGTAGCGAGCAGGCCGATCTTCACCGGCTTGCCCTGCTGCGCATACGCGATGCCGGCCGCAGTTCCTCCTATGGCGGCAACGACTGCCGTTGCGACCAGCGTTCTCACAAATGTTCGCTTCTTCATCTGGAACCTCCTCTGGGGGTTGAGAATTTCGACTTCAAACCTGCCCACCATCCGAGCAGGCCGTCGGGCGAAAACAAAACGATGGCAAGGAACACCACGCCGATCACGAGGTTGAAGCGCTCGCGGTCGATCATGTCGATGGCGAAGGTCTGCAGCAGGACGAACACGACGGCGCCGAGGAACGCGCCGATCGGGTGGCGCATGCCACCGAGCACCGCGATAACCAGGACGTTGATCATCCACGAGGTGCCGACCGATCCCGGCGTGACCAGATTGTTGTACCAGGTGAAGAGCACACCGCCGACGCCGGCCATGACGCCCGCCGCCGCGTACGCCGCGACGCGATGCGCGGTGACGTTGAAGCCGAGCGCGTTCATGCGCCGTGCGTTGTCGCGGATGCCCTGCAGCGCGATGCCGAAGGGCGCGCGCAGCAGGTATTTGACGAAGAAGTAGCCCGCGAGCGAACAGAGAAGCACGAGGTAGTAGAACGGCATCGCCTCGCGGAAATTCACGCCGGCCACCGTTGGCGCATAAACCTGCTGGAAGCCCTGGAAGCCGTTGAACACGCTGTAGTTCTGCAGGCAGAGGTAGTAGAACGCGACGCCCACGGCCAGCGTGATCATGATGGTGTAGATGCCCTCGGTGCGCACCGACAGCCAGCCGATGAAGGTCGCCGCCACCGTAGCGGCGGCGATGCCCAGCGGGACGGCGAGCCACCACGGCCATTTCAGGCTGATCTCGACCACGGCGCTGGTGCCGAGAATCGCCATCAGATAGCCGGCGATACCCGCGATCGTCATCTGCGCGAGCGACACCATGCCGCCGTAGCCGCCGAGGAAGGTGAGCGACAGCGCGATCAGGCCGAGCGCGAGCGACTGCGCGCCGATCTGGTAGGTGAAGAACGGCGTCGCGAACCACGGGAAGGCGAGCAGCATGGCGAGCACCACCACATGCCTGGCGCGCACGGCATAAATCAGGGACAGACCACGATTTTCCGGAAAAGGGGTCAGGACCCTTTTTCCCGTAGCTGCGCGTTGCTCGTCGGAAAAAGGGTCCTGACCCCTTTTCGGGGCCCTTTTCGGGGCCGGCACCGACCCGTAGTTCATGGCCTTGCGCCAGTAAGCGGCGCTCAAGCCGGCCTCCCGAGGATGCCACGTGGGCGAAAGGCGAGCACGAGCACCAGGATCACGAAGGTGAACACCACGCTGTAGGTCGGCGCGTAGGCCAGGCCGTAGGTTTCGGCCACGCCGAGGATCACCGCGCCGAGGGCGGCGCCCACCACGCTGCCCATGCCGCCGACGATCACGACGATGAGGGAGGCGAGCAGCAGCCGCGTGTCCTCGCCGGGCGCCATGGACAGCTCCACCGAGCCGATCACCCCGCCAAGGCCGGCGAGACCGGCGCCGATGGCGAAGGTGGTGGCGAAGACCAGGTTCACGTTGACGCCCGAGGCGGCGAGCATGCCGCGGTCATCGACGCCGGCGCGGATCATCATGCCGACGCGCGTGCGATTGAGGAACAGCCACAGGGCGACGCCGATGGCGACGCCGATCGGGATCAGCGCCAGCCGATACGCCGAATAGGCCTTGATGATCGGGATGCCGCGGATCGGGCCGTTCAGCCAATCCGGCGGCGAGAGCTGGTGCACCTGCGCGCCGATCGCCCACATCAGCAGGTCGGCGATCACGATCGACAGGCCGATCGTCACCATGGTCTGGCGCAGATCCTGCCCCTGCATGAAGCGGAAGATCGACACCTGCATCAGCAGGCCGGCCAGCGCCGCGAAGGCAAAGCCCACCACCAGCGCGACCACGAAAGAGCCGGTGTACTGGGCGGTGAAGAACCCGAGGTAGCCGCCGAAGAGATACAGCGAGCCGTGCGCGAGGTTCACATTGCGCATCAGGCCAAACACCAGCGTGAACCCCGCCGCGACGATGAAATAGAGCGACGCCAGCGTCAGGCCGTTGAGCAGCGTGACCAGGAACAGCCGCTCGTTGTCCCACAGCGCCCAGACCGTGAAAACGAGGATCGGAGCACCAATCACGACGCTCCAAAACCATTTCCACCCTTTCTTCATGCAACGAACCGGCTGCGCTGCGAGCGGATCTCCGGCATCTTGGCGAACTCGCCGTCCTTCATGATGGCGAGCAGCTTCGACTTGTCCTGCAGCACCGAGATGTTGGACAGCGGATCGCCGTCGACCAGCAGGAGATCGGCGAGCCAGCCCTCGCGGATTTCGCCCAGGTCCTTTTTCATCATGATCTGGCCGCCCCAGCGGGTGGCGGAGATCAAGGTCTCCATCGGCGTCATGCCGAGGTACTTCACGAAATATTCGAGGTCCTTGGCGTTCTCGCCGTGCGGCGCCCAGGCAAAGCCGTAATCGCCGCCGGGCAGCACGCGGATGCCGCGCTTGAGCATCGCTTTCATGCTCTTCACCGCCGCCTCGAGCTCGAGCTCGTAGCCCATGTTGCGCGCGGTCTTGTTGTCGATGCCGACCACCTCGCCCTCGTGCAGCAGGCGGATGATCACCGACAGGCCGGGCGCAACGAACACCTTGTCCTTCTGCGCCTCCATCATGTCGAGGCCTTCGTCGTCGATGAAGCTCGCGTGGTAGATCACCTCGATGCCGTGGCGCATCGCCTGCTTCACGGACTCGGTGGAGCGCGCGTGGCACGCCAGGCGCTTGCCGCGCACCTTGGTCTCGCGCGCCGCGATGGCCACCTCCTCGTCGCTCATCCAGTTGGTCTTCGCGTCCGCGCCCGGCACCAGGTTGTCGCCGGAGAGGTTGAGCTTGATCTGGTCCACGCCGTATTTGAGGAACATGCGCACCGCCTTGCGCATGCCCTCCGGCCCGTCCACGACGCAGCCGAACGACATGTCCGGATACGGCAGGTGCGGCAGCATGTCGTCGCCGAGCGATCCGGTGACGGTGATCTCCTGGCTCGCCGCCAGGTAGCGCGGACCCGGAATCTGCCCGGACTCGATGGCGTTGCGGATCACGCAGTCGAGACGCGGCTTGGGAGTGGCGGCGCCGACGCAGGAAGTCCAGCCGTGGTCCAGGTACTGCTTTGCCACCTGCGCCGCCCAGAGAGTGTGCTCCTCGTGCGGCATCTTCTGGATCGCGTCCAGCGTCTTGGAATTGGTCCAGCCGAAGTGCGTGTGCGCCTCGCACATCCCGGGCATGAGCGTCGCGCCCGCGCCGTCGATCACCGTTACGCCCGCCACCGGCAGGCTGCGGCTGCCGCGGCCAATGCGCGAAATGCGGTTGCCCTGCACCAGCACTTCGCCGGTGTACGGCTGCGCGCCGGTGGCGTCGATGATGCGAACGTTGGTGAACAGCACATTTGCCATCGCGCGTCTCCTTATTCGGTCCTTAATTCGGGGTCAGGGTCGTAATTCTGCGAACCGGATTTCGAATCCGGCTCACGTCCATATGAAATCGATTCAACAGTTCGACGCACTCCTCCGGCTTCTCGACCGGAGTCCAATGCCCGCACCCGCGCAGCACCTCGACGCGGCTGCCGGAAATCTTCTGCGCCATCATGCGGACCGACTGCGGCGGCGCGACCACGTCCTCGTCGCCGGTGACGAGCAGCACCGGGCACGCGATGGCCGAGGTGTCGGCGGGCTGTGCGTCGGCGAGGGCTTCGCAGCTCCGCGCGTACCCCTCCGGGTTCTGCCCCATCAGGGACTCGCGCACGAAGGCCACCGCCACAGGTCGCTTTGCCCTTGTCTCAGCCGACAAACTTGCTTGAACCAGCGCATCGGCGATGCCGCGCATTCCCTCCTGCCGCGCTTTCCCCGCACGCCCGCGGATATTCGGCCTCGCCTGGTCCGGCGGCGCGAGCAGCGGCCCGAACAGCGCCAGGCTGCGCACCATCGCCGGCTCGGCAGCAGCGAGGTGTGCCGCGACGATGGTCCCCATGGAATGCGCGACGACGTGCGCCTTCTCGACCTTGGCAGCCGCCAGGGCACGCTTCGTTGCTTCGACGAATTTCTCTATGGAAAGAGGATCTTCCACGCGCCACGAGCGGCCGGAACCGGGCAAATCGAGGCGCACGCGCTTGTGGCGCGAGAAGGCGCCCAGCAAGGGAGTCCAGGTGTTGGTGGTGCCGCCCAGGCCGTGGATCAGCAGCACGGCGTCGCCATCGCCGTCGACCTCGACCGCAATCCGCTCTACGAAGACCATCCTCCTCCTCAGGAGGCGAAATGAGACGCGCGTCTCAAATCGCTGTGCGAGACTAACCGCGGGTGAAAAAAAGCGCCACACCTTTCTACGACCTTCCCGACCTCGGGCGCGGACATCGCGGCCGGGTGTTCCGCCGCCTGCTGGATGAAGCAGTGCGTCTTGTGCGGCGCGGCAGAATTCCGTCGGTGGCGGAAGTCGCTCAAAGCGCAGGGGTTTCCCGTGCCACTGCGTACCGCTACTTCCCTTCCCGCTCCAAGCTGGTCAGCGCCGTGATCGCCGAGGCGCTGGCTCCGGTGCGGCGTGCAGTGCCGCAGGAGGGCGACGCCAAGCGCCGTCTGCACGAGCTGCTCGACCGCACCTACTCCCGCTTCCATGAGTACGAGCCGCACATGCGCGCCGCGCTGCAGCTCGCCCTCGAGCACCAGTCGCTGGAGGCGGCCGGCTTGCTCGAGGAAGAGCCGTTCCGGCGCGGCCAGCGCACCGAGATCCTCGCTACGACCATCGCGCCGCTCAAGCAGAAGCTATCGAAGAAGACCTATGACCGGCTGCTACGCGCGCTCGCGGTGGTCTACGGCATCGAGCCGATGGTAATCCTCAAGGATATCTGCGGCGCCAGCGATCGGGAGACCGAGGCGGTGGTCCGATGGATGATGGATGCGCTGGTCGATGCGGCTTTACGCGAACGCGAGCTACCCGTGAAGGTCGAACCCATTCCCTCAACCGGACGGAGAGTGCGATGAACTTGAAAGATATCGGGCCGCAGCCACAATCCTTCGATCTCGAGCAAGCGACTCGCGACAACAAAAACTATCGGACGGTGGTATGGAGCGGCCGATATCTCCAGGTGACGCTGATGTCCATTCCCAAGGGCGGCGACATCGGACTCGAAATGCATGCCGAGACCGATCAGTTTCTGCGCCTGGATGCCGGGCGCGGTCGTGTCCAGATGGGCCCTTCGAAAGACCGGCTCACCTTCGACAAGGAAGTCTCCGACGGCTGGTGCGTGCTGGTCCCGGCCGGGACCTGGCACAACGTTACGAATATCGGAGACGAACTCATGCAGGTGTATGCCATCTACGCGCCGGCGCACCACAAGCCGGGCAAGATCCACAAGACCGCCGCCGATGCAGGGGCTGACAAGGATGACGAGCCGGCGCAGTGGTCCGTCCAACCGGTTGCGCCGCGCGCCGACAAGCACGCCTGATGGACAATTGATGCCGACTGAAACGCGCCCCGGACGTAGACCCACCATTCTTGTCGTGGACGACAGCGACACGATTTGCCAGCTATTGCAGCTGCACCTCGAGACGGCTGGATACGACGTCCTCGCGGCGGCAGACGGCGATGCTGCGGTTCACCTCGTCAGAGAGTCGAGGCCCGACCTCGCCATCGTCGACATCAATATGCCTTACGTGAGCGGCGACGAATTCGTCGCTGCCCTGCGATCCGATGACGCGTCGATGGACATCCCCGTCATATTTCTCAGCTCGAGCGAGGATCTGGCGGAGCATGCAAGGATCCTGGGCGCGGTCGCCTACCTGCCGAAACCCGTGCTTGCGGACCGCCTGCTCCAAATCGTCGCGCTTTACGTGGTTCCTTGGCTGAAGTGCTAACGTCAGCAGCAGAGGATGAGACCAACTGAGCCTGCTTTAGAACTACTTGGCCTTAACCCGGCCGAACTGCTTGCTTAGACGCTTCACCGCTTCGGACTCGCCACGCACGCGCAGGAAGGCGCCCTCGCCGTCCGAGCGCTCGTCGAGCACCTTGCAGCTCGAGAAGATCTCGCCGCGTCGATTCTGCGCCGACCACGGCAGGAAAATTTCGGCCTCGATCAGGTCGCGCTCGAAGAAGGCGATGATCGCCTCGCGCAGCCTGGTGATGTCCTCCTCGCGGCGCGCGCTCATCACGATGGAACCGGGGTACTTTGCGAGCAGCGCCGCGCGCAGTTCTCCCTCCTTGCCGCCGCGGTCGATCTTGTTGAACACCAGGAGCCGCGGGACCGCCTTGGCGCCGATCTCCTCGAGCACTTCCTCGGTGACCTCCAACTGCCGCTCGAATCCCGGATCGCTCGCGTCGACGACGTGGCAGAGGAGCGCAGCCTCGAGCGCCTCGTCGAGCGTGGACTTGAACGAGGCGACCAGCCCGTGCGGCAGGTTCTTGATGAAGCCGACGGTGTCGCTGACCAGCACGCGCGGCACGCTTTCGGGGTGCAGCGCGCGCACGGTGGTGTCGAGCGTCGCGAACAGCTTGTCCGCGACCAGCACCTGGTTGCCGGTGAGCGCGCGCATCAGCGTGGACTTGCCCGCGTTGGTGTAGCCGACGAGCGCCGCGCGGGCCAGTCCCTGGCGTTCCTGGCGCTTCGCGCGCTGGGTTTTGCGCCCGAGGTCCGTCGCGTCGAGCTCCTTCTGCAGCTCGGCGATGCGGTCGCGGATCTTGCGCCGGTCGAGCTCGCCGTGCGATTCGCCGCCGCTGCGGCCGCCGGTGCCGCTGCGCGCGCGGTCCTTCGGCCCGGCCTGCTTGGCGGCTTCGCGCAGGCGCGGCGCCATGTAGCCCAGGCGCGCGATCTCGACCTGTGCGCGCGCGGCGCGCGAGCGCGCGTGGCGGTGGAAGATCTCGAGGATCACCATGGTGCGGTCCATCACCTGGCAGCCGAGCTCCTTCTCGAGCGTGAAGGTCTGCGACGGCGAAATCTCGTGGTCGATGAGCACCACGTTGGCGCGCTCGGCCTCGACCAGGGCGCGCAGCTCCTCGCGCTTGCCGGTTCCCAGGTACGCCGCCGCCTGGAAGCTCGCGCGCTTCTGCGTGAAGCGGCCGACGACTTCCATGCCGAGGGTCTTCGCTAGCTGGCGCAGCTCGGTGAGCGAGGCGTCGAACTCGAGATCGCTCGCGCTCGGCAACTGCACCGCGACCACGATCGCGCGCATCTAGCGCAAAGCCGAAAGGGTGCGCACGTGGCCGGTGTCGACGCGCGCGGTTACCGTCATGCCGGCGCGCAGCGGCGTCCGGCCGTCCGGCGTCGAATCGAGGCTGATGAGCACCGGGACGCGCTGCACCACCTTGACCCAGTTGCCGCTCGCGTTCTGCGCCGGCAGGAGCGCGAACTCCGCCTTGGTGGCGGGCGCGATGGTGCTGACGCGGCCGCGCCACCTGGCGTCCGGATACGCATCCGCGACTACGGTTACGTCCTGCCCTTCGCGCATATGGGTGAGCTGGGTTTCCTTGAAGTTGGCCTCGACCCACATCGGCCGCGACTCGATCAGGCTGAAGACCGGCACGCCGCGCTCGACGCGCTCGCCGACCTGCAGGCGCATGTTACTGATGATGCCGGCGGCCGGGGCGACCACGCGCACGCGCGCGAGCTCGTCGCGCCCGGCATCGCGCGCGGCGCGGACGGCGAGGAACCTCGGGTGGGCCTCCGCCGGAACTTTGACGTTGCCGCCGAGCGCGGCAAGCACGCGCACTGCCTTCTCGCGTGAGCTATCCAGCCGGCGGCGCGCCGCCTCGAGGTTGTGGCGCGCCTCGTCGAAGCTGGCCTCGAGCCCCATGCCGCGCTCCTTGAGCTTCGCCTGCCGCTCGAGCTGGCGCGCGAGGAAGCCGATGCGCTCCTGCGCTTCCGCGGCATCGGCGAGCGCGACGCGGTGCTCGGCGCGCAAGCCATCGAGCTCGGTACGCACCACTTCCATCTGCGCCTCGGCGCTCGCCACCGCGAGCTCGAAGGGCGTGGCGTCGATGCGAAAGAGCAGCGCGCCCGCGGCGACCGGCTCGTTGTCGCGCACGCCCACCTCGACCACGCGCCCGGACACGTCCGCGGTCACCGCGATCATGTGCGCCTTCACGTAGGCGTTCTCGGTCTCCTCGAAGCGACCGCCCTGGAGCCACAGCGCCAGTCCTGCCGCCACGGCGATGGCCGGCACCCCGACGAGCAGGAGAAAGCGTTTCATTTCAGCCGCGACAGGTTGGACTTGATGGCGAGAAGCGCATCGACGAATTGCTCGCGTTGCCTGGCGCTCAGGCCAGCCAAGGCGTCGCGGCGCAGGCCGAAGGCCTGCTTGCGCAGCTTGCGCATCGCCGGCTCGGCGGCGGCGGTGAGGTGCACGCGCCAGGCGCGGCGGTCGCGCGCGTCGTCCTCGCGCCGCACCCAGCCCTTGGCCTCGAGCCGGTCGAGCAGGCGGCCGAGGGTCGCGCGCTCGACCTCGAGGATCGCGGCGAGCTCCGACTGGGTGGCGCCGGGATGGCGGAAGAGATGGTTCAGCACCCACCACTGCGAGCGCGTCAGGCCGAGGGTGCGCACGCGGCGGTCGTAGACCGTGCGCATCAGGCGCGCGACGTCGTTCACCAGGTAGCCGAAGTTGCGCGACAGGTCTTCGTGGATCACGCGGCAGTTTAGTTGCCTGGCTTACAATGAGCAAGGCAATGAATAGTGACCAAGAATCGTCTCCTCATCGGGCATGGGTATTGGCGACCTGCACTGCGGTCACCTTCCTTTACTCCATGAGCCTGACCGCGGTGAATGTGTCGCTGCCGCAGATCCAGGGCGCGCTCTCGGCGACGCAGGACCAGATCGCGTGGGTCATCACCTCCAACCTGGTGGCGACCGCGGTGATGACGCCGCTCACCGGCTGGCTCGCCGC
This sequence comes from uncultured bacterium, assembly GCA_965233195.1. Lineage (GTDB taxonomy): Bacteria > Pseudomonadota > Gammaproteobacteria > Burkholderiales > SG8-39 > SCGC-AG-212-J23. Next base: position 59,017 of record CBDDSB010000027.1, on the reverse strand, counting down.
GCGCTTCGGCGCGCGGTACCTGTGCCTGGGCTGCGTCGCCGGCTTCGCCGCCGCGTCCGCGGCCTGCGGCTTTGCGGGCTCGATCGAGACGCTGGTGGCGTGGCGCACCGTGCAAGGCGCCGCCGGCGCGCCGCTGGTGCCGATGTCGCAGGCCATCGTGCTGGCGAGCTATCCGCGAGAGCGCCACGGCGCGGTGATCTCGATCTTCGGCGTGGCCTCGGTCATGGGCCCGGTGGTCGGGCCGGTGCTTGGCGGCGCGCTCGCCGAGGCCTACGACTGGCGCGCCGTGTTCTACATGATGGTGCCGTTCGCGGTGGCGGCGCTTGGCGCCTGCTGGCTCTTCATCCGCGACCGCCAGGCGCCGCAGGCGGTGCGCCTGGACTGGACCGGCTTCCTCATGCTCTCGGCGGGGCTCGCCGGCCTGCAGCTGATGCTGGACCGCGGCGAGCGCGCCGGCTGGTTCTCCTCCGCGGAGATCGTGGCCTGGGCGGCGGTCGCGGCGCTCGGCTTGTACCTCTTCATCGCGCACACGCTCACCGCGCGGCGCCCCTTCCTCGATCCGCGCCTGCTGGGCGAGCGCAATTTCGCCCTGGGCCTCGCGCTGATCTTCGTCTTCGGCATGCTCAACTTCACGCCGATGACGATGCTGCCGCCGATGCTCCAGGGGGTCGCCGGCTATCCCGACTCGGTGATCGGCTGGGTGCTCGGCGCGCGCGGCCTGGGCACGATGATGGGCTTCGCCGTCATGATCTACGCCAGCCGCTTCGACCCGCGCTGGATGATCGGCATCGGCTTCCTGCTCCAGGCCCTGGCCGGCTGGCAGCTCGGCCAGCTCGATCCGGGCTTCGGCGTGCACGACGTGTTCTGGCCGATGGCGCTGCAGGGCCTCGGCGTCGGCCTGCTCTGGGTGCCCATCACCATGGTGGCCTTCTCGGCGCTCGACGGCGAGCACCTGGCCGAGGGCACCGCGGTCTATCACATGCTCCGTAACATCGGCAGCAGCGTGCACATCTCGCTCAGCACGGTGCTGGTGGTGCACATGACGCAGGCCGCCCACTCTGAACTTTCCCCGAGTATCTCGCGCTACAACGAGGCTCTGTCGTTGCCATGGGTGCGCGGCACGCTGGATTTGAGCGACCCGCAAAGCTTGGCCGCGATCGAGTCCGAGATCGCGCGCCAGGCCTCCATGATCGGCTACCTGGATTCCTTCTGGGCCTTCTCGGCCACGGCGCTCGTGGTGCTGCCTCTTATCCTATTGGTGCGCTGGAAGCGCTAGGATTTGAGATCGACAAGGAACCCCTCTGGAGGAAGCAATGCCCGTCACCTCGCTCAACCACTATCTGATCGTCTCGAAGAACCTCGAGCGCTCGAAGAAGTTCTACCAGGAGGTGCTCGGCCTCGACGTCGCCGAGCGTCCGGACTTCGGCTTTCCGGGCTACTGGCTGAAGACCGGCGACAACATCTGCGTGCACCTCGCCTCGCAGGCCCCCAACCAGATCCGCGACCGGTTTTTATTGAAAAAACACCCTAAAGGCACGAACGGCTCGGGCTCGGTCGACCACATCGCCTTCCTCGCGCAGGACCCGGAAGGGGTGCGCAATCGCATCCAGAAGAACAAGGTGGACATGCACTTCCGCAGCTTCCCGGACGCCAAGCTGTTCCAGATTTTCCTCAAGGATCCGGACGACGTGACGATCGAGCTCAACTTCCTCGACGAAGTCATCGACGAGAAGCAATGGCAGGGCAAGGGGTCGGCTTCCGCCGTCACCCTGGACCGCAAAGCCAGAAAGTAGAGAAATGCTTTTCGATGAAATCAAGATCCGCGACGTGCGGATCCAGAATCGCATTGTCGTCTCGCCGATGTGCCAGTACTCCGCGCAGGACGGCCACACCACCGACTGGCACCTCGTGCACCTCGGCAAGTTCGCGCAGGGCGGCGCCGGCGCGGTGTTCGTCGAGGCCACCGCGGTGGAGAAGCGCGGCCGCATCACGCACGGCGATACCGGCATCTGGGAAGACGCGCATATCCCGGGCTTGCGGCGAATTGCCCAATTCGTAAAGTCGCAAGGCGCGGTGCCGGCAATTCAACTCGCCCATGCCGGCCGTAAAGCCAGCATGGCGCGGCCGTGGTACGGCAACGGGCCGCTGACGAAAGAGGATGCCGAGCGCGGCGACGCTGCGTGGAGCATCGTCGCGCCAACCGAGGCGCCGATCGGCGACGGATGGCTCAAGCCGCGGCCGCTGCAGAAAGGCGACCTCGACAACGTGAAGAAGGCGTTCGTCAGCGCCGTGCGCCGCGCGCACGGCGCGGGCTTTGAGATCGTCGAGCTGCACTCCGCGCACGGCTACCTGCTGCACACCTTCCTCTCGCCGCTCACCAATACGCGCAGCGACGAATACGGCGGCAGCCTCGAGAACCGGATGAGATTTCCGCTCGAAGTCGCGAGCGCGGTGCGCGAAGAGTGGCCGAAAGGAAAGCCGCTGTTCGTGCGCGTCTCTTCGATCGACGACGTGGAAGGCGGCTGGTCGGTCGAAGATACGATCGTTTTTTCCAGAAAATTGAAAACCGTGGGTGTCGACGTGATCGATTGCTCCTCGGGCGGCATCATGGGCTCGGCGACCGCGGCGACGAAAACGCTGCTGCCGCGCGTGCCGGGCTTTCAACTGCCGTTTTCGGAGAAGATCCGCAAGGAAGCCGACATCGCCACCATGGCGGTCGGCCTGATCCTGACCCCGCAGCAGGCGGAGGAAGCGCTGCAGGCCGGACGCGCCGACCTGATCGCCATCGGCCGCGAGGCGCTCCACGACCCGAACTGGCCGGCGCACGCCGCCGCCGCCCTGGGCGCCGACCCCGAATTCCAGCGCTGGCCGGAGCAGTACGGCTGGTGGCTGACGCGCCGCGAGGGATTGCTTAGGAAGGTCGGCTTCCGCCGCTGAATTCGGGGACGGAGCCCTAACTCGGCCAATTCGGGGACGGAGCCCTAACTCCGAAAGCTGCGCAGCCGTGGAGTTAGGGCTCCGTCCCCGAATTGGTTAGTGCTCCGTCCCCGAATTCGAATCGATCGACGCCAGCGCTTTGCTGATTTCCTTCGCGTCGCGCGGTCGCACGAGGCGCGCGACTTCCTTGCCGTCGCTGAGGAACACCAGGGTCGGCCAGAGCTTGATCCCGAACGATCGACCCAGGCGTTTGCCGCTCGCATCCGCGATCTTGAAATGCCGCACCTTGGGATGCTCGGCGAACGCGCTGGCGAGCAGTGGCTGCGCCGCTCGGCAGTAGCCACACCAGGGGCTGCCGAACTCCACCACCGCAGGCCCGGGCAGCGCGTCGATCTCGGCGCGCGCGGGTTCCTTATTCGCGTACGACGTATTCACCGTCTCGCATAGCGCTTGCAGAACTCCGCGTCGCCGTTCCAGCGGCCGTCAACGACGCGCCCCTCGCGGAAGGCGAGCGTGCGGTCGCAGCGCGCCGCCGCGAAGATCATGCCGCCGACACCACCGCTGGATCCCGGCGCACGGGGCGCGCTATCGTCGGACAGCCAGGTGTGGGAATCCACCGAGCTCTGCGATGGCGTGCCCCATGCCATGAGCACCTGGTCGTAGGTCGCGCCGCGCCAGGAGTCGCGCGCGGCGGCCAGGTCGCCGTCCGTGGAGGCGCACGCCGCAACCGCCGCCAGCGCGAGGAGCCAGCTAGCCCGGCTTCGGGCGCGCGTAGTCTGCGCAGATTTCATCGGGTCCGATCCAGCTCTGCTCGACCAGGCGATTGTCCCGGAACGTCAGCGTGCGTTCGCAGCGCGCCGGCGGCGCGGCCGAGCCCGAACCGATCGGAAAGCCGACTCCCACGCCTACGCCGCTGCCGCCGCGCCCGCCGAACCCGCCGATGCCGATCGACGGCCCGCTGCGGACCGTCGGCCCGGCATCCGAAACCCAGGTGTGCACGTCGGCACCGTCGGCGAGCTTTCCGCTGCGCGCCGGCGCGCCCCACGCGCGCACGATGTCGTCGTAGGTCGCGCTGGACCAGCTCTCCCGCGCCTTCTCCGTGGTGGCACACGCGGCCACGAAGGCGAGGGCGAGCAGCGCTGGCGTCTTACGTCCGATGCTTCCCTCCGCGTTGCGACACGCCGGCGGTCGCCTCGCCGGTGGTGTGCGTGTCTTCCTTCTGCGCCACGTCGCCGAGCGAGATGATGCCGACCAGGCGCTTGTCGCGGTTCACCACCGGCAGGCGCCGCACCTGGATGTCGGCCATGTTCTTTGCCACGTGCTCGAGGTCCTCGTCGTCGAACACGTACTTTACGTCCTTCGACATCACGTCGCGAACCGGCGTGTCCGGGCCCTTGCCCGCCGCCACCGCGCGGACCGTGATGTCCCGGTCGGTGATCATGCCGACCAGGCGGTCGTTCTCGCCCACCGGGATTGCGCCGGCGTCGATGTCGTCCATGATCTTCGCCACTTCGCGGATGGTCTGGCTCGGATTGGCAATGCGCACGTCGCGCGTCATCGCTTCGCTGACTCGCATAGGAACCTCCTTCAGGGTTGGTCCCTTCTCCCAAGCAAGAGATAGACCGCTACTGTCACGGCGGCGACGGTCGCGGCGATGCAGCATCCCACGGCCAACGCCGCGGTGGGAACGGCGAAGAACGCCTGCTGCGCCGCGGCAGCTTCGGCCGGGGAAATGAGCAGCGCGAAGCCGGCGGCAATCGCCATCCAGCGCCGGATGTAAGCCAGGAGCATCCAGCGCATGGCGCGGTTGTAGCGCAGCGCGCGCTCGCGTGCCCTCGCCGGCCCGCTCGACGCGTCCATGAAGAGCGCGAATGGATCGAGATAGATCAGCACTTGGCGTGCAAGCGGTAGACGCGAGCGCTCATCCGGCTTGAGCAGCGTCTCGACCTCGCGATCCGGCAGCGGATGCATCACGATATTCTGCCCCTCGGTTTGCGCATGCGCTAGAAACGCGCAGACCGTCCGAAGGGACTACCGCGACGCACCAAAAAAAGCGGAGAGCCGAAGCTCTCCGCTTTCCGACTGCATCGCGGCCCTTGGGCCGTCCTGCACTGCGAGGCAGTTACTGCTGCTTGGTGCTCGCCGGAGCCGGCGCCTGCTGCGGCTTTTGCTCCGTGGTCGACGAGCCGGCCTGCGGCGCGGACGATCCACCGGCCGCCGCCGAACCCGAACCCTCCGCCTTGGTCTGCGACTTGGTGTCGGACTTGGCGCTCGACGAGCCACCCGCCGATGCGGATTCGTTCACGCCCAGCGCGGCGATGGTTTCCTTATCGAGCTGACCGCTGGCTTTCAGGCCTTTGGACTGCTGGAAGTCCTTCACCGCCTTCTGCGTCTCCGGGCCGACCTTGCCGTCCGCGGTGACGTTGAGCTTCGTCTGCGCCTGCTTGATCAGCTCCGGGTTCTGGTCCTGGCTCGACTGAGCCTGGCTTTGGGCCTTGCCGGAACTCTTGGCCTCGCCGCTCGCCGACACGCCCTTCGACGATTCGCTCGAGCTCGAGGAAGTGGCTGCTTTGGGCTGCTCGCTGGACGAAGAAGAAGCCGCCGGCGAGGAAGGCGCGGACGCCCCGCCACTCGCGGACATGCCGCCGCTCGCGGACGTGCTGCTACCAGCCTTCTGCTCCTGGCTCATCGGGGGCTGCGCGCTCTGCGCCTGCTTGTCCTTGTTCTGCTCATTCGCTACAGCGGTGAGTGAAAACATTGCCGCTGCTACCGCGACTGCGATGGGAGTGATCTTCATGGTTTCCTTTCCTGATTGCTTGGAGGAGAAACTACCTAGCAACTGGAGCAAGCACCGTGCCGGAAACAATGAAAATCTTGCATGTTCCGCCCCGCGCGTGAGGGGGAGCTCCTGACAGGAGGCCGCTTCCAATGCCTATGGTCCTCGCGTCGAAAACCCGAATTCTCGTTGCCGTGCACAAGGAAGAGCGCGTGGAGCGTGCGCTTTCCGGGCACGACCTGGCGGTCGTCAAGACCACCAACCAGGCGCGCGCGCTGCTCGAAGCGGAGGAGTTCGGGCTGGTGATCCTCGGCGTCCACTTCGACGAGTCGCAGATGTTCTCGCTGCTGGGCGACATCCGCGCGCACGCGCGCTACCGGAAAGTGCCGATCCTTTGCGTGATGGGCGTGCGCGGCCGCATCCTGACCGACGTCGCCATCGAAGGGCTCGATCACGCGGTGAAGGCGATGCAGGCAAACGGCTTTCTCAACCTGGAGCGCTTCCCGGACAGCGAAGAGGGTGATGCGCGGATACGACGCATCGTCGACTACCTGATCCTGCTGGACGGCGAGTTGCAGCAGATCGCCGGTGAGGAGCGGGTCGTGCCGGTCCGTGGCAAGTTGCTCGGTGAACCACGCCGCAGGTCGAGCGACGGGGCTCGCTGATCGCTAGACCCTGATCAACGCGAGCCCGGTCACCGGATCGTGCTCGCGCCTGAGGTGCGCGGGCGACTCGGTGACGATGACTTCCAGCGTCGGTCGCACGCGCGCTTCGAGCAGGTGCCCGCCGCAGGCGCTGCCATCGCGCCGTCCGAGCACGACATGGGCGTGCAGCTTGGGCTTGCCGTCTTGCAACGCAATGTCGCCGACGAGCGCCAGCACCTCAACCTGCTCCTTCACCGGGATTCGCTCGTAATCCTTCTTGTCCCAGTCGAAGTATCCGAGCGTCGCTCCGTTGAAGGCGCCGATGGCGGTGAAGGCCGACGCGCCGAGCTTGTGCTGCTCGGCAAAGCGCGTCAGGCCCGCCACCGGATCTTCGCCGGTCTCGAAAATCACGGCGAACACGCGTTCGCCGTTGTCGTTCAGCAGTGCTTTCGCTCGCATGCTTTTAACTGCCGCCGGCCGCCGCGCCCTCTTCCTGCCGCTGCACGCCGAGCTCCTGTAGCGTCAAGTCATCGAGCTGGCCGCCCGCCGGAATCGTTCGGGAGAGCTGGAACTGCGCGAGCGCGGCTTGCGTCTTCGTGCCGAAATCACCGTTGACCGGGCCGGCGTCGAAACCGAGCCCACGCAGCTTCTCCTGCACTTCGCTGATGAAGCCGGTATACGGATCAGCCGAGGGCTGCGCCGTCGGATCGGGCTCGTGCGCTTCAGGGTGTAGCGCGGTGAACGGCCCAGAAGCGATCGAGCTTAGGGGCGCGAAAAGACAGATTAAAAGGAGGCGTTTCATGAGCACAGCGCCGCAAACGCCGTTCCCGCTCAGAGCGAATCGAGGGAAATCGTAGAGAGAGTGCCTCGGTGCGCCACTTTCCGAACACCTGCTCGTAGGCGATCGCCGCCGCCATGAAGAGCGGAATCAGGTCATCGGGCAGGCCGTTGCGCACCCCTATGAACAGCGGCGCAGGCGGGGAATTCCAGTTCGCCCGCACTGCGCCGTCAGCCAGGCGGTGCTCAGTACTTCGGTTTTCCGCCCTGTGGTGCTCTCTCGGACGAGGCGCCGCTCGCGGCGGACGCGTCGACGCCGAGTGCCGCCAGCGTCTCCTGATCGAGCTTTCCACTGGGCGCAATTCCCTTCGCCTGCTGGAATTCCGCCAGACCCTGCGGCGTAGCGGCGTATCCCTGCGACCTCAGCCGGTCCTGGGCCTCGCGCACGATCGTGACCTCGCTGGACGCCTGCGGCGCTGCGCTCTCCTTGCTCTGCGATTGCTGCTGCTGTCCGCCGGCGATGGCACCGAACGAAAGAAGTGCTGCGCTGGTTGCAACTACAAGATGACGCATTTTCATGCAGGTATTTCCTTTCTGGGATTGCGGCGCGGGAAGTTTCTTGCGCCGTTCCGTTTTGGCCCTGCGCCCGCCCGCCGGTTCCCGCCGCATTACAGACGTAATGCCCGTAATGTCACAATGTGGGATTGTCGCTCGCCAGCCCGAGCGCTACCCGTCCATAGGTGGTGCCGGCGATGTCGGTGTTGAAGGAGAAGTGCTGCTTCACCGCGTGCGCATCGCGGAACGCACGCGCGACCGGGCCTGATTCATAGAGGCCGCCGGCGCCATAGAGTCCGAACATGACGTCGACGGCGCGCACCGCCCAGTCCACCGCATAGGCGCCCTCGAGGCGGTAGCGCGCCTTCGTTTTCATGTCGGGCAATTTCTCCTCGGCTTCCCGGCAGTTCGAGAGCTGCACCAGGCGCGAGATGCGCGCGTAAGCGGTGGCTTCGGCAAGGCGGATCTGCGTGCTCTGGATCTCGGCGACGCGGGCGCCGGTCATTTTTCCGGAAGCCGGCCGGTAGTCTTCGATCAGCCCTTCGGCGACGCCGAGCGCCACACCGGAAAGCATGTACGGGAACAGCGCGAACACCGGTAGCTGGAACAGCATCCCCGGATTGACCGAGCTGCCCGGCGTCGGCCCGCCCTTGGTGTCGGTTACCGCGAGCGTCATGTGCTCGGGCACGAACACCTCGGCCACCTCCACGTCCTTACTGCCGGTTCCGCGCAGGCCGCCGGCGAACCAGGTGTCGATCACCTTGTACTGCGAGCGCGGCACCAGAAAGATGCGCTGCTCGGGTGGCAGGTTGTCGTCCAGGCGCGCAAGGCCGGCGAGCATGTTCCATTCGCTCGGGTCGACGCCGCTCGAGAATGGCCAGCGGCCGGAGAGCATGTAGCCGTCCTGCACCTTGCGCGCCTTGCCAGCGGGGAATACGAAAGACGAAGCGATCAGCGCGTCGCGCGACTTGCCCCAGATCTCGTCCTGCGCCTGCGGCGGGAACATGCCGAGCATCATGTGGTGAGCGGCGAAGTTCACCCAGTTCCACGACGTCGAGGCGCAAACGCGCGCGAACAGCGCGCCGTAGGTCACCACCGCGGCGAACTCGAGCTCCGCGCCGCCGACGCGCTTCGGCTGGTGGATGCGGAAAAGCTGCGCGTCGTGGAAGTCGCGCAGCGTTTCGTCAGGCAGGCGGCGCAGCTCCTCGCACTTCGGCGCCCTCTCCTTCAGCTTCGGGAGGAGCGCTTCAGCTTTTTGCCAGAGGTCGGTACCAGTCAAGGATCTGCTCTCCAGTCCACATCAATACGCCGGGGCGCTGCAGGATGTATTCGTAGAGCTTCTCGAGATAGCCGATGCGGTGCGGCACGCCGGTGATGTACGGATGCACGCTGATCGCCATCACGCGCGCCGACTTCTCGCCCTCCATGTACAGGCGGTCGAACTGGTCGATGCCGCGGCGCAGCCATTCCTCCGACGGATGATTCTGCAGCACCATCATCGCGATGTCGTTCATCTCGACCGTGTACGGCACCGACACCATCGGGCCGTGCGCGGTCTGGATGGTGCATGGCTGATCGTCGAGCACCCAGTCGGCGACGTACTCGATGCCCGCTTCCTTCAGCCAGTCGATGGTGTCGTAGGTCTCGGTGAGGCCGGGGCTCTCCCAGCCTCTCGGGGGTTTGCCCGTGAACTCGCGAATGGCATTCACCGTTTCCTGGATGGCTTTCTTCTGGTCCTCGACGTGATGCATGGGGCGCTGGATATAGCCATGTCCCATGAATTCCCATCCGGCCTTCAGCCCCGCTTCGGCGACGCGCGGATACGACTTGCAGACGGCACCGTTGATGGCCAGCGTGGCTTTCAAACCGAATCGATTGAGAGCTTCCAGAAAACGCCAGAAACCGACGCGCATCCCATACTCATGCCACGACCAGTTCGGCAGATCGGGAAGCAGCGGCTGCCCATACGGCGGCGGCAGCACGGTGCGCGGCATGTTGCGCTCGATGGACCATTCCTCGACGTTGACGATGGTCCACACCGCGAGGCGCGCGCCGTCGGGCAGCTTGAGCGGCGGCCGGTCGACGATGGCGGAATAAGGGACGCGGTCCTTCGGCAGGTTCACCCGGCGAATCGTACTGGCAGCGCCCAAGCGCGGCCAGCCGCGTTCCGCAGGTCTGGCGCTTACTTCAGCTGATAGCTCACCAACTCCAGATCGAAATCCGGCGCGTTGCCCATCCCCGGTCGGCTGGAAAACTTAACGAAGCGCTTTGCCTGCGGCGCATACCAGCCCGTGAGCACCCGCCGGGCGTCGGAGGTACCGCCTTGGAAGCCCATGGGATCGCGCCAAACCTGGCTGACCGTGACCTTGATGGCCTCGAACTCGCCGGCCGGCACGCGCACGATCTCCCTGCCGACGATCCTGCCGCTCACCTCGCAGCGTTCCCGGACGCGGCATCCCAGGTTCGTGCTCGTCACGATCTCGCCCAGGGAAGCGCCAGCGGAAGGCTCCTCGAACACCCCCAGGTACGGCGAAAGGATCGATACCCCCTGCGTGATGAGATAGCGCCCCTTGGCGTGATCCGACTCGGTAGGCGGCGCATGATCGATCGACACCTGGTCGGAAATTTTTGCCTCCGAGCTGTACACCACTTTGACCGCATACCGGCGCTGTGTCGGACCGACGTTGCGCCCGCGCTGGGTCAGCCGATAGGTCCAGTTGTCGCCGACCTGCGGGAAACGGGCGTCCGGGGCCGCCGCTGCAGACGACATGGCAATGCTTGCCGCGACCACCGGAGCCGGTGTCGCCGTGGCTGCGGGCGCCGCAGCGGCGGGCTTCCCCAGATCCATGCCATCCCGGTTCATGTACGCGACGAAACGCTCGTCGGAGAGAAGCTGGTTGAGCGCAAACAGCACTGCGCCCTCGAAGGCGCGCGGGCCGCTCATGGGCGACTGGTTGTCGGCACGCACCGAAGTCCTGGTGCCGTCACCGAATTCGGCGTCGAGGGTGAGCGTGGCGAATGTCTGAGCGACGAATGGCAGCATGCGCACGTAGGCGCTCGGCTGTTGCACGCGCAGCCTGACCGTCTTTCCGCCGGGCCCTGCGGCGAGACCCTGTTTCGCCAGCGCGCGGTCCAGCATCACAACCGCCGTGTCCGTGATCTGCCGCTGGTCCACCACCCAGGTATGCATCTCCACCTTGAACGGGTACGGCGCGTCGGCGGTGTAGCCGTTCTCGACCGTCACCGGCTTTGTCCTGGGAAGGTGGGCGAGTGCCGCGGGTGCCACGTCGAAGGTATCTGGGCTGGTGCTGACCGGGAGGGTGCAGGCCGAAAGCAGCGCCGCGAGCGGCAGGACGAGCAAAACCGGCCAGCGACGGTTCGGGATTTCAGCGTTTGAACAGGTCATCGACCATCTCCTTGATCTTGCCTTCCGCGCTGATGAATCTGCTGCCGCGCGCATCGAAGACGGCCCTACCCGCTGGCCGGCCGTCGTTGTAGATCTGCAAGTCCGCATAGGCCAGGTAAAGCACCATGTCCCAGCGCCAGTTGGCCGTGTATCGAGTGGTCACCGGACAAATCGATAGCTGCGCCGTTTCGGGGAAGACCTCGACCTGCAATCCGCGCTCCTCAAGCGCCTTCTTGTAGGACTCGAGGAAATCGAACCGGACCCGCGGATTTTCGATCACGCAGATCCGCTTCACCTCGATTGCGCCCCCCACCGGACTCACCTGCTTGGTCGAGCACGCGCCCACCGCCAGCGCGGCGAACAACACCGATAGGACCATCTTCATGGTTTCTCCCCCGTTGGCGAGCGCAGATTTCGTCTGACCGCCTTAACCCCGGCGATTTTCATGACTTCACCCCCTAGGGCATGCTACGTCCGCGAATGTCGAGCCAACAATCCCCCGATCATGGGAGGAGGTAGACTTCTGCCGAGGAGGAATACTCGATGCTGATTTCATGCCGTATTGGCGCCGCGGTTGTCGCAGCGGCCTGGTGCGTCGCCGCGAGCGCGCAACAAACCGTAGGCTTCGCCACGCTGCAGCCCGGCACCCTGCTGAACGCGCAGGCGTCGGTCATCGCGAAAGTGGTGCAGGACAATTCCAAGCTGCAGGTGCGCGTCATCGGCCACGGCGGCGACACCGGCATCATCGACGCGGTCAACTCGAAGCAGGCCGACTTCCTGCTGCTCGACGTCGGCGAGCCGGCCGAGGCGCAACGCGGCGAGAACGTGTGGAAGGGCAATGCCAAGCCGAATATCCGCGCCGCCCTTACCCTGTTCGGCTTCCAGATGGCGTTCTGGGTGCGTAAGGATTCGCCGATCCAGAGCGTTGCCGACCTGAAGGGCAAGAACATTCCCACCGACTGGGTGCAGCAGACCAGCGTCATCACGCACCTCAATGCCCTCCTAGCGGCCGGCGGCGTGACGCTGAAGGACGTGAAGCACGTGCCGACGGTGAACGTGATCCGCGCCTCCGAGGACTTCAAGTCGAGCAGGATCGACGTCTTCTTCTTCGCGGTCGGCGCGCCGAAGGTGCAGGAGATCGCCTCCGCGGTCGGCGGCCTGCGCGTGCTGAACATGGAAATCCTGCCGGACTCGGAGAAGCGGATGAAGGCGATCCGCCCCGAGTACTACTTCTCGACCGTCAACCCGGCGCCGCACATCGCCGGGGTCGACAAGCCGACCAAGGTGCAGACCATCGACTTCATCATCGGCGTCGGCACGCACGTGCAGGACCAGGTGGTGGTCGACTTCATCAAGGCGGTGCACAGCAACAAGAACGCGCTGGTCGAGGGCCATCCGAACTTCCGGGCCTACGACCCGAGCAAATCGGGCAAGGTGCAGCCGCGCCTCGCGTACCACCCGGCGGCCGAGAAGTACTGGAAGGAAACCGGGCTCCGCTAGCCCCGGGTGGAAGAGCTCTCGGCCGCGGCGCCGCCGAAATCCGCGGCCGGCCGCCTGGCGCAGCAGGTGCTGGCGGCAACGCTGACGCTCGGCTCGCTCGCCTACAGCATCGGACTGACGCGCAAGGCCGGGCTGGTCCTGTTCCCCGAGCAGTTCCTCGCCGCGATCTACGGCGTCTGCCTCGCCCTCCTCTTCGTCAGCTTTCCCGCGCGGCGCGGCGCGACTCGGCAGGAGATCCCGTGGATTGACTGGCTGCTGGCGGCGGCGGGGCTGGCCGTCGGCCTGTACGTGGCGATCCACTTCCCGCGTATCACCGCACAGGCCGGCACCGTCACGTTCGAGCTGCTGTTCCTCGCCGGGCTGATTGCGTTCCTGACGATGGAGGGCACGCGTCGCACGTCTGGCTATTCGCTCATCGTCATCACCTTCGTGCTGGTGGTCTGGGTGCTGATCGGCCACCTGGTTCCGGGGCAGATGCGCACCCACAAGGTGGAGGCGCCGACGCTCGCGATTTATCTCAACTTCGACAACAACGGCCTGCTCGGCCTGGTGCTGGAAATCGCCTCGACCATCGTCATCGCCTTCGTGCTGATGGGCCAGCTGCTCGCGCGCTCGGGCGGATCGGGCTTCTTCAACGATTTCGCCCTCGGGCTGATGGGCCGCTTCCGCGGCGGCGCGGCGAAGATCGCCGTCGTCGCATCCAGCTTGTTCGGGAGTATTTCCGGAATTGCGGCGGCGAGCGCGCTCGCCGTCGGCGTGGTGACGATCCCGCTGATGAAAAAATCCGGCATCCCGGCGCGTCTCGCCGCTGCGATCGAAGCCTGCGCCTCCAACGGCGCGCAGCTCATGCCGCCGGTGATGGGCGCGGTGGCGTTCGTGATGGCCGACTTCCTGCAGGTGCCGTACCGGGAGGTGGCGCTCGCCGCGCTGCTGCCCTCGGTGCTTTATTACACCGCGCTCTTCATCCAGTGCGATCTGGAAACCGCGCGCTACGGCGGGTTCGGCAAGGTGGCGCGCAGCGAGATCCCGCCGATGGGGCCGGTGCTCGCCACCGGCTGGATCTTCATCGCGCCGTTCGCCGCGATCATCGGCGCGATGTTCTGGCTGAACTGGGAGCCCGAGCCTTCGGCCACGCTCGCCTCGGCCATCATCATCGGCCTGGGGCTCTTCATCGGGTACCGCGGCGCCCGTATGAAGCTGAAGGACATCTGGAGCGCGGTGATCGAGACCGGCATCGGCGTGTGCGAGATCATCGTCATCAGCGCCATCGGCGGCTACGTGCTCGGCCTGTTCCAGGTGGGCGGGCTTTCCTTCGCCCTCACCGCCTACCTCGTCAACCTTGGCGCAGAAAACCTGCTGCTGCTGCTCGTGATCTGCGCGCTCACCAACATCGTCCTCGGCCTGGGGCTGCCGACGCTGGCGGTCTACGTGATGCTCGCCATCCTGGTGGCGCCGGCGCTGATCAAGGTCGGCGTGCCGGCGATGGCCGCGCACCTCTTCATCCTCTACTTCGGCATCATGTCGCTCATCACGCCGCCGATCGCCACCGCGGCGTTCGTCGCCGCCACCATCGCGCGCACCGACCCGATGGCCGCCAGCTGGACCGCGATGCGCTTCGGCTGGGCTTCGTACATCGTGCCGTTCCTCTTCGTGTACTCGCCCGCGCTGATCATGCGCGGCAGCGTGGGCACCATCTTCCTAGTGGTAGTGCTGTCCGTGGCCGGGATCTGGTTCGTCTGCGCCGGGATGACCGGCTACGCCTTCCGCGTGATGACCTTGCCGCTGCGCATCGGCTTCATCCTCGCCGGCGTGATGCTGCTGATGCCGTTCCAGGCCGCGAGCGTGAACGGCTGGCTCAACGTCGCCGGGCTGATCCTCGGCACCGCGCTGGTAATCTACGAGGTGAGAGGAAGGAGGGCTTATGTTCGTGCGTAACGCCTGGTACGTGGCGGCCTGGGACCACGAAGTCACGCGGGAGATGCGCCGGCGGGTGATTCTCGACGAGCCGGTCGTGCTCTTCCGCCGCGACGACGGCGTGGCGATCGCGCTGGAAGACCGCTGCTGCCATCGGCAGGCGCCGCTTTCGATGGGCCGTCTGGTCGGCAATATCGTTCATTGTCCGTATCACGGGCTGCAGTTCGATTCCTCCGGAAAATGTGTCAAGGTGCCCTCCCAGAACATGGTGCCGCCGAGCGCGAAGGTGCGCGCGTATCCGCTGGTCGAAAAAAACCACTGGATCTGGATCTGGGCCGGCGACCCGGCCAAGGCCGACCCGGCGCTGATCGAGGACTTCCACTGGCTGGATGACCCGGCGTGGAGATTTGGCGGTAGCTATCTCCACGTGGACGCGAACTACCTGCTGGTGGTCGAGAACCTGCTCGACACCACTCACCTGCCCTTCCTCCATCCCACCTCGCTCGGCACCGACGCGTTCGCGCGCTCGGAATTCGACGTCAAGCGCGAGGGCGACCGCATCACGGTGACACGCTGGCTGATGAACGAGCTGCCGGCGCCCTTCCACAAGCAGATGGGCGGCTTTCCCGACGGCATCAAGGTCGACCGCTGGCAGGTCACGCATTTCGGCCCGCCCTGCTTCGTCAAGCTCGACGTCGGCTCGGCGCCGGTGGGCGCCGGCGCGCGCCAGGGCGACCGCTCGAAGGGCATGAACATGTTCAACCTGAACGCCATCACGCCCGAGACGGAGAAAACCGCGCACTACTTTTTCGCGCAGGCCTACAACTTCAAGCTGGACGAGCCCTGGGTCTCGCACATGCTCAAGACGCAGGTGCACAGCATCTTTCTCGAGGACATGGCGATCCTCAAGGCGCAGCAGCAGAACATGGATTTCGGGCCGAGCCCGGCGGTGGGGCTCGGGCAGGACAAGGCGTGGATGGCGATGCGCGGCATCGTGCAGCGCCTGGTCAACGAGGAGCAGGGCCAGGCCAGAGCGGCCTAGGTTCTAGATTACCGGCCGGCCCTTCGGGAGCTTGGATGCCGGCTGCAACGGCGGCGTGGGCTCCGCCGGCTGGGCCATGAGGTCGAGGGCTTTCAGCAGGACGGAATCCGGCACCGGCGAGAGGCCATCGGCGAAGCGTTCGACTAGACCCGAGCGAATGCCGAGGCGCGCGGCCGCGGCCTCTACGCCGCCCAGCGCGCGTACCAACCTCGAGATGACTTCCTGCCCGAGCTTGCGATCTCCCATGGGCCGCGATTCTCCGCAGTCACTATTGCTGCTACAAGTCAGGAATTTCTTTCTCGTGGCGTGAGGGGAATCCCGACATCGCCGAGGAGTCCGAAGGCGTAAAGTCGCTTGTTGGACGATCATCCGCCGCGCAGCGCCCCCGCAGGTTTGCCCCGAACGCTCGGCGACGTGCTGTATTCCAACTCGTCGCAGGCCCTGGTGTCGGAGAAGAACTGGGTCGGGCTCGCCCAGTCGCTGGCCGCGGGCGATCAGTCCGCGCTGCATGCGCTTTATCAGCGCACACATCGGGCGGTCTTCACGTTGATCCTGCGGCTGACGAGCAACCGGGAGACCGCCGACGAGCTAACGCTGGACATCTTCGACGACCTGTGGCGAAGGACTTCCCGCTACGATCCGGCGAAAAGCTCGGTGCTGGCCTGGATCATGAACCAGACGCGGGCCAAGGCCATCGACTGGCTGCGTCTCGAACACCAGCAGAAGGGCCCGCCATCCGCGTCGGGGGGCGGATTGCTGATGATCGATACGCCCGATTACCGGGACGTCCTGGAGTTCAACGAGCAGGGCCGACGCCTGCGCGCCGCCCTCACGGTTCTCACCCCGGAGGAGCGCGCGGCGATCGAGATGGCGTTTTTCGCCGAGCTGGCGCATGGCGAAGTCGCGGTGCGCCTGAAGCAGCCTTCGGGCACCATCAAGGCCCGGATCCGCTCGGGCCTGCACAAGCTTCGGACCGGGCTCGAGCAAGCCGGCAAAGCCACCAGAGCACCGCAAGATACGAATTCGTGCGACCAGGCTGAGCTGGTGGGCGTGTGTGCGATCGGCGCATTGCCGCCATTCCAGCTATCGCCGTTTGAAGCTCATCTATCCTCCTGCTGGCAGTGCCGGCGCGAGGTGGAGGGGCTGCGCCGCGTCGTCGACTCCTTTGTCGCATGGCCGACCGACGTGCTCAGACCTGCGGCCGCCCTGCAGCAGCGCCTCGCGCGCTCCATCGGTGCCGAGGCCGGGATGGAGGCGGTTCCGCCGGCTACGCCGAGCTGGTTGGCGCCGGAATGGGAAGACGTGGCGCCGGGGGTTTCCTGCAAGCTGCTCGCGACCGATACGGAAAAGCAGATGGTCAGCATGCTCGTGCGCCTCGCCGCCGGCGCCGAGTATCCGCCGCATACCCACGCCGGCACCGAGGAGCTGCACCTGCTCGACGGCGAACTGTGGATCGACGAGCGCAAGCTCCACGCCGGTGATTACTATCGGGCGGACCCCGGAACAAGTGACAAGCGGGTATGGAGCGAGACCGGCTGCGCCTGCGTGCTCGTCACCAGCACTAGAGACGCACTGCGCTGAGCCGCGGTTGCGGAGCGCGTCAACGAGCTGCTGGCGCGAACGCGCGCGCCCTAGGCGGTTTTTTGGCGCTCGGCCGCGGGACTGAACGCCGTCAGCCCGGCTCCCTTGAGGATCGTGATGGCGGTACGCAGGTCGCTGCGCAGGAGCGACAGATCCTTGACCTCGCGTCCATCGGCCAGCATAAGGGCACTTGCGGCACGCGTGACCCGGGCGTTGAGCAGCTCGGCATCGCTGAGCCGGCGGCGAGCGCCGCTGTCCGAGTCGAAGAGATAAACCGGCGCAATGCGGATCAGCGCCTCCGCCGCCTTGTTCAGGAGCTCGTTGAAATGCTCCGCGTCGAAAGTGCCACGCGATTTCGCGGCAAGCTGGTCATACGCGATCCCAGACGCCGTGGTGAGTCCGATGTGCTCATCCGTGCGGTTCTCCACCATGCCGCATCATAAGCAGGTTGTAGGCGAAATAGCTACCTCGCCCTAGTCGAAAAACGACAAGCGTTTAATCCACCATGGCCTTGTCCACGTAGCACCATTTCCAGCTTTCTCCCGGCTGGAGCGTACGCATCACCGGATGGCCGGTCGCCGTAAAGTGCGCCGTAGCGTGTTGATTTTTCGAGCTATCACAGCAGCCGACGTGGCCGCATTTGAGGCACATGCGCAGCTGCACCCACGGGTCGCCCGCCTTCAGGCATTCCGCGCAGCCGCTGCTGGTCGGCGTGGCATCCGTGATCTGGTCCCGGTGGCTGCAGGACTTTGCCGGCCTGGGCAGGGGCTGCTCCTTCCCCGGAAACATTAATGAGGCCCCGATAGCCACGCTGAAAATGACGACGATCGCCGCGAGCGACGCCAGCGGCGGAACGTGCACCACGCTGCCGAGGGCGAGCTTGGCCGCCGCGAGCAGGAGCATGACCGCCAATCCGATGCGCAGGAAACGCAGCTTGCGGATCACGCCGGCGAGCAGGAAGTAGAGCGAGCGCAGCCCGAGCAGCGCGAAAATATTCGAGCTGTAGACGAGAAAAGGGTCGCGCGTCACCGCGAATACCGCCGGGATGGAGTCGACGGCGAACACCAGGTCGGTGGTTTCGATCACCGCCAGCGCGACGAGCATCGGCGTCGCCATCCAGCGCCCCTCCTTGCGCACCAGGAAGCGCGCGCCCTCGAGCCGCGGGTGGATCGGCATCACGCGCGCCAGCCAGCTGGTGCACAGCGCGCAGCCCTTTTCCACCAGCTGCGTCTGCCGCTCCTCGCCGCGCAGCATGCGGTACGCGGCGTAGGCGAGCAGCGCCGCGAGCGGGTAGATGGCCCAATGAAGGCGCTCGAGCAACTCGACCCCCACCGCGATCAACCCGGCGCGCATGGCGAGCGCACCGGCGATGCCCCAGAACAGCACCCGCGGCTGCAGCGCCGCCGGGATGCCGGTGAGCGAAAAGATCAGGATGAAGACGAAGAGATTGTCGACCGACAACGACTTCTCGAGCAGGTAGGCAGTCAGGTAAGTGATGCCCGCGTCGCCACCATGGCGCAACGCGACCCACGCGCCGAAGCCGACGCCGAGTCCGATCCAGATCGCGCTCCACAGCCCTGCCCTTCGCGCTCCGCTTTTATTTCGTGAGACGGCGAAATCCACCGCCAGCGCGATCACGATCACCGCCCAGAAAACGATCCAGTCGGTCAAAGGCCCGCGTCCGCGGCGAGCTTGCCGGCGAGCGCCGCCCAGTCCTGCTCCGCCCGACCCTCGGCGATTGCCGCCAGGAGGTGTTTCCGAATGAGTCGTCCGGACGGGAGATCCATGCCGGCCTCGCGCGCCGTGGCCAGCGCGAGCTCGACATCCTTCACCCCGAGCGGCATGGCGAACTGCGCCGGTGTCCACGCCTGGTCGACGATCATCTTTCCGTAGTTCTTGTACGCAGGCGATCCAAGCGAAGTGCTGCCCAGGATGTTGAGGAAATCCGCCGGCGCGACTCCACACTTGCGCACCAGGGCGAAGGCCTCGCCGAGGCTCTCGATCACGGTGGCCAGCAGGAAATTACGCGCGATCTTCACGGCATTGGCCTTCGCAGGTTCCTCGCCCACGATGAAGGTCTGTTTCCCCAATACCTGAAACAGCGCCTGGCATTTTTGCAGCGCTGCTTTCGGCCCCGCGGCAATGATGTCCAGTTGACCCTGCGCCGCGACCGGCGGCCGGCCGAACACCGGCGCCGACACATAGGCGTCCTTCTGGATCGCGGCCAACTCGCGCGCGATGCCCATGCTGACCGTCGCCATGTTGAGGTGGACCGCGTTTTTGGGCAGGCGCGCGGCGAGCCCGCAGTCGAGCCACACCGCGCGCACCGCGCCGTCGTCGGCGAGCATGGTGATCACGACATCCGCCGCGAGCACTTCGCTCGGATCGGCGACGGTTTCAGAACCATGCCGCGTGCGGTTGTAGACTTTGAGGCTATGCCCCGCTCCCTTGAGACGCTCGACCATGGGCCGGCCCATCTGGCCAAGGCCCATAAAACCTACGTTCATTTTTTCGGTTTCCTCTTATGCCTGTTCGCGGCAACTGCGTGGGGCCAATCGTATCCCGCAAAGCCGGTCAGGGTCGTGGTGCCCTGGCCGCCCGCGGGCGTGAGCGATGTCCTCACGCGCGCGGTGATGAACGCGATGGGCGAATCGACCGGCCAGCAGTTCGTGGTGGAGAACCGGCCGGGCGCCGGCGGCACGCTCGGCCTGGCGGCGGTGGCGAAGAGCGCGGCCGATGGCTATACGCTGGTGTCGACTGACGTGCCGAGCCACGCCATCAGCGCCACGCTCTACGCCAAGCTGCCCTACGACGTGCTGAACGACTTCGAGCCGGTGGCGATCATCGCCGGGTCGCCGATGGTGCTGGTGACGCGCCCCGATCTGAATGCGCGCACGGTGGCGGATTTCATCAAGGTGGCGAAGGCGAGCCAGGGGAAGCTGTCGTACGGCTCCTCCGGCAACGGCTCGATCACGCACCTCGCGGTGGAGCGCCTGAAGCAGATGACCGGCATCGATCTCGTGCACGTGCCCTACAAGGGTACGGTGCCCGCCGTGGCCTCGGTGCTGTCGGGTGATACCGTGCTCGCTTTCGGCACCATTCCCGGCGTCGTGCCGCACGCCAAGGCCGGCAAGCTGGTGATGCTCGGTGCCTCGTTCGGCAAGCGCTTCTCGCAGATCCCCGAAGTGCCCGCGATCGCGGAAACGTTGCCCGGCTTCGACATGGGCTTCTACACCGCCTTGCTCGCGCCGGCGAAGACGCCGAAGGAAATCATCGACAAGCTCGCCGCGGAGGTGGCGAAAGCGCACGCCCAGCCGAAGACGCGCGAGATCTTCGCCACCAGCGCCGCCGAGCCCGGTTCCATGGCGCCCGCGCAGTTAAAACAATATTTGGTAAGTGAAAGCAAGGCGTGGGGCGAAGTGGTGCGCGCCGTTGGACTGAAGGTGGACTAAAACCGATCATCCAGAGGAGCCCC
Source organism: uncultured bacterium (assembly GCA_965233195.1). GTDB lineage: Bacteria > Pseudomonadota > Gammaproteobacteria > Burkholderiales > SG8-39 > SCGC-AG-212-J23. The sequence goes on along the minus strand of CBDDSB010000027.1, from coordinate 38,410 downwards.
ACATGGCCACCCGTATCCGACCCGCCAAATTCGTGCACGTGGTGTATCGCACTTATCGCTTTGAAGAAATGATCCGCTGGTATCAGACCGTCCTGGCCGCCAGGATCCAGCACCACAATCCGGCGATCGCATTCGTCACCTACGACGACGAGCACCATCGCGTCGCATTCCTCAACCTTTCCATCTTTGCGCCCGATGGCCCGAAAGCCCGTAATGACCTGGTCGGGGTCGACCACGTCGCCTACACCTACGGATCGCTGCGCGACCTTGCCGAAAACTACGCGCAGCTCAAGGAGCTCGGCATCCGGCCTTACTGGTGCCTGCATCATGGCGTCACCGTATCGATGTACTACGGCGACCCCGACGGCAACCGGATGGAATTTCAGGTGGACGCTTACCAGACCAACGAGGAAGCCAACGCCTTCATGGAAGGCCCGGGGTTCGCGCAGAATCCGATCGGCGTGGAATTCGACCCCGACGAGCTGGTCGCCCGGCTGCGCGCGGGCGAGCCGGATTCCAATTTCCTGCATCGGACCGTGCATATGCCGGTGGCGCCGCTGCGCAGTCCGCAGCCCGCATGATCATGGGATGGGCGGCCTGCATCTGACAAAGCTTTACCCGCAAGTAGACCCGCGCCGGCGTAGCCTTAGCTCGCAGAAGCCAAAGAAATGTAGGGGGGAAGGGAAGGCGCTTTCGTTGCGCTTTGCGGCCGCGCTTGCTGGCTTGTCCGGCAACCGCGGCCGAATTCGGGGACGGAGCACTAACTCCGAAAGCTGCGCTAGCCGTGGAGTTAGTGCTCCGTCCCCGAATTGGATTCCGTCCCCGAATTCAGTAAACCACCACGCTGCGGATCGATTCTCCGGCGTGCATCAGGTCGAAGGCGCGGTTGATGTCGGCGAGCGGCATCTGGTGCGTGATCAGGTCGTCGATGTTGATCTTGCCGTCCATGTACCAGTCGACGATCTTCGGCACGTCGGTGCGGCCCCTGGCGCCGCCGAACGCGGTTCCCTTCCATACGCGGCCGGTGACGAGCTGGAACGGCCGCGTCTTGATTTCCTGTCCGGAGCCGGCCACGCCGATGATCACCGAGACTCCCCAGCCGCGGTGGCAGCACTCCAGCGCCTGGCGCATCAGCTCGACATTGCCGACGCATTCGAAGCTGTAGTCCGCGCCGCCACCAGTAAGTTCCACCAGGTGTGGAACCACATCCCCGCTGATTTTCTTGGGGTTCACAAAGTGGGTCATGCCGAACTTCCGCGCCAGCGCCTCGCGCGCCGGATTGATGTCGACACCGACGATCATGTTGGCGCCGGCCAGGCGCGCGCCCTGCACCACGTTGAGGCCGATGCCGCCCAGGCCGAACACCACCACGTTGGCGCCGGGCTCGACTTTCGCCGTGTTGATCACCGCGCCGATGCCGGTCGTTACGCCGCAGCCGATGTAGCAGACCTTGTCGAAGGGCGCGTCGTCCCTGATCTTCGCCAACGCGATCTCCGGCAGCACCGTGTAATTTGAAAACGTGGAGCAACCCATATAGTGAAAAATGGGTTTCCCGTTCAGCGAAAAGCGCGAAGTGCCGTCGGGCATCAACCCTTTCCCCTGCGTCGCGCGGATCGCCGTGCACAGATTGGTCTTGCGCGAAAGACACGACTTGCACTGCCGGCACTCGGGCGTATAGAGCGGGATCACGTGGTCGCCCTTCTTCAGCGTGGTCACGCCGGGGCCGACCTCGACCACGACGCCCGCGCCCTCGTGGCCGAAGATTGCCGGGAACAGGCCCTCGGGATCGGCGCCCGAGCGCGTGAATTCGTCGGTGTGGCACACGCCGCTCGCCTTGATCTCGACCATCACCTCGCCCGCCTTCGGGCCGTCGAGGTCTACCGTCTCGATCACCAACGGCTTGCCAGCCTGGTAAGCAACAGCGGCTTTTGTCTTCATAGTTTTTTCAGTGCGGGGAGCACGTCCTTGGCGAAAAGCTCGAGGTTCTTGCGCGTGAGGTCGGCGGGCAGCGTGCCGAACTGGCACATCACCAGGAGGTTGCCGAAGTGCATCTCCTGGTGATGCTTCTCAAAGCCGGCGAGGACGGTTTTCGGGCTGCCGCAAACGAAGAGGCCGAGCTCGACCGCCTGCTCGAGCGTCACGTCGCCGAACATCTGCGCCTTCGCCTTCATCACGTTCTTCATCGACTCGCGCGAGGTGTAGCCCGGCGGCAGCAGCATCTCGAGGGGCATGCGCACGAAGACGTTGCGGAAGTTCTCGAAATGCTCCTTTGCTTCCCTCCGGGCGCTTTCATCATCCGACCCCACATAAACCGGCACGGCCCAGCCGAGCTGGGAGTCTTTTGCTTCATACCCGTAGCCCTGGCACGTGTCCCGGTACATCTTCAGGTAGCGCGCCACCACCTTCGACGGGCTGAAGGTCTGCAGATAGGTATAGCGCCGGTCGGGATGCGAAGCCCAGTCGATGGTCTCCTTGCTGCCCTGAGACGGGATCCAGATCGGCGGATGCGGCTTCTGATAGGGCCGCGGCCAAAGGTTCACGTACTGCACGTTGTAGTGCTTGCCCTGGAACGCGAACGGCCCGGGCTCGGTCCAGGCGCGCACGATGAGGTCGTGCGCCTCGTGGAAGCGGTCGTGCGAGAAGGTGGGGTTGACGCCGAAGGTGTGGTACTCGGCGCCGATGCCGCGCACGAAGCCGCTGATCAGGCGCCCGCCGCTGATCACGTCGATCATCGCGTGCTCCTCGGCGACGGTGAGCGGATGGCTGCGCAACGGCAGCGCGCTCCCGAGTATCGCAATTCGTACCTTTTTGGTACGTCTTGCCAAGGCCGAGGCAGTCACGATCGGCGAAGGCATCAGGCCATAGGCGGTCTGGTGGTGCTCGTTCACCGAAACCGCATCGAAGCCGAGCTGCTCGCCATACTCGAGCTCGTCGAGGTAGCGGTTGTAGAGCTTGTGCCCCTTCTCCGGGTCGAAGTGCTCGTTCGGCAGCTTCACCCACACCGTGCCGTTCTTGCGCCCGGCCTCGAGGTCGAGGTCCGCGTATGGCATTAGGTGGAAGAGGACTACTTGCATACGAAATCGACGAAGGCGTCGACCTTTTCCGCGTGCGGCAAATGGCCGCAATTGTCGAGGACCAGGGTCTGCGCTTTGGGCATAAGGCGCTTCATCTCGTCGAGGATGCCCACGGGCAGGATGCGGTCCTGCTTTCCCCAGATGATTTTCACCGGCACGTCGATGCGATGCAGCCATTTCGGCAGGAACGGATCGTGCAGCCGCGGCTCCCAGGCGAGGCGCGCGGTGGTGTGGCGATTCTTGAGGTTTTCATCGACATTCACCGGCGCCGACAGGCGTGCCTGCACCAGCTTTTCGTCGACAAACAAGTTCTGGATCAGCTCTTCCGGCGCCATCAGGAAGATGTCGGCCGGCACCACGCCAGGCGCGGCGATGCCCGCGGGACTGACCAGCACCAGCGACTTCATGCGCGCGGTATCGCGCACCGCCATCTCCATCGCGATCCAGCCGCCCATCGAGCTGCCGACCACGGTGACATTCCTCAAGTTCAGCTGCTTGAGAAAATCCAGATAAAAATAGGCGACGTCATGGATGTTCTCGAGCCACTCCGGCTCGTCCGACAGGCCCCATCCCGGATGCTCCGGCACCAGGACGTCGAAGCGCTGCGCGAGCTTCTCCATGAACGGCATGATCGCGGGCGCGCCGCTGGCGCCGTGCAGGAAGAGGAGCGGCTCGCCCTTTCCGGCGCGGCGTAAATGCGTTCTGCAGCCGTCGACCTCGACGAACGTATCGCTGAACGTCATCGAGCCCCTAGGCGGCTTTCCGTTGCTTGTTGAGGACGCCCGATTCTTCGATCGCGAGCGGGATCTCGGCGAAGTTCATCGGCGCCATCACGTGCGCGCCGGCAACGCCGGGGATCTCGGCCAGCTCCCGCAGGATTTCAACGCAGATCCGCCGGCCTTCGGCTTTCGGATCCGCCGCCTTCTCCAGCCGCTCGACGATCGCATCCGGCACGATGGTGCCGAAGAGCTTCTCGCGCATCCACCGCGCCGAGCGCGCCGAGGGAATCGGCGCCACGCCGATGAGGATCGGCAGCTTGAAGCCGAGCTCGCCCAGCCGCGCCGCGTAGCGCCGCACGATGCCCATGTCCATGCAGAACTGCGTCTGCACGAAATCCGCGCCGGCCTGCGCCTTGGCGAACAGGCCCTTCGGCTCCCAGCCCGCGGGCGGGTCGACCGGCACGTCGGCCGCGCCGATCACCATCTCGAACGCGCCGGCGATCGGCGTTCCCGAGGGAAGCGTCTTTTCCGAACGCATGCGGTGCGCCATGGCCATGAGACCGCGGCTGTCCAGGTCGTAGACCGCCTTGGCGTCGGGTTGATCGCCCGCCGCCGGATTGTCGCCCGCGAGCACCAGGATGTTATGGATGCCGAATGCCGCCGCGCCGAGCAGGTCGCCCTGCAGCGCGAGCCGGTTGCGATCGCGGCAGGTCATCTGGAAGATCGGCTCGATGCCGGCCTGCACCAGGAAGTGCGCCGCGGCGAGGCTGGAGAGGTGCACCTTGGCCCCCGCGCCGTCGGTGACGTTGATCGCGGTGACCAGCCCCTTCAGCGGGAGCGCGCGGCGCAGGAACTCCGCCGGGTCGGTGGAGACCGGGGGTGTGATCTCGGCGGTGATGACGAACTGGCCGCTGCGCAGCCTTGACTGCAGTAGGGACATTCGAAGTGATCTTATCATCGGGATTCGTCCCACCATGCCCGAGCTCCCTGACCTAAGTGCTTATCTAGAAAGCCTTGATCGGCTGGTTCGCAACCGGCGGCTGGTGTCGGTCAGGCTTTTCAATCCGTTCCTGCTGCGCACGGCCGTGCCGCCCATCGGCGCGGTGGAGGGCAAGCGCGTCCGGGAGCTGAGACGGATCGGAAAACGCATCGTCTTCGCGCTGGAAGACGACCTGTTCCTCGTGCTGCACCTGATGATCGCCGGGCGCCTCCACTGGCCCGGAAAGAAGACGCGCGGCACGCTCGCGTTCTTCGAATTCGAGAACGGCACGCTGTCGCTCACCGAGGCCGGGAGCAAGCGGCGCGCTTCACTGCATCTGGTTCAGGGCGAGGCGGCGCTGCGGGCCATGGATCCAGGCGGCATCGAGGTTCTCGAGACGGATCTGGCGCAATTCGCGGCCCGGTTGAAGAACGAGAACCATACCCTCAAGCGCGCCCTGACCGACCCCCGCCTGTTCGCCGGCATCGGCAACGCCTACTCCGACGAGATCCTGCACCACGCGAAGCTCTCGCCGATCGCGCTGACCAGGGACCTCCCGGCCGAGGACGTGGAGCGGCTGTTCCACTCGACCAGGACCGTCCTGAACGAATGGATCAAGCGGCTGCGCAGCGAGGGCGTGCCCGAGAAAGTCACCGCCTTCCGCGAGGAGATGGCGGTGCACGGCCGCTACGGCAAGCCGTGCCCGGTGTGCGGCGCGCCGGTGCAGCGCATCGTGTACGCCGAGAACGAGACCAATTACTGCGCGCGCTGCCAGACCGGCGGCCGGATCCTCGCCGATCGCGCGCTCTCCCGCCTGCTCAAGAAGAGCTGGCCGCGGTCGATCGATGAATTGCCGTAAGAATTCGGGGTCAGGGTCACACTCGTTTGACCCCGACCCCGAATTCCTGTTTCCCTAAGCGGACTTTCTGTGTTGTTGCTGCTGCTGATTTTCCTGCTGCTTCGGCGACGCATGGCGGAGAGCGGCAGCGGTGCTGGAAGCGGCACTTTGCGCCGCGCCATTCATGTCGTTCATCCAGCTCTGCGCCTGCTGCACCTGCGACTGGTAGAGCTCGTTCCAGAAGCCGACCGCGCGCTCGAACTGCGCCCCGGCGATGCGGGTCTGCAGCGAGAGCAGCTCGTCCATGCTGCGGGCCTGGCCGAGTTCGCTGACGGCACGGGATTGCTGGTCGAGGGCGCTGCGGATCGCTACGAGCTGCTGGTTCTGCAGCCGCTCGGCGTTCTGCAGGGAGGCTTTCATCATGTCCGCGGCTGTCTTGAGGCCGGCGCGGTAAAGGTCGAGAAACTCGGCTTGCGGTTGGGTCATCGCTACGTCTCCTCTTTTGAAAGGTCTGAGCGTGTCCCTCCCCTGCTACAGCTTGTCGTGTTTTTCCGGCTTGCAAAGAATATACGCCGCTTCAGAACCGCGACGCATAAAAAGAATCAAATTGCTTCCTATAGGGTCATTGATGGAAAACATCGTCCGCCTCGCCGAATACCGCAAGCGCCGCAAGCCGCCCAAGCGCGCCGCGGAGACGGGCGCGCGTCACCTCGACCTTGGCGCGCAATACTTCTGCACCCGCTGCGACGCCGACGAGTTCAAGCTCAGCGCCATGGGCATGGTCCATTGCGCTCATTGCGGCGCGCTGATGCGCAATCTTCTGGTTACCCCGACTTCTTCCCAAGAAGCGGGCCAATAAGCTCCATCGGGATCGGGAACACGATCGTCGACGCCTTGTCGCCGGCGATCTGCGTGAGGGTCTGCAGGTAGCGTAGCTGCATCGCTTCGCTCTTCTGGGCGAGCATCTGCGCCGCCTGCAGCAGCTTCTCGGAAGCCTGCAGCTCCCCTTCGGCATGGATCACCTTCGCCCGGCGCTCGCGCTCGGCCTCGGCCTGGCGCGCGATCGCCCGCACCATCGACTCGTTGATGTCGACGTGCTTGATCTCGACGTTCGACACCTTGATGCCCCAGGCGTCGGTCTGCGCGTCGAGCACCGTCTGGATGTCGATGTTGAGCTTCTCGCGCTCGGCCAGCAGCGCATCCAGCTCGTGCTTGCCGAGCACCGCACGCAGCGTGGTTTGCGCGAGCTGGCTGGTGGCCTCGAGGAAGTTCGCCACCTGGATGATGGCGTTGCGCGGGTCGACCACGCGGAAATAGACCACCGCGTTCACCTTCACCGAGACGTTGTCGCGAGTAATGATGTCCTGCGGCGGCACGTCGAACACCCGGATGCGCAGATCGACGCGCACCACCTGCTGGATTCCCGGGATGATGAAGATAATGCCGGGGCCGAACACCCGTTGCACCCGCCCGAGGAAGAACACCACCGCGCGCTCGTACTCGCGCAGCACCTTGATCATCAGCACGCCGAGGATGAGCACCAGCACCAGCGCGCCCAGAATGAACTGGATCATGGTTCGACCTCCACAGTGAGAATCAGTCCGTCGATGGCCTTCACCTGCAGGCGGTCGCCGCGGCGCACCGGGGCACTGGAGCGCACGCGCCAGCTTTCACCGTGCACCCGCGCCCAGCCCTCGCCGTCGAAATCCTCCAGCGCCTCGGCTACGGCGCCGATCATGTGCTCGCGCCCGGTGACGACCGGACGGCGCCGCTGGCGCACGGTCATGCCGACGACCAGGATCAGGAACAGCGCGCTCGCCGCGGCCACGCCGCCGATCAGCATGTAGGGAATCTCGAAGCCCGGCACGTCGTCGGTATCGATCAGGATGATCGAGCCGAGCACGAACGCGATCAGCCCGCCGATGCCGAGCGAGCCGAACGCCGGCAGGAAGGCTTCGGCCACCATGAAGGCGATGCCGAGCAGCATGAGCGCGAGGCCGGCGTAGTTCACCGGCAAGAGGTGGAAGGAATACAGCGCGAGCAGGATGCAGATCGCGCCCACCACGCCGGGCAGGATCAGCCCGGGGCTGGTGAACTCGAAGATCAGCGCGTAAATGCCGAGCAGAATCAGGATGTAGGCGACGCTCGGGTTGGTGATCACGCCCAGGAGCCGGGTTCTCCAGTCGACTTCCACCTGGACGATTTGGGCATCGTCCTTACCGAGCTTCTTGAGCAGATCTGGTACGTCCGTAGCGACGTGATCGATGACCTTCAACTTCACTGCCTCCTCGGCCGGCAGGCTCACTGCCTCGCGCACCGCCTTTTCTCCCCAGTCGGCGTTGCGGCCGCGTAGTTGGGCGAGGCTCCTTATATAAGCCACCGCATCGTTGGTGACCTTCTTGGTCATCGTGTCCGCGCCGGAGTCTTTTTTTTCATCTTTTTGAACACCAATCGATACCGGCGAAGCGGCACCAAGGTTCGTCCCCGGCGCCATCGCTGCATGGTGGCTCGCATACAGGATGAAGGTACCGGCGCTGGCGGCGCGCGCGCCGCTCGGCGCGACATAGGTGGCCACCGGCACCGGCGAGGCGAGGATGTGCTTGATCATCTCGCGCATCGACGTGTCGAGGCCGCCGGGCGTGTCCATCTGCAGAACGACGAGTTGCGCTTTCTCTTTCGCGGCCCGCGCAAGGGCCCGGCGCACGAAATCGGCGCTCGCGGGACCGATGGCGCCTTCCACGGGCACGACAAATACGCTTTGGGCCCAAGCGGGGCCACAAATGAGCGCCAGCAGAAGATAAAATGTTGTCCAGTGAAGCACGAGCAAGTCCCCGGCGACGCCATTGTCATCCGCGGCGCCCGTCAGAACAACCTAAAGCACCTTAGCCTCGCGATCCCGACCGGTGAGCTGGTCGTGGTGACCGGCGTTTCGGGCTCCGGGAAGTCTTCGCTCGTCTTCGACACGCTGTATGCCGAGGGGCAGCGGCGCTACGTCGAGACCTTCAGCCCGTACGCCCGCCAGTTCCTCGACCGCATGGACAAGCCGCAGGTCGACTCGGTCGAGGGCATCCCGCCGGCGATCGCCATCGACCAGACCAATCCGGTGCGCACCTCGCGCTCGACGGTCGGCACGATGACCGAGCTGAACGACCACCTGAAGCTGCTGTTCGCGCGCGCCGGGAAGCTGCACTGCCGCGGCTGCGGCAAGCCGGTGGTGCGAGACACCCCTTCTTCGATTTTCGACGACCTGCTGAGCAAAGGTGACCAGCGCCTGTTGATCACCTTCCCGGTCCCCATTCCGAAGAATTTCAGCGAGAAGGAAGTGGAGGACCTGCTGCAGCGCCAGGGTTACACCCGGCTGCATCCGCGCTCCAAGACGCTGATCGAAGTGGTCCAGGACCGCGTGCGCATCGCCCTGGAAGACCGTGCCCGAATCACCGAGGCGCTCGAATCCGCGCTCAAGTTCGGCCAGGGCAAGGTCAACGTCTACCTGGAGAACCAGGTTTTCCGGTACTCGTCAGACCTGCATTGCGCGCAATGCGACATCCACTACAGCGAGCCGACGCCGGCCATGTTCTCGTTCAACTCGCCGCTCGGCGCGTGCGAGTCGTGCCGGGGCTTCGGCCGCGTGATCGGCGTCGATTTTGGATTGGTCGTTCCCAACGAAACACTCAGCCTCAAGGGCGGGGCCGTCCGCACGTGGCAGACCGCGAGCTTCAAGGAGTGCCAGGACGACCTGGAGAAGTACGCGAAGAAAAGAAAAGTGCCTTTGGACAAGGCATGGAACGAGCTCAGCCCCGAGCAGAAGCACTGGGTGCTCGAAGGCGAGCCGGATTGGGTGAGCTGGCGCAAGTCCTGGCCGGGCGTCTGGTACGGCGTGCGCCACTTCTTCAAGTGGCTGGAGAGCAAGGCCTACAAGATGCACATCCGGGTCCTGCTCTCGAAGTACCGCGCGTATACCGAGTGCCTCGCCTGCCTCGGCACTCGCCTGAAGCCCGAAGGCTTGCTGTGGAAGATCGAGGGCAAGTCGATCCACGATCTGGTGCTCCAGTCGATCTCGCAAACAAGAGAATTCTTTGAAAAAGTAAAAACGCCTGACGAGGCCACCGACCTCCTGCTCAAGGAGATCCGCACCCGCCTGCGCTACCTGTGCGACGTCGGCCTGGGCTACCTGACCCTCGACCGGCAATCGCGCACGCTTTCGGGCGGCGAGGTGCAGCGCATCAACCTCACCACCGCGCTCGGCACCTCGCTGGTCAACACGCTGTTCGTGCTGGATGAGCCGTCGATCGGCCTGCATCCGCGCGACATGGGCCGCGTGATCGAGGTGATGAAGCGCCTGCGCGACGCGGGCAATACGCTGGTGGTGGTCGAGCACGACCCGCAGATCATGTTCGCCGCCGACCGCATCCTCGACATGGGCCCGGGGCCGGGCGAACGCGGCGGCGAAATCGTGTTCTTCGGCCCGGCCGAGAAGCTCAGGGCGGAGAAAACGCTCACCGCCGAATATCTGTCCGGCCGCAAGCGCGCCGCGGAGCCGCACACGCCCGCCAAGCCGCGCGAGTTCATCGAGATCCAGGGCGCCACCGAGCACAACCTGAAGAACATCGACGTGCGCATCCCGCTGCAGCGGCTGGTGTGCGTAACCGGCGTGTCGGGCTCGGGCAAGTCGACGCTGGTGCAGGACGTGCTCTACGCGGCGCTGCTCAAGTCCAAAGGTAAGCCGACCGAGACGCCCGGCGCGCACCGCGCGCTGAAAGGCGCGAACAAGGTCGATGGCGCGGTGATGGTCGACCAGTCGCCGATCGGCAAAACCACGCGCTCCAACCCGGCGAGCTACGTCGGTGCGTTCGACGAGATCAGGAAGTTGTTCGCCAAAGACAAGGCTTCGAAAGCGCTCGGCTACACCCCCGGCACCTTCAGCTTCAACTCGGGCAACGGCCGCTGTCCCACCTGCTCCGGCTGCGGCTTCGAGCATGTCGAGATGCAGTTCCTGTCCGACGTGTACCTGCGCTGCCCCGACTGCGACGGGCGGCGCTACCGCGACGAGATCCTCGAAGTGAAAGTCGATGGCCGATCGATCGCCGACGTCCTCGAGCTCACAGTGGCGGAGGCGGCGCGTGCGTTCCGCAAGCACGACGCAGTGCTGGACCGCCTGCAGCCTCTCATCGACGTCGGCCTCGAATACCTGCGCCTGGGCCAGCCGGTGCCTACGCTGTCCGGCGGCGAGGCGCAGCGCCTGAAGCTGGCCGGGCATCTGGCGGATGTCGACGACGAGGGCAACAAGTTGTTCCTGTTCGACGAGCCGACCACCGGCCTGCACTTCGACGACGTCGCCAAGCTCCTGCGGGCATTCCGGCAGCTGCTTGCCGCCGGCCATTCCCTGGTCGTCATCGAGCACAACCTCGACGTGATGCGCGCGTCGGACTGGATCATCGATCTCGGGCCCGAAGGCGGCGACGCGGGCGGCGAGCTGGTGTGCGAAGGACCTCCCGCCGAGGTCATGGCCCACGCCACGTCGCACACCGGTAAAGCGCTGCGGGAATACGAGCAGGCGTTCATGACACCGCCTGCCGTCCGGGAGCCCCGCGGTCAGTACCTAGGCACCTCGATCCGCATCCACAAGGCGCGCGAGCACAACCTCAAGAACATCGACGTCGAGATCCCGCGGGGAAGATTTACCGTGGTGACTGGCGTGTCGGGCTCGGGCAAGTCCACCCTCGCCTTCGACATCCTGTTTGCCGAAGGCCAGCGCCGCTACCTCGAATCGCTGAACGCCTACGCCCGGCAGTTCGTGCAGGCCGCTTCCCGCCCGGACGTCGACGCCATCTTCGGCATTCCGCCCACGGTGGCGATCGAGCAGCGCACCAGCCGCGGCGGCCGCAAGTCGACCGTCGGCACGCACACCGAAGTGCACCATTTCCTGCGGCTGCTGTTCGTCAAGCTCGGCACGCAGTACTGCCCGGATTGCGACGTGCCGATCGAGCCGCAGAGCGAAGAAGTGATTGCGGCACGATTAATGAAGCAGTACCGGGGACAGAAGCTGTCGCTGTTGGCACCTTTGGTGGTGAACCGCAAAGGGGTCTACACCGATCTCGCCAAATGGGCACTGTCGAAGGGCTACTGGCACCTGCGCGTCGATGGCAAGCTGCTGTCCACCCGCCCGTTCCCGCGCATCGATCGCTTCAAGGAGCACACCATCGAGCTTCCGATCGGCGATGTCGTCGTCTCCGCGAAGGCGGAGACCCAGTTGCGTCAACTGCTTGCCAAGGCGCTCGAGATCGGCAAAGGGGTAGTACATGTTTTGGGTGACAAACAGATCGAGGTGTACTCGACCAAGCGCGCCTGCCGCTCCTGCGGCCGCAGCTTCCCCGAGCTCGACCCGCGTCTGTTCTCCTACAACTCGAAGCACGGCTGGTGCGCGGCGTGCTACGGCACCGGGCTGCAGATCGACGACGTCGAGTGGAGCGATGAGCGCGCGCGCACCGGTGCCGAGGACAACGTGCTCGACTCGTGGATCGAGTGGCTCGAGATCGAGGACGCCTGCCCCGAGTGCGAAGGCCGGCGGCTGAACAAGGAAGCGCTTGCGGTGCGCTGGCAGGGCAAGAACATTGCCGAGTACGCCGGGCAGCCCATAGTTGGTCTTCGCCGCATCTTTGAGTCCATTTCTCTCAAAAACCGGGAAGCGGAAATCGCGCGCGACATCGTCGCCGAGCTGAACTCGCGCCTCGCGTTCCTCGGCGAAGTCGGCCTCGGCTATCTGACCCTCGACCGCTCGGCGCCGACGCTGTCGGGCGGCGAGGCGCAGCGCATCCGGCTGGCGGCGCAGCTCGGCTCGAACCTGCGCGGCGTCTGCTACATCCTCGACGAGCCGACCATCGGCCTGCACCACCGCGACAACCAGATCCTGCTCGACGTGCTCGAGAAGCTCGGCGACAAGGGCAACTCGCTGGTGGTGGTGGAGCACGACGAGGACACCATCCGCCGCGCGCAGCACGTGGTCGACCTCGGCCCGGGCGCGGGCAAGCTCGGCGGCGAGGTGGTCGCGCAGGGCGATGCCGAGGAGCTGATGGCGCATCCCGCCTCGCTTACCGGGCGTTTTCTGCGCGAACCCCTCAAGCACCCGCTGCAGCCGCGCCGGCCCATCAACGGAAAGGATCACTCTCTTCACGTTGTGAAAGCATCCTTGCACAACCTGAAGAACGTCGATGTGCGCATCCCGCTCGGCCGGCTGGTGGCGGTGACCGGGGTCTCGGGCTCGGGCAAGTCCACGCTCGCCCGGGATGTGCTCTACGAATCGTTCGTCGAGAAGGCGGCGGTGGGCTGCAAAGCGATCAAGGGCCGCGAGACGGTCGAGCGCGTGCTGGAAGTGGACCAGACGCCGATCGGCAAGACGCCGCGCTCCTGCCCGGCCACCTACGTCGGCTTCTGGGACAACATCCGCAAGCTGTTCGCCGACACCACTGAAGCGCGCATGCGCGGCTGGACCGGCAGCCGCTTCTCGTTCAACACCTCAGGCGGGCGCTGCGAGGGCTGCGAGGGCCAGGGCATCAAGAAGATCGAGATGTCGTTCCTGCCGGACGTGCGCGTCACGTGCGAGGCATGCGGCGGCGCGCGCTTCAATCCGGAGACCTTGCAGGTGCGCCTGCGCGGCAAGACCGTGGGCGAGGTGCTGGCGATGAGCGTCGACGAAGCGGTCGAATTCTTCGCCGCGCATCCGTCGATCCACCGCTGCCTGACGCTGCTGCAGGATGTCGGCCTAGGCTACCTGACCCTCGGCCAGCAAAGTCCGACGCTGTCGGGGGGTGAGGCTCAGCGAATCAAACTGGTTTATGAATTAGCAAAAAAAGGCACTACCACTACGTTATATGTGCTGGACGAACCTACCGTCGGCCTGCACATGGCGGACGTCGAGAAGCTGATCCGCGTTCTGCATCGCCTGGTCGACGCCGGCAACACGGTGGTGGTGATCGAGCACAACCTCGACGTCATCGCCGAGGCCGACTGGATCGTCGACCTCGGCCCGGAAGGCGGCGATGGCGGCGGCAAGGTGGTCTACCAGGGAAATCCGGATGCAATGGGCAGCGGCCACACGGCCGCCGCGCTGAAGAGCTTCCTGGCTGATCGCCGGGCATGACGCGCACCACGGGAGTGGCGCTGATGATCGCAGCGCCCGTGCTGTGGAGCAGCGCTGGCGTGGTGACGCGCCACATCCAGACCGCGGCGCCGGTCGAGCAGGTGTTCTGGCGCAGCCTGTTCGCATTCCTGTTCGTGTTCGTTGTTTTGCTGTTTCAAAAGCAGAACCCCTGGAAAGCGGTGCGCTCCGCCGGCGTGCCCGGTCTGGTGTCCGGCCTGATGTGGGCGACCATGTTCACCGCGTTCCTCTTTGCGCTTGCGCTTACCACCACGGCCAATGCGCTCGTCATGCAGAGCGTGAGCCCGCTGCTCACGGCGATCATTGCCAGCATGTTCCTGAAGGATCTCGTGCCGGTGCGCACCTGGCTCGCCGCCGTGGCCGCGGCGATCGGCATCGCCTGGATGTTCGGTTCTTCGGTGGAAGGGCATTTCCTGGGCATGGCCGTCGCGTTCGTCATTCCGGTCGCCGCCGCGATCAACGTCGTTGTGCTGCGCGCGAGCGCGGCCAAGCTCGATCTGGTCCCCGCGGTTATGCTCGGCGGCGCGCTGTCGTGCCTGATCGCCTTGCCTTTTGCCTTACCTTTTTCTTCTACTTCGAGGGATCTGGCCCTGCTGGCGTTTCTCGGCGTCACGCAGCTCGGCCTTCCCTGCATGCTGCTCGTGCTCGCGAGCCGGGCGCTTCTTGCCCCCGAGATTGCGCTCCTCGGGCTGCTCGAGGTGGTGCTGGGACCGCTCTGGGCGTGGCTCGGCGCGGGCGAGGTGCCGGCAGGCTCGACCCTTTTCGGCGGAATGATCGTGCTCGGCGCGCTGGCGCTGAACGAATTACCCACGCTGGCGGCGCGGCCCGCAAATTGCAAGCCGTAAGCCCATGCGGCCTGTCGTCTTTTTCCTGGCCTTCTTGTGCGCAGCCGCGCTCGCCAACGTGCCCGGTTACGACCTGTCGCTCGGCGCCGAAGTGCGCGGCGGCACGCTCAAGGTCGCGCCGATCGTCACCGCCCCGGCTGGCGCGAAACTGCGCTACGACGTAACCACCACTCGAACCGGCCCCTCAGGCAACAGCAACTCGCGCCAGAGCGGCAATGTCACCGTCGGCGACGACGGCAAGGCCACGCTTTCGCAAGTTGCCGTCAACGTGAGCCCGCAGGACCGCTACGAAGTGCACGTCGAAGTGTTTGAAGGCGAGCGGGTCGTCGCCGCGAAGACTCTGACGCATCCACAGTAACTTACAGAGGAAGCCTTCGCATGATCCGTTTTGGACGCACGAATTCGTCGAACACTCCCCCGAGCGCGGACGAGCAAGCGCTCGCGCGCTATCAATACCTGCTCAAGACTGCGCCGCCCGAGACCATCGAGCAGGCCCACGCTGAAGCTTTTGCGCAACTCACGCCCGAGCAGCGCCGTCAGGTGCTCCACGAGATGGGCGACAAGGTCCCCGCCGCGGAACGCGCCATGGCCGAGCAAGGCGGCGCAACTCCGCAAGCGCTGGCGCGCATGGCGACGCGCGCGGAAATCCGGCAGCCGGGCAGCCTCGGCAGCATGATGGCGGGCAGCCTGCTGAGCAGCATTGCAGGTGCCGTGATCGGTAGCATGATCGCCCGGCAGTTTTTCGCCGACCCGGGCGGCGCCGCTAGTCAGGAAGGCGCCGCGCAACCGGAGGAAGGCTCGGAGCTCAGCGATGTCGACCCGGCGTTGGGCGGCGGCGACGTCGATCTGGGCAGCTTCGACGTTTAGAAAGCGTAGTTCGGATGGACTGCTCGGCAGTCCATCCGGCGGCTTGCTGCGCCGCAGACGGCGTCGATAGCATGGACGGTCGTCAACGGAGACGCCTCATGCTGAAGCGCACGCCCCTCGCCTTCGCCGCAGCCGCAATGCTCGTCTTGCCGCTGCAGGCACTGCCTAATAGCGACAGGCACGACTGGCACAAGCGCGACTACCGTTGGGATCGCCACGACCGCGGACAAGACCACGGACCCGAAAAAGGCCTGGTCGAAAAGTACGACCGCTTCGCCGGCTCCGACCGCAACGCCCGCGAGCTGGTGGAGGGCCTGCGCAACGACTCGCAGATCGACCTAACCAAGGGCGGCAAAACCACTTCCTTCAAGCCGGCCACGGACCGGATGGGCTACGGCAATGTCGATCTAGCCCTGGGCCTGGCGAAAGCCTCGCTCGCCGAGCACGGCATCCACAACCCCACGCCCGAGCAGATCAAGGCCGCGCTCAACGGCGGCACGATCACCACGAAATCGGGACAGCGAGTCACGCTTCCGGGCGTGCTCAAGCTGCGCGCGAGCGGCATGGGATGGGGCCAGGTCGCGCACAAGTTGGGCGTGAAAGTGGGCGATGTGAAGGGCCACGGACACGCACACAAGAAGGATGACGACAAGCATCAGGGCCCTGACGATGATGACGACCGGGACCATCGCGGCAAGCAGGTAAAGCAGGAGCACAAGCACGACAGGCACGAATCCAAACGCGATTGGAAGCACGACAAGCAACACGACCGTGACCACGGCGACCGGCGCGATCAGTGGAAACACGCGCGGCACGACAAGCCGGAGGGCAAGCCCGACTGGAAGCAGCACCAGAAGCACGACGTGAAGCAGCATCAGAACCGGCCGGAGCTCCATCGCGCGAAGTTCGAGCGCCCGGAGCGGGCTCAACGCCCGGAGAAGGTCGAGCGGCCGCATCGCCCGGAACGGCCCGAGCGTCCAGAGCGTCCGGAAAGGCATCACCGCCGGTGAGTTGGCGGCCGGACGAAAATGGGGCTAGCGCAGCGGCCTAGCGACGACCTGCCAGTTCGCGTCGGGGCGGTCAAAGGTGCACTCGTGCGTGTGCATCACCTCGCCGACCTCTTGCGGGCTGCGGCTCGCTAGCGGGTAGCTGCACAGCGCCACGATGCGCCGGCCAGCGAACCCCTCACTGACCGCGCGCTCGTACTCCATGAACGTCGCCCAGTCGCTGGGCTGGAGGAAGCTGGTGTTTCCCGTAATGCGCAGGCCGCTGTAGCCCGCCGCAAGCGCCTTCTTCTCCTCTTCCAGCCAAAGGCACATCCTTGGCGTCGAGCGGCGGCGCCGCGACCCACAGGCAGCGCTCGTTGTTGCGCAGTCCAGCCAGGAAGTACGGCACCAGTGCCTCGACCAGGCGCTCGCGGTCGGGATAGAAATGGCACGCGTGCAGCCCGTAGGGGATGCGCTGGATCCCGGGCAAGCCGCAGTCGGTGAGGTGCGATAGCTCGGCCGTCAGGTGTGCGGGCCTGTCCAACTCAGCGCAGGACGTCCAAGGTGCTGGTGACGAGCACGCAGGCGCAGCCGGTCTCGCTCATCACGCGCTTGTCGCCGGTGCCCGGCTCCGCGCGGTTGTAGTCGCCGGCGAACAGCTTGCGCTCTTCGATCCACAGCTCGCCGTTCAGCAGGTGCAGCTCCTCGACCCCGGCATGGTCGTGCGCCGGGTAGCTGCCGCCCGGAACCAGGCGCACGAGCATGCTCACCAGGTGCCTCTCGGTGTCGGTCGCGAGCAGCTTGCAGGAAATGCCGGGGGCGACCTCTTCCCACGGCGGCTCGGACCACTGCGGCGCGCCGGGCATCACCGGCAGGCGCCCGGTTTCGGCCGCGATGCGGTGCGCGAGGCGCGTGGGCAGAGAGCCGTTCGGGCGCAGCACGTCCGCGGGCCACGAGCCGAACATGGCCACGACCGGCAGCAGTATTTCCAGCTCGCGCTCGCAGCGCGCGCAGGAGGCGATGTGCGCTTCCGCTGGCGGCATCTCGCTCGCCGGCAGTGCCCGCAAGGCATACGCGCACGTGAGCTCGGAGTGCGGGCAGGAGTTCGTCTCCCGGCTGCCGGCGATGACCTCGCACAGCTTTTGCAGCCCGGAGCGGATGCGCGTCTTCGCTTTGCCGAGCGGCTGGTCGGGCCGCGCGGTCGCTTCCGCTCGTGTGAGCGCGGCGAAATACGCGGCCTCGATCTCGTAGCGCTCGTCCGGCCGCAGCTCGGCGAGCGCCGCGCGCAGCGCCGCGTTCGATTCCCGCGCCTGTCCCCCGGCGCCGGCCGCGGCGCGGGCGCGCGCCAGGTTCATGATCCAGGCCAGCACTGTGCCGTGCACCGGGTCGTACGCCAGCGCGCGCCGCCACACGTCCACGAACACGTCGAGCATCAGTGCCTCGGCCGTCTCCCGGTCCGGGCGCAGTCGCATGAGGAGGGTGAAGACCGGCCGGTGCGTGCGTTCGTACAGCGCATGCAGCGAGGCCTGGTCGCCCTTGGCGACGGCGCGCACCAGCGCGACCCAGTCCCGCTCGGACTCGGGGGCTTTCGGCTGGTTGGCATAGAGGACCGCGCCAAGGGTCCCGGGCAAAGCCGCGGCTTTCCCGGGGGCTAACTCATCGCTTTTCACGCTGGGGTATTGTCGCGGGTCATGCCACTGCCCGTCTGTCGGGATTTTCCCCTCGCGCGCCGCCGCCCCATCTCCTATACAATGCGCGCCAAGCTTTCTGTTACGCGTATTTCCGGTTAGCGTCTCAGTCGTTTCGGCGATCCACCCTGGATCGCTCAATAAGAGCTAAAACGCATCTGCCTGAACCGGTCGAAGGGTCCTCCTTCCCAGGCCTGAATGCAGGAGAAAGTCATTACCACGTCGTTCGATTCACTCGGCCTTCGCGCCGAGCTGCTCCGCGCTATCGCGGGCCAAGGCTATACCGTACCCACCCCCATCCAGGCGCAAGCCATCCCCGTCGTGCTTTCGGGCCGCGACCTGCTCGGCGCGGCGCAGACCGGCACCGGCAAGACCGCCGGCTTCGCGCTGCCGTTGCTGCAAAGGCTGGCAGAGAAGGCCAACAGCGCCTCGCATTCGCCCGCCCGGCATCCGGTGCGCGCCCTCATCGTCACCCCGACCCGCGAGCTCGCGGCGCAGGTGGAAGAGGATGTGCGCACCTATGGGCAACATCTTTCGCTGAAGAGCACGCTGGTATTCGGCGGCGTCGGCATCCAGCCGCAGATCGACGCGCTGCGCCGCGGGGTCGACGTGCTCGTCGCCACGCCGGGCCGCCTGCTCGACCACGTCGAGCAGAAGACCGTCGACCTGCGCCAGGTCGAGATCCTGGTCCTCGACGAGGCCGATCGCATGCTCGACATGGGCTTCATCCACGACATCCGCCGCATCCTCGCGCTGCTGCCGAAGACCCGGCAAAACCTGCTGTTCTCCGCCACCTTCCCCGAGGAAATCCGCAAGCTCGCGGGCTCGTTCATGAAGGACCCGGTCACGGTGGAAGTGGCGCGGCGCAATACGCCGGCCGAACTGGTCGGACAGGTTGTCCACCCGGTCGACGCCGCGCGAAAGCGTGAGCTGCTCGCGCACCTCGTCCAGTCGAACGACTGGCGCCAGGTGCTGGTGTTCTGCCGCACCAAGCACGGCGCCAACCGCCTCGCGCAGCAGCTGACGCGCACCGGCATCGAGGCCGACGCGATCCACGGCAACAAGGCGCAGAACCACCGCACCCGCACCCTCAAGCGCTTCAAGGACAACGAGCTGCGCGTCCTGGTGGCGACCGATATCGCCGCGCGCGGCCTCGACATCGAGGCGCTGCCGCACGTGGTCAACTTCGACCTGCCGCACGTCGCCGAGGACTACGTCCATCGCATCGGCCGCACCGGCCGCGCGGGCGCCGAAGGCGAAGCGGTATCGCTCGTCAGCCATGAAGAGCGTCCGCTGATGGCCGCCATCGAGCGGCTGATGAACCGCCAGGTCGAGAGCCGCGTCATCGCCGGCTTCGAGCCCGGCACCGCGTCGAGCCGGCCCGAGCCGAAAGGGGAGCCGCAGGAAAGGCATCATCGCGGAAGGCAGCAACAGCAACCGCGCCGCCGCTCCTCGCAGCCCCAGCAGCACCGCCCCCAGCAGCCGCGTTCCCAACAGCAGCGCCCTCCGCAGCGCCAGCATCGAGCGCCGCAGCAGCAGCCGCACTATCAAACCTCCGCCTACGAAGACCAGATCCGCGAAGCGCGCGCGCGCCTCGCCGAGGAAGGCGAGCCGGTTCCGACCACGCCGATATCGCAGCCGCAGCATCAACAACACCGGCCGAACGGCGGCAACCGCTCCGGCCGGCCGGACGGCGGCCAACGCCGCGGCCGCGGCGGCCGCGGACGCAGCGGCGGCGCCCCGAACCAGCGCAACCACCAGCGCGCCCAGCAGCGCGACCCGCGCCGCGACGCCGCGTATTCCCAGCCGCGCGACTACGCCGAGCCCCAGGCCGCACCCGCCCGGCCGGTGCAGGTCACGACCAAGCCGAAGCGCACCATCGCCGGTTTCGTCGGCTCCCTCCTCGGCCGCAAGCCGGAGCCGGAGAAAAGCTAGACCTGCGTCGCTAGGCGGCGCGCCGTGGCGGCGAATCGTTGAGCCGCGGCGCGCAGCCGTATTCGAAATGGAGCGCCGCGGCGCACGAGTACGAGTTACGAACCCGCGGTCCAGCGGCGCTACCAGCGCTACTACGACCGCTGTGTTGCCGACGATAAAGTCAATTATCGAAAGCGCGCGGTGCCGGAGATTTAGTTACTACGGCAACGGTGTTCGAAGATGATCAAGATCGACCAACCAAGCGGCGAGCTATATGCCCATCGATCCGGTGCACGCGGCACAGAAACACGACGATCTCATCACACGGGCCGAGGCAACCGGCCGGTGGTGGGAAAGCCCATGGTGGGAGGACCCAGCCTGCGAGATCCACCTTACCGTGCGACGGGATGTCGTCAGCCGCGGCGCCAGCGCAATCCGCCGGCATTTTGATGATGCGTGGTACCGCGAGCTCGCCGCGCGGCCGCGGCCAAGCCTCGTTTTCCCGAAGCTCTGCCTGGAGCGAAGCACGGCTGCGCTCGAGTTCATCGCCGGCTTCGGCGCGCGGCTTGAGCGGCTGGAGGGCGCAACGAATCTACAGCGACCGCTCAACGTCATGCGCGAGACCTACGGAGACTCGGCCCTTTTCGAGCTAGAGGGCGCCGATGCGTTCGTGGAAAGCGGGTTCAATGTGTCCTTCCCCTACGAAGGCTCGGTCAAGACGCCTGATGTGATGGCAGAAAAAGACGGGCAAACTGTTTTCGTCGAATGCAAGCGACTTGGTGACGAGCAATGGGAAGACTGGGAAAGCGCTGTCATGCACGAGATCACGCGCGGGCTTCCTCAACAGCACAAGGGTGAGGAGATCGTCGTAGAGGTGGCACTTAACCGACGGTTGAGCGAAGTGCGATTCGGGGGACCGACGGACCAAGTGGTAAACGTCGCGATCTCCGCTGCTATCAAGGATTCGATCTTCACCAATATCCTGCAGGCCCTGGCTGAGAAAGACCCGCCCTTTGAGTTCCTGATTCCGGACATTGCGGAGGTGCGAATCTGGCCGAAAGCAGAAGACCTCTACGGCGGCGTTAGTGGCATGGAACGCTCCGTGCCAGGCATGTTTCGCCGGATCTTCCAGAATGGAGTTTTCCGGGCGCTCGAGCAGCTTCCAAAGGGCCGTCCGGGTGCGGTAATGGTTTTCTCCAAGTACGCCCCGCCGCCCGGCTTCTTTCGCCTCTTATTCGATGCCGCTACACGAAGCGACCGCGAGCGCTTCCAGGATCTCACCGCGGTCATGGTCTGCACACTGCAAACGTGGTTCGAGCGGCCGAGGCCTTGGCTTTTTCATAATCATCACACTCGACACACAGCGGCCCGCTCGATGGTTATTGAGACGCTTGAAAAGGGGTTCGGGGCGCAGCGGAGTTAAAACTCGATAATTCGCATTATCGCAACCAAGCAGCGGCGCTCCCCACGCCGATTCAGCCTCCAGCGAGAAAGCAGGCTCCCGCTATCCGGGCAATTTGCGCTCACCGTCCGACTGACCAAGTCGTGCAACCGCGCCACCATAACTTGGCCCGCCACTTTGGCGAGCAGCTTGGCTTATATTGAATGCGTAATTTGCTGAGGTGCAGCCGGCAGATGTAGTTGTACTCGCCCGCCTTGTCGATGGTGAGCGAGGCCTTCTGCCCGCGCAGAACACTGGCGCGCGGCCCGCTCACCGTCACCTGGTGCGGCGTATCGTCGGTGTTGAAGGAACGTGAGCGCCTTGCCGGCCGTCGCGTTGATCTTCGCGGCATGAAGGCGACGAGGCGACGTTCACGTTGGTCGGGTCCCGAAACGACGCTCCACGAGCGCGGTACACAAGATCTAGGAGCGGCGTCTATCCCCAGTACTACATCTGGGGATCCAAATGCCTTTTTGGCTTCTGTAATACCATAATCGGATCAATTACTTAGCCGCGCGCACTACACACAACAACAAGCGTGGCGAGAGGGAGGCTGTGATGAATGCTCCACTGCGCGGCCAGTTTCCGGCTCACGTCGAGGGATTGTTGCGCTTTCTCTCCAAGCCTCAGGAGAAAGCAAACGAAGACCTCGCCTTGGGTTACTTTCGAAAGCTCTTCCCCGAATTCGTGCGTCAAGTAGAGGCTACCGGCGCCGACGGCTACGTGCCAGGGCGTTTTGTTCTCGAATTGAAGGGACACACGGGAGACTGGTTCGCCGGCCTTCTCCAAGGAGTGGCGTATAAGCGCGACCTAGACTTCTCCACAATCGTCGTCGCGGCAAAACAGTTCCTCGCTGTTTGGCGGCTCGAAGATCTACCGGAGAAGCTGCGCCGAGACATATTGTCCGCTCCGGGAGCAGCTAGCACGCTAGGCAAGAAGTTCGCACGTAAGCATAGCGACCTGAAGAACAGCATCTACAGAAAGGCCATATGGCGCGGCGACGAAATGTTCATGGAACTCTTCGCCGCCCAACGGGACGTCTTGCTCGGTGAACTACGGCATTTCGAACAAACCCTTCGTGCAGCAGAGCGACTACGGCAGTCGATAACGCCCAGAAACTTTACGTCGGTACTGAAGAAGATGGTTCAGTACTTTGACCCTGACCATCCGCTCAAGGCTGTCGGCGCCTTCTACAGCATGGTTTATGGCTGGGACGAGCACTCGGTGTTGCAACTGAGTCACCGCTCGCCAACACAAGCCGCTCTCGGTGGCGAGACAATCAAGGACATCGATCCTGGCAAACGGTTGCTCTTCAAGGAATTCGTCGAGTCGCACGCGATCCGCTTAGCGGCGCACGAGAATCGGGATGATTTCTTTTCTCGCTATGACGAAGCACTCGATGCGGTAGATAGAGAGTTCCGAATCAAGCATGGAATCTTTTTCACCGATCTGGATTTATCGAAACTCGCGCTCTGGCTCGTCAGGCAGCACATTCCCGGGCTCGGCAAGAACTACCTCGTTGTTGATCCGGCCTGTGGGAGCGGCAACCTCGTAACGAACTGGCGGTCCCCGCTAGAACTGCGTCACAAGGTGGTTAGCGAGATCGAGCCTAACCTGCTGTATGTCGTCGAGAAGCGAATGAAAGGCGATCAGTGGCATAACGGGCGCTTCACCGTCATTCCGAAGGTTGAAGAAAATCGAGGGCTCAACTTTCTGGACAAGAGCGCCAGCGATTACTTGGGAGAGCTGACGCGGCACTTGGAAGAAAAAGGGCATAGCGCGGATAAGCCTCTCGCGTTCTTATGTAACCCGCCTTATCGAAGTGATGATGACCAGGCAGCAGAGCGGGCTGATTACCACATCCATAGCTCGATCATCGAACAGATCGGCAAGGATGCGAGCGCTGAGCGTTACTGCTGCTTTCTTGCCCAGATGAGCCTCATCTGCAAAGAAGCCAAGGAGTCCGGACTTCCTGGACCATCAGTTCTCCTCGTCTTTAGTAAAGCAGCGTGGCTTACCGAGAGAACGATGTTCCGGGACGTTCGTCGACTATTGCTCGGGCGCTTCGAGGACTGCGCTGGATTCCTAGTAAATAGCAAGCAGTTCTTCGACGTAAAGGGCAGGTTTCCCGTCGCCTTCACAATATGGCGGTATGTGGGTGAAAACTCGACATTGAATCAAGATAGACCCATACCGCTCACAGATCTGACCTCCTTGACCAAGCAGGAACTCGCCACCCTGCCTTGGGAGGAGCCGAGCGCAGTTGACGCCCACTGCAATGCGCTGTTCGAAAGTGCTACGAAGATTCAACTGGGCCTACAACGTCAACCAATAAAGACTTGGGTGGGTCAGAACATGACGGACTTCAAGAGAAGCCGTCGAAAGGCTGAGCGTGGGACAGTCGCGGCTGGTGGCCTTCCTAAGGGCGACGCTCGGCTTGAAAACAAGAAAGTCTACGGTGATGTGCTGGGCACCGGCATCGGTTTCATGGACGATCTAACTCCTTGCAGGACAAACAAATCCGTTGGTGCTGTGCCGTATTTCCACCTCGATCCCCGTTTTATGCGCGTGAGAGACGCGAGGTGCCTATCCGGGCACTCGGATCATTACTCTTACGCAGCGGACAGTGTCGACAAATGCAGAAAGCTCTTCTTCTGGTATGCGCTGAGTCGAACATTCGCGGAGCGCGGCTATCCTATATGGGCAGATGCGTCTGAACTGTGGGCACCGCGGACAGAAGCAGATCTCGACGATACGACGTTTGCGTATGCACTGGCGATCGCGTTCGCTGAAAACGAGTGTGTCGAAACGGTCTTTCCGGCCAATAACCCGATCTCTGGAGCAGCCGAGGTAAGTTGCTCCAATCCATTTTCGCCGGTTGGCTCTTCTTCTTCCTTCTGGACACAGAACCTCGCTAGGCTTGCGCGCGCCACGGCCAGACAATCTATTAACGAACTTGTCGATGCGGTGGAAAGGATCTATCGATCCTGGTCACGCCGGTTTCGCGAGCAGGCCGAACTTCATGTTCCGTACAGACGCTCTTACTTCCTTGGCCGCGGCGTCCTCAGGAACACTTCGGGCCTGATCCAGATAAAAGACTACGCGACAGAGACACATGACGAGGAACTGCTCGCCTTACTGCAGTCGATGCGGGACAAACTAAAGACCGTGAAGAAGGAGTTCTACGACCACCTGCTGGGAAAGGACGGGTTGAACTACTTGGGAGCGCCTTCGCGACGAGCGCTGCCGAGGCAAGAGCGCCCAGCCAAGCCGACCTTCGACGAGGTGCTAGAGCGGCGATTGACTCTCGCCGGGGCGACAGTTGACAAACTACAAAACGATGCACATCTCGGTCGCACCAAGCTGGCGAAGGTCTTTTACCTTGCCGACATGACACAAGCCCTCGACCTAGCAACAAATTACTATCGTCAGGCTGCGGGCCCGCTCGACCCAAGAGCCTTCTATGATCGGAAAATTGGCATTGAGGCCCTTGCGGCGCAACGTGGCTATTTCACCGCAACAGAAACCCGACGTTCCGTGAAATATTCTCCGAGCGAGCGGTTGCGGCCACTCGTAAAGAATGCCCCGGTTCTCTTTGGTTCGAAATGGGCCGGAATCAAGAAGATTATTGAACTCTGCGAACCGCTGACGACCGATCAGTGCGAAATCGTTGCAACGCTATACGCCTGCTGGAACGACCTTCTTCTCGACCGCAAAACGGCCACAGATGAAGTGATTCTCCGCGAGTTCCTGACTAAGTGGCACGACAAGAAGCGCCGGTTCCCAAAGCAGAGACTTGTTAAAGCACTGGGATGGATGCGGAAAAATGGGCTAGTGGCGCGGGGTGGCGGCAAACACACATTCGCCAAACGGACGGAACCGACCACCCTGTTCTGATTTCTCCCGACCACGGAACTCGCCGGCCGGCATTGCTGGCGCCTTCGATAAACGTCATCGAAGCATGCGCGGGCTCTTGCCTCGCCTCCTCTGACTTGTCGGCCACCCGGAAACCCGCTTGCAAGCTGAGCTAAGGTTGCCCACCATCGGGCAAATATGGCTGGCCTGGTCGAAAACGCGCTGGTCGTTTACACGGACGGCTCTCTCATCTGGAAAGGTCGCAGGGGCGGATACGGCCTGGTTTTTGTCCATATCGATGAACGTGGCAACGAAACGGTCGTTGGCGAGCATGCGCCGCCGGGCATTGCAGGGACGACTGGCAATAGGATGGAGTTACAGGCATGCGTCGACGCATTGGAGCTCAGCCCGAAGCTTGAATGCTTTGGCAAAGTTAATCGGGTGGTAATCCGAGCAGACTCTCAATACGTCGTCCGTGGGCACAGATCGTTGGCCACTTGGCACCGGCTCGGCTGGCGAAATGTGGATGGACGTCCTGCGGACAATGCGGACCTATGGAGGGACTTTCTAAGGGCTTATAAGAAGATCCGCAACAGCGTGCTTGTTGAATGGGTCAAGGGACACGGCAAGGGGAAGGATAAAGACCCATACAACTATGCGGCTGACGCTTTGGCAAAGGGATCGCGTAACGCCGTGCTCGACCGTGAGTACCGCTCATCCGTCCGTCGCAAGATGGCACCGGGTAAGACAAGGCGCGGCAGCGTTAAAGTCCTTCGGTCAAACCTTCGTGATTTACGTGATCGAAGTGCAGCGGATGCGAATACAGAAGACCTGGAAGTATCGCTACCAGGTTGCTTCAAAAGATAGCCTCGATAGCAAAGCCATTGACTGGATATATTCGTCCGAGCAAATGCGCGACGGACATTGTTACGAAGTGCGGGTAAACGACAACATGCGCTACCCGCAGGTGCTTGAACTGCTACGTGAAGTGCAGCGTTCTGACTTAGACCTCAATGACTAGCGCCTGAAGAAATCAGCGGTCAGCAGTAGGAGCGCCAGATAAAATTCTTTTATCACCTGAAACTCCCATGCCGGCCCGCGGCATGTCGTCGCGGTCGCGATCCAGGGTCCTAGCTCTTGGGGTTGCGCTTGACGAAATACCGCCCGTGCTCGTTGTATCGCGTTGGGAAGGCATTCGGGTCGAAGCGCGCCTCGAGCATCGCGTCCTCCGGCAGAATCAGAGTCAGTACTTCACTTCCCATCGCGACCGAGTGCTCGCGTAGCTCGTAGTTTTCGCCGTCGGCGTTCGTAAACCAGGTGTCCGCGCCCGACTTGCGCAGCCCTTTTTGCTCCTTTCCTGACCGCAGAAGGTCGTAGGCGAAGCTGTCCTCGTCGAGCTCCCCCTTGAGGTACCACCTGCCCGGCACATCGGGTGTGCGTATGTGCCATCTACGACCGTTGGGACCATGGGCAGCAAGGATGGCTGGGACGGTATTCACGTCGATAAGGCGGATCGCGGTGCTCAGTAACCCACAGTCGAACTCCTCTGCGACCACCGCCAGGTCAGCCATCGAGGGACTCTTGATTTCCTTAATGCGCGGCTTGAAGAGTTGTCCCGGCATCAGGAGGTGCGCCGAGTAGCTGTCCGCTTCGCGCTCCTTGAATTTGTCCGCGGTGGCGAGGTTGACGGATACATCGTCTACACGGCAACGGAAGGACTGGCCGCGATGATGGTGCCAATGCCCCAATTCATGACCTATGGAGAATCGTTGCCGGCCGCGCTTCCCGGCGCGCTGTATCGTGGCGATAGCGCGATCGCCAACACCGACAAGCGTTGCCTCGCAGCCGCTCAGATTGGCATATCGAACTTCGACCCCAACGTCATACGCAATGGCCTCGACATCGATCTCCTTCGGGTCCGTAATCCCGAACAGGGCGATGCATTCTTCAGCAGGATGCACTGGCGCTACTGACTCTTCTTTTGGTTCGCAATGCCCAGCTCTATGAGTTGACGGTAAAGGCGCTCAACCTCCTCGTCCGGCATGTCGTCGAGTTGCCGTGCCGCGAGTGTGATCCTGGCATCGTTCGCCGCTTGTGCAATGACGTCTCGAGCTTCGGCAAGGTCAATGGCTTCTACAACGCCGTTGGCCAATGTCCGACGATCGAGCGTTGACCGAACTGCCGCGAGACGGCGTTGGCCAGCCGTTCGCTTCGCGCTCTGCAAAATTCTTTCAAATCGTGCGTGCTCCTCGGCCGCGTTCTGTCCTCTAAGCAGCTCCTCTTCGGGTAGCTGCTGCAAGCCTTCCAGATAAGCATCGAGGAACGCCTGCAGCCGTACCACGGCGTTGTTACTGCGCTCACTCATTTTTCCCTCCACGGCTTCGCCAGTTCCTTGCACTTGCGGTGCATGCGCTTTCGAATGGTGTCCAGTTCGGCATCAGTCAGCCCGAGGGAAGCGCGTAACTCCTCGCCCTTGAGACCGTTGGCCAGTTCCTCGATCAGGATCGACACTTCCACGTCGTCCTGGAACAGGGTTTCGACTTTCGCTAGCGCGTCGCGGGCGGCGGCCAGTCGCTCGGGGTCGCGCACTTCCACCCCGGCACCGTCGAGCTGCTCTTCCTCCTCGGCATCCTCGGGCTCAGCGAAAATGTCGATTCGGGAGCGGCGCTTCCGCTTCGCCGCGGCGTCGGCAATGCTTCTCATGGACGACCAGATAAACGGCACGATCGGCAGACTGCGAGGGCATTTGCGCCGCCCCTCGACCGCGCGAGTGAGCGCCTCCTGCAGAAGGTCGTCCGGCAATTCGAAGCCGTTGATATAGCAAAATAATTCTGCCCCGCGGAGAAGCATGAGCTTCTCCTTCGCGGTCAGCGCTGCGATCGCGGCGTCCACATCCGCGCGGGACAACGCGTCTCGAACTTCCCGTACGTCCGCCTCCTGCACCTGGCCTCCTTTTCCGAAGTGCTCTTTACACGGCATTTGCGGACATCGCCAAGAAAAATTTTTTCATCTGTCCGTAAGCACTCCGGCTGCAGCCTTTCCTTATGAAGGCCTCCGCTATTGGGGGATAAAGCGCCCCTCAGCGGACACTGGAGAAATGTCAGGGGCCGGCAAGGGGACCAACTGGCTGTTGAAGCCGAAGGGATGCAAATGAACTACGAAGAAATGGAGACCAAATGATTCACGATACGAAGGAAGTGACGATCTACGTCGAGACGAAGCCGCACCCGTGGCCCAAGGATGAGATCACCTACGAGGAGGTGGTCCACTTCGAGGATCCCGCCTATCCCGGTTCGGGAAAGACGTACTCGGTCAAGTACAAGCGCGGCCAGGGGCACAAGCCCGAAGGCGTGCTGGCCCCGGGCACCTCCGTCAAAGTCAAAGACGGGATGATCTTCAGTGTTTCGGAAACTGGTCAGTCATAACCAGGACCTCCGCGGCCTCGTTAAGGCGGGGTTCGCGGTCGCGTTCGACAGCAACCACCTTGTCGTCCGCGATATTCCCTACCTGGACGACAAGCTCGAGTTGAGGTGGGGCGCATTCGTAACGAAGCTCGAGTTTGCCAACGAGAACGGGGTCACCCAGCAAAACCACCAGGTCTTCTTCGCCGGTTCGCACCCGCATGAAGTTGATGGAACGGCAGTGCGTCTGCTTGGCGCCGCCGCGGCCCAACTGCAACTAAGCGCGGCGTGCCAAGACGTCGTGGTCCAGCTCGCTTTCTCGTGCAAACCGGTGAAGGGGCAGAAATACGACGACTTCTTCCACAAGATCGAGACGTATCTTTCGCGCGTCAGCGGCCCCGCGATGCACAAGTACGGGGCCAACCCATACACATACCGAATAGTAGAAACCGTCGCGGTCGATCCGACATTCAAGTTCCAGGACACGATGACGAGCCTCGCCGGCATTGGCGATCTCTCGTTAAAGTTCAAGGATGACGTCGTCGCCGTGATCGGCGCGGGCGGCACGGGCGCCTACATCCTCGACTTCTTGGTGAAGACGGCCGTGCGGGAAATCCGTGTGTTCGACGCTGATCGGTTCCACGTGCACAACGCTTTCCGCTCGCCCGGCGGCACCCGCGCGGATGAGTTCGGCATGAACAAGGCCGACGTTTACGCGGCGCGGTACGCGAGTTTTCGTCATGGATTGAGTGCGGCGCAAAAATTCGTGGACGGGTCGTGCGCCGACGACTTCAAGGGCGTTACGTTCGCATTCGTCTGCGTCGACAAGGGCTCCGCCAGGGCCGAGATATTCGAGCTGCTGCTGAAGCTGAAAATTCCATTCATCGACGTCGGCATTGGGTTGAAGCGCAAGGAAAACCGAGCGCTGAACGGGATGCTGCGCACTACCTACTACTCCGCGGAAGACGGGGCGCGGACGCGCGATCTCGGATTGGCGGACCTTCGCGACAACCCGAACGACGAGTACGCGACAAATATACAAGTCAGCGAGCTGAATGCTCTGAACGCATGCCTCGCGATCATCAAGTTCAAGCAACTGCGCGGCTTCTACTTCGAGGAATCAACCCTTTTCAACCTGCTTTTCGAGATTGCAGATTTGAAGATCGTCTCGAGTGACTGAGAGACTCAAGACCATTTGCACCCAGCACGTGCGTACCATGCCGGACAGGCTACGCCTCGGCATTCTCTATGTATCGCTCGAATTCGAGACCGCGCACCACCTTTGCGCGTGCGGCTGCGGGGCAAAGATCAGAACACCGCTCGGTCCCACCGAATGGAATTTTGAGGAAACGCGGGACGGGCCCACCCTGAAGCCATCGATCGGCAATTGGCAACAAGCATGTGAATCGCACTACTGGATCCGAAGGGGTGCCATCGTGTGGGCAGAAAAGTGGACACCGGAACAGATTGCTCGTGGCAGGGAAGCTGAGGCGCATCGGAGGACGGTGTACTACGAGACCCTGTACAGTGGCCGGCAGGGTCTCGTCGCGCGGCTATGGCGATGGCTGCGCGGATTGATCGGCCGATGAGCATAACCACCCTGGTCCAAGTGCAGTTCAGCGTCGTGCGGACTTGCCCGGGGCTATTTTTGATAATCATGGTTATCGCGGCGCTGGCTCTATGGCCGGCGTATCTACGGCCTAGTTGGGCGCACAGACGGCGAGGAATCGTCGTAACTCCGGCACGCAAGAACCGCAATTAGTACCGCACTTCAGTTCTGCCTGAAGCTTCGCAAGGCCGGCACCAGCGGCCACGGCGGACCGGATGGTGGACTCAGGGACTTTAAAGCAGGCGCAAACGGCTGGGTCGAACGCTGCGGTAGAGGTGTCGGGCGGGCTGCCGAAAACGTCTTCGAGGCCTGCGAGGACTTTGGGAGCGGGATTGCTGCTGGTGGCGAGGTCGAGGCGGAGGAGGATTTCGGGGCCTTCGACCAGGGATAGCGCGGCGTAGTCGAAGCGCCCGAGGAAGATTGTGGCGGCGCGCTGTAGGTCGGGTGTGGCGGCGGCGGTGAAGGTGCCGCGCCAGCGGGTGGCGAAGGGTTCGATGTGGACGGCGGCGTGCTTGAGCTCGGGTTGCTTGGAATAGGGGTCGAGGGCGGGCAGCGTGAGGGTGTTGGCGCCGCCATTCATGAAGCGGCTGCCCCAATGCATGGCGACGAAGGCATCGCCGCGGCGCATGTCGGTCGAGGCGCGGGCTTTCAGGACGATGCTGCCGCGGCGGCTCGTGATGCGCGCGAGGTCGCCGTCGGACAGGCTTAGCTCCGCCAGGGTGTCCTCGTGAAGGACGACCTCCGGCTCGGGGCTGTGGCTGAAGAGGCGCGCGACCAGGCCGGTGCGGGTCATGCTGTGCCACTGGTCGCGCAGGCGGCCGGTGGTGAGGGTGATTGGATAGTCGGCGTCGGGGGCTTCGGCGGGTGGCGCGTATTCGGTGTTTACGAAGCGCGCGCGACCGGAGGGGGTGGGGAAGACGCCGTCGGCGTAGAGGCGCGTGCGGCCGCCGGTTGCGCCCGCGGGATAAGGCCATTGCTGCGGTCCGTCGCGCTCGAGGGTCTCGTAGCTAAGGCCGGTGATGTCGAGGTCGCGGCCGCGCGTGGTTTCGCGGTGCTCGTTGAAGATGTCTTCGGGAGTGGCGTAGTCGAAAGAAATGTCCCTCCCAAGAATTCTTTTCAATCGAACGGCAAAATCCACGGCGATTTGCCAGTCGAGGCGGGCTTCGCCTGGCGGCGAAACCACAGCGCGCACGCGCGAGATGCGCCGCTCGGAGTTGGTGACGGTGCCCTCCTTCTCCGCCCAGGTCGCGGCGGGGAGCAGCACGTCGGCGTAGTCGCAGGTTTCGGCGTCGCGGAAGGCTTCCTGCACGACGACGAGCTCGGCGCGCTCGAGCGCCTTGCGCACGGCGGCGACGTCGGGCATCGATTGGGCCGGATTGGTGCAGGCGATCCACACCGCCTTGATCTCGCCGCGGCCGATGGCGTCGAACATTTCGACGGCTGTCTTTCCGGCCCGTTCGGGGACGCTGCGCACGCCCCACAGCGCGGCTATCTCGGCACGATGAGCGGCATTGGACAGGTCGCGGTGAGCGGACAACAGGTTGGCCATGCCGCCCACCTCGCGTCCGCCCATGGCGTTGGGCTGGCCGGTGAGGGAGAACGGCCCGGCGCTCGGCTTTCCGATCTGGCCGGTGGCGAGGTGCAGGTTGATGAGCGCCGAGTTCTTGAAGGTGCCGCTGGTGGATTGATTGAGGCCCTGGCAGTAGAGCGAGAGCGCGGCGTGGGCGGTGCCGAACATGCGCGCGGCCTGGACGATCTGCGCCGCCGGAACAGCGCAAACTTCGGCGGCGCGCTCGACGCTCCATTCGTCGAGTAGCGTGTGCAGCGCGGAGAAGCCTTCGGTGTGCTGGCTGATGAATTCGCGCTTCAGGAGGCCGGCGTCGCGCAGGACGCGCAGCATGGCGTTGAACAGCGCGACGTCGCTGCCGGGCTTGATGGCAAGGTGGAGGTCGGCGGCGCGCGCGGTGACGGTGGCCCGCGGGTCGATGACGATGACTTTGAGATCTGGATTCCTGGCCCGGGCGGATTCCAGCCGCTGGAACAGAACCGGATGGGCGAAGGCGGTATTCGAGCCCGCGATCACGACGAGGTCGGCAGCGTCGATGTCTTCATACGCGCAGGGCGGCGCGTCGGCACCGAGGGACATCTTGTAGCCGGCGACCGCCGAGGACATGCACAGGCGCGAGTTGGTGTCGACGTTGTTGGTGCCGATCAGTCCCTTCGCCAGCTTGTTGAAGACGTAGTAGTCCTCGGTGAGGAGCTGGCCGGAGATGTAGAACGCCACCGCGTCGGGGCCGTGCGCGGCGATGATTTCCCGGAATCTGCCGGCCGCAAATTCCAGAGCCTCGTCCCAGCTCGCGCGCTTTCCGTTCACTTCGGGAGATAGGAGGCGTGCGCTTGGCTCGATCGAAAGATGCAGCGAGGCGCCCTTGGTGCACAGCCGGCCGAAGTTCGCGGGATGGGCCGGATCGCCCTTCACCATGTTGATGGTGTTATTCGAAGCGGAAGCAATAACCCCGCAGCCGACGCCGCAGTAGCAACACGTCGTCGCCACGTCCTTCTTCGGTTCGATGTGGACAACGCCGTCTTCCACGCGCGCCGCGTAGACCGGGATGCGTACCGAGGCATCCTCGACGCAGCGCCCGGTCAGCAGGCTGAAATGCTGCTTGTACACCGGCGAGGCGACGACCAGCTCGCCCTTGAGGTCGCCGACGATGCCGCGCGACAGCACGTTCGCCTTGCTGAAGGGGTCGTGATTGCCGACCGCATACACGCTGTCCTCGACCCGGAACACCGCCACCTGCTCGCCGCCCACCAGAGCGCAAACCCCGGTGTCCGGAACGATGTCATCCAGCGCGCATACCCTCATGCCGGAATCGGCTGGCCGCGCTCGGTGACGAACTCGATAGCCGGGTCCGGCGCCTCGCTGTTCACGAAGTGGCGGAAGCGCTTGAGGATTTCCGGCGTCTCGATCGCGTTCTTCCACTCGCACTGGTAGCTGTCGACGTGCTTCTGCACGTCGGCTTCGAGCTCGGCGCCGATGCCCAGCGAGTCTTCGCAAATCACCTGTCGCAAATAGTCGATGCCGCCCTCGAGGTTCTCCAGCCAGGTGCTGGTGCGCTGCAGCCGGTCGGCGGTGCGGATGTAGAGCATGAGGAAGCGGTCGATGGAGCGAATCAGCGCCTCATCCGTCAGATCGGTGGCCAGAAGAGAAGCGTGCCTGGGCTTCATCCCGCCATTGCCGCCCACATAAAGGTTCCAGCCCTTCTCGGTGGCAATCACGCCGACGTCCTTGCTCTGCGCCTCGGCGCATTCGCGCGTGCAGCCCGAGACCGCCATCTTGATCTTGTGTGGTGCGCGCAGGCCGCGATAGCGGTTCTCGACGCGGATCGCCATCGACACCGAGTCCTGCACGCCGTAGCGACACCAGGTGCTGCCGACGCACGATTTGACCGTGCGCAGCGCCTTGCCGTAGGCGTGCCCGGACTCGAAGCCCGCGTCCACCAGCTCGCGCCACACCATCGGCAGCTGCTCGACGCGCGCGCCGAAGAGATCGATGCGCTGCGCGCCGGTGATCTTGGTGTACAGGCCGAACTTCTTCGCCACGCGGCCGAGCACCATCAGCTTGTCGGGCGTGATCTCCCCGCCCGGCACGCGCGGCACGATGGAATAAGTGCCGTCCTTCTGCAGGTTGGCGAGGAAATGGTCGTTGGTGTCCTGCAGTGCCGCATGCTTCGGCGCGAGGATCATCTCGTTCCAGCACGACGCGAGGATCGAGGCGATCGCCGGCTTGCAGATATCGCAACCGCGTCCGCGGCCGTGTTTCGCCAGCAGTGCATCGAACGAACGAATGGAGTTCATCTTTACGAGGTGAAAGAGCTCCTGCCGCGAGTGCGGAAAGTGCTCGCACAGATGGTTGTTCACGCTGTACCCGCGCTTCTTCATCTCGGCGTCGAGGATCTGCTTGGCGAGCGGCGCGCAGCCGCCGCAGCTCGTCGCCGCCTTGGTCTTCCTTTTGAGAGAACCCAAAGAACTACAGCCTTCCGCGATGGCCCCGCAGATCTGCCCCTTGGTCACGCTGTTGCAGGAGCAGACGAGCGCGGCGTCGGGCAGCCGATCCACACCCAGTCCGCCTTTGGACGTCCTCATGGGCAGGATCAGCTCTTCCGGGTGCTCGGGAAGCGGCATCCCATTGAGCACCGCTTGCTGCAGCGTGCCGTATTCCGAGGCGTCGCCGACCAGGATCGCGCCGAGGAGCTGCTTGCGGTCGCCGGAGACCACGAGCTTCTTGTAGATCACCTCGTCGGTGTAGACGTAGCTCACCGATTGCGGCGTCACCGCGTGGGCGTCACCGATCGAGGCGACGTCCACCCCCATCAGCTTCAGCTTGGTGCTGAGATCCGCGCCGAGGAAGTGGACTTGCGCTTCGCCCGCCATGTGCCGCGCCGCGACCTCGGCCATCTGATAGCCCGGCGCCACCAGGCCGAAGATGCGACCCTCCCACAGCGCGCACTCGCCAACGGCGTAGATGTCGGGGTTGCTGGTCTGGCAATGCGAGTTGATGCGGATGCCGCCGCGCTCGCCGACCGCAAGGCCGGCGCCGCGGGCCAGCTCGTCACGCGGGCGGATGCCGGCCGAGAACACGACGATGTCGGTCTCCAGGGCGGTTCCGTCGGCGAACACGAGCTTCTGCCTGCGGACGGTTCCCTCCGTGATTTCCTTGGTATTTTTTTGCAGATGAACCGTGGCGCCCAGAGCTTCAATCTTTTTTCGTAGCAGCCGGCCCGCGGAATCGTCGAGCTGCAGCGTCATCAGGCGCGAGGCGAACTCGACCACGTGCGTCTCGAGGCCGAGGTCCTTCAGCGCCTTGGCCGCCTCCAGGCCGAGCAGCCCGCCGCCGATCACCGTACCGACCTTCGAACGCGCGGCACTGGCGCTGATCACCTCGAGGTCCTCGATCGTGCGGTAGACGAAGCAGTCGCGCCGCTCGCGACCCGCTACCTGCGGCACGAAGGGCGTGGAGCCGGTCGCGAAAACCAGCTTGTCGTAGGGCACCGCCCGGTAGCGCGCCGAGCGCACGACCTTCCCGATCGGATCGATCGAAAGGACGGGATCGTTGAGCCGCAGCGTCACGCCGGCTTTTTCAAGCAGGCTTTTGTCCGCGAGATTCAGATCGGAGGCCGTCTTGCCGGAAAAAAAGCTCGTCAGCTGCACGCGGTCGTAGGCCGGGCGCGGCTCCTCGCAGAACACCGTGATCTCATGCGCTTCACCGCGCGCCACCAGCTTCTCGAGGAAGCGCTGGCCGACCATGCCGTTGCCGATGACGACGATTCTCATCGCCTTGGCCTCCTGATAAGGGGGCCGTGAGCCGAAGGCGAGCGGGGGGTTGGTTTTTCGCAAGCACACACCGCGCTCATGCGGCCCTCGCTTTCTCTTCGACTCCTGCCTGAGCAAGGCCCACGACCGCGCCGATAACGATGACGGCGGGTCCTTCGAACCCCGCCCCGGAGAGTTGGGCGAGCGTACTGATGACCTGTCGCTGGTTGCCGAGGGTGCCGTTCTCGATGATGCAGGCCGGCGTGGTCGGCTCCATGCCTGCGGCCTTCAATGCGCCGGCGATGTTTGCCAGGTTTCTCAGCCCCATATAGATCACCAGGGTGGTGCGCGAGCGCACCACCGCTTGCCAGTCGACATGCGCGCCGTGACCGGTGATGAAAGTAACGCCGTGCGCGAGATCGCGGTGCGTGACCGGGATGCCGAGCATTGCCGGCACGGCGGTGCCGGCAGTGATGCCGGGGACGACCTCGACTTCGATGCCCGCCTCGACCAGCGCGCGCAGCTCCTCGCCGCCGCGCCCGAAGACGAACGGGTCGCCGCCTTTGAGGCGCGCGACGGTCTGCCCCGCTCTTGCGTGCTGGATGCACAGTTTCTCGATGAAGGCCTGCGAGGTGCCGCTGCCTGCGCGCTTCCCGACTTCGACGATGCGCGCGTCCGAGCGCGCGTGCGCCAGGCAGCCCCCATTCACCAGCGCGTCGACCAGAACTACATCGGCGAGCCCGAGCGCGCGCGCCGCCTTGAGCGTCATGAGCTGCGGGTCTCCCGGTCCTGCGCCGATGAGGTAGACCTTTCCCCTCATTTCGCTCACTAAGCCGCTCTCAGTTTTGCCTGCTTGGCATACAAAAATTCGAGCACAGCGGCGCGCAGATCCATGAACCGCGGGTCATGAGCAAGCCGGAGCCGCTCGCGCGGGCGCGGCAAGGGCACCTCGAGGACCTCGCCGATACGCGCCGCGGGTCCGTTGCTCATCATCACCACGCGGTCGGAAAGCAGCACCGCCTCGTCCACGTCGTGCGTCACCATCAGCACCGTGGCCCCGGTCTGGCCGACGATGCGCATCAGCTCGTCCTGCAGCGTGGCGCGCGTCAACGCGTCGAGGGCGCCGAAGGGTTCGTCGAGCAGCAGCACCTTCGGCTCGATCGCCAGCGCGCGCGCGATGCCGACGCGCTGCTTCATCCCGCCGGAGATCTGGTGCGGATACTTCTGCTCGGCGTGCGTCAGGCCGACAAGCTCGAGGGCGGTATGGGTTCGTTCCCGCCTTTTATCGGCGAAGACTCGTTCAACTGCCAAATACACGTTCTCGAAGCACGTCAGCCACGGCAACAGCGAATGGTTCTGAAACACCACGCCACGGTCCGGGCCCGGGCCGTCGACGTGCTTTCCCGCGAGCAGGATGGCGCCGAGCGTCGGCTTGATCAGCCCGGCGACCAGGTTGAGGAGCGTGCTCTTGCCGCAGCCGGAATGGCCGATCAGCGTGACGAACTCGCCCTTTCGGATGGTGAGGTCGATGCCGGTGAGGATCTCCGAGGCGCCGAACGACATGCCGACCGCTTCGACGCTGAGATATTTATCCATAGCTGAAGCGCCTTGCGATCAGCACCAGCCCCTGTTCGAGCACCAGGCCGACGATGCCGATGGTGAAGATGGCGATCATGATGTGCTCGACCTTGAGGTTGTTCCACTCGTCCCACACCCAGAAACCGATTCCCACGCCGCCGGTCAGCATCTCGGCGGCGACGATCACCAGCCAGGCGACGCCGATGGAGAGCCGCACGCCGGTGATCATGTAGGGCAGCACCGCGGGGAACAGGATCTTGGTAAATACCTTCCATTCGGAGAGATTCAGCACCCGCGCGACGTTGAGGTAGTCCTGGGGGATCTGGCGCACGCCCACCGCGGTGTTGACGATCATCGGCCACAGGCTGCAGATGAAGATCACCCAGATCGCCGCCGGGTTGGCGGCCTTGAAGACGAGCAGGCCGATCGGCAGCCACGCAAGCGGCGACACCGGCTTGAGCAGCGCGATGATCGGGTCGGCCATCGCCGACAGGAAACGGAACCTGCCGATGGCGAAGCCGAGCGGAATGCCGACCAGCGCCGCGAGACCGAAGCCGATGCCGACCCGCCTGAGGGAGGAGAGAACGTTCCAGCCGATTCCCTGGTCGTTCGGTCCCTTGCTGTAGAACGGGTCGGCGAAGATCTTCGCCGCCGCCTTCCCCACCATGATCGGATCGGGGATGCGGCCGCCGAACTTGGCGATCGCCGCCCACGCCACGACGAACAGGGCGATGCCCGCGATCCAGGCGATCCCGGTGATCAGCCATTCCGGCGCCGGCTTGCGCGGCCGCACGACCGGCGGCGGAATCTCCCTCCGCGCCGCCGGGTGCGGAGGGCTGGTGGGCGGCACGACTTTCCGGAGAGCGACCGCGGTCACCTAGGCGACCCGGATCTTGAAGCCGCCGGCGTACTTCTTCGCGTCCCTGCCGTCCCACACCACGCCGTCCATCAGCTTCGCGGTGCGGAACGAATCCTTCGGCAGCGGCGTCTTGGTCAGCGCGGCGGCCTGCTTGTAGATGTCGATGCGGTTCACCTTCTGCGCGATCGCCAGGTAGTCCGGGTCCTCCTTGAGCAGGCCCCAGCGGCGGTGCTGGGTCATGAACCACATGCCGTCCGAGAGGTACGGGAAGGTGACGTGGCCGTCG